>NZ_JBWKOB010000005.1:0-569122 GCF_059415865.1 Roseateles sp. GW821-FHT09H10 | reverse complement strand
ACACGGCATACGCGATGCAGGCTGGTGTCTCGTGGGCTCGGTGTTGTGTATAAGAGACAGGGCGCGGCCAGCGGCGCCAGGCGGGCGCCCGCGGCCAGGGCGGCGCGGCGGCCGGTGGCCATGGCTTCGTCGGCGCGGTGGAAGTCCATGAAACCCATGCCGTGCAGGTCGGGGTCGATGACGATGTCCTGGGCCTTCAGCTCCCGCAGCGAGCGCTGCACGTTCTGCTCGGTCAGGATCTGCAGCATCTGGTTGGCCACCATGACGGCGCTGGTGATCTCGCGCTCCTCCAGCAGCGGCGTGCCGACATTGACGGCGATGACGATATCGGCGCCGAGCTGGCGGGCCAGGTCGACGGGCAGGTTGCGCACCAGGCCGCCGTCCACCAGCGGGCGACCGTTGACGCGCAGCGGCGCGAACACGCCCGGCACGGCCATGGAGGCGCGCAGGGCCTCGAACAGCGGCGTGTCGGCCTGGTCCAGCATGGCGCCGGAGAGCAGGTCGGTGGCCACGGCGCGGAAAGGGATGGGCAGGCGGCGCAGCGGGTCGTCGGTGCGGGTGGCGGGCAGCAGGGAGGACAGCGTCGCCTCCAGCTGGCCGTTGCCGGCGGCGCCGCCTGGCAGCAGGGCGCCGCGCTGCGGCGTGTAGCCGAACTCGATGCGCGAGGGCAGGCGCTCGTCGTCCTCGCGGCGGCGGATGGCCAGGCGCTCGCGGGCCGGCCGGTCGGCCAGGATGGCGCCCCAGTTGGCGCTCTTCACCAGAGCTTCCAGTTCATCGACGCTGCGGCCCGAGGCATAAGCCCCGCCGACGACGGCGCCCATGCTGGTGCCGACGATGAGGTCCACCGGCACCTGCATTTCCTCCAGCACGCGCAGCACGCCGATGTGCGCCAGGCCGCGGGCGCCGCCGCCGGACAGCACGAGGCCGATCTTGGGACGCTGGGTGGTAGGCGGTTCGGCGGCCAGCACGGAGCCGGCGATCAGGCAGCAGAGGAGGAGCAGGCGTTTCATGGCGGGCCGCACCATAGCAGCGTCAGCGCAGGCCGAAGTCCGCGAGCTCGCCCTGGCGGCGCAGTTTCTGGATGGCCTGGCGCAGTTTCTCGACGGGCTCCGCCGGCGTGGCGGGATGGCAGGCCACATAGGCCTCCACGCGCCGCAGGGTCAGGTGGTTCTTGACGGCCACGCCTCCTTCGGCGCGGATGACGGGCTCGGCGGCCAGCTCGTTGGCGAACCAGAAGTCCACGCGCCTGGCCTGCAGCATGCGCAGGGCCGTCACCGAGTTGTTGACCTCCTGGGCCGTCACGCCCTGTTCGCGCAGCCAGGCCGCGGGGGCGGATTCGCGCTGCACGACGACGCCGTGGCCGCGCAGGTCCTGCGGCCCCTGAACGGCCAGGGTCTCGTCGGCGCGGGCGTAGATGACCAGGGCGCCGCTGGCCAGCGGGCCGGCCCACTGGAAGGCGGCCTCGCGTTCGGGCGTGCGCGACAGGCCGACGGCGCAGCTCCCGGGCGTCGAGCTGGCAGTGGCCAGGGCGCGAGGAATGGGCATGGCCAGGATGGCGAGCTGCACGCCGCTGGCCCGGCCCAGCTTGGCCAGCAGCTCGGCGCCGGGCCCGCTGACCGTGCCGTCAGCGGCCACGTCGAACAGGCCGGGGTTGGGAAAGACCAGCAGCTGCAGCTGCTGCGCCTGGGCCATGCCACAGAGCAGCGCGAGCAACACAAGCAGTCGTCGCATGCCGAATCTCATTCCCTTCCCTGAACTGGCGCGCAGGTTAGCGCGTGGCCACGGCCCTGTCTCCCCGACAATGCCCGCATGACGGCTCTGAACTCCCTGCGCATCGGCGAGGGCTGGGACACCCACCAGCTCGTCACCGGCCGCCCGCTGATCCTCGGCGGCATCACCATCCCGCACAGCCACGGCCTGCTCGGCCATTCCGATGCCGACGCGCTGGCCCATGCCATCACCGACGCCCTGCTGGGCGCGGCTGCCCTGGGCGACATCGGCAAGCTCTTTCCCGACACAGCCGCCAAGTTCAAGGGCGCCGACTCCATGGTCTTGCTGGCCGAGGCCTATCGCCGCGTGCGCGAGGCGGGCTGGGCCCTCGTCAATCTGGACAGCACCATCATTGCCCAGGCTCCCAAGATGGCGCCGCATATCGGCGCCATGCGCGCCCGCCTGGCCGAGGTGCTGGGCGTGGACGCCGGCCAGATCAATGTGAAGGCCAAGACGGCCGAGAAGATGGGACCGGTGGGTGAGGGCCGGGCCATCGAGGCGAGGGCGGTCTGCCTGCTGATGGCCGGCTGATTCAGCGCATGCCGAACTCCGCCAGCTCGCCGGTGCGGCGCAGCTGGGCGATGGCGAGGTCCAGGGCGCCGATGACTGCCGGGTCGCTGGCGGGGTGGCAGGCGAAATAGAGGTCGATGCGGCCGAAGCTGTGCATCACCCGTGGCGCCAGGCCGCCGGCGGCGCGGATGACGAAATGCCCGGCGATGTCGTTGGCCAGCCAGTAGTCCACGCGCCGGGCCTGCAGCATGCGCAGGGCGGTGCTGTTGTCCTTGACCTCCTCGGCGGCCAGGCCCTGCTCCTTGAGCCAGGCGGCCGGGGCCGAGTCGCGCAGCACGACGACGCTGTGGCCGCGCAGGTCCTGCGGGCCTTCGACCTGGCGCGTCTCGTCGGCCCGGCCATAGATGGCCATCGCGCCGCGCGCCCACGGGCCGGCCCACAGATAGCTGGCCTCGCGTTCTGGCGTGCGGGCCAGGGCGACGACGCAGTGGCCCGGCTTCTGCTCGGCAAGCAGCAGTGCGCGGCTGATGGGCATGACCTGCTGGCGCAGCTCGAGGCCGCTCAGGGACTGCAGGCGCTGCAGCATGGCGCCACCCGGGCCGCCTGGGCCCTGGCCGGGCGCGGCCTCGAACACCCCGGCATTGGCGTAGACGAGGATGTCCAGCGCCTCGGCATGAGCGGCCGGCTGCAGCAACAGCGGCAGCAGGCTCAGCGCGAGGGGGCGGAAGCAGCGCATGGTGGCAGGCGGGTTCGCCTGGCGGTGGCAGTGGCTTGCAGGTTAGCTCAGGCCGCCTGCAGCTTCAGCACGGTGATGAGGCCGCCGCCCTGGGCGTTGCTGATGGACAGCGTGCCGCCCAGGCGCTGCACCGATTTCTCGACGATGGCCAGCCCCAGGCCGGCGCCGCTGGCGGCGGTGCGGGCCGCGTCGCCGCGGTAGAAGGGCGTGGTCAGGCGTTGCAGGCGGTCGGGCGGCACGCCGGGGCCGTGGTCGCGCACCTTGATCTCCACCCATGAGCCCTGGCGGGTGGCGCTGACGTCCACGCGTGCCGGCTCGCCGTCGGCGTGGCCGTAGCGGCGCGCGTTCTCGAACAGGTTGAGCAGCACCCGCCCCAGCTCGGTCTCGTCGACGAAGACCTTGAGGGCTTCGCTGACCTGCACGCGGAAGCGGATCTGGTCAGGGTCGCGGAAGCCCTGCACCTCGCGCTCGACGACGTCGGTCAGGCGGGTCTCGCGCAGCTGGGTCTCGTTGGGCCGCGCATAGTCCATGAACTTGCTGATGATGGCGTCGAGCTGGTCGATGTCCTGGGCCATGAAATGGCGGGCCTGCTCGTCATTGACGCTCATCTCGGTTTCCAGCCGCAGCCGGGCCAGCGGTGTGCGCAGGTCATGGGAGATGCCGGCCAGCATGACGGCGCGGTCCTCCTCCAGCTTGGCCAGCTCGCGGGCCATGCGGTTGAAGCCCATGTTGACCTCGCGGATCTCGCTGGTCATCGTTGTCTCGTCCAGGCGCGAGTCGTATTCGCCCTCGCGGATGCGGCCGGCCGCCTCGGCCAGTTCGCGCAGCGGCTGGTTGATGAGGCGGGCGATCAGGGCCGAGCCGACGACGGTGGCCAGCAGCGCGATGACCACCCACCACCAGTTGCTGGCGAGCGAGATGGACAGCGGCGCGGCGCTGGTGCGCAGCCAGAAGGCGTCCTCGCCGACGACATAGCGCACCCACAGGCCCGACACGTCGTTGACGCTGCGCGCGACGACGGTGTCCGGCCCCAGCGTGTTGCGCAGCTCGGCGGCGAGCTGTTTGGCGAAAGGGCTGGTGTCATAGGGCAGCCAGCGGTCGCTGGTCTCGGCCACGCGCACCTGCACCGTGTCGCCGCGCGACATCGAGCTGATCACGGCGACGCGGTTGATGGGGTCGGTGTGCTCCAGCGCGATGCGGCTGAGCTTGACCAGGCCGGCCAGCTGCTCGGCCGACTCCAGCGCCCGCGGCTGGGCTTCCAGCAGCTTGAAGGTGTATTGCCAGGCCAGCACCGCGCCGGCCAGCAGCAAGGCCAGCCAGGCGAAGGTGCGCCAGAAGAGGTTGAGTGCGAGGTGTGGCCGGGCCATCAATCCGTCGTGTGTGTTGGGGCCGAGCGCCGGGCCGCCCCTAGCCGGCCCGCCTGGCGATGTACTTGCCGGTCGGGCCGGCAAGTATCGCCGTCCCCGCGGGGGACCGACCGGGCTTGACTGCGTTCAGCAAGTCAAGGTTGGGCGAGGGGCACACGTTCTATGCGTTCTCGTCAGGCACGAAAACGTAGCCCACGCCCCACACTGTCTGGATATAGCGCGGCTGGGCCGGGTCGGCCTCCAGCATCTTGCGCAGGCGCGAGATCTGCACGTCCAGGCTGCGGTCGAAGGGCTCGAACTCGCGGCCGCGGGCCAGCTGGGCCAGCTTGTCGCGGGACAGCGGCTGGCGCGGGTGGCGCACCAGGGTCTTGAGCATGGAGAACTCGCCCGTCGTCAGCGGCAGCTGCTCGCCGTTCTTGGTCAGGCGGCGCAGGGCCAAGTCGAATTCGAAGGGACCGAAGCTGACCGTCATCGGTTCCTTGGACGGCGCGCCCGGGGCTTCCGGCGGCGGGCGGCGGCGCAGCACGGCATTGATGCGGGCCAGCAGTTCGCGCGGGTTGAAGGGCTTGGCCAGGTAGTCGTCGGCGCCGACCTCCAGGCCGACGATGCGGTCCACGTCCTCGACCTTGGCCGTCAGCATGATGATGGGCGTCTGGTCGTTGGCGGCGCGCAGGCGGCGGCAGATCGTCAGGCCGTCTTCGCCGGGCAGCATCAGGTCCAGCACGATGAGGTCCACCGTCTCGCGGGTCAGCTGCTTGTTCAGTGCCCGGCTGTCCTCGGCCAGCAGGACTTCGAAGCCTTCCTGGGTCAGATAGCGCCGGAGCAGATCGCGGATGCGGGCGTCGTCATCGACGACGAGGATTCGGTTGGGACGGGGTGTCGCGCTGCTGTTCATCGCGGTTCCTGAATTTGTAACAGCGGCATTGTGTGCAGGTTTGAAACCCGGCTTTGTAGGACATCACGCAGCAGTTACAGCTCGTTGCCAAACGCCCGGGGTAATCTGGGCTTTCCCTCCTTGCAAAGAGAGTTCCCGATGCGCGCAGCCCTTTTCCTCACCACCCTGGCCCTGAGCCTGGCCGCCCAGGCGGCCCCTGCCGATGGCCCGCCGCGTGACCGCCTCAGCCTGTCGGCCAGCGCGAGCGCCGAGGTGACGCGCGATGTGCTGGGCATCGCCTTCTCGACGACACGCGAGGGCGTGGACGCCGCCGGCGTGCAGTCGGCGCTGAAGCAGGCCCTGGATGCGGCCCTGGCCGAGGCGCGCAAGGTCGCCAAGCCGGGCCAGGTCGACGTGCAGACGGGTGGTTTCTCGCTGTATCCGCGCCACGACCCCAAGACCGGCAAGATCAATGGCTGGCAGGGCAGTGCCGAGCTGCTGGTGGAGGGGCGCGACACCGCGGCCATCGCCCAGCTGTCAGGCCGCATCAACACGCTGACGATCGGCCGCGTGGGCTACAGCCTGTCGCGCGAGGCCCGGGAGAAGGCCGAGGGCGAGATCACCGCGCAGGCGATCTCGCGCTACCGCGCCAAGGCGGCCGACTACGCCAGGCAGTTCGGCTATGGCGGCTATGTGGTGGGCGAGGTCAGCATCAATGCCGACGAGGGCGCGCCGCGGCCCATGATGGTCAAGTCCATGCGCATGAGTGCCGCCGGTGCCGATGAAGCCCTGCCGACCGAAGCCGGCAAGGCGACCGTGACGGTCAATGTCAGCGGCAGCGTGCTGTTGACCCGGGAGTCGACCCCGCGTTAGTGGGCTTCCACCCGCTGGACCGGGGGCTCACAGTCAAACGGCAGTCCAGCCGCCGTCCATGGCCCAGGCCTGGCCGCGGACGTTGATGGCCGCATCCGAGCACAGGAAGACGGCCAGCGCGCCGAGTTCGTCCGGCGTCGTGAACTGCAGCGAGGGCTGTTTTTCGGCCAGCAGGCGGCGCTTGGCTTCGTCGTTGTCGACGCCGTCCTTGGCCGCCAGCGCGTCGACCTGCTTCTGCACCAGGGGCGTCAGCACCCAGCCGGGGCAGATGGCGTTGACGGTGACGCCGCTGGTGGCCGTCTCCAGTGCAATGCTCTTGGTGAAGCCGACGAGGCCGTGCTTGGCCGCCACATAGGCCGACTTCTGGGCCGACGCGACCAGGCCGTGGGCCGAGGCGATGTTGACGATGCGGCCCCAGCCCTTCTCGAGCATGCCGGGCAGGGCCAGGCGGGTGGTGTGGAAGGCCGAGGTCAGGTTGATGGCGATGATGGCGTCCCACTTCTCGATCGGGAAGTCCTGCACGGGCGCCACATGCTGGATGCCGGCGTTGTTGACCAGCACGTCGATGCCTCCGAATTCAGCGTCGGCATAGGCCACCATGGCCGCGATGTCGGCCGGCTTGCTCATGTCGGCACCGTGATAGCCGACCTTGACGCCCAGGGCCGCCACTTCGGCCTTGGGTCCGTCGACGTCGCCGAAGCCGTTCAGGATGATGTTGGCGCCGTCGCGGGCCAGGGCCAGGGCGATGCCGAGGCCGATGCCGCTGGTCGAGCCGGTGACGAGGGCGGTCTTGCCTTTCAACATGGAGGGGTCCTTCTGGGTTGCTAGGATGACTTCAAAGGATTGCATCATGACCCAGCCTCAACTGCGCTTCGTCAATTGCCTGGACAGCACCGGCCTGCATCGCATGGCTTACTGGGAATGGGCCGGCCCGAGCGCGAACGCGCCGGTTCTCGTCTGCGTGCATGGCCTGTCGCGCCAGGGCCGCGACTTCGACGCCCTGGCTCGCGCCATGGGCGACCGCTATCGCGTCATCTGCCCCGACGTCGTCGGCCGTGGCCGCTCCGACTGGCTGCGCCAGCCGGCCGGCTACCAGGTGCCCGGCTATGTCTCCGACATGGTGGCCCTGCTGGCGCGCCTGGATGTGGAGCAGGTGGACTGGGTGGGCACCTCCATGGGCGGCCTCATCGGCCTGGGCCTGGCTTCCCTGCATCGTCCGGACGGCGTGGCCAGCCCCATCCGCCGCCTGGTGCTGAATGACGTCGGCCCGGCCATCCGCATCGAGGCCCTGCAGCGCATCGGCAGCTATCTGGGCAAGGCCACGCGCTTCAAGTCGCTGGAGGAGGGCGCGGCGTATCTGCGCAGCATTTCGGCCGGCTTCGGCCCGCACAGCGACGAGGAGTGGCTGGCCCTGTCGGAGCCGCTGTTCCGCCAGGAGGGCGGCGAGTGGAAATCGCATTACGACCCGGCCATCGCACTGCCCTTCACGGCGGTGACGCCGGAGCTTGTCATGGCGGGCGAGGCCGCGCTGTGGGCCGCCTATGACCAGCTGCGCTGCCCGACGCTGCTGATCCGCGGCGCCGAATCCGATCTGCTGAGCGCCGAGACCGCGCGCGCCATGACCCAGCGCGGCCCGAATGCCCGCCTGGTCGAGCTGCCCGGCATCGGGCATGCGCCCACGCTGGTCCACGCCAACCAGATCGCCGTCGTGAGGGATTTCTTGAGTTCATGAAGACAGGCTTGATGCCCGAGGGCGCCGCGACGGCGCCCATCGTCGCCCTGCTGGACGCGGGCGCTGGACATTCCAATGCCGAGGTGGTGCGCGCCCGTGCCTTTGCCGAGCCGCTGCTGGCGGCCGAGTTGCTGGACACCGGCGAGAACGCGCTGTCCCATGCCGACGGCGTGGCGGCCATCCTGCATGCGGTCGGCAGCGCCCAGGAGCTGCAGGCCGCGGCCTATCTGGTCTATGCGGCCGATTTCCTCAGCAAGCCCGAGGAGGTCGTCACCAAGGCCTTCGGCGACAGCTATGCCAGCCTGGTCACGCACACGCGCCGTCTCGTGCAGTTGCAGCGCGCCGCACGCGACGCCAAGGTGCAGACCGACCGCCGTGCCGACATCCGCGCCGAGCAGACCGAGCGCGTGCGCAAGATGCTGCTGGCCTTCTCGCGCGACCTGCGTGTCGTCATGCTACGCCTGGCTTCGCGGCTGCAGACGCTGCGCTGGTATGCCGCCAGCAAGCTGCCTTGCCCACCGGAGCTGGCGGCCGAGTCCCTGGCCGTGTTCGCGCCGCTGGCCAACCGCCTGGGCATCTGGCAGATCAAGTGGGAGCTGGAGGACCTGGCCTTCCGCTTTCGCGAGCCCGAGACCTACAAGGCCCTGGCCAAGGGCCTGCACGAGACCCGCGTCGAGCGCGAGCAGCGCGTCGAGGCCTCGCGTGCGGCCCTGCAGGCCGACCTCTACGGCCAAGGCATCGCCGCCGAGGTGCAGGGGCGGCCCAAGCATCTCTACAGCATCCACAAGAAGATGCAGGGCAAGGACTTGTCGCTGGACCGCGTCTTCGACCTGCGGGCGCTGCGCGTCATCGTCGCCAGCGTGGCCGACTGCTATGCGGCCCTGGCCCGCCTGCACGAGGTCTACACGCCGGTTCCGGGCGAGTTCGACGACTACATCGCCAAGCCCAAGGCCAACGGCTACCAGTCCCTGCATACCGTCGTGCTGGGGGCGGACGGCAAGGCCATGGAAGTGCAGATCCGCACCCGCGAGATGCATGAGCACGCCGAGCATGGCGTGGCGGCGCACTGGGCCTACAAGGAAGCGGGAGCGCGCGGCTATGCCGGTGTCAGCGCTGCCGGCGAGTTCGAGGAGCAGGTGGCGCGAGCCCGCAAGGCCGTGCTCAACCAGCTGCTGGCCTGGGAGCGCGACGCTACCCACGCCGAGGGTGCGCCCAGCAGTGATGGGTTCAGCGACCGCATCTACGTCTTCACGCCGCAGGCCACCATCGTCGAGCTGGCGGCCGGCGCGACACCCGTGGACTTCGCCTATGCCGTGCATACCGACCTCGGCCACCGTTGCCGCGGCGCGCGCATCGACGGCCAGATGCTGCCGCTGAACACGCCGCTGCACAGCGGCCAGACGGTGGAGATCGTCGCGACGAAGGAGGGCGGGCCGTCGCTGGACTGGCTCAACCCGGAGCTCGGCTATCTGCAGAGCCAGCGCTCGCGCGCCAAGGTGCGCGCCTGGTTCAACGCCCTGCAACTGGCCCAGACCGTGGCCAAGGGGCGCGACCTCGTCGAGAAGCTGCTGCAACGCGAGGGCAAGACGGCTCTCAAGCTCGACGAGCTGGCGGCGCGCCTGGGCTTCAAGGGCGCCGATGCGCTGTTCGAGGTGGTCGGCAAGGACGAGTATTCGCTGCGCAATATCGAGCTGCTGCTGCGCCCGCCCGAGCCCGTGGCCGACGAGGACGAGTTGCTGGCGCAGAGACACACCCGCAGCGCCAGCAGTGGCGCGCGCGGCGGCGTGCTGGTGGTGGGCATCGACTCGCTGCTGACGACCTTGTCGCGCTGCTGCCGGCCGGCGCCGCCGGATGCCATCCAGGGCTTCGTCACGCGCGGCAAGGGCGTGGCCATCCATCGCAGCGATTGCAGCAACCTCGCCGAGATGAAGCGCCGCTCGCCGGAGCGCGTCATCGCGGTGGAGTGGGGCGGCGGCGAGGCGGCGGGCAAGGCGCCGGTCTATCCCGTCGACGTGCTCGTCGAGGCCGGCGACCGCCAGGGCCTGCTGCGCGATGTGCTCGAAGTGTTCGCCAAGGAGAAGATGAATGTCGTCGCCGTGAACACGCAGTCCATGAAGCCTGGAGCCATCAAGCCCAAGGCGGGCGGTGGCGACACGGCCTGGATGAGCTTCACGCTGGAACTCTCCGACGCGACCCGGCTGTCCAAGGTGCTGCGCGATCTCTGCGCCATCTCGGGCGTCCGTTCAGCGCGCCGCAAGTGATCTGGACGAGAGCCAAAAATCCATGCTATAGTGCGAAGCTCTTCAGGCGCGTAGCTCAGTTGGTTAGAGCACCACCTTGACATGGTGGGGGTCGTTGGTTCGAATCCAATCGCGCCTACCAATTTCGGTAGGTTAAGAATGCCTCAGGTCCTTACGGGTCTGGGGCATTTTTCAATTCTGGGTCGATGACTTACCGGTGCTGCAGTCCGTGGGCCAAGCTGTGACGTCGCAGTGCTAGCGAACTGGTCCGGCACCATTGCCGGGGCCAATTCCGCAGGCAGATTGGAGCACCAGCGGAACAAGGCACCAAGCTTCGCAGCGTCTCAACGCTTGATGAATGAACGGCTCTGCGTAGCAATTGCGGAGTCGCCGTGGCGCCAAGCTGTTGGCTGGCGTCAGGGTTCCACCTCCGCCAGCGTGCGACGCACCCCACTACGATGCGGGTGAATGACGCCACAAACTCGCCCTAAAGACACTGGCTGCATTGGGCGGGGCTCAATGAGAAATCGGGCGAAAACTCGTTGGCTAGCGCAAGTGTCCACAGTCTGGGGATTGTGAATTGATTCCTGCTTTCAATGATCGCTTGTTGGCGTTGTTGTTCTCTCCGCTGTTGCTTGCGCTAATCGCATGCGGAAAGTCAGATGGTGAGCTGCAAGCGGATGCGGAAAAAGCATTGCGACAAGAAATGTACGCCAAGGCAAAAGCCCGGTTTGACGATCGTTGCAAATTAGCGGGTGTCGTGGTTAAGCGCGCCGTCAAGGATGTGGAAGGCATCGAGCTTGCCAAGATTCGACTACCCCTGCCTCCCGGCGGCAAAGAATATTATGATCCCATGTTCCCAGAGGCGGCTATGGCAAGTGAGCACCGAGGGGGCGACTATATTAAGCAATTCTTGATGAGCGAGCAGGTCGATGCGTTGGACAATAAGAGACGTGGGAGTCTCAGCTCACCGACTCTGAATGTCGGCAATCCACGAGCTATTATAAAGAATGGGTATCAATTTGTTGAGTATGTGGATGCGGTGAGTAATCGGCGCTATCGATGCAAGCCTGATTGGTCCCTTAAGCATCCGAATTGGGTGGATGGGCAGCATCGTTGCGCTCCAGTAAGTGAATCCCACACGCGGTATTCACTTGACTATGAGGATTTGGTTGATCCAGCGGATCGTGCGCATTGGATTGCAGGCGTGAAACTGCGAGTCGTTGACAAAGCGACAGGAGAAACGATTGCTGAGCAAACTCGATTTGTCTGGGACTCTGGTCTTGGATCTGCTGCAAATGGGCGCTTGCCGTGGGAGTTCGCAGGGTTAAGTGGGCAGACCGACTGCGTGAAAGTACCGGGCGTCACATCTGCAGTGAGTCGCTTCTTCGTGGACACCGTCCTGGTGCCGAAATAGCACAACAAAGAAATATCTGCGAACGCGTGGTCGCTGTCTTCGGCGCCGAACGCCCCCATGCCTGCCGGTTCGCCAACTGCCGCGCCAACTGGATGAAGGTGCTCGTGCATGACGGTATCGGTGAGGCTTGTGCGGCGCCGCCTCAACGCCTGCCGCTTCCCCTGACTCCGCAGTGTGACCGGCACACTGAGTCAGAACCGCACTCAGTTCGATGCCCTGGTGCTCGGCCTGCCTTGTTACCGCGTTGCCGAGGCCGGCGTCACCAGACTGCTTTAGCCGGACGCCCATTGCGGCATCTGCCGATGGGCAGCCCAGTCAGCAGTCGGAAGCATCGCGTCTCGTGATCGCCGATGCCTCGACAAACTCGATGCCCTGCGACTGCAACTCGGCAAGGATCATGCGAGTGGCTTCAGTTTTGTGGCTGAGGTCATAAGATTGTGAGTGCAATAGTCGACGTCTCAGACCGCCACCCGGGCGAGCGCCGCAGAAGCCACGTCGCCACGGAGGTGGCCGTAGTGCTTCTCGCTGGAAGGCTCGGCGTGCTGCTGCACGCCATAGCGCGCAAACAGCTCGGTGAAGCATCGACCTGAACTTCTGAATGGCGTGGCTGTCGTGGGCGCATGGACCCGCCGTGCCGCGCAGGGCGGCCCTGCGGTGAGGCTATAGACGCGCGGCTGCAGTCCGCGAAGCCCCAGGTAAACCCGTTCGAGCAGGACGCCGCTGTCTGCCTAGAATTTGCTGCACTGCACAGGAGATTTCCGCATGGCGACTGCCCGCAAGAAAGCGGCAACCGAGCAAGCCCAGGCTGGCGAAGCCAAGCCTGGCCTGCGCATCCTCAAGAAGTACCCCAACCGCCGTCTCTATGACACGCAGACGAGCAGCTACATCACGCTGGCCGACGTCAAGCGCATGGTGCTGGAGGGCGTCGAGTTCGAGGTGCACGACGCCAAGACCCAGGAAGATCTGACGCGCTCCATCCTGCTGCAGATCATCCTGGAGGAAGAGACCGGCGGCGTGCCGATGTTCTCGACCAGCTCGCTGGCCCAGATCATCCGCTTCTATGGCCATGCGATGCAGGGCGTCATGGGCGGGCTGCTGGAACGCCAGATGCAGGCCTTCACGGACCTGCAGTCGCGCTTCACCGAGCAGACGCCAGGCGGCATGCCCTTCACCCCTGAGGCCTGGACCGGGCTCATGGGTGGCTACGCCGAGCAGTCCAAGACGCTGATGAACCAGTGGCAGGAGCAGCTCAAGCAGGCCGGGGTGATGTTCCCCTTCACGCCCAAGAAATAGCCGGCGCGCCCGGCTAGGCGTTCAGGCCTCGGCCCACCAGGCGCAGCGTGCGCCTGAATTCGTCCCTCAGCCGGTAGAGCTGGGCGGGGCGGTGCGCCCCGTCCGCGCGCTTGGCGCCGGGCACGGCCTGCAGGATGGCGAGCTCATCCATCTTGCGGCGAAAGCTCACCGGGTTGATCGACTCGCCCAGCAGCGCCTGGTAGACGGCGTGCAACTGCGGCAGCGTGAAGGGCTCGGGGCAGAGATGCACCGGCAATGACGAGTACTGGGCCTTGCTGCGCACGCGCTCGGCGGCCGTGGCGACGATGCGGCCATGGTCGAAGGGCAGCTGCGGCAGATGGTCTACCGGCAGCCAGTGCTGGCCAGGCTGGCTGGCTTCGGGCGTGGCCACCAGCGCGAAATAGGCCACCGATACGCTCCAGCCGCGCGGGTCGCGGGCCGGGCCGCTGAAGGTGGCGAGTTGCTCCAGGTAAGGGCTTTGCAGCCCCGTCTTTTGCAACAGCACGCGCTGGGCGGCATCCTCGCAGGCCTGATCCTCATCCGCATGCACATAGCCGCCGGGCAGGGCGAGGGCGCCTTCGAAGGGCTCGCGATCGCGCTTGAGCAGCATCACCTGCAGTTGCGCATCCCGCAGCGTCAGCAGCACGATGTCGACCGTGCAGATGAGGCGGTGGTCGGTCGATGAGTTCGTTGAATCATTCACCGAAGCAAGCATAAGCGTTCGCGCCACCCATGGGTTTACTTGCAATTACTTAGTTGCGCCATTAATTTAAGTGGGCGTATCATGGGACCACAACACAAGAGGAATGCCATGAACACGCATCTGTTGCTGATCGACCCGCAGAACGACTTCTGTGACCTGCCCGCGGACTGGCTGCCGCGCTCGCCCGTGAGTGGCGACCTCATCCGCCCCGCGCTGCCCGTGACCGGCGCCCATGAAGACATGCAGCGCGCCGCCGGCCTGGTGAAGCGCCTGCGTGGCCAGCTCGGCGCCATCACGGTGACGCTGGACTCCCACCACCGCATCGACATCGCCCACCCCGGCTTCTGGGTGGAGCAGGCCAGCGGCCGCGCGCCCGGCCCCTTCACGCCCATCACGGCCGCCCAGGTGCGTGCGGGTGAATACGCGCCGCGCGACGCCGCCCAGCTCGACCGCGTGCTGGCCTATCTGGATGCACTGGAAGCCACCGGCCGCTACACGCTGATGGTCTGGCCCGTGCACTGCCAGATGGGCAGCTGGGGCCATGGCGTGCATGCCGGCCTGCAAGCGGCGCTGGACGCCTGGGCCGATGCCGAGGGCCGCTCGGTGGAAGTCGTCACCAAGGGCGAGAACCCCTGGACCGAGCACTACAGCGCCCTGCAGGCCGAAGTGCCCGACCCGGCCGACGAGGGCACCGAGCTCAACCAGGCCCTGCTCGCCGCGCTGGACCGCTTCGACTGCATCCTCATCGCCGGCGAGGCCGGCAGCCACTGCGTGCGAGCCACCGTCGAGCATCTGGCCGCCCATCTGCCATCGAAGCAGCTCAACAAGCTGGTGCTGCTGACAGATTGCATCAGCGCTGTGGCAGGCTTCGAGGCCCAGCAGGCCGAGTTCCTGGCCGCGATGCGGGCAAAGGGCCTGCAGCTGACCACCAGCACCGAGATTTGAGAGACGACCGCATGAGCACTCCCGTCATCACCAGCCTGCTGGACACCGACCTCTACAAGTTCACGATGTGGCAGACCCTGCTGCATCGCCACCCGCAGACCCAGGCCGAGTACCGCTTCGTCTGCCGCAACCAGCCGGGCTATCCGCTGGCCGAACTGAAGGCCGACGTCGAGCGCGAACTAGAGGCCTTGTGCGCCTTGAGCTTCCGCGCCGACGAGCTGGCCTATGTGAAGGGCCTGCGCTTCATCAAGAGCGACTTCGTCGACTTCCTGCGCATCTTCAAGTTCCAGCGCGATTTCGTCGAAGTGACGACCGAGGGCGAAAAGCTCAACATCGTCGCCCGCGGCCCGCAGGTGCATGTGATGGGCTTCGAGATCCCGGTGCTGGCCATCGTCAACGAGCTCTACTTCCGCCGCCTGGACACACCCGCCGTGCGCGCGGAGGGCCAGCGCCGGCTGGACGCCAAGATCGCCGCGCTGCAGGCCTTTTCGGCCGAGGTGCTGCCGCAGCGCCATCCTTTCGACCTGTTCGACTTCGGCCTGCGCCGCCGCTTCTCGGGTGCCTGGCAGCGCGAGGTGGTGACCCAGCTGCGCGACGCCTTGCCCCGGCATTTCAAGGGCAGCTCCAATGTGCTGCTGGCCAAGGAGCTGGGCCTGGTGCCCATCGGCACCATGGCCCATGAATACCTGCAGACCTACCAGGCCCTGGGCACGGTGCGCCTGCGCGATCACCAGAAGGCCGCGCTGGAAGACTGGGTGCAGGAATACCGCGGAGACCTCGGCACGGCCCTGACCGACGTCGTCGGCATGGACGCCTTCCTGGCCGACTTCGACCTCTACTTCGCCAAGCTCTTCGACGGCCTGCGCCACGACAGCGGCGACCCGGTCGTCTGGGGCGAGAAGGCCCTGGCCCATTACGCCAAGCTGCGCATCGACCCGCACACCAAGCGGCTGGTCTTCAGCGACGGCTTGACGGTGACCAAGGCCATCGAGCTCTACCGCCACTTCGCCGACCGCGTGCAGCTCGGCTTCGGCATCGGCACCCACCTGAGCAACGATCTGGGGCTGACGCCGCTGAACATCGTCATGAAGCTGACCCATGCCAACGGCCAGCCCGTGGCCAAGCTCAGCGACAGCCCCGGCAAGACCCTCTGCGACGACGAGACCTTCCTGGCCTATCTGCGCCAGGTCTTCGGCATCAAGTCATGATGAAGATCACCCTCGCCCAGCTCAACCTGACGGTGGGTGACGTCAACGGCAACGTGGCCCGCATGCTGGCCGCGGCGCGCCAGGCGGCCTGGGCGGGTTCGGAGCTGGTCGTCTTCCCCGAACTGGCCGTCAGTGGCTACTACCCGGGCGACCTGCTGGACGAGCCCGCCTTCCTGCGCCAGACCGAAGCCGGCCTGGAGTCGCTGCGCATCGCCTCGCGCGAGCTGCCCGGCCTCACCTGGGTGTTCGGCGCGCCGCTGACCCGCGAAGGCCCTGGCAAGAAGCTGGAGAACGGGCTGATCGTGTTGAAGAATGGCGAGCAGCTGCTGCGCTATGCCAAGCAGCTGCTGCCCACCTACAACATCTTCGACGAGCGCCGCCACTTCGAGCCCGGCGCCGACGTGGCCAGGGTGCTGCGCATCGGCAGCGCCCAGGTCGGCCTGCTGATCTGCGAGGACGGCTGGAACGACGAGGGCGCCGATTACGGCGTCAACCCCTTCGAGCGCCTGCGCGACGTGGCGCCTGACCTCGTCATCAGCATCAACGCCAGCCCCAGCAATATCGGCAAACGCGAGCAGCGCCATCAGGTCTTCGCCGCGGCGTCGAGGCGCAACGGCCTGCCCATCCTCTACATCAACCATGTCGGCGGGCATGACCAGCTCGTCTACGACGGCGCCAGTTTTGCCGTCGAGCCCGATGAGGGCGTCGTCTTCGAGGCGGAGCGATTCGTCGAATGCGTGCGCACCCTGGGTTTTGTCGATGGCCGCTTTGTCGAGGTTGACGGCAGCCGCCCAGCGCGGCCGGAGCCAGCCGGCCTGAGCGCCATGGCTTTCTACCGCGCCCAGATCGTGCTCGGCCTGCGCGACTACGCGCGCCGCTGCGGCTTCACCAAGGCGGTGGTCGGCAGCTCGGGCGGTATCGACAGCGCCCTGACGCTGGCCCTCGCAACGGAAGCGTTGGGTGCAGACAATGTGGTCGGCATCACCATGCCGTCCAGCTTCTCGTCCAGCGGCTCGGTGAGTGATTCCGAAGCGCTGTGCCGCAAGCTCGGCATCCAGTTGCTCAACCACCCCATCCACGGCGCCGTGGAGGCGCTGAAGGTCCAGTTCGCCGACAGCTTCAGCACGCCCATGCAGGGCCTGACGCTGGAGAACCTGCAGGCCCGCGTGCGCGGCACCATCCTGATGGCCTACTCCAATGCCAACGGCCATCTGCTGCTGACCACCGGCAACAAGAGCGAGGTCTCGGTCGGCTACTGCACGCTGTACGGCGACACCAATGGCGGCCTGGGGCTGATCGGCGACCTCTACAAGACCGAGGTCTTTGCGCTGTGCCGCCATCTGAACGAGGCGGCCGGCCGCGAGCTCATCCCGATGGCCATCATCGACAAGGAGCCGTCGGCCGAACTGGCCCCGGGCCAGCGCGACATCGACAGCCTGCCGCCCTATCCGGTGCTGGACGAAATGCTCAAGATCCTCATCGAAGGCGACCGCCTGGCCCCCGGGGAGCGCGACACCGCCGAAGCCCGCATGGCCGCGCTGCGCGAGACGGCCGAGGGCAGGGCGCTCATCGAGAAGATCGCCCGCATGATCCAGCGCAGCGAATACAAGCGTCGCCAGGCGCCGCCACTGATCCGGCTGCGTGCGCGGGCTTTTGGTCAAGGAAGGCAGATGCCCATCGCCGCCGTTTTTCCGAGCGTGTTGTCATGAACAAGTTTGCCGTCGTCATCGGCCGCTTCCAGCCCGTCCACAACGGGCACCTGGCCCTGCTGCGTGCCGCCCTCGCCGAGGCGCCGCGCGTCATCGTCATGCTGGGCTCGGCTCACCAGGCGCGCTCGCCGCGCCATCCCTTCAGCTGGGCCGAGCGCGCCGAGATGCTGAAGCTGGCGCTGACCGAAGCCGAGCGCGAGCGCGTCGAGATCGTGCCGCTGCGCGACCTCTACGACGAGACCCGCTGGGTGCAGGCCGTGCGCAAGGCGGTCGAGCAGCGCGTGGGGACTGGCGATGTCACGCTGGTCGGCCATTTCAAGGACGCCACCAGCGACTATCTGCGCCGCTTCTCGCCGTGGAAGCTGCTCAGCCTGCCGCGCCAGCATCGCGTGGATGCCACCGACCTGCGCGCGGCGCTGTTCGAGGCCGATGCTGAGGGCCTGGACGGTGTGCTGGCGAGTTGGGTCGACCAGGTGCCGCCGGGCACGCGCAGCTTCATGCAGGCCTGGGCGCATCTGCCCTACCTCGCAGCGCTGCGCCGCGAATGGGCCATGCTCAAGCGCTACCGCCAGGCCTGGGCGGCCGCACCCTATGCACCGGTCTTCGTCACCGTCGACCTGGTGCTGCAATGCGCGGGCCATGTGCTGCTGATCCAGCGCGCCCAGGACCCCGGCCAGGGCCTGTGGGCCTTGCCCGGCGGCTTTGTCGAGCCGCGCGACACGCTCTACCAGTCAGCCGTGCGCGAGCTGGAGGAGGAGACCGGGCTGCGCCTGCTGCCCGAAACCTTGCAACGGGCCCTGCTGGGCGTGGCCGTCTTCGACCACCCCGACCGCAGCCAGCGCGGCCGCACCATCACGCATGCCCATCACTTCGACCTGGGCGATCGCGAGCTGCCCGAAGTGCAGGGCGCCGACGACGCGGCTCAGGCGCGCTGGGTGCCGCTGGGTGAGTTGGCAGCGATGGAAGAGCGCTTCTTCGACGACCACTTCCACATGCTGGATCGCTTCCTGGGCCTGCTGCCGGTGGAATGACCCGCCCGCTCAGGGCAGGCGAGCCAGCATCATGGCCTCGGTGGCCTCGTCCCAGGCCAGCGGGTAGAGGCTGCGCGCGGATGCGACGGAATCGGGATAGCCGCCCCACAGCGCGATCTGGTCGCGGATGGTGGCGAAGTCGATGCTCATCAGCACGGCCGGTGCATCGACACGCGGGTTGTGCCGTGCGGCGGTGTAGGGCACCAGACCCAGGCAGCGGCGATAGAAGCCGACATGGCGCGGATTCACCTCGATGACCAGGCGCTCGACGCGGGCGCGGCGGTGGGCGTGCAGATAGCCGAGGTGGAAGATCTGGGCCAGCACGCGCTTGGGGTCATGGGAATGCTTGTCCACGGCCAGGCCGCCGAACTCGCAAAGCGTGATGCCGGCGGCGCGCCATTCGTCCAGCTCGGCCTGGAACAGCTGGTCGGCATGCAGGCCGCCCTTGCCGTCGAAGCGCACGGACAGGGTACCGACGATGGCTTCGCCGTCACGGGCCGTGCAGACGATGTCGCCGTCCTGGTTGCGGCTGCTGTAGCGCTCGCGGGTGACGGTGAGGCCCCGATCGCCATAGCGACGCTCGACGAGGCCGAGGGCATCGCCATCCAGCGCGCCGAAATCGCTGTTCAAAGCCAGTGCGGCAGCACCCGCGAAGGTGTTCGATGAGGCGCTGTGCCGCGCTTGCATGACAGGGACCATGGACTGCATCCTTTTTCCGCGCCCAACGCGCGAGCGGCGCAGTCTAGGAAGGTCCCCCCTCAAATGGGGGGAGTCTCACAGACCGATACACCGGTCGCATTCATGGCATGAGATTTCTCACGGGGTACCGGTTGCAAGGCGTGCCATCTGTTAGCGCATGTTTCTCCATGGCGCGGCGCCGTCCTACAGCGCCGATGCCAGCGCCGCGCTAACGTTGCCCTCGTCTGCTTCTCCCTCCCTGAGCAGGCCGCTGGTTCTGCCTCGCAGGCGTCTGGCGAATTGCCCCGGCCGATGGCCGGGGCATTTTTTTGCCATCCCCCTTTGGAGGGATATGGCGGGGGAGGGCCCTGGCCCCATCCCCCCGCGGGCCTCACTAAGGGCGATTCCCGCTCGAGCGCCGGCTGCCGAGACTGTCGTTATCGACAACGGAGCCCGCCATGCAGATTCCCTTCCACGCCTTTGCCCAGGACTCGGTCCACCAGATCCGCGCCACGCTGCGCCGGGTGCGGGGGCTGCACGAGGCCGCGTCGCAGGAAACCGAGGCGCGCCTGTTCCGGGGCCTTGTCGCGCTTCCCAAGCCCGACATCGTGGCCTGGGAGGACACCGAAATTGACGTGCGTCGGGTGGTGCTGTGAAGGCGCCGACGATGACCGCCGTGGCGGTGGCCGCCGCCCTTGCCGGGGCAGCACTGCTGGTGATCGCGCCGCTCGCCGGCGCGAAGCCGCAGCGCTCCGCCTCAGCCGTGGCGGAGTTCCGGCGCTCGACCCCCTGCCCGGCCACCGGCCTGACGGGCGGCGCCTGCGCCGGCTATGTGGTGGGGCCGATCGCGCCGGCCTGTGCCGACGTCGCCGAAGCCGCGCATCTGCAGTGGCGCACCGTCATCGACGCCAAGGCCCACGAGGGCTGGACGCGCGAGTACTGCCGTTTCCAACGCGTCCGCGCACGCAGCGAAGGAGGTTTGCAATGATGTTCAGCCAGTTCACCCCGGTGGCCCGATGGGCGTTCGATACCCATGCCCACCAGATCAGCGCCGTCGACCAGCAGGGCCGGGTGCTGATGGCCATAGCCGCCAACCCCATGTTCGGGGCCAGGCTGGCGGCCGCCTTTGGCGAGCCCGTCGGCCATGCGGCGGCGATGGGCCTGCAGGCCGCCAGCGGCAGCGAACATCCGCGCTGAGCGGGCCCCGGCGGCCGCTCTGGGGCCATCGGTTGGGACGCTAGGATGCGCGCCATCCGATGGCCCCGCTCCCCATGAGAAACCTGCTGCTGCTGACCTGTATCGCGCTGACCGCCTGCGCCGCGCCTCGATGGGTCAACACCCGCAATGCCGCGGCGGATCTGGAAGCCGACACGGCCGACTGCTATCGGGAGGCCGAGCGCGCGATGCGCATCCAGCAGCTGACGGATCCGCATGTGGCCGGCTGCATCTCCGGCCCCAGTTGCACGACCAATGCCGAGAACCGGCGCATCAAGGCTTCGGCCGAGGCGTTGGCGGCGCAGCAGCGCTGCCTGGCGGGGCGTGGCTGGCTGCAGCATCTCTGAGGTCCCGCCATGCAGGTCACGCACTGGATTGCCGTTGACGGCGCCGAGTTGGCGGTCGAGTACCGCCCGCAGGTCGATGGCCGGCCCCCGCTCGTCTTCCTGCATGCCGGCGTCGCCGATGGCCGCCTGTGGGACGGCGCGATGCAGGCGGCCGCCGGCGGGCGTTCGGCCCTGCGCATGGACAGGCGCGGCTTTGGCCAGACCCGCATAGGTGCGGCCCGGCCGCATGCCTGGATGGCGGACCTGCGCGCGGTGCTCGACACCCTCGGCCTGGATCGCGTCGAGCTGATCGGCTGCTCTCAGGGCGGGCGCATCGCCATCGATTTCGCGCTGGCCTGGCCCGAGCGCGTGGCCGGCCTGACGCTGGTGGCGCCGGCGGTCACGGGCGCGCCGGCGCCGGTGCTGGACGCGGCCAGCCAGGCACTGGACGCCGCCACCGAAGCGGCGGACGCGGCCGGGGATGTCGACGAGGTCAACCGCCTGGAAGCGCGGCTGTGGCTGGACGGGCCGGGGCAGGCCGAGGGGCGCGTGGGCGGCACGGCCCGCGCCCTGTTCCTCGACATGAACGGCATCGCGCTGCGCTCGCCGTCGCCGGGCGAGGCCGAGACAGCGGCGCCGGCCTGGCCTCGCCTGGAACAGCTGGCCGGGCCGGTGCGCCTGGTCTGGGGCGATCTCGATCTGCCCCACCTCGTGCAGCGCTGCCAGGCCATGGCCGAGCGCCTGCCCGGCGCGCGCTGCTGGACGCTGACGGGCCTGGCCCATCTGCCCTCGCTGGAGGCGCCGGAGCGGTTCAACGGCATGCTGCGCGAGGCCGGGCTGCTGCCCTGAAGCCTCAGAAGCGATAGCGGACGCCGGCGCTGAAGAGGTTGGCGCGCACCTTGTCGGACACCTGGCCGAAGTGGTCGAAGTCGGCCGTCAGGGCGACAGCCTTCGTCAGCTGGTACTCGGCGCCGATGCCCCACATGAAGGCGCGCTTGGAGCCCGTCATGTCGGCCGCTGCGGGCAGCAGATTGGCGCCGCTGGCCTTGCCGAAGGAGACGCCGGCCTTGCCGGTCAGCGCGAAGTCGGTCGACAGCGGCAGGCGGCTGGTGGCGGCGACGTAGAGGCTGCGGGCCTTGACCGTCTGCGACACCGCGGCGTTGCCAACGGTCAGGGTCTGGACGGTCGAGCCCAGGCGCACATAGCCGGCCTCGACACCCAGGCGGTCGCTGAAGCGATAGCCGCCGTAGACCTTGCTGGCCTGGGCGGATTCGTCGCTGCCGGTCTTGGGCAGGCCGAGGTTCTTGGCCGAGAAGGTGGTGCGGCCGAGGGCGGCGCCGACATAGGGGCCGGATTCCTGCTTGGCGGTGTCGGTGTTGCTGGCCCAAGCCGACGAGACGGCGAGCATGCTGAGCAGGGAAGCGGCGGCGATTTGATGGCGGTTCATGGAACAGTTTTCCTTGGAGTTTCCGAAGCGGATTGAGGTTGGCCGGGCGTCCAGTGCTTCGCATCCGGTGCCGGCGGCCGAGCTGTGTTTCGGCGCTGATGCAGTGTCGAAATCGCAGATGAACCGAAGCCAAAGCCTTTCTGAAGGCTTGATGAACGGGCACCATTCGCCCGCCGCTTCAGGCTTTCTTCATGTAGCGCCGCTCCAATTCCTGGCATGAACATCCTGTTGGTTGAAGACGATCTCGAGCTGGGCAATGGCGTGCGCATCGCGCTGGAAGACCAGGGCCTGGCGCTGCAGTGGGTGCGGCGCCTGGGCGATGCCCTGCAGGCACTGGACAGCCGGCCCTTCGACCTGGTGCTGCTGGACCTGGGCCTGCCCGATGGCGACGGCCTGACGCTGCTGGCACGGCTGCGCCGCGAGGGCGAGACGACGCCCGTCCTCATCCTGACGGCGCGCGACGCGCTGGCCGACCGTCTCGCTGGCCTGGACCGTGGGGCCGACGACTACCTCGTCAAGCCCTTCGCCCTGGCTGAGCTGGTGTCGCGGGTGCGCGCACTGGCGCGGCGCAGCTACGGCATGGCCGGCGAGACGCTGGAGGTGCGCAAGCTGGCCCTGCACACGGCGACGATGCGGGTCACCGTCGACGGCAAGGTGGCCGAGCTGTCGCGCAGCGAGTTCGATCTGCTGAGCCTGCTGATGAAGCGCGCCGACCGCGTGCTGACGCGCCGCATGTTGGAGGAGCAGGTGCTGCCCGGCGGCGCCAGCAACGAGAGCAATGTGCTGGACGTGCACATCTCCAATCTGCGCCGCAAGATCGGGCCGGGCTATATCCGCACGGTGCGCGGTGTCGGCTATGTCATCGACCGCGTCGATGCCTCCGGGGAGGCGAGCTGATGTGGGCCCGCCTGCGCAGGCTGCTGTTCTCGTCGCTGGTGGGGCGCCTGGTGCTGGCCCAGATGGCCCTGGTGCTGCTGCTCTGGGGCGCGGCCTGCGCCTACCTGATCCACGATACGGCACGCTATGACGAGATCCTCGAGCCCCGCCTGGCCGGCCCGCGGGCGGACATGATCCTGGCCATCGTCGATGCGCTGGCCGACCAGCCCGACAAGCTGGCCGAGGCCTTGCGGCGCATCGACGTCTTCCAGCGCCGCGAGAGCAACGAGGAGGACGACCCGGCCCTGCGTCAGACCCTGGTGGTGTGGAAGGGCGACAGGCTGGTCTATGCGTCGCCGGGGGAACCCGGTGTGTTGCGCACGCTGAAGGACCGCCAGCTGGAGAAGCTGGAGGTTGACGGCACGCCCTGGCGCACCTACAGCCAGACCTCCGAGGTGTCCGACGCCCGCGTCACGCTGATCCGCTCGGGCCACACGATGAAGATCATCTTTGCGCTGGGCTCGCGCGGCATCCTGGTCCTGCCGCTGCTGATCAGCCTGCCCTTCCTGGTGCTGCCGGCCTGGGCTTCGGTGCGCCTGGCGCTGCGGCCCTGGCGGCGCTTCTCCGCCGAAATCGCGGCGCGTGGGCCCGACGATCTGGCGCCGCTGCAGTTCGGCAGCGGCTATCGCGAGCTGCAACCGCTGTCCAGGGCCGTGAACCAGTTGTTGGCGCGCGTGGCGGCCAGCGTGGAGCGCGAGCGCAGTTTCATTGCCGACGCCGCCCACGAGATGCGTACGCCGCTGGCGGCCATGCGCATCAATGTCGAGGCCCTGCGCAGCCACCGCAACGACCCGCGCGACCAGGAACTGCTGGACGGGCTGGTGCGCAGCAATGCGCGCACCAGCCGCCTGGTGGCCCAGTTGCTGGGGCTGATGCGCAGCGATGCCGCAAGGCCGCAGGGCGCGCGGCAGCGCCTCGCCCTGGCCGAGCTGGTGCAGGAGAGGCTGGCGGCACTCAGCGGCCTGGCGCGCGAGAGCCGCATCGAGCTCGAACTGCGCGCGCATACCGAAGGCCTGATCGCCGGTGAGAGCGAAGGCCTGATCTCATTGGTCGACAACCTGGTCGAGAACGCGATCAAGTATTCGCCGGCTGGCTCTCGCGTGGAGCTGGGCCTGATCGATCAAGAGGCCGAGGTGCTGCTGTGGGTGGAGGACGCCGGACCCGGCATCCCCGAGAACCTGCACGAGCGTGTCTTCGACCGCTTCTTCCGTGTGCCCGATCAGATGCAGGCCGGCAGCGGCCTGGGCCTGGCCATCGTCAAGGCGGTGGCGGACCGCCATGGGGCCGCGCTGCGCCTGTCGCGCGGCGCCGATGGCCAGGGGCTGCGCGTCGAGCTGCGCTTTGCGCGGCTGGACTGATCAGGCTTCGAGCATGCCAGCGAGAGCCAGCGCGAAGGTGTGGGCATCACCCGGCCAGCGGGCGCTGAGGTAGTTGCCATCGCGCAGCGCAAAGCCTCGGCCGAGATGCCCGGGGTCGTCGCGCAGCAGCGGTGGCGGGCCGACGTCGAAGTCCTGTGGCCGCGCCAGCAGGGACTGGACTTCGGTCTGCAGTGGCGTGGCGTAGGTGCGGTAGTAGCTGCCCAGCCAGGCGGCCGTCATCAGCCAGGCCGTCATCTCCTGCTGTCGGGTCAGGCCGGTGGTGCGCCGGCCGTGCAGCACCGACAGGCCGTCGGCGCGTTTCGAACGCGCCACCAGCAGCACGCCATGGCAGACGGCGGCGACCGGCTTGTCGGCTGCGAACTGGGCCGCGATGAGAGCCTGCAACCGCGCGGATTCGAGATAGGGCTTCATGCCAGGCGCGTGGCCGCCGGGCAGCAGCAGGGCGTCGACGGCGCTGTCGCCGATGGCGTCATAACTCAGCGGCTGCAGGAAGGCCGCGCTTTTCACCATGGCCGCATGGGCCTCGCGGGCGTTGGCGTCCGCCCGCAGCACGCCCTTCCAGACGCCCAGGCCGTCGCCGCTCAGCATGCGCGGGTCGGCCTGGGCCGGCCGGCCGTCGGGCGTTGCGAACTGGATGGCGTGGCCGCGCGCCGTCAGCAGCTGCCAGGGGATGGCCGCCTCGGAAGGGTCGTAGTCCTCGGCGGGCAGGGGGATCAGGAGGCGGGCCATGTCGGGCATCTTAGGAGTGCGAGACAGGAAGCCGCCGATGCTGCTAGGCTGCCCGCGCCCGCCAAGGGTGGCGGAGCGGGAGCGGCAGGCATGGCGGAATTGACGGTCAATGGCAAGCGGGTGCAGTTCGAGGCGGAAGCCGACACGCCCCTGCTGTGGGTGCTGCGCGAGCAGCTCAGCCTCACGGGCACCAAGTACGGCTGCGGCGTGGCCCAGTGCGGCGCCTGCACGGTCCACATCGACGGCGCGCCGGTGCGCAGCTGCGTGATGCCGGCCTCGGCGCTGACGACGGCGCAGAAGATCACCACCATCGAGGGCCTGGCGCCGAACGCCTCGCACCCGCTGCAGAAGGCCTGGGACGCGCTGGACGTGCCGCAGTGCGGCTTCTGCCAGAGCGGCATGCTGATGGCCGCCGCGGCCCTGCTGAAGAGCAAACCCAAGCCCACGGACGCCGACATCGACGCGGCCATGACCAATATCTGCCGCTGTGGCACCTACAACCGCGTGCGGGCGGCCATCCATCTGGCCGCCGGCCAGGTGCAGCGCAAGCAGATTCCCATCGTCATCGAGGGAGGCCAGGCATGAGCGCCGTCCTTTCGCGTCGATCCTTCCTGCACACCACTTCGGCGGCCGCTGGCGGCCTGATGGTGGGCTTCCATGTGCCGGGTCTTGCCCAGGCGGGCGCCGCCATGCCGGAGTTGAATGCCTGGGTGCAGATCCTGCCCGACGAGAGCGTCATCATCCGCATCGCCCGCTCGGAGATGGGGCAGGGCACGCTGACCGGCCTGGCCCAGCTGGTTGCCGAGGAACTGGAATGCGACTGGGCCAAGGTCAGGACCGAGTACCCGACACCCGGCCAGAACCTGGCGCGCAGCCGCGCCTGGGGCAGCATGAGCACGGGCGGCAGCCGCGGCGTGCGCGAATCGCACGAGTACGTGCGCAAGGGCGGGGCGCTGGCCCGGGCCCTGCTGATCCAGGCCGCGGCCAATCAGTGGCAGGTGTCGGTGGTGGAATGCGCGACGACCTCCGGCTGGGTCACTCATGCCGGCAAGAAGCTGAGCTATGGCCAGCTCGCCGCCGAGGCCGCCAAGCTGGCCGCGCCGGCCGACATCCAGCTGAAAGACGCCAAGGACTGGAAGCTGGCCGGCCGGCCCATCAAGCGCCTGGACACCAAACCCAAGCTCGACGGCTCCCAGGTCTATGGCATGGACCTGACGCTGCCGGGCATGCTGAACGCGGCCATCAAGGACTGCCCGGTCTTCGGCGGCAAGCTCAAGAGCTTCGACGCCGCGGCCATCGAGGGCCGGCCGGGCGTGAAGAAGGTCGTCAAGGTGGGCGACACGGCCGTGGCCGTCGTGGCCGATACCTGGTGGCGGGCCAAGACGGCGCTGGAGGCCCTGCCCATCGTCTGGGACGAGGGCGCCAACGTGTCGCAGAACAGCGCCGGCACCGCCGCCATCCTGAAGGCGGCACTGGATGCGCCCGAGGCCGCCGTCGGCAGCAGCCAGGGCGATGTCAAAGCCGCACTCGCCAGCGCGGCGAAGAAGGTCGAGGCCGTCTACAGCTATCCCCACCAGAACCACGCCACGATGGAGGTGATGAACGCCACCGCCAGGTGGACGCCGGAGCGCTGCGAGGTCTGGACGCCGACGCAGAACGGCGAGGCGGCCCTGGCCGCCGCATCCGAATCCTCCGGCCTGCCGCCGGCGCAGTGCGAGGTCTACAAGTTGCACCTGGGCGGCGGCTTCGGCCGGCGCGGCGCCGTGCACGACTGGGTGCGCCAGGCGGTGGCCATCGCCAAGGAGCTGCCTGGCACGCCGGTCAAGCTGATCTGGAGCCGCGAGGAGGACATGCTGCATGGCCGCTACCACCCGGTCACCCAGTGCAAGCTGACGGCGGGCCTGGACGCGGCGGGCAAGCTGACGGCCCTGCACATGCGCATCTCGGGCCAGAGCATCATCGCGGGCATCTTTCCGCAGAACATCAAGGACGGGAAGGACCCGGTCGTCTTCCAGGGCCTGAGCGCCGGCGGCGCTGAAGGCGCGCTGGGCTATGCCGTCCCCCACCTGCTCATCGACCATGCGATGCGCAATCCGACGGTGCCGCCGGGCTTCTGGCGCGGTGTGAACCTGAACCAGAACGCCGTCTACATGGAGTGCTTCCTTGACGAGGTGGCCCATGCCGCCAAGCGCGACCCGCTGGAGCTGCGCCGCGAGCTGCTGGCCAATTCGCCCAAGCACCTGGCCGTGCTGAACGCCGTGGCGGCCAAGGCCGGCTGGGGCAAGCCGCGGCCCAAGGGGCGGCATCTGGGCCTGGCCCAGATCATGGGCTTTGGCAGCTATGTGGCGGCCTGCGCCGAGGTGTCGGTGAACAAGAAGGGCGAGCTCAAGATCCACCGCATCGTCGCCGCCACCGACCCCGGCCATGCCGTCAACCCGCAGCAGATCGCGGCCCAGGTCGAGGGCAGCTTCGTCTACGGCCTGTCGGCGGCGCTGTTCGGCGAGATCACGGTCAAGGACGGCCGCGTCGAGCAGCAGAACTTCGACACCTACCCGGTACTGAAGATGGAGCACATGCCGGCGGTCGAGACGATCTGCATGCCCTCGGGCGGCTTTTGGGGCGGGGTCGGCGAACCGACGATCGCGGTCGCCGCGCCGGCGGTGCTGAACGCGATCTTCGCGGCCACGGGCAAGCGCATCCGCGACCTGCCCTTGAGCAAGCACAAGCTGGCCTGATGCGCGTTTTGCTCGCTCTTGCGTTCGCGGCCAATGCCCAGGCCGCGGACGTGGAGCGTGGCCGCGCCCTGGTGGCCGACCGCACGCAGAGCCTGTGCCTGCTCTGCCATGCGCTGAACAGTGCGGGCGATGCCAACCAGGGCAATCTGGCGCCGCCGCTGGATGCCATCGCGGCACGGCTGAATGCCAAGGGGATGCGGGACCGCATCGCCGACATGCGCCGCTTCAACCCGGCCACCGTCATGCCGCCCTTCCGTTCGACCGAAGGCCTGCGCGACGTGGCGCCGGCCTGGGCGGGCAGGGCGGCGCTGACCGAGCAGCAGCTCGACGACATCGTGGCGTATCTGGGCACGCTGGGCAGGACATGAGGCGGCGCGAGTTCATCGTCGGCGCGTCCGCACTGGCCCTGCTGCCCGAGGCGCAGGCGACCGACGAAGCCATGCGCGCGGCCATCCTGGCCTGGGCCGGCAGCGAGCCCAAGCCTGGCGTGCTGAAGATCGACATTGCCGAGCTGGTGGAGAACGGCAATGCGGTGCCGGTGCGTGTCGCCGCCAGCGAGCCGGTCGTGGGCCTGGCCCTCTTCACGTCGCTGAACCCCGAGCCTGAAGTCGTGCACGCTGGTTTCGGCGCAGCCATTGCCCGGCCCGAGTTCAGCACCCGCATGCGGCTGGCGCGCAGCCAGCGCATCGTCGCCGTGGCCAAGGCAGCCGACGGGCGCCGCTGGCAGGCAGGTGTGGAGGTCATCGTGACCCTCGCAGCCTGCGTGGAGCCCTGATGTGAATCTGCTGGCCCTCGCCCATTCCCGCAGCGCTGGACGCGCGCGGACCTGGTCGGTCCCCCGCGGGGACGACGCCCGGAATGCAAGCTGTCTTCGGTAGGGTCTGATGGCAACGCGGGCCGTCATCAACTTGCCCACGGCCATCAAGGCCGGCGAGCCCTTCGAGGTGCGCGCCACCGTGGCCCATGCGATGGAGACCGGCTACCGCACCAGCGACGACGGCTCGCGCCTGGCGCGCGACCTGGTGCGCCGCTTCGAGTGCCGCCTGGACGGCGAACTCGTCTTCGCCGCCGACCTGTATGCCGCCATCTCGGCCAACCCCTATCTCGCGTTCTGGATGCGCACGGACAAGCCGGGCGAACTGAGCTTCGTCTGGCGTGGCGACAACGGCTTCGAGCATCGCGAGACGCGCCCGCTGAGCGTCGCATGAGGGCCTGGCTGCTGCTCGTCGTCGCGCTGGTGGCCCATGCGGACGAGCGCCGTTCCGGCCGCGACACCATGAGCCCGGCCCTGCGCACGCTGCAGGCCGACGACGCCCAGCATCCCGCCCAGCTCGCCCTGGCTCTGGGGCGCGAGCTGTGGGGGCAGGGTGCGAAGTCCTGCGCCAGCTGCCACGGCGAGCCCGAAAAGCTGCGCGGTGCGGCGGCCCGCTACCCGGCCTGGGACCAAGGGCTTGTCGACCTGCCCGGCCGCATCCAGCGCTGCCGCGTGCACCGCCAGCAGCAGCCAGCCTGGGCGCCCGAGGCCGAGCCGCTGCTGGCGCTGACGGCCCTCGTCGCCCAGCAGTCGCGTGGCCTGCCGCTCGCACCCCCACGCGGCCCCGAACTGGATGCCGCCGCCAGCCGCGGCCGGCAGCTCTATAGGACCCGCATCGGCGCCCTCAACCTGTCCTGCGCCCAGTGCCATGACGAGCGCGCCGGGCTGCGCCTGGGCGGCAGCCTGATTCCCCAGGGCCATGTCGATGACTATCCCGTCTACCGCCTGGAATGGCAGTCCCTGGGCAGCCTGCAGCGCCGCCTGCGCGGCTGCCTGAGCGGCGTGCGCGCGACGGTGTGGGACTGGGACAGCGCCGAGCTGCTGGCCCTGGAGGTGTATCTGGCGCGCCGCTCCGCCGGCATGGCGATGCAGGCGCCGGGCGTGCGCCCCTAACAAGCAGGGTGACTGTTACAGGGCCTCCTTCCTAGGATGGGCCATGGCTGTTGTCACGACACGGCGCGAGCCGACGCTGGAGCACCCGCGGCTGCTGGTGAGCACGGCGCTGGTCTTTGTCGACCTGAGCAGCGGCGACCTCATCACGACGGGGCTGCGTTGCAGCCTGGTGCAGCGTGGCGGAGGCCGGCTGCTCGGCCGCTCCATCGTCACGCCTTCGGGCCTGCATGTATGGCCGGACCTGCCCGAGCGCTGGCGCCAGCCGCAGCAGGCCGCCTGTGCCGACGTGCTGGTGCGCGACGAGCTGCAACGTTTCCAGCCCCTGACCCTGCCCTGGCCGCTGCCGGCCCGGCCGGTGGGGCAGATCCTCAGCGACCGCGTGCTGGGAGGCGTGCGCATGATGCGCGTCGGCCTGCTCAGCGCGCCGACGCGCCGCCCCCCGTCCGGCGTCTGCAGCGTCTATGGCCTGCTGACCTGGCAGGACGATGGCGAGCCGGCCGCGTGGGCCCGCGTGTGCCTGGTCGATGCTGAGGGACGCATGCATGAGGGTGCCTGTGACGCCGAGGGGCGCCTGGCCCTGCACCTGTCGCCGCCGCGCGCGGGCAGCGCCGGGGCCACGGCCTTGCAGGTCTTTGCCGACCCGGCCTTCGGCGCAGCCTCCATCGGCCTGGGCGCGCCCGATGTGCTGGCCTTTGCCGACCAGCCCGGCGCGATCGCCTTGGCCGACATCGAGGGACATGCGCCCTTCTTGCCCGGCGTCATGGCCGTGCATGAGCCCCTCGTTCTCGCCAGCCGCGGCCTGCCGCCGGCACATCGCGAACTGCGCCTGCTGCCGCACAGCGCCTGAGGCATGCCGCTTGAGGATGCACCGCCGCATGGCCGCGGGTGCACCCGCTTGCATCACGCCAGGCGCCGGGGTTTGATCGGCGCAACTTCAGGGAGACAGACATGGGTTGCTGCACCGGTGCCAACTTCGCCCCCGTCACGCTCGATCCGCTGCAGCGCGTGAGCTATGCGAACGGCATGCTGCTGGGCACCGACGATTTCCGCCAGGAGCAGGCCTATCTGACCGGTCGCGACGAGCGCGCGCTGCGCGAGACCGTGGGCTATGGCGTCATCACCGGGCTGGACGTGACGGCGCCGGCGCCGGCTGCCGGCGAAGGCCAGCAGGTGCGCGTGGCGCCCGGCCTGGCGTTGATGCCAGACGGTCGCCTGCTCGGCGTTGCCGTCGAGCAATGTGCCAATCTGCAGGCTTGGCTGGAGGCCGAACTGGCGCGCGATCCCGCCAACGCCGGCAAGTCGACGGTCCATGTGCTGCTGCGCTTCGCGCATCAGTGCGCGTCGCCGGTCCCCGTTGCCGTGGACGCCGCCCATGATCTGGGCGAGCGGGTCATCCACACCCGCATCGTCGACGGCTTCGCCCTCGATTTCTGCTGGACGCCCCCCGATGCCAGCGAGGACCTGGCGCTGCGGGCCGTCGTGGCCTGGATACGCGGCATCCGCGTCGTCGCCAAGGCAGCGCGGGGCCAGGGCCTGGCCGGCTTCCAGGCCGATGTCGAACGTGGCTTGAAGGAGGCCATCACCCAGGCCTGGGGTGATCCGCATGCGCCCACGCCCGCCATGCCCGCTGCCGCGACACCGCCGCTGCCGGCGCCGCCGCGGACGCTGCAGATCCCGCGCGCCGAGACGGCGAGCTATTACGCGGCCGCCTTCGAGGTCTGGGCGCGGCTGCTGCGCGGCGGCTTGATGGCCCGTCATGGCCCGGTGCCGGCGGCGCAGGCCGCGGCCGAGCGGGCGCTGCTGCTCGCGGCCGTCGATGCCAAGGCCGACGCCAACGGCGAGCGCGCGGTGCGCCAGCTGGGCCGGCCGCAGCTGCTGCATCTGCGCCTGCTGCAGGAATGGGCGCTGTCCGGGCGCAACCCGGACGAGGTCGGCGCCCTCGTCGGCGCGACACTGCCCAAGCCCACCGGCGCTTCGCCCAACATCCTCGTCGACAGCGCGGGGGCGGCGCCCGACATCCGCATCGACACCGTGCAGGACATCGGCCCCGGCGCCAGCCCGCGCTTCGCGGGCGTCTCGCTGAGCGGGCCGCTGAACAGCCTGCTCGCCACCAGCGGGCAGGGCGCTGTCATTGCCGCCCGGCCCTGGGATGGCGACGAGGCCGCGCTGGCCGCGGGCGCACCACCGCCCTTCGTCTATGCGCCGGGCCAGAAGGCGCCGCTGCGCATCGAGGACGGCAGCACGGGGCTGGGCGTGCGCCCCGCCGAGATGCAGCTGCTGATCGGTGTGAAGGGCGCGACACCGCGCGGCGGCGACTATGCGCTGGCCAGGCTGGTGAACGGCAGCGGCACGCGCGTCAACCTGAAGCCGGCGCGCGGCGGCCTCGAGCTCAGCATCGATGCCACGCCGGCCGGTGGGGGCGCCACGCAGGTTGTCGCGGCGGGCAGCGCCAGCAGCCCGTCCAGCCTGACCGCGGTGACGAACGGGAATGTCGTCACCCTGGGCACCGTGCAGCCCCTGCACCAGGGGGCCGCGCCGCGCTTCCAGCAGCTGAGCCTTGCCGCGCTGCCGCAGCGGACGACGCCGGCGCTGGTGGGCTGGGATGCCAGCAGCGGTGAACTGGTGCAGACGGCCGCGCCTCAGCCCGCGGCGGCCGATACCGGGCGCTGGGGCATCCGCTACGTGAGCGCGGGCGCGCAGTTCAGCGTCAGGGACGATGACCACGTCATCGTCTTCGCGGGTGGCGGCAACGGCATCCTGGCGCTTCCCGATCTGCGGACCGGTGGCATCAGTGAAGGACGTGTCATCGTGGTCAAGTTGGTGGAGGGGGCCGGGGACGTGCAGGTGAGCGGCGTCGAAGGCGCCGGGCGCCAGGTGCTGAGGGCCAGGGGCTCGCTGACGCTGATCGCCGCGACCCGGCTCAACCCGCCGCAGTGGCTGGTCGTCAGCAAGGGCTAGGAGTCACGCATGCCCGAGTACCTGGCGCCCGGCGTCTTCATCGAGGAGCAGTCCTTCCGCGCCAAGGCCATCGAGGGCGTGGACACCTCCACGGCCGGTTTTGCCGGGCCCTGCCGCTATGGGCCGGTGGCGGGCGTGCCGGCGCTGCTGACCAGCCTGGCCGATTTCGAGCGCGTCCATGGCGATGGCCGGGACCTCGACTTCGGCAGCCAGGGCGGCGCTGCGGTCAGCAACTACCTTTGGCATGCGGCGCGCGCCTTCTTCGAGCAGGGCGGGCGCCGGCTCTTCGTCAGCCGCGTGTTCCAGCCGCTCTCGGGCGGCACACCGGGCGATCCGGCAATGACTCCGTCGGGAGATCCGCCCCATGGCGACGGCCATGCGCGCTGCGCCGTGGGCAGCGTGCGCCTGCTGGCCTGCCATCCCGGCGCGATGGGCAATCTGCAGGTCCGCCTCGGCCTCCGGCTGGGCGCCGCGTTGCTTGGCTGGGAGGGGCTGCTGGATGGCGATGTGGTCTGGGTCGCGTCGGTCGCGGCCATGGAGCCGGTGCGGACGCCCCAGGACCTGCCCCTGGGTGTCGCACGGCTCGGCGAAGACGGTGTCTGGCGTGTCGAGGGCAGCACGCCAGCGGCGCAAAGCCTGCAGCGGTTGACCCTCGACCTCGAGGTGCTGACGCAGGACGGGCGCGCTCTGGCGTCCTGGACCGGGCTGCCGCTCGATCCGGCGCTGGCGGCCGGGCCGGTGAGGCTGCTGGCCGATGGCCGCGCCGACGGGCTGGACCTCCTGCGCGACCTGATGGCAGGCATGAAGCTGCGGCTGCAGCGGGCCGAGCTGCCGGCGGCCGGCGGCGACATGCGGCAGGCCTGGCGGCTGAAGCTGGAGCGTGGCCCGAGCGTCGCGGTGCAGCTGGCGGGCGGGAACGACGGCCTGCCGCCGACGCCGCAGGCCTATCCGGGCCAGGACGATCCGCCCGGCGGCCTGCAGGCGCTGGCCGCGGTGGACGTGGCTCTCGTCGCGGCGCCGGGCGCGGGCGGCTTGGAGCGCGGTGCCGACGTCGCCGCCGTCCATGCGGCGCTGCTGGCCCATGCCGAGCAGATGCGCCATCGCATCGCCCTGCTGGACCCGCCGCCGGGCTCGTCGCCGGCCGAGGTGGGGGACTTCCGGCGTGGCCTGGACAGCCGGCAAGCGGCGCTCTACTACCCCTGGGTGACGGTGGCCCACCCCGTCGATGGCCGGACCCTGAACCTGCCGCCTTCGGCCTTCGTGGCGGGCATCTGCGCGCGGGTGGACGCCGAGCGCGGTGTCTGGAAGGCCCCGGCCAACGAGGTGCTGCGCGGCGTGACCGGCTTCGAGCGGGAGCTCGGCAGCGCCGAGCAGGAGGCCTTGAATCCCCTCGGCATCAACTGCCTGCGCCGATTCGAGGGCCGGGGCCTGCGCGTCTGGGGCGCGCGCACCCTCAGTTCGGACCCGGAATGGAAGTATCTGAACCTGCAGCGCTACTTCGCCTACCTGGCGCATTCCATCGACCGCGGCACGCAATGGGCCGTGTTCGAACCGAATGGCGAGGCGCTGTGGGCAGCGGTGCGCGCGGCGATCGACGACTTCCTGCAGGCCGAATGGCGGCGCGGCGCGCTGCTGGGCGACAAGCCTGAGCAAGCCTTCTTCGTGCGCTGCGACCGTTCCGTGATGACGCAGCAGGATCTCGACCAAGGGCGGCTCGTGGCGATGGTGGGCGCCGCGATGCTGAAGCCCGCCGAGTTCGTCGTCCTGCGCATCGGCCAGTGGACGGCGGATCGCCCCTGATTCGGGGCCTCAGCGCTGCTCGAGCTGCCGCTTGCCGAACAGCACCTCGCGCGCCTTGTCGTCCGTCAGCGGCTTGCGCGCGCCGGCCAGCACCTCGACACCGCGCTGCACGGCCGGCCGCTTGGCGATCTCGTCGAACCAGCCCTTCAGGTGCGGGTAGTCGCTCATCTCGACGCCCTGGTTCTTCCAGGAGCGCAGCCAGGGGAAGACGGCGATGTCGGCGATGCTGTACTCCTTCCCCCCGAGATAGGTGGCGTGGGCCAGCCGCTTGTTGATGACGCTGTAGAGGCGCCTGGCCTCGTTGGTGTAGCGGTCGATGGCGTAGGTGATCTTCTCGGGCGCGTAGATGCGGAAGTGATGGGCCTGGCCCAGCATGGGCCCGACGCCGCCCATCTGGAACATCAGCCACTGCAGCACCTCGTATTTGCCATGCACGTCAGTGGGCAGCAGCTTGCCCGTCTTGCCGGCGAGATAGAGCAGGATGGCGCCGCTCTCGAACAGCGAGATGGGTTGGCCCTCGGGCCCGTCGGGGTCGGTGAGGGCCGGGATCTTGTTGTTGGGGCTGATGGCCAGGAAGTTCGGTGCGAACTGCTCACCGGCGCCGATGTCCACGGGATGCACCCGGTAGGCGAGGCGGCACTCCTCCAGCATGATGTGCACCTTGTGGCCGTTGGGCGTGGGCCATGAATACACTTCGATCATTCGTCGCCTCCATGCGGTGTGCCTAGCAAGCAGGCCCCATTCTCAGACTTCCACACGACTCATGGTGGTAAAGCAAGTCAAGCACTGGCTCGTGACGCGGGCCAACGCAGCGCGCTGGCGTCCCATCGAGGATTGGGCGGCGGCGCGCAGCGCCGAGTTCACGCAGACGCGCGACGGCCTGGGTTTCATGATCGAGCAGCCCAAGGCCCTGCCGGGGCCCTTGCGGGTCGAGTGGGGCGTCTCCCAGCGCAGCTATCTGCCGGGGTTTGAACTGCGCATGCGCTGCGAGATGGGCCTGCACCACGACCTGCAGATGATGGTGGTGTGCCGGGCACTGATGGAGAACCTGGAGCGGGCCGTCTTCGAGGCCTACACCGACACGCTCAAGACCCGCGTCGACACCGACACGCCGGAAGAGATGCGCTGGCTGGTCATGTTCCCCAAGTTCAACAACGCGAGTTCGCAGATCCTGCGCCAGCGCTATGGCGTCGTCGGCGTCACCAAGGACCTCAGCTCGGCCTGGATCGAGGGTGAACTCGGCGAGGCCTTGGTGCAGGCCAGCCAGGACCTGCTGCCCGAGGGGCATCCCTTCGTGCTGATGTGCATGCGCGGCAACCTCTATCTGCGCACGGAGATGAGCGAGGCCGACCTGCCGCGGGTGCAGGCCCTCGTGAAGCTGCTCGAGACCGCCGCACGCGAGGCGCAGCGGGTCAGCGGCCGCTTGTCGGAAGGCGGCGCCTGGCCGACGACGACGTCGATTGCCTGGACGCCCTCGACGCGTCCCGGCGACGTGACCTAGGCTTTCTGAGCAAAGCTCCAGGCCAGGTCGGCGAGCGGCTTGGCGCTCTTGGCGGTTTCTCTCGCTTGCGTGCTGGAGGCTGTGCCGTCCACGACGCGCTTGGCGATGCCTTGCACGATGGCCGCGATGCGGAACATGTTGTAGGCCATGTAGAAATTCCAGTCGGCCATGACGGCGCCCACATCGGCGCGGCCGGTGCGCTCGCAGTAGCGCTGCACATACTCGCGCTCGCTCGGGATGCCCAGGGCCGCCAGGTCCTGGCCGCCCAGGCCGCGGGCGGCGCCCGAGGTGGGGATGTGCCAGCTCATGCAGTGGTAGCTGAAGTCGGCCAGCGGATGGCCCAGCGTGGACAGCTCCCAATCCAGCACGGCGATGACGCGCGCCTCGGTCGGGTGGAAGACGACGTTGTCCATGCGGTAGTCGCCGTGCACGATGCCGACCTCGCTCTCATCGCGCGCCGAGGCCGGGATGTGGGCGGGCAGCCACTCGAGCAGTGAGTCCATGGCTGGATTCGGCTCGGTGACCGAGGCCAGGTATTGCTTGCTCCAGCGCCCGATCTGGCGCTCGAAGTAGTTGCCGGGCTTGCCATAGGCCTCCAGGCCGCGGGCCTTGAAGTCGACCTGGTGCAAAGCCGCGATGACGCGGTTCATCTCGTCGTAGTGGGCCGCGCGGTCGGCATTGCCCATGCCGGGCAGGGTCTGGTCCCACAGCACGCGGCCGGGCATGAAGGACATGATGTAGAAGGCGCGGCCGATGATGGCCTCGTCCTCGCACAGCGCATGCATGGCCGGCACGGGCACGTCGGTGCCCGCCAGGGCGCCCATGACCTGGAACTCGCGTTCGATGGCGTGGGCCGAGGGCAACAGCTTGGCCACGGGGCCGGGCTTGCTGCGCATCACGTATTGCGCGCCCGGCGTCTTCAGCAGATAGGTCGGGTTGGACTGGCCACCCTTGAACTGCTCGATCTCGAGCGGTCCCTTGAACCCGTCGACATGGGCGGACAGCCAGGCCTCGAGGGCTGGAGTGTCCAGAGGCTTGGCGAGGGGGCGGGTGCCGGTGAATGCTTCCATGGAGGTCGTCGCTGGGTGCGTAGTCTTGTAGGGCGCGAACTTTCCATTCTGAGAGGCGTCGGCCGGCTGCCGTGTCGCGCCAGCGTCAGCGAGCAGCGGCGGCCAGCAGCTTCTCGCGGCTGAGCACCACCAGGCGAGTCGGCTCCACGCGCACCGCACCTTCGCGCTCGAAGGCCTTCAGCTCCTGGTTGACGCGCTGGCGCGAGGCGCCGAGCAGCTGGGCCAGGTCTTCCTGGGCCAGTTGCAGGCCGATGCGGATCTCGTCGCCCTCCTGCACGCCGTAGGAGCGCGCCAGCAGCAGCACCTGCTTGGCCAGGCGGGCGGCCAGGGGGCGGGTGTTGAGGTCCTCGATCATGTCGAACATCAGGCGCAGGCGGCGGCAGTTCAGGCGCAGCAGGGCGTCGTAGAGCTCGGAATGCGTCTGCAGCAGGGCGCGGAAGTCGGCCTTGCGCACGCTCAGCAGCGTCGTCTCGCCATGGGCATAGGCGTCGTGGGTGCGGGGCAGGCCGTCGAAGAGGGCGATGTCGCCGAACCAGGTGCCGGGCTCGACATAGGTCAGCGAGATCTGCTTGCCAGCCAGCGACACCGAGCTGACGCGCACGGCGCCCTTGGCGACGGCCGACCATTCCTCGGCCGGCTCGCCGCGGTGGGACAGCATGGTCTCGTCGGGCAGGCGGCGCACGAAGGCGCGCTGCAGGATGTCGTTGCGCAGGGGCTCGGAGAGCTTGGAGAACCAGGCGCCCTGGTCGATCTGCTGGCGTTCGGCGGGGGTGAGGCTGAGTGCGTTCATGGCTGAGCCCATTGTGCCGCCCGGGAATCGGCTCGTTGCGGGGTGCCCCCCATGCTAGAGTGGTCCGCGCTGTCCCCACCCCTCGTTCAACCGAATCGATAGCCGCCCGCAGTCAATGCCCATTCCGGCCTTGCGCCCGACTTTGCTGGGTGCCCTCACCCCCGCTTTGGCACTGCTGCTCGGCCTGGCGCCAGACGCCCAGGCCCTGGGCCTGGGGCGACCGCAAATCCATTCCACGCTGGGCAAGCCGCTGGACGCCAGCATCCCGTTGACGCTGGCCGACGGTGAGCAGCTCACCGACTCCTGCGTGCGCGGCGAGGTCTCGGCCGGCGATGCGCGTGTGCCGGCCGGCCTGTTGCAAATGCGCGTCGAGGGTGAACCCGGCCAGCAGCGCATCCGCCTGCAGAGCCTGGCGCGCATCGACGAGCCGGCCCTGCGCATCACGCTGGCCCTGGGCTGTCCGCTGCGGCTGACGCGCGAGTTCAACGCCTTCATCGACCCGCAGGGCGGCGCAGCTCCCGTGCCACCGCCCGCGCCCGTCGCCGCACCCGTGGCGGCGCCGTCCCCGCGCTTGGTGGCCGAGGCCTCGCCCGCAGCGGCCCCGGCCGTGCGGCCCAAGCCCCGCGCCAAGCCGCGCGCCACCGGCCCGCGCCTGGTGATGGAGCGTCCCGAGGTGCTGGTGGCCGAGGCGCCGCGGCCGGTTCAGCCCGCCGCCAGCGCCGCCGAACTCGAGATGACCCCCGAGCTCGAGGCCCAGATCAGCCAGCTCGAACAGACCGTCGCCCAGTTGCGAGCCGAACTGGAGGCGCGGCTGCAGGCCGAAGCCGCCGCAGCATCGGCAGCTGCGGCCGCGGCGATACCGCGAGCTTCCGCGCCCGTCGAGGCGCCGCCGCCTGCCGCTGTCACCGGGGCGCGGGCCTCGCCCTATCGCGATCCCATGACCTGGGTGCTGACCCTGGGGCTGAGCCTGCTGGCCGGCGCCGCGGCCTTCTACGGCAGCCGCTGGCGCGATGACCGTGCGCGCCGCGAACTGGCCTATTGGCGCGCACTGCACGCCGCCGAGGGGGCCGCAGCGCCGCCGGTGCCGCCTCAGCAGTCCTCGCCCGGCATGGCGCCGCCCGTGGCCAGCCTCGCGGCGGCCCTGCCCGACGAGGGCCAGCACCAGGTCACGCGGCCCCAGCCCCGGCCCATGGCCTGGCCACCGGCGCCTCTGGCGTCACCGCCGCCGCCGGCCGTCGCCCCGCCGCCGATGGACATGCAGGCAACCCAGCGCATACCGGCCCCCACGGCCGCTGCGCCGGTGCCGTCCAACGAGCTGACCGTGGCCGACGAGTTGCTGGACCTGCAGCAGCAGGTCGACTTCCTGCAGCTGCTCGGCCAGCACGAGGCGGCCGCCGACCTGCTGGCCACGCGGCTGGCGCGCGGCAATGCCGGGGCCATGCCCTATCTGATGCTGATGGAGCTCTGCCAGCAGCGCGGCGAGCCCGAGGTGTTCGCCGAGCTCGTCAAGCAGTTCGAGCAGCGCTTTCGCGTGCTGGCGCCGCATTGGTCGCAGAGCCTGGCGCGCGGGCGCGGCCTGGACGCCAGCCCCAGCGTCATCGCTCACCTGCAGGTGGTCTGGTCCGACCCGGCCACGGCCATGCAGATGCTGAAGGACCTGCTGTCCCGCGGCGGCGGTCCCGGCGTCACGAGCTTCGAGCTGTCCGCCTACCGCGACCTGCTGACGCTGTACAGCGTGTCGCGCGATCTGTTCGAGGCCGGCCTGCGTGGCGAGGAGGTCGACCTGATGCTGCCGATCGACTCCGGTTTCGGCAACAGCCGGCTCTAGATCCCGAAGTCGTCGGCGTCGCCGCTCATGGCCTTCTCGATGAGCCTGCGGCTGAGGCGGTCCGACAGCAGCTCGGCGAAGGCATAGACGTAGTTGCGCAGATAGGCGCCGCGCTTGAAGGCGATGCGCGTCACATTGCTGCCCAGCAGGGCGCCCAGCGGCTTGGCGACGAGATCGCTGCCGGCCGGCTCCTCGCGCATGGCCATCTCGGCCACGATGCCCACGCCCATGCCTAAGCGCACATAGGTCTTGATGACGTCGGAATCGATGGCCTCGAGGACGATATTGGGCGTCAGGTGGCGCGAGGCGAAAGCCTTGTCGATGCGGGTGCGGCCGGTGAAGCTGGGGTGGTAGGACACCAGCGGCTCGGCGGCGAGCTGGTCGAGGTTGATGCGCTCGGCCGCGGCCAGCGGATGGTCGCGCGGCACGACCATGACGTGCTGCCATTCATAGCAGGGCAGGGTGACCAGCTCCGGGTACTGGGCCAGGGATTCGGTGGCCAGGCCCAGGTCGGCGGTCTCGTCCAGCAGCATCTTGGCGACCTGGTCGGGGCTGCCCTGGTGCAGGCTGATGCGCAGCTGCGGCAGGTTCTTGCGCAGCTGGGCCACCGGCGCCGGCAGCACATAGCGGGCCTGGGTGTGGGTCGTCGCGATCGAGAAGGTGCCGCTGTCCTGGCGCGAATACTCCTCGCCGATGCGCTTCAGGTTGCCGACCTCGCGCAGGATGATCTCGATGCAGGCCAGCACCTGCTGGCCGGGCTCGGTGATGCGGCGCAGCCGCTTGCCGTGGCGGGAGAAGATGTCGACGCCCAGCTCCTCCTCCAGCTCCAGGATGGCCTTGGAGACGCCGGGCTGGGACGTGAACAGGGCCTTGGCCGTCTCGGTCAGGTTGAGGTTGCGGCGGGCGGCTTCCTGGACGAATCGGAATTGATGCAGGTTCATTCGAGGACACCCAGGCAGGCGAGGCTGATGGCGTTGAGCACGGCTTCCTGCTCGCCGAGGGGCGCATGCAGCACCCAGTCGACGGCATGGCGTTCGCGCAGCTTGTCGAGCAGCGGCGGGATGTCGCGCCGCACATGGCCGCCGGTGCCGAGGAAGAGGGGCAGCACGTGTACGCGCGTGCAGCCCGCGCTCACCAGCTTTTCGGCCGCCTCCTCGATGCCGGGCGACATGAATTCGAGATAGGCCATGGCCAGCGGCGTGCCGGGCCGGGCCGCGCGCAGCCGCTCGGCAATGGTCTCGAAAGGCCGAGCCCAGGCCGGGTCGCGGGCACCGTGGGCGAAGAGCAGCAGCCCATCCATCAGCGACCGCACGGCCGCCCGAAGGGCGCTGAAGCCCCCGCGGGGGGCAGTGAGCAAAGCGAGCGTGGGGGCATCGATGACGTCACCGGTATCTCACCAGCCAGGTGAAGGCCGCCATCGACAGCCCCATATAGAGCAGGCTGGGCGTGGCCGCGACGACCCAGGGCGTCCAGTTCTTCAGCAGGCCCAGGTGGCCGGCCACGTTGTTCAGCAGCACGAAGCTGATGCCCAGCATGATGCCGCCGAAGACCTTGATGCTGATGCCGCCCGAGCGGCCATGCAGATAGGCGAAGGGCAGGGCCAGGGCCACCATCACGAAGCAGGCGAAGGGATAGAAGGCCTTGCGCCAGAACTGGATGTTGTGGGCCTGGGCCGATTGCTCCTGGGCCGACAGATGCTCGGTGTAGCGCCAGAGCTCCAGCGTCGACATGGACATGGCCGGCAGCACGGCCGCGGCGATGACGCCGGCGTGCAGCGAGCTCTGCCAGGCCAGCTTGTCCATCTTCTGCTCGCTGACGACGACGTCGCCGACGCTGCCGCTGGCCGTCGCCGTGCCGGGGTTCCAGATCGTGCGCCGCACGTCCTGCAGATGCCATGTGCCCTGGCCGTCGACGTCGACCTTCTCCGCCTCGGTGCGCGACATCAGCCGGCCCTCGGCGTCGAACTCGAAGATGCGCACGTCTTCCAGGTCGCCGCCGCTGCCGACGCGGCCGACCTTGACCGAATAGCTGCGGTCCTGGCCGTCGATCTTCTGGTGGTCCTTCAGCCAGGCGCCGCGCTTGGCCGGGTTGGCGTCGCGGCTGAAGCTGGCGCGCAGGTTGTCGCCCTGGCGCTCGAACTGCGGCGCCACGTAGTCGCCGACGGCGAAGGTCAGCACCGCGAACACGGCCGCCAGCCGGGCCAGCAGCCCCAGCGCCCGCGCCGGGCCCAGGCCGCCGGTGCGCAGGATGGTGAACTCGCTGTTCTGCGCCATGCGGGCCAGCGCAATGATGGTGCCGATCAGCACGGCGATGGGGAAGAGGGTGTAGAAGTTCCCCGGCAGCTCCATCGCGGCGAGCAGGGCCGCCTTGCCGGCGCCCGCGCCGATGCGCGACATGCGCTCCAGCTCTTCGACGAAGTCGTTGAAGAAGACCAGCGACATGAAGGCCATCACGACCAGCAGCACCGAGCCGACGATGTCCTTGTACAAAAGGTGGCGTACGGTTCTCATGCCGCAGCCACCTTGGTGCGACGGCGCAGGCAGAAGCGGTTGCCGTTGTCGCGCAGCCAGATGATGGCCAGGGCCAGGAAGAGGGCGCTGCCGTGCAGGGTGACCAGGGCGCGCGGCAGCGAGGTGCGGCCATTGCCGACCCAGGACACCGACACGTTGATCAGGTTGAAGTAGACGACGAAGGTCAGCAGGGCGAAGAGCAGGTTCCAGTTGTTGGCGCGGCGCGGGTTGGAGGCGGCCAGGCCGACGCCCAGCAGGGCCATGTTGACGGCGCCCAGGATAAGCCCCAAGCGCCAGGCCAGTTCACCCTGGTTCTTGGGCGTGGGCAGGCGCAGCAGGTCCAGCGTCGCCGTCGCCTTGGGCGGCAGCTGGCTGGCATTGGCCAGCACCTGGGGGTCGGTCATGACCTTGTACTGCTCGAAGCGGGCCAGGCTCTTCTCGCCGGTCTTCAGCTGCGTCTCGTTGCGCTGGCCATGGTCGAGCACGAGGAAGCGGTCATCGCCTTCCATCTCGAGCTGGCCGCGCGAGGCCGTCGTCACCGATTCGCGCTCGTTCTGGTTGGCCAGGATGAAGACATTGCGGCCGGTGGCGGCGTTGTCGCCGTCGCGCTCGATGAAGAAGACGCGGCTGCCGTCGCGCGAGCTCTGGAACTGGCCGGGCGCGACGCGCGACAGGTCGCTGCGCTTCTGGTAGCGGTCCTTGAGTTCGGCGCTGTTCTGGTTGCCCCAGGGCCAGACGACGAGCTCCAGTACGATGACGGCCAGCAGCACGGGCCAGGCCATGCGCAGCACCGGCCGCACGAAGCGCGACAGTGGGATGCCACTCGCGAACCAGATCGTCATCTCCGATTCGCGGTAGAAGCGCCCCAGCGTGAGGACGACGGCGATGAAGACCGACAGGATCAGCATGGTGGCCAGGTGGGCGATGGTCGTGTAGCCCATCAGCAGCAGCACGTCCTGCGGCGCGACATTGCCGCCTGCGGCCTGGCCCAAGGTCTTGATGACGGTCAGCGTCAGCATGATGGTCAGGATGACCACCAGCGTGACCCCGAAGCTCTTGGCCAACTCCGACCGCGTGGATGAATCGAATAACATCAAACGCACTTCTATCTACTTCCAGTCATTATGGACTTCAAGATTCAAACCGCTGAGCTCGATGGGCTCGCGGGTGTGGGTGCGGACGCCCTGGTTGTCGTGATCGGCGGCGAGGCATTGCCCAAGGGTCTGGATGCCGCCGTTGCCAAGCATGTGCAGGCTGCGATCAAGCTCGGCGACTTCGCCCTCAAGGGCGGCCAGGCGCTGACGCTGACGCAGGCCGACGGCGTGAAGGCGCCTCGCCTCGTCCTCGCCGCCAGCGGCAAGACGACGCTGGCCGCGGCGCGCAATGCGCTGGCGGCGGGCCTGGGCCAGATCAAGTCGCGCGGCGCGGTCAGCGCGGCCGTGGCCTTCGTGGGCTTCGATGCCAGCTTGGCCGAGGCCCTGGCCGAGCAGGTGGCGGTCACCGCGACCGATGCCGTCTACCTCTATCGCCACACCAAGCCGAGCGCGCCGCTGGCTTCCAAGCTGGCCAAGCTCGCGCTGCTGACGGGCAAGGCCGACGGCAAGGCGGCCAAGGCCGGCCTGGCCCGTGGCGAGGCCATCGCCGCCGGCGTCGAGCTGGCGCGTGAATGCGCCAACCGCCCCGCCAACTACGCCACGCCGACCTATCTCGGCGAGGTCGTGCAGGGCCTGGGCAAGGCGCATGGCCTGAAGGTCGAGGTGCTGGACAAGAAGGCCGTCGAGAAGCTGGGCATGGGCAGCTTCCTGTCCGTCGCCCAGGGCTCGGACGAGCCGCTGCGCTTCATCGTGGCCCGCTACGAAGGCGCCGCCAAGACCGTGGCGCCCATCGTCCTCGTCGGCAAGGGCATCACCTTCGACACCGGTGGCATCTCGCTGAAGCCGGGTGCCGAGATGGACGAGATGAAGTTCGACATGGGCGGCGCCGCCAGCGTCATCGGCACGCTGCGCGCCGTGGCCGAACTCAAGCCCAAGCTCAACCTCGTCATGATCGTCGCCGCCTGCGAGAACATGCCCAGCGGCCGTGCCGTCAAGCCGGGCGACGTTGTCACGTCGATGTCGGGCCAGACCATCGAGATCCTGAACACCGACGCAGAAGGCCGGCTGATCCTGTGCGATGCGCTGACCTATGCCGAACGCTTCAAGCCGGCCGTCGTCGTCGACGTCGCCACGCTGACCGGCGCCTGCGTCATCGCCCTGGGCGGCGTGCGCAGCGGCATGTATGCCAGCGACGACGAACTCGCCGCCTCGCTGACCGCGGCGGGCGACGCGGCCCTCGACCCCTGCTGGCGCATGCCCCTGGATGACGAATATGCGGAAGGCCTGAAGAGCAATTTCGCCGACGTGCCCAACATCGCTGGCCGTGCGGGCGGCTCCATCACGGCAGCCAAGTTCCTGCAGCGCTTTGCCAGCAAGTACCGCTGGGGCCATCTGGACATCGCCGGCACGGCCTGGAAGGGCGGCGCCGCCAAGGGCGCGACCGGCCGGCCGGTGGGCCTGCTGACGCACTTCGTGTTGAGCCACGCCAAGTAAGCAGTGACCGTCCAGGTCAGCTTTTATAGCGACGCGGCCGACCCCCTGGGCTATGCCTGCCGTCTGATCCGTCGCGCCCTCGCGTCGGGCAAGCCGGTGGGCGTCTGCGTGGGGGGCGGCCATGCAACTCGTCTAGACGAGTTGCTGTGGAGCTTTGACGCCACCGAGTTCATCCCGCATCGGCGTTGGGACGGCGCCACGCCGCCGGCGCCGGGCGAGGTCCTTCTGGTGGAGGACGCGGCGCGGCTGCCGCACCGCGGCCTGCTGCTGAACCTGCGCGATGACATGCCCTCGGACGCGCTTGCATTTGAACGCGTGTTGGAGGTCATCGGCCAGGCGCCCGAGCGCGTTCAAGCCGGGCGTGCTCGCTATCGCGTCTATCAGCAGGCCGGTGCCAGGCTGGACCACTTTTCAGCGGCGGGTTGACAACGCTGCGTCCACGCTTTCCCGAATGAGAGCCCCCCGGATTTGGGGTATGTTCAATTGGTTGAAAAATCAACAGTTCTCAGTCTGTTTGTTCCTTTCCATTTCAAACCGGAGTTGATCCATGCAAGTCAAATTGAATGTGGTGGTCGGTGCAGTGGCAGCGCTGCTCAGCGGTGCCGCAATGTCTCAGGATCTGGTGGTCAAGATCGGTCACGTCGGCCCGACCAGCGGCGCCATCGCCCACCTGGGCAAGGACAATGAGTTGGGCGCCCGCCTGGCCATCGAGGAACTGAACGCCAAGGGCGTCATGATCGGTGGCAAGAAGGCCAAGTTCGAACTGCTGGCCGAAGACGACGCCGGCGATCCGAAGCAAGGCACCGCCGCTGCCCAGAAGCTGGTTGACTCGAAGGTCAATGGCGTCGTGGGTCACCTGAATTCGGGCACCTCCATCCCGGCCTCCAAGGTCTACAGCGACGCTGGCATCCCCCAGATCTCGCCGTCCGCCACCAACCCCAAGTTCACCCGCAACGGCTACAAGACGACCTTCCGCGTCGTGGCTGACGACGTGCACCTGGGCGGTACGCTGGGCCGCTACGCCGCCACGGACCTGAAGGGCAAGTCCATCGCCGTCATCGATGACCGTACCGCTTACGGCCAGGGCGTTGCCGACGAGTTCGAAAAGGGCGTCAAGGGCGCGGGCGGCAAGATCGTCGGCCGTGAGTTCACCAACGACAAGGCCACGGACTTCACCGCCATCCTGACCTCCCTGAAGGGCAAGAAGCCCGACGTCGTCTTCTTCGGCGGCATGGACGCCGTGGCCGGCCCGATGCTGCGCCAGATGAAGCAGCTCGGCATCGAAGCCAAGTTCCTGGGTGGCGACGGCATCTGCACGGGCGAACTGCCCAAGCTGGCTGCCGGCACCATGGGTGACGGCCAGGTCGTCTGCGCCGAAGCCGGTGGCGTCGAAGGCGAAGCCAAGAAGGGCATGGACGACTTCAAGGCGAAGTTCAAGTCCAAGTTCAACGTCGACGTCCAGATCTACGCACCTTATGTGTATGACGCCGTCAACGTGATGGCTGCCGCCATGGCCAAGGCTGGTTCCGCGGACCCCGCCAAGTACCTGCCCGTGCTGGCCAAGACCGCCGGCTACAAGGGCGTGACCGGCACCATCGCCTTCGACGACAAGGGCGACATCAAGAACGGCGCCCTGACGCTGTTCACCTACAAGGGTGGCGCCCGCGAGCAGATCGCGGTCAAGCGCTGATCCAGTCTTGAGCTGGGAGCGCCCGCCGCGGCGGGCGTTCTTTCTCGATCATGGGCCCGCCTCTGGCGGGCTCATTCCTTTTGTGGCCCGGTTTTTGGGAATGAGCAAACCCAGGACGACAAATGCAGGGCGGCTGCGACAGGTTTCGGCGGTTTCGTGAATACTGCCTGTCAGTGGATTCGCCGCATTATTTGCAGGGGTAAACCGGGTCCGTTGCGAACGCTCGACCCTTGATAAACGGTTTCACGGAATTTCAAAGCAGGCCGTGTGCGTTTCGCACGCTTTGAGGGGCCGTCGCCGCCGTCGTCATGGTGCTGTCGCCGGCTTTCGGTTCTACTGCCGCCCGTTGTGAAAATGACCGTCGCGGGCAGCCTGTCCCAGGACGCGGATTCAAGGGGCAAGCACCCTCCAAACGGGGGGCTTTCAAGCCCGGGTGCGAGAGGCATGATGCCGGCGCGATCAAGGGCAGGTCGGATATGGCCGTTGCGGCGTGAGGCCAAAAGGGCAATCCAGGGCCTGCCAGGCGGTCCCCCAGGGGACGCGCGGTCCGGGCCGGCGTCAAGTCGGCGATGCGACAGCGGCCACCGCACTGGGGTGAATGGAATATCGATATTTGATTCGAGTTTCGTTGATCGAAATGCAGATGCGGCAAGCGCCAGGTAGTAGTGATCGGGGATGAAAATGATTCGAATATTCAACCATTACCTGCACAAGCAGACCTTGCTTCAGGTCTTCTTCGACCTCGGCCTGATTGTTTTTGCCGTCATCGCCGTCGTGCTCAGCCAAGGCGAGTCGGCGCAGACCGTCCTGCCCTTCGCGGCTTCGCACGGCCTGTCTCTGGCCGGCTGCATGTTCGTCATCAATTCGGCAACGGGCTTCTACCAGCACGTTCACAACCGCTCGGTCACCGAGTCCTGCGCTCGCGCGCTTTTCGGCCTGCTGTTCGGCCTGCCGCTGGCCTATGCCATCTTCAGCCTGGTGCCGTCCAACACCAGCCATCGCGATCTGCTGACCCTGGTGGCCATGGCGGCGGTTGCCGCGGTGATGGTCCACCGCGTCTATGCGGCCCATTCGGGCACCCAGGCGCGCATGCGCAGCCGCATCCTGATCTTCGGTACCGGCGTGGCGGCCCGCACGGTCGGCAATACGCTGCGCGCCTCTGATCCGCATGCCCAGATCGTCGGCTTCTACGCCGGCCCGAACGAAGAGAACCCCGAGGTCCCGCGCGGCGAGATCATCAATGACGGCGCCAACCTGACCGAAGCCGCGCTGAAGCACAACGTGGACGAGATCGTCGTGGCCCTCAGCGAGCGTCGCGGCGGCAGCATGCCCCTGCGCCAGCTGCTGGACTGCAAGCTGGCTGGCGTGCGCGTGGTGGACATCGCCACCCATTTCGAGAAGACGCTGGCGCAGATCAACATCAAGCATGTCAACGCCGGCTGGCTGGTGTTTGGCGACGGCTTCAGCCAGGGCATGCTGCGCGCGGCGGTCAAGCGCGTCTGTGACGTGATCTTCGCGGCGCTGATCCTGGCGGTGACCTGGCCCATCATGCTGGTCACGGCCCTGGCCATCGTCTTCGAATCGCGCGGTCCGGTCCTGTATCGCCAGGAGCGCGTCGGCCTGAACGGCGTGCCCTTCAGCGTCATCAAGTTCCGCAGCATGCGCACGGATGCCGAGAAGGATGGCAAGCCGCGCTGGGCCACCAAGAACGACGACCGCGTGACGCGCGTCGGCCGCTTTATCCGCAAGGTGCGCATCGACGAGCTGCCCCAGCTCTTCAATGTGCTGGTCGGCGAGATGAGCATGGTCGGCCCGCGCCCGGAGCGCCAGTTCTTCGTCGACGACCTGATCAGCAAGATTCCGTACTACGCCGTGCGCCACAGCGTGAAGCCGGGTGTCACCGGCTGGGCCCAGGTGCGCTATGAGTACGGCTCGACCATCGAAGACTCGGTCGAGAAGCTGCAGTACGACCTGTACTACGTCAAGAACCACTCCCTCTTCCTGGATCTGCTGATCATGCTGGAAACCGTGGCGGTGGTGCTGACCGGCAAGGGCGCGCGCTGAGCGCGACGGCGCTTCGGCGTAAGCGCCGATGCCCGATGGCCTGGGGCATGCTTGAATGACGCATGTCTCTCGCTGCCGATCTGGACTCTGCCCCTGGCGCCATGGTTGAGGCGCTCGCACCCTTTCTGTCCTTGAGCAGCCTTGGCGACCTGATCTGTTGCGCGGCCTATGGGCTGTTTGCGCTCTATTTCGCGCATCGGCTGTGGCGCGGCAACCTGCCGGTCTCCCTGCTCGCCGTCGTCTTCATGGCGGCCCTGGCGGCCAGTTCGGTGTGGGCGGGCGTGGCCCTGGTGGACGGAGCGCGGCATTGGTCCGATCGCCTGCCGACCTGGGTCGTCCCGACCCTGGATCTGCTGCGTTTCGCGCTCTGGTTCACCTTCATGCTGATGCTGCTGCCGGCGCCGCGCCGGGGTGGCGGGCTGGGATGGATGCGCCCCGTCGTGGTGGGCGCGATGCTGGTGCAGCTGGTGCTGATCCTGCTCGGCGAGACGGTGCCGCCCGAGACCCTGGCACGGCCGCAGGCCTTCGCAGCGCTGGGCCTTGCCGTGCTCGGCCTGGTGCTGGTCGAGCAGATGCTGCGCAATGCCACGGCCGACGCGCGCTGGAATGCCAAGCCGGTCTGCCTGGGCCTGGGCGCCATCTTCGTCTTCGACCTCTTCATCGGCTCGCAGGCCGCGCTGTTCCAGCGCTTCGATGGCGATGCCATCAGCGTGCGCTCCCTGGTCCATGCGGCCGCGGTGCCGCTGCTCTATGTCGCTTCGCGCCGCCATGCCGACTGGCTCGGCAAGCTGCATGTGTCGCGCGCCGCGGTCTTCCACTCGGCGACCCTGCTGCTGGTGGGCGCCTATCTGCTGGTGGTGGCCGGCGTCGGCTACTACGTGCGCTACACCGGCGGCCAGTGGGGGCGGGCTCTGTCCGTGGCCCTGGTCTTTGTCGCGCTGGTGGCGCTGACGCTGCTGATCGCCTCGGGCTCGATGCGCTCGCGCCTGCGCGTCTACATCAGCAAGAACTTCTTCAGCTACCGCTACGACTACCGCGAGGAGTGGCTGCGCTTCACGCAGCTGCTGTCCGGCAGTGCCGAAGCCCAGCACACGGCGGAAACCGTCGTGCGGGCGCTGGCGAATCTGGTGGAAAGCCCGAGCGGCATGCTGTGGCTGCAGCGCGCCGCGGGCGGCGACTTCACGCAGGCCGCGCGCTGGAACCTGCCGGCGCAGGCGGGCACAGAAGCCCGCGATGGCCCGCTGGCGAGCTTCTGGCGCGAGCGTGCCTGGATCGTCGACCTGGATGACTGCCGTGAACGGCCCGAGGCCTATCCGGGCCTGGAACTCCCCGCCTGGCTGGCCGAGGAGCCACGCTGCTGGCTGCTCGTGCCCCTGCTGGTGCGCGAGGCCCTGATCGGCTTTGCCGTGCTGGGGCGGCCGCGCGCGGTCGTCGAGCTGAACTGGGAGGTGCGCGACCTGCTGCGCACGGCCGCCAGCCAGGCATCCGGCTATCTGGACCAGGCCCAGGCCACCGAGGCTCTGCTGGAGGCGCGCAAGTTCGACGCCTTCAACCGCATGTCGGCCTTCGTCGTGCACGACCTGAAGAACATCGTCACCCAGCTGTCGCTGATGATGAAGAATGCCAAGCGCCTGCGCGACAACCCCGAGTTCCAGCAGGACATGCTGGACACCGTGGAGAACTCGCTGGAGAAGATGCGCCAGTTGATGCTGCAGCTGCGCGAAGGCGACAAGCCGCATGGCGTGACCAGCGGCGTCGACCTGGAGCAGATCGCCAAGGGCCTCGCCGCCGCGGCGTCCAGCAAGGGCAGGGTGCTCGAGCTGGACCTGCAGCCCGGCGTCAGCACGCGCGGCCATGCCGAGCGTGTCGAGCGTGTGCTCGGCCATGTGGTGCAGAACGCCTTCGATGCGACGCCCGCCGGCGGCTTCGTCCGTCTGACGTTGGATGCCCAGGGCAGCCAGGCCCGCGTTCGCGTGGAGGACAGCGGCTGCGGGATGAGCGAGGATTTCATTCAGAATCGACTCTTCAAGCCGTTCCAGACCACCAAGGCCAGCGGCATGGGCATAGGCGCCCACGAGAGCTATCAATACGTACAGGAACTGGGAGGCAAGATCAGCGTGCAGAGTGAATTGAACCGGGGCACCACCGTGACCCTGCTCCTCCCGCTGTTCCATGCGCAAGCGGACGCGCCCTTGACGGCACTGGACGTTCAATGAGCACGCCCCGCCACGCGACGCTGCTGATCGTCGAGGACGATCTGGCCCTGCAGAAGCAGCTCAAGTGGTCGCTGGACCGCTTCGAATCGGTCACGGCCGATGACGTCGCCAGCGCCGTGCTGCAGTTCCGCCGCCACAGCCCCGCCGTCGTCACGATGGACCTGGGCCTGCCGCCCGACCGCGATTCGGTCTCCGAGGGCTTCAAATGCCTGGAGAAGCTGCTCGAGCTCGACCCCGGCGTGAAGGTCATCGTGCTGACCGGCCAGAACGACCAGGACAACGCCCTGCGTGCCATCCGCATGGGCGCCTATGACTTCCTCGCCAAGCCCGTCGATCCCGACGTGCTCAGCCTGACCGTCGAGCGCGCCTACCGCCTCTACGAGCTGCAGCAGGAGAACCGCCGCCTGCAGATGCAGCAGAGCAGCGATGTCTTCTCCGGCCTGATCACGCGCGACCCGGGCATGCAGCGCGTCTGCCGCATGATCGAGAAAGTGGCGCCGAGCGACGCCACCGTGCTGCTGCTCGGTGAAAGCGGCACCGGCAAGGAGGTGCTGGCCCAGGGCCTGCACGACGCCTCCAAGCGCAAGGGCCGCTTCGTCGCCATCAATTGCGCGGCCATCCCCGAGACGCTGCTGGAGAGCGAGCTCTTCGGTTACGAGAAGGGCGCCTTCACGGGCGCGACCAAGTCCACGCTGGGCAAGATCGAGACGGCCAATGGCGGCACGCTGATGCTCGACGAGATCGGCGACCTGCCCATGCCCTTGCAGGCCAAGCTGCTGCGCTTCCTGCAGGAGCGGGTCATCGAGCGCGTCGGCGGCCGCCAGGAGATCCCGATCGACGTGCGCGTCGTCGGGGCGACCCACCAGGACCTGAAGGCCCGCATCGCCGACGGCCGTTTCCGCGAAGACCTCTTTTACCGCCTCGCCGAGATCGTCGTCGAGATCCCGCCGCTGCGCGAGCGCCTGGGCGACCCGGTGCTGCTGTCCCACGCCTTCGCGCGCCGCTTCGCGACCGAGATGCGCCGCCCGGTGCCCACGCTGGCCGACGATGCCGTGCGGGCGCTGGAGGTCCATCGCTGGCCCGGCAATGTGCGCGAGCTGCAGAACATGCTCAAGCGTGCCGTCATCATGTGCGAGGAAGACCGCATCACGGCGCTCGACCTGAGCCTGCGGGCAGCGCCCGAGCCGACCGACGACAGCGCGACGCTGGACCTGCGCACCGTGCGCGAGAACGCCGAGCGCCAGGCCCTCATCACCGCACTCGCGCGCACCGATGGCAACATCGTCCGCGCGGCCGAATTGTTAGGTATCAGCCGCCCGACCCTTTACGACATGATGAACCGGTTGCAGATCAAATGACGAAGAACAACAACCTGAGGCCGATCCGCCTGGCCGGCGTGCTGCTGGCAGCTTCCGTCGCGCTGACGGGATGCTTCGACGAGGGGGCTCCCCAGCTCGTCGCGTCCGGCAAGGCGCGCATGGAGAAGAAGGAATACAAGGCCGCCGCGATCGACTTCAAGAATGCGCTGCAGAAGGACTCGAGCAATCTCGAGGCGCGCTTCCTGCTCGGCAAGGCCCTGATTGAAACGGGCGACGTGCAAGGCGCCTGGCTCGAGCTCAGCAAGGCGCGCGATGCTGGTTTCAGCAGCGACGAACTGGTGCCGGTCATGGCCGCCACGCTGATCCTGCGTGGCGAGAACGACAAGTTCATCGCCGAATACGCCGATGTCGAACTCCGCGTCCCGCAACGCCAGGCCGAGCTCAAGGCCGCGCTGGCCATCGCCTATGGCAGCAAGGGCAAGTTCGTCCAGGCGCGTGCAGCGGCCGAAGCCGCCTTGAAGGCCGACCCGAAGAACGTCGTGGCACAGCTGGCGATCGCCCAGCTGCTGCAGGTCTCAGGCGACAAGACCGGCGCCCTGGCTCAGGTCGAGCAGACGCTGAAGGCCCATCCGGAGTCCAGCCGCCCCTGGGTCGCCAAGGCGGATCTGCTGCAGTCTTCGGGCAGTGAGCCTGCCGACGTCATGGCGGCCTACCGGGAGGCGCTGAAGCTCGACAAGGCCGACATGCACGCACATCTGGGCGTCATCCAGCTGCTGCTGCGCCAGCGTGATTTCGACGGCATGCAGAAGCAGCTCGACGATCTGGAGAAGGTCCAGCCCGGCGGCCTGCAGGGGCGCTACTTCAAGACCGTGCTGGCCTTCGAGAAGCGCGACATGAAGAATGCCTTCGAGATGTCGCAGCAGCTGCTCAAGGTGGCGCCGCAGAACCCGCGCTTCCTGCAGCTGGCCGGCATGATCGAATACGAGCGCGGCGGCTACGCTCAGGCTGTCGCCCACCTGGGCAAGGCCCTGCCCAACTCCCCCACGCCGAACACGGTGCGCGTGCTGATGGCGCGCGCCCAGCTGCGTGCGGGTGACCCGCGCAAGGCGCTGAGCTTCGTGCAGCCGCTGCTGGACAACGACAACCCCGCCCCCGCGGATGTCTATTCCGTCGCCGCTGATGCCTATCTGCAGATGGGCAATGGCGAGGCCGCCAAGCGTATGTATGCCAAGTCGGTCAAGATCAACCCGGACGACACGCGCGGCCGCACGGCGCTGGCCCTGGCCGACCTCAGCGAGGGCCGCGGCGAGAAGGGCATGGCCGAGCTGAAGGTGCTTGCCGAATCCAACCCCAGCCTGGAGCCCGATGTCGTCATGGCGATGGCGCATCTGCGTGCCAACCGGCTGGATGAGTCGCTGGCCGTGGTCGACGGCATCGAGAAGAAGCAGCCGGGCAAGCCGATCGCCGCCTTCCTGCGCGGACGCATCGAACAATTGCGCGGGCATCGGGACAAGGCACGCGCCGGCTACGAGGAGGCCGCGCGGCGCTCGGCGGCTTATCTGCCGGCGGCCACCGCGCTGGCCGCCATGGACTACGAGGAAGGCAAGCTGGCCGCGGCTGTCGGCCGCTACGAAAAGGTGGTGGCTGCGGACCCGCAGTCCGTGCAGGCCCTGATGGGCATGATCTCGGCCAAGGTCCGCAACGGCGCCAAGGCCGACGAGACGCGTACGGCGCTCGAGGCCGCCATCCGGCGCTTCCCCGAGGTCGAGGCCCCCCGCCTTGGCCTGGTCTCGCATCTGCTGGAGATCGGCGATGCCAAGGGAGCCCTCCAGGCCGCCAACGAGGGAGTCAGCCGTTTCCCGGACAACCCCTTCCTGCACGAGGCCCTGGGCGTCGCCGAGTCGGCGACCGGCAACTACAACCAGGCGGCCCAGTCCTTCAGCAAGATGGCGACCCTGCAGCCCAACGCCGTCCAGCCGCTGATGCGCATGGAAGAGCTGCATGAAGCGCGCAAGGACATCCCGGCGGCCATCGTGCAGCTGCGCAAGGTGCTGGCGATGAAGCCCGATCACCTGCCTGCCCAGGTGCGCCTGATCACGCTCCTGTCGCGCACGGGGAAGTCCGCCGAAGCCCTGGCACTGGCCAAGACCGTCCAGACCCAGCTGCCCGACGAGCCGCAGGGCTGGACCTTCGAAGGCGATCTGCTGGCGTCCCAGGGCAAATGGCCCGCGGCCATCGCCGCCCTGCGGACGAGCTATGCCAAGCGGCCTGCCGAAGACACGGCGATCAAGCTGCACCGCGCTCTGCTCAGCGGGGGGCTGGCCGCGGAAGCCGACAAGCTGGAAGCCGCCGTGCTGGCCAAGCAGGGTGATTCGGCCCTGTTCAATTTCTACCTGGGCGACCAGGCCATGGCGCGCCAGGACTTCGAGCGGGCCGAGTTGCGCTACCGCAAGGTCGTCGCTGCCCAGCCGGGCAATCCCATCGCGCTGAACAACCTGGGCTGGCTGCTGCACCGCGGCGGCAAGCCGGGTGCCCTTGACATGGTCGAGAAAGCGCTGGCGCTCGCCCCGAACACCCCGGCCGTGATCGATACTGCGGCGGAGATTCAGGCCGCGACCGGCCACCTGGACAAGGCCCTGTCTCTGCAGAAGCGGGCGGTGGAATTGAACCCCGAGCAGCCCATGCACAGGCTGCACCTGGCGCAATACCTGATCAAGAACGGCCAGAAGACGGAAGCGCGTACCGAGTTGCAGCGTCTGTCGGCCCTGGGTGGCAATTTCACGCAGCAGGAAGAGGTCAAAAAGCTCCTGGCCTCTCTCTGAGGGGCCTGGCCGGCGGTGGCTGAAGGGCGCCGTCAACTTCCGAGAATCGACCGGCATGCAGATCAAGCAAGCGAGTTTCCGAAAGCGGTTCCACCAGGCGATGCGCAAGGCATTCTCCTGGCTGCCGCAGCACACGCGCTTCAGCATCTACCGGGCCATGATCGATTGCGATCCCGCGCCCGATCCGCGGCTGGAGCTCAAGGTGGCGGAGACCCAGGAGGAGCTGGAAGACTGCTTCCGCATCCTGCACGACGCCTATGTCGCCAGCGGCTTCATGAAGCCGTCGCCATCCGGCCTGCGTGTCACCATGTACCACGCGCTGCCGACGACGACGACGCTGTGCGCCAAGTACGACGGCCGTGTCGTGGGCACCATGTCGATGATCCGCGAGGGGGTGTTCGGCTTCCCGCTGCAGTCCGTCTTCGACCTGAGCGACGTGCGGGCCAAGCAAGGCCAGATCGCCGAGATCTCGGCGCTGGCCGTGCACCCGGACTTCCGCAAGACTGGCGGCGCCATCCTGTTCCCGCTGATGAAGTTCATGTACGAGTACTGCACCGAGTACTTCGATACGCGCCACCTCGTCATCGCGGTCAACCCCGACAAGATCGAGCTCTACGAGTCCCTGCTGTTTTTTGAGCGGCTGCAGGAGACCGTCGTGGACAACTACGACTTCGCGAACGGCGCGCCGGCCGTCGGCGCGACGCTGGACCTGCCGGTGGCGAAGGAGATCTTCCGGCGCGTCTACGGCAAGCGCAAGGACCGCAAGAACCTCCACAACTATTTCGTCCAGCTGCGCCTGCCGCACATCAAGCTGCCCAAGCGCCGCTACTTCACGACCAACGATCCGGTCCTGACGCCGCCCATCCTCGACTACTTCTTCAACCAGCGCAGCAAGGTCTTCGAGGAGCTGGATGACCGCCGCAAGGCCTTGCTGTGGTCCATCTACGACCAGCCCGAGTTCCGCGCCGTTCTGCCCATGATGAGGGGCTCCCTCACGGGCTTCCATCCGATGCGGCGGCACCAGCGCTTCTCGCTGCGCTGCCCGGCCGAGCTGCGCGTGCGCGTCGAGGGCGGCGAGCGATCCATCGTGATGACCGTCATCGAGATCTCGCTGTCGGGCTTCCAGGCCCAGTCCAAGCTGGACATCCCGGTGGGCGCGGAAGGCGCCGTCTGGGTGGAACTGGGCGTGCAGGACAAGGCCACGCTGGACGTCAGGGTGATGCGCCATCACCATGCCGACACCGGCGAGTTCTATGGTTTCCGGGTGGACGAGGCCGATGAGGTCTGGCGCCGTGCCGTCAGCGCGCTGGAAACCGAGCATGTCGCAGGAGACCTGTGAATCCTGAGCGTCGCCGTCTGCTGGTGACGACGGCAGCGCTGGCCTGCTGCGCCGGCGGCCTTGGCGCCGAGCCTCTGCCCGATCTGGTTGCGCGCGCCAAGCGCTCCGTCGTGCTGGTGGGCAGCTATGGCCTGATGGACAACCCGCGCTTTGGTTTTCGCGGCACCGGCTTTGTCGTCGCGGACGGGCGCCACATCATCACCAATGCGCATGTGATTCCCTCCGAGGCGCCCGATCGCATCGACCGCGAGCGCAGTATCGCCATCCAGGTCTGGACGCCCGAGCAGCAATGGCAGTTGCGCAGTGCCAGGCTGGTGGCCATGGACAAGCCGCGCGACCTCGCCGTGCTGAGCTTCGATGCGCCGGCGGCCCCCGCTTTGCGTCTGTCGACTGCCGAGGTGCGCGAGGGCACGGCGATTGCGCTGATCGGCTTCCCGATCGGCGGGGTGCTGGGGTATTCGCATGTCACTCACCGCGGCATCGTGTCGGCGCGCACGGCCATCGTGCCGCCAGCGGCCGGCCCGCAAGGCTTGAGCGAACGAGCGGTCAGGCAGTTGCGCGAGGGGAGCTTCGAGGTCCTGCAGTTGGATGCAACCGCCTACCCGGGCAACAGTGGTGGTCCGGTGCTGGATCTGGAGTCCGGCGAGGTGGTCGGCGTGGTCAGCATGGTGCTGGTGAAGGGCACGCGGGAATCCGCGCTCAGTGCCCCCAGCGGCATCAGCTATGCCGTTCCAGCACGGGACGCCGCGACACTGCTGGGCGCCGCTCTGTCGGCAGGCGCTGCGTCACGCCCTCGCTGAGCCATCGCTTGCACAGCAGCCCCTTGTGGCGCTGGGAGCCCAATCCAACAAATCCCGACCCGCAATGAAAAACGCCCCGCATGGCGGGGCGCTCTGCTCAGGCTGGCGCTTGCGCGCCAGATTCCGAGAATTTACTTGGCAGCGCGGCGGCGGCTGGCAACGCCCAGACCGGCGATGGCCAGGCCAACCAGGGCCAGCGATGCCGGCTCGGGGATGCGGCTGGCTTCGATGGTGCCGGACCAGGAGTTGTTGTCCAGAGCGCCACCACCCAGGATGATTGCCGACAGGGCAGCCACGTTGGTGTTGGTGTACTGGGCGCTGAAAATGCCGGTCCACTTGGTCTTGTCGTCGGAAGCGTCGCAGACGCCAACCACGCCAGACGTGTCATCGCAGGCGTTGCCCAGGACGGTCATGGTGACGGAGACGTTCGGGCCGACTTGGGACACGGTGAAGGGCGAAGCGCCCAGGCCGGGGACCAGGAAGGTGGCGTCGAAGATCCAGTTCGGCTTGGCGGCGAACTTCAGGAAGTTGCTGTAGTTCGTCAGCACGCCCATGGCGAAGGCATTGCCCGTTTCGCCCGGCAGGACGACGGGGTTGGCCATGTCACGGATGGTGCCGGCGCTCAGGACCGGAACGCCCAGGAAAGAGCCGGTGCGCAGGTTGATGACGGCGAAGTCGCCGCTGGTCGACGTGGCGCCGTTCGGCGGCGGGTCGATGTTCAGCGGGTCGTTGTTCCAGTCGATGTTGCCGTTGGTGACGATGACCTGACCGATGGTCAGGTTGGCGATGCCGACGATGGGGGTTGCGGAAGCAACGCCTGCCACTGCGAGGGCCGCTGCAGCAACCAGCGTCTTCAGGGTCTTGCTCATTTGAATCTCCTTGATTCACTTGCTAGAGGTGGGGGCGCGGCCCCGGACGATGGGTATTAAGCAGGTCGCGTGCCAGCTTTGCCGCGCGTCGAGGGTTGTCCTTTAAAAACAATGACTTGCGGTGCTTCTGGGTGACGTATTGCCGGTCATTTCGGAGTCGCCGGGTGGTCGCTGTAAAGTCCGCCGACACCCGGTTGGGCGGGTGTCATGGGGAGGTGGATGCTGATGGCTGAGGGTGAACATGGGGCAAGCCGGCGAAATTCCGCCAATGTGACGGGCTGGGATCGGGGCGAGCTGGACTGCTGGCATGCCACGAATGTCGACGAGGTGCTGGCCTGCGTGAGGCTGGCGCGGCAACAGCGGCGCGCCCTCTATCCGATCTCGACCGGGTTGAATTGGGGCTACGGTTCGGCCACGCCGCCACAGGCCGGCGCGGCGCTGCTCGACCTGAGTGGCATGAACCGCATCCTGAACGCGGCGGAGATTTCCGAGGCGAATCCGGTGGCCGTCATCGAGCCGGGCGTGACGCAGCGGCAGTTGCACGAGTTCCTGAGCCGGTCCTGCCCGGGGCTGAGTTTCAATGTGACGGGCTCGTCGCCCGATACCAGCATCCTCGGCAATGCGCTGGATCGCGGCGTGGGCTATCTGGGGCCGCGGCGGGAGGATGTTTTCGGGCTGGAGGTCGTGACGGGGCGTGGTGAACTGCTGCGCACCGGTTTTCGCCGCCTCGGAGAGGATTCGCCGCTGGCGCACGCCCATCCCTATGGGCTCGGGCCCATGCTGGACGGCCTGTTTTTCCAGGGTAACTACGGCATCGTCACCAGCGCCTGCCTGAAGCTGCTGCCGCGGCCGGCACGATCGGTGGCGGTGTCGCTGGCCTTGCGCGATGTCTCGAAGTTAGGCGAGTTCCTGGATGGACTGGCGTTGCTGAAGCGCCTGGGTGTCATGAGTGGCGTGACCCACGTCGGCAACCAGGCCCGCACGCGGGCCAGCATGATGTCCGGGATCAGCGACTACCTGCGAACGCGCTGCGACCTGGCGGGCTCGGATCTGGCGGCCGAGGCCGACCGGGCGCTGGCAACGGTGGCGCCCTATGAATGGACCAGCCTGGGAGGCGTGGCGGGCAGTGCCGGCCAGGTGAGGGCGGCGATTGCCGAAGTCAGGCGGGTGCTCGGAGGGATTGCGAAACTGACCGTGGTGGATGACGCCAAGCTGGCGGCCGGTTTTCGTTTGCTGGACCCGTTGCGCAATATCTGGGGCTGGGCGCGCGCCAATGCCGCGGCGATTGCCGCCATACGGCCCTTGCAGGGTTTGGCGGACGGGCGGCCTACCGACGCCGCGATCACCAATCTGCTTTGGCGTTATGGCCAGCCGCAATCGCCGGGTCGGGAATTGGACGCCTCGCGCTGCGGCTTGATATTCATCAACCCCGCGCTGCCAACCGATGGGGCTGCGGTGGTCGGCGTGGTCGAGGGCATGAAATCGGTGGCCGCGGGTTTCAGCCATGAGCTCTATATCACCCTGAATATCGAGACGACGACCTCGCTGGTGGCGGTGGCCAATCTGTTGTTTGACCGCAGCGATGCGGCGGCGACCGCGAACGCGCAGGCCTGCGCGCGGGCACTCCGGGAATATTTACGCAGCCGTGGCCTGGAGGTGTATCGGGCCCGGGCCGACATGATGGAAGACGTGGTGGATGCCCAGGATCCGTTCTGGCGCACGGCCTGGGCGTTGAAATCGGTATTCGATCCGGAGAATCTGATCGCGCCGGGTCGCTACAACTTGGTTCAAGCCCCCCGCGACTGAGCGTGTGAAAGTCCGCGCCTGCCCCGGCAGGCCCCCGATTTAGGTTGCCAGCCAGGGGGTAGGCCTATGGCATCATTCCAAGGCTTTGGCCCGGGGCGACGGCAGGTTTTGCCGTTCCTCTCGATTGCAATGAATGCAAGGGCCGTCGATGAACAGACCCAAAGAGGACCCGCCTTGAACGCTTCTTACAACCGTGATGCGCAAATGACGTCGGCAAGGGGCACGCAGCAGGTGTCCCGGGTTTGGGGAGCGGGGCTCTGGGCGCGCGCCCTGGCCGTCATGGCCGTCGGCGTGCTGGCGGGCTGCGCCAGCACGAACTTTCCTCCGGCGCCAGCGGCTGTGGCGAGTGATGATTACAGCTACGTCATCGGCGCTGGCGACAACCTGAACATCCAGGTCTGGCGCAACCCCGAGCTGTCGATGTCGGTGCCGGTTCGCCCGGACGGCAAGATCGCCGCCCCGCTGGTGGATGAGATGGTCGTCCAGGGCAAGACCTCGGTCCAGGTGGCCCGCGAGGTCGAGAAGCAGCTCGGCAAATACGTTCGCGACCCCGTCGTGACCGTCATCGTCACCAACTTCATCGGCCCCTACAGCGAGCAAATCCGCGTCGTCGGCGAGGCGGCCAAGCCGCAGTTCCTGCCCTACAAGCAGAAGATGACGGTGCTGGACGTGATGATCGCCGTCGGCGGCCTGACCGATTTCGCGGCCGGCAACAGCGCGACCATCCTGCGCACGGCCGATGGCAACAAGCAGTACTCGGTGCGTCTGAAGGACCTGATCAAGCGCGGCGACGTGTCCGCCAATGTCGAGATGCGGCCGGGCGACATCCTCATCATTCCTCAGAGCCTGTTCTGATCCCTGAAGGACCGGCGGCTCACGCCCGCCGTCCCAGCCTTAGCTTTAACCGAGACTGTCTCCCATGGAATTGCTGATTGCTCAGCTTCTGATCATCGTCCGGCGGATGTGGAAGTACCGCTGGGTCGGACTGGTCGTCGCCTGGGTGGCCGGCGTCGTCGGCGCGGTGGTGGTCTTCGTGCTGCCTGACCGTTACGAGGCCAGCGCCCGCATCTTCGTGGACACCCAGTCCATCCTGAAGCCGCTGATGTCCGGGCTGGCCGTCCAGCCCAATGTCGAGCAGCAGGTGACGATGCTGAGCCGCACGCTGATCAGCCGTCCCAATGTCGAGAAGCTCGTCCGCATGGCCGACCTGGACCTGAAGAACCAGTCCAAGGCCCAGCAGGAGGCGACCATCGAGACCGTGACGAGCAACCTGTCCATCCAGAGCAGCGGCCGCGACAACCTCTACATGCTCGGCTACCGCGACAGCGATCCGGAAACGGCCAAGCGCGTCGTGCAGTCCCTGGTGTCGATCTTTGTCGAATCCAGCCTGGGCCAGACCCGCCAGGGCACGTCCACGGCCACGACCTTCATCAACGAGCAGATCAAGGCCTACGAGACCAAGCTGGAAGAGGCCGAGACGCGGCTCAAGGAGTTCCGCCTCAAGAACCTGGCCAGCATGGCCGGCGATGGCAAGGACTCCGCGTCTCATATCGCGGAGCTGAGCGCCCAGCTGGAGCGCGCGCGCCTGGAGTACCGTGAAGCCGTCAACGCGCGCGACGCCGCCAAGGCCCAGCTGGAGGCCGAGAAGACCCGCGGCGGCAGCACGCAGACGACGACGCAGAGCCTGATGCAGGAATCCACCGCCGTCGTCAGCACGCCCGAACTCGATGCGCGCCTGGCGGACCAGCGGCGCAACCTCGACGCCCTGCTGCAGCGCTATACCGACCAGCACCCCGACATCATCGCGACGCGTAAGCTCATCAAGGATCTCGAGGAGCAGCGCAAGCGTGAGCAGGCCGAACTGCGCAAGGCGGCCATGAACGTGCCGACGGCATCGGTCGGCCAGGGCGGTGGCAGCCTGGCCACGCAAGAGCTCGTGCGCATCATGGCGACGACCGAGGTCCAGGTGGCCGCCCTGCGCGCGCGCGTCGACGAGTACCAGGGACGCTATTCGCAGGCCCTGACGGCGCTGAAGACGGCGCCGCAGATGGAAGCCGAGGCCGCCCAGCTGAATCGCGACTATGCGATCCACAAGAAGAACTATGAGGACCTCGTGCAGCGCCGCGAGCAGGCCGCCATCTCCGGCGAGCTTGACGTGGCCTCCGGCGTGGCCGACTTCCGCGTCATCGACCCGCCGCGCGCCAATCCCAAGCCGGTGGCGCCCAACCGCCTGCTGCTGCTGGCCGGCGCCATGGCCGCGGCCCTCGGCGTGGGTCTGTTCACGACCTTCGCCGCCAGCCAGCTGCGCCCTGTCTTCCATGATGCCAACGACCTGCGCGCCCGTGTCGAGCTGCCCATCCTGGGCGTCGTGACCCGTCTCGTCACGGAGGCGGACCGTGCGCGCCAGCGCGTCGATCTGATCCGTTTCTCGGCCGGGGCCGGTGGGCTGTTGGCGATGTTTGCCGTCGCACTGACGGTCTTGGCTGTGCAACTGAGCCGGCAGGTGGTTTGACATGACGAGCCTGATTGAACAAGCAGCCCAGCGGCTCGAGCAACTGCGTCAGGCGGGCGTCGTCCTGCCGGGCGACGAGCAGGCCGCGCCGCCTGCCGCTGTCGAGCCGCCGGCGGCACCCGTCGTGGCCGCAGCCGCCGTGGAGGCCGCCCCCCCGGCTGCCGCACCTCGGCCCCATGTCGGCATCACGCTCCAGGACGATGGCCACCATCCGTCCTCCAAGCGGGTGGAACTCGACGTCGTGGCCCTGGCCGCCCAGGGCTTCCTGATGCCGCACACGCCGCGCTCCCAGACCGGCGACCAGTACCGCGTCATCAAGCGTCCCCTGATCAAGAACGCCATGGGCAAGGGCGCCGCGACGATCAACCACGCCAACCTGATGATGGTGACCAGTGCGCTGGCCGGCGAGGGCAAGAGCTTCACCTCCATCAATCTGGCGCTCAGCATCGCGGCCGAGCTCGACAACACCGTCATGCTGGTCGACGCCGACGTGGCGCGGCCCTCGGTGCTGCGCATGCTGGGCCTGCCCCAGGGACCGGGCCTGCTCGACGTGCTGGAAGAGCGCGTCGACATGTCCGAGGTGCTGCTGCGCACCAATGTCGAGAAGCTGACCATCCTGCCCAGCGGCACGCCGCATCCGCGCGCCACCGAACTGCTGGCCAGCGACTCGATGAGCCATCTGCTGGACAACATGGCCAAGCGCTATCCCGACCGCATCATCATCTTCGACTCGCCGCCGCTGCTGCTGACGACGGAATCGCGGGTGCTGGCTTCCCACATGGGGCAGATCGTCATCGTCGTGCATGCCGAGAAGACCGCGCAGAGCGCCGTCCAGCAGGCCCTGGCCGCCATCGAGAACTGCCCGGTGAAGATGATGCTGCTCAACCAGGCCAGCCCGAATGCCGCCGGTGGCTATGGCTACGGGTATGGCTACGGATACGGATACGGCTACGGCTACGGATATGGCAGCAATGACTCGGCTCAGACCTGAGCTGCGCCATCTGCCTCTGGCCCTCGCTCTCTGTGCGCTGGCGGCCCAGGCCCAACAGGGCGAAGGGGGCGGCGCCGGTCGCGGCGCCATCCAGCCGCGTATCGGCGTCGCGGTCACGGTGACCGACAACCTGCGCCTGAACGACAACGAGAAGGATGGGGCCGTCATCACGACCATCTCTCCCGGCATCAGCATCGTGAGCAACAGCGGTTCGCTGCGCGGCGCGCTGGACTATTCCCTCAGCGGCGTCACCTATGTGAAGACCAGCTATGGGTCGCGGGTGCAGAACGCGCTGACGGCCAATGGCCATGCCGAGATCGTTCCTCGCACCTTGCTGGTGGATGTCCAGGCCAGCATCGGCCAGCAGAGCGTGTCGGCGTTCGGCCTGCAGTCCACGCCGACGCAGGATGCCGCCCTGGCCAATCCGAATCGGCGCGAGACCGGCATGTTGACGGTTTCGCCGCTGCTGCACGGCCAGCTCGGCGGCCTGGCCAGCGTGGATCTGCGCGGCAACTTCTCGATGACCGAGGTGCGCGAGAGCGCCATCGGCGACAGCCATGGCACGGGCGGCACGCTGCGCATCACCCAGCTCAGCGCCGGGGTGCTGAGCTGGTATATGCAGGCCAGCACGCAGCAGTTCCGCCCCAAGAGTGCGCCGACCAACCGCATCAGCTCGGCGATGGCGGGGCTGAACTATCGGCCCAACCCGGACTGGCTCGCCAGCGTCAACGTGGGCGAGGAGCGCAACGACTACCAGGGTCGCGACAACCAGAACGGCTTCACCGGCGGGGTGAGCGCCGAATGGACGCCCACCCCGCGCACCCGCATCGGCGGCAGCTGGCAGAGCCACACCTATGGCGACAGCCACGGCCTGACTTTCGAGCACCGCATGCGCAATTCGGTCTGGCGCTTCGCGGACTCCCGCAGCGTTCAGGTGGGCAATGCCGGCGCCATCGGCGGCGTGCGCACCAACTACGACCTGTTCTATCTGATGTTCGCGTCCGAGCCCGATCCGGTGAAGCGCGACGCGCAGGCGCGGGCCGCCCTGGCGGCCTTGGGCCTGTCGCCCGACGCGCCTGCCAACCTGGGCTTCCTGTCCACCGGCCCCAGCCATCTGCGCAACCAGATGCTGAGCTTCATGGTGCAGGGGGTGCGCAGCAACATCACGGCCACGGTCAGCCGCGCCGTGACAAGGCGCCTCGGCAACGGGCTGAACCAGGGCGATCTGGCCAGCAATTCGATGGTGGACCAGCGCTCCTTCTCGCTGTCGGCGAGCTATCAGCTCACGCCCGTGTCCGGTATTTCATTGACCGCGGTGCGCCAGGAGACGTCGGGCGACGCCGCCAACCGGCGCTCCAACCTGACCAGCCTGCTGGCGAACTGGAACAACCGCCTGGGCACCCGCCTGAACGTGCAGCTCGGCGCGCGCCACAGCCGCGCTGAAGGTGTCACGCCGTATACCGAAAATGCGGCCTACGCCAACTTGACCCAACAGTTCTAAATGAAAGAGCCCCCACGCTTGCTTTGCCAGCTGCCCCCCGAGGGGGCGCGTCAATGGCTGCGGGCGGCCGGGCGCCACTGACATGTACGAAGCCTTCTACGGCCTGAGCAGCAAGCCCTTCCAGCTCAGCCCCGACCCGAACTTCTACTACGGCAGCAAGCAGCATCGCCGGGCCAAGGCGTATCTGGACTATGGCGTGCTGCGCAACGACGGCTTCATCGTCATCACCGGCGAGATCGGTGCCGGCAAGACCACGCTGCTGCGCGGCCTGCTGGACAGCCTGAACCGCAGCAATGTCGTCATCGGCAATGTCGTGACGACGCAGCTCGATGCCGAGGACACGCTGCGCATGGTGGGCGCGGCCTTCGGCGTGCGCGTCAAGGACGCGCCCAAGTCCGAGCTCTTGATGACGCTGGAAGCCTTCTTCGTCAACCAGGTCACCCAGGGCAAACGCTGCCTGCTCATCGTCGACGAGGCGCAGAACCTCACCGCCCGCGCGGTCGAGGAGTTGCGCATGCTGTCCAACTTCCAGTTCAGCAACCAGTCGCTGCTGCAGACCTTCCTGGTCGGCCAGCCCGAGTTCCGCGGCATCCTGCAAAAGCCCGAGATGGAGCAGTTTCGCCAGCGCGTCGCGGCCACCTGCCACATCGGCCCGCTGGACGAGGACGAGACCCAGCGCTACATGGAGCACCGCTTGAAGTGCGCAGGCTCCACCGGCAAACCCACCTTCGACCACGACGCCTTCCCGGCCATCCACAAGGCCAGCAACGGCATCCCGCGCCGCATCAACCGCCTGTGCGACCGCCTGCTGCTGCTGGGCTTCATGCAGGGCCGCAGCCACCTGACGCTGGCCGACGTGAAGGAAGTGCTGCGCGACATCGCCCAGGAAAGCGAGACGCCGCGCCACAGCGACGCCAGCCCCCTGGACAGCGTGCCGGCCAAGCTGCCCGACAGCCGCCCCGGGGCCCTGGACAGCGCGCCCGGCGCGCTGGACGTGTCCAAGCTCAAGCTCAGCGTGGCCGAGGTCGATGGCCTGTCCACCGAGATCGCGGCGCTGAACGCCGACCACCACACCGACAGGTTGCAGCGCCTGGAGCGCAGCATGATGCGCCTGGAGCGCATCAACCTGCAGACGCTGGCTCTGCTGCAGAAGCTGGTCGATGCCGTGAAGCAGCATTGATGGAGTCCTGATCATGCTGATGCCCACCAAGACCCCGGCCCTGCGCAATGCGATGAGCATCGACGTGGAAGACTACTTCCAGGTCTCCGCCTTCGCGCCCTACATCAAGCGCGAGGACTGGAACGGCCTGGAGTGCCGCGTCGAGCGCAACATCGAGCGCATCCTGGCCCTGCTGGCCGAGAAGAACGTCAAGGCCACCTTCTTCACGCTGGGCTGGATCGCCGAACGCTATCCGCAGGTCGTCAAGGCCATCGTGGCCGGCGGCCATGAACTGGCCAGCCACGGCTACGGCCACGAGCGCGCCAGCGACCTCAGCCCGACCGCCTTCCTGGACGACATCACGCGCGCCAAGAAGATGCTGGAAGACCTGGGCGGCGTGCCCGTCGTCGGCTATCGCGCCCCGAGCTTCTCCATCGGCAAGGGCAACCTCTGGGCTTTCGACACCCTGCGCGAGGCCGGCTACCGCTACTCGTCCAGCGTCTACCCCATCGCCCACGACCACTACGGCATGCCCGACTCGCCGCGCTTCGCCTACCCGGTGCGCGAGGGCCTGCTCGAGATCCCCGTCACGACCGTGCGCATGGGCTCGCGCAACCTGCCCAGCAGCGGTGGCGGCTATTTCCGCCTGCTGCCCTATGCGCTGTCGCGCTGGATGATCCGCCGCGTCAACGAGATTGACGGCGAACCGGCGGTCTTCTACTTCCACCCCTGGGAGATCGACGCAGACCAGCCGCGCATCCCTGGCATCAACGCCAAGACGCGCTTCCGCCACTACGTCAACATCCCGCGCACCCACGACCGCATCGCGCGCCTGCTAGGTGATTTCCGCTGGGGCCGGATGGACGAGATCTTCCTCGGCCGTGGCGTGGGCGCCCAAGCCGAACCCCAGAGCGCCTGAATGCCGGACGCCCTTCGCATTGCGCGCCTGGCCGCGCAAGACAAAGCCTTGTCCGCGCGCTGGGACGAGTTCGTCTTCGCTCACCCCCAGTCGACCTTCTTCCATCGCAGCGGCTGGCTGCGCATCATCGAGAACGTGTTCGGCCACAAGGGCTTTTTCCTCTATGCCGAGCGTGACGGCGTCATCGAGGGCGTGCTGCCCCTGGCCGAGGTCAAGAGCCGGCTGTTTGGCCACTCGGTGTCCAGCCTGCCTTTCGGCGTCTACGGCGGTGTCGCCGCGCTGAACGATGAGGCCGCCGCGGCGCTGGAAGCCGAGGCCGAGAAGATTGCGCGAGGGCAGGGCGCCGAGCACCTCGAATACCGCAACCTCGGCCCCACCCGCCACGCCGACTGGCCGCGTCAGGACCTCTACGTCACCTTCCGCAAGGAGATCCTGGCCGACGAGGAGGCCAACATGCTGGCCATCCCGCGCAAGCAGCGGGCCATGGTGCGCAAGGGCATCAAGAACGAGCTGAGGGCGGAGATCGACGCCAACGTCGACCGCTTCTTCGACCTCTACGCCGACAACGTGCACCGCCACGGCACGCCGGCCATGCCGAAGAAATACTTCCAGTCCCTGCTCGACGAGTTCGGCCCCGACGCCGAGGTGCTGACCGTCACCGCCCCCGACGGCAAGCCGCTGTCCACCGTGCTGACCTTCTACTTCCGCGACGAATGCCTGCCTTATTACGCCGGTGACGACGAGGCGGCGCGCGACCTGGCGGCGAACGATTTCAAGTACTGGGAGCTGATGCGCCGGGCCTGCGCCCGCGGCCTCAAGGTCTTCGACTACGGCCGCAGCAAGCAGGGCACCGGGCCCTATGCCTTCAAGAAGAACTGGGGCTTCGAGCCGCAGCCGCTGTCCTATGAGTACCGGCTGTTCAAGCGTGACGCGATTCCCCAGAACAACCCGAACAACCCCAAGTACCAGCTGATGATCAAGATGTGGCGCAAGCTGCCCATCGGCGTGGCGAACTGGCTGGGCCCCTTCATCGTCAAGAACCTGGGTTGAGGCCGCGCTTGAAGATCCTCTACCTCGTCCACCGCCTGCCTTACCCGCCCAACAAGGGCGACAAGGTGCGCTCCTACCATCTGCTCAAGCATCTGGCGGCGCGGCACGAGGTGCATCTGGGCACCTTCATCGACGATCCCGACGACGAGCAGCACCTGCCGCGCGTGCAGGGCCTGTGCAAGAGCATGCACGCCGCCCGCCTGAGCCCGCGCTCGGCCAAGCTGCTCAGCCTGCGCGGCCTGTTGAGCGGCGAGGCCCTGAGCCTGCCCTATTACCGCGACGCCGGCCTGCAGGCCTGGGTGGACGAGACGGCGGCCCGCGTGGGCTTCGACGCCATCGTCGTCTTCAGCGGCGTCATGGCCCAGTACACCGGCGGCCTGAAGGGCGTGAAGACGCTGGTGGATTTCGTCGACGTCGACTCCGCCAAATGGCGCGACTACGCGCCCGAGCATGCCTGGCCCATGTCCTGGCTCTACCGCCGCGAGTTCGCCAAGCTGCTCGGCTTCGAACAGCGCGTGGCCGATGCGGCGGCCTGCAGCTTCTTCGTCACCGACAACGAGGTGGCCTTGTTCCGCGAGCTGAGCCCGGGGCGCGAGATGCGCCTGGCGGCCCTGGGCAATGGCGTCGATGCCGACTTCTTCACGCCGGACGCGAACCGCGCCAGCCCCTTCACGCCGGATGAGCTGCCGCTGGTGTTCACTGGCGCCATGGACTACTGGCCCAACGTCGACGCCGTGACCTGGTTCGCGAATGACATCCTGCCCGCGCTGCGCCAGCGCTTTCCAGCGCTGCGCTTCCACATCGTCGGCCGCGCCCCGGCGCCGGCCGTGCAGGCCCTGGCGAGCGAGGCCGTCAACGTGACCGGCACCGTGCCCGATGTGCGTCCCTATCTGCAGCATGCCGCGGCCGTCGTCGCGCCGCTGCGGCTGGCGCGCGGCATCCAGAACAAGGTGCTGGAGGCCATGGCCATGGCCCGGCCGGTCGTCGCGGCCAGCAGCTGCGTGAGAGCGATCACCACGGCGCAGCAGCCCGGCCTGCAGCCGGCCGATACCGAAGCGGACTATGTCGAGCGCGTCGCTGCGCTGCTGGCCGACCCGGTGGCCGCCGACGCCGCAGGCCGCACGGCCCGCGACTTCGTGCTCGGCCACTACAGCTGGGACGCCCACCTGGCCGGCCTGGACCGCCACCTGGAGGCCGCGTGATGAGCCTGCCCAGGCCTTGGCGCCTTCCCCTGTTCGGCCTGGTTCTGGCCTGGGGGCTGCTGACGGCACTGTACTTCTCGACCGGCGCCGCCATGGTCGAGATCTGGAACCGTTCCGAGACCTTTGCCCACGCCTGGGTCGTGCCGCCGATCTCGGCCTGGCTGGTCTGGCGCCGCCGTGTCGAGCTGGCCACGGTCACGCCGCGGCCGGCGCCGCTGTGGCTGCTGGCCCTGCTGCCGCTGGGCGTGCTGTGGCTGGTCGGCGACCTGGCCGCCGCCAACGCGGCCACGCAGTTCGCCCTGCTGGGCATGGGCGTGGCGCTGGTGCCGGCACTGCTGGGCACCGCGGTCGCCGGGCGCATCATGTTCCCGCTGGGCTTCCTGTTCTTCGCCGTGCCCTTCGGCGATTTCCTGACGCCCTGGCTCATCGACCGCACGGCCGATTTCACCGTGCTCGCGCTGCGCGCCAGCGGCATCCCGGTGTTCCGCGAAGGCACGCAGTTCATCATCCCGTCGGGCTCCTGGTCCGTCGTGCAGGCCTGCAGCGGCATCCGCTACCTGATGGCCTCGCTGATGGTGGGCACGCTGTTCGCGTACCTGAACTACCGCACGAGCCGCAAGCGCTGGGCCTTTGTCGCCGTGGCCATCGTCACGCCGCTGGTGGCCAACTGGCTGCGCGCCTACATGATCGTCATGCTGGGCCACCTGTCCGGCAACAAGCTCGCCGTCGGCGTCGATCACATCATCTACGGCTGGGTCTTCTTCGGCATCATCATGCTGGCCATGTTCATGATCGGTGCGCGCTGGACCGATCCCGACCCCGAGCCGGTGCTGGCCTCGGCCGACGAAGCGCGCGCGCAGTCGTCCAGCCGTTTCACCACGGCCCTGGTGGTCAGCCTGCTGCTCGTGGCGCTGCCGGTGGCCCTGCGCGCCCAGGCCGTCCGGGCCGGTGCCCACGGCGAACCTTCGCTGGCGGCGCCCGCCTTGCCCGGCTGGACCTGGGTGGCCGAGGCGCCCAGCAGCTGGAAGCCCCACTTCATGAACCCGGCCGCGGTCCTGAACGGCCGCTTCGAGGCGGCCGCGGGCGGCGCGCCGGTGGGGGTCTATGTCGGCTACTACCGCGACCAGCGCTATGGCCGCCAACTGGTCACCTCGGTCAACGAGCTCGTCAATTCCGAAGAGGAAAAGGAATGGACGCGCACGGCCTCGGGCCTGGGCGAACTCGATGGCCTGGTCTGGCGGACCGCCGAACTGCGCGGCCAGGAATTGAGCCAGGTCAGCGGCGACGGTTCGAAGGCGCCACGCCTGCGGGTCTGGCAGATCTACTGGATCAACGGCAAGCCCTTCATCCGCGACTGGCAGGCCAAGCTCTACGGCGCCTGGCAGAGCCTGCTTGGCCATGGCGACGATGCGGCCGTCGTGCTTGTCTACGCCGACAGGGCGGCCAGCGGGCCCGACGATGCCCTGGTCCGAGACTTTCTTCACAAGCATTGGGCCGCGATTGACACCGCTTTGCGGGGCGTCCGCGACCGCGACGCCGCGCGCAAACAGTGACAATCACGCGCCTTGAAAAATCACAGCAACGGGAAACGACCATGAAAACGCTCGCAGTCATCGGCCTCGGTTATGTGGGCCTGCCCCTGGTGGTGGAGTTCGGCAAGCAGATCCGCACCATCGGCTTCGATATCGCCAAGAACAAGGTCGAGGCCTGCCAGCGCGGCACGGACCCGAGCCGCGAGCTGACCGACGAGGAAGTCCAGGCCGCCAAGCACGCGATCTACACCGATGACCCCAAGATGCTGGCCGAAGCCGACGTCATCATCGTCGCCGTGCCGACGCCGGTTGACGAGGCCCACATCCCCGACTTCCGCCCGCTGATCGGCTCCTCGACGAGCGTCGGCCGCAACATGAAGAAGGGCGCCATCGTCGTCTACGAGAGCACCGTCTACCCCGGCGCCACCGAGGAGGTCTGCATCCCCGTGCTGGAGAAAGAATCCGGCCTGAAGTGGAAGCAGGACTTCTTCGTCGGCTACAGCCCCGAGCGCATCAACCCGGGCGACAAGGAACACACGCTGACCAAGATCCTGAAGATCGTCTCCGGCGACACGCCCGAGACGCTGGACACGGTCGCCAAGGTCTACGAGATGATCGTCGAGCCCGGCGTGCACCGCGCCTCCAGCATCAAGGCTGCCGAGGCCGCCAAGGTCATCGAGAACACCCAGCGCGACCTCAACATCGCGCTGATGAACGAGCTGTCCATCATCTTCGACAAGCTCGGCATCGACACCTCCGAGGTGCTGGAAGCCGCCGGCACCAAGTGGAACTTCCTGAAGTTCAAGCCGGGCCTGGTCGGCGGCCACTGCATCGGCGTCGACCCCTACTACCTGACCCACAAGGCCGACATGCTGGGCTACCACCCGCAGGTCATCCTGGCCGGCCGCCGCATCAATGACGGCATGGGCAAGTTCATCGCCGAGCAGACCATCAAGCACATGATCGCCAGCGGCAGCCATGTGAAGGGCGCCCGCGTCAACGTGCTGGGCCTGACCTTCAAGGAGAACTGCGGCGACCTGCGCAACTCCAAGGTCATCGACATCATCAACGAGCTCAAGACCTATGGCGTCGAGATCTTCGTGACCGATGCCCAGGCCGAGGCCGAGGAAGCCATGCACGAGTACGGCGTGCGCCTGATGCCCTTCGACGAACTGCCGCAGGCCGATGCCATCGTGGCAGCGGTGTCGCACCGCGAGTACGCCGCCCTGAGCCCGGCCGACATCGGCAAGAAGCTGATCAAGGGCGGCGCCTTCATCGACGTGAAGGCCGCCTTCGACGGCAAGGCGCTGGTCGACGCGGGCTTCCGCCTCTGGCGTCTGTGATTCCAGCTGTCAGCACCGATGCGCGGCCGCTGGTCGTGCATCTGCTGAACCGCTTCGACACCGGCGGGTTGGAGAACGGTGTCGTCAACGTCATCAACCACACGCCCCAGTTCCGCCATGCGGTGGTGGCGGTGACCGAGATCACCGCCTTCAAGGAGCGCGTGAAAGCCCCCGGCACGCAGTTCATCGAGCTGCGCAAGCCGCCGGGGCAGGGCTTCTGGATCTACCCCCAGGTCTACCGGCTGCTGCGCCAGCTGCGGCCGGCGGTGCTGCACACGCGCAATATCGGCGCGATGGAGTTCCAGTGGCCGGCCTGGGCGGCGCGCGTGCCGCTGCGCATCCACAGCGAGCATGGGTGGGACATGGACGACCTGGGCGGCGTCAGCCGCCGCAACCAGCTGATCCGGCGCGTCTACGGCACGCCCGCCCACCGCTTCGTCGCGCTGTCGCGCGCCATCCAGACCTATCTGACCGGCCCGGTCGGCTTCCCGGCCAGCCGGGTGCAGCGCATCTGCAATGGCGTCGACACGCAGCGCTTCGCGCCCGCCGAGGCCGTTCCCGAAGCCTGGCCCTTTCGCCGTGGCGAACATCTCGTCATCGGCGCCGTGGGGCGCATGCAGGCCGTCAAGGACCCGCTGAACCTCGTCGACGCCTTCTTGCGCCTGCGCGAGCTCTGCCCGACGGCCTGGCCGCGGCTGCGCCTGGCCATGCTGGGCGGCGGCCCCCTGCTGGAGGCGGTGCGCGAGCGTCTGGCCGAGGCCGGGGCGACGGCCCAGGCCTGGCTGCCCGGCGATCGCAGCGACGTCGCCCAACTGCTGCCCCAGGTCGACATCTTTGCGCTGCCATCGCGGGCCGAAGGCATCAGCAATACCCTGCTGGAGGCCATGGCCTGCGGCTGCGTGCCGGTGGCCACCGCCGTCGGCGGCAACCCGGAGCTGGTGGAGGAGGGCGCCAATGGACTGCTCGTGCCGTCTGAAGACAGCGCCGCCCTGGCCGCTGCGCTGGCCCGCCTCGTCGACGATTCCGGCCTGCGCAGCCGCCTGGCGGCGGCCTCGCTGCGGCGCGCCCGCGAGGAGTTCAGCCTCGATGGCATGCTGTCGGCCTATGCGCAGCTCTATGCTGGAGCCCCCCCTCGGGCGGGGGGGTAGCCGTGCGCCACGTCACGTCGGGTGGCCGCAAGTGCGGGTGCGGCGGCCAAGCTCGGTAAGAATCCATAGTTGGCTGCGCCTGGGCGCGGCTTCCCTGGCTGTGCCCGCGCGCAGCGCTTCTTGCAGCGCCCGCGGGCGCGGCGATTTTTCAATGGGCTGAACTTTTCATGTGCGGCATCACCGGTTTGTTCGACACCCGCGGCCAACGCCTACCCGAGCGCCAGCGGCTGCACCGGATGAACGAATCCCAGCACCACCGCGGCCCCGATGAGGGCGAGCTGCACATCGAGCCCGGCCTGGGCCTGGGCCACCGCCGCCTGTCCGTCATCGACATCGCGACCGGCCAGCAGCCGATCTTCAACGACGACCGCAGCGTCGCCCTGGTCTTCAACGGCGAGATCTACAACTACCAGGAGCTGACGGCCGAGCTGACGGCCCTGGGCCACCACTTCCGCACCAAGAGCGACACCGAGACCATCGTGCGCGCCTGGGAGCAATGGGGCGAGGACTGCGTGCTGCACCTGCGCGGCATGTTCGCCTTCGCCCTGCATGACCGCCGCCGCGACTGCCTGTTCATGGCCCGCGACCGCCTGGGCGTCAAGCCTATGCATTACGCGCTGCTCGACGACGGCTGGCTGCTGTTCGGCTCCGAGCTGAAGAGCCTGCTGGCCCATGGCGGCATGCCGCGCGACCTCGACCCGCATGCCGTCGAGGAGTATTTCGCGCTGGGCTACGCGGCCGATCCGCGCACCGTCTTCAAGGCGGCGCGCAAGCTGGAGCCGGGCCACCGCGTACTGTGGAAGCGCGGCGAAAGCCCGCGCCAGCCCCAGGCCTACTGGGATGTGCGCTTCACGCTGGACAACCCCATCTCGCAGGCCGATGCCGAGCAGGAACTGCGCGAACGCCTGAAGGAGGCCGTGGCGCTGCGGCTCAAGGCCGAGGTGCCGCTGGGCGCCTTCCTGAGCGGCGGCGTCGACTCCAGCGCCGTGGTGGCCGTCATGGCCGGCCTGCAGGGCGACATGCCGGTCAACACCTGCTCCATGGGCTTCGACGACCCCAAGTTCAACGAGGTCGAGTTCGCGCAGATGGTGGCGGACCGCTACAAGACCAACCACCGCGTGCAGACGGTGGCGAGTGACGACTTCGACCTCATCGACACGCTGGCTCGGCTCTATGACGAGCCCTATGCCGACAGCTCGGCCATCCCGACCTACCGCGTCAGCCAGTTGGCGCGCCAGCATGTCACCGTGGCCCTCAGCGGCGACGGCGGCGACGAGAGCTTCGGCGGCTACCGCCGCTATCGCCTGCACATGATGGAGGAGCGCCTGCGCGCCGCCATGCCGCACGGGCTGCGCAAGCCGCTGTTCGGCACCCTGGGCAATCTCTATCCCAAGATGGACTGGGCGCCGCGCTTCGTGCGCGCCAAGACCACCTTCGAAGGCCTGGCGCGCACCAGCACCCAGGCCTATTTCCACTCCATGTCCATCATGCGCGGGCCCATGCGCTCCGCCCTGTTCTCGCCCAGGCTGAAGAGCGAGCTGGCGGGCTACGACGCCTTTTCCGTCTTCGAGCGCCATGCCGCCAATGCCGGCACCGAGGACCCGCTGGCCCTGATCCAGTACCTGGACACCAAGACCTACCTGGTCGGCGACATCAACACCAAGGTCGACCGCGCTTCCATGGCGCACAGCCTGGAGGTGCGCGAGCCGCTGATGGACCACAAGCTGGTGGAATGGCTGGCCACGCTGCCCTCGCACCTGAAGCTGCGCGACGGCGAAGGCAAGTTCCTGTTCAAGAAGGCGATGGAGCCCCTGCTGCCCAACGACGTGCTCTACCGCCCGAAGATGGGCTTTGCCGTGCCGCTGGCACGCTGGTTCCGCGGGCCGCTGCGCCAGCGCGTGCGCGAGGCCGTGCTGGGCGAGCGCCTGGCCGACACGGGCTGGTTCAACCGCGACGAGTTGCAGCGCCTGGTGGACCGCCACCAGAACGGCCAGAGCGACTTCAGCGCGCCGCTGTGGACGCTGATGATGTTCGAGGCCTTCCTGCGCCAGGTGGTCGACGCGCCCGAATCCATCGGCCTGCCCGTGCCGGAGGCCGTGGCATGAGGGTGCTGCATGTCTTCGACCATTCCATCCCCCTGCATTCGGGCTACACCTTCCGCTCGATGAACCTGCTGCGCGGGCAGCGGGCGCTGGGCTGGGAGACCTTCCACATCACCAGCCCCAAGCACAGCGCCGGGCTGGGCGACAAGGCCAACGGCGCGCTGCAGGAAGACGTCGACGGCCTGCAGTTCCACCGCACGCCCGAGGCGCCCAAGGCGGCTCTGCCGGGCCTGGGCGAGTACCGCCTCATGCAGGCCCTGGAGGCGCGGCTGGAGCAGGTGGCGCGCCAGGTGAAGCCCAACATCCTGCACGCCCATTCGCCCGTGCTGAACGCCTTGCCGGCGCTGCGTGTCGGCCGGCGCCTGGGGATCCCGGTCGTCTACGAGGTGCGCGCCTTCTGGGAAGACGCGGCCGTGGACCATGGCACCACCCGCGAGGGCAGCGCGCGCTACCGCCTGACGCGCTGGATGGAGACGCGCGCCCTGCGCCGTGCCAGCCATGTGTTCACCATCTGCGAGGGCCTGCGCGGCGACATCGTGGCCCGCGGCATCCCCGCCGAGCGCGTCACCGTCATCCCCAACGCCGTCGACATCGAAGCCTTCACGCCCGGCGGCCAGGCCGACCCGGCCCTGCAGGCCCAGCTGGGGCTGACGGGCTGCACCGTGCTGGGCTTCCTGGGCAGCTTCTACGCCTACGAGGGCCTGGACCTGCTGCTCGACGCGCTGCCTGCCATCGTGCAGCAGCGGCCCGACGTGCGCGTGCTGCTGGTGGGCGGCGGCCCGCAGGAGGCTGCATTGAAGGCCCAGGCCGCGGCCCTCGGTCTGCAGGACAAGGTGCTCTTCACCGGCCGCGTGCCGCATGCCGAAGTCACGCGCTATTACGACCTGGTCGATCTGCTGGTCTATCCCCGCCACCCGATGCGCCTGACGGAGCTCGTCACGCCGCTGAAGCCGCTGGAGGCGATGGCGCAGTCGCGCGTCATGCTGGCCTCGGACGTCGGCGGCCACCGCGAGCTGATCCGCGACGGCGAGACCGGCCGGCTGTTCAAGGCCGGCTCCGCGACCGACCTGGCTGCCACCGTGCTGGACATGCTGGCCAAGCGCGAGCAGTGGCCGGCCATCGGCACGGCCGGCCGGCGCTTCGTCGAGACCGAGCGCAACTGGACGCGCTCGGTGTCGCACTACGTCCAGCCCTTCACCCGGCTCGTGGGCTGATGCGGCTGCTGACCTTCTCGTCGCTGTATCCCAGCAGCGCCCGCCCGCGCCATGGCCTGTTCGTGGCTGCGCGGCTGCGCGAGCTGCGCCAGCGCCATGGCTTCGACGCGGAGGTCATCGCGCCGGTGCCCTGGTTCCCGTTCACGGCCGAGCGCTTCGGCGACTATGCCGCCTGGGCCCGCACGCCGCGGCACGAGAGCTGGCAGGGCCAGTCGGCCCACCACCCGCGCTACTTGATGCTGCCCAAGATCGGCATGGCCATGCAGCCCGACGCGATGGCGCGGGCCGCCATCGCCTGCGTCGAGCGCGAGGCGATCGCCTTCGATCTGGTCGACGCCCACTACTTCTATCCCGACGGCATCGCCGCCGCGGCCCTGTCGCGGCATTTCGGCAAGCCCCTCGTCATCACCGCGCGCGGCTCGGACCTGAACCTCATCGGCCAGAACCCGCGCGCCCGCGCCCGCATGCTGCAGGCCTGCGAGCAGGCCTCCGCCTGTGTCGGCGTCAGCCAGGCGCTGGTGGACGTGCTGCATGGCTGGGGTGTGCCGGCGCACAAGCTGCACACCATCCGCAACGGCGTGGACCTGGAGCGCTTCGCGCCACTGTCGCAGCAGGACGCGCGCGCCGGGCTGGGCCTGGACGACGCGCCGCTGCTGCTCGCCGTGGGCAACCTCATCGAACTCAAGGGCCATGCGCTGCTGGTCGAGGCCGTGCAACAGCTGGCCGCTGCCCAGCCGCGCCTGCAGCTGGCCATCGCCGGCGAAGGGCCGGAGCGCGAGTCCCTGCAGGCCTTGATCGACCGCCATGGCCTCGCCGGCCGCGTGCGCCTGCTCGGCTCGGTCGGCCAGGCCGACCTGGCGCGCTGGTATGCCGCCGCTGACCTCTTCGTCATGCCTTCCAGCCGCGAAGGCCTGCCCAACGCGCTGCTGGAGGCCCTGGCCTGCGGCACGCCGGCGCTCGCCACGGCGGTCGGCGGCATCCCCGAGGTGCTGGCCGGTGCCCCGGATGCCGGTGAACTGCTGCGCGAGCGCAGCGCCGCCGCCATCGCGGAGGCCGTACAGCGCTGGCTGGCGCGCGACGTCGACCGGGCCGCCGTGCGCCGCATGGCCCAGGCCTATGCCTGGGATGCCAGCGCGGCCCAGCTCGCGCGGCTGATGAAAGCCGTTGCGGCGGGAGAAGCTTGCCATGCGTGACCTGATGCTGCTCCTCCCGCTGGGGTGGATCTTCCTGAACGCGTTCAAGCGGCCCTGGATCGGCATCCTCGGCTGGACGTGGATCAGCATCATGAACCCGCACCAGCTGTCGTGGGCGCTGCGCACCATGCCCTTCGCGGCCGCCATCGGCGGCGCGACGCTGATCGGCCTGTTCATCACCAAGGACAGGCGCGACTACTCGCAAAGCCGCGAGAGCATCATGCTCATCATCTTCATGGTGTGGATGTGCATCACGCTGCCGTTCTCGATGATCTTCGACGAGTCCTACGAGCTGTGGAAGCGCGTCATGAAGATCGACCTGATGATCCTGGTCGCCATGGTGCTGCTGCACAGCAAGCGGCACATGATGCTGCTGACCTGGGTGCTGGTCTTCTCCATCGGCTTCTTCGGCGTCAAGGGCGGGGCCTTCACCCTCGCCACCGGCGGCAGCTACCGGGTCTGGGGGCCTGAGAACACCTATATCGAGGGCAACAACGAGGTCGCGCTGGCCATCGTCATCGTCATTCCGCTGATGCGCTTCCTGCAGATGCAGATGCAGGCCAAATGGGCCAAGACGACGATGACCATCTGCATGGTGCTGATGGCCATGGCGGCGCTCGGCAGCCACTCGCGCGGCGCGCTGCTGGCCATTGCCGCGATGGCCATCGTGCTGTGGTGGCGGGGCAAGAACAAGGCGGCGGGCGCCATCATCATGGTCGTCGTGGGCATCGCGCTGCTGTCGGTGATGCCGGCCGAATGGTGGGACCGCATGAACACCATCAAGACCTACGACAAGGACGAGTCGGCCATGGGGCGCATCAACGCCTGGTGGATGGCCTGGAACCTGGCCAAGGCCAACTTCTTCGGCGGCGGCTTCATGATCTGGACGGGCATCATCTTCCAGGTCTACGGGCCCGACCCCAACGACGTGCACGCGGCCCACAGCATCTACTTCATGGTGCTGGGCGAGCAGGGCTTCCTGGGCCTGTTCATCTTCCTGACCCTGTTCACCATGGTCTGGTTCACGGCCGGGCATTTGCGGATCAAGGCCAAGGGCAAGCCGGAGACGCAGTGGCTGTCCGACATGGGCAGCATGCTGCAGGTGAGCCTGGCGGGCTATGCGGTGGGGGGCGCCTTCCTGAGCCTGAGCTACTGGGACCTGCCCTACAACCTGCTCGTGCTGGCCGTCATCGGCCGCCGCTGGCTGGACCGCAAGGAATGGCTGCGCGAGAAGGAGGAGCCTCTCATCCACTGGCCGGAATTCCTCAAGAAGCAATTCGCCAAGCGGCGCAAGCAGCCGCCGGCCCCGCCATGAAACCCCTGTTCAGCCTCCTGTCCCCGGCGGGTGCGCGCGCGCGCCTGAGCGTCTTCATCTTCCACCGCGTGCTGCCCCAGCCCGATCCATTGTTTCCGGACGAGGTCGATGCGGCCCGCTTCGATGAGCTGCTGGGCTGGATCAAGTCCTGGTTCCAGGTGCTGCCGCTGGACACGGCGATCCGCCAGTTGAACGAGGGCAGCCTGCCGGCACGCGCCGCCGCCCTGAGCTTCGACGATGGCTATGCCGACAACCACGACGTGGCGCTGCCCCTGCTGCGCAAGCATGGCTTGCCCTGCAGCTTCTTCGTCGCCACCGGCTTCCTGGATGGCGGGCGCATGTGGAACGACACGCTGATCGAGTCCGTGCGCCTGAGCGCGCTGCCGTCGCTGGACCTGCGCGGCCTGCGCGATGGCCGTGGCGAGGACCTGGGCCAGCACACGCTCGGCGACACCGCCGGCCGGCGCGCGGCCCTCGGCAAGCTCATCGAGCGCGTCAAATACCTGCCGCCCGAGCCGCGCGTGGCCTGCGTCGACGCCATCGCCCAGCGCGCCGAAGTCCGTCCGCCCGACGACCTCATGATGAGCAGCGAGCAGGTGCGCGGCCTGCATCGCGCCGGCATGCAGATCGGCGCGCACACGGTCAGCCATCCCATCCTGGCCACGCTGCAGCCGCAGCAGGCGGCAGACGAGATCGGGCGCAGCCGCGATGTGCTGCAGGCCCTGCTCGGCGAGAAGGTGGGCCTGTTCGCCTACCCCAATGGCAAGCCCGGCACCGACTATCTGCCGGCCGTGCATCCGGCCATCGTGCGCGACCTCGGCTTCGATGCCGCCGTGTCGACGCGCTGGGCGGCGGCGACCCGCCAGGACGACGTGTTCCAGATCCCCCGCTTCACGCCCTGGGACCGCGGGCGGCTCAAGTTCGGCATGCGGCTGATGAACAACCTGGCCCGCAGCGCCGCCGGCGCGGCTTCCTGAATCGATTTCCCATGCGCTCGCTGCTCTTCATCGCCTACATGTTCCCGCCCTTCGCGAATTCGGGAACGCGCCGTTCGCTCGAGTTCGCGAACAACCTGCCGGACTACGGCTGGCAGCCCACCGTCGTCACCTTCGCCAACCCCAAGCCGCGGGATCGCGACGAGCGCCTGCTGGACGAGGTGAGGCCGGGCACGCGCGTGCTGCGCGTGCCGCATGCGAGCGAACGCTGGGCCCAGCGCCTGGGCGCGCTGGCGCCGGCCAGCCAGCGCCAGCGTGTCGTCGACGGGCTGACCTGGCGCCTGGACCGCCTGTGGGCCATCCCCGACGATGCCGCCGCCTGGCGCAGCGAGGCCGTGGAGGCCGCCGTCAAGGCCCATCGCGAGACCCCCTTCGACGCCATCCTGGCGACGGGCTCGCCGTGGACGTCCTTCCTCGTCGGGCATGACATCGCCCAGCGCACGGGCCTGCCCTATGTGCTGGACTACCGGGACCCCTGGCGGCCCACCAACACGGTGGCCTGGGACACGGAAAGCCGCCTGCAGCGCTGGTTCAGCCCGCGCCTGGAGCGCAAGGCCGCCGCCAAGGCCGCGGCCATCGTCACGACGACGCAGAGCCTGACGCGCTCGCTGCAGAAGGACAACGGCCGCGACGACATCCAGTGCATCACCAACGGCTTCGTGCCGGCAGACTTCGCCGGCTCGCCGCCACCGCCGGGCGACGGCCTGGTGCGCGTCAGCTACACCGGCGTCTGGCGCCCCGGCTACGGTCCCGATCTGCTCTACCAGGCCCTGCAGCGCCTGAAGGAGAGGGGAGCGCCCGGGCTGGAGCGGCTGCGCGTCGACACCGCGGGCTTCCCGCCCGGCCCCGCGAAGGACTTCGGCGTGCAGGACATCGTGCATGAACATGGGCGCGTCACGCATTCGACCGCGCTGCGCCTGATGACCGAAGCCGACATGGTCTTCCTGCCCGTGTCCAACGGCTTCTTCGCGATGGCCTCCCTGCCTGGCAAGCTGTTCGAGTATGTCGGCAGCGGCCGGCCCATCCTGGCGGCCACGCTGCCGGGCAGCGAGGTCGCGCGCGTGATCGAGGACGTCGGCGGCGGCCGGCAGATCCTGCCCGACGACGTAGAGGCGGCCGCCGGCGTGCTGGCCGATCTGTGCGCCGGCCGCGAGCTGACGGGCTTCGCGCCCCAGCGCCCGGAACGCGTCACGGCCTACACGCGGGCCGCCACGGCCCAGCAGATGGCACGCATCCTGGACAAGGCGGTCGCAGGGTGAGCGACAGCGGCAAAGGCGTTCGCAAGGCGCTGGCCTTCTCCTTCATCGAGCGCTGGCTCAGCATCATCATCGCGCTGGGCAGCAATGTGCTGCTGGCGCGGCTGCTGTCGCCGGAGCAGGTAGGCATCTTCTCGGTCAGCCTGTCCGTCATCGGCGTCGCCCAGGTGCTGCGCGACTTCGGACTGGTGAACTACGTCATCCAGGAGAAGGAGCTGCAGCAGGATTCGCTGCGCACGGCCTTCGGCCTGTCGCTGCTGCTGGGCGGCGGCCTGTTCCTGGTGGTCATGCTCGCCGCGCCCGCCATCGCCGCCTTCTACCGCGAAGGCCTGGTGCGCGACACCCTGTGGGTCTGCGCGCTCAACTTCCTGCTGCTGCCTTTCGCGACGGTGACGCTGGCCCTGCTGCGCCGCGAGATGGCCTTCCGGGCGCTGGCCCTCATCGGCCTGTGCAGCGCCGCGCTGGGCGCCATCGTCAGCATCGTGCTGGCCTGGGCCGGCCAGGGCGTCATGGCGCTGGCCATCGGGTCGGTGGTCACCAACGCCGCCAGCTGCGTGGGGGCCTGGATCGCACGCCCCGACAGCCTCAAGCTCAGGCCCAATCTGAAGGCCTGGCGCCGCCTGCTCGGCTTTGGCGCGCAGAGCTCGCTGACGGGCGTGGTCACCTCCATCTCCATGGACGTCAACGACCTGGCGGTCGGCAAGCTGATGGGCTTCGAGCCGGTGGCCATCATCAGCAAGGCCCAGGGGCTGATGCAGCTCTTCCATCGCGACGTGATGACGGCCATCCGCAACGTCGCCTTTCCCGCCTATGCCAAGGCGGTGCGGGAGGGCCAGGACCTGGAGGCGCACTACATGACCGGCGTCACCCACGTCACGGCGACGGCCTGGCCTTTCTACGGCTTTGTCAGCCTGTACGCGCTGGAGACGCTGCGCCTGCTGTTCGGCCCCCAATGGGACACCGCCGCGGCCCTCGTGCCCTGGTACTGCCTGTGCGGCGCCGTGGCGGCGACGGCCAACCTGATCAATCCGCTGATGCTGGCGGCCGGCCGCATCGACCTGCTGACCAAGGTCGAGCTGCTGTGGCAGCCGCTGCGGGCCGCCATGATCATCGTGGCCGCGCTGTGGTTCAGGTCCATGCTGGCCTGCGCCATCGCGCTGCTGCTGGCCCTGCTGCTGCAGGTGCCCCTGCTGTACGCGGCCAAGGCGCGTTTCATGCGCAACGACTGGCGCACCTGGGCGCGCAACCTGGCCCGCAGCGCCGGCGCGGCCCTCATCAGCCTGCTCGCGCCGCTGGCGATCGCCTGGCACTACGGCATCGAGCGCAGCACCCCCATGCCGGCCGCCGCCTTCGCGCTGGCCATCCTGCTTTGCATGCTGACCTGGATTCCCGGCCTGCTGCTGGTGAGGCATCCGTTGACGCGGGACCCGGCCTTCCTGAAGTTGCTGGGCAAGCTCGGCATGAGCCGGCTGTCGCGCTCGCCGTGACGCCCAGTTGAATCCGTCGCTGATGAAATTCCGACCCGACATCGAAGGACTGCGCGCCCTGGCCATCGTGCCCGTGGTGGTGTTCCACGCCTGGCCCGCGCTGCTGCCCGGCGGCTTCATCGGCGTGGACATCTTCTTCGTGATCTCGGGCTATCTGATCACGACGCTGCTGCTGCAGCGCCTGCAGGCCGGCAGCTACAGCATCGCCTCCTTCTACGCGGCGCGCATCCGGCGCATCTTCCCGGCCCTGTTCGCGATGCTGGCCATCGTCGCGCCGCTGTGCCTGTGGCTGCTGGAGCCGCAGCCGCTGCGCGAGTTCGCGCGGCTGCTGGGCGCCACCGGGCTGTTCGTGTCCAACATCGAGCTCTACCGCACGACGGGTTATTTCGAGAGCGCCGCCGAGCTGAAGCCGCTGCTGCACACCTGGTCGCTGGCCGTCGAGGAGCAGTACTACATCGTCTTCCCCCCGCTGCTGGCGCTGCTGTGGCGGTTCGCGCCGCGCTTCATCGGCTGGGTGCTGCTCGGCATCGGCCTGCTGTCCTTCGCCTATTGCATGCGGCTGATGCCCTATGGCCCCGACCTCGCGTTCTACGCGGCGCCGGCCCGCACCTTCGAGCTGATGATCGGCTCCCTGCTGGCCTGGTGGGTGAGCCGCGGTGGCGGGCGCATCACGCGGCCGGCCTGGGTCAACGACCTCGTCGGCTGGGTCTCGCTGCTGGCCCTGGTGGCGGCCCTGCTGTTCATGCGCGCCGAGCCTCATTTCCCCGGCCCGGCGGCCCTGTGGCCCTGCCTGCCGACGGCGGCCCTGATCTGGGTCGGCGAGACCGGCCGGCCGCATGCGACGCGCTGGCTGTCAATGGCGCCGCTGCGCTGGATAGGCGCGCAGTCCTTCTCCCTCTATCTCTGGCACTGGCCCGTCATCGTGCTGGCCAAGCACTGGCTGCTGGACGAGCCGACGGCCCTGCAGGCGGCCGTGGCCGTGGCTTTGTCGGTGCTGCTGGCCTGGCTGTCCCTGCATTGGGTCGAGGCGCCCGTGCGCCATTCGAAGGTGCGGCAACGCACGCTGCTGATCGCCGGAGCTTCCACCATCCTGCTCAGCCTGGCGGCGGCATGGGCCCTGACGCTGGCGGCCGACCACCGCGCTGCGCAGCCCGGCCGCGACGCCGCGCTGCGGGCGGGGGCGAGCGATTCCAACCCCGACCGCAAGCGCTGCCATTCATCCGGCAACCGCTGGCTCGATTACGACGCGCGCTGCCTGTTCGGGCCGGAAGCGGCGCCCAGGACCCTGGTGGTCTGGGCCGACAGCCATGGCGCCGAGATCGCCCGCGCCCTGGGCGACCAGGCCACGGACCGGCGTGTCGCCCAGCTGACCAGTTCGCGCTGCCCGCCGGCACTGGACTTCGCCGCGCCAGGCCGCAAGCTCTGCACGTCGGTGAACCAGGCCCTGCTCGACCGCATGATCCAGGATCCCACGGTCGACGCCGTCCTGTTGACGTCGCGCTACGAGTTCTACCTGGCCGACGATGCGGCGGCCTTCGAGGCTGGCCTGGTGAAGAGCGTGAAGCGCCTGCGCGAGGCCGGCAAGCAGGTGCTGCTGCTGGACCCGGTGCCGACCTACCACTATCCCATCCCGGATTCGCTGGCCATGCGCTGGCGGCGTGGTGAGCTGCCCGAGGCCCAGGGCCAGACCCCGAGCCAGTACGACCAGCGCCAGGCGCTCGCGCTGGCGATGCTGGAGCGCGTGGCCCAGCAGGGCGGCGCGACGCGCGTGCCGGTGCGGGACAAGCTGTGCCCGGCCGAGCTCTGCCGCGTGCTCGACGGCGACCAGCCGCTCTACTTCGACAGCAACCACCTCAGCATGCGCGGCTCGGCGCTGGTCGCGCCCGACGTGCTGCGGCGGCTGGACGGCGCCCGGCCTTGACCGGCTAGCTGGGCTCAGGCGCCGAGGCGGGTCGCCAGCGCCTCGACGATGCGCTCCGACGAATGGCCGTCCCACAGCGCGGGACGGCGGCCGGCCTTGGCGCGGCCGCCCAGTGCATCGCGGCAGGCTGCGAGCACGCGCTCGGGATTCGTGCCGGCCAGCACATTGCTGCCTTCGTCCACCGTCACGGGGCGCTCGGTGCTTTCGCGCATGGTCACGCAGGGCACGCCCAGGGCGGTGGTTTCCTCCTGCAGGCCGCCGCTGTCGGTCAGCACCACGGCGGCGTCCTTCCACAGGTGCAGGAAGGACATATAGGGCTGCGGGCCCAGCACATGCACGTTGGGCGCCAGGGCCACGCCCAGGGCTTCCAGGTTCTTGCGGGTGCGAGGGTGCATCGGGAAGACGACCGGCACATCGGCGGCCAGCGCATTGACGACACCGGCGGCGCGGCGCAGATTGGCCTCGCCGTCGACGTTGCTGGGGCGGTGCAGCGTGACGACGGCGTAGCGGCCCAGCTGGCGCTTCAGCGCGTCGCTCTCCAGCGTCGTGGTGTCGAAATCCTGGCCCAGCTTGGCGGCCTGGTAGAGCAGGTTGTCGACCATCACATGGCCGACGTCGTGGATGGCCTCCTCGGCCTGGCCTTCGCGCAGCAGATGGGCATGGCCGGAGGGCTCGGTGACAAAGAACCAGTCCGTGATCGCGTCGGTGACGAGGCGGTTGATCTCTTCCGGCATGGCGCGGTCGCCGCTGCGCAGGCCGGCCTCGACGTGCGCCACCGGCACGCCGGCCTTCTTGGCCACGATGGCGCAGGCAAGCGTCGAGTTCACGTCGCCCACGACCAGGCAGCAGGCCGGGCGGTCCTCGGCCACGCAGGCCTCGTAGGCCATCATGATCTTGCCGGACTGTTCCGCATGGGTGCCGCCGCCACAGTTCAGGCGCACGTCCGGGGTCGGGATGCCGAGTTCCTGGAAGAACACGTCATTCATGTCCTTGTCGAAATGCTGGCCGGTGTGGATCAGGCGGGCCTGCAGCCGGCCATCGGCCGCGATCGCGCGCATCAGCGGCGCGATCTTCATGAAGTTGGGCCGGGCGCCGGCGATCAGGTGCACGAGGGGGCGGGTGTCAGACATGGCGTGTATCCAAAAGGTTAGGGGGCGACGCGGTAGTCAGGCGCGTGGGCTCGCATCCACTGCTCCAGCATCATCAGCGTCCAGACCGTTTCGCCGTAGTAGCCGGCGTGCTCCTTGAGCCGCTCGGTCAGCAGGCTTTCCACGAAATCGGCGCGCACGATGCCGCGCGCGGCAATGCCGCGCAGCGACTCGGCGGCCAATGCATTCAGGGCGGCATCCTTGACCGCCCAGGGGCCGAAGGGCAGGCCGAAGCCGTGCTTCTTCTTCGTCAGGATCTCGTCGGGCAGAAAGCCGCGCAGGGCCTCCTTGAAGAACCAGCGCAGCTTGAAGCCGCGCAGCTTGTAGTTCGTCGGCAGCTTCAGGGAGAAGTCCAGCAGCCGCGTGTCCAGCAGCGGGAAGCCGACGTCGACGCCGGCCAGGGCCGTGGTGCCGACCACCTTGGGCAGGTCGTTCTCGGCCAGGGTGTAGCGCCAGTCGAAGGCCAGCATCTGGTTGACGAGGCTGGCGCCCTGCGGGCCGGCGGCCCAGGTGGCGCGCTGGTGCTCGCGCGGGCCCTGGGTGTTGACGGCGGCGAGGAAGGCCGGCGTCAGCATGTTGGACAGGCCCAGGCGGTCCAGCAGGTTGTAGCTCTGCATGCGATCCGGCATGGGCACGCGGGCCTGGCGGATGTAGCTCGTGCCCTTCTTCAGCAGCGGGATGCTGCCGGTGACGGGGTTCATGAACAGCGGGTTGAGGACGCCGGCGCGCAGCGGCGACGGGATCTGGCTGTAGACGTGGAAGACGCGCTCCTTGGCGTAGCGGGTGTTGCCGCCGAAGAGTTCGTCGCCACCGTCGCCGGCCAGCATGCGGGTGTGGCCGTCGGCGCGTGCCTTGCTGGCGCAGTAGAAGGCCGGCACGGCCGAGGAATTGCCGAAGGGCTGGTCGTAGTGGGCAGCGACGTCGGGGATGGACCTGACGAGGTCGGCCGGCGTCACGTAGTACTCGTGGTGGTCGGCGCCATAGGCCTTGGCGGCGATGCGCGCGTATTCCATCTCGTCGTAGCCCTCGGCCTCGAAGCCGATGGAATAGCTCGCCGGCGCCTTGCCGGTGACCTCGCCGAGCAGGCCGCAGACGGTCGAGCTGTCGGTGCCGCCGCTCAGGAAGCAGGCGGTCTTGCCGTCCGGGCTCAGCCTGTCCCTGACCGACGTGCGCAGGATGCTGCGGAACTCTTCCTTCAGCGCGCCGAAGCTGGGGCTGGCCTGCTCGTCAAAGCGTGCGACCCAGTAGGGCGCGACGGTCAGCTGGCCGTTCTCGAACAGCGCGTAATGCGCCGCCGGCAGGCGGTGGATGCCGACGTAGATGGTGCGCGGCGACGGGATGCAGTGATGGAAGAGGTAGTTGAAGATGGCCTGGGTGTCGAGCTCGCGGATGCCCAGGCGCCGGGCCAGTTCATCGGCGCGCGTCGCGAAGTGCAGGCGCCCGTCCTGCACCGCGTAGCACAGGCTGTGCACGGCGAAACGGTCGACAGCCAGATAGCTGCCGCCGCTGGGCAGCTTGAGCGCCACCGCGAACTCGCCACCCACGTCGGCCGCGCAGGCTGCGCCGCGCGCCGCATAGGCCTGTTGCCAGGCCGCGAGGGCGTCGGCCGCGGGCGCCGCGAAGCGGGGGAGGCCGGAGGCGAAGGGCGTGTCGGGTGGCAGGTCGTGGGCTTGCATTTCTTGTTGTCGCTCGGGATTCAGGCGGCTGGATTGTCGGGGCGCGGCGCGGGTTTGGTGCGCAGGCGCCGCCAGGTGGCGCCGACCGCCTGGCGCGCCAGGCCGAGCAGGCCGCGCAGCGTCAGCGGGTCGTAGGCGACGAGGCCGAAGCGTTCGCGGCGCTGGCTCATCCAGGCGGCCTTGTAGGTATCGTCGCCGATCAGGTAGTCGATCTCCTGCACCTTGTCCGCGTCGATGGCCTGCTCCATCAGCAGGGCCGTCAGCAGGGTGCCGGGGGCCAGGGCCTTGTGGGCCTCGTCGTAGGCAAGCTTGTAGATGTCGGCGCGGCCGTTGGCGACGATCCAGATCTGCGCCGCCACCGGCTTGTCGCCCAGCCAGGCCAGGCCCAGGCGCAGCCAGCCGCGCGCGGCGCACAGGCGGATCAGGCCGGGCACGAAGTCGGGAAAGGGCTCGGGCACCTTCCAGCTCTGGCCATAGACGGCCTGGTAGGCCGCCAGGCCGGCTTCCAGCCGGTCGCCGCCGCGCACGATCTCCAGGCGCCCGCCTTCGGCCGCGAACTTCTTGGCGTTGCGCTTGATGGTGCTGCGCACCTGGCCGCTGCGGCCCTTGAGATAGTCGTCCCAGCCCTGGCGCACCGGTTCGTACCAGTTGCCGAAGGCGAAGTAGCTGTGGGCGCTGAGGCCGGCCAGGCCCAGCGCGCGCTGCAGCACGCCGAACTCGCGGGAGTCCGGGTCCATGGGCGAGAAGCGATAGGCCGCCGCGCGGGCGCCGCCGCTGCGCAGGGCGCGCGTCAGCGGCAGCAGGTCCTCGGCCTCGACGTCCTCGTCCAGTGCCGGCGAGTAGATGGCCGTGTAGAAATTCGACAGCGCGCTCACCTCGCGGCCCAGCGCACCGGTCTGCGCCACGACCGGCAGCACGGCCAGCACGCGGCCCTGGCGGCGCAGCACATGCAGGCGCACCTCGTGCGTCTGCGGCTGGAGGGCGTAGACATGGTCGATCAGGTTGGCATGCCAGTCCGCGCCGAACTCGACATGCCTTTGCTCGGCCCTGCTCAGCAGCGCGAGCGCGTCGGCGGGCAGCTCGCGCACATGCACATAGGTGTCGATGCTGGCGCCGCTACGGTTGACCATGATCTCGGTGTCGACCGGCTGCTTGCCGCGCCGCAGCCAGCCGCGCGCGCCGCGCCTGAGCAGGCCGTAGAGGGCGGGCAGGCCGTGGTGGCGGTAGACGCTGACGTGGTTGATCCAGCGCTGCGAGGTCGACCAGGCCAGCAGGTCGGCCTCGGCATTGGTGTAGAACTCGACGACCCCGCCGGGCGCGCGCGTGAACAGGTCTTCCAGCGTGCGCAGCAGCAGGATGCGGCCCGGCGCAAAGCGCTCGAACTGCTCGTGAAAGGCCGTCTTCAGCATGACGGCCATGCCGTCGCGCAGCAACAGCATGCGCGAGGCGAGCAGGTCGTCGCCGTGCCAGAGTTCGTAGACCAGGGCCTGGCCGCGCGTGGCGTACTCGCGCATGGCCTCGACGTAGAAGCGCCCCTGGGGGCTGTCGCTGCTGATGGCCGTGCCTTCGCGGCCCTTCCAGCCGCTGGACTCCAGCACCGCATAGCGCTCCACGGCGGCCGGGATGTCCTCGGGTGCGCTGACCACCACCAGCCGCTCGCCACCGGGCTCGGACTGCAGCCGGCGCAGGTAGCGGCGCATGTTCTGGATCAGCTTGCGCGGCCGCTGCGCCCAGTAGTCGTCGAAGCTGCCGCGCAGGTGGACGCTCATGGTCAGCGCATGCGGCTGGCTCTTCACGGGCAGGCCGGGCAGTTCGCGCAGGTCGCCGAAGCGCGGGTCGTTGCACAGCAGATCGAGCTCGCTGGCATAGCCGGGCAGCAGCGGGAACAGGCCGCGCAGGTCCAGGCCGGGCGTGATCAAGCTGGGGCCGATCTGCGTCTGCGAGGGCAGGAAGCTGCACCACACGCCCAGGCCACGCGCCTGGGCGCTCAGCAGCAGCAGCGCGACGGGTTCACCGGCCACATCGGCGCGGGCCAGCAGCACGCCGGTCTCGCCGAAATGGCGCAGCAGGCCGTCGACAAAGGCGCTGTCGAGCATGCCGTGGCCGGCCATCAGGCGCTGGTTGAGGACATCCCAGGCGCCGCGGTGCGCACCCAGCCCTTCGGCCGGGTTCAGCCGCGCCACGGACCAATGCGTGTCTTTCCTGGTCGTCGTGAGGGGCTGGTTCACGGCATGACTCGCCAGCGGCGCTTGATGTGGCGCCAGGTGCCGCTGATGGTGCCGGCCAGGCGATGCCGCCATGTGAAGGCGGGCAGCTGGCCGGGGTTCGCCAGCATCTTCTGGTACTGCTGGATGTAGGCCTGCTTGGTCTGGCCGATGGAATAGTATTTCTCGGCATTGCTGCGGCTGGCCGCCGCGAGGCGCTGCCACTCGGCGGCCGTGGTGGCCGTGAGGGCATGGGCCAGGGCGCCTTCCTTGCGCATGTCGATGAAGATGCCGTCCTTGACGATGTCGATCTGGTTGACGTGGTCGGTGCTGATCACGGGCAGGCCGACGGCCATGGCCTCGATGTAGACGATGCCGAAGGTCTCGAACAGCGAGCCGAGCGTGAAGACGTCGGCGGCGGCATAGGCCTGCGGCAATTCGCCGTGCGGCAGGGTCTTGAAGACCGTCCGGCCGGGCATGAGTTTTTCGGCCATGCCCTGGATCGCGTCGGAGTCCTGGTTTCTCTGGCCGACGGCGAGCAGCCAGGCATTCGGCACCTTGGCCACTTCCTTGATGATGTGGTCGGTGCGCTTGTGCCAATAGCAGATGGTGCCGACCGTGATGACGACGAATGCATCGTCGGGAATGCCATTGGCACGGCGAAATGCCAGCCGGTCATCCGGGCGATGCTTGAAGACATCCAGATCCACGGCATGCGGAATCACAAAAGCCTTGTGCCGGATGCTCGTGGAGTAGTTGTATTGCGTGTACTCCTGGACGTAGTCGCAATTCGGAATCTCGGCGGCCTTCAGCGCGCCGCCGTTGGACCAGACGATGGTGGGCGTCTTCTTGAAAAGATGGCGCAGCGACCAGAGTTCGTTGCAGACCTCTTCCTCGAGACAGTGGATGATGTCGAAATTGCCGCTGAGCAGATGCGGCAGCACGCCCCACGCAAAGCTGGTGGTTTCAATGCGGACGCGCTCCATCTCGATGGCGCTCTGTTTCCATTTCTCGCTGGTCAGCGGCGTGATGCCATCCAGCATGTTGGAGTAGCGCGGGATGGTCTTGATCACCACCTCTTGCGCGCTTTCGGTGCCGCCGCCCTTGAATACCGTGATGTCGAGATCGTTGCGCAGCAACTGGAAGACATCCTTGGCAAAGACCTCGTGGCCGCGCATCACCTGGCCGAGCCCCGAGCATAGAAGTGCTATTTTCATTGTTTCGCTGCCGTCATTTCGGTGGTTGCTGGCTGGCCTGTCAGTTGCTCGCGCTCACGCGCGGCAGCAGCGGGCCCAGCCAGGAGCGGATCAGGACTTTCCAGCCAGGCACGTGGCGCTGATCGCAGCGCAGCGCCGTCCGGGCGCTGCTTCGGGCGGCAGAGAAAAGCCCGGCGCGCAGCTGGGCGGCAGCGTAGTCGCTCCAGCTCTTGGCGAGTGCGCTGTGCACCGCCTGGCGATCGGCCATGCGGCCGTCGGGGCCCTTGAGCCCCCAGGCGTCCAGGGCGCGCTGCACGACCAGGCCGCGGTAGTTCCTGGTCGGGGCCGAGCGGGTGATGCTGGTCGGGTGGTGGCGGTACAGGGCGTAGGGATGGGCGACACGCTCGATGCGCGTGATGCGTGAGCAGCGCAGCCACAGGTCGTAGTCCTCGCCGATGCGCAGCTCCGGGTCGAAAAGCCCGGCCTGATCCAGGACCTGGCGATGCACCAGCACCGTGGAGGTCCAGACCACGCAGTCGAGCAGCAGCTCCGGATAGAGCCAGCCCGTCGCCCCTTGCCAGCGCTGCGGGTCGTCGGCCTGCAATTGCAGATCACGCAGCCATTGCGGATCGGGCTCAGGCGCCACGCTCGACCAGATCTGCCAGGCGGTGTAGCTCATCCGGCAATCGGGGTGCTGGGCCATCGCCGCAAACTGGGCGGCCAGCTTGCCGGGCAGCCAGATGTCGTCGGCGTCGACGAAGGCGATCCAGTCCCCGCTTGCCGCCTGGATGCCGGTATTGCGCGCCTTGGCCACGCCGGCATTGGCTTGCTGGATCAGTCGGGCGTGCGGAAACTCCCTGGCCACGACGGCCACGGAGTCATCGCTGGAGCCGTCGTCCACGACGATGAGCTCCAGCTCCACGCCTGCCTGCGCGACCACGGAGCGCAGCGTGGCGGCGATATAGGCGCTGGCATTGAAGCAGGGGACGACGACCGAAACGAGAGGCGGCGTGTTCGTCACATCAGACAATCATTGCGAGGCAGCCGAAGCAGCCGAAGCAGCCGCATCCGGCGGCGCGGGCTCGACCCAGCGCTTTTCCTTCTCCAGCCGCTGCTTGAGCTCGGCCTTCTGCAGGCCCATGGCCATGGCACGATGGGCCTGGGCGAGGGCTTTGTCCCAGGCCCCCAGGTCGGCATAGAGCAGGCCCGCGTTGTACTGGGTGAAGGCCTCGTCCGGGCTGGAGGTCACGACATAGTCGAGATGCTTGAGGGCTTCGTCCGCGCGCTTGCGCTTGACCAGGAAATTGACATACAGCAGGCGCACGACCTTGTCGTCGGGCACAAACCGCAGCGCACGCTCGTAGTAGCACTCCACGGTGTACATCGCACCCCGTGGCGGGTCCTTCTTTTCCAGTTCGGCCAGGCGCTGCATGGCGTCCAGGGCGCGGTAGTGATTGGGAAACGAGCGCAGCGTGTAGTTGATGTCGCCGCCGGGGTAGCCGGTGGTGCCCTTCAGATTCACATAGGTCTCGCGCCGGAAATGGGCGTTCTCGACGATGGCCTTCTGGCCGAGGCTGGCGGTGCGGTAGTCAAACGGCCCGTAATGGCTCTGGCTGAGCGGTCCGCAGGGATTGGCTTCATCCAGGGCGGTCTGGGCCGTGGATACCAGCGGCGCCCCGGCCATGAATGCCAGGAGAAATGCCCCGCGCAGGATAGGCAAACCCTGCATGCTGCTGAAGGAGATCTTGGACATCGGCGTTCAGTGCTGGCAGAAATGTTTCAACAACCACGCGGTGGTTGCGGCGTTCAATTCCTGGGCGGCATCGCCGCTGGAAAAGGTGTGGTCGACATCCGGGAACAAGGCCTTTTGCAGCAGCGGGCGCTCGAGCAGCCCTTGCCAGGCCGGTGATTCGGAACTGAGGTCGACAAACTCTTTGGCAGTGTAGTCATCGCCACTCAGTGCGACCAACACCGGGGCGTCGAAGCCGCGCAGGCCTTGCGCCATGCGGTCCTGGAAGCCGCTGGCGGGTGTGGCGCGGGCCGCCTGGCGCAGATTCGCGCCGAGATCGCCGACCGAGCCCAGCCCCACGCGGCCGCTGAGCAGCTTGGCCCAGAACTCGCGCTGGCGGATGCGCTGCCAGTAATAGTGCTTCACATGCGTCTTGGCGAGGCTGGCGGCCGAGCGAACCCAGGGATTCGCCAGCACCAGGCCGGCCACCCGGGCGTCGCGGTGGTTGTGCAGATACAGCAGGGCCGCGGATGCGGCGTCGCACAAACCCCAGAGCACCACCCGTTGCAGCGACGGATGCGCCTTCAGCAGCGCGTCGATGGCACTGGCGATGTCGGCGTCCACGGCCAGGAAGTCGCGCGTTTCGCCGCCGCTGTCGCCCATGCTGCGGTAGTCGAAGCGCAGCGCCGCAAAGCCCTCGGCGGCCAGATGGCGGGCCAGCAGCGTGAACTGGCGGTGGCTGCCGGCACGGTATTGCGGGCCGCCGACGATGATGAGGACGCCGACCTCGGCCGCTGCGCCCTCGGGTTCGGCCAGGATGCCGACCAGGGGCTGGCCTTCGCAGGCGAAGCTGAGGACCGATTCCTTCATGCCAAAGCCTCCACCGTGGCGGTGACCAGGCTTGGCGCCAGCTCGATCTCGGCCGTGGCCCAGAAACCCGGGCCTTGCAGGATGCGCGGGCGCACGGCCCAGCCGGCCTCGCCCCAGCTCTTGATGGCCTGTTCGCTGACCGGCGTGAGCGTGGCGTCCTCGCGGGTGCTGAGTTCCAGCCATTCGACGCGGCCCGGCGCGCCGGCGGGCGCCAACTTGGCGGCTTCCAGGCCCGAGGCCAGCGCCGAGCCGAGGCGGTAGCCGGCGATGTCCACCGGCCGGCCGGCGGCCAGTTCGGTCTTCATCGCCTCCATCAGGCCCTTGCTGGCGCCGCTGGCCATCTCGGCAGCCAGCTTCAGGCGCAGGAACTGCTGCAGGGCCAGCTTGCCGCTGGTCATGGGCTGCCAGAACAGGTAGTTGACCGGGCGGCCCCAATCGGCAGCGGCCAGCAGCGCGCCGGCGCGCAGGCCCCAGAGCCAGGTCGGCGCGTCCGGAATCTTGGCGTCGAGCCATGCCAGGCCCAGGCGCACATCGGCCTGCCAGTCGGCCCAGGCGGCGTCGCCGAAGTCCGCGGACGAGTCGCCGCAGCCGCGCAGGTCGATCTGCAGCACGGCATGGCCGGCTTCAGCCAGCGCGCGGCAGGCGAGGGCGGCCATGCGCCGCGATTTGTTCATCTCCTCAGCGAACGGGTGCAGATAGAGCACCCGGCTGCGCGCCGCGCCCCGATATTCCGAGGCAGGCGCATGGAAGAGGCAAAGCCGCTGCTCGCCGCCGGCGGCGGGCAGGAAGAAGACGTCGGGGTGAGGGATCAACCCAGGCGGGCGGCGACAAAGTCCGCCAGCGAGCCGACCGTGGCGAAGGTGTCGCCGTCGATGTCGTCATCGTCGACGACCAGGCCGAGCTGTTCCTCCAGCCCGGTGATCAGGCTGACCACGGCCATGGAGTCCAGCTCGGGCAGGGCGCCGAGCAGGGCGGTGTCGCGGGTGAAGGTCTGGGCGCGGCCGTTCAGGCTCAGCACGTCGTCGAGAAGCCGCAGCACATGGCTGAGGACCTGGGCGTTGTCCATGGGGTCTAGCGTCCAAAAAAGCAGCCGCGCAGTTTAGCCGGCCGCCCCCTTGCCTCCGGGGGCGGCGCCCCCTTGGCCTCGGGGGCGCGTGAGATACTTTTTTGACCCAGATGCGTCCCCTGTCCATGCCCGAATCCACGCTGTTGAACGAGTTGGTGGCCGTCGCCGCCGAGCGCACGCCCGACGCCCCGGCCCTGACCCATGGCGCGGCCACGCTGAGCTATGGCGAGCTGGACACCGCCGTGCGCGGCTTTGCCAGCGGCCTGATGCAGCTGGGCCTGGCCCGCGGAGAACGGGTCGCCATCTACCTGGAAAAGCGCTTCGAGACCGTCGTCGCCAGCTTTGGCGCCCCGGCCGCGGGCGGCGTCTTCGTGCCGCTCAACCCCCTGCTCAAGCCCGATCAGGTCGGTTTCATCCTGCGCGACTGCGACGTGCGCGTGCTGGTGACGTCGCCCGAGCGCCTGTCCCAGCTGGGCGAGGTGCTGACCCAATGCCCGTCGCTGCGCCATGTGGTGCTGACCAGCGGTACCGGCTCTGCCCCGGTGCCCGTGCATGACTGGGCCCAGCTGCTGGCCTCGCCCGCCCGCGCCGGCCACCGCGTCATCGACACCGACATGACGGCCATCCTCTACACCTCCGGCTCCACCGGCCGCCCCAAGGGCGTCGTGCTGTCGCATCGCAACATGGTGGCGGGCGGCAAGAGCGTGGCGAGCTACCTGGAGAACCGCGCCAGCGACACCCTGCTGGCCGCGCTGCCCCTGTCCTTCGATGCCGGCTTCAGCCAGCTCACCACGGCCTTCCACAGCGGCGCCCGCGTCGTGCTGCTGAACTATCTGCTGCCCAAGGACGTGCTCAAGGCCATGGAGCGCGAGAAGGTGACGGGCCTGACCGCCGTGCCGCCGCTGTACATCCAGCTGACCCAGCTCGAATGGCCCGCCGCCATCGACGCCAACCTGCGCTACTTCGCCAACACCGGCGGCCGCATGCCGCGCGCCACGCTGGACCTGCTGCGCGCCAAGGCGCCTTCGGCCCAGCCCTTCCTGATGTACGGCCTGACCGAGGCCTTCCGCTCGACCTATCTGCCGCCCGCCGAGGTGGACCGCCGCCCCGACTCCATCGGCAAGGCCATCCCGAATGCCGAGATCCTGGTGCTGCGCGAGGACGGCAGCGAATGCGCGCCGGATGAGCCGGGCGAGCTGGTGCACCGCGGCGCTCTGGTGGGCCTGGGCTACTGGAACGATGCCGAGAAGACGGCCGAGCGCTACAAGCCCTTGCCGGTCGGTGTGGGCGGCCGCGAGGGCGGCCTGCAGCTGCCCGAGTTCGCCGTGTTCTCCGGCGACACGGTCAAGCGCGACGCCGAAGGCTTCCTCTACTTCGTCGGCCGCCGCGACGAGATGATGAAGACCTCGGGCTATCGCGTCAGCCCCACCGAGGTCGAGGAGATCCTCTACGCCACCGGCCTGGTCGGCGAATGCGTGGCCTTCGGCGTCTATCACGACACCCTGGGCCAGGCCATCCAGGTCATCGCGACGCCGCCCGAGGGCGCCGCCGCCCTGGACCTGGCCGCCTTGACCGCCGCCTGCAAGGCCCGCATGCCCGCCTATATGGTTCCCCACGGCATTGACGTCCGTTCGGGCCCGCTGCCGCGCAACCCCAACGGCAAGATCGACCGCAAGACCCTGTCGACCGACTGGGCTGAACGCCACCCCGCATGAGCGAACCCACCGCCCCCAAGCGTGCCCTCGAGCATGCCCCCGTCCTCTTCCCACGCAATGCTGACGGCGAACTGCTGATCGGCGGCCAGCGCCTGTCGGTGCTCGCCGAGCGCGTCGGCCAGACGCCTTTCTATGCCTATGACCGCGGCCTGCTTCAGCGCCGCGTCGCCGAGCTGCGCGCTGCCCTGCCGAAGGGCATCGAGCTGCACTACGCGATGAAGGCCAATCCCATGCCCGCCCTGGTGCAATGGATGGCGGGCCTGGTCGACGGCATCGACGTGGCTTCGGCCGGTGAACTGCAGGTGGCGCTGAATGCCGGCGCCGACCCGCACGAGGTCAGCTTTGCCGGCCCCGGCAAGCGCGACATCGAGCTGGGCCAGGCCGTGGCGGCCGGCGTGCTGGTCAATGTCGAATCGGCGCGCGAGCTGCTGCCGCTGGCGCGGGCCTCCCAGCGCCTGGGCCTGCCGGCCCGCGTGGCCCTGCGCGTCAACCCCGACTTCGAGCTCAAGGGCTCGGGCATGCGCATGAGCGGTGGCCCCAAGCAGTTCGGCATCGACGCCGAGGCCCTGCCGGAAGTGCTGGCTGAAGTGGGTCGGTTGAAGGGCGATGGCATCGCCTTTGAAGGCTTCCACCTCTTCGCCGGCTCGCAGAACCTCAAGGCCGAGGCCATCTGCGACGCGCAACAGAAGAGTTACGAACTGGCCCTGCGCCTGGCCGAAGCCGCGCCTTCGCCGGTCAAGTTCCTGAACCTGGGCGGCGGCTTCGGCATCCCCTATTTCCCCGGCGAGACCCGCCTGGACCTGTCACCCATCGCCGACAACCTGGCTGCCCTGCAGGCGCGCGCCAAGGCCGATCTGCCGGCCGCCAAGCTCGTCATCGAACTGGGCCGTTATCTGGTCGGCGAGGCCGGCGTGTATGTCAGCCGTGTGGTCGACCGCAAGGTCTCGCGCGGCCAGGTCTTCCTGGTGGCCGACGGCGGCCTGCATCACCACCTGTCGGCCTCCGGCAATTTCGGCCAGGTGCTGCGCAAGAACTACCCGGCCTCGGTCGAGCCGCAGGGCCGCACCGAGTCCTCGACCGAAGCCGCCAGCGTCGTCGGCCCGCTTTGCACGCCGCTGGACCTGCTGGCCGACCGCATGGACATGGCCAAGGGCGAAATCGGCGACCTGGCCCTGGTCTACCAGAGCGGTGCCTATGGCCGCAGCGCCAGCCCGGCCGGCTTCCTCGGCCATCCGGACGTCGTCGAAGTGCTGGTCTAAGCAGCGTCCGTCCAGACCCCGTTCTGCAGGATCTGGTGGGGCCTGAAGCCCGCCTTGTAGGCCATCTTGGGGCTCTCTTCGATCCAGTAGCCCAGATAGAGGTGGTTGAGCTTCAACTCCCTGGCCTGCTGGATCTGCCACAGCACGCCATAGGTGCCCAGGCTGCCGGCCACGTCGGGGTCGTAGAAGGTGTAGACCGCCGACAGGCCGTCGTTGAGGATGTCCAGGATGGAGACCATGCGCAGCGGCGTGCTGCCGTCGGGCATGGTTTCCCTGAACTCCACCAGGCGCGAATTGATGCGCGACTGCAGCAGGAACTGGGTGTACTGGTCGACGCTGTCGTGGTCCATGCCGCCGCCGGAGTGGCGGCCGGCCTGGTAGCGCAGGTACAGCGCGTAATGCTCGGGCGAATAGCCCAGGCGCATGACCTTGGCCTGCAGATGGCTGTGGGCCTTCCAGGCGCGGCGTTGGGAGCGCGTCGCCTCGAAGCTGGCCACCGGCACGCGCAGGGCGATGCAGGCGCGGCACTGGTCGCAGTAGGGGCGGTAGGTGAACAGCCCGCTGCGGCGGAAACCCGCGGCCACCAGGTTGGAATAGGCGTCCGCGTGGATCAGATGGCTGGGGGTGGCGACCTGCGAGCGCGCCTGGCGGCCCGACACATAGCTGCACGGGTAGGCTGCCGTGGCATAGAACTGAATCTGCGCGAGCGGCAGTTCTTTGGGGTGTGTCACGTCGAATTGAGCAGGAGCCGATCCCAGTAGCCTGGATGATAGGTCCAGGGCCCGGGTGTGGCTTCACCGACATGGGTGGCGAGATGGTCCTCGAAGGCCGAGCGTGGGACTTCTGCCGCGCCGAGGGACGCCAGATGGGGGGTGTTCTGCTGGCAGTCGATCCAGGGAATGCCGAACTCGCGGCACAGGCAGACCAGCGCGCACAGGGCGATCTTGGACGCGTCGGTGCGGCGCATGAACATGGATTCGCCATAGAACATGCGCCCCAGGTTGACGCCATAGAGGCCGCCGGCCAGCTCGCCCTCCATCCAGGTCTCGACGCTGTGCATGGCCGGCCAGGCTAGGTAGGCGGCCTGCAGTTCGGGAACGATCCAGGTGCCCGACTGGCCCTCGCGCGGCACGCTGGCGCAGGCCCTGAGGACGGCGGCGCGATCGAAATCGACGCGGATCTCGCAGCCCGGCGTGCCGGCGAAGCGCGCCACCGTCTTGCGCAGCGAGCGCGACAGCTTGAAGTCGGCCGTCTTCAGCACCATGCGGGGGTCGGGTGCCCACCACAGCGGCGGCTGGCCGGGGCCATACCAGGGGAAGACGCCGCGGCGGTAGGCGGCCTCCAGGCGCTCGGGGGTCAGCGAGCCGCCGGCGGCCAGCAGGCCGGGCGCGTCCGTGTCGGCGCCCAGGGCGCGGTGGCTGGGCGGGAATTCAAGCGTTGCGTCATCGAGCCAGTCGATCATGGGGCCATGGTAAGTTGCCGCCCATGATCACCGTCTATGGCATTCCCAACTGCGACACCGTCAAGAAGGCCCGCACCTGGCTGGCCGGCCAGGGCCTGGAAGTCGCCTTCCATGACTTCAAGAAGCAGGGCGTCCCGGCCGAGCTGCTGCCCGCCTGGATCCAGGCCTTCGGCCGCGACCGGATCGTCAACCGCGCCGGCACGACCTGGCGCAAGCTGGACGAGGCCACCAAGGCCGGCGTGACCGACGACGCCGCAGCCATGGCCGTGATGCAGGCCGAGCCCAGCGTCATCAAGCGGCCTGTCGTGCAATGGCCGGACGGCCACTGGACGCTCGGATTCAGTGCGGAATTGTTCGAGAAGAGTGCATCAAAGGCACCAAACAAGGGCTGACCGCTCTGGCGTGGTGCCAGCCGACGCGCAATTCATGCCTTGAAAGCGGGCATCGAATTTGCAATTTCGGTGCGATCCGTCTCGGCTTGGTGCATGGTGCCCAAGTCTGGAGCCGGCGGCCGGAGACTGCGTTGGAGACATCGATCAAGCAGGGCGCGGATGCGCTCTTCATCCTGCTGGGCGCCATCATGGTGCTCGCCATGCATGCGGGCTTTGCCTTCCTCGAACTGGGCACCGTGCGCAAGAAAAACCAGGTCAATGCCCTGGTCAAGATCCTGGTGGACTTCGCCGTGTCCACGCTGGCCTATTTCCTGGTCGGCTATGCCGTCGCCTACGGCACCCACTTCTTCGTCGGTGCCGAGCAGCTGGCGCAGAAGAACGGCTATGAGCTGGTCAAGTTCTTCTTCCTGCTGACCTTCGCGGCTGCCATCCCCGCCATCGTGTCGGGCGGCATTGCCGAGAGGGCGCGCTTCGGTCCGCAGCTCGCCGCCACCTGCGTCATCGTCGGCTTCATCTACCCGGTCTTCGAGGGCATCGCCTGGAACCAGGCCTTTGGCATCCAGGCCTGGCTGAAGGCCGCCACGGGCGCCGAGTTCCATGATTTCGCCGGTAGCGTCGTCGTGCATGCCGTGGGCGGCTGGATCGGCCTGGCGGCCGTGCTGCTGCTCGGCCCGCGCCTGAACCGCTACCGCAAGGACGGCGCGATGAGCGCCCATCCGCCCTCCAGCATCCCCTTCCTGGCCCTGGGCGCCTGGGTGCTGACGGTGGGCTGGTTCGGCTTCAACGTGATGAGCGCCCAGACCCTGGACAAGATGTCGGGCCTGGTGGCCGTCAACTCGCTGATGGCCATGGCCGGCGGCACGCTGGTGGCCGTGCTGCTGGGCCGCAACGACCCCGGCTTTGCCTACAACGGCCCGCTGGCCGGCCTGGTGGCGGTCTGCGCCGGCTCGGACGTCATGCACCCGCTGGGCGCCCTGGTCACCGGCGGCGTGGCCGGCTGGCTCTTCGTGCAGTTCTTCACCCTGACCCAGAACCGCTGGAAGATCGACGACGTGCTGGGCGTCTGGCCCTTGCACGGCCTGTGCGGTGCCTGGGGCGGCATCGCCTGCGGCATCTTCGGCCAGCAGGGCCTGGGCGGCCTGGGTGGCGTCAGCATCGGGGCCCAGCTGATCGGAACCCTGGGCGGTGTGGCCTGGGCGCTGGCGGGCGGCTTCGTCGTCTACGGCGTCATCAAGCGCATGACCGGCCTGCGCCTGGACGCCGAGCAGGAGTTCGAAGGCGCCGACCTGTCCATCCACAAGATTGGAGCGACACCGGACCGCGAGGCCAACTGGTAAGCTGATCCGAACGTTTTCATCAAGGCCTCCCTGGGGGCCTGTTTTCCATGTTCACAGGCATTGTCCAGGGCGTCGCCCGCGTCGAATCCATCGAGGCTAGAGAGGGCCTGCACACCGTGCACCTGAAGTTCCCCCAGGGCTTTGACGAAGAGCTGGCCATTGGCGCCAGCGTGTCCTGCGACGGCGTCTGCCTGACGGTCACCGAGCGCCCGGCGCCCGATGTGGCCAGCTTCGACGTGATGGCCCAGACCCTGCGCCTGACGACGCTGGGCGGCCTGATGGTGGGCTCCGGCCTGAACGTCGAGCGCGCCGCGAAGGAGGGCGTCGAGATCGGCGGCCATCCGCTGTCCGGCCATGTCGATGTGTCGGCCCGCATCTCGGCCATCCGCAAACCCGACAACAACCACGTCATCCGCTTCGCGCTGCCCGCGCCGTGGATGCGTTATGTCTTTGCCAAGGGCTATATCGGCGTCAATGGCTGCAGCCTGACCGTGGCCGAGGCCCACCGCGAGCGCGACGGCTCGGGCTGGTTCGAGGTCTGGCTCATTCCCGAGACCCTGCGCATGACGACCTTCGGCGCCAAGGACGTCGGCGACGCGATCCACATCGAGATCGAGCGCAGCACCCAGGTCGTCGTTGACACCGTGCGAGACGCGCTGGACGAAAAGCTCGGTCCGCTGCTGCCGGTGCTGGAAGCGATCGCGCGGGAGCGCGGCATCGATATCACCCAGCTCGCCATCGGCAAGTCGTCTTCTTGATACTTTCTTGATGCCGCCCGCCGCCTTCTTGTCGGCGGTTTGACGGCCCGATTTCCAGAATGACCTCCATCGCAATGGAGGTGTCATGGACATCGTTTTTCTGGGTCTGGGTGCGGCTCTCGCACTGTTGACCGGGCTCGCGGCCTGGGGCTGCGACAAGTTGGCGAGCGGGAGGAAGTCATGAGCGGCTTCGAGCTCGCCGCCGCCATCCTCGTCGTCGGGCTGGTGGGCTATCTGTTCTGGGCGCTGCTCTTCCCGGAGGACTTGTCATGAGTTCTTCCGCCTGGGTTCAGCTCATCGCTTTCCTCGTCGTGCTGCTGGCGCTGGCCTGGCCGCTGGCGCGCTGGATTCACGCCGTCATGGAAGGCCGCATCGCGTGGCTGAACCGCATCGAGCGTGGCCTGCTCAAGCTGGCTGGCGTCACTGCCGACGCCGAGCAGGGTTGGCTGCGTTACGCCCTCGGCCTGCTGCTCTTCAATGTGCTCGGCGTTGTCGCCGTCTATGCGCTGCAGCGCCTGCAGCACCTGCTGCCGCTGAACCCGCAGGGGATGGGTGCCGTGTCACCCGACTCGGCCTTCAACACCGCCATCAGCTTCGTCACCAACACCAACTGGCAGGGCTATGGCGGCGAGACGACGATGAGCTATCTGACGCAGATGCTGGCGCTGACGGCGCAGAACTTCCTGTCCGCCGCCACCGGCATCGCCGTCGTCATGGCGCTGCTGCGCGGCTTCGCCCGCCATGGTGCGCAGGCCATCGGCAATGTCTGGGCCGACCTCACGCGCGCCACGCTGTGGGTGCTGCTGCCGCTGTCGCTGGTGTTCGCGCTGGTGCTGGCCGGCATGGGCGTCGTGCAGACCTTCAAGCCCTCCCAGGCGATCGCGACCGTCGAGGCGCAGACCTGGCAGGTGCCCAAGGCCGGCGCCGACGGCCAGCCGCTGAAGGGCGCCGACGGCCAGCCCGTCATGGAAGACGTCAGCGGCCAGTCGCAGACGCTGGCCGTCGGCCCGGTCGCGTCGCAGCTCGCCATCAAGATGCTGGGCACCAATGGCGGCGGCTTCTTCAACGCCAACTCGGCCCATCCCTTCGAGAACCCGAGTGCGGCGACGAATGCGCTGCAGATGCTGTCCATCTTCCTGATTCCGGCGGCGCTGTGCTTCGTCATGGGTCGGCAGGTGGGCGACATGCGCCAGGGCTGGGCCCTGCTGGGCGCGATGACGGCGATGTTCGTCGTCGCTGTCGTCATCGCGACCGGCGCCGAACAGGCCGGCAACCCGCAGCTCGCCAAGCTGGGGGTGGACGCGGCGGCCAGCGCCACGCAGCCGGGCGGCAACATGGAAGGCAAGGAGGCGCGCTTCGGCATCGCCGCGTCGGCGCTGTTCGCCGCCATCACGACGGCCGCCAGCTGCGGCGCGGTCAATGCGATGCACGACAGCTTCACGCCGCTGGGCGGTGCGGTGCCCCTGGTGCTGATCCAGCTCGGCGAGGTCGTCTTCGGCGGTGTCGGCGCGGGCCTGTACGGCATGCTGGTGTTCGCGCTGCTGGCCGTCTTCGTGGCCGGGCTGATGATCGGCCGCACGCCCGAATATCTCGGCAAGAAGATCGAGGTCTTCGACATGAAGATGGTGTCGCTGGCCATCCTGCTGACGCCGCTGGCGGTGCTGATCGGCACGGCCGTCGCCGTGTCGGTGGCGCCGGGCAAGGCCGGCATCGCAGCACCCGGCGCGCATGGCTTCAGCGAGGTGCTGTATGCGCTCTCGTCCGCCGGCAACAACAACGGCAGCGCCTTCGCCGGCCTGTCGGCCAACACGCCCTTCTACAACCTGCTGCTGGGCGTGGTGATGTGGGTGGGCCGCTTCGGCGTCATCCTGCCGGTGCTGGCCCTGGCCGGCTCGCTGGCGGGCAAGAAGCGGCTCGCGGCGGGCGAGGGCACGCTGCCCACGCACGGCCCGCTGTTCATCGCGCTGCTGATCGGCGTGGTGCTGCTGGTCGGTCTTCTGAACTATGTGCCCGCCCTGGCCCTCGGCCCGGTCGTCGAGCACCTGATCCTGTGGAGCGCTCAATGAAACGCGCTGGCTTTCCCCTGTTCGATCCCAAGCTGACGCGCGCCGCACTCGCGGACGCGTTCACCAAGCTGGACCCGCGCACGCAGCTGCGCAACCCGGTGATGTTCGTCGTCTACCTCGGCAGCCTGTTCACGACGGCTCTGTCCGTCGCGCAGCCGAACGGCTTTGTCACTGCGGTGACGGTGTGGCTGTGGTTCACCGTGCTGTTCGCCAACTTCGCCGAGGCCCTGGCCGAGGGCCGCAGCAAGGCGCAGGCAGCGTCGCTGCGCGGCCTCAAGAAAGAGACCTGGGCCAAGGTCGCCGAGGGCTGGAAGCCGGGCCTCGCGCGCGACGCGCTGCAATGGCATCCGCGCGAGGCCGGCAGCCTGCGCAAGGGCGAGATCGTCCTCATCGAGGCCGGCGACGTGGTGCCGGCCGATGCGGAAGTGGTGGACGGCGTCGCCTCGGTGGACGAGAGCGCCATCACCGGCGAGTCCGCCCCCGTCATCCGCGAGAGCGGCGGCGACTTCTCGGCGCTGACCGGCGGCACCCGCGTGCTGTCGGACTGGGTGGTCGCGCGCATCGCCGTCAACCCCGGCGAGACCTTCGTCGACCGCATGATCGCCATGGTGGAGGGCGCCCAGCGCAAGCGCACGCCCAACGAGATCGCGCTGACGATCCTGCTGGTCGCGCTGACCCTGGTCTTCCTGGGCGTCTGCGCCACGCTGCTGCCGTTCTCGCAGTTCAGCGTGGCCGTGGCCGGCGCGGGCGAGCCGGTCAGCCTGGTCGTGCTGGTGGCCCTGCTGGTCTGCCTGATCCCGACCACCATCGCCGGCCTGCTGTCGGCCGTCGGCGTGGCGGGCATGAGCCGCATGCTGCAGGCCAATGTCATCGCCACTTCGGGCCGTGCCGTCGAGGCCGCCGGCGACGTGGATGTGCTGCTGCTGGACAAGACCGGCACCATCACGCTGGGCAACCGTCAGGCCGATGCCTTCTGGCCGCTGGCCGGTACCTCCGAGGCCCAGCTGGCCGACGCGGCCCGCCTGGCCTCGCTGGCCGACGAGACGCCCGAAGGCCGCAGCATCGTGGCGCTGGCGGATCGCAATTTCGGCGCAGCTGTCACGGCCGCCGATCGCGGCGAGTTCATCGCCTTCACCGCCCAGACGCGCATGAGCGGCGTGGACCTGGGCGAGCGCCAGATCCGCAAGGGCGCCGGCAGCGCCGTGCGTGCCCATGTCGAGGCCTTGGGCGGACGCTGGCCGGCCAGCGTGCAGGCGTCGGTCGATGAGGCCGCCCGCCGCGGCAGCACGCCGCTGGTGGTGGCCGATGGGGTCCAGGTGCTGGGCGTCGTCGAGCTGAAGGACATCGTCAAGCCCGGCATCAAGGAACGTTTCGCCCAGTTGCGCCGCATGGGCATCAAGACGGTGATGGTGACCGGCGACAACCGGCTGACGGCGGCCGCGATTGCCGCTGAAGCGGGGGTTGACGACTTCCTCGCCGAGGCCACGCCCGAGGCCAAGCTCGCGCTGATCCGCGAGCACCAGGGCGAAGGCCGGCTGGTGGCCATGACCGGCGACGGCACCAACGACGCGCCCGCGCTGGCCCAGGCCGACGTGGCCGTCGCGATGAACACCGGCACCCAGGCCGCGAAAGAGGCCGGCAACATGGTGGACCTCGACAGCAACCCCACCAAGCTCATCGAGGTCGTCGAGACCGGCAAGCAGATGCTGATGACGCGCGGGTCCCTCACGACCTTCTCCATCGCCAACGACCTGGCCAAGTATTTCGCCGTGCTGCCGGCGGCCTTCGTGTCGACCTACCCGCAGCTGGGCGCGCTGAACGTCATGCAGCTGGCCAGCCCCAGCTCGGCCATCCTGAGCGCCGTCATCTTCAACGCGCTGATCATCGTCGTGCTGATCCCGCTGGCCCTCAAGGGTGTGCGCTACCGCGCTATCGGCGCTGCCGCGCTGCTGCGTCGCAACCTGCTGGTCTACGGCCTGGGCGGCGTCATCGTGCCTTTCATCGGCATCAAGGCCATCGACCTCGTGCTGGTCGCCCTCGGCCTGGCCTGAATCCTCTCTTTCCCAATCCCATGAAAACTCTTGTTTCCGTTCTCGCCCTGACCCTCGCCGCTCCCGCCTTAGCGCAGGAGGCCAGCCCGCTGAGCTTCAACGCCAGCATCACCAGCGACTACCGCTACCGCGGCATCTCCCAGACGCGCCTGAAGCCCGCTCTGCAAGGCGGCCTGGACTACGCCGCGCCGAGCGGCTTCTACGTGGGCGCCTGGGCATCGACCATCAAGTGGATCAAGGACGCCGGCGGCGACGCCCAGGCCGAGATCGACCTCTATGGCGGCTACAAGACCGAGGTCGCGCCCGGCCTGACGCTGGACGTCGGCCTGCTGCAGTACGTCTACCCCAGCCACAAGCTCGCCGTCAGCCCCGACACGCTGGAGGTCTATGGCGCGCTGAGCTTCGGCGTCGTCACGGCCAAGTACTCGCACAGCACGAGCAACCTGTTCGGCTTTGCCGACAGCAAGGGCTCCGGCTACTTCGACGTGTCGGCCAACTTCGATGTCGGCGGGGGCATGACGCTGACGCCCCACGTCGGCCACCAGACCGTCAAGCGCACTGCCGCCGCCTCCTACACCGACTGGTCGCTGACGCTGGCCAAGGATTTCTCCGGCCTGGTCGTCAGCGGCGCCATCGTCGGCACGGATGCCGACGGCTATGTCGGTGCCAACGGCAAGGACCTGGGCAAGCCCCGCCTCGTCGTCGGCCTGAAGAAGGTCTTCTGAAGGAGTTCGCCATGACCCAGGACCCCATCCTCCGCCCCGCGCTGACGCTCTTCGTCGCGCTCAGCCTCGTCACCGGCCTGGCCTATCCCCTCGTCGTCACCGGCGTGGCGCAGACGGTCTTCCCCAGCCAGGCCAACGGCAGCCTCATCGTCCAGGACGGCAAGGCCGTCGGCTCGGCGCTCATCGGCCAGCAGTTCACCGACCCTGGCCACTTCTGGGGCCGCCCGTCGGCCACGGCGCCGATGTCCCACAACGCCGGCGCGTCCGCCGGCTCCAACCTGGCGCCGACCGCACCGGCCCTGGTGGACGCGGTGAAGGCCCGCATCGAAGCCCTGCGTGCCGCCGACCCGGGCAACGACGGGCCCGTGCCAGTCGACCTGGTGACCGCCTCGGCCAGCGGCCTCGATCCCCACATCAGCCGTGCCGCAGCCGACTACCAGGCGGCCCGCGTGGCCCGTGTGCGTGGCCTGCCGCTGGAGCGCGTGAAGGCCCTGGTGCAAGCCCATGCCGAGGGCCGCGCCCTGGGCTTCATCGGCGAGCCGCGGGTGAACGTCCTGGCACTGAATCTGGCCCTGGACCGTGAGACGATGACCGCACGATGACTTCACGCGGATCGCCATGCTGATCAACAGTGCCGTTTACGACGATGGCCGCATGGTGGCCGAGCCCGATCTGGACGACGTGTCCGAAGCGCTGGAGGCCATCAAGTCCGGCTTCGTCTGGATCGCGTTGCGCGACCCGACGGACGACGAGTTGCACCGCCTGCAGCACGAACTGGACCTGCCGGCCCTGGCCGTGGAGGACGCCCGCAAGGGCCAGCAACGTCCCAAGGTCGAGGAGTACGGCGACATCACCTTTGCCGCCATGCATCTGCTGGAGAACGGCCCCGACGGGCTGGAGGTGGGCGAGGTGCATGTCTTCGTCGGCCCGCGCTTCGTCGTGTCGGTGCGCCACCGCAGCGACCAGGGCTTCCTGGGCGTGCGCGGCCGTGCCGAGCGCGAGCCGGAGCTGCTGCGCCAGGGGCCGGGCTTCGTGCTGTATGCGCTGATGGATGCCGTCGTGGACCGCTACTTCCCGTTGATGGACGGCATCGAGGCGGAGCTGGAGAAGCTGGAAGAGACCATGTTCCAGCCCGGCCAGGACCGCCAGGCCGTCGTGCAGAAGCTGTTCGCGTTGAAGCAGAGGCTGGCCACGCTGCGCCATGCCGTCACACCGCTGCTGGAGGTGACCGGGAAGCTGCACGGTGGCCGCGTGCCGGCCGTCTGCAAGGCCATGCAGGACTATTTCCGCGACGTCTATGACCACCTGCTGCGCATCCAGGCCAGCATCGACGCCGCCCGTGAAACCATCATCGCCGCGACCCAGGTCAACCTGACCCTGGTCGCCATCGACGAATCCCTGGTCACCAAGCGCCTGGCCGCCTGGGCCGCCATCTTCGCGGCCTCCACGGCCCTGGCCGGCATCTGGGGCATGAACTTCGAGAAGATGCCCGAGCTGAAATGGGCCTTCGGCTATCCGATGGCCCTGGGCGTCATCGTGGTGGTCAGTAGCGCCCTGTATTGGCGCTTCAAGCGTCTGCAATGGCTGTAGACGACAGGCCCGACCCCGATGCCCTGCTGGCCAAGGTGCTGCGCGACGAGGCCGCGGCCAGGCGTGGCCGGCTGAAGATCTTCTTCGGCGCCAATGCCGGCGTCGGCAAGACCTTTGCGATGTTGGCCGCCGCCCATGCGGTGCAGAAGCAGGGCCGGGCGGTGCGGGTTGGCGTCGTCGAGACGCATGGCCGTGCCGACACGGAAGCCATTGCGCGCGACCTGACCCGGCTGGCCCTGCGCGATGTGGCGCACAAGGGCCAGACCCTGCGCGAGTTCGACCTCGATGCGGCGCTGGTCTGGGGCGCGGCCGAGCCCGGTGGGGTGCTGCTGCTGGACGAACTGGCCCACAGCAACGCGCCCGGTTCCCGCCATGCCAAGCGCTGGCAGGACGCCCAGGAGCTGCGCGAGGCCGGCGTCGAGGTCTGGACGACGTTGAATGTCCAGCATCTGGAGAGCCTCAACGACGTGGTGGGCGGCATCACCGGCATCCGTGTCTGGGAGACCCTGCCCGACAAGGTCTTTGACGAGGCCGATGAGGTCGTCGTCGTCGACCTGCCGCCGGACGAGCTGCTTCAGCGCCTCAAGGAGGGCAAGGTCTATCTGCCACAACAAGCCGAGCGGGCCGCGAAGAATTTCTTTCGCAAGGGCAATCTGCTGGCCCTGCGCGAGCTGGCCCTGCGCCGCACGGCCGACCGCGTGGACGACCAGATGCAGGCCTGGCGCCGCGAGCACAGTGCGAGCGTCGTCTGGCCCAACCGCGAGTCCCTGCTGGCCTGCGTAGGCCCGGGCGCGGCCAGCGACAAGGTCATCCGCAGCGCCGCCCGCCTGGCCCGGCAGCTGGACCTGGACTGGCATGCCGTGCATGTGGAGACGGCCCGCGCCCAGACCGAGGCGGCGCGCCAGCGCGTGCAGCGCACGCTGGCGCTGGCCCAGTCGCTGGGCGCGCGCACGGCCACGCTGTCGGCCCCCGAGGTGGGTGCGGCCCTGGTGGGCTATGCGCGCGAGCACAACCTCTCCCGCCTGGTCGTCGGCCGGCGGGAGCAGGCCTGGCGCTGGCCGGGCCGGCCCTCGCTGGCCGAGGTGCTGAACCGCCTGGCCGAGGACATGGACGTGCTGCAGGTGGCCTTGCCCACCGCTGCGCGCGAACCCGCCGCACCGCTGTTGCTGCCGGCGCGCAGCCTGCTGGCGCCCCACACCCTGCGCGGCTTCGCGGCGGCCCTGCTCGGTGTCGGGTTGACGACTTTCATGGCGCTGGCGCTGCTGCGCTTCGTCGCGCCGACGAATATCGCAATGCTCTACCTGCTGAACGTCGTCGGCGTCGCGCTGCGCTTCGGCCGCGCGCCGGCGGCGCTGACCGCCTTGGCGGGCGTGGCGGTGTTCGACTTCGTCTTTGTCGAACCGCGCTGGTCCTTCGCGGTGGGTGACGCGCAATACCTGGTCACCTTCGCCGTGCTGCTGCTGGTCGGCCTGGTCATCGGCCAGCTCGCCGCGGGCCTGCAGGCGCAGGCGCGGGCGGCCCAGGAGCGCGAGCGCCGCGTGCGTGGCCTGTATGCGATGTCGCGCGACCTCGGCGCGGCCCTGGTGCCCGAGCAGGTGGCCGAGATCGCGACGCGCTTCCTGCGCGCCGAGTTCGGTGCCGCCTCCGCCGTGCTGGCGCCCCCCATGGCGGCCCATGCTGGCCGGGAAGTGCTGGCGGTGCTGCCCGGCGGCACGGCCCAGCCCGACATCGGCGTCGCCCAATGGGCCTTCGATCATGGCCAGGCGGCGGGGCAGGGGACGGACACCCTGCCGGCCAGCCCCTGCCTGATGCTGCCGCTGAAGGCGCCCATGCGGCTGCGCGGCGTGCTGGCGGTCGAAGGGGCCGGCCGGCGCTGGTCAGCCGAGGAGCGCGAGCTGCTCGACACCTGCGCGGCCCTGCTGGCCATTTCGCTGGAGCGCATCCACTACATCGACGTGGCCCAGCACAGCACGCTGCAGATCGAATCGGAGCGCCTGCGCAATTCGCTGCTGACGGCCATTTCCCACGATCTGCGCACGCCGTTGGCCGCCCTGGTCGGCCTGGCCGATGCGCTGAAGCTGACGCCGCTGCAGGCCCAGCAGGCCGAGGTGGCCGATGCCATGCGCCGTTCGGCCCTGCGCATGAGCGCCCTGGTCGGCAATCTGCTGGACATGGCGCGGCTGCAGTCCGGCACTGTGCAGCTGAAACTGCACTGGCTGCCGCTGCAGGAGGTGGTGGGCAGCGCCCTGGCCAGCCTGGACGAAGCGCTGGCCGGCCGCGAGGTGGCCGTGGACCTGCCTCCCGAGCTGCCGCTCGTCGCGTTGGATGCCGTGCTCATCGAACGCGTCCTCGTCAACCTGTTGGAGAACGCGGCCAAGTATTCGCAAGGAGGCATCCGCATCGCCGCCCGCACCGCCGGGCGGCATGTGGAGATCGACGTGGCCGACCAGGGGCCCGGCTTTCCGGCCGGCCGCGAGATGCAACTCTTCGACAAGTTCGAGCGCGGCGACCGCGAGAGCGCGACGCCCGGCGTCGGCCTGGGCCTGGCCATCTGCAAGGCCATCGTCGAGGCGCATGCCGGCCTCATCAGCGCCCACAATGTCGCGACCGGTGGCGCCTGTGTGCGAGTGGAACTTCCGCTCGGCCGTCCCCCGCAGGAGAAGCCAGAGTGAGCGCCGCTCGCGTGTTGATGATCGAGGACGAGCCGGAGATCCGGCGTTTCGTGCGCATGGCGCTGGAGAGCGAGGGCATCGAGGTCTTCGAGGCGGCCTCGCTGAAGCGCGGCCTCATCGACGCGGCCACGCGCCGCCCCGAGCTGGTCGTGCTGGACCTGGGCCTGCCCGATGGCGATGGCCTGGACTTCATCCGCGAGTTCCGCGGCTGGTCGCAGGCACCCATCCTGGTGCTGTCGGCCCGCGAGGGCGAGGAACGCAAGGTGCAGGCCCTGGATGCCGGCGCCGACGACTATCTCGTCAAGCCTTTCGGCGTGGCCGAGCTGCTGGCAAGGGTGCGCGTGCAGCTGCGCCGCTTCACTCGAGGAAATGGCGGCGGTGGCAACGAGGCCGACCCGGTGCTGCGCTTCGGCGACATCGCCCTGGATCGTGCCCTGCGCACCGTCACCAAGGCTGGCGAGGAATTGCATCTGACCCCGATCGAGTACCGCCTGCTGCAGGAGCTGGCCACGGCGCCGGGCCGCGTGCTGACCCACCAGCACCTGCTCAAGGCCGTCTGGGGCCCGGGCCATGCCGAGGACGTGCACTATGTGCGCGTGCACATGGCCAATCTGCGCAAGAAGCTCGAGGCCGATCCCAATCGGCCGCAATGGCTGGTGACGGAAGCCGGTGTGGGCTATCGCCTCAAGACATGAATCCAGACGACCTGCTCAAGCTCGTGAAGACCGAGATGCCCTTTGGCAAGCACCAGGGCCGGCTGATCGCCGACCTGCAGAGCAACTACCTGGCCTGGTTTGCGCGCGAGGGCTTTCCCAAGGGCGAGATCGGCCGGCTGCTGGCGCTGATGCATGAGCTGGACATCAACGGGCTGCGCGAACTGCTGAGGCCCCTGCGATGAAGCGCCTGCTGGCGCTGGCGCTCGCCCTGGGCTGCACGGTGGCAATGGCACAAGGCCGTTACACCGTCATTCGCGTGGACACCGCCACGCAGAAGCTCGGCCTGTACTGGCAGGACGAGCAGGGCCGGCCGCTGCGCCGCCTGCACCGGCTGGCGGCCTGGCTCCAGGGCCAGGGCAAGAGCCTGGCCTTCGGCATGAATGCCGGCATGTACCACGCCGACGCCAGCCCCGTCGGCCTGCTCGTCATCGACGGGCGCGAGATCGCGCCCCTCAATCTCGAGGCCGGCCAGGGCAACTTCTTTCTGAAGCCCAACGGCGTCTTCCTCATCGACGCCCAGGGGCCGCGCGTTGTCGATGCGCTGGACTACCCGGCGTCCCATGAGGGCGTGCGCCATGCGACCCAGTCCGGCCCGCTGCTGTTGAAGCACGGCGAGATCCACCCGGGCTTCAACCCCAACTCGGCCTCGCGCTATATCCGCAACGGGGTCTGCGCTCTCGGCGCGCAAGCGGTCTTCGTCATCAGCGACACGCCCGTCACGCTGCACGAGTTCGCCAGCTACTTCCGCGACGCGCTGCATTGCCGTGACGCCCTCTATCTCGACGGCGCCGTCTCCAGCCTCTATTCGCCCGGCCTGGGTCGCAACGACCAGCTCAAGGACCTCGGGCCGCTGCTCGGCGTCGTTGACTGAATCAGCGTGGCGGCGCGACCGTGGCGCCGTTGATGTGATGGCGCTGCAGGGCCGCGGCGACAAAGCCGCTGGCCTTGGCTTCCTCGACGAAGGCACTGAGGAATGCGGCGCCCGCCTGCTTGCCCCTGGCCATGCCCATGGCCTGCTCGATGACCATGAAGCGCCCAGGCAGCAGGCGCAGGCCCGGCAGGCGGCGGGCATCGGCCTGCAGCTGCTGCTTCACGCCGGCCGCCACGTCGAGCTGGTGGGTGACGAAATGGTCCACCACCTCGGGCGAGGTGGGCGCGCGCTCGACGCTGGCCGAGCGCAGCTCGCGGGTCAGATACAGGTCGTAGGCGCTGCGTGCGCCGACGGCCACGCGCACGCCGGGTCGGTCCACTTCCTCGTTGGCCTGCAGCGGCGAGTCCTGGCGCACGAGATAGGCGCCTTCGATCAGCACATAGGGTGCCGAATAGGCCGTGGTGGCGGCGCGCTTGGGGTCGATGGCGAAGAAGCCCACGTCCACCTGGCCGCCGGCCAGGGCGTCCAACGATTCACCGGCCGACTGCACCACGGTCAGCGCCACCGGCACGCCCAGCCGCCGGCCGAGTTCGCGCGCGAGGTCGACGGAGACGCCCGCGGCCTCGCCCGTAGCCGCATCGCGCCGGGCCAGGATGGGGTTGCCGAGGTTGATGACGGCGCGCAGGCGGCCGGTGGGCGCGAGGTCGGCGCGGGCTTCGGGCGAGGCTGAAGTCATGGTGGCGCAGCTGGCAAGCGTGGCGAGGCAGAGCAGCATCGCATGTCGGCGGATCAGGCGGGGCATGAGGGCCTCCAGCAACGGCAATGCCGGCATCTTCGCTCCGGCTCAGGCCGCGGTTTTTTCCGCCTGAACCCCGCCATCGACGGCCTGTCGCCTGCCCGTTTGAGATCCGGCCGTGCCTGCCTAACCTGCGCTCCAGATCAAAACAGGAGGCGGCCATGCTGCAGATCCAGAACGTCACCAAGAGCTTCGGAAAACTCCATGCCGTTGAAGATGTTTCCCTTGAGCTGAAGCCCGGCGTCGTTGGCCTGATCGGCCACAACGGCGCGGGAAAAAGCACGCTGATGCAGATGCTGGCGACGCTGATGAAGCCGACCCGCGGCAGCATCCTGCTGGAGGGTCAGGACATCGTCGCCAGGCCCGAGCTGATGCGCCAGCGCCTGGGCTATCTGCCGCAGGACTTCGGCGTCTACCCGCATCTGACGGCGCTGGAGTTTTTGCAGTATTTCGCGGCGCTGAAGGGCGTGGCCGACCGCCAGCGCCTGCAGCAGCTGCTGGAGCTGGTGAACCTGCACGAGCAGGCCCATCGCCCCGCCGTCGGCTTCTCGGGCGGCATGCGCCAGCGCCTGGGCATCGCCCAGGCCCTGCTGAACGACCCCGATGTCCTCATCGTCGACGAACCCACGGCCGGCCTCGATCCCGAGGAGAGGCTGCGCTTTCGTCACCTGCTGGGCGACCTCGGCCGCCAGCGCCTGGTCATCGTCTCCACCCACATCGTGTCGGACATCGAGAACATGGCCACGCATCTGGCCGTCATGCGCCAGGGCCGGCTGGTGGCCTTCGAGACGCCCGAGGCGGTGCTGGCGCGGGCCGCCGGCAAGGTCTGGACGGCCCAGCTGGCGCCGGCCGACTATGAAGCCTTGAAGGGCCATGTGCATGTGCTGCAGGCCCAGCCCCAGGCCGGCCGCGTGCAGGTGCGCATGGCGCATCCGTCGCGGCCCTTCGCCGAGGCCGAGCCGGCCACGGCCAGCCTCGAGGAGGCCCTGATGGCCCAACGCTATGCCGATGCGCGGGAGGCCGCATGAGCGCCGCCCGGCCGTCCGAAGGCGCTCAGCTCCCGCCTGGCGGGACAGCGCGCAGCGCGAAGGGTGCACCTATGCCTACGCGTCTGTACAAGGCCCTGGTGCTGAACGAATGGCGGCTGCGCAGCCGCCGCCTCAGCAGCCTCGTCATCCTGCTGGCCGTCGTCGGCATCAGCTGGCTGATGGTGCTGGACCCGAGCAGCGGCGGCGCCATGATGGTCACCAACAAGCAGCGCATCGCCTACGAGAGCCAGGCCCTGGCCTTCGCGACCAATCTGATCGCCTCCCTGCTGTTCGGCCTGGCGGGCTTCTACCTGGCGCGCGGGCGCACCCAGGAAGACCTGCGCTGCGGCACCGCCGGCGTGCTGGCCGCCACGCCCGTGAAGAGCGCCCAGCTGCTGGGCGCGCGCTGGCTGGGCGCCTTCGGCTTTCTGTTCTCGCTGGGCACCGTCGTCATGCTGACCGTCTGGGTGCTGCAGCTGGTGCGCGGCGAGGGGCCGCTGCAGCCGCTGCCCTATCTGCAGATGCTGGTGCTGGGCCTGGCGCCCGGGCTGATGCTGTGCGCCAGCCTGGCCGTGCTGGCGGACGCCTGGCTGCCGCTGATGGGCAAGCGTGGCGACCTGCTGTACTGGCTGCTGTGGATGGCGCAGTTCGCCTTCATCCCGGCCACGCTGGGGCAGGGCGGTGCCGTGCGCCTGAGCGGCTGGCAGGTCTTCGACGTCAATGGCATCTCGCCGCTGCTGGTGGGCGTGAGCCATCTGATGGACGTGAGCCATATCAGCGTCGGCGGCTCGCCCTTCGATCCCCAGCTGCCGCTGCTGCACATGCCGGGCGGGCTGTGGACGTCGGAGCTGATCGCCCTGCGCGTCGGGGCGATGCTGGTGGCCCTGCTGCCCCTGGTGCCGGCCGTGATGTTCTTCCATCGCTATGCACCGGACCGCGTCAAGCTGCGCAACCCGAACAGCCGCTGGCGCCTCGTGCAGGGCCTGCAATGGCTGCTGCGCCCGCTGCTGAGGCCCTTCACGCAGGCCCTCGGCCTGCTGCTGCGCGCCAGCGCCAGGCTGCCGGGCCTGCCCGGCCGCTGGCTGGCCGACGTGGTTCTGGTGCTGCTGAGCCAGCCGCTGCTCGCGCTGGCCATGCTGGCGGGTGCCGTGGCCTGCGCGGTGGCGCCGCTGGAGGTGCTGCCGGGCTTGCTGGCCGCGACCCTGGGCGCCTGGGGTCTGGCCGTATCCGACGTCAGCTCACGCGACCTGCAGAGCGGCACGCTGGCCCTGGCCAGCGCCGCGCCGGGCGGCGCGCTGGAGCGCGGCTGGCGCCAGGCCCTGGTGGCCTTCGGCCTCGGCCTGGTGCTGGTGCTGCCGGCGCTGCTGCGCACAGGACATGCCGCGCCCATGCTGGCCCTGGCCTGTGTCGCCGGCCTGTTTTTCCTCAGCGCGGTCGCGGCCCTGCTGGGCCGGCTGACCCAGGGCTCGCGAACCTTCCTGGCCCTCTTCCTGTTCGCCCTCTACCTCGATCTGCAGAAGGTCGGCATCCCCGCCCTGGATCTGCTGGGCCTGAGCGGGGCGGCGAGTGCGGCCAGCGTGGCGGGCTATGCGCTGGCCGGCGCGCTGGGCTTCGCGGCCCTGCTGGCGGTGCACCGGCTGCGTCGGACCTGAGGGGTGGATGAAGGCCTACAGCGGCCAGGCCCGCAATGGCGCAAGATCGAGATGCCATGTCCGCCCCCCGCCTCTTCCTGACCCTCGCTCTGCTGATCGGCTCGGCCGCGCAGGCCGAGGACTTGCCCCGTTCGCCAGCCTGCCAGACGGCGCTGAAGGCCCTGAACGACGCGGAAGACGCCATCGCGGCCAGCGCCTCGTCGGCCGCGGCAACGGCTGCTGACGCCCAGCGCCGCCAGGCCATCGCGGCCCGGCTTCAGCCGCTGCGCAAGCGCGTTGCCGATGCCTGCCTCGGCGGGCTGACGACGTCTCCGCCGCCTTCGCAGCGCAGCTGGGTCATGCCTGAAGCGCCGGCTCGCGCTGCGGTGGTTCCGCCGCGCCCGCCAGCGGCGCCGACGGTGACCGTGCCCCTGCAGCGCTTCGAACCCCAGGTCACCGTGACCAGTTGCACCGCAACGACCTGCCTCACCAGCGACGGCAGCACCATGACCCGGGTCGGCCCCGGGCTGGTCGGGCCGCGGGGGCATTGCACGGTGCAGGGCAGCCTGTTGCGCTGCCCCTGAGCCGCGGCTTCAGTAGTCGACGGCGACGCGGATGCCGAAGGTGCGCGGGTCGTTCCAGTAGCCGCGCACGAAGCCGCCGCCGTCCTGCACCGCGTTCTTGGTCATCTTGTTGGTCGCGTTCAGCACATAGAGCTCGGCACGCCAGTACTTGGGCGCCTGCAGCTTGAGGCTGGCGTCGATCTTGGTGAAGGCCTTCTGTCCGTCGGAGATGTGCGGGTTGTCGAGGTTGAGCAGGGTGAAATACATCTTGTCCTGCCACTTCAGGTTGACCCAGGGCGTCAGCTCCCAGCCATCGCCCATCATGAAGCTCTGCGCAAAGTTGATGCCGAAGCTGAACTTGGGCGACAGCGGCAGGTGGTTGCCGGTGATGTCCAGGATCTGGCGGCCGGCGAACTCGCGATTCGGGCCGGTGTAGGGATCGGGGCAGTGCGGGGCGCCCACCTCCTCGCGCACACCGCAGTTCCAGGTGTCGCTGTAGGACGGGTAGTTCTTCATCTTGCTGTTGATGTAGCTGAAGAAGGCGCCCAGCCGCGCGCCGGCCCAGGGCTTGTAGTCGACCTCCAGCTCCAGGCCCGGGATGGTGACGACGCCGACGTTGACGGTCTGCCACTTGGTGACGATGTCGCAGGTCGGGTTGTCCTCGGGGCAGGGCTCGGTGCGCTTGATGCGCGAGGCGAAGTTGTCGCCGGTGACCTGCATGTCCTTGTAGCGGCTGAAGAACAGCGTGGCCGACAGGCTCAGCCGCTTGTTCAGCATCAGGCCCTTGTAGCCGATCTCGAAGTTGGTGACGGTCTCGGGCTTGTAGGGGAAGAAGGTGTACTGCGGGCCGGCCGGGCCGTCCACGCAGTCGTGGCCGCCGCAGCGGTCATCCTTGTCGCCGAAGCCGCCGGCCTTGTAGCCGGTGGACAGCGACGTGTAGACCATGTCCAGCGGCGTCAGCTGCTTGGACAGGCCCAGGCGGTAGGTGATCTTCTTCCAGGTCTCGGCGTTGTCGTTGCCGGCCGGCGGGCCCCATTCGGCATAGGCGCCGGTGCCGGCGAAGGGTCCCATCTTCTCGGTCAGGTCGCGGCCGTTGTGGGCGCGGAACCCCGGCTCGCCCGGCTCACCCGGGTGGTAGAGGCCGTTGTAGTAGGCCGGCGTGGAGCCGTCCCAGCCGCCAAAGACCTGGCCGCCCTTGTCGGTCTTCTTGTCGACGCTGTAGCGGGCGCCGAGGGTGGCCGTCCAGGTCGGCGCGAACTTCCAGTCGGCCTGGGCGAACACGGCCTTGGCGTCGATCTGGCGGTCGGGCTGGTGATAGAACTGGCTGGTCGGGAAGCCATAGGGCGCCGTGACGAGCTGCTCCTGCGCGTAGTCGATGGCGTTCTTCTCGTGCATCCAGAACAGGCCGGTGACGAGCTGCAGCGTGTCGGTGCTGTGCTTGAACTGCAGCTCGTGCACGCTGGACTTGTAGGTCGAGCCGAGCGTGAACGAGGTCATGTCGCTGACGGGCCAGGTGCCCCAGTCGCCGTCATGGCCGACGGGCAGGGCGGCCGTCACCTGGCTGGGCAGGGGGTGGTAGCCGCCGTCGTCGTCGGCCTGCTGGGTGCGCTTCTGGTTGGCATAGGCGAAGCCGTATTCGACGCTGCTGCCGGAGCCGAGCTTCCACACCAGGTTGGAGCGCACGGTGTCGATCGACATGTCGGTCTTGCCCGGCACGTTGATCTTCACGTCCCACTTGCCGCCGGTGCACGCGAAGGCCGTGCCGGCGGCCATGTCGCAGTCCTTCATGGCGACGTCGCCGGCGCCGTTGTTCTGGAACTTCTCGTAGGCCAGCAGCCATTCGACGTTGTCGGTGAGCTTGAGGCGGCCGGCGATGCGGGCCGCCCACTCGTCGCGGTTGTAGTAGTACTTGCTCTTGGAGACCAGCGTGTTGCGGCGCTGGTCGACGTCGGGGATGCCATCGGCGACGAAGCCGTGTGCCGGGATGTTGGCGTCGTAGAAATCCTGCTGCTGGTTGATCCAGCCGTCGCGCGTGATCTTGCTGACGGTGGCGCGCAGCGCGAGCTTGTCGTTGATGGCGATGTTCTGGATCAGGTTGACCTGGCGCTTGCGGTAGTTGCCGAAGTCGGTCTCGACATTGCCGTAGGTCGAGCCGAACTCGGGCTTGGCCGGGATGATGTTGACGCTGCCGCCGGTGGAGTTGCGGCCGAACAGGGTGCCCTGCGGCCCGCGCAGCACTTCCACCTGCTCGAGGTCGAACATCAGGGCCAGGGCGCCCTGGGGCCGCGGCGAGTACAGGCCGCCGACATGGAGGCCGACGGCCGGGTCGCCAATCTCGGTGAAGTTGGTCGAGCCGACGCCGCGGATGTTGATCTGGATGCCGGAGTCGGCGCCCGAGGAGATCTGGAAGTTGGGGATGGTGCCGGACAGGCCGCGCACATCGTGGATGCCCTCGCGGCTCAGGGCCTCCTGGGTGATGGCCGTGACGGCCACCGGCGTCTTCAGCAGGTTGGAGTTGACGCGCGTCGCGCTGACGGTGACGGTGGGCAGCTCGTTCCTGGCGTTGCTGTTGTCCTTCTCGGTCGTCGCGCCCTCCTGTGCAAGGGCGGCACTGGCCAGCAGGCTGACCGCGGCGGCGGTCATGGTCTTGGTCGGGAATCCAGTTCGGTTCGTTCTCATCGCTCTCGGCTCCTTCTCGGTTTTGTAGGGGCGGCACGCGGCCCGGCAGCGTGGCCGTGCGGCGGGCTCGTCTGGAAACTCAGGCCTCGGGTTTGGGCTTGATCTGGGACAACAGCTGGGCGAACGACACGGTCTCGTTGCGCACCAGAGGCCTGGCCCAGGCGCTGACGCTCAGGATGTAGGCCAGGGTCAGGAAGACGGTGGTCATGGCGGCTCTCAGGCCGATGGCATCGCCGAGCACGCCGACCAGCAGGGGCGCCACGGCGCCGCCGAGGATGCCGGTGCACAGCACGCCCGAGAAGGCGCCGTGGTGGCGGGGCACGGAATTCAGGCCCAGCGAGAAGACGATGGAGAACATCACCGACAGGCAGAAGCCCGAGGCCGGGAAGGCCCACAGCGACGCGGCCGCCGGGCCGAACAGCGCGATGCCGACGCAGCCCATGGCCAGCGCGGCGAAGCCGGCGAGGACGACGCGCGAGTCCAGCAGCTTGAGCAGCAGCAGGCCGAGCAGGCAGCCCAGGGACATCAGGCCCCAGAAGCGCGCGACGGCGTCGGCCCCTTCGGCCGTGGCCGAGAAGCCGTGATAGCTGGCCAGGAACTGCGACATCCAGTTGGCCAGGATCTGCTCGGTGCCGACATAGGCCATGATGCCCAGGAAGAACAGGCGCACGTCGCGCTGGGCCAGCAGCTCCTTGTAGGCCGCCCAGCCGCCGGCGCGCTCGTCGTCCTTCAGCTCGACCTGGGGCAGGGGCAGGGTCTGGTTGGCCAGGATGAGGACGCTGAAGCCGGCCGTGAAGATCCAGTAGAAGGCGACCCACACGAGCGGGCTGCCGGCCGCGCCGGGGCGTTCCATCAGCCACTGGAAGGCCATGGGGCTCAGGAAGGAGGCCAGGCCGAACACCAGCTGGCCCATCACCGAGAAGAAGGCGAAGTGGGCCTCGCCGCCGGCCGTGCGCAGCAGCGGGTTGACGACGACCTGCAGCAGGGCCATGCCCAGGCCGATGACGAAAAGGCCGGCGATGGCCGTGCCATAGCTGGGCCACATCGCGATGGCCAGCGAGCCGGCCAGGTTGAGCAGAAAGGCGATCAGGATGGTGAACCGCGGCCCCTTGGCTTCGACCAGCATGCCGCCGGGAACGGACACCAGGCCATAGGCCAGGAAGAAGGAGAAGGGCAGGAAGCCGGCCAGCGCCAGGCTGAGCTTGAAGTCCTGGATGATGATGGGCATCAGCGGCCCGATCAGGTTGGTGGCAAAGGAGATCACGAACCAGATCAGCAGGATGTAGCCGACGATCAGGGCGCGGTGCTTCATGATGTTCAGGCCGCGACGCAGTCAGCGAACTCGCCGGCGCGGATGGTCTTGCGAGGGAAGCGGGCGAGGATGGCTCGCGCGGTGCGGCAGCCGGCCGCCAGACTTTCGCCGAGATCGCTACCGCGCAGTCGGGCCGACAGATAGCCGGCATTGAAAGCGTCCCCGGCGCCAATGGTGTCGAAGATGTCGGCCGGCTCGGTGTCATGCGCGACGCGCCGTCCCGACTCGATACCCAGGGCGCCTTGCGCGCCGACCTTGACGACCAGGCTGGCCGCCGGCTTCAGCGCCTTCGCGATCAAGCCCAGCGCGTCGTCCAGGTCTTCGGTGCCGGCGATGCTGCGCGCCTCCAGCTCGTTGATGAGCAGATGGTCGCAATGCGGCAGCCAGCTCATCACCTCGTCGCGATCCCAACCTTCGGGCGGCCAGCCGGTGTCCAGCGCGATGCGGTAGCCGCGCGAGGCGGCCTCGGCCAGCAGATCGGTGTAGCGCAGGCGCAGATGCGGCAGCAGGAAGGGCGCCGTGAACAGCGCGATGGACGGCGCCGGCGTGAAGTGCAGGTGCTTCAGCACATGCTGGACCGACAGCTGCTGCAGATGGCCGTGGGTGGTGAAGAAGTTGCGCTCGCCGCAGCTGTGCATCAGGCCGACGGAGATGGTGGTCTCGCGGTCGCAGACCTCGAGGTGGGTGCGGATGCCGCTGAATTGCTCGGCCAGCCAGTGGCCGAAGTGGTCGTTGCCGACGGCCGAGATGAGGTGGGTGGCCTGGCCGATGTGGCGGGCGGCGAGGGCCGCGTTGGCGCCGGAGCCGCCGGCCCGCAGCTCGCTGCGCGGCATCAGCAGTTCGGTGCCGATGCTCGGCCAGCCCTCCAGGGAACCGAGTACCAGGTCGACGCCGACGTCGCCGACGATGCTGAGCTGAGGGGAGGAAAAAAGGGCTCTGTCCGTGTCCATGGGCGCCGACTATAGGAGCCCACCGGAAGCAGTGTCAATAAATAAATCCAGTGGATTGAAATATTTATCCGGTGCGCTTGGCGGCCGGCCGGTGGCCCAGCAATTCGGCCACGTCGAGGTCCCCTCGGCGGTCCTGCTGCAGCACTTCCAGGCGTGGCGACAGCATCTCGTAGATGGGCAGCACGGCGGCGCCGAGGATGGAGGAATCGTCCTGGCGGTCGGACAGCACGATGCGCGTCTCGGGCGGCGCCACGCCGCCGCGCACCGAGCGGTGCCAGGGCAGGGCGAGGTCGACGAGATGCTCCACCAGCACCTTGGGCGCCGAGCCGCCGATGACGATGGAGCGCGGGTCCAGCATGTTCTCGATGATGCAGACGGCGTCGCGCAGGCGGTCGGCGGCCTGGCGGCACCAGCGGTGCAGGGCCTCGTCGCCGGGCTGCTGCAGGCGCTCGGCCAGGTCCAGGGTCCAGACGTCGTGGTCGCTGACGCCCAGGGCCTCGGCCAGGGAGTGCATGGAGACATAGCGCTCCAGGCAGCCGCGGTTGCCGCAGTAGCAGGCCGTGCCGCCGGGCACGACCGGCACATGGCCGATCTCGGTGGCGTTGCCGTCGGCGCCGGGATAGGCCGAGCGGCCGATGACCAGGGCCCCGCCCAGGCCCAGGCCGAGGTGGAGGTAGAAGAAGTCGTCGAGGTGGCGGGCGACGCCGAACAGGGTCTCGCCCAGGGCGCCGGCAACGCTGTCGACGCGGTAGAAAAGAGGCAGGCCGGTGGTTTCGCGCAGCTCGTCCAGCACCGACAGGTCGTTCCAGCCTTCCAGGGCCGTCGGGCCGACGAAGCTGATGTCGGTATGGCCGAGCGGGCCGGGCAGGGCGACGCCTATGCCCCACAGGCGCTCGGTCGATTCACGGCGCAGGCGGGCGACGAGCTGCAGCATGGCCGCCAGCATCTGCTGGCGGTCGCTGGTGTCCATCTCGACCTCACAGCGGCTGCGGATCTCGCCGACGAGGTTGACCAGGGCGGCCGAGGCTCGCCCCGGCTCCAGGCTGATGCCAATGGCATTGCCGGCCTCGGGGTTGAGCTCGAAGGCGATGGGGGGCTGGCCGCGCGATTTGTCGACCTTCTGGCGCCGCGACACGATGAGGCCGATGGCCTCCAGGTCGTTGGTGATGTTGGCCACCGTCTGCGGGCTCAGCGACACCATGTCGGCGATGTCCTTGCGCGAGGCGGCGCCTTGCTGGCGGATGAAGTCCAGCACCACGCGGCGGTTGAAGGGGGCGCTGGACTGTTGGGTGGCTCCTCGGCCTGTCGTTCTCATCGTGCGTGAAGGCGCTTTCGTTGCGCCCATGATAGGTGGGCCGGCGCCGCGTCGCTCCTCGGCTTTGAAATAAATATATACAACCAGTGGATTTAAATATTGACGAGGCAGGCCGGGCGACCCTACATTCGCCGCCCATGGTCCCGTTGGAGGGACGAGGTCTGGCCCGGCGCATCCAGCAGGGAAGTTGCGCTCCTCGCCGGCGGCGTGTTGTTCGACATCACCCGCTCGTGGGCATCCACAACGTGGCACTGATCGCCACACGCTCGTTGAGGCAAGAACATGCAATCACTCCGGATCGCTACCTGTGCAGCCCTGGCGCTGCTCGCCCTGTCTTCGGTGGCCGACGCGGCCGACCGGGCAGCCAAGAGCACGGCCTTCGTGCAGGACGGCTGGCTCTACACCAAGACTGAAACCGAGAGCGGCCAGGCCCTGGTGACGGCCGTGCAGCCGGCCGCCGCCAACGGCGTCATCGCCGTGGGCGACTCGCGCGTCTGGGGCAATGTCTTCGACAAGAACCGCAAGCTGACCGTTGCGCAGTGGCAGGCCGTGCTCAGCATGGACGCCTATCCCGAGAACGGCACCACCAACTACCAGGACGTCGGCCCCTGGCGCTATTGCGAGGTGGACTACGAGGCCAGCGTCGGCATCTCGGACTACCGCGGCAACACCTTCGGCCCGGTCGGCGTGACGACGGTGGGCGATTTCCCCGACTACTTCAAGAATGCCTTCGCCCCCTATGTGTTGAACAAGACGGGCGCCACCAACACCGACATGAAGAACTGGGGCGTGCAGGTCACCGGCGTGTCGGCCAGCAATTTCAAGGCCGACGACTCCCAGCTCGACCCCTATCCCAACCTGAGCCGCTCCAACTCGACCAAGCGTGCGGCGCTGACCAAGATCTGCAAGGCCCTGCAGAAGGCCTTCGACACCCAGCAGGATCAGTATGTGATGAGCCATTACGCGCACATCAACAACGACAAGCTGCTGCCGGTGCTCAGCGCCCTCAAGGGCATTGGTTTCACGGCGTTCAACCAATACAACCTCGTCGGCCTGGCCTTCCAGGTCCAGGTCAACACCGGCTCCATCGGCAGCGTCTCGGCCTTCACCTCGGTCAAGAACGCCGGCAACTGCGGCAGCATGAGCAGCGAGACCTGCTTCGCCACCTATCTGACCGACCAGTACATCCGCTGGCTCAAGTCCTCCAGCCTGGGCGACGATGCGGGCAATTGCTGGCGCGCCAGCATGGCCCTGGACATCTACAAGAAGAACCCGGCCATGAACAGCGTCAGCACGGTCAACTCCGTCATCAACAGCAGCTACCCGAACAACAGCGGCAAATGCCCGACCTCGGGCATCAAGTGGTCCAAGAACATGGCATGGCAATGAAGCGACGCATCCTGATCGCAGCGGCCCTGGCGGCCGCCACGCAACTGGCGGTGGCCGCCGACGCGGCGGCCCCGGTGACGACGGTCTCGGTGCAGCTGCCGACCGGGCCGCTGCTGGTGCAGATCAACCAGGTGGCGCTGGAGCGCGTCGGCCCCAAGAAGGCCGTCGTCGAATCCACCGGCCCGGCCCAGGCCGGGCGCTACCGCGTGCTGGCCGGTGCCAGGGTCGTGGCCCAGGGCGAGCTGAAGGCCTTGCCCGAGTTCTCGGCCTGGGGTGCGGGCAAGCGCTATTTCGAGGTGGACTTCTCGGCCATCGAGAAGCCGGGCGTCTATCGCGTCGAAGCCAGCGTGGGTGGCAGGCGCGTGACGTCCGCGCCGGTCAGCGTGAAGGACCGCGCCCTGTTCACGACCATCGCCGACAAGACCCTGGACTATTTCCAGCGCAGCCGCCACACCGGCAAGGGGGACAGCCGCATCCGCATCTTCGAGACCGACAGGTTCGTCGACGTGCATGGCGGCTGGAAGGACGCCGGCGGCGACACCGGCAAATACCTGTCACACCTCGGCTACGCCAATTTCTTCAACCCTCAGCAGACCTCGATGGCGGCCTGGGTGCTGGCCTACACGGCGCACGCATCCAGCGACCTCTACCGCCAGGCCGGCCTGCTCAAGCGGGCCGAGAACGAGGCCTTCTGGGGCGCCGACTACCTGCACCGCATCCTCGACGCCGAAGGCTATTTCTACACGACGGTGTTCGACAAATGGGGCGATGACAAGGCCGAGCGCATGGTGGTCGGCTACGAGGGCGAGGACGGCACCTACACCAGGCTCTACCGCTCGGCCTACCGGGCCGGCGGCGGCATGGCCATCGCGGCGCTGGCGCGGGCCTCGCTGCTGGCCAAGACCTCGGGCCGCCAGGGCGAGTTCAGCGGCGCCACCTATCTGGCCGACGCGGTCAGGGCCTTCGACCATCTGCAGCAGGTCAACGCGCAATACACGGCCAATGGCCTCGAGAACATCATCGACGACTACACGGCGCTGATGGCGGCCGTCGAGCTCTTCCACGCGACGGGCGAGGCGCGCTTCCTGGATGCGGCGCGGCTGCGCGCCGAGAGCCTGATTGCGCGCCAGACGGCCGCCGGCGGCTTCATCAGCGATGGCGGATCACGGCCCTACTACCACGCGGTCGAAGCCGGCTTGCCGGTGTTCAGCCTGTCCCGTTACGTGGACATCGAGACCCAGCAGGCCCGCCGCGACCGGGCGGTCGGCGCGATTGCCGCGGCCCTGAAGCACGAAGTCGCCATCACGCGGCGCGTGGCCAATCCCTATGGCTATGCCCGCCAGTCCTTCCAGCTCGCCAGCCGGGGGGGCAAGCCCGAGGCCGAGGTGAGGGAGGGCTTCTTCATCCCGCACAAGAACGAGACCGGCTACTGGTGGCAGGGCGAGAGTGCCCGCCTGGCTTCGCTGACCACGGCCATGGCCGCCGCCAGCCGCCAGCTCGGCGCCGGCATGCCCGAGGGCTGGGCGGCCTATGCACAGGAGCAGCTCGACTGGACGCTGGGCCGCAACCCCTACGGCATCTCCATGCTCTACGGTTTTGGCAAGCGCAACCCGCCGACGGTGGCGTCCAGCGCCGGCGACATGTTCGCGGGCGGCATCTCCAATGGCATCACCGGTGCGGTGGGCAGCGACACCGGCGAGGGCATCGCCTTCGGTCCGGGGCCCGACGGCGAGCAGTGGCGCTGGGTGGAGCAGTGGATTCCGCATTCGACATGGATGCTGCTGGCTGCAGTCGAATCCGCGCGTTGATGTCACAAACGTGGGGGCTGTTCCGTCAGGAGGGAGTTCAGGCCCGAAACTCCCGCCATGACCGACGACCTCTCGCCGACCGCCCGCGCGCTGCGCTTTGACCGCGACCATGCGCGCCGCCTGCGCGCGCTGGCCTACCGCATGCTCGGCTCGCGCGCCGAGGCCGAGGACATCGTGCAGGAGGCCTGGCTGCGCTGGGCCGAGGTGGACGCGGCCACCGTCCAGCACGAGGGCGCCTTCCTGTCGCGCCTGGTGACCAATCTCTGCCTGGACAGGCTGCGCTCGGCCGCCGTGCAGCGCGAGCAGTACGTCGGCGTCTGGCTGCCCGAGCCCATGCTGGAGGACGAGGCCCTGTTCGGCTGGGCGCCCGGCCCCGAGAAGCAGGCCGAGTTCGCCCAGGATGTGTCCATCGCCTTCATGCTGGCCCTGGAGAGGCTGTCGCCGCTGGAGCGCGCGGCCTTCCTGCTGCACGATGTGTTCGACATGGACTACGACGAGATCGCCCGCCATCTCGATCGCAACGAGGCGACCTGCCGCCAGCTCATCAGCCGGGCGCGCAAGAACATCAAGGCCGACTACGCGCGGCGCGAGGTGGCCAAGGAGGAGGCGGACCGCCTCGTCGGCGCCTTCATGGATGCCGTGCGCAGCCAGGACGTGTCGGCCCTGGCCCAGCTGCTCAGCGAGGATGCCGTCATGATGGCCGACGGCGGCGGCAAGGTCGCTGCCGTGCCCAAGCCCCTGCACGGTGGCGCCCAGGTGGCGCGCATCTTCATCGGCTTTGCGCAGATGCCCACCAGCCGCGGCTGGCGCATGGTGCCCACCAATGTCAACGGCCTGCCGGGCGTGCTCATCATCGACGACGCCAACGGCGGCCGCCTGGTACAGACCATTGCCCTCGCGCCGGCCGCGCAAGCAGGCCAGGTGGGTGCCGTCTACATCCAGCGCAACCCTGACAAGCTCAGTGGCATCCGCATGCGTGTCACAAACGGCGAAGCTGATCCGTCTTGAGTGTGAGGCCGGCGACTTCCGCCGGCCCGCCACACCCAAGGACATCGCCATGAGCACGCACACCGCCCGCCTCGACTACTTCCGCCAGTCCGCCGACCTGTCCAAGAAGTACATGGCCTTCAGCATGGCCTTCAACATGGACAAGACCCTGTCCGTGCTGATCGACATCCGCGCCTCCCAGCTCAATGGCTGCGCCTTCTGCCTGGACATGCACGTCAAGCAGGCCAAGATGCATGGCGAGCGTGAACTGCGCCTGCACCATGTGGCCATCTGGCGCGAGTCGACGCTGTTCACGCCCAAGGAGCGTGCCGCCCTGGCCTGGACCGAACTGCTGACCCAGATCCCGGCCGAGGGCGTCTCCGACGCCGCCTATGCCGAGGTCAGCGAGCATTTCTCGCCCGAGGAGCTGTCCGAGCTGACCTGGCGCGTCGCCGCCATCAACGGCTGGAACCGCATGAATGTGGCGGTTCGCAATGCGCCGGGCTCGATGGACAAGTCCTTCGGCCTGGACAAAGCTGGCCTGAACTGAGCTCGGTCAGCGCCGGCAGCACCGCCAGCTTGACCTGCACGTGCTGCTCGGCCACCGGCCGAGGGTCGACGACGGGTCGAGGGTGTCGGAAGAAGAACATGGCCCGTCAGCTGTGGGCGGCCCGCGAGAGGACAAGGCCGGGAATCCCTCTGGAATGGGGCGGCTAGGATGGCTCGCAAGGCTGCGGGAGGCGCGATGCTGGATGTGAAGGTGGTGCGGACGCTGTCGCTGGAATCGGGCCACCTCAGCGCCGCCAGCGGCGTGGCTCGCGTCGGGCCGCGCCTGTATGTCGTGGCTGACGACGAGCACAGTCTCGGCGTGTTCGACATGGCAGGGCAGGGCGGGGGCGCATTGATTCCGCTGTTCGCTGGTGAATTGCCCGAGCAGGCCAAGGCACGCAAGGATGCCAAGCCTGACCTGGAGGCGCTGGTGGCCTTGCCCGTCTGCGGCGCTTTTCCGGATGGCGGGCTGCTGGCCCTGGGCTCAGGCTCACGCCCGCAGCGCCAGCGCGCGGCCCTGCTGGAGCTGGGGCCGGTGGGTGAGCTGATGCGGCCGGCGCGGGAGATCGACCTGGCGCCGCTGTACGAGCCCCTGCACGTCCGGCACGCGCAGCTGAACATCGAGGGCGGCTTTGTCAGCGCCGGCCGGTTCTGCCTGCTTCAGCGCGGCAACGCGGCCAAACCCGACAACTTGATGATCGCCTTCGACTGGGCGGCGGCGCAGGCCTGGCTCACGGGCGGGCCGCTGCCGGCGGCCCTGTCCAGCACACCCTATGAGCTCGGCGACATCGACGGCGTGCCCTTGTGCTTCACCGACGGCACCGCCTTGCCCGATGGCGGCTGGGTGTTCTGCGCCGCGGCCGAAGCCACCGACGACAACTATGCCGATGGCCCCTGCCGCGGCTCGGCTGTCGGCCTCGTCGCGGCAGACGGTCTGCTGCTGGGCGTTTGGCCGCTGGCCCTGCGCTGCAAGGCCGAGGGGATCGTGGCGCGGGTCGAGGGCGGCACGTTGGAGCTGCTGATCGTCACCGACCCCGACGATCGCGGGGAGCCAGCATTGCTGCTGTCGGCGAACCTGCCCATCTAGGATGCGCCCATGATTCTCAAGAACGCTCTCGCTCTCACCGCGCTGCTCGCCGCCCTCGGTTCAGTGCACGCTCAAACCGTGGAGGCCGACCCCGTCGCCACCCTCGTCAACCAGCTCGAGCTGGACAAGTACAAGGCCACGATCAAGGGCCTGACCCAGTTCGGCGATCGCCGCCAGGGCACGGCGCGCAACCGCGCGGCCCTGGACTGGATCGAGGCCCAGCTCAAGAGCCATGGCTGCACGAACACCGAACGCCTGCGCTATGACTTCACCGAGCCCGCCAAGCGCGGCCCCGTGCAACTGCAACCCGTGCGTGCCGCCGGTCCGGCGGCCCAGGGCGGCGGCACCCTGTTCGGCAAGCGCGCGCCCATCGGCGTCAACACCGACCCCCTGGCCCAGCCGGACGAGCGTCTGCGCGCCTTGAACGCCGAGCAGACGCAGCTGGGCACCTCGCCGCGCGAGAGCGTCTACTGCACCAAGGTCGGCACGGCCCGGCCCGACGAGATGGTCATCGTGTCCGCCCACATGGACGGCATCGGCTTCGGCGAGGCGGCCAACGACGATGGCTCGGGCACGGCCCTGGTCATGGAGCTGGCGCGCATCTTCAACGCGCCCGGCGTGACGACGGAGCGTTCCATCCGCTTCATCCTCTGGAACAACGAGGAGACCGGCCTGAATGGCGCCCACGCCTATGTCGAGCAGCGCAAGGACCTGCAGGGCATCGAGTCGCCCAAGGGCTCGGGCCGCTATCCGGAGCCCAAGTGGCTGGGCGTGATCCAGCACGACATGCTGCTCTTCGACCACGGCATGCCCATTCCGAAGCTGGACGCCGCCGGCAAGCCGGTGCTGGATGCCCGCGGCCAGCCCGTCTACACCGCGCCGAAGGAACAGCGCGCCGAGGCGGATGTCAATGTCGAGTTCCAGGTGAACTCGAAGTTCGCGGACGGCGCCGCCAAGCTGGCGTGGGCGATGCGTGCGGCCAACGAGAAATACGCGACCGACTATCCGGCGGCCGTGGGCAACCGCATGACCAACACCGACTCCGTCCCCTTCATGGACCACGCGCCGGCCATCTCCGTGCGCGAGAACGAGCGCGGCATGCAGATCGGCGCGGGCTGGAATCCGCACTGGCATCAGCCCACCGACCTGTACTCGACCTACTCGGACAAGGACTTCCTGCTCGGCCTCAACGCGGCGCAGACAACACTTGCAGCTGTCGCCCAACTTACGGGAGCGCGGGTCAAGCCCTGACCCCGAGGGGTCGGGGTTGCCCGCATTCGGGGGATGTAGCAAATGTATCAATTGGATACAGTCGCGATCGCTGGATGTAAACGCATTCATGCATCACCAAATAGATGACGCAGGGCCTTGAGCCCATGCGCGCAGCAGGGGGGAGCGAGCCGTTCGGGCCTTGTGTCCACGGCCATCCGTGAGTCCACCTTGGTGGGCTCTTTTGTTTCCCCCGACCTCGTACGGGCCTGCGGCCTGTTACGAAGTCCATCGCCTGCTGCACCGTGGAATCCAACACTGCTCTCGCCCCGTTCTATACCGAGGCGCAAGACTCTTCGTCCGTTTCGGGACATGAGCCCCTCGTGCGTGACGCTGCCGACCTGCTGGTCGACGCACTGGCGGCGCTGGGCGTCGAATATGTTTTCGGCGTGCCGGGTGGCGCCATCGAGCCGCTGTACAACGCGCTGGCGCGCAGCGCCCGCCGCGGCGGCCCGCAGGCCATCGTGGCCCGCAACGAGCAGGGCGCGGCCTATATGGCCGATGGCTATGCCCGCGAGACCGGCAAGCTGGGCGTGTGCATCGCCACCTCGGGGCCGGGCGCCACCAACCTGATCACCGGCGTGGCCTGCGCCTATGACAACAACGTGCCCATGCTGGTCATCACGGGCCAGCCGCCGATCAAGAACTTCGGCAAGGGCGCGCTGCAGGAGTCCAGCTGCACGGGCATCAACACGATGGCGATGTTCCGCCCCTGCACGCGCTACAACTCCCTGGTCTCGCATGCGGAACAGCTGCCCACCAAGCTCTTCAATGCGCTGATGCAGGCCCAGCGTTCGCCCAGCGGCCCGAGCCACCTGTCCATTCCCGTGGACATCCTGCGAGCCCCTATTTCCAGCGACATGGAAACCCCAGATTTCGCTGGCCTGCTGCGCCGTGCGCCGGCCCTGGTGGACCTGCCCGCCGTGCGCCAGCTGGCCCGGCAGCTGTTCTCGGCCCGTCAGCCCGTCTGGCTGATCGGCGACGGCTGCGGCGAGGCCGCCGGCGACCTGATGCAGCTGGTGCAGCGCACCGACGGCAACTTCATCACGACGCCCGACGGCAAGGGCTTCATCAATCCGCGCCATCCGCGCTTCCGCGGCGTGTTCGGCTTCGGCGGCCACGCCAGCGCGGCCGAGCTGCTGCAGGGCGAGCCCGACCTCGTCGTCGCGCTGGGCACGGGCTTCGGTGAATTCAACAGCGGCGGCTGGTCGACGGCCTTGCTGAACAGCCGCCTCGTCCATGTGGACGACAGCGACGAGAACCTGATGCGCTCGCCGATGGCCCGCCTGCATGTGCGCGGCCATATCAAGTCGGTCTGCGAGCAACTGCTGGCCCTGCTCAACTCGCCCCAGGACGCTGAGCTGCTGCCCTTCATGCATCCGCAGGTCGCCCGCCAGGCCTACGAGGCCATGGTCGACAGCCCCGAGGCCCTGCACAGCGACAGCGCGCCGGTCAAGCCGCAGCGCCTCGTCGCCACGCTGGGCGAGCGCTGCCCGCCGCAGACCCGCTTCGTCGCCGACGCCGGCAACAGCGCCGCCTGGGCCGTGCACTACCTCGCGCCCCACGACCAGCGCGCCCGCATGCCGGGCAGCGCCTATCTGCCGGCCGGCAAGGAGAGGCGCACGCGCACCTCGAGCTGGCTGCGCGTGACGATGGACTTCGCGCCCATGGGCTGGGCCATCGGTTCGGCCGTCGGCATCGCCATGGCCAACCGCCGCTGCCCGGTCGTCTGCCTGACCGGCGACGGCAGCTATCTGATGAACGGCCAGGAGATCACCGTCGCCGCCGAGATGGGCCTGCCGGTCCTCTATGTGGTGCTGAACGACGGCGCGCTGGGCATGGTCAAGCATGGCCAGCGCCTGGCCGGCGCCGAGCCCATCGGCTTCCAGCTGCCCAAGGTCGACTTCGCGCTGATGGCGCAGTCCATGGGCATCCCGGGCATCGTCGTGCGCTCTTCGGCCGAGCTGGACGCGCTGGACTTCGACGCGCTGCTGTCGCGCCAGGGCCCGACGCTGCTGGACATCCGCATCGACGGCGAGGAAGTGCCGCCGATGAATCTGCGCATGCGCACCCTCGGGACGGCGCGGTGAGCGCCGTCGGCGACGTGGTGCGGCCGCAGCTGCGCACGCGCATCTGGCTAGAGGACGCCGTGCCTGGGCATCCCGGCGTCACGCAGGCGGCCTACTGCCATGGGTACGACGTGGCCGGCGACCTGCTGGGCCGGGCGGGCTGGGTGGAGATGCTCTTCCTGCTGTTGCGCGGCGAAGCTCCCGACGCGTCTCAGGTGCGGCTGCTGGAGGCCTTGGCCGTGCTGCTGGCCAACCCGGGGCCGCGTGACCCCGCCGTGCACGCGGCGATGTGCGCCGGCAGCACCGGGTCTACGGCCGCCGCCACGCTGATGGCTGCCCTGGCCGTGGGCGCGGGCCAGCTCGGCGGCGCGCGCGAGGTCCATGCCGCGGTGACGGCCTGGCAGCAGCTCGGCCGCGATCTCGGCGGCTGGCAGGCGGCCTGCGAGGCGCGGCGTGGAGCGGCGCCCGGCGTGGCGAGCATCTGGCCGCGCACCGAGCACGTGCCGGGTTTCGACCCCACGGCCACGGCGGCGTCGCCGTGGATCGGGGCGTCGCTGGAGCGCCTGGTGGCGCTCGGGGGCGGTGCCTGCCTGGACTGGCTGCTGGCGCACCGCGCGGCCCTGGAAGCGGCGGCACAGGCGCCCCTGGCGATGACCGGCGTGGCCGCCGCGGCGCTGGCCGACCTGGGCTTCACGCCCGCCCAGGCCGAGATGCTGCATCTGCTGCTGCGCCTGCCGGGCTCGGTCGCGCATGCGCTGGAGCAGCAGGCGCTCGGGCCCAAGCAATTCCCTTTCTTCGATCTGGACCTCGTCAACGACCCCTTGGGCCGGGAGGCCGCATGAACAGCACCGACCGTCCGCCGAGCTGGGCCGGCAAGGCCTTCGTCGGCACGCGGGCCGTGTTCCGTGGCCATGACCAGCACGCCGACCTCGGCCGCGCGGACTGGATGGACCTGTTCGTGTTCGGCATCACCGGGCGGCGCTACGGGCCGGCGGCGCTCAAGCTGATGCATGCGCTCTGGGTCGGCACCAGCTACGCCGATGTGCGGCTGTGGAACAACCGCGTGGCCGGGCTGGCCGCTTCAGCGCGCAGCACGCCGTCGCTGGCCGTTGCGGCGGCGCTGGGCATGTGCGAGGCGACCGTCTACGGCGGCCACCCCTGCGTGCGCGCCATCGACTTCCTGCGCAGTGCTTGCCAACGGGTGGCGCGGGGGGAGGCCCTGGAGTCCGTGGTGGCGGCCGAGCTGGCCGAGCGCCGGATCTACGGCTACGGCCGCCCGATCCATGCCACCGACGAGCGGCTGCCATGGCTGCAGGAGATCGCGCGCGAGCAGGGGCTGGCCGACGGTCCGCACCTCGCGCTGGCCCGGCAGGTCGAGGCGCTGCTGTGCGCACGCGATCCGCGGCTGAAGATGAACTACGCGGCCATGGCTGCCGCGTTGGCGGCCGACCTGGGGTTCAGCGTGGTGGAGTTCCACCATTTCCAGGTGCCCATGGCGATGGCCGGCATACCGCCCTGTGCCGTCGAGGCGGCCGAGCGCCCGGCAGGCGCCTTGTTCCCGCTGTCCTGCGAACACATCCGCTACGAGGGCGTGCCCAAGCGCGCCTGGCCCGGGCGGGCTCACAAGAAAACGCCGGGCCGCCCCAAGTTGTCTTGACCCCCTCGGAAGGCGGGCTGGGGGCGCTCAGAACCGGTAGCTGGCGATCAGGTGGAAGGCGCGCCGCGGCAGGGGCAGGTCGTCGGCGATGCCCGCGCTGGGGCGGCTGGGCTCTCGCACATCGGCATCGAAGAGGTTGAGCGCAGCCAGGCTCAGGTCCCAGCCTTCACGCACCGCCGGCAGGCGCAAGGTCAGGTCCAGCGTCGTGCTGCCGGGCACGGGCGGGCGGTTGTCGCCCGCGGCACGGGCACGCGCAGACACGTGGTTGATGCGGGCGTTGATGTTCAACCCGTTGCGCAGTGCCCAGTCGGCGCGGGCGTTCAGATGATGGGTCGGCGCGTAGCCGGCCGGGGTGTCGGTCTGCAACTCGATGGATCGCTGGTAGCCATAGCCGCCGGCAAGGCGCAGGTCGCGCTGGGCGTCCCAGGTCCACTCCAGCTCGCCCCCATGGCCACGCCGTTCGAAGGCGTTGCGGTAGGTCGCGCCGGGTGCGGGTGCCGGGTTGGGCGTGGTCTTGATGAGGTCGCTCATCCGGTAGCTGTACAGGTTGACGCCGACCTGCAGCGAGCGCTGCAGCTGCCATTGCACGGCGGCCTCCAGCGTCTTGATGCGCTCGGGCTGGATGTTGGCATTGCCGGCCGTGACAGGGTTGACGCCGTACTGCTCGTCGAACGACGGGGCGCGGAAGGCGCTGCCATAGAGCAGCTTGGCCGTGACATCGAGGCTGGCGTCCCAGACCAGCGCCAGCCGCGGGTTGGTGGTGCTGCCGAAGTCGGAGTAGCGGTCGTGCCGCACACCACCGGTCAGGGTCCAGTCCTTGGCGAAGCTCCATTCGTCCTGCACATAGGCATAACTGACCCGGCGCCGGTGCGGTGCGAGGAAGGATTCGGCCACCGGCGCCAGCTCGACCTGGCCGCTGGGCAACGGGATGGGCAGGCCGGTGAGCGGTCCCGAGGTGATGAGGGAGAAATTGCGGTACTCGCGGGTGCGGTAGAGGTTGAGGTCGTCATGGCCGAGGCCGATGCGCCATTGGTGGCCCGACCATCCGGCATAGACCAGCGCCGCGCCCAGGCGGGTCTGCCGCTCCCAGGTGTTGGGCGAGCCGAGCATGCCGTTGGGGAAGGCGCCGCCGAAGGCCCCGGCTGGAAAGATCACCACCGGCGCCGGCAGTTGCTGGACGTAGCTCAGCGCGCTGGCATTGAGGTTGAGCCGCCAGTCCTGGCCCAGCGCCAGGTTGTTGAGCGCGAGGTTGGCGTGGCTGCGCTGGGACGCCACACGGCCGACCGGGTCCAGCGCACCGGAAGCGCCGGCGCCGGTGCCCACGTCGGTGCGGCGCTTGTGGCCGGCCTGCAGGCGCCACTCGCCCAGCGCCAGCTCCAGGCCGGCATCCAGCGCGTCATAGCCCAGGCTGGTGCGGCCGGGGGCCAGGCTGGCGTGTGTGCCGAAGAGGGCATCGAAGCCGGTCTGGGCATCGCTTGGAATCACCTCGCGGGCGCCATCGCTGCGGCCGCTGCGCAGGAAGGCGGCTACCGACACCGGGCCGAGCTTGCCGCCGTGCTGGAACCAGACATCGCGCGTCGAGAACGACCCCAGCGAGGCGCCGACCTCGGTGCCGGCAATGTCGGCCGCGCCCTTGGTGACGATGTTGATGACGCCCGCATAGGCATCGGCCCCGTAGAGCGCCGAGCCCGGGCCGCGGATGACTTCGATGCGGGCGATGTTGGCCACCGGCAGCCCGGCCCAGACGACGCCGCGGCTGCCGACGTAAAGCGTCGTCATGGGCACGCCGTTCTGCAGCATCAGCACCTGGGGGTTGAACTCGCTGACGATGCCGCGGATCTGATAGAGCGGCGAGTAGGCGAGATTGCTGCGGCTCACGTGCAGGCCAGGGACCGTCTCCAGCACCTGGTCCAGGTCGACGGCGCCCATGTTGGCGATGTCCTGGGCGGTGATGACGGTGGCCACCGCCGGCGCGCGGCGCAGCGATTGCGCGGCGCCCGTGGCAATGCTGACGGTGGTCTTGTCGCCATAGACCTGGGCCAGTTCGTCTTCTTCGCTCGGTGTCTGCGCGAGGGCAGCGGGCAGCGACGCCGCCCAGCAAGCGCCGCCGAGGAACACCAGGCCAAAGGAACGTCGCATTGCCAGCTTCTCCGAGGAGGGGGTGGTGGGCGCGTATTGTGATGTCGCTGCCATGGGGCCCAAGTGCAGCCGCGTGAGGGTAGGGGGGCGCGTTTCGTGAACTCTGCACGCGCGACCCGCTGCGCTCTTCAAAGGCTCAAAGGTGGTAGGCCGCCTGGACGTAGAGCGAACGCCGCGCCAGCGGAATGTCTTGCGGCAGGCCGAGCCCGGGTGCCATGCTGGGCTCGCGGGCGTCGGCGTTGAACAGATTGCGCACCGAGAACGCGAAATCCCATTGGCCCCTGCTCTTGCCGGTGCGCAAGGTGAGGTCGGCGGTGGTGTAGTCGGGAATCGGCGCGCGAGCGTCCCCGGCGGAGCGCTTGCGTTCGGCCACGTGGTTGACCTGCCCGCTCAGCAGCCAACCGTGGGTGATGCTCCAGTCGGCCCGGGCATTCAGGTGCTGGCGCGGGGCATAGCCTGCGTCGGTGCCCGTCATGTCCTCGATGGAGCGTTGCAGCGCGAGGGTGCCGCTCAGGCGCAGTTTGCGGCTCACGTCCCATTGCGCTTCCAGCTCCAAGCCGCTGCCGTGCTGGGCGCCGATGTTGTTGAACTGAGCCCCGCCGCCGCCGCTGTCGGTGGTGCGGATGATGTCCTTCATGTCGTAGCGGAACAGGCTCAGGTTGAGCTGGGTGTCCGGCCGGGCCTGCCAGGAGAACGCGGCCTCCCAGGTGCTGATCGTCTCGGGCTTGAGCGCGGCGTTGCCCCGGATGACGGGGTTGTTGATGCTGTACTGCTCTGTGAAGGCCGGCGCGCGGAAGGCTCGCCCGTAAAGGACCTTGACCGTGAGGTCGAGGTTGGCGTCCCACACCAGCGCTGCGCGCGGGTTGGTGGTGGTGCCGAAGTCGGAATAGCGGTCATGGCGCAGGCCGGCGGTCAGCGTCCAGTCCTTGGCCATGCGCCATGCGTCCTGCGCATACAGATAGCTCACCGTGCGCCGGTGCGGCTCGGCGAAGGACTGCGCGCTAGGGAATTCCTGGACCTGGCCGGTGGGCAGAGGAACGGGGAGGCCGATGGCGGGGCCGCTGGGAATGATGGTGAAGTTCTTGAACTCCTGCGTGCGGTACATGTCGAGGTCGTCGTGGCCGACACCGATGCGCACGCTGTGGCCTTTGAAGCCGCCGTAGGACGCCACCGCCGCGAGGCGGATCTGCTTTTCCCAGGTGTTGGGTGCACCCAGCATGCCCTTGGGGAACGAGCCACCGAAGGCGCCCGGCGGGAAAAGCTGCAGCGGCACGTTGAAGGTCTGCTTGTAGTGCAGATAGCTGGCTGTTGCCGTGCCCCGCCAATCGCCGCCGAGTTCGATGTCCGACCAGGACAGGTCCGAAGTGACCCGCTCGATCCGGTAGCGCCCGACCGGGTCCAGCGCGCCGGCGACGCCGGCACCCGTCTGCAGGTCATCGCGCAGCTTGTAGCTGCCGCGCAGTCGCAGCTTGTCGCGGCTCATCTCTGCGCTGGCATCCAGGGCCTTGAAGCCCACATTCATGGGCCCTGGGGCGAGGCTGGCCCGGATGCCGAAGAGGCCATCCAGAAAGCTCTGCTGGTCGGCGCCGACGGTCTCGCGTTGGCCATCGGTGCTGCCCGCACGCACGTAGGCTGCCACGTCATAGCCGCCCAGCTTGCCACCGTACTGCAGCCAGCCATCGCGGCTCTTGAACGAGCCCACGCGCAGGCCGAGGTCCGCGCCGCCGATGTCGGCCGCCGTCTTGGTGATGACGTTGATGACGCCTGAAAACGCATCGGCGCCATAGAGCGCCGAACCAGGCCCGCGGATGATCTCGATGCGCGCGATGTTTTCCACCGGCATGTCACCCCAACCCAGGCCGCGGTTGCCAACGAAGAGGGTGGTCAACGGCACGCCGTTGAGCAACATCAATGTCTGCGCGTTGAATTCGCTGTGGATGCCTCGAACGAGGTAGAGAGGCGCAAAGGTATTGCTGCTGCGGCTCACGTGGATGCCGGGCACGCTCTCCAGCACTTCATCGATGCCCGTCGCACCCATGGCCGCGATGTCCTGGGCCGTGATCACGGTGGCGACGGCCGGCGCGCGGCGCAGGGCCTGGGCCGCGCCGGTGGCGATGCTGATGGTCGTCTTGTCGCCGTAGATCTGTGCGAGTTCTTCCTCTTCGCTGGGCGCCTGCGCAAAGGCGACCGGCAGCCCTGCTGTCCAGCAGGCGCTTCCCAGAATCACCCCGCCAAGGAGAGGTCTCATGCCAGCGTCTTTCAAGTGCGCGGTGAATGGAGCTGCATTGTGGTGGCGGTGAGGCGCGCTCCAAGGGGCGGCAGGAGAGACTGTGGCGCGGCAGCGAAACGAGCTGGCGCGCCTGGGGTGCGCAAGGGTCGTGACGGGAGGCGTCTGCATAATGCTCCACGCTTCGCCCGGCGTCGCACTGTCCTGAATCAAAGTTGATTGCTCCCGGTTGTCCATCACAAGCTCTTCGCCATGCCCTGTTGGGACTCGTCTTGGGCAGTGCGGCCGTGGCTTTGGTGGCGATGCCGGGCGCGGCCATGGCGCAGACCGATGAGGACGAACTGACGCTCGCCTACGGCGACCAGCGCACCGTCAGCATCGCCGCCGGCACGCGCCAGCCGCTGCGCCAGGCGCCGGCGGTGGCCAGCGTCATCACGGCCGAGGCCATCAAGGCGATGGGCGCCGTCGACCTGGACGAGGTGCTGGAGTCGGTGGCCGGCCTGCATGTCGGGCGCGCGGCCAACCAGTACATGCCGCTCTACATCTTCCGCGGCATCTACAGCCAGTTCACGCCCCAGACCCTGGTGCTGCAGAACGGCGTGCCGATGACGACGCTGTTCGTCGGCAACAAGGGCAATGTCTGGGCCGGCTATCCCGTCGAGCACATCGCGCGCATCGAGGTCATCCGCGGGCCGGGCTCCGCCCTGTATGGCGCGGACGCCTTCGCGGGCGTCATCAACATCATCACCAAGTCGGCGGCCGACGCGCCCGGCACGCGGGTCGGCCTGCGTGGCGGGTCATTCGGCACGCAGGATGGCTGGCTGCTGCACGGCGGCAAACTGGGACCGCTGGAGGTCTCGGCCTATCTGCGCGTGGGCCGCACCGACGGCGCGCGCAGCCTCATCGAGAAGGATGCGGCCCAGCCTGCCGTCAGCCGCGCGCCGGGTCCGCTGAACCTCGGCCATGACGCGGTGGACGGCAATCTGGAACTCGGCCATGGTGCCTGGCGTGCCCGCCTGGGCTACAAGCTGCGCAGTGACGTCGGCACCGCCGCGGGCGTGGCCTCGGCCCTCGACCCCACGGGTAAAAGCCGCAGCGAACGCACGCATGCCGACCTGTCCTGGACCGAACCCAGGCTGAGCGCCGACTGGGGCGCCGGCCTGCAGGCCAGTTTCCTGCGCTATGTCGAGACCACGCCCGTCGACTATGTGCTGCTGCCTGCCGGCACGACGCTGGGCCCGGGCAATGTCTTCACCGACGGCCTGATCGGCGGGCCCAACAAATGGGAGCGGCAGACGAGGCTGTCGGCGTTCGCGTCCTACGCCGGCTTCAGCGGGCACAGCATCCGCGTCGGTGTCGGCCATGACGACCTCGACCTCTATGCCACCACCGAGAACAAGAACTTCAACCCCAACTACAGCCGCATCGGCACCGGCTCGTTCGCCGATGTCACCGACTTCTCGGCCACGCTGCTGAAGTTCATGCTGCCGCACCGGCGCCAGGTCAGCTATGCCTATGTCCAGGACGAATGGCGCTTCCAACCGGACTGGGTGCTGACCGCCGGCTTGCGCCACGACCGCTATTCCGACTTCGGCTCGACGACCAATCCGCGCCTGGCCCTGGTGTGGAGCGCGGCCTACAACCTGACCGCCAAGCTGCTGTACGGCCAGGCCTTCCGGGCGCCGTCCTTCACCGAGCAGTACAGCATCAACAACCCCGTGCTGGGCGGCAACCCGGCCGTTCAGCCCGAGACCATCCGCACCGTCGAGGCCGCGCTGGCCTGGGGTGCCTCCGAGGGCTTGCAGTTCAACCTCAGCCTGTTCCGCTATGCCATGCGGGACATCATCCGCGGTGCCCCCAACGCTGCGGCGCCGCCGGCCAGCCTGGTCCAGAACCGGGGTGGCCAGGACGGGCAGGGCGGGGAGCTGGAATTCGTCTGGGATGCCTCGCGCAGCCTTCGCATTTCGGGCAACTGGGCTTTCCAGCGCTCCGTCGATGCGGCGACGCGCCAGGACGCCGGCTATGCGCCGCGGCGACACGCCTTCGTGCAGGCCGACTGGGTGCTGGCGCGCGGCGCCAGCCTCAGCGGACAGCTCAACCATGTGGCCGGCCGCCACCGGCCCGAAGGTGATCTGCGGCCCGCCACCCGGGACTACACCACGCTGGACCTGTCCGCGCGCAGCCGCCTCGGCAGCTCGGACTGGGAACTGTCGCTGATGCTGCGCAACCTCTTCAACGCCGATGCCCGCGAGCCCAGTCTCGCCGGCGGCGGCATCGTCCACGACCTGCCGGTCTATCCGCGGGCCGCCTATTTGCAGGCCATGGCCCGCTTCTGAGCCCGATCCGCCTTTGCATAATGCCGCCCACCCCTGCTGGACCCGCTACAGAGCGCGCTTCAATTGACTGAACCCGGCTGCCCCACCCACGCCACGCGCCGCGCCCTGTTGCGACAGGGCCTGGCGGGTGCCGTGGCGCTGGCCGGTGGCACGGCGGCGGCGGCCGAACTCGGCCGCTCGCTGGTGGTCGTCTATCCCGAGCTGGGCGAGCCCTTCCGCCAGGTCTTCACGACCATCATCGCGGGCATAGAAGACAAGCTCGGCGCTGCGGTGACCAGCTTTGCCGTCGCCAACAACGCCAACCCGGCCCAGGTGGCCGAGGACGTGCGCAAGCGCGACGCCAAGGTGCTGATCGGCCTGGGCCGCGGCGGCATGCGCGTGGCCGCCGCCATGGCCGATGAACTGGCCGTGCTGGTGGGCTGCGTCGTGTCGGTGCAGGAGTCGGAGGCGCGCAGCTTCCCCATCCACACGCTGGCCCCGGACCCGGCGTTGCTGCTGGCCCGCCTGAAGAAGCTGCGGCCGGCGACGCGGCGCGTGCACCTGGTCTACGACCCCAAGCTCAACGCCTGGCTGGTCAAGCTGGCCCGCGAGGCCGCGCGCAGCGAAGGCCTGGAGCTGCTGGCCCAGGAGGCTGCCGACCAGGCCGAGGCCCTGCGCGCCTACACCCAGCTGCTGGCTTCGGCCGACCCCGCCCGCGACGCTCTGTGGCTGCCCCAGGACCCGACGTCGGTGGACGACGGCACCGTGCTGCCCCTGGTCTTGCGCGAGGGCTGGAATCGCAACATCGCCGTGTTCTCCAGCCATCTCGCCCATGTGAAGCGCGGCGCGCTGTTCTCGCTCTACCCCGACAACCACGAGCTCGGCCGCACGCTGGCCACCTCCGCTCAGCGCCTGGCGGGTGGTGCCAAGGGCGGTGCCGTCGGCGTGCTGCCGCTGCGCCAGGCGCGCGCCGCCATCAACATCCGCACCGCGGCCCACCTCGGCATCGACGTGGCCGCCGTGCAGTCCGGATTCGATCTGGTCTATCCCTCCAGCTGAGGTCCCAGAGTGACGCCACCCCTTCCACTCGACAGCCAGTCGCCCGTCGTTCTCAGGGACGATGAGGCGGCCCCGGCTGCGCCGCAGCGCCCCTGGCTGCTGCGCGTCTACTCGCGCTGGCTGCGTGAAACCTCCTTCCGGCGCCACCTCAGCGTCGCCGTCGCGCTGGGCACGCTCTTCCTCGCCCTGCTGATGGCCGGGGTCAACGCCTGGCAGGGCGGCCGCCAGGTGCGGGCCATGTTGCTGGAGCAGGGCGGCCGCGTGGCCGCCAACCTCGCGTCCAACAGTTCCCTGGCCCTGCTGTATGCGGCAGCCGACAATGCCGACGAGGCCGTACGCTCCTCGTTGTCCTTTCCCGACGTGCTGGCGATCGAGATCCGTGACACGCGCGGCCGCCTGCTGCTGGCGCTCGGGCCCGAGCGGGGGCGCCTGCCTGCCGCGCCGGCCGCACCGGACCCGGCCGCCAGCGAACCCTGGCTGGACCTGGAGACCGAGGACAGCTGGGCCTTCGCCGCGCCGGTCTGGACCCGCCCCGAGGCTTCGCCCTTCGATGTGACGCTGCGCCCCGCCCAGTTGCTGGGCCATGTGCGCGTCATCCAGAGCAAGGCCACGCTGCACCGCACCCAGACCTCGCTCTTCCTCGCCAATTTCGGCGTGGCCCTGCTGTTCGCGACCGTCTTCCTGCTGGCGGTGCGCTTCCTGATCCTGCGCCTGACCCGGCCGCTGGGCGCCCTGTCACAGGCCATGGAAAAGGTCGAAGCGGGCGACAGCAATGCGCGTGCACCGGCCGGCGGCCCGCGCGACATCGCGGCGATGGCCCACACCTTCAACCGCATGATCGACGTCTTGCAGGAGCGCGAGGCCGAGCTCGGCGCTCACCGCGACCACCTCGAGGACCTGGTGCGCGAGCGCACGCTGGAACTCAGCGACGCCAAGGAGCGCGCCGAGATCGCCAGCCGCGCCAAGAGCCAGTTCCTGGCGCGCATGAGCCACGAGCTGCGCACGCCGCTGAACGCCGTCATGGGCTATGCCCAGATCCTGAAGATGGACAACGGCCTGACGCCCAAGCAGCGCAACGGCCTGGACATCATCCACAGCAGCGGCCAGCACCTGCTGACGCTGATCGTCGACATCCTGGACCTGTCGCGCATCGAGGCCGGCAAGGCCGAGCTGCGCATCGGCCCGGTCGAGCTGGTGCCGCGCCTGCAGGCTGTCATCGACATCGTGCGCGTGATGGCCGAGGACAAGCACATCACGCTGGACCTGCAGCTCGACCCGGCCTTGCCGGCCGTCGTGCAGGCCGACGAGAAGCGGCTGAATCAGATCCTGCTCAACCTGCTCGGCAATGCCGTCAAGTTCACCCATGTGGGTGGTGTGCTTCTGATGGTGCGCGCCCTGGCACCGACGGCCGATACGGAACCGGGCCATGTGCGCCTGAGCTTCGAGGTGCAGGACACCGGCGTCGGCATCGCCGAGGACCAGGCCGTGCGCCTGTTCGAGCCCTTCGAGCAGGCCGGCAGCGCCGAGCAGCGCGTCGGCGGCACGGGCCTGGGCCTGGCCATCAGCCGCCAGCTGGTGCGCATGATGGGCGGCGAGATCCAGCTGGAAAGCCGGCTGGCCCAGGGCAGCCGGTTCTGGTTCGAGATCAGCGTGCCTTTGCAGGCTTGACGGGCTTGGCGCCGACATAGTCGGCCAGGTGCTGGCCGGTCAGCGTCTTGCGCGCCTTGACCAGATCGGCCGGCGTGCCCTCGAAGACGACCTTGCCCCCATCGTGGCCGGCACCGGGCCCGAGGTCGATGATCCAGTCGGCGTGGGCCATGACGGCCTGGTGATGCTCGATGACGATGACGGACTTGCCGCTGTCCACCAGGCGGTCCAGCAGGCCCAGCAGTTGTTCGACGTCGGCCAGGTGCAGGCCGGCCGTCGGCTCGTCCAGCACATAGATGTCGCCCTTCTCGGCCATCTGCGTCGCGAGCTTCAGGCGCTGGCGTTCGCCGCCGGACAGCGTCGTCAGCGGCTGGCCCAGGCTCAGATAGCCCAGGCCGACGTCAGACAGGCGCTCCAGGATGGCATGGGCCGCTGGCGTCAGCTTGGAGAAGAAGGCCGTCGCTTCGGCGACCGACATGGCCAGCACCTCGCTGATGTCCTTGCCGCCGAGCTTGTACTCGAGCACCGCGGCCTGGAAGCGCTTGCCGCCGCAGTCCTCGCAGACCGTCGATACGGTGGCCATGGGGCCGAGGTCGGTGAAGATCAGGCCGGCGCCATTGCAGGTCGGGCAGGCGCCCTCGGAGTTGGCGCTGAACAGGGCCGGCTTGACGCCATTCGCCTTGGCGAAGGCGCTGCGGATGGGGTCGAGCAGGCCGGTGTAGGTGGCGGGGTTGCTGCGCCGCGAGCCGCGAATGGCGGCCTGGTCGATGGCGACGACGCCGTCTCCCTTGGACACCGAGCCGTGGATCAGCGAGCTCTTGCCCGAGCCGGCCACGCCGGTGACGACGCAGAGCACCCCGAGCGGGATGTCGACATTGACCTTCTGCAGGTTGTGCGTGCTGGCCCCGCGCACCTTCAGCGCGCTCCTGGACTTGCGGACGCTGTCCTTCAGCTGGGCGCGGTCGTCCAGATGCTTGCCCGTCAGCGTGCCGCTCTTGCGCAGGCCCGCGACGTCGCCCTCGAAGACGATCTCGCCGCCCGCCGAACCGGCGCCGGGACCCAGGTCGACGACATGGTCGGCAATCGCGATGACCTCGGGCTTGTGCTCGACGACGAGGACGGTGTTGCCCTTGTCGCGCAGGCGCTGCAGCAGCGCGTTCATGCGCTGGATGTCGTGCGGATGCAGGCCGGTGGTCGGCTCGTCGAAGACATAGCTGACGTCGGTCAGCGCCGAGCCGAGGTGGCGGATCATCTTGACGCGCTGCGCCTCGCCGCCGGAGAGGGTGCCGCTGGGCCGCTCCAGCGACAGATAGCCCAGGCCGATCTCGGAGAAGGCATCGAGCAGATGGCTCAAGCCCTTCAACAGCGGCGCCACCTCGGCGCCCTTGAGGCCGCGCACCCAGTCAGCCAGGTCGCTGATCTGCATGGAACAGGCGTCGGCGATGCTGTGCTTGCCGATCTTGCAACTGCGAGCCGCCTCGCTGAGGCGGGTGCCCTGGCACTCGGGGCAGGTCTGGAAGGTGATGACGCGGTCGACGAAGGCGCGGATATGCGGCTGGAGCGCGTCCACGTCCTTCGAGAGAAAGGACTTCTGGATGGACGGGATCAGGCCCATATAGGTCAGGTTGATGCCCTCGACCTTGATCTTGGTCGCTTCCTTGTGCAGCAGGTCGTGCAGCTCGCGCTTGGTGTACTTGGCGATGGGCTTGTCGGGGTCGAAGAAGCCGCAGCCGCGGAAGATGCGGCCGTACCAGCCTTCCATGCTGTAGCCGGGGATGCTGATGGCGCCCTGGTTGATGGACTTGCTGGCGTCATAGAGTTCATTCAGGTCGAAGTCGCTGACATGGCCCATGCCCTCGCAGCGCGGGCACATGCCGCCGGTGCGCGAGAAGGTCTGCTTGACGGCCTGGCTGGCGCCGCCCTTGTCGACGGTGATGACGCCCGTCGCCTGCACCGACGGCACATTGAAGGCGAAGGCGCTGGGCGGGCCGATCTGGGGCTTGCCGATGCGGCTGAACAGGATGCGCAGCAGGGCGTTGGCGTCCGTCACCGTGCCGACCGTGGAGCGGGCGTTGGCGCCCATGCGCTCCTGGTCGACGATGATGGCTGTGGTGATGCCCTCCAGCACATCCACCTCGGGCCGGGCCAGCGTGGGCATGAAGCCCTGCACGAAGGCGCTGTAGGTCTCGTTGATGAGGCGCTGCGACTCGGCCGCGATGGTGCCGAAGACCAGGGAGCTCTTGCCCGAGCCCGAGACGCCGGTGAAGACCGTCAACCGCCGCTTGGGCAGGTCGACGCTGACGTCCTTGAGGTTGTTCTCGCGTGCACCCTGCACGCGGATGCGGTCGTGGTTGTCGGCAGCGCTCATTTTCAGTTGCGTTCCTGGATGCGGAGAAGGTTGCCGGCCGGGTCGCGCACGGCGCAATCCCTGACCCCGTAAGGCTGCATCGTCGGCTCCTCGACGATCTCGGCGTCGTCGGCCTGCAGCTTGGCGAAGGCCTTGTCCAGGTCGGCGGTGGCGAGGATGAGCATGCCGAAGGTGCCCTTGGCCATCATCTCGCTGATGGTGCGGCGCTCGTCCTCGGTGATGCCGGGCGTCACCGCCGGCGGGTGCAGCACGATGGAGGTGCCCGGCTGGCCGGCGGGACCGACGGTGATCCAGCGCAGGCCGTTGTAGCCGACGTCATTGCGCACCTCGAAGCCGAGGGTGTCGCGGTAGAAGGCCAGCGACGCCTCGGGGTCGGTCTGGGGCAGGAAGCTCGAGTGAATGCTGATGTCCATTGGTCAGTCTCCGTCAGTGGTTAGGGCACGGAAAGCAGTCTAGGTTTCGCTTTCTTCGGACGCTTCTCGATTCCTGATCGGTTTGGTGACCTGGCGCGCCACGCAGGCCGGCATGCCGGCCGTGGCCTGGGCCTGGTCGCGCTTGTAGGCGCTGGGCGACTGGCCCACCAGCTCGCTGAAGCGGGTGCTGAAGGTGCCCAGGGACGAGCAGCCGACCGTGAAGCAGACCTCGGTGACGCTCAGGTCGCCACGGCGCAGCAGGGCCATGGCGCGCTCGATGCGGCGCGTCATCAGATAGCTGTAGACCGACTCGCCATAGGCCTGGCGGAACTGGCGGCTCAGGTGGCCGCCCGACATGTGCACGCCGCGGGCCAGGGCTTCGACGTCCAGCGGTTGCGCGTACTCGCGGTCAATGCGGTCGCGCACGCGGCGCAGGCGCGCGAGGTCGCGCAGATGCAGCTCGGAGCCGGGCTTGATCGTCATGCCGGCATGCTGCCAGCTTCGACGCCTCGCGGCGAGCGGGCCAGCCGGTCACGCAACTGCAGGCCCGGCCTCTCGACGAGGTGGTGCAGGGCAGCGCCCACGGCCAGGATGACGGCGGCATAGACCGGGAACAGCGCCAGCCCCTGCAGTGGCAGGGCGGGTGCGATCCAGACGTAGACCGCGTGCATGGCTATCTTGTGGCTCAGGTAGAGGCTGTAGGAGGTGGCGGCCAGCCAGCCCGTGCCGGGTACACACCAGATCCGCGGCGAGCTGGCGGCCAGCATCAGCAGGCCCAGGCCCCAGGACAGCAGCGGCCAGCCAATGGCATTGGCGATGAGGCCGGTGCGGTCGTGGAACAGGCAGATGGCGATGCCCACCAGGCTCAGGCCGCCGCCCAGCATGACGCCGGCACGCGCCTGCAACCGGGCCCACAGCGCGGGCCGGTAGACATGCACGGTTGCCAGCATGACGCCTGCCAGCAGGCCGTCCAGGCGCGTCCAGGTCGGGTAGTAGAGGTCCTCGATGAACCAGGGGCGCTGGGGCTTGAGGGCATCGAAGTGCAGCCAGATGCCGCCACGCAGCGCGATGCCGCCCAGCACCAGCAGGGCACACAGGCTGATGAAGCGCGCCGCCGAAGGCCGGCGCGTGAACCACCAGGCCAGCAAGGGGAAGCACAGATAGAAGTGCTCCTCCACGCACAGCGACCAGGCGTGCGAGAAGGCCTGGTTGTGCCCGTAGTCGATCAGCAGGTTGAGCGTGAAGCTGGCGAACTGCCACCATGCTTCGAGGTTGGGCTCTTCGCGCAGCACCGGGAAGAAGACGTAGACGGCCAGCATGACGGCAAAGGCCGGCAGGATCCGCCAGGCGCGGCGCCAGTAGAAGCCGCCAAGCTGCAGGGCCTCGCCGCGCTGCAGCTTGCGCAGCAGCTGGGAGCCGATCAGGAAGCCGCTGAGCACGAAGAAGATGTCCACGCCCATCCAGCCGAAGCGGGTCAGCCAGTCCCAGTCCGGCCCTAGGCCGCCGATGAGGAAGGTGTGGAAAAACATCACCCAGACGATGGCGATGCTGCGCAGCAGGTCGAGGCCGGGAAGGCGGGGCATGGGAGGCAGGAAAGGGCAGGAGGCGGCAGCGTAACGCCGCTCTTGCGCGTAGCCGTTGGTCAGGCGGCGGCGCGCCTCAGCGGTTGAGCGTGACTTCGCCGCAGGCCTGGTCCCGGCCCTGATGGCGGTCGCGCGGCCGCGGCGGCTTGCCGCTGGCCATCACGTCATGCCAATGCCAGCTGGCCCTGAGCTTCAGCGCGCCCGTGGCCGGCAGCGCGAAGGCGTCATTCAGCGTCAGGCTGGCCGTCAGGCTCTGGCCCGCGGGCAGGTGCAGATAGTCCTGGGCCGACGGATCGCCGCGCTTGCGCATGGCGCCCTGGAAGGCCAGTTCACCCTGCGGGGTGCTGGCTTGCACGAAGGGGCCGAACCAGCCCCCTTCGAAGGGGCTGCCCCAGCGCAGCAGCTGCAAGTCGCGCTTGCCGCTGTTGCTGAGCTTGAACTGCAGCACCACCTGGCCGTCGGGCCTGGGCGTGGCCTGGAACTGGCAGCTCAGTTCTGCGGGCTGGGTGGGCGAGGCGGCATGGGCCATGGGCGACAGGCAAGCGGAGAGCAGCGTGGCGGCTGCGAGGAAAGAGCGGTGCATGGTGAGAGCCTAGCCGAGGGCCGCGCCGTCGGCAGCCCCCCATGAAAAAAGGCGCCGCACTGAGGCGGCGCCAACACGAGGGATCTCATGTCCACCGCCCCGGGGGGGCGGACGGTGGCTTTCGTGCGGAATCAGTTCTGTGCCGGGGTGTTCTCGGCGAAGTATTCGTGGTTGTCCGAGTTGTCCAGCGCCTTGGTCGGGTTGGACCTGGCCAGGCTCTTGGCCGCGCTCTGGCCATAGGCCCAGTCGTCGGTGCCAGCGATGACATTGAAGTGCATCATTTCGTGCACCAGGGTGCCGGCCTTGCTGTCGGTGCCCGTCATCGGCGCGCTCCAGAAGGCGCCGCAGACATAGATCTTGTAGGGCTGGGTCGGGTAGACATAGGCGTAGGTGCCGCTCTCCTTGCAGCTGCAGTCCAGCGTCAATGCGGCGCTCTGGAAGGCGTTGCGGGCCTTGACGAAATGGTCCTTGGCCGTGTTCCAGCGCGACGAGCTGTAGGCGCCGAACCAGGTCGTGTAGCGCGGCGTGGCCGACGGCGTGCCGCTGAGGTAGGACGCCGAGCTGACCGAGTAGTTGGTGGCAGCGGTGACGGCCGAGGCCAGCGTCGATTTCTGGCTGCTGGTGCAGGAGCCGGTGTAGGAGATGCTGGCGGCGGCCGCGGTGACGTTGGTCGCCTGGGCGCGCATGGTGGGGCCGTCGTCGTCGGCGGCCGCGTCCAGCTTCTCGTTGCGGCCTTGCGTCCACAGATAGGTGGCTGCGGCGCTGTGCATGGACTGGGCGCCCGAGCCATGGGTGCCACGGTCGCTGTGGAACTCGACGGCATAGCGGCCGTTCTTGCTGAAGTCGTAGTGGCCGGTCAGTTCGACCTTGTAGTTCAGCGTGGCGCCGGCGGCGATCTCGACATAGTCCTTGGCCGAGGGCGCGGCGCGCTTGATGACGGCACCGGTGTAGCGCACCGGGCGGTCATCGCGGGTCACCGAGAACAGCGAGCCGCTCATGGTGTCGCCGGGCAGCTGCCAGCGCAGCACCTGCACGGCCGAGCGGCAGCGGTTGGTGACGGCGACATCGACATGCACGTCCACGTCGCCGTTGACAACGGGCGAGGCATTGCTCACCCGCACATCCAGGCACTCGGTGCTGGGGGCGGCATGGCTGCTGCTCATGGCAGCAACGGCAAAGGTGGCAGCGGTCAGCTTGAACCAGGTCTTCATGCAAGCTCCTGTCGGCCCCCGGTCGGGGCACTGGGTTGAAGAAGCCGCGGATTCTGGTGAGCTGCGGGCGCTCTGCACGCTGGGACAAGCCTGTCCCCTGAACGGGCTGCGTAATTGTCTAGACAGGGTGAACCATGAAAAAAGCCAGCGCTGATGCGCTGGCTCCCTAGGCTTGGGGCCTTGACCGCTTGTCAGGCCGCGAGCAGCTGCCTCAACACGAAGGGAAGGATGCCGCCGTGGAAGTAGTAGTCCACCTCGATGGCGGTGTCGATGCGCAGGGTCAGCACCACGGTCTGCGTGCTGCCATCCGCCCGCGTGATGGTCATGGCGGCATCGCCCTGGGGCTTGATCTCGCTGGCCAGCGTGATGTCAATGGTCTCCGCGCCGGTCAGGCCCAGGGTCTCCCAGCTGACGCCGGACTTGAACTGCAGCGGCAGCACGCCCATGCCGATGAGGTTGCTGCGGTGGATGCGCTCGAAGCTCTTGGCCACCACGGCCTTGATGCCCAGCAGCTGGGTACCCTTGGCGGCCCAGTCGCGGCTGGAGCCCGTGCCGTATTCCTCGCCGGCGAAGATGACGGTGGGCGTGCCCTCGGCGATGTATTCCATGGCCGCGTCGTAGATGGTCGTCTTCACGCCGGCCTTGAGCGTGTAGCCGCCTTCCTCGCGCGAGCCGTCCTCCTTGAGTGGCAGCATCAGGTTCTTGACGCGGACATTGGCGAAGGTGCCGCGCATCATCACGTCATGGTTGCCGCGGCGGGCGCCGTAGGAGTTGAAGTCGGCCTTGAGCACGCCGTTCTCGGTCAGGAACTTGCCGGCCGGCGTGGTCTCCTTGAAGGAACCGGCGGGGCTGATGTGGTCCGTCGTGATGGAGTCGCCGAACAGCGCCATGACCTTGGCGCCCTTGACGCCCGACACCAGCGCCGGCGGCACCATGGTGAAGCTCTCGAAGAAGGGCGGCTCGGCGATATAGGTGCTCTTGGGCCAGTTGTAGACCTGGCCCCTGACGCCCTTGATGGCGTCCCAGAGCTTGCCGGGCTTCCTGGCGACCTTGTCGTAGTTCTCCTTGAAGGCCTTGGCGTCCATGGCGAACTTCATCAGCTTGTAGATCTCGTCGCTGGTCGGCCAGATGTCGCCGAGGAAGACCGGCTGGCCCTTCTTGCCGTAGCCGACGGGCTGGGTCATCAGGTCGCGCGTGACGTTGCCGGCGATGGCATAGGCGACCACCAGCGGCGGGCTGGCCAGGAAGTTGGCCTTCAGGTTGGGATGGATGCGGGCCTCGAAGTTGCGGTTGCCCGACAGCACGGCGGCGCAGACCAGGTCGTTGTCCTGGATGAGCTTGTTCAGCTCGGGCGTCAGGTCGCCGGCGTTGCCGATGCAGGTCGTGCAGCCATAGGCGGCGACGTTGAAGCCGAGCTGCTCCAGATAGGGCAGGAGCCCCGCCTTCTCCAGGTACTCGGTGACGATGCGCGAGCCCGGGGCCAGGGAGGTCTTGATGTGGGGCGCGACCTTGAGGCCGGCCTCCACGGCCTTCTTGGCCAGCAGGCCGGCGGCCAGCAGCACGCCCGGGTTGCTGGTGTTGGTGCACGACGTGATGGCCGCGATCAGCACATCGCCGTTCTTCACCGGGATGCCGGATTCGGTGACGAAAGGCTGGGCCAGCTTCTCGGCCGGCTGGTTGAAGCCGTTCTCTGCGATGGGCTTGCTGAAGAGCTCGCCGAAGCTGCTGGCCAGGTGGGTGATCTCGATGCGGTCTTGCGGGCGCTTGGGGCCGGCCAGGCTGGGTGCGACGGTGCCCAGGTCCAGCGAGACGACGGACGTGAAGTCGATGTCGCCGGCCTTGGGCACGCCGAACATCTTCTGCGCCTTCCAGTAGGCCTCGAAGGCCTCGATCTCGGCCTTGCTGCGGCCCGTGCCCTTGAAGTAGTCGACGGTCTTGTCGTCCACCGGGAAGAAGCCCATGGTGGCGCCGTACTCGGGGGCCATGTTGGCGATGGTGGCGCGGTCGGGCAGGGCCAGCGTGCGGGTGCCCTCGCCGAAGAACTCGACGAACTTGCCGACGACCTTGTGCTTGCGCAGGATCTCGGTGACGGTCAGCACCAGGTCGGTGGCCGTGACGCCCTCGCGCAGTTGGCCGGTCAGCTCGAAGCCGACGACGTCGGGGGTCAGGAAGTAGACCGGCTGGCCCAGCATGCCGGCCTCGGCCTCGATGCCGCCCACGCCCCAGCCAACGACGCCGATGCCGTTGATCATCGTCGTGTGGCTGTCGGTGCCGACCAGGCTGTCGGGATAGAAGACACCGTCCTTGCCCTTGTGCACGCCGCGCGCCAGGTATTCGAGATTCACCTGGTGCACGATGCCGAAGCCCGGGGGCACGACGCCAAAGGTGTCGAAGGCCTGCATGCCCCATTTCATGAACTCGTAGCGCTCGCGGTTGCGCTCGAATTCCAGCTTCATGTTCAGGTCCAGGGACTTCTTGGTGCCGTAGTGGTCGATCATCACGCTGTGGTCGACGACCAGGTCCACCGGCACCAGGGGTTCGATGGTCTTGGGGTTCTTGCCCAGCTTGGCGGCGACATTGCGCATGGCGGCCAGGTCGGCCAGCAGGGGCACGCCGGTGAAGTCCTGCAGCACGACGCGGGCGACGACGAAGGGGATCTCGTCGACGCGGGCGGCCGTCGGCTTCCAGTTGGCGAGCTGCTCGACGTGCTCCTTGGTCACCTTCTTGCCGTCGCAGTTGCGCAGCACGCTCTCCAGCACGATGCGCATGGAGACGGGCATGCGCGCCACATTGGGGAAGGTCTTGGCGAGCTGGGGCAGGGAGAAGAACTGCCCCGATTTGCCGGAGGCGGTCTTGAAGCTGGCCTGGGTGTTGGCAAAGGCGTGGGCTGAGGCAGGTTTCGGCACGGTTACTCCTTTAGGATTCCGGGCCATTCTGGCGAGCTTGTCGTGACTTGTGTGATTTCCGCCTTTAGCGCTCGGTCATGACGACCTTGTCCGCTCGCCCGCGCCTGTTTGCGCTGACCTGGCCGATGCTGCTCGAGCTGCTGCTGGGCATCGGCATCGGCGTCATCGGCACGGGCCTGGCCGCCCGGCTGTCCGACAACAGCGGCGCCGCCTTCGGCCTGGCCAACCAGGTGTTCGCCGCGGTCTTCGTGCTGTTTCGCGTCATCGGCGCCGGCGTCAGCGTGGCCGTCACCCAGGCGCTGGGCGCCGGCCGGCGCGACCAGGCCGATGCGGTGGCGCGCGCCGTGGTGGGCGCCAGCACCTGGCTGGGCGTGGGCGGGGCGGTGGTGGCGCTGCTGGCCGCCGGCCCGCTGCTGACGCTGGTGAACGCGCCGCCCGAGGTGGCGCCGCTGGCCAAGACGCTGCTGCAGGCCCTGGCGCCGGCGCTGATGCTGGACGCCTGGAATGCCAACATGTCCAGCGTCATGCGCTCGCACCTGCGCAGCCGCGAGGCGCTGGCCGTGGTCATCGTCATCCAGGTCATCACGCTGGTGGTGGCCCTGATGGCCATGCCCAGCATGGGGCTGGTGGGCTATGCGCTGGCCTGTGCGCTGGGCCGCGGTGTGGGCCTGGCGGCGCACATCCTGCTGTGGCGCTCGCGGCTGGACCTGCGCCTGCGCGCGGCCGACTGGTGGCGGCTGGTGCGGGCGCCGCTGAAGACGGTGCTGCACATCGGCATTCCCGGCGCCGCCGAGAACATCTCCTGGCGCCTGGCCTTCATGACCAGCCTGGCCGCCATTGCCCAGCTCGGCGCCCATGCGCTGGCCACGCACGCCTACACGATGCAGTTCCTGCACGTGATCCTGATGTTCAGCCTGGCCATCAGCTTTGCGGTCGAGATCATGGTCGGCCACATGATCGGCGCCGGCAAGCTGCATGCGGCCAACCGGCTGGTGCGGCGCTCACTGGCCCTGGGCATCGCGCTCGCCCTGGTGGTTTCCAGCGCTTTTGCGCTGGCCGGGCCCTGGCTGCTGACCCGCTTCACGTCCGATCCCGACATCGTCACGCTGGGCTGCACCCTGTTGTGGTGGACCATGCTGGTCGAGCCCGGGCGCAGCTTCAACCTCGTCGTCATCAATGCGCTGCGGGCCGCGGGAGACGCGCGCTACCCGGTGATGGTGGGCTCGGCCTCCATGGCCATCGTGCTGGCCGGGGGCAGCTGGTTCCTGGGCGTGCACCTCGGCTGGGGCCTGGTCGGCGTCTGGATTGCCTATGCAGCGGATGAGTGGATTCGAGGCCTGCTGATGTGGCGTCGATGGGCGACACTGGGGTGGTTGCCCCATGCCCGGGCGGCTCACCGGCGGCTGCGCCACGGTCGGGCCCACTGAGTCGCGGGGAATCCGTATTTTCCTACCCAGTAAAACTTGAGGGATGTTTTCTACAATGCGCCCCTTTCGCCTTGCCCACGCCAATCCCATGAAGTTCGCCCTGACCAGCTTTTCCCTGGCCCTGACGCTCGCCTGCGGCGCCGCGCATGCCCAGCAGCCCGCGGTGATCTTCGACATGGGCGGCAAGTTCGACAAATCCTTCAACCAGGCCGGCTACCAGGGTGCCGAGCAGTGGAAGAAGGAGACGGGCAAGACCTATCTCGAGTTCGAGATCAGCAACGACACCCAGCGTGTGCAGGCCATCCGCCGCATGGCCGAGCGGGGCGCCAACCCCATCATCAGCATCGGTTTCGCCCAGGCCTCGGCCCTGCAGCAGGTCGCCAAGGACTTCCCCAAGACCCAGTTCGCCATCATCGACGCCAAGGTCGACCTGCCCAATGTGCAGTCCACGCTCTTCAAGGAGCATGAGGGCAGCTATGTGGTGGGCGCCATGGCGGCCATGGTCAGCAAGACCGGCAAGGTCGGCTTCGTCGGCGGCATGGACATCCCGCTGATCCGCAAGTTCCAGTGCGGCTACGAGCAGGGCGCCAAGGCGACCAACGCCAAGATCGAGGTGTTCTCGAACATGACCGGCACCACCTCGACGGCCTGGAACGACCCCACCCGCGGCGGTGAATTGGCGAAGGCCCAGTTCGCCAAGGGCTCGGATGTCGTCTTCGCCGCCGCCGGCGGCACCGGCGTGGGCGTCTACCAGGCTGCCAAGGACGCCGGCAAGCTCGCCATTGGTGTCGACAGCAACCAGAACCATGTGCAGCCCGGCACCATGCTGACCTCCATGGTCAAGCGCGTGGACGTGGCCGTCTACAACACGCTCAAGGGCTGGAAGCCCGGCGTGCAGGTGCTGGGCCTGAAGGAAGGCGGCGTGGATTACGCGGCCGACGAGAACAATGCCAAGCTGCTGAACCCGGCGCTGAAGGCCAAGGTCGACGCCGTCAAGGCCGACATCATTGCCGGCAAGGTCAAGGTCGCCGACTACATGGCGGACAACGCTTGTAAGTTCTGAGCGGCATGACGCCCGCGGTACGCCTCCAGGCGATCTCCAAGCGCTTCGGCGCAGTCCAAGCCAACCGCGAGGTGTCCTTCGACATCGCCGCGGGCGCGGTGCATGGCCTGGTCGGCGAGAACGGCGCCGGCAAGAGCACGCTGATGGCCATCCTGTATGGCTACTACCACGCGGACGCCGGCCATATCGAGGTCAACGGCCAGCAGGTCCACATCGCCAACTCCCAGCAGGCCATTGGCCTGGGCATCGGCATGGTCCACCAGCACTTCATGCTGGTCGACACGCTGACCTGCCTGGAAAACATCATGCTGGGCGCCGAGGGCGGCTTCTTCCTGACGCCTTCCAAGGCCAAGGTGCGCGAGAAGCTGCAGGCCCTGATGGCCGAGACCGGCCTGCAGGTGCAGCTGGACGCCGTCGTCGCCGACCTGCCGGTGGGCGAGTTGCAGCGCCTGGAGATCCTCAAGGCCCTCTATCGCGGCGCGAAGATCCTGATCCTGGACGAGCCGACGGCCGTGCTGACGCCCCAGGAGACCGACCAGCTCTTCGTCACCCTGCGCAAACTGAAGGAGCGCGGCACGACGCTCATCCTCATCACGCACAAGTTGCGTGAGGTCATGAGCCTGTGCAGCGCCGTCACGGTGATGCGCGCCGGCCAGGTGGTCGAAACGCGCGGCATCGAGCAGTGGAGCGAAGAGTCGCTGGCTGAATCGATGGTCGGCCGCAAGGTCACGCTGGGCCGGCCCGAGGGCCTGGAAGTGCATGCCGGCGAAGTGCGTCTGCAGGCCAGCGGGCTCAGCCTCAAGCATGCCAACGGCGTGCCGGCGCTGAAGGACGTCAGCCTGACGCTGAAGGCCGGCGAGATCGTCGGCGTGGCCGGCGTGTCGGGCAATGGCCAGAGCGAATTGCTGGAGGTGCTGTCCGGCCTGCGCGCGCCCGAGGACGGCCGCCTGGAACTCGGCGGCCAGTCCTTCTCGCCCGAGGCCTGGCTGGACACCGCCCAGGCCCGGCCGCTGCGCCTGGCGCACGTGCCGGAGGACAGGCACGCCGTCGGCCTCGTCATGAGCTTCCCGGCCTGGGAATCCGCCGTGCTGGGCTACCAGGGGCTGCCCAAATACCGCAAGGGCGCGTCCATGAACCACGCCGCCATGCGTGAAGCGACCAAGCAGATGCAGGAACGCTTCGACGTGCGGCCGCGCGACGAGAACCTGGGTTCGTCCAAGTTCTCCGGCGGCAACCAGCAGAAGCTCATCCTGGCGCGCGAGATCGGCGAGCAGCCGACCGTGCTGCTGGTGGGCCAACCCACCCGCGGCGTCGACATCGGCGCCATCGAATTCATCCACCACCAGCTGCGCGCCCTGCGCGACGCCGGCTGCGCCGTGCTGCTGGTCAGCAGCGAGCTGGACGAGATCCTGGCCCTGGCCGACCGCGTCGTCGTCATGAACTGCGGGCGCATCACCGGTGAGCTGTCCATCGAAGAATGCGATGAGAAGCGCCTCGGCCTCCTGATGGCCGCACAAGAAGAACGAGCGGCTGCATGAGCCAACCCCTGTCTCTCCCCCGCTGGATCGACATCGGCCTGCTGCCGTTGTGGAACCTGGCCATCGCCCTGGTCGTGGCCGGCCTCGTCGTCATGGTCATCGGCCACAGCCCCTGGCAGGCGCTGACGGTGCTGCTCAACGGCGCCCTGGGCAGCGTGCGCGGCCTGGGCTATTCCCTCTATTACGCGACGACCTTCATCTTCACGGGCCTGGCGGTGGCGGTGGCCATCCATGCCGGTCTGTTCAACATCGGTGGCGAGGGCCAAGCAACCCTGGGCGGCGTGGGCGTGGCCCTGGTCGCGCTGTGGCTGGGCACCAAGCTGCCGGCCCTCGTCATGCTGCCGCTGCTGGTCCTCGCTGGGGCCTTCTTCGGCATGCTGTGGGCGGCCCTGCCGGCCTATCTGCAGGCCTGGCGCGGCAGCCATATCGTCATCACGACGATCATGTTCAATTTCCTTGCCGCCGGCCTGAACGGTTATCTGCTGGTGAACTGGCTGCGCCCGGCCGGCAGCATGTCGGTCGAGTCCGCCGAGTTCGCCGAATCCGCCCGTATGCCGGCCCTGCACCAGATGGCCGCTGCGCTGGGCTACGAGCTTCCCTCGTCACCGCTGAATCTCAGCCTCGTCATCGCCCTGGTCGCCTGCGTCTTCGTCGGCTGGTTCCTGTGGAAGAGCGCCGCCGGCTATGCCGTGCGCGCCGTGGGCAGCGCGCCGCGCGCGGCCCATTACGCCGGCATCCGCCCGCGCGCCCAGGTGCTGATCGCCATGGCCATCTCCGGCGCCCTGGCCGGCATGGTGGGCGTCAACGAGATCTCGGGCGTGCAGGGCAAGCTGACGCTGGACTTCGTCGCCGGCGCCGGCTTCACCGGCATCGCCGTGTCGCTGATGGGCCGCAACCATCCCATCGGCATCGTGCTCGCCTCGCTGCTCTTCGGCGTGCTCTACCAGGGCGGCGTCGAGGTGAGCTTCGAACTGCAAGGCTTCTCGCGTGAGATGGTCGTGACGGCCCAGGGCCTGATCGTGTTGTTCTCGGGCGCCATGGCGACGGTCAGCGCGCCGCTGTTCGCGCGTGCCTACGCTGCCATCAAGGGAGGCCGTTGATGGATGAAGTCCTGATTGCCTCGGTGCTGGCGTCCACGCTGCGGGTCAGTGCGCCCCTGCTGCTGTGCGCGATGGCCGGCGTGCTGTCCGAGCGCGCCGGTGTCGTCGACCTGGGCCTGGAAGGCAAGATGCTGTTCGCCGCCTTCGCGGCCGCGGCCACCGCTTCCGTCACCCATTCCGCCGCCTTCGGCATGCTGGCCGCCATCGCCGTGGCCTGCTCGGCGTCCGTGCTGCATGGCTTCGCCTGCGTCAGCAACCGCGGCGACCAGGTCGTCTCCGGCGTCGCGCTGAACATGATCGCCGCCGGCCTGACCGTGGTGCTGGGCATCGCCTGGTTCCAGCAGGGCGGCCAGACGCCACCCATAGCCCCCGATGTGCGCCTGACGGCCCTCGCCAAGGGCTTTGCCGAGCCTCAGGCGGGCAACTGGTTCGCCGCCGTCTTCGGCCATGGCTTGTTGAGCCACAACGTGCTGGTCTATGTGGCCTTCCTGATGGTGGCGGCGGTGTGGTTCTTCCTGGAGCGCACCCGCCCGGGCCTGCGCCTGCGCGCGGTCGGCGAGAACCCGGCCATGGTGGAAGCCGCCGGCATGTCGGTGCAAGGCCTGCGCTACCAGGCCCTCTTGATGAACGGCGTGCTCTGCGGCCTGGCAGGCTCCTACCTGACGCTGGCGCAGAACGCCTCGTTCTCTCCGAACATGACGGCCGGCCGCGGCTTCATCGCGCTGGCCGCGATGATCTTTGGCAAGTGGAAGCCGCTGCCGACCATGGCTGCCTGTCTGCTGTTCGGCTTCCTGGATGCGGTGGCCATCCGCATGCAGGGCGTGCATCTCCCCGGCATCGGCGAAGTACCCGTGCAGTTGATCCAGGCTTTGCCGTATATCTTGACTGTGGTCCTTCTGGCTGGCTTCATTGGCTCTGCCATCGCCCCCAAGGCCCTCGGCCGCCCCTATGTGAAGGAGCGCTGATGGAATTGAGCCAAGACCTGCTGGACCGCCTGCTTGCCGAATCGCTGCGCGCCCGCGAGCTCGCGCATGCGCCGTATTCCCAATACAAGGTTGGCGTGGCCATCCTCGACGAACAGGGCCAAATCCATGTTGGCGCCAACATGGAGAACGCCTCCTACCCGCAGGGCTGGTGCGCCGAACCCTCGGCGCTGACGGCCATGATCATGGCCGGCGGCAAGCGGGCCTTGGTGGCGCTGGTGACCGGCCCCGGCCCGGGCATCATCACCCCGTGCGGCGGCTGCCGCCAGAAGCTGCGCGAGTTCTCCGAGCCCGAAGAGCTCGTCATCATTGCCGGCGATCCTGGCGGCATCCGCCAACGCTGGACCCTGGCCGAACTGCTGCCCCACAGCTTCGGGCCCTCCCATCTGAATTTCTGAGGTTTCCCATGATCGACAACCAAAAGCTCGACCCCGCGATCACCGCGAGCGTCGAGAAGCTGCAATCCCTGTTCGGCAACGCCCCTGAAGTCGCCGTCGTGCTCGGCTCCGGCTGGGCCGGCGCCGTCAGCCATGTGCAGGACGCCAAGAACCTGCCCTATACCGAGCTGCCGGCTTTCCCGCAGCCCAAGGTGGAGGGCCATGTCAACGAGATCGTCGTCGGCCAGATCGGCGAGCAGCGCGTCATCTTCCTGCGCGGCCGCGCCCACACCTACGAGAGCGGCGACTGCACCGGCATGGCCGGCGCGCTGCGCACGCTCAAGCGCTGGGGCGTGAAGCTGGTGGTGCAGACCAATGCCTCCGGTTCCCTGCGCGGCCACATGCCGCCGGGCAGCCTGATGCTGATCGCCGACCACATCAACTCGCCGCAGCGCAGCCCGCTGGTGGGCGAGCAGGGCAGCCACCGCTTCGTCGACATGGTCAATGCCTATGACGGCGAGCTGCGCAAGCATGCGCTGGCCCTGGCCAAGCGCGAGAACCTGATGCTGGGTGAGGGCACCTACTGCTGGGCCCTGGGCCCGCAGTTTGAGACGGCCGCCGAGATCCGCATGTTCGCGGCCTGGGGCGCCGACGCCGTCGGCATGAGCACCGTGCCCGAGACCATCCTGGCCCGCCATGCCGGCCTCAAGGTCATGGGCATTGCGCTGATGACCAACATGGCCGCCGGCCTGTCCGCCGAGGCGCTGACGCATGACCTGACGCTGAAACAGGCCCAGATTTCGGGCGAGCGTGCCGCCAGCTTCCTGGCCGCGCTGATCGCCAGCTTCAAGGACGTCGAGCTGTGACCACCGACCTCAAGGCAGCGGCCCGTACGGCGCTGGCCTGCCTGGACCTCACCAGCCTTAACGACGCCGACGCGGCCGCCGACATCGAGGCGCTGTGCCAGCGTGCGCAGACGGTGCATGGCCCCGTCGCGGCGGTCTGCGTCTGGCCGCGCTTCGTTGCCCAGGCGCGTGCGGCGCTGCCGGCGTCCATCAAGGTCGCCGCGGTCGCCAACTTCCCCGACGGTTCGCTCGACCTGCAACGGGCGCTGGCTGATGTGGCCGAGATTGCCCAGGCCGGTGGCAACGAGGTCGATGTGGTGCTGCCTTACAAGGCCTTGATCGCCGGCGACAGCACCGAGGTCGGCGAGTTCCTGTCCGAAGTCCGTTTTGCCAGCCGCCCGCTGACGCTCAAGGTCATCATCGAATCCGGTGAACTGGCCACGCCCGAGCGCATTGCCCAGGCCACGCGCCTGGCGCTCGCGGCGGGTGCCGACTTCATCAAGACCAGCACCGGCAAGACCAAGACCGGCGCCACGTCCGCCGCCGCCGCCGTCATGCTGAAGGAAATCGCCGCGAGCGGCCTGTCCGCCGCCGGCTTCAAGGCCTCGGGCGGCGTGCGCTCGGTGGCGGATGCCGCCGGTTATATCGAGCAGACCCGTGCCGCCCTCGGTGAAGAAGCCCTCAACCCGCAGCGCCTGCGCTTTGGCGCCAGCGGCCTGCTGACCGATATTGAAGCCGTCCTGTCCGGCGCTGAATCCGCCGCCGTCACCGCGGCCTACTGAACCATGCTTGCCCAAGAAATCATCCGCGCCAAGCGCGACGGCCAGGCGCTCAACGAAGCGCAGATCAGCCACTTCGTCCGCGGCCTCGTCGACAACTCCTGGAGCGAAGGCCAGGTGGCCGCCCTCGGCATGGCCGTGTTCCTCAAGGGCATGGGCCGCGACGAAGCCGTGCTGCTGACCCGCGCGATGATGAATTCCGGCCGCGTCATGCGCTGGCCCGACATGCCCGGCCCGGTGCTGGACAAGCACAGCAGCGGCGGCGTGGGCGACAAGGTCAGCCTGATGCTGGCACCCATGGTGGCGGCCTGCGGCGGCTATGTGCCGATGATCGCCGGCCGGGGCCTCGGCCACACCGGCGGCACGGTCGACAAGCTCGAAGCCATTCCGGGCTACACGACGACGCCCGACCCGGCCAAGTTCGACCAGATCGTGCGCTCCCTGGGCTGCGCCATCATCGGCCAGACCGCCGACCTGGCGCCCGCCGACAAGCGCTTCTACGCCACGCGCGACGTGACGGCGACGGTGGAGAGCGTGCCGCTGATCACCGCCAGCATCCTGTCCAAGAAGCTGGCCGCCGGCCTCGAAGGCCTGGCCATGGACATCAAGTGCGGCAACGGCGCTTTCGCGTCCACGCCCGAGTTCGCCAAGGAACTGGCGGAGAGCATCGTCGCCGTTGCCGGCGGTGCCGGCCTGCGCACCCGCGCGCTGATCACCGACATGAACCAGATCCTGGGCACCGATGTCGGCAACTCGCTGGAAGTCATCGAGACTATCCGCTATCTCAAGGGCGAACATCGCGAGCCGCGCCTGCACGAGGTCACGCTGGCCCTGTGCGCCGAGATGCTGGTGCTGGGCGGCCTGGCTGCCGACACCGCCGCCGCGCGCGTCAAGCTGCAGGCCTCGCTGGACTCCGGCGCCGCCGCCGAGAAGTTCGCCCAGATGGTGGTCGCCCTGGGCGGCCCGGCCGATCTGATGGAGCGACCTGAAGTCCATCTGACGGCTGCCCCCGTCGTGAAGCCCGTGGCTGCGCCGCGCGCCGGCGTCATCACCACCATGTCGACCCGTGACCTGGGCGTGGCCATCGTCGAGCTGGGCGGTGGCCGCCGCAAGGCCGGCGACGCCATCGATATGCGTGTCGGCTTCTCCGAGGTCCAGCCCATCGGCACGCGCGTTGCCGCCGGCCAGCCGCTGGCGCTCATCCACGCCGCCGACGAAGCCGCTGCCGACCGTGCCATCGCGTCCTATCTGGCCGCCTGCACGCTGGGTGATGCCGACGTGGCCGCAACCCCCATGGTCATGGCCGAGGTGGGCTGATGAGCGAAGAGCAAGGCCAGCCGCCGCAGGATCCGCCACGCCGGGCGATCAAGAGCTTCGTCACCCGCGCCGGCCGCATGGGCACGGGCCAGATCAAGGCCTTGGCCGAGCTGGGCCCCAAGTTCGTGCTGCCCTACAAGCCCGAGCGCATCAGCGCCGAGGCGGTGTTCGGCCGCAAGGCCCCGCTGGTGCTGGAGATCGGCTTCGGCATGGGCGGTGCCACGGCCGAGATCGCCCAGACGCTGCCTGACCACGATTTCATCGGCTGCGAGGTGCACGAGCCCGGTGTCGGCGCGCTGCTCAAGCTCATCGACGAGAAGCAGATCCCCAATATCCGCATCGTCCAGCATGACGCGGTGGAAGTGCTGCGCGACATGGTCGGCCCCGAGTTGCTGGCCGGCGTGCACATCTTCTTCCCCGACCCCTGGCACAAGAAGCGCCACAACAAGCGCCGCCTGATCCAGCCCGAGTTCGTCGCCAAGCTGGTGCAGCACATCGCGCCCGGCGGCTATCTGCACTGCGCGACCGACTGGCAGCCTTATGCCGAGCAGATGCTTGAAGTACTGACGGCCGAGCCCCATCTCCTGAACACCGCGGCTGCAACGGGTTACGCTGACAAGCCCGCCTACCGTCCCCTGACCAAGTTCGAGAACCGCGGCATCAAGCTCGGACATGGTGTGTGGGACCTGGTGTTCAGGAAGCGTTGATGACGACAAGCCCTCTTCACGGCAAACACATCCTCCTCGCCATGACCGGCGGCATCGCCGGCTACAAGATCGCCGAGCTGACGCGCCTGTTCGTGAAGGGCGGTGCGACCGTGCAGGTCATGATGACCGAGGCCGCCGAGCAGTTCATCACTGCCGTCACCATGCAGGCCCTGTCCGGTCGGCCGGTCTACACCAGCCAGTGGGATGCGCGGCCCGACAACAACATGGCCCACATCAACCTCAGCCGCGAGGCCGATGTGATGCTGGTGGCGCCAGCGAGCGCCGATGCCATCGCTGCGCTGGCGCAGGGCAGGGCGGACGACCTCATCAGCCTGACCGCGCTGGCGCGCCGCATCCACGAGTGCCCGCTGCTCGTCGTGCCGGCCATGAACCGCGAGATGTGGGCCCATCCGGCCACACAGCGCAATGTGGCCCAGCTCAAGGCGGACGGCGCGACCGTCATCGGCCCGGCCAACGGCGACCAGGCCTGCGGCGAGATCGGCGACGGCCGCATGCTGGAGGCCCAGGAGATCTTCGACGACGTCGAGGCCTTCCTGGCGCCCAAGACCCTCGTCGGCAAGAAGCTGCTCATCACCGCCGGTCCGACCTTCGAGTCCATCGACCCGGTGCGTGGCATCACCAACCACAGCAGCGGCAAGATGGGTTTCGCCATTGCCCGCGCCGCGGCCGAGGCCGGCGCCGAGGTCACGCTGGTGGCTGGCCCGGTGCACCTGCCCACGCCGCGCGGTGTGCAGCGTATCAATGTGCAAAGCGCCCAGCAGATGTTCGATGCGGTGCTGCCGCTGGCGGCCCACCAGCATGCCTTCATCGCGAGCGCTGCCGTCGCCGACTGGCGCCCGGCGCAGTCGCATGAGCACAAGATGAAGAAGGCCGAGGGCGGCGTGACCGCACCGACCATCGCCATGACCGAGAACCCCGACATCCTCGCTGCCGTCGCCAGGCTGCCCCAACCGCCCTATTGCGTCGGCTTTGCGGCCGAGAGCGAGAAGCTGGCCGAGCATGCCGACGCCAAGCGCCGCCGCAAGGGCATTCCCCTCATCGTCGCCAATCTCGGCCCGGCCACTTTCGGCCGCGACGACAACGCGCTGCTGCTCATCGACGAGAGCGGTCAGCGTGAACTCCCCCGCGCGGACAAGCTCAGCCTTGCGCGCGAGCTGATGGCCGAACTCTCCAAAAGACTTTCCTGATGCACGCGATTGATTTGCAAGTGCTCGACGCCCGCATGGCCGAGCAGATTCCCGCCTACGCCACGCCCGGCAGCGCCGGCCTCGACCTGCGCGCCTGTCTCGACGAAGCTGTTCAGCTGGCCCCGGGCCAGACGACGCTGATCCCCACCGGCCTGGCCATCCATATCGCCGACCCGGGCCTGGCGGCCATCATCCTGCCACGCTCCGGTCTGGGCCACAAACACGGCATCGTGCTGGGCAATCTCGTGGGCCTCATCGACAGCGACTACCAGGGCCAGCTGATGGTCAGCTGCTGGAACCGCGGCCAGGCGGAATTCACCATCCAGCCCTTCGAGCGCATCGCCCAGCTGGTCATCGTGCCGGTCGTGCAGGCGACGTTCCGGCGCGTCGACAGCTTCGACTCGTCCGAACGCGGAGCAGGTGGCTTCGGCTCTACCGGCAAGGCATAAGGGCCCAAGACACGCCCGCTGATCCGTATTTCGGGCCGAGCGCCGGGCCGCTCCCTAGCCGGCCCGCGAGGCGATGTGCTTGCGGCTCGATGCCGCAAGCATCGCCGTCCCCTCGGGGGACCGACCACGCTCGCGCGCGTTCAGCGACGCCAGACTGGGCGAGGGGCTTCAGTGCAATGGCTCTTCCGGCGGCGCGCCGGTCTGCACCATGAAGATGGGCTCGCCGACTGATCCGGCCTGGACCTCTTCCTCGGTGGCCGCGCGCACGTCCAGCAGCGTCAGGTGCATGCGCAGGCCGATGCCGGCCAGAGGGTGGTTGCCGTCCAGCACCACATGCTGGGGATAGACCTCGGTGACCGTGTAGACGGCGTCCGGCATGCCTTCGGTGACGGCGCCCTCCGGCATGCCCTCGAACTGCATGCCCGGCTCGACGTCGGACGGGAACAGGCCGCGGGCTTCGAAGCAGACCAGGTTGGAGTCGTAGTCGCCGAAGGCTTCCTCGGGCTGCAGCGCAAGGTCGGCCTCAAAGCCGATTTCCTGGCCTTCCAGCGCGGCCTCGACCTTGGCGAACAGGTCGTCACCGCCGAACAGGAATTCCATGGGCTGGGCCAACTCATCGATGAGCTGGCCCTGGGCGTCTTCGAGTCTCCAGCGCAGGGAGACAACACAGGGGCGGGTCACTTGCATGGCGGCAATTTTCCCACAGCGCTCTCGGCACAATGCCTGCATGCAGATTGCACTTCCCACCCCCCTGCTGGCCGGCCTCAGCCCGGCGCAGTTCATGCGCAAGCACTGGCAGAAAAAGCCGCTGCTGGTGCGCCAGGCCTTCGAGGCCGCCACGCCGCCCGCTTCGCTGAAGGAGCTGGCCGCCCTCGCGGCCCGCGACGATGTCGAATCGCGCCTCGTCACGGCCTTCGACGGCGACTGGAAGCTCAAGCAAGGCCCCATCGCCCGCCTGCCAGCCATGAGCAAGCCCGGCTGGACGCTGCTGGTGCAGGGCCTGGACCAGCACCTGGCCGAGGCCCGCGCCCTGCTCGACCTGTTCCGCTTCATCCCGGATGCCCGCCTGGACGATCTGATGCTGTCGGTCGCCAGCGACAGCGGCGGCGTCGGCCCGCATTTCGATTCCTATGACGTCTTCCTGATCCAGCTCGCCGGCCAGCGCCGCTGGCGCATTGGCGCCCAGCGCGACGCCGTGCTGCGCGATGACGTGCCTCTGAAGATCATCGCCAACTTCAAGCCCGAGGAAGAGTTCGTGCTGGAGCCGGGCGACATGCTCTACCTGCCGCCCGGCTGGGCCCATGACGGCGTCGCCGTGGGGCCGGGCTGCATCACCGGCTCTGTCGGTTTCCGTGCGTCCACCGTGGAAGGCCTGGCCGCGGAGCTGCTGCCGCGCCTGCTGGACGATGTCGAGAGCGCCAGCCGCCTCTATGCCGACCCGCGTCAGGAAGCGACTGCCGAGCCGGCCTGCATTCCGGCCGCGCTGCTGGATTTCGCCCGCCGCGCCGTCGAGGCCGCCGTGCAGCGGCCCCAGGCCCTGGAGCGCGCTCTGGGCGAGGCGCTGACCGAGCCCAAGGCCACCGTCTGGTTCGAGCCTGGCGAGCCCCTGCTGGAAGGGCAGGGCGCCGTGCTGGACCGTCGCAGCCTCATGCTCTACGACGCGGCCCATGTCTTCCTGAACGGCGAGAGCTTCCGTGCCGGCGGCCGCGATGCCGCCCTGATGCGCACGCTGGCCGACAACCGGGTCTTGAGCGCCGGCGAAGTGGCGCGCCTGTCGCCCGACGCACGCGAATTGCTGGATCAATGGACCGAGGACGGCTGGATTCAGCCGCAGACGCCATGAATGCACAGAACTTTGCCAGCCGTGCCGACTTCCAGCGCCTGCTTGCCGAAACCCTCGCCTGGGCCAGCGAGCAGGGCTGCCGCGAACTGCATGCCTGGGATGCGAGCTTCGTCGACTGGCCGCTGTCCGAAGCCGCCGCGCTGGCCGCGCTGACGGACTGGGCGCGGCAGGGGCGGCAGTTGCATCTGCTGGCCCTGCAGTACGACGACGTCGTGCGTCGCCACCCCCGCTTCGTGCGCTGGCGCCGCGACTTCGCCCATTGCGTGACGGCCCGGGCCCTGGAGCCCGAACTGAGGCTGGAAGCGGCGCCGCAGAGCCTGCTGCTGGCGGTCGGACCGGAGTCGAGCGTGACGCTGCGCCTGTTCGACCGTCATCTATGGCGGGGCGAGCTCAGCCTGGAGCCTGGCGAGCGCCTGCGCGGCCTGGAATGGTTTGATGCCCTCGCACAACGCTCCAGCGACGCATTTGCGCCCACGACTTTGGGGTTGTGAGCGCTAGCGGCGTGCAAACCCCTATAATCGCGGGCTAGGCGAGGGAAGCGCTCGAGGTTTTCCGCGTCTTGTTCTGTCGGGGTCGGCCGTCAGTGTGCAAAAAGCACTGGCGCACGACCCCAAAATTATGGTGTGCACCGTCGTTTAAACGTTTGAGGACAAGTAATGAATAAGTCGATCCTGTTGGCTTCCCTGCTGGCCGTTGCTGCTCTGACCGCTTGCAGCAAGAAGGAAGAACCCAAGGTTGAGGCCCCCGTGGCTGCCCCCGTCGCCGCTGCCGCTTCGGAAGCCGCTTCGGCTGTCGCCGACGCCGCTTCGGCCGCTGCCAGCGCCGTTGCCGACGCTGCTGCGTCCGCCGCTTCGAAGTAATCACTTCGTCCCCACGGAAAAAGCCGTCGCTGCGCAAGCAGCGACGGCTTTTTTCTTTTTTGCGACGTTTTGACGGGGTTGGCCGGTACGGTTACAAAACTTTGCGCCAGGCGATTCCGCGGGGCGGCTCAGTTCAGCGCCAGCCAGTCCAAACCCAGAGTCGGATGGGCGACGCGAATATCTGATTTCCCGCTGCCGACAACTTCGGACAGCGAGGCTCGCGCCAGTTCCGGCGTGTTGTTGTGCTCGCTGAGGTGGGCGGCGGCGATGGTCTCCAGCCCCGCGTGCAGGCAGCGGGTCAGCAGGTCGGCCGCGGCGGCATTGGACAGATGGCCGTGGCTGCCCAGGATGCGCTTCTTCAGCGCCGGGTGATAGGGGCCGCTGCGCAGCAGGCCTTCGTCATGGTTGCATTCCAGCAGCAGGGCCTGGCAGCCCGCCAATGCGGCCGAGACGCTGTCTGGCGCGCAGCCCAGGTCGGTGACGATGCCCAGCCGGCGCGCGCCGTCGTTGAGCACCAGCTGAAGGGGCTCCTTGGCGTCGTGAGGCACGGCAAAGGGCTGGAGCTCCATGTCACCCAGGGGCAGGGCCTCGCCGTCCCTGGCGATGCGCAGCAGGGCGGGATCGAAGTCGGCGTTGCCGACCGCCCGCCAGGTGCCGCGGCTCATGAGGAGGGGCAGGCGGTAGCGCATGGCGAAGGCCAGGGCGCAGCCGATGTGGTCGCCGTGCTCGTGGGTGATGAAGACGGCGTCGACATCCTCGGGCGCGCAGCCGCTGCGGGCGAGGCGCCTGACGAGTTCACGCACGCTGAAGCCGGCATCGACGAGCAACCTCGTGCTCGTGATGCCCTGGCTGGCTTCGATCAGCGTGGAGTTGCCGCCGCTGCCGCTGCCGAGGCTGCAAAAGCGCATCACGGCAGCGACTTCCGTGCGGGAGCGATCTTTACTTCAGATCGTCCATCAGCAGCGACAGGATGCGCTTGGCGTTGTCGTCCGAGATGGCCTGGCCGCGGTCGTCCAGGATGCGCACCACGCTCTTGACGCCATCGGCCTTGACGGAGACGCGATAGCGCACCGGCGTCGAGGACTTGGCGCCGAAGAGGCGCTGGAAGAAGTTGGGCTCGTCCTTGCCGGCCTGCTCGGGGTCGGCATAGCGCAGATAGAACAGGCCGGCGGCGCGGTCGCGGTCCTCGATGGTGAAGCCATGGCGGTCCAGCGACAGGCCGACACGGCGCCAGGCGCGGTCGAAGCCGTCGTTGACGCTCAGGCTTTCCGGCACTTCCGACAGCGGACGGCGGGCGGTCTGGGTCTCGCCACCGACCTTGAGCGTGCTCGGCGTGGCGGCCGGCGCGGGCTTGCCGGCTTCGGCGACGATGGTCTTGGCCTCGTCTTCCTTGCCGCCCAGCTTCAGCATCAGGCGCGACAGCATCTCGGCTTCGAGATAGGGGTCGGCCGGGCGGTTCTGCCAGGCGGTCGACTCGCGGCCCTGGGAGGTGTAGACCTCCTGCATGCCGCGGTGGCTGATGAAGATGTCGGTGCCCGTGGCGCTGCGCTCGACGCGGGTGCGGTACATGTCGCGCTCACCGGTGGAATACAGGCCGTCAAAGACCTTGCCGATGGTGGAGCGGATGAAGTCCTGCGGCAGCTTGGCGCGGTTCTCGCCCCAGTTGGTCTCCATGGTGCCGATCTCGGGCTGCTCCTTGAGGACCTCCAGGCCGCGTTCCTGCCAGAAGGTGCGGATCTGCGGCCAGAGCTGCTCGGGCGTGGCCGAGGTGTGCAGCCAGCGGTCGGTGCCGCTGCGCTCCAGGCGCACATCGCCCGCGGTGCCGGCCGCGACGCTGCCTGCCACCAGGGACTGGGCGTTGGTCGCAGTCGACGGCTTGGCGGCCGACAGGGCCGAGGCCGTGATGGAGCCACCCTGCACCTGGGCGCGGTTGTCCTTGGCGAGCTGGGTCAGGTCGGGCGGAATGTCCAGGCCCTGGGTCTGGCGCGAGGCCGCGCGGTAGTCGACCTTGTCCGTCGAGAAGAGGCTGTCGATGGTGCTGCAACCGGCAAGCGACAGGACAAAGGCCGTGCAGGCCAGACGGGTCGCCGTGGGGCGGAGCGAGGAAACAGACATCACGCTGGAAATCTCCGGGGAACTAGAACGCCGGGCATGGCCGGCGCAGCCGCGCATTAGACCAGAGCCTTCAGAGCAATCCGGCTTCGACCATGGCCTGACCGACGCTGGCCTGGCCGGCGGCCGTCAGCGGGGTGATCGGCAGGCGCAATGCGCCACCGCAGCGGCCCAGGCGGGACAGGGCCCACTTGGCCGGACCGGGGCTGGGTTCGCAGAACAGCTGCTTGTGCAGGCCGAGCAGCTTGAAATGGACCTTGCGGGCCTCGGCGGCGTTGCCTTCGATGGCCAGGCGGCACATCTCGGCCATCTCGCGCGGCGCGACGTTGGCCGTCACGCTGACATTGCCATGGCCGCCCAGCAGCATCAGCGCGACGGCGGTGCCGTCATCGCCCGAATAGACATGGAAGCCCTGGGGCGCGTGCTTGATCAGGAAGGCGGCGCGCTCGATGTTGCCGGTGGCCTCCTTGATGCCGAAAACGCCGGGCAGGCCGGCGCAGCGCAGCGTCGTCTCGGGCGCCATATCGGCGACGGTACGGCCCGGCACGTTGTAGAGCATCATGGGGATGTCCACGGCCTCGGCAATCGCCTTGAAGTGCTGGTAGATGCCTTCCTGCGAGGGCTTGTTGTAGTAGGGCACGACGGACAGCGTGCAATCGGCGCCCACTTCCTTGGCGTAGCGGCTCAGCTCGATGGCCTCGGCCGTCGAATTGGCGCCGGTGCCGGCCAGGATGGGGATGCGGCCCTTGGCATGCTCGACCGCGACACGGATGATTTCGCGGTTCTCTTCCATGCTGACGGTGGGCGACTCACCGGTCGTGCCGACGACGCCGACGCAGGCGGTGCCGGACTCGACATGCCAGTCGATCAGGCGGCGCAGGGCGGGGTAGTCGATGCTGCCATCCTCGTTCATCGGGGTGACGAGGGCGACGATGCTGCCAAGAATGGGCTTCATGGTGGGAATGTCTGGAGGAATCTTGCGATTTTAGGCTGCCGACGGCGGCCGGATCGCGGCAACGCGCTGGACAAAGCGTGGGTTGACGCCCTCTTCGAACAGGTCTTCGTAAGCCACGATGCGCCAGTCGCCGAAAACGCGCAGCAACTCGCCCCGCTGCAGCAGGAAGTCGGGCCGAGACGGCCGGCCGATGGTCTGCTGGCCGTCGGCAAAGGTTTCCCAGATCAGCCATCCGCCGGGCTTGACGGCTGCCTTGATGGTGTCGAACAGCGGCCGCCACAGGTAGTTGCAGACGACGACCAGGTCGAACTGTTGCTGCGGCATTGGCCATGGACCGTTTTCGACGTCGGCACCGACGATCTTTGCAAGGCTTTGCAGAGGCGCCGTGGCGGCGGTGTCACGGTCCACGCCGGTGACCTGCCAGCCGGTGTCCACCAACCAGCGCAGATTGCGGCCCGAGCCGCAGGCCACGTCCAGCGCCGTGCCGGGCGGCGTGGGCGCAAAGCGCTGCAACCAGGCCGACGGCGTGCCGTTCATCCGAAACAGGCCCAGATCTGCTCGCTGAGCTGGACCATGACGGCCGGATGGCGGTAGGCCAGCACCGTGGCCGCTAGCACGGCGACGGCCAGCGTCGGCCAGAGCCAGCGGCGCAGCTTCATGCCGGCTGCGCTCCTCTCGCAATGGGCGCCTCGCGCACCGGCAGATTGGCCAGCATGGCCATGATGCCCAGCGCGATGGCCAGCCACCAGACGACGTCATAGCTGCCGGTGGCGTCGTAGAGCTTGCCGCCCAGCCAGACGCCCAGGAAGCTGCCGATCTGGTGGCTGAAGAAGACGAAGCCGCCCAGCATGGACAGGTGCTGTGCGCCGAAGATCTGCGCGACGACGGCATTGGTCGGCGGCACCGTGGACAGCCACAGGAAGCCGATGACGGCGGCGAAGACATAGACGCTCATCGGCGTCAGCGGCACCGAGATGAAGATGACGATGGCGACGGCACGCAGGCCATAGATGGCCGACAGCAGATAGCGCTTGGGAAAGCGCTGGCCCAGCATGCCGGCTGCATAGGTGCCGAAGATGTTGAACAGGCCGATCAGCATCAGGGCGCCTGTCGACACGCCGATACCCAGGCCATGGTCCTTGAGGTAGCTGGGCAGGTGCACGCCGATGAAGACGACCTGGAAGCCGCAGACGAAATAGCCCAGCATCAGCAGCTGGAAGCTGCGATAGCCGAAGGCCTCGCGCAAGGCCTGACCGATGCTCTGGTGGGCGCCGCTGAAGGCCGCCACGCTGCGCTCGCGAACGCCCAGGGCCAGCGGCACGATGAGCAGGGCCGCACCGGCCAGCAGATACAGGGCGGTCTGCCAGCCGAGGTGGCTGATCAGCCAGGTCTCGATCGGGATCATGACGAACTGGCCGAAGGAGCCGGCAGCCGCCGCGACGCCGAAGGCCCAGGAGCGCTTCTCCGGCGACACGGTGCGGCCCAGCACGCCGTAGATGACGGCATAGGTCGAACCCGACTGGGCGATGCCGATCAGCACGCCGGCGCCGAGGGTGAAGCTCAGCGGATGGCTGGTCACGGCCATCAGCAGCAGGCCAATGGCATAGGTCACGCCGCCCATGACCAGCACCTTCCAGGCGCCAAAGCGGTCGGCCAGCATGCCGGCGATGGGCCCGGCGGCGCCCCAGGCCAGGTTCTGCACGGCCATGGCGAAGGAGAAGGTCTCCCGCGTCCAGCCCCGCTCCGTGATGATGGGCTGCAGCCAGAAGCCGAAGCCATGGCGGATGCCCATGGACAACGTGACGATCATGGCGCCGCAGAGCAGCACTTGCTGGACGGACAGTCCAGTGGAGGCGGGGCGGGCGGTGTTCATGCGGCGACTGTAATCAGCGCCGCTTGGCCTTGCTGGGTGCCTTGGTTTGGGGCTTGGACTTCGCGGCGCCCGCCTTCTTCTTGGCCGAGGCCTTGCGGGGCGCATCGGCCGTCGACGCGCTGGCCTGCGAACTGGAAGCTGCCACCTCCGCCAGCCGGGTCAGCAGCCGGCCCTGCTTGACGCGCAGCAGCGGCATGTCGACCTGGGCGAGGTCCGCCAGCGGGTCGCCGCCCAGCACCAGGAAGCTGGCTTCGCAGCCCGGCTCGAAGCAGCCCAGCCGGCGCCTGGGGAACAGGGCGCGCGGCGTGTCCTGGGTCGCCAGGCGCAGCAGCGTGGCACGGTCCAGCCCGAGGTCCTCCAGCGCATGCAGTTCGGCCCGGGCCGTGCCGATGAAGACGTCGGAGCCGACCAGCAGGGCCACGCCGGCCGCCTGCAGCCGGGCCAGGTTGGCGCGCTGCACCTCGCGCATCGCGGCCAGCGCCGCCGGCTCCAGCTTGAACAGGGCGGTGGCCGCCGTGGTCGTGATGACGGCGGTGTGCTGGCGGGCCGCCAGGGCCGCGGCCGCTTCGGTGATGGCGAAGTGCTCGGGCGCCTCGTCCAGCGTGTTGGCATAGCCGGGCAGGTGGGCGATGGCGTCGACGCCGGCGGCCAGGGCCGCGTTGAAATCGGCGGCCGTCTCGACATGCGCGACGACGCGCCGGCCGTCGGCATGGGCCAGGCGCGTCAGCTCGCTGGCCGCGTCGGGCCTCAGTCCCAGATGGCCGAACAGGGCTGGCTGCTGGCGCAGTTCGGGCCTTTCACTGTGGGCCAGCACGATGCGCAGCCAGCTGCCGCCGCGCGCCTTGATGGCCGGCCAGGCGCTGCGCGCCTGCTCGGGGCTGTCGACCAGCACGATCTGGTTCTGCGCCGCCGCCGCCTCGGCACTGGGCTCGGGCAGCACGGCGGCCAGCGGATAGCCGTCGGGCGAGGTGATGCAGGCGGTCACGAAGCTGACGTCGGGCGCGGCGGGCGTGGCGGCGAGGGGTTTGACCTCGGCCACGCCGGCCGGGTCGCCGCAGAGCATGGCGGCGTAGAACACGCCCTCGTCGATGTATTTGTCGGCGTACTGGCCCCAGCCCCAGGCCGTCTGCAGGTTGTGGTTGTGGGCCTCGGCCAGTGGCGGGATGAGGACCTGCTGGCCGCGCAGGTCCATCTTGCGGTTGACCTGGGCCGGCTTCTTGGCGACGAAAACGCCGTCCGCGACATAGAGATTGCCGCGCTGGATCTGGCGGCCGTCGAACCAGCGGGCGTTCTTCAGCTCCCAGGACAGCGGGGCGCTGGCCTGGTAGGGCTGCTGCGGAGGCGGCGTGGTCTGGGCCTGTGAAAAACTACAGGCAAGCGCCAAGCAAACGATCAGGAATCTCAAGCGGCAGAACTCGGGTTTCGAGGGCCGCGAATCCTACTTCTTAGAATCCCGCCCCTATGTCGAGCCGTCCCCCCGTCACTCCTGCCACCAAAACCGCCGAGTATGGCGAAGCCTCCATCCGTGTTCTGAAGGGCCTGGAGCCCGTCAAGCAACGGCCGGGCATGTACACCCGCACCGACAACCCGCTGCACTGCATCCAGGAAGTCATCGACAACGCCGCCGACGAGGCGCTGGCCGGTTTCGGCAAGCGCATCGACCTGACACTGCACGTCGACGGCTCCGTCTCCGTGGCCGACGACGGCCGTGGCATTCCCTTCGGCCTGCACCCGGAAGAGGGCGTGCCCGTGGTCGAGATCGTCTTCACCCGCCTGCACGCCGGCGGCAAGTTCGACAAGGGCTCGGGCGGCGCCTACAGCTTCTCGGGCGGCCTGCACGGCGTCGGCGTGTCCGTCACCAATGCCCTGGCCAAGCGCCTGGAAGTGGCCGTCTGGCGCGACAAGCAGGTGGCCGGCATCGCTTTCGAGCATGGCGACGTCGTCCAGCAGGTCGTCACCCGCCCGGCCGCCAGCGGCGACCGCAAGCAGGGCACGACCGTGCGCGTCTGGCCCGAGGCCAAGTATTTCGAGAGCGCCGAGCTGCCCCGGCATGAGCTGGTGCACCTGCTGCGCTCCAAGGCCGTGCTGATGCCGGGCGTCATCGTCACGCTGAAGATCGAGAAGACCAACGAGGTCACGACCTGGCAGTACAAGGCCGGCCTGCGCGACTACCTGTCCCAGGCCCTGACGGCTGATCCCATCATCCCGGCCTTCGAGGGCGAGGGTTTCGCCACCGCCGGCGAGAGCGAGAACTTCGCGGAAGGCGAGGGCGCTTCCTGGTGCGTCGCCTTCACCGAAGACGGTGCACCGCTGCGCGAAAGCTATGTGAACCTGATCCCGACTGTGGCCGGCGGCACGCACGAGTCCGGCCTCAAGGACGGCCTGTTCGGCGCCGTCAAGGGCTTCATCGAGATGCATTCGCTGCTGCCCAAGGGCGTCAAGCTGATGCCCGACGACGTGTTCTCGCGCGCCAGCTTCGTGTTGAGCGCCAAGGTGCTGGATCCGCAGTTCCAGGGCCAGACCAAGGAGAGGCTGAACTCGCGCGACGCGCTGCGCCTGGTGTCGGCCTATGTGAAGCCGGCCTTCGAGCTGTGGCTCAACCACCATGTCGAGCACGGCAAGAAGCTGGCCGAGCTCGTCATCAAGCAGGCCCAGACCCGCCAGCGCGCCGGCCAGAAGGTCGAGAAGCGCAAGGGCTCGGGCGTGGCCGTGCTGCCGGGCAAGCTGACCGACTGCGAAAGCCGCGACCTGTCGCTGAACGAGGTTTTCCTCGTCGAGGGCGACTCCGCCGGCGGCAGCGCCAAGATGGGCCGCGACAAGGAGACGCAAGCCATCCTGCCGCTGCGCGGCAAGGTGCTGAATGCCTGGGAGGTCGAGCGCGACCTGCTGTTCAAGAACAACGAGATCCACGACATCTCGGTGGCCCTGGGCGTGGACCCACACGGCCCCAATGACAGCCCCGACCTGTCCGGCCTGCGTTACGGCAAGGTCTGCATCCTGTCGGACGCCGACGTCGACGGCTCCCACATCCAGGTGCTGCTGCTGACGCTCTTCTTCCGCCACTTCCCCAAGCTGGTCGAGACCGGCCATGTCTACGTGGCTCGCCCGCCGCTTTACCGCGTCGATGCGCCGGCCCGGGGCAAGAAGCCGGCTGCCAAGCTCTATGCGCTGGACGAGGGCGAACTGACCGCGACCCTGGACAAGCTGCGCAAGGAAGGCGCCCGTGAAGGCAGCTGGAGCATCAGCCGCTTCAAGGGCCTGGGCGAGATGAGCGCCGAGCAGCTCTGGGACACGACGCTGAACCCCGAGACGCGCCGCCTGTCGCGCGTCGAGTACGGCCAGCTCGATTTCGCCGCCACGGTGGACGCCTTCAACAAGCTGATGGGCAAGGGCGAGGCCGCCTCGCGCCGCGAGCTGATGGAGCTGCACGGCGACAGCATCGAGGTGGATGTATGAGGCCCCTCGTCCAGCCGCACGCCGCTGAACGCGGTGCGTCTGACCGGTCCCCCGAGGGGACGGCGATGCTTGCGGCATCGAGCCGCAAGCACATCGCCCAAGCGGGCCGGCTCGGGAGCGGCCCAGCGCTCGGCCCGGAATACCCCGGCGAACGCGGAATGGGCAACTGATATGCAGACGGTCTACAACGCCGGACACGCGGCCCATGCGGCGTCGCATGAGTTCTTCCGCGGCCGTCTGGTGCCGGCGTTCGAGATCCCGGCGCGAGCCGACTACATCCTGCAGGCACTGCAGGGCGCTGGGCTGGGCGAGGTGATCGCGCCGGTCGACCATGGCCGTGCGCCGCTGGAGCGCGTGCATGCTGCGCGCTACCTGAATTTCATCCAGGGTGCGCATGCCGAATGGCTGGCCACGGGCGGGGAGGGTGATGCCTTCCCGGCCGTCTGGCCCGTGCGCTCGCTGCGCAGTGACGTCGAGCCGGCGAGCTTCGCCGCCCGCATGGGCCTGTATTCCATGGACAGCGGCACACCGCTGACGTCCGGCAGCTGGGCCGCCGCCTATGCGGGCGCCCAGGCTTCGCTGACGGCGCTGGATCTCGTGCTGGGCGGCCAGCGCTCGGCCTATGTGCTGACGCGTCCACCGGGCCACCATGCCGGCGCCGATTTCTTCGGCGGCTACTGCTTCATCAACAACGCCGCCGTGGCGGCGCAAGCGGCACGCGACGCAGGCCTGAAGCGCGTCGCCATCCTGGACGTGGACTACCACCACGGCAACGGCACCCAGGCCATCTTCTACGACCGCGCCGACGTCTTCTACGCCAGCGTCCATGGCGACCCGCGCACCGAATTCCCCTTCTTCCTCGGCCATGCCGACGAGACCGGGGCAGGCGAGGGCGTGGGCTTCAATGCCAATTTCCCGCTGCCGGTGGGCGTGGCCAACGAGGACTGGTTCGCGGCGCTGGAGCAGTCGCTTGCCCAGCTGACGGCCTACCGGCCCGAACTGCTCATCGTGTCGCTGGGCGTGGACACCTATGGCGGCGACCCCATCTCCCACTTCAAGCTGGACGAGCCCGAGTTCCGCCGCATGGGGCAGCGTCTGGCCGCCTTTGGCGCGCCGACCCTCTTCATCCAGGAAGGCGGCTATGCGACCGAGGCCATCGGCCGCAATGTCGTTGCCGTGCTGAGCGGGTTTGAGGACGCATGAGCCTGCGCCTGCGCCCCACCATGCTGTCCGACCTGGACTGGGTCGTCTCGCTGGAGCGCGACGGCGCCAACCTGCCCTTCATCACGCCCTGGGACCGCACGCAGCACGAAGGCGCTATCCGCTTTCCGGACTCGCGCCACTTCATTCTGGAAGAGGGCGATGCCCTGGAGCGCATCGGCTTTGTCATCCTGCAGGGCTGCCGCAACCCGAATGGCTCGGTCGAATTGAAGCGCCTGGTGCTGCAGCCCAAGGGCCGCGGCCTGGGGCGGGCCGCGGTGCGCCTGCTCAAGGCCATGGCTTTCACCCAGTTCAAGTCCCACCGCTTCTGGCTGGACGTGAAGGGGCTGAACACGCGCGCCTTCAAGCTCTATCAAAGCGAAGGCTTTGTCGAGGAAGGCCGGCTGCGCGAGAGCGTGCGCGTGACGACAGACGGCGCCGACGGCTATGACTCGCTGATCGTCATGTCCCTGCTGGACCGCGAGTACCAGGCCCGCGTGGCCCTCGGGCTGGAGGCGGCATGACCAAGCTCGTCTGGCTGCTGTTAGCTCTTGCGCTGCCGGCCCATGCCGAGCTGTGGGGCTATGTCGACGCGGCCGGCATTGCCCATTTCGCGCCACGCCAGCTGGATGAGCGCTACAAGCCCGTGCTGGGCAGCGTCGGCATGCAGCGCGTGCCGGGCAAGACCGACGCCGGCTTGGCCCTGCTGAACTGGCTGGACATCGCGCCGGAGGTGAAGGCCGTGCAGCCCTGGCTGCGCGAGGCCGCGGCCCAGCATGGCGTGGACGCCGATCTGCTGAAGGCCATCATCGCCGTCGAGTCCGGCTACCAGCGCAATGCCGTGTCGCCGCGGGGCGCCACCGGGCTGATGCAGATCACCCCCGAGACGGCCAGCCGCTACGCGACGCCGGCCGACGCCGCGAGGCTCATCGAGCCGCGCATCAACATCCACACCGGCGCCCGCATGCTGGCCGACCTGATGCGCCGCTTCGGCCGCATCGACGCGGCACTCGCGGCCTGGAATGCCGGTGAGGGCGCCGTGCGCCGCGCCGGCAACCGTGTTCCCGATATCGACGAAACCCAGGCCCATGTGCAGCTCGTGCTCGAGCTGTACTGGGCCCTGCTGCAGCAGAGCCAGCCGGCCCGCGCGCAGCGCTTGACCTTGCATCCATGAGTTCCCAGACCACGATCGACTTCAACGGCCCCACCGATGGCGGTGGCGGCGATGACAGCAACGCGCTGACGCTGGCGGCCTACGCCCAGCAGGCCTATCTCGAATACGCGCTCAGCGTCGTCAAGGGTCGGGCCTTGCCCTCCTATGCTGACGGCCAGAAGCCGGTGCAGCGCCGCATCCTGTACGCGATGAAGCAGCTCGGCCTGGGCTGGAGCGGCAATTCCGGCGCCAAGCCCGTCAAGGGCGCCAAGGTGGTGGGCGATGTGCTGGGCGATTTCCACCCGCATGGCGACCAGTCCGTCTATGACGCCCTGGTGCGCATGGCCCAGGACTTCTCGCTGCGCTACCCGCTCATCGACGGCCACGGCAACTTCGGCAGCCGCGACGGCGACGGCGCGGCAGCCATGCGTTACACGGAAGCGCGCCTGGCCCCCATCGCTCGCCTGCTGTTGGACGAGATCGACGAGGACACGGTCGACTTCCGTGCCAACTACGACGGCCGCCTGCAGGAACCCGTCGAGCTGCCGGCCCGCCTGCCTTTCGCGCTGCTGAATGGCGCCAGTGGCATCGCCGTGGGCCTGGCGACCGAAATCCCCAGCCACAACCTGCGCGAAGTGGCGGCCGCGGCTGTTGCACTGCTGAAGGACGACAAGCTGCCCGACGACGCGCTGTTCGAGTTGGTGCCCGGCCCCGACTTTCCCGGTGGAGGCCAGCTCATCAGCGCACCGGAAGACATCCGCGCCGCCTACACCTCGGGCCGCGGCAGCCTCAAGCTGCGCGCGCGCTGGAAGATCGAGGACCTGGCCCGCGGCCAGTGGCAGCTCGTCGTCACCGAGCTGCCCCACGGCACCAGCGCGCAGAAGGTGCTGGAAGAGATCGAGGAGCTGTCCAACCCCAAGGTCAAGGCGGGCAAGAAGACGCTGACCGCCGACCAGCTGCAGCTCAAGGCCAGCCTGCTGGCGGTGCTCGACGGCGTGCGCGACGAGTCCAGCAAGGACGCGGCGGTCCGCATCGTCTTCGAGCCCAAGAGCCGCACGGTCGAGCAGCAGGACCTCATCAACGCCTTGCTGGCCCACACCAGCCTGGAAAGCAGCGCCTCGGTCAACCTGACCATGATCGGCGCCGACGGCCGGCCGACGCAGAAGAGCCTGCGCGAGATCTTGACCGAGTGGGTGGGCTTCCGCCAGACGACGGTGCGCCGCCGCACCGAGCACCGCCTGGCCCACGTCAACGACCGCATCCATGTGCTCGAAGGCCGGCAGCTGGTGCTGCTGAACATCGAGGAAGTGATCCGCATCATCCGCGAGTCGGACGAGCCCAAGCCGGCGCTGATCGAGCACTTCAAGCTCAGCGACCGCCAGGCCGAAGACATCCTTGAAATCCGCCTCCGCCAACTGGCCCGCCTGGAGGCCATCAAGATCGAGCAGGAGCTGTCCAAGCTGCGTGACGAGCGCGCCAAGCTGGAGGACATCCTCGGTTCGCCCGCCGCACTGCGCCGCACGGTCATCAAGGAGATCGAGGCCGACACCAAGCAATACGGCGACGACCGCCGCACGCTGATCCAGGCCGAGAAGCGCGTCGTCGCCGAGGTCAAGATCGTTGACGAGCCGGTCACCGTCATCGTCAGCCAGAAGGGCTGGGTGAGGGCGCTGAAGGGCCACGAGGTGGACGTCGCTGCCCAGACCTTCAAGGCCGGTGATGCGCTGTGGGGGGCCTTCCGCTGCCGCAGCGTCGACCCGCTGATCGTCGTGGGCAGCAATGGCCGGGTCTATTCCGTGCCGGTGTCGACCCTGCCTGGCGGGCGGGGCGACGGCCAGCCCATCACGACCATGATCGAGCTGGAGACCGGCAGCCAGATCGCCCACTACGTCGCGGGAGCGCCCGCCCAGCGCCTGGTGTTCGCCGGATCGACGGGTTACGGCCTGATCGCCCAGATCGGCGACCTGGTCGGCCGCCAGAAGGCCGGCAAGACCTTCCTGGCACTGGACGAGGGGGAAGCGCCCCTGCTGGCTGTGGTGCCTGACGGCGTGGTCGCCCTCCAGCTGGGCGTGCTGAGCGCCGAAGGGCGGCTGCTGAGCTTCCCGCTGGAGGAACTCAAGCACCAGCCCAAGGGTGGCAAGGGCCTGACGCTGATGGATCTGGAGGCCAAGGACAGCATCGCCTCCGTCGCCTGCTTCACGACCCAATTGCGGGTCCACGGCAGCGGCCGCGGCGGCAAGCCGCGCGAGGAGTTGCTGAAGAACCAGTCCCTGGCGGCCCATGCCGGCAAGCGTGCCCGAAAAGGCAAGGCTGTCGACGGTCTGCAGAAGGTGGCGCGCCTGACGGCCGAATAAGGTGCATGCGCTCGACAATGGTGTCACCCGGGCGTGACTTGGTGCACATCTGACAGACGCTGGTGAATCGTTTACATCCTGCTACAAGATGCCCCCGCGACCTCCCTAAACCGAAGGGTATCCAAAGCCTCTGAGAGGCTTCGCTGCACTGCACAATGAATTCCGGCGGTTGTGCTTGACCGTCAAGTCAGGAGCTACGCAATGAAATTGAAAACCATCGTCGCCGCAGTGGCGACGCTAACGGCACTCAGCAGCCAAGCCGCGTCTTGGAACTGGAATGCCCATGACCCGCTCGAACTGGGCAGCAACACGGTCACCGGGGCGATCTTCGACACCTTCTCGTTCTCGCTCGGCAGCAGTGCCAGCGTGTCGAGCGGCGTCCTGTCCTTCGGCACCGTCGTGGGTGGGGCTTACAGCCTCTACTCCGCCGGTGGTGACGGCGTGATCGGCGGCGGTGACGACGTCGGTATCGGCGCCTGGACCTTCGGCGGCACGAACACCGTGTCGCTGACGGCCGGCAACTACTACTACTCCGTGCTGGGCGGTGCCGTCGGCAATGCCTCGTACGTGATTGCCTCGGCCACGGCGCCGGTGCCGGAACCCGAGACCTATGCCCTGCTGGGCGCCGGTCTGGGCGTCATCGGCTTCCTGGCCTCGCGCCGTCGCCGCGACTGATCCTGCCCCCGCTGCCAGCATGCCCAGGAGGGCTTGCTGGCAGTGGGGACGGCATCCCGGCCCTGGCCGCCTCACGGCGCCAGGGCTTTTTCATGGGCGCTTCTCTTCAAAGCAACGGCCCCCGCTGCCTGAACCAGCCCTAGTCGTCAAAGCCTGGGAAGAGCCTGCTTGGGAAGACCATGCTTTGCGTGGTGCGCAAGACGACACCGTCCTTGAAGTGCACATTGAAGCGCATGCCGTAGCCGGCCTGGTCGGGCTCGATGGTCCAGTCCCAGACGTCCTCGCCGCTGTTGCGGAAGAAGACGCGCGTGCGCTCGCGGCCCAGCAGGCGGCTGACCTGTTCGGGCGTCATGCCGGGCTGGATGCGGGCGCGGCCGGCGGGCGAGAGGCCGTCCGCGACGCCAGCCAGCCGGCCGTCAGCTGCCAGGCGGACCATGTAGACATGCCGGCCCATGGGCTGGGTCGAATATTCCAGCGTGCGGCCGCCGTCAGCCTCGGGCCAGACGCGCCCCGGCTGGCCGTAGATCGCGACCACATCCGCTTCCCGGCTCTGGCCTGCCTGCAGCCGCGCGTCGCGGTCCGGCGTCGCGCAGCCGGCGAGCAGCACGGTACAGAGGGCGAGGGCGGCGAGGCGCATCTGAAATCTCAGCGTTGGGCCAGGGCCCTCGCGCATTCGCTGGCCAGGGCCGGACCCTTGTAGATGAGGCCGGTGTAGATCTGCACAAGATCGGCCCCCGCCTCGACCTTGGCGCGCGCGTCGGCGCCGCTCATGACGCCGCCCACGCCGATGATGGGATAGCCGGCCGGCAGGGCCGCACGCAGCAGGCGGATGACGCGGTTGCTCGCCTCGAAGACCGGTGCGCCCGACAGGCCGCCCATTTCGTTGGCGTGCGCCAGGCCCTGGACCTTGTCACGGGCAATCGTCGTGTTGGTCGCGATGACGCCGTCGATGCCATTGGCCTTCAGCGTCTGGGCGATGACGGCGACCTGGTCTTCCTCCAGGTCGGGCGCGATCTTGACGAACATCGGCACGCGCCGGCCGCTCTGGCTGTCGAGCTGCTGCTTGCGCTGCTGCAAGGCGCTGAGCAGGGCATCCAGGGCCTCGTCGCTCTGCAGGGCGCGCAGGTTCTTGGTGTTGGGGCTGGAGATGTTGACGGTGATGTAGTCGGCATGCGGATGCACGCCTTCCAGGCCGAGCAGATAGTCGTCGGCCGCGTTCTCGATGGGCGTGGCGGCGTTCTTGCCGATGTTGAGCCCCAGGATGCCGCCGGCCTTGCGGAAGCTGTGGGCGCGCTTCACGTTGGCGATGAAGCTGGCCAGGCCCTCGTTGTTGAAGCCCAGGCGGTTGATCAGCGCCTTGGCCTCGGGCAGGCGGAACATGCGCGGCTTGTCGTTGCCGGGCTGGCCCTTGGGCGTCACCGTGCCCACCTCGATGAAGCCGAAGCCCATGGCACCCAGGCCGTCGATGCAGCGGCCGTTCTTGTCCAGGCCGGCGGCCAGGCCGATGCGGTTGGGAAAGCGCAGGCCGGCGATCGTCACCGGGTCGCTGATGCGCTCGCCGCACCACGCCAGCTGGGCGGGCGTGTTCTGCAGCCTGGCGATGCTGCCCAGCGTCAGCTCATGGGCGTGCTCGGCGTCGAGGCCGAAGAGGAAGGGGCGGGCGAGGGCGTAGGGGATCAGCGGCATAGCCCGCGATTCTCTCAGCCGCCGTCCGGGCGGTCCCAGGGCGGCACCTCGCCCATCTTCTCCAGCATGAAGTCGATCAGCGCGCGCACCTTGGGCGCCGGGTGGCGGCTGGGCAGGTAGACGGCATAGAGGGTGTCGGCATCGGCCAGTCCGCCGATGGGCTGCCAGCCGGGCAGCACGGCTCGGAGCCGGCCGGCGCGCAGGTCAGCTCCCACGGCATAGGTCGGCAGCACAGCCAGGCCCAGGCCGGCCAGGGCCGCGACGCGCAGGCTCTCGCTGCTGTTGGCCGTCAGCCCGCTCTCGAAGCGCAGCGCGCCACGGGTCTCGACCTCGGCTTCGCCTTGCTCGGCATGCCGGAAGCGCCAGCAGTCGGGCGACTGCAGATAGCCAAAGCGCAGGCATCGATGGCCGGCGATGTCGTCCACGGTCTGCGGCTCGCCGTGGGTCTGCAGATAGGCGGGTGCCGCGCAGAGCACGAAGCGGATGGCCGCCAGGCGCCTCGCCACCAGGCCGTCCGAGGGCTTGTGGGTCAGCCTCAAGACGACGTCGAAACCTTCCTCGGCGAGGTCGACATAGCGGTCGTTGAGCCCCAGCACGACGTCGATCTGCGGGTGGCGGGCACAGAACTCCGCCATCAGGGCCGTGAACTGCAGATTGCCGAAGGACGTGGACACCGACAGCCGCAGCACGCCGCGCGGCTCGTCGCGGCGGCCGGCCAGTTCGGTTTCCAGCGCCAGCGATTCGTCCAGCAGCCGCAGCGCGCGCTCATAGACGGCGCGGCCCTCGGACGTCGGGCTGACGCTGCGCGTCGTGCGATGCAACAGCCGCGTGCCCAGCTGGTCCTCCAGCCGCACCACCTGCTTGCTGACGGCCGATTTGGTCGTGCCCAGCAGGCGGGCCGCGCCCGAAAAGCCACGCGCGTCGACAACGCGGGCAAAGGCTTGCAGATCCTCGAGGCGGCCCATGGTGACTGTGCTCCGTTTGGAAACCCTGAAACGACTTTATGACGGATTGTGTCTTCAATCGTTAATTTCTAGAGTGCAGCCATGTCTCTTCAAGGAGCCGCCGCCATGTCCACCACCACCTTGTCGCCCTGCGCCGCCCGGTCCTTCCGGCCCAGCGCCTTCGACCGCCTGCTGAGCGCCGCCGCCGCCTCCAGCCTGCCGCTGCTCTTCATCCTGCTGTGGAGCAGCGGCTATGTGGCTGGCAAGCTGGCCCTGCCGCATACCGGGCCGCTCACGCTGCTGACCCTGCGCTTCGGCCTCGCCGCCGTCGTGCTGCTGGCCGTCGCCATGGCCACCGGCGCCCCCTGGCCGCATCGGGCGCGCGGCTGGGGCCACCTGGCCATCGTCGGCCTGCTGATGCAGGTGCTTCACTTCTCCTGCATCTATTTCGCGTTGCAATGGGGGCTGAGCGCCGGCGTGGCCGGCCTGCTGATCGGCCTGATGCCGCTGGCCACGGCCCTGGGTGCCCATCTGTGGCTGGCCGAGCGCGTCGGCCGCCGCCAGATGCTGGCCTTGGCTGGCGGTCTGGTGGGCGTGGGCCTGGTCATCGCCGACAAGCCGCTGAACGGCGCCTGGACGGCCTATGCCGTGGCCGGCCTGGGCCTGCTCGGCCTGGTCGCCGGCACGCTGTACCAGAAGCGCTTCTGCGCCCACATGGACCTGCGCAGCGGCGCCGGCGTGCAGATGGCGGTGTCGGCCCTGGCCGTGGCCGCGGTGGCGTGGCCGACCGAAGGATTCGCCATCGACTGGTCGCCCGAGCTGCTGGGCTCCTGGCTGTGGCTGGGCCTGGTCAACTCCATCGGCGCCTTCAGCCTGATGTTCATCATGATCCGCCGCGGCCAGGCCGGGCAGGTGGCACGCCTCTTCTTCCTGATCCCGGGCGTGTCGGCCCTGATGGGTTTCGTGCTGCTGGGCGAACGCCTGGAGCCGCTGGCCCTGGCCGGTTTTGGGCTCTCTGCGCTGGCGGTGTGCTTCGCGGCAGCCAAGCGGTGACAATCGCGGGCTCTGTGAGGAGCCCCGCATCATGAAACCTTTGGACAACCCCCAACACGACCGCGAAGTCGGCTCCCGCGACGAGACCCGCGACACCACCCGCACCGACGACACCCGCATCGGCGCCGTGCGCGCCCTGATCAGCCCGGCCCTGCTGCTGGAAGAGCTGGCCATCCCCGATGCGACGCTGGAACTGGTGGAGCGCGCGCGCCAGGAGATCAGCGACGTGCTGCATGGCCGCGACGACCGCCTGCTGGTCATCGTCGGTCCCTGCTCCATCCACGACCACGACCAGGCGATGGACTACGCCCGGCGGCTCTTGGTGGCCCGCGACGAGTTGAAGCGCGACCTGCTGATCGTCATGCGCGTCTATTTCGAGAAGCCGCGCACGACGGTGGGCTGGAAGGGCTATATCAACGACCCGCGCCTGGACGGCAGCTTCCACATGAACGAGGGCCTGCGCCTGGCCCGCCAGCTGCTGCTGGACGTCAACGGCCTGGGCCTGCCGGCCGGCACCGAGTTCCTGGACCTGCTGTCGCCGCAATACATCTCCGACCTCATCGCCTGGGGCGCCATCGGCGCGCGCACCACCGAGAGCCAGAGCCACCGCCAGCTGGCCTCGGGCCTGAGCTGTCCGGTCGGCTTCAAGAACGGCACCGACGGCGGCATCAAGGTCGCCAGCGACGCCGTGCTGGCCGCCAGCAGCGCCCATGCCTTCATGGGCATGACCAAGATGGGCACGGCGGCCATCTTCGAGACCCGCGGCAACCTGGACTGCCACGTCATCCTGCGCGGCGGCAAGGCGCCCAACTACGACGCGGCCTCGGTGAACGCGGCCTGCGATGCGCTGAAGACTTCGGGCCTGCGCGAGCAGGTCATGATCGACTTCTCGCATGCCAATTCGAGCAAGAAGTACGAGCGCCAGGTCGACGTCGGCCACGACGTCGCGGGTCAGATCGCGGGCGGTGACGCCCGCATCACCGGCGTCATGATCGAGAGCCATCTGCAGCCGGGCCGCCAGGACTTGGCGGAAGGCCAGACCAAGGCCGATCTCAAGCCGGGCGTGTCGATCACCGATGCCTGCCTGGGCTGGGCCCAGACCGAGCCGCTGCTGCGAGAGCTCGCCGCCGCCGTCCAGAAGCGCAGGGGTTAAGCCCACTCGCGCCGGCCGGCGCCCACCCGTCGCAGCGCGCTCGCGCCGCGGCGGCGCGGTTTCCATCATTCAGCCTGTTGCCACTGCTGAACCCTGGAGACCGCGATGAAGAAAGCCCTTGCCACTGCCGCCCTGTCCGCTCTGCTGCCGTTGTGCGGCCAGGCGGCCGACATCACCCTCGAGGTCGAAGGCCTGGACACCGCTCGGCTGCAGGGAGCCTCGCTGATGGTGGCCGTCTTCACCGAGCCGACGCGCTGGCTGCGCCAGCCGCAGGCCGGCCAGCGCTTCAGCCTGGAAGCTGCCGTCGCCGGCAAGCTCACCGTCGTGCTGAAGGATATGCCCGACGGCTCGCTGGCGCTGAGCCTGTTCCAGGACGCCAATGCCAACGGCCGCCTGGACATGAATGCCATGGGCATCCCGGTCGAGCCCTATGGCTTCTCCAACAACGCGGCCGGCAATTTCGGACCGCCGACGTTCGAGCAGGCCGTTCTCACGCCCGTGGCTGGCGCGACCGTCAAGGTCAAGCTGAACTGAGGGCCGGGCCATGAGCACGACGCGTCGCTCCCTGCTGGCCTCGCTGCTGGCCGGTGCCTTCAGCCCCGAACTGCTGGCCCTGGGCCTGCCGGCGGACGGCTTTGCCGCCGATGCGCCCGAGCTCGCCCCCCTGCGCGGCCTGGCCGGCGAGGCGATGGACGCCGCTGCCGCCATCGAGGGGCGGTTGCCGGCGGGCCTGCGCGGCCGCTACTTCCGCAACGGGCCGGGGCTGATGCAACGCGGCTCGCAGCGCTATCGGCACTGGTTCGACGGCGACGGCCTCATCCAGGCCTGGTCGCTGGCCGAGGGGCGCGCCAGCCACCGCGCCCGCTTCGTGCAGACAGCCAAGTTCCAGGCCGAGCAGCAGGCCGGCCGCTTCCTGCTGCCCGCCTTCGGCACGGCCATCCGATCCGAGCGCCCCATGCGCGGGCCCGACAGCGTCAACACGGCCAACACCAGCGTGCTGCTGCAGGGCCAGAGCCTGTATGCGCTGTGGGAAGGCGGCAGCGCCTACGAGCTGGACCCGGCGACGCTGGCCACGCGCGGCGTCAAGACCTGGTCGCCCGAACTTTTGGGCATGCCCTTCTCGGCCCACCCCAAGGTCGAACCCGATGGCACGGTGTGGAACTTCGGTAGCGCCAACGGCCGGTTGGCCCTGTACCAGATCGACGCTGCTGGCAGCGTGCGCCGCCATGCCGTGCTGGATGACGTCGCCGCGCCCGCCATGCTGCACGACTTCGCCGTGTCCCAGCGTCATCTTGTCTTTCTGCTGGCCCCCATCACGCTGGACATCGCGGCCGTGCGCGCCGGCGGCTCGATGATCGACGCCATGCGCTGGGGCGCCGACCAGCCCACCCGTGTCCTCGTCATTGACAAGGCCGACTTCTCGCGCCGGCGCGTCTTCGAGATGCCGGCCTGCCATGTCTTTCATTTCGGCAATGCCTGGGACGAGGGCGGGTTGCTGCGCGTCGATTATGTGCAAGGGGTGCCGTTGCCGGAGTTCAACGTGAGCGCCGAGCAGATGATGCGCGGCCAGCGCACCGGTCGGGAGGTGTCGTCGCCGCGAGTGTTGGAGATCGACCTGCAGGCCGGAAGGCTGCGCCTGGCCACGCGCGACGAGGCCGTCGAGTTCCCCGTCGTCGATCCGCGTGTCGTCTCCCGGCGCCACCGTTTCGTCTGGTACCCGACAGCCATCGACACCGGCGCGCGCTGGGGCTTCAACGGCCTGATGCGGCTGGACATCGAGAGTGGCGCCCGCGAGCGCTTCAGCTTCGGTGCGGACACCGTGGTCGAGGAGCACGTGCTCGTTCCCAAGCCCGGCAGCAGCCGGGAAGGCGAGGGCTGGCTGGTCGGCATGGGCTATGACGTGAAGCGCGCCCGCAGCTTCCTCAGCATCTTTGACGCGATGCGCCTGGCCAACGGCCCGCTGGCCCGCGCCTGGCTGCCCTATGCCGTGCCCTACGGTTTCCACGGCAAGTTCTACGCCACCTGAGGGCTGAGCCCCCTGCATCGAGGACAGGGCAGGGGACTCCACATTGACAGGCAGTTGCAAGCCTCCTATCGTCCGCGCCGTTTGTTGAAAGCGCTTTCAGAAAGCGCTTTCACTTTCGGCGACCGGCAGCAGTTCGTCGTCGCCTCGTTCCGGGATTTCTATTTCCCCCGTCAAAACCATGGAGACGACAACATGCTGAATCTGAAGACCTGCGTGGCCATCGCTGCGCTCACCCTGGCCGGCGCCGCCGGTGCCGCCACCACCAACGCCTTTGCCAACGGCGGCTTCGAGGCCGCGGGCGGCCCGGGCCAACTCGCCGCCGGCTGGCTGACGGCTGCCACCAGCAGCCCGGCCTCGCGCTCCACTGACGCCCACTCCGGCAGCTTCTCGCTGCTGCTGAGCGCCCCCAACGGCTTCGATGCCTCCATCGCGCTGCAGGACTCCGTCGGCCACGGCGGCATGCCGGTGCTGGGCGCCGCCAATGTGGGCGACACCCCCTGGCTGAGCTTCTGGGCCAAGGGCGACGCCAGCGTCACCGGCAACGCCTTCGTGACCCTGCGCTATATGGGCGCCAACGGCATCATCAGCACGGGCCTGAACCAGCAGTTCCAGACCCAGCTCAGCACCAGCTGGACGCAGATCAGCTTCCAGGCCGCGGCCATTCCTGTTGGCACGACCTCGGTCTTCCTCGAGATCGGCACTGCCGTCGGCCCCATCCTGGAGGGCCGCGCCAACGCCGTCCTCGTCGACGACCTGCAGTTCGCGCTCAACGTCGCCGCCGTGCCCGAGCCGAGCAGCTATGCACTGCTGCTGGCCGGCCTCTTCACCGTCGGCGCCATCGCCCGCCGCCGCGCCTGATCGAGGAGAGACACCATGCAAACCCAGACCCACGTCCTCTCCAAGATTGCCGCATCGCTGCTGCTGTGCGGCGTGGCAGCCCAGGCCGGCGCGCAGACCGTCGTGCTCAACAGCTATGGCCCGGACATCAGCTTCCTCGACGGCTGGCCCACGCCGCTGAAGGCCGGCAACAGCATCGCCGTGCCTTTCCAGATCAGCAGCGCCACTTCCATCCAGTCCATCCTGACCGCCATCGAGCGCAATCCCGAATGGGACAGCACGGGCGGCGTCACCCTGGGCGTCGTGACACGTTCCGGCGCGCTGCCCAGCGGCGCCAGCTGGCTCTACAGCACCCACCTCGACGACCCCCTCGTCAACACCACGGTGACCCCGACCGGCTGGGCGCTGGATGCCGGCAACTACTGGCTGGTTGCCACCGCTGACGCCGGCTTTGCCGGCCAGTGGATCAGCGCCACACAGGACTACAGCGGCAACTGGGCTTACACGACCGCGCCGGGCGTGTGGACCGAAGAGACCTCGACCTTCCTCGGCATGCCGGGGGTGCGAATCACCGTCGCCGCCGCCGTGCCCGAACCCTCCACCTACGGCCTGATGCTCGCCGGCGGCCTGCTGCTGGCCGCTGCCGCCCGTCGGAAGTCCAACGCCCAAGGATGAAAACCATGAAGCATCAACAACTCATGGCCAGCCTGCTGCTGGCCGCCAGCACAGCCGCTTCCGCCAGCGTCACCAGCCCCGTCATCGGCAAGCTGCTCTGGTCCGAGGAGTTCAATGGCGCCAGCCTGAACACCAACCTCTGGACGCCCAGCGATGGCAATGGCTGCCAGATCAACCTCTGCGGCTACGGCAACCAGGAGCTGCAGTACTACCGCCCCAACAACCTCAGCATCGCCGACGTGCCCTTCGAGCCCGGCACCCGGGCCCTGGCCATCACTGCGCGGCGCGAGGTCATGGGCAGCAACCAGTTCACCTCCGGCAAGATCGATTCGTCCGGCAAGGTGCAGGTCAAGTTCGGCATGATCGAGGTCCGCATGGCCACGCCCAATGTCGGCGTGGGCCTGTGGCCGGCCGCCTGGCTGCTGGGCACCAGCCCGCAGGTGTGGCCGCGCAACGGCGAGATCGACATCATGGAGCAGGGCGGCCGCCAGCCGGCCGGCCTGCCGGCCATCTCGCCCAACCAGTTCGTCGGCTCCAACGTCATCTTCTTCCACCAGGACGCCTGCGTGCCGGGCAACGAGAGCTGCGCCGCCTCCACCGCCTGGCAGACCAAGAACTGGTACACGCCGTCGCGCTCCCTGGCCAACCGCTTCGTGAGCTACCGCCTCTACTGGACGGACACGCAGATGCGCTTCACGGTGGTGGACAACGGCCGCGAGTACGACATGTACAAGGCCCCCATCACCATCGCCTCGCAGTCGCTGAAGGAGCCCTTCTACCTGCTGATGAACATGGCGGTCGGCGGCAATTTCACGCCCGCCGCCACGCCTTCCCAGATCACGGCGCCGCTGCCGGCCACGACCTATGTGGACTATGTGCGCGTCTATGAGCTGGACGGCCTGGGCGAGGTCAAGCTGGGCAACGGCATCCAGCCCGAGGTCGGCAAGTTCGGCGTCTTCACCGACACCACGGCGGTCAACAACAGCCAGACCCTCGGCGCCACGTCGGACTTCTTCATCTGGAACACCGGCTCCATGGGCGGCGGCAGCACCCCGCCGTTCGAGGGCTCCAACGTGCTGGCCTTGAACTACTTCGCGCCGGGGCAGTGGTTCGGTGGCGCCGTGCAGTCGCGCCAGGTGCATGACATGAGCGGCTTCCGCAACGGCCATGTCAAGCTGAAGATCAAGGCGCCGGCCAACGTCGCCTTCCGCATCGGCATCCTGGACACCTACACCAACCACAACTGGGTGACCTTCCCCGCCAACACCACCGCCTACGGCCTGGTGCGCAACGGTGAATGGGGCACCGCGACCATCCCCGTGGCCGAACTCGCCGGACCGCTGGTCGCGCTGCAGTCCATGAACTCGCTGTTCGAGTTCCTCAGCGTGGATGGCGCCGTGCCCGGCGCGCCCTTCCAGATGGCCTTCGACGACATCATCTGGGACTCCGGCCTGGCGAGCGTCAACAACGTGGCGGTGACTGCGCCGGCCAAGGCGAAGACGACGGCGGTGCCGACGGCCTCGGCCCAGACCGGCGCCACCACCCTCGAACTCGCCGCGACCGCGGCGGGCGGGGTGGATGTGCACTACACCGTCAATGGCGGCGAGACCCAGACCGTGCGCATGCGCCAGGATGGTTCGGCCAGCCGCTACACGCTGGGCGGCCTGAAGAAGGGTGACGTCGTGGAGTACCGCTTCACGTCCTGGGACGGCAAGAGCCAGGTGGCCGTCGACTCGGCGGCCAAGCGCGTTGTCATGAAGTAGGCCTGCGGGTCTCGGACCGGGGAGGGCTTGCCCCCTCCGGTCCGCCTCAGGCGGTGCCCGAGGCGGCGGGCCCCCAGGGCTTCCAGGTGTTGGCCAGCAGGTAGATGCCGATCAGGGTCCCGACCGGGAAACCGAGCAGCATCAGGCAGGCGATGACGATGGAGGCGGTGCGGCCGCCAGCCTTGCCCTGCCGGCAGGCGCGCGCGGTGAAGTAGTGCACCGAGAAGATGATCCCGAAGGTGAGCACCAGGGGCAGCATGCTCACAAAGCTTTCCTTTGCCACTGCGCCTATCGCCGCGAAGCAGATGCCTATCGCCGCATAGAACCATGCCAGTGCGCGATGCGCGCGAAACACCTTGGTGTGCGAATCCATGTCTTCTCTCCCTCCCGAGCTTGTTGTGTCGCGGGCGACTGATGGCTCGGCCTCGCGGTGGTGGGGCGGAGTATTGCCAGCCTTCGCCGGCCCGGGCGGGCTGCGGGCCTAGAACTTTCCCGACCCCGCTTGCCGGACAATCCGGCGCCATGAACCAAGACCAGCTCAAGCAACTCGTCGGCCGCGCGGCCCTGGACTACGTCCCCGCCGGCCAGATCCTCGGCGTCGGCACCGGCTCCACGGTGGACTGCTTCATCGATGCCCTCGCCGCACGGATTGCAGAGGGGGGCATCGCCATTCCCGGCGCCGTGTCCAGCTCGGAGCGCTCGACGCAGCGCCTCATCAAGCATGGCATCAAGGTCTTCGATGCCACCGAGGTCGAGCGCCTGGCCGTCTACATCGACGGCGCCGACGAGATCGACGGCCAGGGCTTCATGGTCAAGGGCGGCGGCGCCGCGCTGACGCGCGAGAAGATCGTCGCCGACCTGGCCGACCAGTTCGTCTGCATCGCCGACGACTCCAAGCTCGTGCCCACGCTGGGCAAGTTCCCGCTGCCGGTCGAGATCATTCCCATGGCCGCAGCCCAGCTGGCGCGGCGCTTTGCCAAGCTTGGCGGCGCAGCCACGCTGCGGGCCGGCGTCGTCACCGACAACGCCGGCCACATCCTCGACGTGCGCGGCCTGGCCATCACCGACCCGCTGGCCTTCGAGGCCGAGGTCAGCCAGTGGCCCGGCGTCGTCACCGTCGGCGTGTTCGCCCGCCACAAGGCCAGCGTCTGCCTGCTGGGTGGCGCCGAAGGCGTGAAGACGCTGAAGTTCTGAGCGCATGGCGCGCGGGCCGCTCGGCTTTGACGCCGCCTCCCACGAGAAGCACCACTGGTGGCGCAGCCTGCTGCTGAGGCTGGCCGTCTGCGGTTCCGTGACGGCGCTGCTGTGGTGGGCCAGCGGCTGGGCTGGCCTGCTGGTGGCGCTGATGCTGTGGGCCAAGGCCTTCGCTGGCGATCTCGTCGCACTCGGCGAGGCGTTGGGGCGAGGCTTGAAGCAGCAGGCCTTCCGGCAGGTGCAGGGGCAGTTCTACGCCTTCAAGGGCCAGCGCATCCGCGTGCTGGACGATGAATTGCTGCCGCAGCGCTGGATCGCCCTGGACGATCTGGTCAAGGCACTCGAGGCGCCCATGCCCGCCGCCGTGCTGCGGCGTCGCCAGCCCCAGGCCCTGCGTGAGCTGCGCGACGGCAGCTATGTGCTCGATGACGTCGCGCTGGCCTGGCTGCGCGAGCAGCGGGGCGAGCGGGCCGGGCGGTTGGCGCATTGGGTGGAGCGCGAGGTCTGGTATCCCGCAAGGGGTCGCAAGGCCAGCTACGTCCAGAAAAAAGGGGCGTCCGAGGACGCCCCTTCCGAGTAAGCCCCAAGGCTCAGTTCCTACCGACGGCGCTCCAGGCGGCGGCCACGGCATTGGCCTGGACGCTGCCGGCGCCGTAGAGCTCGTTGGCGGCGGCGATGGTGCCGCTGCGTGCGCCTGCATAGGTGGTGGACGACGTGAACTTGGTCGTCAGCGCCCGGTACCAGATCTTGGCCGCGGCGGCGCGGCCGATGCCGGTCAGCGAGCCGCTGCCGGTGGCGACGCGCGTGTTGCCGGCGACGCAGGTGGGGCTGCTGCCGTAGCTGCTGTTCGTGCCCTCGGCGAGCAGGAAGAAGAAGTGGTTGGCCACGCCCGAGCTGTAGTGGACGTTGAGGTTGCCCACGCCCGAGTACCAGCAGTCGGCCGACTTGCCGTCGCTGCTGGGCTTGATCATGTTGCGCAGCGAGCCGCCGCCGACGCGGATCTTCTCGCCGATCAGGTAGTCGCCGGCGTCGTTGCCATTGGCGGCATGGAACTCCACCATGGTGCCGAAGATGTCGGAGGTGGCCTCGTTGAGGCCGCCCGACTCGCCGGAATAGATCAGCCCTGCGGTGCGGCTGGTGACGCCATGGGTCATCTCGTGGCCAGCCACGTCCAGGGCCACCAGAGGCTTGAAGGTGCTGCCGTCGCCGTCGCCATAGGTCATGCAGAAGCACGAGTCCGACCAGAAGGCGTTGTTGTAGTTGCGGCCGTAGTGCACGCGGTTGTAGGCGCCGCGGCCGTCGTTGGCGATGCCGCTGCGGCCGTGGATGTTCTTGTAGTAGTCCCAGGTGACCGACGTGCCGTACTGGGCGTCGGCCGCGGCGCTGTTGGTGTCGCTGGTGGCGTTGTTGCCCCAGCTGTTGTCGGCGTCGGTGGCGATGCTGCCGCCGCTCGTCCTGTTCTTCATGTTGATGGTGTAGGTGCTGCCGCGGCTGGGGTCGCGCAGCTCGTAGCCGCCGCTGATGCTGTTGGTCGTCAGTGCGACATTGCCGCTGTACAGGGTCTTGCCCGTGCCGCTGGCCGCCGCGGTCTGGACGTCGTCCCAGGCGTCCAGCTGCTGGCCGTTGCCGGCGTCGACGATGACGTGCTTGTCGTAGGGCGTGCCGTCGTCGCCGTCGCCGCTGACCCTGACCTCCCAGGCCAGGCGGGGCAGGTCCTCGCGGGCCCAGATGACGAGCTCAGGGCGTGGCTGCACCTCGGCCAGCGGATGCTCGACGAGAACGCTCAGCAGGGCGCGCGCCGCGCTGACGCCCGGCTTGGTCGACAGGCTGGGCAGCATGCGGTTGCTGCGGTGCATGGTGGCGAGGTTGCCGCGCCTGTCGGTCTGCACGATGAGGTCGGCGCCGATGACGCGCAGGCCGGCGATGCGGCGATCGAAATGGACATGGCTGCTGCCGTCGTCTTCCTGCACGACGCGGCGCATCTCGTAGCTGTGGTCGCTGCCGTGCAGGCTCAGGCCCGGGAACTGGCGGGCAAGGCCTTCGGCGCTGGCGCGCAGCAGGCCCTGCGCGGTGGCGCTGGCCTCGGCCGGCTTGGCGTCCAGGCTCTGGGCCTGGGCCAGGGAGGTGAGGGCGGCAAGGCCGAGCAGGGACAGCTTGTGGCTGGTTCGGAACATGGTGGGACTCCTTTGGGGGTGTTGCTGCGGAGTACTGCGGCAGCGGCCCGCGGCGCCGGATGGGCGCGCGGTGCCTGCAGGACTATGGGCAAGGCCCTGGGGAGTGCCCACTGGCGGCAGCCCGTCACCGGGGGCAGTGACGGGTAGCCCCGGATTCCCAATGCAAAGAGCCGGGCATGGCCCGGCTCCGTTCAACGGCGCGGTTTGGCGCGCGCCAGAACTTTTTCAGAACCTTCTCAGAAGGTTTCCCAGTCGCCGTCGTCGGCGGCCGGAGCCGGAGAAGCGGCGGGACGCGGCGCGGCAACGGGCGCGGCCTTGGCCACGGGCGTCGCAGCCGGCCTGGGCGCGGCCGCCGGCTTGGGGGCGGCCGCCTTGGCTGCCGGCTTGGCAGGGGCGGGCTTGTGCACGGCCGGCGACTTGGCCGGGGCAGGGCGATGGGCGGCACCGCCGCCGAGCTTGAACACGCTGATGGCCTCGGCCATGCGGGCCGACTGCTCGCGCAGGCTCTCGGCCGCGGCGGCGGATTCCTCCACCAGGGCCGCGTTCTGCTGCGTCATCTGGTCGAGTTGCACGACGGAGCCGTTGACGACGCCGATGCCCTCGCTCTGCTCGCGGGCCGCGGCGCTGATCTCGCCAATGATGTCGGTCACGCGCTGCACGCTGGCGACGATCTCGGTCATGGTGGCGCCGGCGTCCTGCACCTGCTGGGTGCCGGAGTCCACGCGCTCGACGCTGGCGCTGATGAGGCTCTTGATCTCCTTGGCGGCTTCGGCGCTGCGCTGGGCCAGCAGGCGCACCTCGCCGGCCACGACGGCGAAGCCGCGGCCCTGTTCACCGGCGCGGGCCGCTTCCACGGCGGCGTTCAGGGCCAGGATGTTGGTCTGGAAGGCGATGCCGTCGATGGTGCCGATGATCTCGTTGATCTTGCGCGAGCTGTGGCTGATCTGGTCCATGGTCGCGACGACCTGGGATACCGCTTCGCCGCCGCGCTTGGCAACGCTTGCCGCAGAGCTGGCGAGCTGGTTGGCCGTCATGGCGGCGTCGGCCGTCTGCTTGACGGTGCCGGTCAGCTCCGACATGGACGAGGCGGCGTTCTGCAGATTGCTGGCCGTCTGCTCGGTGCGCTGGCTCAGGTCCAGGTTGCCGGTGGCGATCTCGGCGCTGGCCGTGCCGATGCTGTCGGCGGCCTCGCGCACCTTGCCGATGAGCTTCTGCAGGGATTGCTGGGTGTCGTCCAGCGCGCCGAGCAGGCGGCCGATGTCGCCACTGCCGCCGCGCGGGATGGGATGGGTCAGGTCGAAACGGGCCAGGGCCTCGGCCGCCTCGGTGGCTGCATGCAGGCTGCCGCCCGCGCCGCCGCCGGCCAGCAGGCCGAACAGGCCCGCCACCCAGGTCAGCACCAGCACGGCATACAGCCAGCCTTTGGCGGAGCCGGCGTTGTCACCCAGGCCGGACAGCGCCACGCCGACGCCCACGGTCACCACACCGAGCACGACGCCCAGTGCCAACTTCAATCGCTGCGAACCGCTCATGCCGTCGTCTCCATCAGAAAGGGAAAGGAACTCCGGCCAGGCCGGAGTCAACGGCGCAGTTTGCCGCCGGCCTTGGCGAGGTGGAAGAGCGATATGGGGGAGGAAGCGGCAATAGTTGCTTGAACTTGGCGTCAGCGGCCGGGCTTGCGTCGCCGGCGCAACGCGAAGCGCAGCGGGTCGACGGCATCCAGCAGTTCGGCCTCCAGCGGCCTGGGTGAGCCCAGGGCCAGGGCCGCGACGAGACGGCCGGCCAGGGCTGCCCAGGTGATGCCGCGCGAGGCGAAACCAGTGCAGACGACGAGGCCGGGCAGGCGGGACTGCAGGCGCAGCTGGTCGGCCTCGGGCGTGCCGGGCAGGGCCAGGCCGCCGATCAGCGGGAGGCGGTCGGTTGCGATGAGGCGCCAGGCGACCCGGCCGGCGAGGGGCGCTTCGGGTGCTGCCGCCAGGCCGGCAAGGCGGGCGTAGCGGGCGAGGTTGTCGACCTGGTCGGCCTCGCGCAGCGCGGGGTCAAGCTCGCCATCTTGTGCCGTCGCACCACACCACAGGCCGCCCTGGCCGTCAGCGATGGCGTAACCGTCGCCAGCGATGGGCAGGGCGGGGCAGCAGGGCGCCGCGGGCAGATGGGTCAGCTGGCCGCGCTGCACGACGAGGTCGGCGGCGAGTTCGCCGAGCAACGGCAACTGGGCATGGCCGCCCGCGAGCACGACGAGGGGCGCCTCGGCGATGAATTCACCCTCGTCATCGAGCAGGCGCCAGCCGTCGTCGCAGCGCTCCAGGGCGCCGACACGGCGACCCGCTGCCAGTGCGGCGCCGCTGGCGGCCAGCATGGCCCGGGTGTAGGCGGCCGGGTCCAGCGCGCCGCCGCCGGGGTAGAGCCAGGCCGGATGGGCGAGCGGGATACCGGCCAGGGCCGAGGCGGCCTCGGCCGACAAGGCTTCGACATAGCCCGGCGCGCCCTGCATGGCGGCGGCAGGCAGGCGCGTCTCCAGCCTCAGCAGGCCGCGCCGGTGGGGCAGGCCGAGCTCGGCCACCTGGGCCTGCGTGGCCAGGGCCGCCGCGCGGTTGAAGCGCGCGTGCAGGCCGTCGTCAGGGTTGAGCGTGCCGTGAAAGAGGCCTGCCGGGTTGCCCGAACTGGCCTGGGCCGGACCGGGCAGGGCGTCGACAACGGTGCAGGCCACGCCGGCCCGCGACAGGGCCAGCGCACAGGCGGCGCCCGCGAGGCCGGCGCCGACGATGACGGCCTGGCGCGCTTGCGGCGCGATGGCTTCGCGGCCCGCCGGGCGCTGCGGCGCGTGGCGTGGCGCGAAGCGGGCGGTGGTCATCTCGGGCTTGTTGGCAAAGCCGGGTGCCAGCTCGACCTCGAAGCCCAGCGACGTCAAGGCGCGGCGCATCGGGCGGTTGATGCTCCAGGTCGCCAGGGTGGCGCCCGGCGCCGCCAGCCGGGAAAGGCTTTTCAGCAGCCATTCGTCCCACAGCGCGGGGTTGAGCTTGGGCGCGAAGCCATCGAGACAGATCGCGTCGGCCTGCAGCACCAGTTCGCGCAGCAGGTCGCGCCCGTCGCCCAGGCCCAGCAGCAGCTCGACGCGGCCGCCCTCGCAGCTCAGCGTGTGCAGTCCGGCCGTCAGCGGCGGCCAGCGGTCGACGAGCTGCCGGGCCAGCTCGGGCAGCGGGCTGGCGGCATGCGCACGGGCCAGGTCATCGCGGCGCAGCGGGTGCTTCTCGACGCTGACGAAGACCAGGCGTTCACAGCGTGCCGGGTCTAGCCGCCAGGCATCCCAGATGGCGAGGAAGTTGTTGCCCAGGCCGAAGCCCGTCTCCAGCACGACGAAGCGCTCGCGGCCCTGCCAGCGGCCGGGCAGGCCATTGCCGGCGACGAAGACATGGCGGGCCTGCGCCAGCGCGCCGGCGCGCGAGTGGTAGACGTCGCCGAAGGTGGGCGAGGCCGGTGCCTCGGGGTCGGAGAAGTCGACCTCGGCCGGTGGGACCGCGGGTGACTTCATGCGCCCAGGCGCTGCATCTCGCCGGACTCGATGACGAGCACGGCCGGGCCGGGCGCCTCCATGGCGATGCGCATGGCCCGCGCGATGCGCTGGGGCGAGATCGGCCGCCACATGGCCGGGATCAGTCCGGCCAGCGGGCGGGTGAGCCGCAGCGTCCAGGCTTCACCGCTGCGATGGGGCTGGTCCAGCCGCTCGCGGTCGCCGTCCAGCAGCGAGGGGCGCGCGATGACGAGGCGCTCGAAGCCGAGCGCGACCAGCGCGTCCTCGGCCTCGCCCTTGACCCGGTTGTAGAAGACGGCAGACCGCGCGCTGGCGCCCAGCGCGGACACCAGCCCGCAGTGCGTGGCGCCGGCCGCCTGCGCGGCGCGGGCCACGGTCAGCACGGTGTCGAAGTCCGCCGCACGAAAGGCCTGCTGCGAGCCGGCCTGAGCCATCGTCGTGCCGAGCGCGATGAACACGCGGCGCGGCGCGGGCAGGGCGGCAAAGGATTCGGGGCGGCTGTAGTCCACCGTCGACGCACCGGCTTGCGGGCGGCGCACCAGCGCCAGCGCGTCGGGCAGTTCGGCGCACAGCGCCCGGCCGACAAGGCCTGTAGCGCCGGCGATCCAGGTCGGCATGGAGTCGGGCATGGCCGGCATGCTAGCCGGCCGGGCTCAACTCACGCGGAAGGTGGACACCACGCCCGCCAGCCGGTGGGCCTGGTCCTTGAGGCTTTCCGCGGCGGCGGCGCTTTCCTCGACCAGGGCGGCGTTCTGCTGCGTCATCTGGTCCAGCGTGTTGACGGCGCCATTGACGACGTCGATGCCCGAGCTCTGCTCCTTGGCCGCGGCGGTGATCTCGGCGATGACCTCCGTGACGCGCTGCACGCTGCTGACGATCTCGGTCATGGTCTTGCCGGCGTCCTCGACCAGGCGCGAACCCGCCTCGACGCGCTCGACGCTGGTACCGATCAGGGCCTTGATCTCCTTGGCCGACGCGGCGCTGCGCTGGGCGAGATTGCGCACCTCGGTGGCCACGACGGCGAAGCCGCGGCCCTGCTCGCCGGCACGCGCGGCCTCGACGGCGGCGTTCAGCGCCAGGATGTTGGTCTGGAAGGCGATGCCGTCGATGACGCCGATGATGTCGGCGATCTTCTGGCTGGACTGGGTGATCTCGGCCATGGTGTGCACCACCTGCGTCACCACTTGGCCGCCACGCTGCGCCACGCCGGCCGCGTTGCCCGCAAGTTCATTGGCCGTGGACGCGTTGTCGGCGCTCTGGCGCACCGTGCTGGTGATCTGCTCCAGCGCGCTGGCCGTCTGCTGCAGGTTGGACGCGGTTTCTTCCGTACGGTGGCTGAGGTCGACGTTGCCGGTGGCGATCTCGGAGGACGCCGTCGAGATCGAGTCGGACGCGGTGCGCACCTCGCGGATGGTGGATTCGATCTTGGCGCAGAAGATGTTGAAGCTCTGCGCGATGCGCGCGATCTCGTCGCTGCCGTGCTCGGGCAGGCGCCGGGTCAGGTCGGCGTCGCCGCTGCCGATCTGCGCCATCGCGGCGTTGACGCGGTTCAGCGACGTCAGCATGGAGCGCACCAGCCAGGCGGCGGCCATCGCGGCCAGGCCCGCCATGACGACGAGGGCCAGCGCGGCGGCCTTCAGCAGCGTGTCCAGCGAGGCCAGGGCTTCGTCAGCGCGGGCGGCCGTCATCAGCGTCCAGCTCGTGCCCGGCACGGCGGCGCCGCGCAGCAGATAGCCGTCCTCGCCCATGCGCACCTCGACCCACGGGCCCGAGGGCTCGGTGGCCTGCTTCAGCGCCTCGGGGGTGAGGGCGGGCGACAGCTCGGACACCTTCTTCAGGATGCGCTGCGTGTCCGGATGGGCGATGACCTGGCCGTCGGTGTCGATGAGGAAGGCCAGACCGCGCGGCGTCGGGTGGATGGAGGCGACGATCTTGGACACGTCGTCGAGGAAGACGTCGCTGCCCACCACCGCCTTGATCTCCCCGTCGGTCTTCACGGCCATCGCGAAGGTCACGAGCAGCCGCTTGGTGGCGGCGTCGGCATAGGGCGCGGTCAGGATGGGCTTGTCGGACGCCGCGGCGCCCTTGTACCAGGGGCGGATGGTCGGGTCGTAGCCCTCGGGCAGCTGCTGCGGCACGTCGAAGATCATGCGCTTGTCGGGGTAGCCGGCGTAGGCGGAGGCCAGGCGGCCCGACTTCTGGGCCTGGACCAGGAAGGCCTTGGGGTCGTCCGTCAGCGCCGCGGGCACCACGGCGGCCACGACGGCCTTCTGCGTGCCCACCCACTCGCCGATGGCCTGCGCATGCGCGGCGCTCAGCTCGTTCAGGCCCTGCGTCGTCTGCGCCTTCACATGCTTGCTGACGATGCCGTGGTTCAACAGCGTGGCACTGAGCAGGCTGACCACGACGACGGCCATGCAGCCCACCGTCAGACGCTTCTGGATGGAATTGAACATGGGTTCTCCTCTTGTCGGTGCCGGGTCATGCCAGCGCGATGCTGCGTCGTTGCAGCCGGCCCGTGCGGCCAAGTATCGGCATCAGAGCGTGCCGATGGATAGGGAGTTGCGCCGAGGAGAAAAGAAAAAGGCCTGCCTCGTGAGAGGCAGGCCTGGCAGACGGGTCGGGCGCTGATCAGCGCTTGGGCTGGGTCAGGCGCGGGCCGTTGTTGTGGCGTGGGGCGCCGCCGTCACGGCTGGGCTGGCTGCCGGCTGGGCGCTGGCCTTGCGGCTTGGGGGCCGTGCGGGCGCCGCCATGGCCGGTGTGGCCGGCCGGCTTGGCGCCGCCGTGGCCGGCATGGGCCTGGGGCTTGCCGCCGCCCGGACGGCCGCTGTCGCGCTGGCCGCCGCGATTGTCGCCACCACGGCCACCACCACCACCACCGCCGCCATTGCCACCACGACCGCCACGGCCCGCGTGTGGCGGCGGGTTGGGGTTGCGGCCGCGGCTGCCATTGGGGTTCAGCACGGTGCGACCCAGCACGATGGGCTCGGCGCGCTCGTTGGGGTCAGGTGCGAAGCCGGGCACGATCTCCTTGGGGATCTCGCGCTTGATGAGCTTCTCGATGTCGCGCAGGAAGCCGTTCTCGTCGACGCAGACGAGGCTGACCGCCTCGCCCTGGGCGCCGGCGCGGCCGGTGCGGCCGATGCGGTGGACATAGTCCTCCGGCACATTGGGCAGCTCGAAGTTGACGACGTGGGGCAGCTGGTCGATGTCGATGCCGCGGGCGGCGATGTCGGTCGCCACCAGGCAGGTCAGGTCGCCACTCTTGAAGTCGGCCAGGGCCTTGGTGCGGGCACCCTGGCTCTTGTTGCCATGGATGGCCATGGCGCTGATGCCGCTGTCGTTCAGGAAGTCGGTCAGGCGGTTGGCGCCGTGCTTCATGCGCGTGAAGACCAGCACCTGGTGCCAGTCGCCGCTCTTGATGAGGTGGGCCAGCAGCTCCTTCTTGCGCTCGCGGCCGACCGGATGGACCTTCTGCGCGATGGCGTCGTTGGTCTGGTTGCGGCGGGCCACTTCGATGAGGGCCGGGGCGTTGAGCAGGCGGTCGGCGAGGTTCTTGATCTCGTCGCTGAAGGTGGCCGAGAACAGCAGGCTCTGCTTCTTGGCGGGCAGCAGGGCCAGCACCTTCTTGATGTCGTGCACGAAGCCCATGTCCAGCATGCGGTCGGCTTCGTCGAGCACCAGGATCTGCACCTGGCTCAGGTCCAGGGTGCCTTGCTGGGCGTGGTCGAGCAGGCGGCCGGGCGTGGCGACGAGGATGTCGACGCCGTCGCGCAGCTTGTTGATCTGCGGCTGCATGCCGACGCCGCCGAACATGACCATGCTCTTCAGCGGCAGGTATTTGCCGTAGGTCTGCACGCTTTCCTCGACCTGGGCGGCGAGTTCGCGGGTGGGCGTCAGCACCAGGGCGCGGATGGCGATCTTGCCGCGCTTGTTGAGCAGCTTCTCGCCGGTGGCGAGGCGGTGCAGCATGGGCAGGGTGAAGCCGGCGGTCTTGCCGGTGCCGGTCTGGGCGCCGGCCATCAGGTCGCCGCCGTTCAGAACGGCGGGAATGGCCTGGGCCTGGATGGGGGTGGGAGAGGTGTAGCCGGCGTCAGCAATGGCCTTCAGCAGCGGCGCTGCAAGGCCCAGGGTGTCGAAACTCATCGAATCCTAAAAAGGGGAGGGCACGCCGAAAATCACCGGGGCTCGCCGTGCCGCCGGGGAGGCGACACCAGTCTTCGGGCAAGCCAGGCCGCGTGCGGGGGCTCTAAAAGTGAAACGCCGCGCAAGACTGTCAGCGCGGCGTTGATTGGCATTCTAGCGGCTGAATTATTTACGGATCGTGACCCAATCCATGCTTGCCCAGTTGTTGGCTGAATGAGGCAGGCTGACTTCCTTGCGCATGGCCCAGGGAATGACCTGGCGGTGCAGGGGAATGATGTTGACCTGGTCGCGGTAGGCCTGCAGGGCGGATTTCACCAGCGTCTCGCGCTTTTTCGGGTCGATCTCGATGGTGGAGGCGGCGGCCAGCGCATCCGCTTCGGCGTTGACGATGCCGCCATAGTTGGCCACGCCCACGCCCTGCTCGCCGCGGTTGCGCAGCACCGGGGTCAGCATGGTCTCGGCGTCGGTGGAGCCGCCGCCCCAGCCGGTCACGAAGAGGCTGGTGTCGAATTTCTCGATCTTGGGGAAGTACAGGGTGCGCGGCATGGCGTTGACCTTGACCCTGACCTTGACCTGGGCCCACATGCTGGCCAGGGCGATGCAGATGCGCTCGTCGTTGACATAGCGGTTGTTGGGGCAGTCCAGCGTGATGTCGAAGCCGTCGGGGTAGCCGGCCTCGGCGAGCAGCTTCTTCGCGCTAGCGGGGTCATAGGGCAGGCGGCTCTCCAGCTTGGGGTCGCCATAGGCGCCGCGCGACGAGGCGGTCAGGCCGCCGGTGGGTGCCGAATAGCCGCTCATCAGCTTGGTCTTGATGGCCTCGATGTCGATGGCCTGATACAGGGCCTTGCGCACGCGCAGGTCCTTCAGCGGGTTCTTGCCATCGGAGGTCTGGCCGTAGAGCAGCTTGTCGCGGCTCTGGTCCATGCCGACGTAGACGATGCGGTTCTCCTGGCCGTCGAGGATCTTGAGCTCGGGCATGGCGCGCAGCCGGGCGATGTCGCGCGGCGGCGGGTCGAGGACGAAGTCGATCTCGCCCGTGATCAGGGCCGCGGTGCGCGTCGCGTCGTTGGCGATGGGCAGGTAGACGAACTCCTGCAGATTGCCCTCGAACTTGTTCCACCAGTTCGGATTGCGCTTGAAGACCGTCTTCACGCCGGGCTGGCGGCTGACCAGCATGAAGGGGCCGGTGCCATTGGCGTTCTGGCTGGCGAAGGACTCTTCCTGCTGCTTGAAGTTCAGCGGCCGCGCGACGCGGTTCTGCTCGCACCACTTGCGGCTCATGATGAACAGCGTGGTCATCAGCTCTGGCACGATGGGGTTGGGCTTGTCCAGCGTGAAGACGACGGTCAGCGGGTCGACGGCCTTGGGCGAGCCCACGGCGTTGGCGTAGACGCGCTGGGGCGAGTTGTCGTCGCGCAGGCGCTGCATCGAGAACACGACGTCGTCGGCCGTGAAGGGCGTGCCGTCGTGGAACTTGACGCCCGGGCGCAGCTTGAAGCGCCAGATCAGCGGCGTGACCTGGGTCCACTCGGTGGCCAGGGCCGGCATCGGGGCCAGATCCTTGCCGCGCCGGGTCAGGGTTTCATAGACCTGGTTGTTCAGGCTGTTGGTCATGACCTCGTTCTGCGAATGCGGATCGGTGGTCTGCATGTCGCCCTGGCTGGACCATTTCAGGGTCTGGGCAGGGGCGACCGAGGTCAGGCAAAACGCTGCAGCCGCGCAGATGACGGTCAGGACACGCATGGACATCTCGTGGATGTTGGGATGGCGCAGTCTAGTGACGCCACGGTGGCCGCGAAGCCATCTCCACCGTCTAGGGAAAACGATGCCCCCGGGTTCGGTGCTCATCGCCTGTGGCGTGCAATGGCCGTCACCAGAATGCGCGGCCGGCGGGCTCGGCCCGCACCAAGACTTCAGGGAATCTCCAATGTTCAAACGCAATCTGCCTAGGCTGGTTCTGGGCGTTGGCCTTGCGCTGGCGGCAGCCATCGCTTCGGCCGCCAATTACAAGCTGACCCGCATTGACGTGCCCGGCGCCTACTGGGTGACGGCGGATGACGTGAACAACCGGGGGCAAGTGGTCGGCTACTACGCGATGTCGGACACCGACTACGGACGGGCCTATGTCTACGAGGCTGGCGCGCTGACGACGCTGTCCGGTCCCTCAGGCTCCTTGGGTACCAGTGCGTCGGGCATCTCGGAGACCGGTGCCATCGTGGGGGCTTATGCCACTGGCACCTACGTCGACCCCGAGGGCAGCACCTGGGTTGGCTTTTCGCAGGGCTTCATCTACGAGGGCGGGCAGTACCAGACGGTCAGCATGCCCTGGGCGCAGGAGACGTCGTTGACGGGTATCTCGTCGAACGGCCGCTACTTGTCTGGCTATGGCGTGCTGAGCAACGGAGCCCTCCAATCCTTTGCGATGGACCGCTCGACCGGAGCCGTGGCGTTGATCGGAGGCGGAACGACCGATGGCTACTCGCTCGTCGGGAAGATCAACGATGTCGGTGTCGTGCTGGGCGATCAACGCGAACGCAATGCGAATGGCTCCTGGAGCTTCAGCGCATTCAGCTTCGACATCACGACCGGCCAGCCGACCCATCTGGCGAGCGTGGCGGGGTTCCGCCGTACTGCCCTGCGCGAGATGAATGCCTCCGGCGTGATCGTTGGCTTCTACGGCGACCCAGGGCTGTATCACGGCTTCGTGGGCACGCTCGAAGGCTACCAAAGCCTGGACTACGGCAGCGAATACACCATCGTGCGTGGCATCAATGACGCGGGGTGGTTGACTGGCACGGCGGGCGAGCTCGATGGCTCGTCCTACGGCCTGCTCCTGACCCCCGTGCCCGAGCCCACGACGGCGGCGCTGTGTCTGGGCGGCCTGGCCGTGATCGCCCTGAGGAAACGCCGCCGCGCTTGAGGGGCCGCCGGCATCGGCGACAATCCCCCCCAAACCCATTGATGCGCAGGCTCCGATCCGTCGGGGCCTGCGCTGTTTTTTGTCTCGGAGCAGCGCCATGGCCCAGTACGTCTTTTCAATGAACCGCGTCAACAAGACGGTTCCCCCCAAGCGCCACATCCTCAAGGACATCTCGCTGTCCTTCTTCCCCGGCGCCAAGATCGGCGTGCTGGGCGTCAACGGCTCTGGCAAGTCGACCATCCTGAAGATCATGGCCGGCGTCGACAAGGAGTACGAGGGCGAAGCCATCCCGATGCCGGGCATCAAGATCGGCTACCTGGAGCAGGAGCCGCGCCTGAACGCCGACCAGACCGTGCGTGAGGCCGTGGAAGAGGGCATCGGCGGCGTGCTGGCCGCCAAGAAGCGCCTGGACGAGGTCTATGCCGCCTATGCCGAGCCGGACGCCGACTTCGACGCCCTGGCCGCCGAGCAGGGCGAGCTGGAAGCCATCATTGCCGCCGCGGGCTCCGAGAACACCGACCTGCAGCTGGAACTGGCCGCCGACGCGCTGAATCTGCCGCCCTGGGATGCCCAGATCGGCGTGCTGTCCGGTGGCGAGAAGCGCCGTGTGGCCCTGTGCCGCCTGCTGCTGTCCAAGCCCGACATGCTGCTGCTCGACGAACCGACCAACCACTTGGACGCGGAAAGTGTCGAGTGGCTGGAGCAGTTCCTGCAGCGCTTCCCTGGCACCGTCGTGGCCATCACCCACGATCGCTACTTCCTGGACAACGCCGCCGAGTGGATCCTGGAACTGGACCGCGGCCACGGCATTCCCTGGAAGGGCAACTACTCCGAATGGCTGGACCAGAAGGAACGCCGCCTGGAGACCGAGCAGAAGTCCGAAGACGCGCGCATGAAGGCGATGAAGGAGGAACTGAAGTGGGTTCGCTCGAACGCCAAGGGCCGCCAGGCCAAGAGCAAGGCGCGTCTGGCCCGCTTCGAGGAGCTGAGCGACGTCGAATACCAGCAGCGCAACGTGACGAACGAAATCTTCATCCCCGTGGCCGAGCGCCTGGGCAATGAAGTCATCGAGTTCGAGAATGTCAGCAAGAGCTTCGGCGACCGCGTGCTGATCGACAACCTGTCGTTCAAGGTGCCGGCCGGCGCCATCGTCGGCATCATCGGCCCCAACGGCGCCGGCAAGTCGACGCTGTTCCGCATGCTGCAAGGCGTGGAACAGCCGGACAGCGGCACGGTCAAGATCGGCAAGACCGCCAAGCTGGCCTTCGTCGACCAGAGCCGCGCCAGCCTGGAAGCCGACAAGACCGTCTGGCAGGACGTCTCCGGTGGCCTGGACAACATCATCGTCGGCAAGTTCGTCATGCCCAGCCGCGCCTATCTGGGCCGCTTCAACTTCAAGGGCAACGATCAGCAGAAGCTGGTGGGCCAGCTCTCCGGCGGTGAGCGCGGCCGCCTGCACCTGGCCAAGACCCTGGCCCAGGGCGGCAACGTGCTGATGCTGGACGAACCGTCCAACGACCTCGATGTCGAAACCCTGCGCGCGCTGGAAGAAGCGCTGCTGGAGTTTGCCGGCTCGGCCATGGTCATCAGCCATGACCGCTGGTTCCTGGACCGCATCTGCACCCACATCCTGGCCTGCGAAGGCAACTCGCAGTGGTTCTTCTTCGACGGCAACTTCCACGAGTACGAAGCCGACAAGAAGAAGCGCCTGGGCGAGGAAGGCGCGCGTCCGAAGCGCATGCGCTTCAAGCCGATCAAGTGATCTGGTCACAGCTGTAAGGCTCGCGACGACAACGGGACACAGTTCTTTACCGCGGGCCCAAAGAGGCCACACAGGCTCCCTGGAAGATCACATCACTCCCTCTTCTTCCAGGAGATCCTGATGAAAGCCATCCAGATTCAGAACCTGTTGCGCGCCGCCACCGTGGCTGCGGCACTGGTTCTCGGCGGCGCTGCCGCCCACGCCCAGCCCGGCCACGGCGGCCACCATGGCGGCCCGGCCATGATGGCGCCCGGCGGCCTGTTCGGCGGCCACATGGAGCATCTGCTGGACCTCGTCAACGCGACGGACTCCCAGCGCAGCCAGATCGACGCCATCTTCAAGGCCGCCCGCCAGGACCTGTCCGGCCAGCGCGAAGCTGGCAAGAAGCTGCATGAGCAGATGGCCACGCTGTACACGGCCACCAATGTCGACGCCGCCGCCATCGAGGCCGTGCGCGTGCAGTTGAGCGCCCAGCGCGAAGCCGCCTCCAAGCGCCTGAGCCAGGCCAGCATCGATGCCGCCCGCGTGCTGACCCCCGAGCAGCGCGCCAAGATCGGCGAACTCATGAAGAAGCGTCAGGCGCGCATGGCCGCGCGTCACGCCGGTTGATTGGCTCTCTGCGAGGAGTTCTGCGATGCTTGAGCCTCGTTCCACCGGCGCGGAAGCGCGCCGGATTCCCTTTTCCTCCCTCGCCCCGGTGATGAGTAGCGCCCGACTGCTGTTGATCGATGACGATGCCCGCCTGACCGGCATGGTGGGCGACTACCTCCGCGCCGCCGGCTTCGAGGTCAGCACGGCCGCCAGCCTGGCCCAGGCTCGCGAAGCCCTGTCCCATGGCCGCTTCGAGCTGCTGGTGCTGGACCTGATGCTGCCCGACGGCGACGGTCTGGACTTTTGCCGCTGGCTGCGCGGCGACCCGCGCTGGCGCCACCAGCCGGTGCTGATGCTGTCGGCCCGTGGCGAACCCATGGACCGCATCCTCGGCCTGGAACTCGGCGCCGACGACTACCTCGCCAAGCCCTTCGAGCCGCGCGAGCTGCAGGCCCGCATCAAGGCCCTGCTGCGCCGCCTGGAGCCCAAGCTCGACGGCGACGAGGTGCTGCGCTTCGGCCGCCTGGAGATCGACCTGGCCGCCCGCGTGGCGCGCCTGGACGGCAAGATCTGCGACCTGACCAGCCACCAGTTCGACCTCCTCGTCGTGCTGGCGCAAAGCCCGGGCCGGGTGCTGAGCCGCGACCAGATCATGGATGCGCTGAAGGGCCATCCGCTGGAAGCCTTCGACCGCTCCATCGACGTGCACATCTCGCGCATCCGCGCCGTCATCGAGGACGACCCCAAGAACCCGCGCCGCGTGCTGACCGTCCGGGGCGCAGGCTACGTCTTTGCGCGCAAGCAAGACGCTGACGCCGACGCAGCTTGAACGGAGCCCCTCGTCCAATGAGTACATGGGCCGGGACCGCTCTGCGGTCACTGGCCGCAGAGCTTCGGCAGGCACATGCCGCCCACTGGGCGCCATGTGTCCGGCCTCAGCCCCCGAGGGGACGGCGATGCTTGCCCGATCGACCGGCAAGCACATCGCCGAACGCGGGCCGGCTAGGGAGCGGCCCGGCGCTCGGCCCGCAAATGTCCTACTTTCCACGCCCCTGAATTGAAATCGCTCTACGTCCGCATCTACCTGACGCTGGTGGCGCTGCTGCTGGCGTTCGCCTTCGGCTCGGCCTGGCTGTTCCAGCGCCATATCGAGCAGGAGCGCGGCAATGTCGAGACGGCGGCCGGTGAGCGCCTGAACGCGATGGCCGGCCTGCTCAAGCTCGCGCTGCCGCCCGTCACGGCGCCGCGCGACGAGCAGGCGGCGGCCTTTGCCGACTGGGGCCAGCGCCTGCGCATGCCCATCGCGCTGGAGGATGCCGCGGGCAAGCGCATCGCGACGACACAGATGTTCCTGCGCCGCGTCGACGATCCGGGTGCCATCGTCGTCAGTGCCAACCTCGGTGACGGCCGCAGCCTGGAGATGGTGCGCAGCGTGCGCCCGCCCGGCCCGCAGGCCGGCGCCTCGGGAGCGTCCGGTCCCGGTGGTCCGGGTGTCCGACCCTTGCGTGCGGACGAAGGACCGTTCACCGGGCCCTGGCTGCACCGCCCCGTCTCGCCCGGCGCCCCGGCGGTGTCGACGCTGGCCGTCGTGCTGGTGCTGCTCTTCATCGGTGTCGCGGTGGGCGCCTACCCGGTCGTGCGCCGGCTGACACGCCGTCTCGAGGCGCTCAAGCGCGGCGTCGAGAAATTCGGTTCGGGCCAGCTCGGCCACCGTGTCGATGATGGCGGGCGCGATGAGGTCGCGGCCCTGGCCACCAGCTTCAATCAGGCCGCCGACCGCATCGAGACTTTGCTGCGCTCCCACCAGACCCTGCTGGCCAATGCCAGCCACGAGCTGCGCTCGCCGCTGGCGCGGCTGAAGATGGCCTTCGCCATGCTCGACGATGCCGCGCCGGCCCAACGCCAGCGCCTGGTGCACGAGATCGACGTCAACATCGCCGAGCTCGATGCCCTGGTCGAGGAAGTGCTGCTGGCCAGCCGGCTGGAGGCCGGCAGCGCGGTCGGCGAGACCCATCCCGTCGAACTGCTGGCCCTGGGCGCCGAGGAGGCGGCCCGCGCCGAAGCGGCCTTCGAGCCCGAGACCGATTCCGCCCGCATCGACGGCCAGGAGCGCCTGCTGCGGCGTGCGCTGCGCAATCTGCTCGACAACGCGCGCCGCTATGGCGGCCCCGATGTGGAGCTGGTGCTGAAGCCGGTGGCCGGCGGCTATGAGTTCATCGTCGCCGACCGCGGCCCGGGCGTGCCGGCCGATCTGCGCGAACGCATCTTCGAGCCCTTCTACCGCCTGCCCGGCCATGCCGAGATGGCGGGCGGCGTGGGCCTGGGCCTGAGCCTGGTCAAGCAGATCGCCGAGCGCCACGGCGGCAGCGTGCGCTGCCTGCAGCGCGAGGGCGGCGGCAGCCGTTTCGTGCTGTTTGTTCCGGCGGCGAAGTCCTAGCGGTTCTCGTTGAAGACGCGCTTGAGCAGCAGGCTCAGCAGCAGCGCGGCCATCATCAGGCCGGCCGTGGCGGCCTGCCAGAAGCCGACCGCGCCATTGCCGGTCGTGCCGAAGGCGAGGAAGTAGCCGCCGCCAATGCCCAGGCCCCACAGCGCCACGACGTAGATGATCATGGGCAGTGTCGCGACCTGGTAGGCGCGCAGCACATAGGCCGCCACCGTCTGCAGCGCATCGCCGAGGTGGAAGAACCAGACCCAGACCAGCAGCGGCAACGCGGCCGCCGCAGCCTCGGGGTTGTCCGTGTACAGCGTGACGATGGGCTCGCGCGCCAGGGCGACGATGGCGCCCAGGCCTGCCGCCACCAGCGTGGCCAGAGCCATCGCGTGGCGGCCGACGATGCGGGCCTCGCGCTTTTGCTCGGCGCCCAGATGCTGGGCCACCAGGGTGCCGGCGGCCGTGGCCAGGGCCAGGGCGGTCATGAACATCATCGCGACGAGATTGACGGCGATCTGGTGGCCGGCCACCGGCGTGGCGCCCAGGCGGGCGATGAAGAAGGCCATGAAGGTGAAGCCCGTCACCTCGACGAGGATGGAGCCGCCCATGGGCAGGCCCAGGCGCACCAGGGCCCAGAGTTCGCCCCATTGCGGGCGCGTCTGCCACAGGAAGGGGATGTGGAACGGCCGGTAGAAGGCGTCGCGCCTCAGCAGGATCAGGGCCGCGGCTGCCTGGGCCGTCATCGCGATGGCCGTGGCCCAGCCGCAGCCCGCCACGCCCATGGCCGGGACGGGCCCCCAGCCGAACACGAGGACGGCGTTCAACGGCACCTTGGCGGCCAGGCCGGTCAGCTGCATGGCCATGACGGCCTTGGGCCGGCTGATGGCGGTCGAGAAGCCACGGAAGGCCGTGAAGAGCAGGGCGGCCGGCAGGGCGAAGGCCTCGGGCCGGGTGTAGGCCCGCACCTTGTCGGCCTGGGCGGCGTCGAGCTGGGCCAGCCAGATGAAGGGGTCGGGGAACCACAGCAGCAGGCAGCCGGGCACGCACAGCAGCACGGCCAGCCACTGGGCCTGCACGAAGCTGCGGCCCGAGCCAGGCAGGTCGTCGGCACCGAACTGCCGGCCGGCGATGGGGCCGACGGCGAGCACCACGCCCATCAGGCCGACGAAGATGGACACATAGGCCGCCGAGCCCACGGCCAGGGCTGCCAGGTCCTGCGGGCCGACGCGGCCCATCATCAGCGTGTCGACCGTGCTGAACATCATCACGGCGATCTGGCCGACGAGGACGGGCCAGGCCAGCGGCACCAGGCGGCGGACGCTGCCGATGAAGCGGATGCGGGTCATCGCACAGCCCTTTCCGCGTAGCGATTGAAGCGCCAGGCCGTGCCTTCCTGCGTGATGCGCTGCCAGACGATGCGCTTCTCGAAGGGATCCAGGCCGGGCCAGTGCTGCACTTCATCAAACGTGCGGCCGCAGCCCTTGCAAATGGGGTCGCCCTGGGCGGTCGAGCAGATGGCGATGCAGGGCGAGTCGGGCGTCGTTTCGTACCAGTCCAGCCAGGCGCCCAGCGCCTTGTCGCTCAGGGCCTCGATGTCGACTTCGGTCGCGCGGGTCCAGGCCAGCAGGGCATAGGCCTCGGCCAGCGCGCGGACCTCGGGAGCGGCGCTGACGCCGTCGGCGGACGGCGAACGCTCGCGCCACCAGTTGATGGCGGCCTCGAGGTCGGTGACATGGATCTTCTCTGAGCTCACTGATGCACCCTTCGGCCTGCGGCCTGTCCCGCCAAGCGGGAGCGAGCTTGCTTGGGACGGCCCGGCGCCGCGCTCAAGCGACCAGTCCCATGGCCGCGCGCACCTCGCGCAGCGTCTTGCGCGCGACGGCGCGGGCGCGCTCGGTGCCGACTTCCAGCGTCCACTGCACCTGCTGCGGGTCCAGGGCCGCGGCGCGCTCCCGCCAGGGGGCCTGCTCCTTCTGGATGGCCTCGATCAACGGCTGCTTGCAGTCCAGGCAGCCGATGCTGGCCGTGCGGCAGCCGGTGTCGCAGGCGGTGCGCGTGGCCTCGTCGCTGTAGATCTGGTGCAAGGGCCAGACCGGGCAGCGCGCCGGGTCGCCGGCATCGCTGCGGCGCACGCGCTGCGGATCGGTCGGCATGGTGCGGATCTTGGTGGCGACGACCTCGGGCTCGTCGCGCATGGCGATGGCGTTGTCCAGGCTCTTGCTCATCTTCTGGCCGTCCAGGCCCGGCACGCGGGCGGTCTCGGTCAGCAGAGCCTGGGGCTCGACAAAGATGGGCGAGGCTTCGGCGTAGAGGCGGTTGAAGCGGCGCGCGACCTCGCGGGTCACTTCGACGTGGGCGGCCTGATCCTCACCCACCGGCACGCCAGCGGGCTTGTACATGAGGATGTCGGCCGCCTGCAGCAGCGGGTAGCCGAGGAAGCCGTAGGTGGCCAGCTCGGGGTCGGCGGCGACCTGGTCCTTGTAGCTGGGCATGCGCGCCAGCCAGGACGAGGGCGTGCACATGGCCAGCAGCGTGAACAGCTCGGCGTGCTCGGGCATGCGGCTTTGCAGGAAGAGGGTGCAGCGTTCGGGGTCGAGGCCGGCGGCCAGCCAGTCCGTCACCATCTCGTAGACGTGGCGGCTCAGGGTCTCGCCGCTGGGGCGCTGGGTGGTCAGCGCATGCCAGTCGGCGACGAAGAAGAAGCCCTCATGGGTGTCCTGCAGCCGCACCCAGTTCTTGATGGCGCCGTGGTAGTGGCCAAGGTGCAGGGCGCCGGTCGGGCGCATGCCCGAGAGCACGCGCGGGCGGGTGAGGGTGGGTGTCGTCGACATGGGGCGCGGATTGTCGTTCAAGGGCGCCACCTACACTGACGGTCATGAAACGGCTGGTGATTCTGATCTCGGGGCGCGGTTCCAACATGGAGGCCATCGTGAAGGCCTGCAAGGCCGAGGGCTGGCCGGCCGAGGTGGCCGCCGTCATCAGCAACCGGCCCGATGCCGGTGGCCTGCAGTTCGCGGCCGAACACGGCATCGCGACCGCCGTCGTCGACCACAAGGCCTACGAGAGCCGCGAGGCGTTCGACGCCGAGCTGGCGCGCGTCATCGATGGCTTTGCGCCCGATCTGGTCGTGCTGGCCGGCTTCATGCGCATCCTGACGCCCGGCTTCACGGCCCGCTACGCCCGCCGCATGCTCAACATCCACCCGTCGCTGCTGCCGGCGTTCACCGGCCTGCACACCCATGAGCGGGCCATCGAGATGGGCTGCAAGCTGGCCGGCGCGACGGTGCATTTCGTCACCGCCGAGCTCGACCACGGCGCCATCGTCATGCAGGGTGTGGTGCCGGTGCTGGCCGGCGACGACGCCAAGACGCTGTCGGCCCGCGTGCTGACGGCCGAGCACCGCATCTATCCGCAGGCGGTGCGCTGGTTCGTCGAGGATGCGCTGGTGTGGGACGGCGAGGTGGTGAGCCACTGCGACGGAGCAGCACAGCAACTCTTCGTCAGCTGACCACGCCGGCCAGGATGTTGATGGATAGCGCCAAGACGCCCGTGTTGAAGACAAAGGCCAGCAAGGCCTGAACCAGCACCAGCCGTCGCATGGCGCGCGAGCTGACGCAGACATCCGAGGTCTGCGAGGTCGCGGCCACCGTGATCGAGAAGTAGAGGAAGTCGCCGTAGTCCGGCGGCTCCTTCTCATCGCCCGGGAACTCGAGTCCATGCCCGCCCTGGCGGCTGCTGTGATAGCGGCTCGCATAGGCGATGCCGAACTCCACCGGCAGCAGCAGCCAGGAGCCGGCCACCGTCGTCAGCGCGAGCAGCACATAGCGCGTGTCGTGCTGCTGTTTCGCGGCCTGCAACTCCAGCGTGATGGCGGCCAGGCTGGCCAGGGCGCCGAGTGCGGCCAGCATCAACATCGGGACGACGCCCTCGTTCAGGCTCTTGGCCCGGCTCTGCACGTCCACCGAGCCGGCACGGCCCAGCATCATCCACAGCGCCAGCGGCAGATAGATCCAGATGACGAGGTTCCAGCCGATCAGCAGGCGGGTCTGCAGGCTGATGGCGCCCGGCATGGCGGCCGCCAGCGCGCTGCCCGCGAAGATCGCCGTCAACAGGCGAGGGCGCAGGCGCAACTGGGTCCAGAGCTTCATTCGTGCAGGCTTGGGATAATGGCTCGATGCATCCTAATGCCCTGCTGGAGCTGTGCGCCGAGCTGATCGCCGTCGTCAACAAGCTCGACGCGCCGGCCGACTCGACCGTTTCGGCCTTTTTCCGTCAACACAAGAACCTCGGCCAGCGCGAACGCGCCAGTCTGGCCGAAACCGTCTATGCGCTGCTGCGCGAGCGGCTCAAGTTCCAGAACCTGGCCCAGTCAGGCAGCGGCCCCATGCCGCGCCGCCTGGCCATGCTGGCCTGGCGCGGCAGCGACAGCTTCCTGCGCGGCGCCCTGAGCCCCCAGGAGCAGCAATGGCTGCAGCAAGTCAACGCGATCGATCCGAAAAGCCTGGCGTCCAAGCTGCGCCACAACATGCCTGACTGGCTGGCCGAGCCCCTGCTGGCCCGCCTCGGCGAGGAGGAGTTCTGGAAGCTGGCCACCTCGCTGAACGAGGCCGCGCCGCTGGACCTGCGCGTCAACACGCTGAAGCTCAAGCGCGAGGAGGCCCAGGCCCAGCTCAAGGCGGCTGGCATCGAGGCGACGCCGACGCCGTACTCGCCCACGGGGCTGCGCATCGATGGCAAGCCGGCGCTGAACAAGCTGGAGCTCTTCACCAACGGCAGCATCGAGGTCCAGGACGAGGGCAGCCAGCTGCTGGCCCTGCTGCTGGCGCCCAAGCGCGGCGAGATGGTGGTGGATTTCTGCGCCGGCGCCGGCGGCAAGACCTTGGCCCTGGGCGCCTTGATGCGCAACACGGGCCGCCTCTATGCCTTCGACGTCTCCGGCCACCGCCTGGACGCGCTGAAACCCCGTCTGGCGCGCAGCGGCCTGTCCAATGTCTACCCCGCCCAGATCGCCCACGAGCGCGACGAGCGCATCAAGCGCCTGGCCGGCAAGATCGACCGCGTGCTGGTCGATGCTCCTTGCTCGGGCCTGGGCACGCTGCGCCGCAACCCCGACCTGAAATGGCGCCAGTCGCCCCAGGCCGTGACGGAACTGCAGGCCAAGCAGCGCGCCATCCTGGCCAGCGCCGCCCGCCTGGTGAAGCCGGGCGGCCGCCTGGTCTATGCGACCTGCAGCCTGCTGGACGCCGAGAACGAGACCATCGCGGCCGAATTCGCCGCCGCCCATCCCGACTTCAAGCCGCTGGCGGCCGAGGAGGCGCTGGTCAAGGCCCAGGCCGAGCGCGCCGGCGAACTCGTGGAAAACGGCGCACTCCGGCTGTGGCCCCACCGACACGCCACGGACGGCTTTTTCGCCGTCGCCTGGGAGCGTCAGGGTTGACCCGGATCAAATAACGCGTCGATTCGCACGTCACCGCCTGATTGCGGTGCGCCAAATCCCTTGAATTTGGGGTGGCTCCTCTACAATTGTCTTTCCTTCGCATGGCCATTGCGGCCGAGGTCCTGGACGCATGAACGAATTCCTGAACGCGCTGATCGACTGGGTAGGCTCCGGCCTGCTGGGCCTCAGCGTCTGGCAATTGGTGATCTACACGCTGGTTGTGACCCACATCACGATCGCATCGGTCACGATCTTCCTGCATCGTGCCCAGGCTCACCGCGCCCTGGATCTGGGACCCATCCCGTCCCACTTCTTCCGCTTCTGGCTGTGGATGACGACCGGCATGGTCACCCGTGAATGGGTCGCCATCCACCGCAAGCACCACGCCAAGTGCGAAACCGAGGAAGACCCGCACAGCCCCCAGACCCGCGGCCTGAAGAAGGTCATGGCCGAAGGCGCCGAGCTCTACCGCGCCGAGGCCAAGAACGCCGAGACCATCGAAAAGTACAGCCGCGGCACGCCGGACGACTGGATCGAGCGCAATGTCTATCTCAAGCACAGCGCGCTCGGCGTGTCTCTGATGCTGATCATCAACGTCGCGCTCTTCGGCGCGCTTGGCGCGACCATCTGGGCCATCCAGATGGCCTGGATCCCGTTCTGGGCTGCTGGCGTCATCAACGGCATCGGTCACTTCTGGGGCTATCGCAACTTCGAAGCGCCCGACGCCTCGACCAATCTGACGCCCTGGACCCTGATCGTCGGCGGCGAAGAACTGCACAACAACCACCACACCTACCCGACCTCGGCCAAGTTCTCGGTCAAGCCCTATGAGTTCGACATCGGCTGGATGTATATCCGCGGCCTGGAGATGTTGGGCTGGGCCAAGGTCCGCAAGACGGCGCCCAAGCTGAGCCTGGGCGAAATCAAGCCGGCCGACGCCCGCACGCTGGAGGCGCTGATCGCCAACCGCTATGAAGTCATGGCCAGCTATGCCCGTGGCCTGAAGGCGGCCTGCGCGGCCGAACTGGCCAAGATCCAGGCCGAAGGTGGCAAGCACAGCGCCCGCTTCGCCGAGTTCAAGCAGGCCAAGCGCTGGCTGCACCGTGACGAGGACCGCATCCCGGCCGCCGTGCAGGGTGATCTGGCCAAGGCGCGCGCGGCCAGCCCCGTCATCGACAAGCTGGTGACCATGCGCGAAGAACTGCGCCAGATGTGGACCCGCACCAATGTGTCGGCCGAACAGCTGGTGGCCGATCTGCAGGCCTGGTGCCGCCGCGCCGAGGAAAGTGGCATTGCCGAGCTGCAGGCCTTCTCGATGCGCCTGCGCGCCGCTCACGCCTGAGTCAGCGTTTCTCGAAGTAAAGGGCGCCCTTGGTGGCGCCCTTTTTCTTGGGCTGGCCTAGACTCGAGGCATGCAGTCACTGATTTAGGAGGCTTGCCATGAAAACCCGCTGGATTGCCCTGGCCGTGATGGCTCTTGCGTCTGCTGCCGCACAAGCTGACGTGCAGGTGAATTTCATCAACCCCGAGAAGTTCTCGGACACCAAGGACAACAACGGCTTTCGCCAGCCCGATGTGCTGAAGGACATCGAGGCGCATCTGGTGGCGCAGGCCGCCAAGCGCCTGCCCGGGCGTGACGTCCGCATCGATGTGTCGGACGTGGACCTTGCTGGCGAGGTCGAGCCCTTTGCTTGGCGCGGCCAGTGGTTGCGCGTGATGCGTTCGGTGACCTCTCCCTCCATCGAGCTGAGCTACGAGATCCGTGAGGCCGGCAAGGTCGTGCAGCAGGGCAAGACGCGCCTGCGCGACATGAACTACCAGGATGGCTTCAATGCCTACTACGGCAGCGATCCGCTGCGCTATGAAAAGCGCATGCTCGATCGCTGGATGCAGGCCGAGTTCAGCCCGACGGTGGCTGCCGCAACCGGCCGCTGATGATTCCAGCTGCCCAAAAGCAAAACCCGCCAGCGTTGCCGCTTGGCGGGTTTTGTTTTGGCTGAGAGAGCAGGGCGGCCAGACCGCCCGATGCATCACTTCAGCTTGATTTCCTTGTACAGGACGTGCTTGCGCGCCTTGGGGTCGAACTTCATGAATTCGAGCTTTTCGGGCGTGGTCTTCTTGTTCTTGTTCGTCGTGTAAAAGTGGCCGGTGCCCGCAGTGGACTCCAGCTTGATCTTTTCGCGGCCGCCTTTGGATGCCATGGTCGTATTCCTTTAGTGAGTCAGTGAACGACGATCAGAGTTCGCCCTTGGCGCGCAGATCGGCGACGACTTGGTCGATGCCGACCTTGTCGATCAAACGCAGAGCGGCGTTCGTGATGCGCAGGCGCACCCAGCGGTTTTCCGATTCCACCCAGAAACGGCGGTATTGCAGGTTCGGCAGGAACCGACGCTTGGTTTTGTTGTTGGCGTGGGAAACATTGTTCCCGACCATGGGCTTCTTGCCCGTGACTTGACAGACGCGTGCCATGACGCTTCTCCGGTTTGACTTCTCTGACCAGTTGCTCGGGAAGAGCAACCCTTTGACCGCAAATGCCTGCTAGTCCTCAGCCAGAACTCGGTTCGTGGCGTCGGATGCGGTCCATCCGGCAGGCAAGCCCGCGAGTATAGCGGAAAACCCCTGATCAGGCCAGGGGTTCCGCAATCGACCTGTCTTAGCCGGCTTCCTGGTCGAGGAAGCGCTGCGCGTCCAGGGCGGCCATGCAGCCCGTACCGGCGCTGGTGATGGCCTGGCGGTAGACATGGTCCTGCACGTCGCCGGCAGCGAACACGCCCGGCACGCTGGTCATGGTGGCGAAGCCGTTCAGGCCGCTCTTGGTGATGATGTAGCCGTCCTTCATCTCCAGTTGGCCCTTGAAGATGTCGGTGTTGGGCTGGTGGCCGATGGCGATGAAGCAGCCGTGCACGGGGATATCGGCCTTGGCGCCGTCCAGAGTGCTGACGGTGCGCACGCCGGTCACGCCGGAGGCATCGCCCAGCACCTCGTCGAGCTGCTGGAAGAGGTGCAGCTTGATCTTGCCGGCAGCGGCCTTCTCATGCAGCTTGTCGACCAGGATGGGCTCGGCGCGGAACTTGTCGCGGCGGTGGATCAGGTGGACGGTGCTGGCGATATTGGACAAGTACAGCGCCTCCTCCACGGCCGTGTTGCCGCCACCGACGACGCAGACTTCCTGGCCGCGGTAGAAGAAGCCGTCGCAGGTCGCGCAACCACTGACCCCGCGGCCCATGAAGGCCTGCTCGGACTCCAGGCCCAGGTATTTGGCCGAAGCGCCGGTGGCGATGATGAGGGCGTCACAGGTGTAGGTGCCGCTGTCGCCCGTCAGCGTGAAAGGGCGCTTGGAGAAGTCGACCGCATTGATGTGGTCGAAGACGATCTGGGTCTGGAAGCGCTCGGCGTGCTGCTGGAAGCGCTGCATCAGCTCGGGGCCCTGCACGCCCATCACGTCGGCCGGCCAGTTGTCGACCTCGGTCGTGGTCATGAGCTGACCCCCTTGGGCCATGCCGGTGATCAGCGTAGGCTTGAGATTAGCGCGTGCTGCATAGATGGCGGCGGTGTAGCCGGCGGGGCCGGAACCGAGGATGAGCAGGCCGTGGTGTTGGGTCGTAGCGGTCATGGCAGAAAAGATGAGGGCGGGTTGCCGGCTCGCAAGGTAGTCTTAGGGGTGAAAACCCCGGCCTAACCCGATGCGGAGGAGCCTGCCGCGTGTGCACAATGCACGCCATTTTAGGCAGGCGCATTTATTCGCGTCGGCCTGGGGCCCAAACCTGGAGACTGCATATGGCGATGATTTCCAACCTCGACCTGATCCGCCGGGTGCCGCTGTTCTCGATGCTGACGACCGATCAGGCCCAGTCCATCGCCGACAGCGTCGTCAAGCGCCGCTTCAAGCGCGGTGAACTGATCGTCGAGCAGGGCACCAAGTCCAATGCTCTGTTCATCCTGCTGAACGGCCGCGCCCGCGTGCTGACGGCCGACCACCGCGGGCGCGAGGTCATCCTGGCCGTGCTGCAGTCGGGCGACTACGTCGGCGAGATGAGCCTCATCGACAACGAGCCGCACTCGGCCACGGTGCGCGCCGAGGTCCAGACCGACATGCTGGTGCTCGGCCGCCTGGAGTTCGCGCGCTGCCTGCCCGAGAGCAGCAGCCTGTCCTACGGCATCCTGCGCGGCCTGGTGGCCCGCCTGCGCAACGCTGACCGCCAGATCGAGTCGCTGGCCCTGCTGGACGTCTATGGCCGCGTCGCCCGCACGCTGCTGGACATGGCCGAGGACGAGAAGGGCATCAAGCTCATCCGCGGCAAGGTCTCGCGCCAGGACATGGCCAAGGTCGTCGGCGCGTCGCGCGAGATGGTCAGCCGGGTCATGAAGGACCTGGAAGAGCGCGGCGTCATTGAAACGCTTGAGAACGGTTCGGTGGTCATCAAGGAACGGCTGACCCACGATTGACGGCGACAATGCGGGGATGAGTTTTCCCCTCGGTTCCCTGCTTGGCGGCCCGGACGAGTCCACAGCCGCCAGCGAGCCCGCCGCCCCCGCCAAACCCACCCGCCGCCAGCCGCCCAAGCGCGAGGCGGCCCCGCCGTCGGCCGCGTCGCGGCTGCTGCGCACGCCCCTGTGGTTGGCCCTGACGGCCTTTGCCCTCGCCCTGCTGGTGCTGGCCCTGGCCACGCACGACCTGCGTGACGCCGCCTTCAGCACCAGCGGCCAGCGCGCGCTGGTCGGCAATCGCGTCGGCGGCTTCGGCGCCTGGGTGTCGGACGGCCTGCTCTTCCTGTTCGGCTTCTCGGCCTGGTGGCTGCCGATGCTGGCCCTGCGCGGCTGGCTGCGCAGCCTGGCCGGCCTGCTGCGCCATGATGTCGCCCCCGTGCTGCGCTGGAGCCAGCGTGCCCGCTGGTGGGCCGGCGTGCTGCTGCTGGTCGGTGCGAGTTGCGCGCTGGAATGGAGCCGCCTCTACGCGCTGGAACCGCGCCTGCCCGGCCATGCCGGCGGCCTGCTGGGCTACACCCTCGGCCCCCTGGGCATGAAGGGTCTTGGCTTTGCCGGCTCGGGTGTGGTCTGGATCGTGCTGCTGCTGACCGGCATGGCCTGGGCCTTCCGCTTCTCCTGGGGCCACCTGGCCGAGCGCATCGGCGAGCGCATCGAGCAGCTGCGCGAGCAGCGCATCGAGAAGCGCGAAATCAAGGCCGACCAGAAGGCCGGCGAACTCGCCGTGAAGGAGCGCGAGCAGGAGGTCGAGGTCGAGCGCCAGGCCGAGCGCCAGTGGGAACAGGGCGGGCCCGAACACGCCCCTCTGGTCATCGAGGCGCCCGTCGTCGAGGTGCCCCAATCCACTCGCGTCGCCAAGGAGCGCCAGCAGACCCTGTTTGCCGACGTCGGCGATGCCAAGCTGCCCCAGGTCGACCTGCTGGACGCCGCACCCGGCCGCCAAGAGACGGTGACGCCCGAATCGCTGGAGATGACCAGCCGCCTCATCGAGAAGAAGCTGCGCGACTTCGGCGTGGAAGTCCACGTCGTGGCCGCCTCGCCGGGCCCCGTCATCACGCGCTACGAGATCGAGCCGGCCACCGGCGTGAAGGGCTCGCAGATCGTCGGCCTGGCCAAGGACCTGGCGCGCAGCCTGAGCCTGGTGTCCATCCGCGTCGTCGAGACGATCCCGGGCAAGAACTACATGGCCCTGGAGCTGCCCAATGCGCGGCGCCAGACCATCCGCCTGTCCGAGATCCTGGGCTCCCAGGTCTATGCCGATGCGGCCTCGCAGCTGACCATGGGTCTGGGCAAGGACATCATCGGCCTGCCGGTGGTGGCCGACCTGGCCAAGATGCCTCACTGCCTCGTGGCCGGCACCACCGGCTCGGGCAAGTCGGTGGGCATCAACGCGATGATCCTCAGCCTGCTCTACAAGGCAGAGGCCCGCGATGTGCGCCTCATCCTCATCGACCCCAAGATGCTGGAAATGAGCGTCTACGAGGGCATCCCGCACCTGCTGGCGCCCGTCGTGACGGACATGAAGCAGGCCGGCAACGCGCTGAACTGGTGTGTCGGCGAGATGGAGCGCCGCTACAAGCTCATGTCCAAGATGGGCGTGCGCAACCTGGCCGGCTACAACAAGAAGATCGACGAAGCCAAGGCCAACGGCATCAGCATCCCCAACCCCTTTGCGCTGAACAACGACGACCCCGAGCCGCTGGAGCGCCTGCCCTTCATCGTCGTCGTCATCGACGAGCTGGCCGACCTGATGATGGTGGTCGGCAAGAAGATCGAGGAGCTGATCGCCCGCCTGGCGCAGAAGGCCCGCGCGGCCGGCATCCACCTGATCCTGGCCACGCAGCGCCCGTCGGTCGACGTCATCACCGGCCTGATCAAGGCCAACATCCCGACCCGCCTGTCCTTCCAGGTCAGCTCCAAGATCGACAGCCGCACCATCCTCGACCAGATGGGCGCCGAGGCCCTGCTGGGCATGGGCGACATGCTCTACATGCCCTCGGGCACCGGCCTGCCCATCCGCGTGCACGGCGCCTTTGTCAGCGACGACGAGGTCCACCGCGTTGTGGAGTACATCAAGTCCCAGGGTGAAACCAACTACATCGAAGGCATCCTTGAAGGTGGCGTGCTCGACGGTATCGACGGCGAGGCGCCGGCGCCAGGCGAGGCCAGCGGTGAGCAAGACCCGATGTACGACCAAGCCGTGGCCATCGTCCTACAGCATCGCAAGGCGTCCATCTCGCTGGTGCAGCGCCATCTGCGCATAGGCTACAACCGTGCCGCGCGCCTGCTGGAGCAGATGGAGAACTCCGGCCTGGTCGGCGCCCTGGCCGCCAATGGCAGCCGCGAGCTGATTGTTCCCAAGCGAGACGAATGAAGCACCTTCTCATTGCCCTGACCCTGTCTGCCGCCGTGGCAGCGCATGCTGACGCCGTCGACGCGCTGCGCGCCTTCGCCAGCGAGGTGAAGAGCGGCAAGGCCAACTTCACGCAGACCGTCACCTCGCCGGACGGCAAGCGCAAGAAGGTGTCCTCGGGCAACTTCGAGTTCCAGCGCCCCAACCAGTTCCGCTTCGCCTACGCCAAGCCCTTCGAGCAGGTCATCGTCGCCGACGGCCAGAAGGTCTGGATCTTCGATGCCGACCTCAATCAGGCCAGCTCCCGCAAGCTGGCCGACGCGCTGGGCGCCACGCCCGCGGCCCTGCTGGCCGGCACCAACATCGAGCGCGATTTCACGCTGAAGGCCCAGCCTTCGGAAGGCGGCATCGACTGGGTGCAGGCGGTTCCGAAGCAGGCCGAGTCCACCATCCAGTCGCTGAAGCTCGGCTTCAAGGCCAAGGAGCTGGCGGCCATGGAAATCGTCGACGGCTTCGGTCAGCGTTCGCGCCTGGACTTCAGCGCCGTACAGGCCAATGTGCCGCTGGCGGCCGAGCGCTTCCAGTTCAAGCTGCCGGCCGGAGCCGACCTGATCGAACAGTGACCGAAAGGTGAGTACAGCGTCCCTCTTCGACGCCGAGCCGCCGGCGCAGCCGCTGGCGGAGCGCCTGCGCCCGAAGACGCTGGACGAAGTCATCGGCCAGCGCCATCTGCTCGGCCCGGGCATGCCGCTGCGTGCGGCCTTCGACGCGGGCCGGCTGCAGAGCATGATCCTGTGGGGCCCGCCGGGCGTCGGCAAGACGACGTTGGCGCGCCTGATGGCGGGTGCCTTCGACGCCCTCTTCATTCCCATCAGCGCCGTGCTGGGTGGCGTGAAGGACATCCGCGAGGCTGTCGACCGCGCCCAACTGGCCGCCCAGCAGGGCCGTCGCACGGTCCTTTTCGTCGACGAGGTGCACCGCTTCAACAAGGCCCAGCAGGACGCCTTCCTGCCGCATGTCGAGTCCGGCCTCTTCACTTTCATCGGCGCGACGACCGAGAACCCCAGCTTCGAGGTCAACTCGGCCCTGCTGTCGCGCGCCCAGGTGCAGGTGCTCAAGGGCCTGGATGCCGAAGAGCTGCAGCAGCTGATCGAGCGCGGCGCCGCCGAATTGGGCATCCCCACGCCGACCCAGGACGCCGCCAACCGCCTGATCGGCTATGCCGATGGCGATGCGCGCCGGCTGCTCAACGCGCTGGAGTCCGCGGCCTCGCTGGCCAATGGCGCCCAGATCGACGAAGCCCTGCTGGAGCGGACTCTCGGCGAGCAGCTGCGCCGCTATGACAAGGGTGGCGACCAGTTCTACGACGTCATCTCGGCCCTGCACAAGTCCGTGCGCGGCAGCAGCCCGGACGGCGCCCTCTACTGGTTCGTGCGCATGATCGACGGCGGCGTGGACGCCCGCTACATCTCGCGCCGCCTCATCCGCATGGCCAGCGAAGACATCGGCCTGGCCGACCCGCGGGCGCTGCGCATCACGCTGGACGCGGCCGACACCTACGAGCGCCTGGGCACGCCCGAAGGCGAGCTCGCGTTGGCCGAAGCTGTGGTCTACCTCGCCATCGCGCCCAAATCCAACGCCGTCTACAAGGCCTTCAATGCGGTCAAGGCCTTCATCAAGCAGGACCAGACCCGCCCTGTGCCCGAGCATCTGCGCAATGCGCCGACGCGGCTGATGAAGGACCTGGGCTATGGCAAGGCCTACCGCTATGCCCACGACGAGCCCAACGCTTACGCAGCGGGCGAGCAATACCTGCCCGACGGGCTGGAGGGGCAGCGCTGGTATGAGCCCGTGCCCCGCGGCCTGGAGCTGCGCATTGCCGACAAGTTGGCCCAGTTGCGGCGCCTGGATGATGAAGCGACTTAGCTCGGCGCTGCTCGCGCTGTGCGCGTTCGCCGCGCAGGCGGCCGACGGCCCCACGCTGACCCGGGTGCGTGACACCGGCGTCATCGTCATCGGCTACCGGCCGGCGTCCCTGCCTTTCTCCTATCTCGACGCCCAGCTGCGCCCCACCGGCTATACGGTCGAGCTCTGCGACCGCATCGTCGCTGCCGTACGCAGCAAGCTGCAGCTGCCCGACCTGGAAGTGCGCCGCGTCGAGGTCGCCTCGGCCACGCGCATGCCCCTGGTCATCAACGGCACGCTGGACCTGGAATGCGGCATCACGACGCACACGGCCGAACGGGCCCGCCAGCAGGCCTTCTCGCTGACCATCTTCATCGCCGAGACCCGGCTGATGACGCGCGCCGCCGAGCGCGTGCAGGGCCTGGCCGACCTGCGTGGCCGCCCGGTCGCGTCCACCGTCGGCACCACCAGCATCCAGCACCTGGCCAAGGTCAACGACCAGCAGGCCTTGGGCATCCGCATCCTGGGCGGCCTGGACGATCCCGAGGGCTTCCAGCTGCTGCGCAGCGGCCGCGCCTCGGCCTTCCTGATGGACGACGTGCTGCTGCGCGCCCTGCTGGCCCAGCAGGGGCCGGGCGCGGACGACTACCGCATCTCCGACCAAGCCCTGACGGTCGAGCCCTATGCCATCGGCCTGCGCAAGGGTGACCCGCAGTTCAAGGCGATGGTCGATGAGGTGCTGACCGGGCTGTACCGCAGCGGCGAGATCCACGCCATCTACCGCCGCTGGTTCGAGTCGCCGCTGCCGTCGCAGGGGCTGAACCTGAAGCTGCCGATGAGCGCGGCCTTCCGCCGCGTCATCTCGAATCCGACCGACTCGCCGGATCCCGAGCGCTATCGCTAGCGGAAGTCGTCCAGCACGATGCCGTGCCGGTTCAGCTTGTCGTAGAGGGTCTTGCGCGGCGTGCCCAGCAGCTCCATGGCGGCGGGCACCTTGCCGTGGCAGCGGCGCAGGGCCTGTTCGATCAAGGTCTTCTCGACGAGGTCCATCTGCCGCGCCAGGTTGAGCGAAGGCAGGGCCTGCAGCGCGGCCTGGGGGTCGAGGTCGTCCAGCGCCAGCACGAAGCGGTCGGCGGCGTTGCGGATCTCGCGCACATTGCCGGGCCAGTCGTGGGCCATCAGCTCGCGCAGCTTCTCGGGCGTCAGCTCGGGCGCGGCGCGCTCGTAGCGGGCGCAGGCCTGCACGACGAAGTGCTCGAACAGCAGCGGGATGTCCTCGCGGCGTTCGCGCAGCGGCGGCAGATTGAGCGTCGCGATGTTGAGGCGGTAGTAGAGGTCGTTGCGGAACTCGTTGCGCTGGGCTTGTTCGCGCAGGTCGCCCTTGCTGGCGGCGATGAAGCGCACATTGATCGGCAGCTCCTCGTTGGAGCCCAGGCGCTCGATGCGCCGCTCCTGCAGCACGCGCAGCAGCTTGATCTGCAGCGCGATCGGCATGGTCTCGATCTCGTCCAGCAGCAGGGTGCCGCCATTGGCATGCTCGATCTTGCCGATGCGGCGCTTGGCGGCGCTTGTGAAGGAACCTTGTTCGTGGCCGAACAGCTCGCTCTCGAACAGGGCCTCGGGCAGGCCGCCGCAGTTGATGGCGACGAAGTGGCGGTCGCGGCGCGCGCTCTGATCGTGCAGGCAGCGCGCCACCAGCTCCTTGCCCGTGCCGGTCTCGCCGACGATGAGCACGTCGGCCGAGGTGCTGGCCAGGTTGAGCACCTGGCGGCGCAGCTGCTGCATGGCCGGCGACTGGCCGAGCAGGGCGGCCTCGATGCCGCTGGCGCGCTGCAGCTGGGCGCGCAGCTCGTCGGCCGAATGGCGCAGCGTGCGCAGGTCCAGGGCGCGGCGGGCGACGTCCAGCAGGCGCTCGGGCGCGAAGGGCTTCTCGATGAAGTCGTAGGCGCCGGCGCGCATGGACTGCACGGCCATGGTCACGTCGCCATGCGCCGTGATGAGGATGGTGGGAATGCTGGCGTCGGTGGCCTGCACATGGGCCAGCAGCGCGCGGCCGTCCATGCCGGGCAGGCGCACGTCGGTGATGACGATGATGGGCGCGCCGGGTTGGATATGGGGCAGGGCCTCCTCGGCGCTGCGGCAGGGGGCGACCGTGAAGCCTTCCAATTCCAGCGTCTGCGTGAGGCTGACCCGCACCGGCATGTCGTCCTCGACGAACACGACCTTGTAGCCTTCAAACATCTTCAGACTCCCAGGTTTCGACCGCCAGGTCGAATTCGAAACTCATGCCGTGCTCCAGACGATGGGCACGCAGGGTGCCGCCGAATTCATGGACGATCTTGGCCGAAATCACCAGGCCCAGGCCCAGGCCTTCGCCGGCCGGCTTGGTGGTGAAGAAGGGCTCGAAGAGATGGGCCAGCTGCTCGTCGCCGACGCCCGTGCCGCTGTCCTGAACCTGCACGAGCACACGCCCGCTGCCTTCGTGTGCGGTTGCCCGCACAAGCAGCCGCCTGTCGGCCTCGTTCTGCATTGCATCGATGGCATTGCCGAAGAGATTGACCAGCACCTGCTCCAGCCGGTTGGCCTCGGCCCGCACGCGCAGGCCCGCCGGCACGTCGACTTCCATCGCGATGCCGAGAGCCCGGCTGCGGTGCTCCAGCAGCACCTGGGCGTTGCGCACGCTGTCCAGCAGCGACACGACGCCGGTCACCTGTTCGTCGGCCTTGCGCGCGAAGCTCTTCAGCTGGCGCGTGATCTGGCCCATGCGCTCGACCATCTCGTCCATCAGCTTCAGATTCGTCGCCACGGCGTCCTGGCGGCCGCTTTCCAGCAGGCGGATGGAATTGCGCGCCAGGGCGCGCAGCGCCGTCAGCGGCTGGTTGACCTCGTGGGACAGGCCGGCCGACATCTGGCCCAGCACGGCCAGCTTGCTGGCCTGCAGCAGCTCGCCCTCGGTCTGCAGGCGCTGGGCGATCTGGGTCTTCAATGCGTCATTGGTCTGGCGCAATTCGGCGGTGCGGCTGTCCACCAGTTGTTCGAGCAGGGCATGGGCCTGTTGAAGCTCGGTCTGCGCCTTGGTGAGCTGGCGCAGTGCACGCCGGCGCGATGACAGGTAGAGGACGAGCAGGCCGATGCTGGCGCCAAAGGCCGCGCCTCCCCAGGCTGCCAACTGGGCGCGCTGCTTGACCTCGGTCAGGTCGGACAGGGCGACCAGGCGCAGGCCCAGGGGCACGAGCTGGCGCTGCTGGGCCAGCATGGCGGCCTGGCCGGGCAGCTTGACCTGCAGCCCCTGGTGCACCTCCAGCGAAGCCGGCAGTTCCAGGTTGGGGCCGATGGCCTGGGGATAGCGGGCGCTTGCCTGCAGGGCCTGGCGGCGCGACGGGTCGGCATGGCCCAGCACGGCGTATTTCCAGGGCTGGACCGAGCTCATGATGACGACGTCCTGGTCGTCGGCGATGAGGATGCGTTCGTTCTGCGAGCGCAGGCCGAGGTCGATCCAGGTCGCCTCCAGCGGCGCGAGGTTGAAGCGCACGACGATGACGCCGGGGGCGGCGCTTGCCTGGCGCAGCGGATGCAGCAGATAGAAGTCGGTGCTGCCGGTGACGGCGTCGGCGGCGAAGAAGTGGGTGCGGCCCTGGGCCAGGGCTTCGGCGAGGCGGGCCGGTGGCATCAGCGCCTCGCTGGCCGACAAGACCTGGCCCGCGGCATCAGCGACAAAGATCTGGTGGGTGCCGGCACGCACATTGACGCGGGCCAGCATCTGGCTGGCAGCGCGGCGGGCCTCGGCCTTGTCGGGCGCCTTCATCAGCTCCTGCAGCGTCGGCGCGATGGCCAGCAAGCTGGGCAGAGAGGCATGGCGGCCCAGTTCGGCGGCCAGGTTGCTGGCGTACAGCTCCAGCCTCTCGGTGCTGAGCGCCGACAGCTGCTCGCGGCCACTGCGTTCACTCAAGCGGTGCGCGAGCACGAAGCCGAGCACCATCAGCAGGCCGGTCAGGAAGAGATGGAAGCCCGGCCGGCTCAGCAGGCGGATCAGGCGCAGCGCGCGCGGGCGGAAAGAGGCAGGCACAACCATGGCAAGGGGCCGTGTAGTGTGCCCATGCCGTGGACCGCGGGACAGGCCCGAAGCCAGTTTTTTCAGCGTTGGCGGAGAACCGCTCTCGGCGCGTCAGGTTTGTGCGGATTTCCGCCCAGTTTGGGTGGGCCGACACTCGTGAAATCTGACCAGGCCCGCCCCCGTGGGACGGATCGAACGGTCGGCCGTTTCATACCGTCGGTGAATACCCTTGAAACGCCGTGATTGGCACGAGGGTTGCGATTTAACGCAGGTCGCTTGGCGCATGCTGCGCCCCAACAATATTCCTGGAGCCCTCATGGAGACTCTGATTCAACAGATCATCAACGGCCTGGTGCTGGGGAGCATGTATGCCCTCGTCGCCCTGGGCTACACGATGGTCTACGGCATCATCAACCTCATCAACTTCGCCCACGGCGAGATCCTGATGGTGGGGGCCTTGGTCAGCTGGACCGTCGTCAGTGCCCTGGCCGACAGCGGCCTGCCGGGCTGGAGCCTGATGCTGATCGGCCTGGCCTGTGCGGTGGTCGTCTGCTCGGTGCTGAATTTCGCCGTCGAGAAGATCGCCTACCGGCCGCTGCGCAACGCGCCGCGCCTGGCCCCGCTGATCACCGCCATGGGCATGTCGCTGCTGCTGCAGGTGCTCGCGATGATCATCTGGAAGCCGAATCCCAAGCCCTTCCCGCTGCTGCTGCCGACGACGCCGTTCGACCTCGGCGGCCCCGTCATCACGGTCACGCAGTGCCTGATCCTGGGCCTGACGGTCTGCATCCTGGCCGGGCTGATGTACCTGGTGAACTACACCAAGCTGGGCCGCGCGATGCGCGCCACCGCCGAGAACCCGCGCGTGGCCGGCCTGATGGGCGTCAAGCCCGACTTCATCATCTCCACCACCTTCGTCATCGGCGCCGCTCTCGCGGCCGTCGCCGGCCTGATGTGGGCGGCCAACTACGGCACGGTGCAGCACACCATGGGCTTCATGCCTGGCCTGAAGGCCTTCACGGCCGCGGTGCTGGGCGGCATCGGCAACCTGGCCGGCGCCGTCGTCGGCGGCGTGCTGCTGGGCCTGATCGAAGCCATCGGCGCCGGCTACCTCGGTGACCTGACCGGCGGTGTGCTGGGCAGCCACTACGCCGACATCTTCGCCTTCGTCGCCCTCATCCTCGTGCTGACGCTGCGCCCCTCGGGCCTGCTCGGCGAGCGTGTGGCGGATCGCGCCTGACGGGAGCACAGCATGCAAACCAAGAAGATCATCACCTTCCTCATCGCCGCCGTCGGCCTGCTGGTCGTGCCGCTGTTCGCTCAGCAACTCGGCAACGGCCCGGTCCGCATCATCGACCTGGCCCTGCTCTATGTGCTGCTGGCGCTGGGGCTCAACATCGTCGTCGGCTACGCCGGCCTGCTGGACCTGGGCTATGTCGCCTTCTACGCGGTCGGCGCCTATATGTTCGCGCTGCTGGCCAGCCCGCACCTGAGCGAGAACTTCGAGGCCTTCCAGGCCGCTTTCCCGACCGGCCTGCACTCGCCGCTCTGGCTGGTCATTCCGGCCGCGGCGGCGCTGGCGGCCTTCTTCGGCGTGATGCTGGGCGCGCCGACGCTGAAGCTGCGCGGCGACTACCTCGCCATCGTCACGCTCGGCTTCGGCGAAATCATCCGCGTCTTCCTGAACAACCTCGAGTACCCGCTCAACATCACCAACGGCCCGCGCGGCATCGGCCAGATCGACTCCTTCCGCGTCTTTGGCGTGGATCTGGGCAAGTCCTGGGACGTCTTCGGCTTCACGCTGCCGTCTGTGACGCTGTACTACTACCTCTTCCTGGCGCTCGTGGTGGCCGGTGTCATCATCTGCTACCGGCTTGAGCAGTCGCGCATCGGCCGTGCCTGGATGGCCATCCGCGAGGATGAGATCGCCGCCAAGGCCATGGGCATCAACACCCGAAACCTGAAGCTGCTGGCCTTCGGCATGGGCGCCACCTTCGGCGGCGTGTCGGGCGCGATGTTCGCGAGCTTCCAGGGCTTCGTGTCGCCCGAGTCCTTCAGCCTGCAGGAGTCCGTCATGATCGTCGCCATGGTGGTGCTGGGCGGCATCGGCCACATCCCGGGCGTCATCCTCGGCGCGCTGATGCTGTCGGCCCTGCCCGAGGTGCTGCGCTATGTCGCCGGTCCGCTGCAGCAGATGACGGACGGCCGCCTGGACGCTTCCATCCTGCGCCAGCTGCTGGTGGCCCTGGCCATGATCGGCATCATGCTGGCCCGCCCGCGCGGCCTGTGGCCGTCACCGGAGCATGGCAAGGTCGCACCGCCGGCCGCGAAGTGAGGGGAGCACGCACATGACACAACACGACAACATCGTTCTCAACGTCAGCGGCGCCTCCAAGCGCTTCGGCGGTGTGCAGGCCCTGTCCGACGTCGGCATCCAGATCCAGCGCGGCCAGGTCTATGGCCTGATCGGCCCCAACGGCGCCGGCAAGACGACCTTCTTCAACGTCATCACGGGCCTGTATGTGCCGGATGGCGGCAGCTTCGCCCTCGGCGGCACGCCCTATGCGCCCCAGGCCGTGCACCAGGTGGCCAAGGCGGGCATCGCCCGCACCTTCCAGAACATCCGCCTCTTCGCCGACATGACGGCGCTGGAGAACGTGATGGTGGGCCGCCATATCCGCACCAAGTCCGGCCTCGTCGGTGCGGTCTTCCGCACACCCAAGTTCAAGGCCGAGGAAGCCGCCATCAAGGCGCGTGCTCAGGAGCTGCTGGACTATGTCGGCATCGGTCAGTTTGCGGAGTACAAGGCCCGCACGTTGAGCTATGGTGACCAGCGCCGCCTGGAGATCGCCCGTGCGCTGGCGACGGACCCCCAGCTGATCGCGCTGGACGAACCCGCCGCCGGCATGAACGCGACCGAGAAGGTCGTGCTGCGCGAGCTGATCGACCGCATCCGCAACGACGGCCGCACCATCCTGCTGATCGAGCACGACGTGAAGCTGGTGATGGGCCTGTGCGACCGCGTGACGGTGCTGGACTACGGCAAGCAGATCGCCGAAGGCACGCCGGCCGAAGTGCAGAACAACGAGAAGGTCATTGAAGCCTATCTCGGCGCCGGTCACAAAGCTCATTGAACGGGGACACAACAACATGGCAGAAGCAAAGCAAACCCTGCTCAAGGTCAGCGGCCTGAAGGTGGCCTATGGCGGCATCCAGGCCGTCAAGGGCGTCAACTTCGAGGTGCGCGAGGGCGAACTGGTGTCGCTGATCGGCGCCAACGGCGCGGGCAAGACGACGACGATGAAGGCCATCACCGGCATCCAGCCGATCGCCGCCGGCGACGTGAGCTATCTGGGCGAGTCCATCAAGGGCAAGGGCGCCTGGGACCTGGCCAAGAAGGGCCTGGTGATGGTGCCGGAGGGTCGTGGCACCTTCACGCGCATGACCATCACCGAAAACCTGCAGATGGGCGCCTACAACCGCAACGACGGCGAGATCGACTCCGACATGGACAAGGTCTTCGCGCTGTTCCCGCGGCTGAAGGAGCGCGCCAAGCAGCTGGCCGGCACCATGTCCGGCGGTGAGCAGCAGATGCTGGCCATGGGCCGCGCGCTGATGGCCCGCCCCAAGGTGCTGCTGCTGGACGAGCCCTCCATGGGCCTGTCGCCCATCATGGTGGACAAGATCTTCGAGGTCGTGAACGACATCCACCAGCAGGGCGTGACGGTGCTGCTCGTCGAGCAGAACGCCAGCCGGGCGCTGCAGCTGGCCAACCGCGGCTATGTGATGGAGTCCGGTGAAGTGACCATGGACGGCGAGGGCCAGGCCCTTTTGAACGACCCGAAAGTCCGCGCCGCCTACCTCGGCGAGTAATAGCCCACCCCCGAGGCGCTCACGCGCCTCCCCCTCAAGGGGGCGCCGCCAGTGGCCTGGCAAAGCCAGTTCCACGGCGGCCGCTGGATGAACAAACGCCCGGTTGAACCGGGCGTTTGTGTTTTCGAGCGACGGCCTGGTTTTAGAGGCTGGCCACCACGCTGACGTCGGTCACGCCGGCCGCGACGCGCACGGTCTTGACGCTGGCCACCGGGCTGGCCGGTGCCGTGCCGCCGACCTGACGTGCCATCTTCTTGAAGGTGCAGAGCATCTCCGTCTTGCTGACCGACACGACGGCATAGCCCTGGGCGTCGCTGTCGACATGCTTGATCCAGGGGTTGTTGACCGTCGGCGGCACGCCCGTCGTCGAGTTGGCGAAGGGGTTGAGTCGCTTGATCACCTCGGACGCCGGCACGAGGTTGGCCGGGATGCCCAGGGCCGCGGCCAGCGATTGCTGGATCAGGCCGTAGAGGGTCATCGCGGCCACCGACTTGCCCGCACCGGCCAGGCCCGCAATCGTGCCTGCGACGATGGTGCCCATATTGCCGTTCTGGGTCTCGTCGAAGGTGTTGATGACGGCCCTGGACAGCGTGGCCGTCGGCGCGAAGGCCGCGGCCGGCACCTTGCCGGCCATGATGGCGCCCTGCACGGCGGCCTGGATGGCGGCCGTGTTGCTCAGGTCGGTCACGCCGGCGGCGATGGCGATGGCCGCGCTCAGCATCTGGATGGCGATGGCCTCGGACTCGAACTCGCTGGTCGCGACCAGCGGCTTCAGTGCCGCGAACGCCGGCTGGGTGGCCGCGCTGTAGAAGTAGCTGAAGTTGGAGTTGCTGGACACGCCGGCCGTGACCAGGTCGACCATGGCCGGCACTGGCGTGGCGGCGTCGTAGTCGGCCATGACCACGCCGGCATAGAAGGCGTGGATGTCGCCGGTGACGGCCACCACGTTCTTCACGCCCTTGGCCAGCAGCTGGCCCATCAGGTATTTGCGCTCGGCGTTGAAACCGTCCCACTGGTCGGCGTTCAGCACGAACTTGGCTTTGAAGGCGGCCGGCGCGGTCGGGATCTTGTTGCCGTCCATGCCCATGCGCAGCAGCGAGACCTCGTTGCCCCAGACCTTCCACAGCGCCGTGGACGTCGTCATCGTCTGCGTCCACCACTGGCGCTGGGCGCCACCCAGCACGCTGACCAGGGCCAGCGGGTCGGGCAGGGCGGCGCCGGCGGCCAGCTTGGCGGCCTCGACGCCGGCCAGCGTGGCCTGCGGCACCAGATAGCGTGCGCCGATGGAGCCCACGGCCTGGCCCGTCAGCGGGCTGGGCGCAGCTTCGGGGATCAGGTGGTCGGCGCGGTAGAGGCGCTGGTCGGTCATGACCAGGTGCATCAGCTTGCCGAACTTCAGGTCGCGGTAGATGCGGATGCCGGTGATGCCCTGGCCGGGGTCCAGCGTGAAGCTGATGTCGGCCGGCATGTTCTCGAACCAGGCCTGGTTGGCGGCCAGGCGGCGCGAGGTCTGGGCGGTGTTGTCGCCGACCTGGGTGGTCGGGTTGAACGTGCCGTTGTCGTAGGTTTCGCGATCCTGCCAGCAGTCGTCGCTGAACTCGTGGTCGTCCCAGACGGCCACGAAGGCGAAGCGCTCATGCAGGTTCTGCAGGCGGCGGTCGGTGCGGTAGCGCTTGTAGAGGTAGCGGTAGTCGGCGATGGTCGTCGCGTACTTGCCGCCCGTGGGCAGGGTGGTGCCGGCGGGCAGGCTGAGGGCCGTGTGGGCGCTCTCGACGCCGCCGGCCTGGTAGTCCGCACCGACGGCCTCGTAGATGTAGTCGCCCAGGTGGACGATGAAGTCGATGTTTTCCTGCGCCAGCGTGTCCATGCCGGCCCAGTGGTTCACGCTCCAGTCCTGGCAGGAGGCGAAGGCGAAATTCAGCGTGCTGTTGTCCGCGTCGGCGGCCGGGGCCGTCTTGAAGCGGCCCACGCGCGAGCTGTTGCTGCCGGCCGTGAACTGGTAGTAGTAGACCGTGTTGGGCTGCAGGCCGCTGATGCGGTGGCGCAGCGTGTGGTCGTAGAACTCGTAGACGGGCACCTCGGCGCTGGCGTCGGCGGTGCCGGTCAGGGCCGTCGTCGTGCCCAGCAGGGCGGCATTGCCCGCGGCGCTGCTGATCTTCAGCGTCACCGTGAAGCTGCCGCCACCGCTGGCGCTGGCCACGTCATCGGCCGAGTTCGGCACGACGCGGGCCCACAGCACGGCACCGTCGGGCTTGGGGTCGCCCGAGGCGACCGACTGCGGGAACTTGAACGCACCGCTGGCGGCGGGCGTGGCCGGCAGCGGCGTGCTGCTGCCCGGGAAGGTGGCGGGCAAGGGCTCGATGGGCGCACCCGCGTCGCCACCGCCGCCGCAGCCGACGAGGCTGGACAGGGCGGTGGAGGCGGTGATCAGGGCGCCCGCTTGCGCGGCGCTGCGGCGTAGAAAACTGCGGCGATCCATGGTGTTCGCCTCCTCAGAACTTGTAGTTGAACTGGACACCGAAGATGGTGGCCTTGGTGGTGTAGTTGCCGCGTGCGGTTGCGTAGGAGCAGTTGCACGGCGTCTCGCCTTCGGCATCGTCCGTCGCGTTCATCGCGGCGTCCTTCAGCTTGACCTTGCCGAAGGAGAAGTCGACGCTGGCGTTGTCCATGACCGCGAAGTTGGCGCCCAGGGCCAGCCAGGTGCGGTGGGCGTCGGGCAGGGCCGGGCTGCGCGTGGCCGAAGGCACGGGCGACAGGTCCTTGGCATAGCCCGCGCGCAGCAGCAGCGAGGGCAGGGCCTGCCATTGCGCGCCCACGGAGACCTTGGTGCTGTCCTTCCAGTGCTCGGGCGTGATGGAGTCGGCCGTCGAGTTGTCGAAGTCGATGCGCAGCTGCTTCAGGCGCGAGTCGCGCGTGAAGGTGAAGTCGCCCATGATGGCGATGGTCGGCGTCAGCTGGTGGAAGCCGTGCAGGGACAGCGACTCGGGCGTGGTGACGGCGAGGCTGGCGCCGGAGTCGTTGTGGTCCAGGGCCGAGGTGCCGTTGTAGGGCTTGCCGGTGATGGCGGCCAGCACTTCGGGCGGCAGGTTGGCCGGCTGGGTCCAGTCGGCATCGCCCTTGAGCTTGTGGCTGACGCTGCTGCGGTAGGCCACGCCGACGCGCGTGCCGGCGACCGGCTCCCACAGGGCCGACAGGTTGAAGCCCAGGCCCCAGTCCTTGCCCTCGATGGCGACCGAGCCGTCATAGGCGGTGTTGCCGAAGACCTGGGCTGCTTGCTGCTGCAATTGCAGCGCCAGGCCCGGCGCACCGGCCGCGGCAGCCTGCTGGGCGGCGCCGAGCAGGCCCTTGGCGTAGGCCGAAGCGTAGGGTGTCGCGCGCTTCAGCTTGCCTTCCATGTACTGCAGGTTGATGCCGCCGGCGACGGACAGCTCAGGCGTGGCCTTCCAGGCGATGTTGGGGTTCAGCGAGAAGGACTTCAGCTCGACCTTTTGCAGGTTGTAGCGGCCCCCCCAGTCCGGGCGGTAATCGAGCTTGGTGCCCCACGGCACGAAGAAGCCGACGCCGTAGGCCAGGGTGTCCGAGGCCTGGTAGCTGCCGTAGAAGTGGGGCACGACGGCCGCTTTGGCGAAGGTCTGCGTGTCGCCGACGGTGCCCGTAGGGCGCGACTGCAGGCCGCTGCCGGGCAGGGAGATATAGGAGCCCTGGTCGGTGAACTTGGCCTTGGGGTCGACGTAGTCGATGACGCCGGAGAAGTTCCAGCCCTTGAGCCGGGTCAGGCCGGCGGGGTTGGCGAACAGGGTGCTGGCGTCGGCGGCCTCGGCGGCATTGGCATTGGCCGTGCCCTCGGAGGCGGCGCTCTGGGTGCCGAAGCGGTAGCCGGCGGCTTGGGCGGTCAGGGCCAGCGGCAGCAGTGCGATGGCCGCCAGCAGCGGGCGCAACGGGCCCGCAGGACGTGGGTTCTTCATGATGTGTTTGTCTCCGTAATCGTGCGTAACCGACGCGAATTGTGCGCATCGGCTGTGTCACCTGGAGGACAAACCGCCTGAGACAAACCCTGGACTGGGGAGAGCTCTCTAGGTGTTGGCTGGGCGCAACCGCCCAGCCAACTAGGGGCTGGACTCAGGCCAGGCGCACGAGCTTGGAGCGGGCCCAGTCGTCGGCCACGCGGGCCGGGGTCGAGTCGGCCGACTGCACGCGCTGCAGCAGCTCTTCCACGCGCTCGGCGATCTTGCTGACCTCGGCCATGACGGCCTTCTCCTCGCCCTCGTTGCGGTACTCGCGGGCCACGCTGATGATGCCGCCGGCATTCACCAGGTAGTCGGGCAGGTAGCAGATGCCGCGGCGCTGCAGCGCGTCGCCGTCGGTCGGCGTGGCGAGCTGGTTGTTGGCGGCGCCGGCGATGAGCTTGGCGTGGATGGTGGGGACGGTCTGCTCGTTCAGCGAGGCGCCAAGGGCGCAGGGCGCCAGCACGTCGACGTCAACGGCGAGGATGTCGGCCACGCTGACGGCGGTGGCGCCGAACTGGGCGACGGCGCGCTCGACCTTGGCGGCGTCCACGTCAGCCACGACCAGCTTGGCGCCGGCCTGGTGCAGGAACTCGGCCAGATGCCAGCCGACGGCGCCCAGGCCCTGCAGGGCGACGCGCACACCTTCCAGCGACGAGCGGCCCAGCACGAGGCGGGCGCCGGCCTGGATGGAGACGAACACGCCCCAGGCCGTCTTGGGGCTGGGGTCGCCGCCGAAGGCGCCTTCACGCGGGATGCCGCTCACATAGGGCGTCACGGCCTGCATGCCGCGCATGTCGGCAGTCGTCGTGCCGACGTCCTCGGCGGTGATGTAGGCGCCGTTCAGCGACTGCACGGCGCGGCCGAAGGCGGCGAACAGGGCGGGGCGGTCGAACTGGCCCTCGGGCTTCAGGATGACGGCCTTGCCGCCGCCGAAGGGCAGGTCGGCCAGGGCGTTCTTCAGGCTCATGCCCTGGGACAGGCGCAGCGCGTCGTTCAGCGCGGCGGCTTCGGATTCGTAGTGCCACAGGCGGCAGCCGCCAAAGGCAGGGCCACGCGCGGTGCTGTGCACGGCGAGGATGGCCTTGAGGCCGGTGGCCGGGTCGGTGGCGAGCAGCACGCGCTCGTGGGGTGCTTGCTCGGGCAGGCCGAAGAGGGAGGTCGGGGTCATGACGGTGGGCGCTTTTGGCGCGGCAGTAGATGAGAAAACGGCCCCACTTTTGGTGGAGCCGTTCGGGATTCTACGGATCTGGCGTCTGGGGCCGATCAGGGGCCCTGGAATCCGCCGCTGCGCAGCGTGATGACCAGGGTGTCGCGCCAGCCGCGTTCGCCCGGCTCCACCGGCTGGATGGGCGTGGTCTCGTGGATGACGCGGGCGTCGTCCAGCAGCAGCGTTGTCCAGGGCTGGGTCATGGTGAAGCGCTGGCCGGCCGGGCCGTCGGCGTCGAAGACGCGCGATTCGCCGCCCTTGATGCCCTGGCGGCCGACGAACAGCACGGCCACCAGGTCGACGCCGTCGCGGTGGGCGCCCTCGGGCGTGGGACGGCCGATGCCGTCGCTGGTGTCGATGCGAAAAGGATGGGCCTCGATGAACCAGGCCTGTTCGCCCTTCAGCGCCGAGGCGGTCTTCGCCAGGCCGAGCAGCAGGGCCGTCCAGGCGGGTGAAATGACCATCTCCTGGGCCAGCGGCACGAACCAGCGCTGGATGCCGCCGTGCAGGGCGTTGTAGTCCAGTGGCTGCCAGTGGGCGCGGTGGGGCTGAAGCGTCAGCTGGCCGGCGTCGGCGACGAAGCAGCCATGGCGGCGGAAGCGGTAGCGGCCGCCGTCCTTCAGATAACCATCGGGCGGCAGGTCGTCCCAGCAGGGCTTGAGGCTGTCGAGATCAGCAGCGGCGACACCGAGTGCGCCGAGCGAGTCGGGTGCGAGCACGGCCTCGCCATCGCGCCTGAGCGCGTCGACCAGTTCAGCGGCGGGCGTCCAGGGCGGTTCGAACATCAGTGTTTGTCTGCCTCTGAGGTGAAAGCGTCGGCGTAGAACTCTTCATCCGGCAGCTGGCACTGCGCGACGAAGTCCTTGTGCGCGGACTCGACCATGATGGGCACGCCGCAGGCATAGACCTGGTGGCCCGACAGGTCGGGGTGATCTTCCATGACGGCGCGATGGACAAAGCCGGTGCGACCCGTCCAGCCTGCGTCGGCCTCCGACAGCACGGGCCGGTAGGTCAGCGTCGGCCATTCGGCAGCGATCTGCGCCGCCCAGTCGTTCAGATACAGGTCAGCCTGCTTGCGCGCGCCCCAGTACAGCACCATGGGCCGCGTTGACCCGATGTGGCGGGCGCGTTCGATGATGGCCTTGATGGGCGCAAAGCCCGTGCCGCTGGCCAGCAGCACGATGGGTTTGTCGCTGTCCTCGCGCAGGAAGAAGCTGCCGAAGGGGCCTTCCATGCGCAGGATGTCCTTCTCCTTCAGCGCGCCGAAGACGTGATCGGTGAACTTGCCGCCGGGCATGTGGCGGATGTGCAGCTCGATCTGGCCGGGCAGCGAGTGCGGCGCGTTGGCCATGGAATAGCTGCGGCGCGAGCCGTCGCGCAGGATGAACTCGACGTACTGGCCGGCGCGGAACTGGAAGTTCTGGTTGGCGGCCAGCTGCATGGTCAGGACGGCCACGTCGGGCGCGGGGCGCAGCATGGCCGTGACGCGGCTGGGCAGCTTGAGCACCGGGAACTCGCCGGCGCCGGGCACGGTGCGGGCCTCGATGGTGCAGTCGGTCTGCGGACGGGCGCAGCAGGTCAGCACGAAGCCGGCGGCCTCCTCCTCGGCCGACAGGGCCTTGGGCTGGTGGTTGCCGTGGATGACGGCGCCTTCCAGCAGCTTGCTCTTGCAGGAGCCGCAGGCGCCGTCCTTGCAGCCATAGGGCAGGCCGACGCCATTGCGGATGGCCGCGGCAAGCAGAGTGTCGTCGGCCTCGGTCTGGTAGACGCGGCCGGCGGGCTGGATGGTGATCTGGTGGGACATGGCTTCCAAAAAAGCAGCGGCCCCGCGGAAATCTGCTGGGCCGTAGACTGCCCGCCATTTTGCCCGACTGACATATGCCCCTACGCTCGCAGAGCGAGCTGCCCCCCGAGGGGGCGCTCAGCGCCTTCGGGCGGCCGGGCGGCGCTGGTATGACCCCACGACTCCTCATCATTGGCTGCGGCGATGTCGGCCTGCGCGTGCTCAAAGTCCTGGCGGGCCGCTGGCGCGTGTTCGCGTTGACCTCCAGCCCAGCGCGTGCGCCGGAGTTGCGTCAGGCCGGAGCGATTCCTTTGGTCGGCAATCTCGATGACGCGGCGACCTTGGCCCGCCTGGCCGGCCTGGCCGACCTCGTGCTGCACCTCGCGCCGCCGGCTCGCAACGGCGACACCGACGAGCGCACCCGCCACTTGCTTGCCGCCCTCGCACGCAGGCCACCTGCGGCCCTCGTCTACGCGAGCACGACCGGTGTCTACGGCGACTGTGGCGGCGCCTTCATCGATGAGACGCGGGCGCCGAACCCGGCGACGGATCGCGCGGCCCGCCGCGTCGACGCCGAAGCCCAGCTGCGCGCCTTCGGCCGTCGCCACGGCACCCGGGTGAGCCTGCTGCGCATTCCCGGCATCTACGCCCGTGACCGCGAGGGTGGCCATCCGCGCGAGCGCCTGGCGCGCGGCACGCCGGTGCTCAGGCGCGAGGACGACGTCTTCACCAACCACATCCAGGCCGACGACCTGGCTCATGCCTGCCTGCTCGCGCTGCTGCGCGGCCTGCCTCAGCGGGCCGTCAATGTCTGCGACGACAGCCAGCTGCTGATGGGGGACTATTTCGATCTCGCGGCCGATCTCGCCGGCCTGCCGCGGCCCACGCGCATCACCCGGGCCGAGGCCGGTGAACAGATGAGCGCGATGCAGCTGAGCTTCTGGAGCGAATCACGCCGGCTGGACAACCACCGCCTCAAGCGCGAGCTGCGCCTGGCGCTGCGCTATCCGACGCCTCGAGAAGGCCTTTAACCGCGCCGGCGCGGCGAGCGCCAGTGCTTGATCAGCAGCCAGGCGCCCAGCATGCCGCCCAGGTGGGCGAAGTGGGCGATGCCGCTGCTGCGGCTGAAGCCGAGGATGAGTTCAAGGCCGCCGAAGATGGCGACGAAGTACTTCGCCTTCATCGGGATGGGCGGGATCAGCGGCACGATGATGCGGTTGGGGAACAGCATGCCGAAGGACAGCAGCAGGCCGAAGATGGCGCCCGAGGCTCCCACGGTGGGTGAGTTGGTGCCCATGGCCCAGGTGAAGGCCAGTTGCACCAGGGCCGCGCTGAGCGAACTGGCGATCAGGATCTGCGTGTAGCGCTTGGGGCCCCAGACCCGCTCCAGCTCGCCGCCGAACATCCACAGGCCCAGCATGTTGAACAGCAGATGCATGAAGTCGCCATGCAGGAAGGCATAGGTCAGCAGCTGCCAGGGCATGAACATGCCCGAGGCGAGCGGCCACAGCTCAAACCAGAGCTTGAGGATGGGGAAGAGCTCGAAGAAGCAGAAAAAGCCGACGCAAGCCAGCAGGAATGCTTTGGTGACCGTGGGCAGCGGGGGCATGGGTGGCGCGGCTGTGCGCCCGGGGAGGGCGCTCGCACCGGGACGGCCGATGCTTACCGTTTTGAGTATGCCAGGGACCGGCTGCTGCTTCTGATGGTGCCTCGGGCCGGACTCGAACCGGCACACCTTGCGGCGGGGGATTTTGAGTCCCCTGCGTCTACCGATTTCGCCACCGAGGCCCGTCGGAAACAGCTTCCCGCCATCACGGCGAGGGGCTGGATTATGCACTCGCCAAGGCTCGGACTTTGAAGCGGGGCCACAATCAGCGCCATGAACTATCCGACCCTCGAAGACGTGATCGGCGCCACGCCCCTGGTGCGCCTGCAGCGGCTGCTCGGCGCCGAGGCGCGCGGCAATGTGGTGCTGGCCAAGCTGGAGGGCAACAACCCGGCCGGCTCGGTGAAGGACAGGCCGGCCATCAGCATGATCAAGCGCGCCGAGGAGCGCGGCGAGATCAAGCCCGGCGACACGCTGATCGAGGCCACGTCGGGCAATACCGGCATCGCCCTGGCGATGGCCGCCGCCATCCGTGGCTACCGCATGGTGCTGATCATGCCGGAGGACCTGTCCATCGAGAGGGCCCAGACCATGAAGGCCTTCGGCGCCGAGCTCATCCTGACGCCCAAGACCGGCGGCATGGAGTACGCCCGCGACCTGGCCGAGCAGATGGCCCGCGAAGGCAAGGGCCGCGTGCTCGATCAGTTCGCCAATGGCGACAACCCGCGCGTGCACTACGAGACCACGGGCCCCGAGCTTTGGCAGGACACGAACGGGCAGATCACCCATTTCGTCAGCGCCATGGGCACGACCGGCACCATCACCGGCGTGTCGCGCTATCTGAAGGAAAAGAATCCCGCGGTGCGCATCGTCGGCGCCCAGCCGGCCGAGGGCTCGCGCATCCCCGGCATCCGCAAATGGCCGGAGGCCTATCTGCCCAAGATCTACGACCCCAGCGGCGTGGACGAACTGGTGCTGGTCAGCCAGAGCGATGCCGAGGACATGGCCCGCCGCCTGGCCCGCGAGGAAGGCCTGTTCGCCGGCATCTCGGCCGCGGGTGCCTGCTGGGTGGCCCTGCAGATCGCGCGCCGCGTCGAGAACGCGACCATCGCCTTCATCGTCTGCGACCGCGGCGACCGCTATCTGTCGACGGGCGTGTTTCCCGCATGACGGAGTACAAGTTCTGTCCGGTCTGCGCCACGCAGTTGGGCTGGATCACCCAGGCCGAGGATGGCGGCGACAAGCAGCGCCTGCGCTGCCCGGCCTGCGGCTTCACGCACTGGAACAACCCGACGCCGGTGCTGGCGGCCGTCATCGAATGCGTTGACCGCGAAGGGCAGGTCTTGTTGGCCCGCAACGCCGCCTGGCCGGGACGCTTCTTCGGGCTGATCACGGGCTTCATGGAGGCCGGCGAGACACCCGAGGACGGCATCCGCCGCGAGATCGCCGAGGAGACCTCGCTCGAGGTCGACTCGCTGAGCCTGCTTGGCGTCTGGGACTTCCAGCGCATGAACCAGATCATCATTGCCTACCATGCGGCGGCGCGCGGCGAGATCAGGCTGTCGCCCGAACTGGCCGAATACAAGCTGATCGCGCCCGAGGACGTGCGCTGCTGGCCGCAAGGGACGGGCCAGGCGCTGGCGACCTGGCTGCGCGCCAAAGGCATCGAACCCCAATGGCTGGACCTGAAGCGAGAATGACGAGATGGACGTCCAACGCGAGATCGACACCCGAGGCCTGAACTGCCCCCTGCCCATCCTGAAGGCCAAGAAGGCGCTGGCGGAGATGCAGAGCGGCGACCTGCTGCGCGTCGTCGCCACCGATCCGAGCTCGACGCGCGACTTCCAGGCCTTTGCGCGCCAGACGGGCAATGAACTCGTGGCCCAGGAAACCCGGGCCGACGAGTTCATTCACGTGCTCAGGCGGCGCTGAACAAACCTTGGGTACTCGGGGACGGCACTGCGGCCTGTCCCCCGGGGCCTCAGGGCCTCAGAGATCCAGGCTCTGCAGGAATTCCTTGAAGCCCGGGCCCAGCTGCGGGTGGGCCAGGGCCAGTTCGACATTGGCCTGCAGGAATCCTTCCTTGCTGCCGCAGTCGTAGCGCTTGCCGTCATAGCGGTAGGCAAACACCTTCTCGCGGCGCAGCAGGCCGGCGATGCCGTCGGTCAGCTGGATCTCGCCACCCACGCCGCGCGGCTGGTTGGCGATCTCGTGGAAGACGCCCGGCGTCAGGATGTAGCGGCCGGCCACGCCCAGGCGTGACGGCGCGACCTCGGGGGCCGGCTTCTCGACGATGCGGTTCACGTCCATCAGCTGGTCATTGACCGGGGTGCCGGCGACGATGCCGTAGCGGCGGGTGTGCTCGGCCGGCACTTCCTGCACGGCCAGGATGGAGGCGCGCCAGTCGGCGAACTGCTCGACCATCTGCTTCAGGATGGGCGTCTCGCCCACCATCAGGTCGTCGGCCAGCAGCACGGCGAAGGGCTCGTTGCCGACCAGGCGCTGGCCGCAGAGCACGGCGTGGCCGAGGCCGAGGGCCTGGGCCTGGCGCACATAGATGCACTCCATGTCATCGGGCTTGACCGAGCGGACGACGTCCAGCAGGTCCTGCTTGCCGGCGTTTTCCAGGGCCACTTCGAGCTCGAAGGTCATGTCGAAATGGTCTTCGATGGGGCGCTTGTGGCGGCCGGTCACGAAGATCATCTCGCGCACGCCGGCGGCGTAGGCTTCCTCCACCGCGTATTGGATCAGCGGCTTGTCGACGACGGGCAGCATCTCCTTGGGCTGGGCCTTGGTGGCGGGCAGGAAGCGGGTGCCGAGGCCGGCGACCGGGAAGATGGCTTTGGTGATCGGCGATTTGGGCGAGGAGGCCATGGGCATACACTGGTTTGACAGGGTCGCAAAGATTGTGTCACGGGGGTTGTGACGCTTTTGCCCCTGGAGTCGGGCACATACAAAGAATGACAGTCCTGATCCTGGAACCGTTGGAAGCCGAAGTCGTGCAGTGGCTGGCCGAGCGCCATGATGCCCGTTTCGCGCCTGAACTCGTGGGCGATCCCGAAGGCCTGATCGAGGCCCTGCAGGACTCCCGCGCCCTGGTGGCGCCGCCCGAAGTCCGCATCGACGCCGAGCTGCTGCGCGCCGCGCCGACGCTGCGGGCCATCGGCCGCGCCAGTGGCGGCGCCGAGAACATCGATGTCGAGGCCTGCCGCCAGGCCGACGTTGAAGTGGTGCGTTCGCAATCCTCGACCGCCAGTGCCGAGGCGGAGTTCGCCATCGGCGCCTTGCTGAGCCTGCTGCGCCGCGTGCCCATCGAGGGCAGCGACGGCCTCAAGGTCGGCCGCGAGCTGGGCTGCTCGACCATCGGCGTGCTGGGCCTGACGCCCACGGCCCAGGTGCTGACCCAGCTGCTGCATGCCTTCGGCTCGCGCGTCATCGGCTACGACCCCGGGCTGCACCCGAGCGACGCCACCTGGGGGCGCTGGGGCATGGATGCGGTGTCCTTGAGCGATCTCGTCGAACACAGCGATGGCCTGGTGCTGCTGCAGCCCTATTTCCCGCGCTTTCGCGGCCTCATCGGCGACCGCCAGCTGGAAAGCGTGCGCGCCGGCCAGGTGCTGGTCGGCCTGAGCCAATCGGGCATCGTCGACGAGGCGGCCCTGGGAAGGGCCCTGCGCAACGGCAAACTGCGGGCGGCCTGGTTCGACAGCCTGGAGCCGGGCTGGCTGGAGGCGGGCCGGCCGCTGCACGGCATCTCGACGCTGCAAGTCACGCCGCGGCTGGCGGGGACGACGCGAGAGTCCCGCGTGCGCGCCGCCTGGGCGGTGGCGCGGGGGCTGGACGAGCTGCTGGGCGCGCCGTCCAGTGGAAAAAAGAAGGCCGCCAAGAAGGCGGCCGTCGACTACTACTGAAGCTCAGCCTTGCAGGCGGGCGAGCTGCTCGCCCAGCCGCGTCACGGTGGCCTTGAAGTCGGCCAGACGTGCACGCTCCTGCTCGACGACGGCCGCCGGCGCGCGGGCCACGAAGCTCTCGTTGCCCAGCTTGGCCTCGATCTTGACGATCTCGCCCTCCAGGCGGGTCTTTTCCTTGGTCAGGCGGGCGCGTTCGGCCTCGACGTCGATCTCGACCTTCAGCGCCAGCTTGGCGGCGCCGTGCAGCAGCACGGGCGAGGTCGCGCTCTGCTTGGCGAACTCGGCTTCGTCAGCGATGAGCTCCACGGAAGCCAGCTTGGCCAGCACCTTCAGCACGGCCGCCGCTTCGGTCAGGAAGGAGAGGTCGCCGCCCACCAGCAGTGGCACGCGGTCGCTGGGGCTGAGGTTCATCTCGCTGCGCAGGCTGCGCGTCGTGCCGACCACTGCCTTGAGCTGGGCCACCCAGGCGTCGGCCGCGGCATCGATGCGCTCGGGCTGGGCGACGGGGTAGGGCGCCTGGCCGATGTAGTCGGTCGCCTTGCGGCCGGCCACCGGAGCCACGGTCTGCCACAGCTCTTCGGTGATGAAGGGGGCGATGGGGTGCAGCAGGCGCAGCGTGGTCTCCAGCACGCGGATCAGCGTGCGGCGCGTGGCGCGCTGCTGGCCTTCGTCGCCGGTCTGGATCTGCACCTTGGCGATCTCCAGATACCAGTCGCAGTACTCGTCCCAGACGAAGCTGTAGATGGCGTTGGCGACGTTGTCGAGGCGGTACTCGGCAAAGCCCTGTGCAACCGCCGCTTCCACGCGCTGCAGCTCGCTGCTGATCCAGCGGTCGGCTTGGCTGAACTTGTTGTACCCCGGCGGGCACTTGCCCTGCTCATGCGCCAGGCCGCAGTCTTGGCCCTCGGTGTTCATCAGCACGAAGCGGGTCGCGTTCCAGAGCTTGTTGCAGAAGTTGCGGTAGCCCTCGCAGCGCTTGGTGTCGAAGTTGATGTTGCGGCCCAGGCTCGCGTAGCTGGCCATCGTGAAGCGCAGCGCGTCGGCGCCATAGGCCGGCATGCCCTCGGGGAATTCCTTCTTCACGCGGGCGGCCACCTTGGGCGCCGTCTCGGGCTTGCGCAGGCCGACGGTCGACTTGGCGGTGAGCGTGTCGAGGTCGCAGCCCTGGATGAGGTCGACCGGGTCCAGCACATTGCCCTCGGACTTGCTCATCTTCTGGCCCTGCGAGTCGCGCACCAGGCCGTGGATGTAGACATCCTTGAAAGGCACCTGTCCGGTGAAATGGGTCGTCATCATGATCATCCGGGCGACCCAGAAGAAGATGATGTCGTAGCCGGTCACGAGCACGGAGGAGGGCAGGAAGAGCTCCTGCTCCAGCGTCTTCTCGGGCCAGCCCAGCGTCGAGAAGGGCACCAGCGCCGAGGAGTACCAGGTGTCCAGCACGTCGGGGTCGCGGGTCAGCTCGCCGAGGTAGCCGGCAGCCTTGGCGCGGGCCTGCGCTTCCTCCTCGCTGCGTGCGACGAAGAGTTCGCCGCCCGTGCCATACCAGGCCGGGATCTGGTGGCCCCACCACAGCTGGCGCGAGATGCACCAGTCCTGGAGGTTGCCCATCCAGTGGTTGTAGGTGTTGACCCACTGCTCGGGATGGAACTTGACCGCGCCGGTGTCCACCGCCGCGATGGCCTTGTCGGCAATGCTCTTGCCGTCGGCGCCGGGCTTGGTGGTGGCGACGAACCACTGGTCGGTCAACATCGGTTCGATGACCTGGCCGGTGCGCTCGCAGCGCGGCACCTGCAGCTTGTGCTTCTTGACCTCGACGAGCAGGCCTTGCGCCTCCAGGTCAGCCACCACGCGCTTGCGGGCGACGAAGCGGTCCAGGCCGCGGTAGGTTTCGGGCGCGTTGTCGTTGATCCTGGCCTGCAGGTCCAGCACCGCAATCATGGGCAGGTTGTGGCGCTGGCCGACGGCGTAGTCGTTGGTGTCGTGGGCCGGCGTGACCTTGACGACGCCGGTGCCGAACTCGCGGTCCACGTAGTCGTCGGCGATGACCGGGATCTCGCGGTCCGTCAGCGGCAGCTTCACGAGCTTGCCGATCAGGGCCGCATAGCGCTCGTCTTCGGGGTGGACCATGACGGCCACGTCGCCCAGCATGGTCTCGGGGCGGGTCGTGGCCACGACCAGCGAGCCGCTGCCATCCGCCAGCGGATAGCGGATATGCCACAGCGAGCCGTCTTCCTCTTCGGACGACACCTCCAGGTCCGACACGGCGGACTGCAGGATGGGATCCCAGCTGACCAGGCGCTTGCCGCGGTAGATCAGGCCTTCCTCGAACAGGCGCACAAAGGTCTCGACGACGACGGTCGAGAGCTTCTCGTCCATCGTGAAGTACTCATGGCCCCAGCTGACGGAGTCGCCCAGGCGGCGCATCTGGCTGGTGATGGTGTTGCCCGACTCCTGCTTCCAGTCCCAGACGCGGGCGACGAAGTTCTTGCGGCCCAGGTCGTGGCGGCTCTGGCCGGCGGCCTGCAGCTGACGCTCGACGACGATCTGCGTGGCGATGCCGGCGTGGTCGGTGCCCGGCACCCACAGCGTGTTGTGGCCCAGCATGCGGTGGTAGCGCGTCAGCGAGTCCATCACCGTCTGGTTGAAGGCGTGGCCCATGTGCAGCGTGCCCGTCACATTGGGCGGCGGCAGCTGGATGCTGAAGGAGGGCTTGGCCTGGTCCAGGGTCGGCTCATAGAGGCCGGCGGCTTCCCACCTGGGACCCCAGTGGGCTTCCAGGGCGGCGGGTTCGAAGGACTTGGCAAGTTCGGTCATCGCGGCGTCGCCCGCTGTGAAGCTGGGGCGAAAAGAGGGCTTTTCGGGGGTCCGCGATTGTAGGGGCCGCCCTGGGAGCATCCTGGGCGGCCCCTTGGCCCCTTGGCGCCTTAGCGCGTCAGCAGCTTCAACTGCAGCGGGCTGCCCGAACCGAAGTCCAGCGCCATGTCGAAGCGCTCGCCGGTGCGCACCGGCGGGCCGTAGAGGTGGTCCTGCGTGTCGAACACCAGCACCAGGCGGTGGCCGGCCGGCACGTCGTAGCCGGTGGCGACCATGTCGAAGCTGAAGTCCTGCGACTGGCCCGGCGTGGCGGCATGCACGGCGCGGGCGCCATGGGTGATCAGCGTGCCGAAGCCGGCGATGTCGACGTCATAGAGATAGGCCACCAGCATGCCGCGTTTCTGCGACGGCACGGCCTTGAGCTTCAGTGTCGGCGCGCCGCGCAGCTTCAGCGTCTGGCTGAGCCAGGGGCCCTCGTAGCGCACGCCAAAGGCCGGCAGCACGGTCGCCATCTGGTTGATGACGGGCAGGCCGACGCTCTCGGCCAGCGGCGACAGTACGGGAATGGGCCCGGTCGTCGCCGTCGTGTCCAGCGCGTTGCCGATGCTGTCGCGGCCGCTGGTGCTGCGGCTGCCGGTCTGCAGCTCGCCGGTGATGCCGCGCCAGCACAGGCAGCTCAGCTCCCAGCGCACGGCGCCGCGCGGCGTGATCTGGTAGTCCAGGTTGCGCAGCTCGGGCGCCGGCCAGGTCGACAGCGTCTCGCGGTAGCCCTGGAACTTGGGCTGCAGCGACACCTTGGGTTCGTTCTCGATGCCGTTGGCCTTGCCCTTGAGCCAGCGGTCGAACCAGCGGTGGGCCTGGTCCCAGATGACGTTGTCGACGTCGAACAGCGCGCCGGGGATCTCCGCCGAGGCGTGGATGCCGGGCTGCAGCATCAGCTTCTTGGGCCCCGTCAGCTGGCTGAACATCGCCAGCGACGAGTTGGGCGAGAACATGTCGTCCTGCCAGTTCTTGCCGATGAAGACCGGTGCGCCGCGCTGATTGATGGCGGCCACCACGCTGGCGGGCGAGCGTGGCCAGCCCCAGGCCGTGATCTCCGCAATCTTGGACGCCGGCGTATCCGGGTTCTGGATGGCGGCGTTGTACTCGGCCACGATGGGGTCGAGGTTGCCGGTCAGCTGGCCGGAGATCTGCAGGATGTTGAGCCAGGTCGGGTTGGGCACCTGGTTGCGGTACATCTGGTCGAGCAGCGTCGCCCAGCCAGACAGCGCCACGGCGGTCTTCAGCCGCGGGTCGTTGCCCAGGGCCAGCAGGGACAGCCCTGCGCCATAGGAGATGCCGGCGGCGCCGACGCGCGCCGGGTCGGCCGGTGTCTGGGCCAGGGTCCAGTTCAGCACGCCGCTGACGTCGGCCACGTCCACCGGGCCGGCCACGCCAATGGTGCCTTCCGAATCCCAGAAGCCGCGGGCCGTGTAGGCCACGGCGATGTAGCCGTCGCGGGCCAGGCGCTGCTGCTGGCCCAGGTATTCGAAGAATTCGGCCACGGCCCAGCTGGTGACGAAGATCACCGTGGGGTATTTCGTGGCCGAGCCGCTGCTGGCGCCGGCCGGCAGGAAGACATTGGCCGCCAGCCGCACGCCGTCCGGCCGCGTGACCTTGAGGCCGCGGATGAAGCAGGTGCCGTCCTTGGGCGAGATCACGCCGGGCATGGCCAGGGGCGTGGTGTAGGTGATGGCTTCCAGCGGCGTGGCGGCGCGGCAGCTCAGGTTGGCGGCCTGGGCAGAGCCCAGACCGAGGGTCAACATGCAGCCCAGCAGGGCCGCTCCCCGGGCTGCGCGCGCGCGCCAGCCCTGCATCGAAACAGTCATGGTTGTCTCCGTCGGGGGTGGGTGTGAAGACGGCCGGCATCCCCGATAAAAGCACGACCGTTCGTTTTATTTTTCGTCCTGTCGGCCGGTCGCCGCCTGGGGATATCCCGCCCGCCACGCTTGACGTTGTGGCGGCGGGACGTTCCTGCGGGTTAGGGGAGGGCGATCGCCGGGGCCGGCGTGCTAGATGGGGCCGAGGGCGAAACAAAACGAAACCCGGCGATACCGCGTCGAGATGCTCTCCGAGGGCCTAACCGGAAACATGAGCGCCATCCCAACCACCGGGTCTCGAGCACCCACGGAGCGCACCATGAACTTCTTTCGTCGCATGCACGCCCATCACGAGTTCCATCACCACTTTGGCCACGGCCACCATGGCCATCATCTCGGCCGCCATGCTGACGGCTTCGCCCATCTCCTCATGGCCCGAGTCGGCGCCAAGCTGGACCTGGACAACGAGCAGCAGCGCCGCTTCGCCAGCTGGATCGAGCAGATCCAGAACCAGCGCGACGCCATGAAGGGCCTGGCGCGCGGACCGGACGTCGTCGGCCTGATCGCCGGCGAGCAGTTCCCGCGCGAGGCGGCCCAGCAGCTGCTGGATGCCAGGCTCGACGCGGTGCGCACCGCCGGCCCCGGCCTGATCGGGTCCTTCGCCGAGTTCTTCGACTCGCTGGACACCGAGCAGCGTCAGGTGCTGCGCTTCATGATGCGGCGCTTCAGCCAGTCGCGCCGCCATGGCGACGCGGCGAATGCGTGATGGACGTCCACTGCGGCAATCAGCCGCGCGGCCGCTTCGTTCCCTTTATCGATCGCAACCGTTGCGAGGGCAAGGGCGACTGCGTGGCCGTCTGCCCCTTCAATGTCTTCACCCTGGGCAAGCTGGCGCCCGAGCAGCGCCAGGGCTTGAGCCTGTTCGGCAAGCTCAGGGGCATGGCCCACGGCTGGGAGCAGGCCTTCACGCCCCATGCCGAGGCCTGCGAAGCCTGCGGCCACTGCGTCAGCGCCTGCCCCGAGAAGGCCATCACCCTGGTGCGAGCCGTGCACAATTCTTCGCGACATGCACCGACTGCTGCTGATTGACGATGACGAGGCCCTGGCCGGGCCGCTGACCCAGTACCTGGCCCGCTTCGACCTGCAACTCGAGGCCGTCACCCGCCCCAGCGCCGCGCTGCAGAGGCTGGCGGCGGAGCGCTTCGATGCCCTCATCCTGGACGGCATGCTGCCCGAGATGGATGGTTTCGAGTTCTGCAAGCGCCTGCGCGCCGGCAGCGACGCCTGGCGCGACATGCCCATCCTGATGCTGACGGCGCGCGGCGACCTGACCGACCGCGTCGTCGGCCTGGAGCTGGGCGCCGACGACTACCTGCCCAAGCCCTTCGAGCCGCGTGAGCTGGCCGCGCGCCTGCAGACCATCCTGCGCCGCACCCGGCTGGCGCCGCCCGCCGCCGCGCCCGCCGTGCCGCAGCCGGCCAGCAAGCTGTGCTTCGAGGGCCTGGAGATCGACACCTCGCGCCGTGAAGTGAAGTGCGCCAGCGGCCTGGTCGAGCTGACCGGCACCGAGTACGAGCTGCTGCTGATGCTGGCCCGTGAGCCGGGCAAGGTGTTCTCGCGCGACGACATCCTGAACCGCCTGCGCGGCCAGGAGGCCGAGCTGTTCACGCGCGCCGTCGACATCCTGGTCAGCCGCCTGCGCCGCAAGCTGGAGCCGCTGGCCGCGCTGAAGACGCTGCGCAACGCGGGCTACTGCTTTGCGCTGCCGGAGCGAGCTTCGTGAAGCACCATCCTTACGACCACCGCTGGCGCGAGCGCTGGGAACGCAAGAAGAAGAAGCGCGCCCAGCGCATGAGCCGCGACTGGGAGTACCGCTGGCGGGTGCGCCACCGCTGGCACCAGCGCTGGCATCGCCACCATGCCCATTTCAAGTATTCGCTGGGTGCGCGGCTGATCGCCGTCTTCATGGTGCTGGCCTGCACCAGCAGCGTCATCCTGTGGGCCTGCATGGGCAGCGCCTACGGCCTGCTGTGGGCCGTGCCGGCCCTGCTCATCGTCACCGGCCTGGCCTTCGGCATGATCCGCCACATGGTGCAGCCCCTGCACGCGCTGGCCCTGGGCGCCGAGGCCTTCCGGCGCGGCGAGTTCTCGCACCGCGTGCCCGTCATCCACGGCGACGAGATCGGCGACCTGGCCCTGCGCTTCAACCAGATGGCCGCCGACATCCAGGCCATGCTGGACGGCAAGCGGGCCCTGCTGCTGGCCATCAGCCATGAGCTGCGCAGCCCGCTGACACGGGCGCGCCTGCATGCCGAGCTGGTGGGCGAGGGCGAATCACGCGATGCGCTGCTGGATGAACTGGCGCAGATGCGCGACCTCATCACGGCCTTGCTGGAGAGCGAGCGCCTGGGCAGCGGGCACAGTGCGCTGCAGCTGTCGGACTGCGACCTGGCCGCCCTGGTGAGGGAGCAGGCCAAGCCCGGTGTCGAAGTGCACATCGACGCCGATCTGCCGGCGCTGAAGCTGGACCGGCTGCGCGTGCAGCTGTGCCTGCGCAACCTCGTGCACAACGCATTGAGGCACAACGATGCCGCGCTGGGTGCGGTGCAGCTCAGGCTGGAGCGTGCCGGCGAAGGCCTGCGCCTGAGCGTGCGCGACTTCGGCCCCGGCGTACCGCCCGATGCGCTGCCTCAGCTCGGCCAGCCCTTCTTCCGTCCCGACGAGGCGCGCACGCGCCATGGCGGCGGCGTCGGCCTGGGGCTGTGCCTGTGCCGCCTGGTGGCCGAAGCGCATGGCAGCCGGCTGGAACTGCGCAATGCCGAGCCGGGCTTCGAGGCTTCGGTGCGCTTTGGCTAGGGCGGGACGCGGTCGAACCAGGGCTGGGCTGTTTCCAGCTCCGCGGCCAACTGCAGCAGCAGGCCGTCCTCGCCCGGCGCGGCATTGAAGTGCACGCCCAGCGGCAGGCCGTCGCTCGTCCAGTGCAGAGGCAGGGAGATGGCCGGCGTGCCGGTCAGGTTGGCGAGCTGGGTGAAGGGCACATGGCGCAGGCTGTCGGTGGCCATCTGCTGCACGACGCCATCCAGCAGGCCGGCGCGCTTGAGCAGGCCGAGCAGGCCCGAGGCCCGCAAGGCGTTCATCACGGCGATCTGGGCGGGTGGCGGATCGCCGGTGCCATGCAGCACGGGCGGCGAGGCCAGGGTCGGCGTCAGATAGACGTCGTAGCGCGAGTGCAGAGCGGCCAGGCTTCTCGCATAGCCGTTCCAGCGCAGCAGTTCCAGCGTCAGCTGCTCGGCGCTGGTGGCGCGGCCGAGGGTCGCGATGAGGCGGGTCAGCGGCTCGAAGTCGGCCTCGCGCCCGCCCTGGGCGGCGGCGAGGCTCAGGGCCGCGGGCACCTGGCCGAAGTAGATGTGCAGAAAGCTGTTGGCCAGGGCTCGGCCATCGAGGTCGGGGCGGGCCGGCTCGACGACATGGCCGAGGCCTTTGAGCAGCGCCACCGTGCGCTCCACGGCAAGCCGGGCCTCATCGTGCACGGGTTCGCCAATCGGCGAGTCGGCGCACCAGGCGATGCGCAGGCGGCGCAGCGGCGAGCGCAGCTGGTCGACGAACGTCGTGGCTGGAGCGCGCAGGGCGATGGCGTCACCCGGTTCGGGTCCGCTGAGGATGTCCGGCGCCAGCGCGGTGTCGCGCACGCTGCGTGAGATGACGCCTTCACTGCAGGCCCCGAACCAGATCTCGCCCTGGCCCGGCCCGACCGACACGCGGCCGCGCGAAGGCTTGAGGCCGACGAGGCCGCAGCAGGCGGCGGGGATGCGGATGGAGCCGCCGCCGTCATTGCCTGCGGCCATCGGGACGACACCCGCCGCCACGGCCGCTGCCGAGCCGCCGCTGCTGCCGCCCGGTGTGCGCGTCGCGTCCCAGGGGTTGCTGCTGCGACCGAAGGCCAGCGGGTCGGTGACGCCCTTGAGCCCCAGCTCGGGCGCGTTGGTCTTGCCGAAGATGACGACGCCGGCATCCAGCAGGCGCTTCACCACATGGGCGTGCTCACGCGGCGGTGGCAAGGAGGCGAGGGCCCGGCTGCCCCAGCTGGTGGGCTGGCCGGCATAGTCCTCGGCGACGTCCTTGATGAGGGTGGGCACGCCGGCCAGCGGCCCGTTGACCAAGCCGCGCGCAAGTTGGGCGCGGGCCTCGGCTTGCATCAGCCGGCAGACCGGGTTGAGCGTGGGCTGGACTTCGGCCAGACGGGCGAGAGCCAGGTCGAGAAGGGTTTCGGCCCTGACTCGACCGGCAGCCACTTCCGCGGCCAGCGAAGTTGCATCGTGACTGCGGTAAGTGGCGAAGTCCATGCGGCTTACATGAACAGATGTTCGCCGGCGTTCTCGCCGCCGAGGATCACGTAATTGACCTTCTTCAGATCGGCGAGCTGCGTCCCACCCGCATACGAGATCGAGCTCTGCAGGTCCTCCTGCATCTCGCGCAGCGTGTCGGCGAACTTGCCCTTGACCGGCTCCAGGATGCGCTTGCCTTCGACGTGGCGGTACTCGCCCTTGTTGAAGTCCGACGCCGAACCGTAGTACTCCTTGTAGAGCTTGCCGTCGACCTCGACCGTCGTGCCCGGCGACTCCTCGTGGCCGGCGAACAGCGAGCCGACCATCACCATCGAAGCGCCGAAGCGCACGCTCTTGGCGATGTCGCCGTGATGGCGGATGCCGCCGTCGGCCACGATGGGCTTGGTGGCCACGCGCGAGCACCACTTCAGCGCCGACAGCTGCCAGCCACCGGTGCCGAAGCCCGTCTTCAGCCGCGTGATGCAGACCTTGCCCGGGCCGACGCCGACCTTGGTCGCGTCCGCGCCCCAGTTCTCCAGGTCGATGACGCCTTCGGGCGTGCCGACATTGCCGGCGATGACGAAGGTGTCGGGCAGCTTGTGCTTGATGTGGGCAATCATGCGCTGCACGCTCTCGGCATGGCCGTGGGCGATGTCGATGGTCAGGTAGTCGGCGCCGACGCCCTCGGCGGCCAGCTGGTCGACCAGCTCAAAGTCGGCCGGCTTCACGCCGACGCTCAAGCTGACGAGCAGGCCCTTGTCGCGCATGTCCTTGGCATAGGCCAGGCTGTCGAGGTCGAAGCGGTGCATCACGTAGAAGTAGCCCTCGCGGGCCAGCAGCTCGGTGATGGGCTCGTCCACGACGGTCTTCATGTTGGCGGGCACGACCGGCAGCTTGAAGCGGTGCGGGCCGAACTGCACGGAGGTGTCGCAGTCGGAGCGGCTGTCCACGCGGCACTTGCGCGGCAGCAGCAGGATGTTGTCGTAGTCGAAGATTTCCATGATTCAAGTTCACAGTTGCGGCGCGCGTTTGGCAGTGCGCGACCTGGGCTGCGAGCGCTTGACTTGCTTCGGCATGAGGACTGGCGCCCTCGACGGCCGGGAGGCCGTCGCGTCGCAGGCTAACTTCGCTGGCGAAGTTAAGGCGCGACGCGCCGGGCCGAAGACAAAATTTGGGCCCGGTGATTGATTCTACGCAGGCTGAGCGACGAGTGAATCCAAGCCGTAAATCACCGGCAGTTGACGCGCAAATGCCGCTTTGACCATGGCATCGGCACCTGTCGAATCGCCGCCGATTCGCAGCACCACATCGCAGCGTTCCAGCAGGGCTTGGGCGTGCGGATGGAAGTAGCGATCCCAGGTCGTGTCGCCTCGCTGACCTCCCGCCGCTTCAATCAAGGGCAGCGTGATCCATTCGCCCAGCAGCGGCACATGGCCTCGTGATGCGACCTGAACCGCGGCGTCCTGCATGGCCTTCACGTTGGCCGCGATCAAGTCCTCGCGGTCGCCGGTGCCGCTGCGGCAGGGGCCAGCGATAAAGACCAGCAGCGGGCCCTGACGCGGCGGCGGCCCGAAGACGTGGCGCTCGGCCCAGCGCAGCAGCATGATCGTCTTGGCATCGACGATCTCGCCAGCCTCCACCTGGCGCATGGCCTCGTCGAAGCCGATCTCGAAACGGGCGATGTCCTCGCCTTCGTCGATGAGACCGCCGCCTGCGCCCACCAGATCGCCGTCCTCGTACTCCGCCGCAAAGAAGTGCAGCTTCTCGGTCACCGAGCCCGGGCTCATGTAGGACTCGAACAGTGGCCGCACCTCGCGCAGCTTCACGCCGGCTTCCTGCTCGGCCTCGGCGCGGATGCAGCTGACGGGATCGTTGGCGTCGAGCAGCCCGGCCACCGCTTCCACCATCAGCTCTTGCCAGCCATTCACGAAGACGGGATAGCGGAACTGCCGCGTCAGCATCACACGGCGGCGCGCGCGCTGGTAGAGCAGGATGCAGGCGCCGTTGCCGCGGTCATAGGTTTCGCGGTCCTGGGTCTGCCATTCGCCGCTGTTGCGCAGGAAGTCGAATCGGGTGGTCTTCAGCGTGTACCAGTTGTCGGACAGCAGGCGCTCCTGCCGGACGCGCACGCGTTCGGGCAGGGGCAGGTCGGCAATGCGTGAATCGATCTGGTCGTGCATGTTGTTTCCTGATTTGAGAATAAATCATGCACAATCGCGCAAAACCATGCAATCCCGCAGATGCTGACCGAGCAACGCCACCTCGCCATCCTGGAAGAACTGCAGCGGGCCGGCCGTGTGCTGGCCCGCGAGCTGGCCGAGCGCCTGCAGGTCTCGGAGGACACCATCCGCCGCGACCTGCGCGACCTGTCCGCGCACGGCGCGCTGCAGCGCGTGCATGGCGGCGCGCTGCCGCTGTCGCCGGCTCTGGCCAATCTGGCAAGGCGCAGCACGATCGCGGTCGACGAGAAGCAGGCGCTGGGCCGGCATGCGGCCTCGCTGATTGCCGACGGCCAGCTCGTCTTTGTCGACGGCGGCACCAGCACCCTGGCCATGGTCCGGCAACTGCCGGCCACATTGCGTGTGACGGTAGCCACGCACAGCCCCGTCATCGCCGCAGCCCTGATCGAGCACCCGACCGTGGAGGTGCTGATGCTCGGCGGCCGCCTTTTCAAGCATTCCGGCGTGGCCGTCGGCGCGGGCGTCGCCCAGGCCATCCAGGCGCTGCGCGCGGATTGCTTTTTCCTCGGCGTGACGGGCGTGGAGGCGGCTTTTGGCCTGTCCACCGGCGACGCGGAAGAAGCCCAGGTCAAGGCCCTGCTGATGGCCAGCGCCGCCGAGACGGTGCTGATGGCCAGCAGCGACAAGCTCGGCAAGGTCTCGCCCTATCGCGTCGCGCCGCTGTCATCCCTGTCCACCCTGATCGTCACGCCCCAGGCCGACCCGGCCCAGCTCGACGCGCTGCGGCTGCCGGGCCTGGATGTGCAGCTCAGTGGTTGAAGATCTTGCGGTGGATGCGCCGCGTCGTCTGCCAGACGGCCAGCAGCACGACGGGAATCGCCGCGCCCGCCGCCAGCTCGGGCTGCACCGGCAGCCAGCCCTCGGCCTTCAGCGCCTTGAAGGCATAGAGCAGCAGGCTGACGACGTAATAGGTGATGGCCGCCAGGGACAGGCCTTCCACCGTGGCCTGCATGCGCAGCTGGGTGCGCTGGCCCTCGCCAAGCTGGGCCAGCAGCTGCTGGTTCTGAGCCTCGGTGGCGATGTCCACCCGCGTGCGCAGCAGGGCGCTGGCGCGTGAGATGCGCTGCGACAGGCCGGCCAGGCGCTGGGCCGTCGCGGTGACGGTGGCGATGGCCGGCGACAGCCGCCTCAGCATGAATTCGCCCAGCGACTGCGTGCCCGCCACCTTGCCCTCGTGCAGCTCGGCGAAGCGCTGCTCGACGATGGCCTGGTAGGCCTGGGTGGCGGCAAAGCGGTATTGGTGCGAGGCCGTCGCATGCTCGATGCGGGCGGCGGTCGAGATCAGGTCGTCCAGCAGCTCGGCCTCCGAGGCGCCGCGCTGCTCCAGCCGCGCCGTGATGTTGGCCAGCGTGGCCTCCACCTCGGCCAGCGTGGAGCTCAGCGATTTGGCGGCGGGCAGGCCGCGCAGCGCCATCAGCCGGTAGGTCTCCAGCTCCAGCAGGCGCTGGCAGATGCGCCCGGCGCGGGTCTCGGGCGTGCCCGGCTCAGCCAGCACGACGATGTGCTCGAAACCGGTGGCGCGCAGGCAGAAGTCGGTCACCACCAGCGAATGCCCGCCCATGGTCGAGGCGACAACGGCATGTGCGCCGAACCAGGCCCGGGCTTCATTGAGGGCACTGGGGGCGAAGGTCAGCGGCCGCTCAAGCATGACCAGCTTGATGGCCGCGAAGGTGCGGCCCGGGATGCGGCCCAGCCAGTCGGGCGCGGCGCGCAGGGGCAGGGCGTCCAGGGTCTGGGCGCTGGGCTCGGCATCGGCCGGCAGCGGCTGCACCACCGAGTAGCGCGTGAACTCGGCATGGCGCTCCCACTTCAGCGAGAACTCGCCGCAGCGCAGGCGCAGGAAGTTGGCGTTCAGCGCCTCTTCGGCCAAGTCCTGCTGGCCAGGCAGCTGGCGCAGATGGGCATGCTCGTCGGCGCGGCTGACGCCGTCGTTCAGCACGGCGATGTGCAGGATGACGGCCGGCAGGCGGATGCGTGCCGGCGGGCGGGCATGCACCTCGTTGTGCAGGGCCAGGCGCAGCGCGTCGTCGGGAGGGAGCAAACTGTCTTCGTGCATGGGTCCCCAGGCTAGTGCTTAGTCGGCGCACCAGCATGGCTCGATAAAATTTCAGGCTTCGTACATCAACAGGGCGTCCTCCTCATGCAAGCTTCATTCCCGCCCGTCGTCATTTCCGGCACCGGCATCTACCGCCCGCCCCACGTCATCACCAATGCCGAGCTGGTCGAGGCCTTCAATGCCTATGCCGACCTGCAGAACGCCGAGCACGCCGCGGCCATCGCGGCCGGCGAGCGTGCCGCCCTGACACATTCCAGCGTCGAGTTCATCGAGAAGGCCTCGGGCATCAAGCAGCGCTATGTCATCGAGAAGGACGGCGTGCTGGACCCGGCCCGCATGTACCCGCGCTTCACGCCGCGCGGCGACGACGAGATCTCGCTGATGGCCGAGATCGCCGCCGATGCCGCCCGCCAGGCCCTGGCCCAGGCCGGCAAGACCGGCGCCGACGTGGACGCCGTGCTCTGCTCCAGCGCCAACATGCAGCGCGCCTACCCGGCCATGGCGGTCGAGATCCAGCAGGCCCTGGGTGCCGGCGGCTATGGCTTCGACATGAACGTGGCCTGTTCCTCGGCCACCTTCGCGCTGGAGCAGGCCTTCAACGCGGTGCGCTCGGGCGCGTCCAAGTGCGTGCTGGTCGTCAACCCCGAGATCACCTCGGCCCATCTCGAGTGGCGCGACCGCGACTGCCATTTCATCTTCGGCGACGTCTGCACGGCGCTGATCGTCGAGCGCGCCGAAACGGCCAGCGGCCCTGACCAGTGGGAGATCCTGGGCACCCAGCTCGCCACGCAGTTCAGCAGCAACATCCGCAACAACTTCGGCTTCATGAACCGCGCCGAGGACCGCGACCCGAGTGCCCGCGACCTGACCTTCTACCAGGAGGGCCGCAAGGTCTTCAAGGAAGTCGTGCCCATGGCCGCGGCCCACATCGAGGCGCATCTGCACAAGCTGGGCCTGGAGCCGACGCAGATGCGCCGCTACTGGCTGCATCAGGCCAACCAGGGCATGAACCAGCTCGTCATCAAGAAGCTGGTCGGTGCCGATGCCGGCGACGACGTCGCGCCGCTGATCCTGAACGAGTACGCCAACACGGCCTCGGCCGGTTCCATCATCGCCTTCCACCATCACCGCGCCGACCTGGCGGCCGGCGATGCCGGCGTGATCTGCTCCTTCGGCGCTGGCTATTCCATCGGCAGCGTCGTCGTCAAGAAGCGCTGAACGGCGGCGGGCCGTCGGGTTATCTTTCAGTTCCCAATCCACCGGGGATCGCCATGAATGGACAACTCGCGGCCGGCCTCTGTCTTGTTCTGTCAGCCGGCCTGGCCCAGGCCCAGGCGCCCAAGCAGTTCGAACTGCGCGTCGCCGAGGTGGGCACGCATGTGCTGGGCACCGCCGGCCGCGCCGACGGCCTGCCGCTGAACCGCAGCTATGCGGAGCTGGACACCGGCGAGAAGGCCAAGGTCAGATCCCAATACGAAGGCATGCCGGCCGGCGACGAGCCGCCCTATCCGGCCAACGGCCTGCTGCCCGTCTTCATGGCCGTCCAGACCGGCAGGCAGGCAGCCCTGGGCAGGCTGACGCTGGTGGCCGACGTGGACAGCACCGGCAAGGTCAGGCATGTGGACAGTTTCGGCAAGGTCGATGCCGAGTTCGCGCGCTTCGCGGCCCGGGTGCTGGCATCCACTTCCTTCAAGCCTGGCCTGTGCGCCGGCAAGCCCTGCAATATGCAATACGTGCTGAAGATGCAGTTCGACGGCATCTAGCGCCGCGCATCAGAAGCGCAGCGACAGGCCCAGCGTCCAGGCCCAGTCGGGCGTGTCCCGGTTCAGGCCGCGGAAAACCGCGGCGTCGACCTCGGCGTCAGGCGTCAGCTGCCAGGCCATGCCGGTTCCGGCCGTGGCCACCTTGCCGCCATTGCGCCTGGAAGCCAGTTGCTGGCCGGCGATCTCGGCAAAACCACGCAGCCTCTCGCCCAGCGGGAGGCCCAGGCTGGCCGACAACACGGCGGCCGTGTAGCGCTGGTCGGCGTCGTTGCGGTCCGTCACCAGGCCTGCCATCGCACCGAGGGAATAGCCCGCAGGCAGTTCCCATTGCGCCAGAAAGCTCAGGGCCGGCCGCAGGCCCCGCCCCTTGAACACACCGCTGCCGGTGGGCGTCTGCAGGTTGAACAGCCAGCCCAGGCCGGGCTGGGCGGCGTCGCCCTCCTGCATCTGCCACTTGAAGCCGAGGGCGAGATCGCCGCGACCACGGGCTTCGGGGCCACGCTGCCGCAGCGCGCCGTCGGTCTCCAGCCTCAGCTCCAGATCATGGCCGACACCCAGCCGCAGCAGTGTCGGCGTCAAGCGCAGCCTCATCGAGGCCTCGCGCTGCCAGGCGCCGCTGGTCTCGAACTGCAGCCGCCCCGCGGCCATGACGTCGGGGCCATTGGTGAAGTCGGGCCGGTCGGGCGAGATGGCGTCGTCGGCCTGCGCCGCCAGGGCGATGCACAGCGACGCGGCCAGGCAGGGGGCTTTCATGTCCAAGAAGACTCGGCGAGGTGAATCGTGCGCAATGTAGGCCGCCAGGCAGCGGACTGCATCCGTTATCGTGCGGGCCCTTTTCCAGAGCACCCCAGGAGTGTCCGCAATGTCCTTCCGCCTTGGCCCAACCCTGGCTTGCTGCTTGCTGGCGGCCTGCACTCAAGGCGCCGTCGCCCAGGAGCTGCCACGCAAGCAGTACGAATTCCGCGTCGAGGAAACGGGCACCCGTCTCGGCCGCACCGCCGCGCGCGCCGAGGGCCTGCCACTGAACCGCCGCTACGCCGAACTGGATGCCGCGGAGAAGGCCATGGTCCGCTCCAACTACGAGGGCATGCCCGAGGCCGACGAGCCGCCGTTTCCCGCCGACGGTCTGATGCCCATCTTCTCCGCTTTCCATCGCGGTGCCGAGAAGGGCGCGCCCTTGGGCACCCTGACTCTCGTGGCCGACGTGGACAGCACCGGCAAGGTCAGGCATGTCGACTCCTTCGGCAAGGTCGATGCCGATTTCGCCCGTTTCGCCTCCCGCGTGCTGGCCGGCACGGCCTTCAAGCCCGCCGTCTGCGCCGGCAAGCCCTGCAATATGCAGTACGTGCTGAAGATGCAGTTCGGCATTCTCTGAGCCCTGGCCCCATCGGGGCATCGGCTATCGTGCCGGCATGAGCGACCTGACCTTCTTCTGGCACGACTACGAGACCTTCGGCCGCGTCCCGCGCCGCGACCGCCCCGCCCAGTTCGCCGGCCTGCGCACCGACGCCGAGCTCAACGAGATCGGCGAGCCGCTGATGCTGTACTGTCAGCCGGCACCCGACTACCTGCCCGACCCCGAATCCTGCCTGCTGACGGGCATCCTGCCCCAGCACTGCCTGCAGCAGGGCGTGCCCGAGCACGAGTTCGCCGCCGCCATCGAGACCGTGCTGGCCCTGCCCGGCACCATCGGCGTGGGCTACAACAGCATCCGCTTCGACGACGAGGTCACGCGCCATCTGTTCTGGCGCAACCTCATCGACCCCTATGGCCGCGAATGGCAGAACGGCTGCGGCCGCTGGGACCTGCTGGACGTCGTGCGCTGCGCCTATGCGCTTCGCCCCGACGGCCTGGAGTGGCCCAAGCACGAAGACGGCCGCCCCAGCTTCAAGCTCGAGCATCTGACCATCGCCAACGGCGTGGCCCACGAAGCGGCCCACGATGCGCTGTCCGACGTGCGCGCCACCGTGGCGCTGGCGCGCAAGCTGCGCAACGCGCAGCCCAAGCTGTGGGACTTCTGCGTCAAGCTGCGCAGCAAGCAGGCGGTGTGGGACGAGATCGGCATCGGCAAACCCTTTCTGCACATCAGCGGCATGTATGGGCCGGAACGTGGCTGCATCGCCATGGTCTGGCCGCTGGCGCCTCACCCGACCAACAAGAACGAGCTCATCGTCTGGGACTGCTCGGCCTCGCCCGAGGAGCTGCTGACGCTGAACGCCGCGGCCATCCGCGAGCGCATGTTCAGCAAGCAGGAGGCCTTGCCCGAGGGCGTCACGCGCCTGCCGATCAAGACCATCCACGTCAACAAGAGCCCCATCGTCATCGGCAACCTGAAGACACTCAGCCCGGCGATGGCGGAGCGTTGGGGCCATGACGTCGAGGCCCAGCTCGCGAACGCGAAGCTGCTGGCGGAGAAGGGGCGGCTGCTGGACGGCCTGTGGCTGGACGTCTTCCAGCGCGAGCCCTTCGCGCCGGCCGACGTGGACGAAGACCTCTATGGCGGCTTCATCGGCAACGAGGACCGCCGCGCGCTGAACCGCGTGCGCACGACAGCGCCCGCCCAGCTCGCCGAGCGCGCGGCCCAGGGCAAGCTGGGCTTCCAGGACGGGCGCCTGGACGAACTGGTCTTCCGCTGGCGAGCGCGCAACTTCCCCGCCAGCCTGTCCACGGACGAGGCCGAGCGCTGGCAGAACCATCTGGCCGCACGGCTGCATGAAGGCGAGGGCGGTGCCCAGACGCTGGCGGCCTTCATGGAGCGCATCGACCAGCTCGGCCAAAAGTTCGAAGAGCAGGCCGATGAGCGCGGCGAGGCGATCCTGTCGGCGCTGTACGACTACGCCGAGCAGATCGCCCCATGAAGCCGGAAGCAGGCGGGTTGAGCCTGCTTCCCTTGCTCGGCATCTTTGCCGTGACGGCGGTGAACGCCGTGCTGGTGTTTGGCGCGGGCGTGCTGGCCGTCCATGGGGACGGCACGCCGGGCGGCATCTATGTGGTCTGGACCGTGGGCGGGCTGTTCATCCTGTGCTTCACCGGCTTCGCCTTGTACCGGTGGAGCCAGGGGCGGGCCTCGGTCGGGATTGCCGCCTGCACCTTGCCGTTGGCTTATCTGGCGGCCATCGTCTGCCTGATGGTCCCGCCCCTGCTGGGCTTTTGAGTTAGCGCTTCAGGTATTTGTCCCGCAGCTGGGTCTGCCGGTCGCTCAGCTCCACCTCACGCCCCTGGACGAAGACGCGCTCGATGCGCGTCGTCGGCTCCAGCGGATCGCCGTCGGCCACGAAGAGGGTGGCCAGCTTGCCGACCTCCAGGGACCCCAGCCTGTCGGCGATGCCGAGGATCTGGGCCGGATACAGCGTCACGGCCTTCAGGGCCTCGTCGTCGCTGAGGCCGAAGGCGCGGGCATGGGCGGCCTCGAAGGGCAGGTTGCGCGTATTGGTCGAATCGCGGCCGCCGTCGGCGATGCAATAGCGCACGCCGGCCGCAGCCAGCTGGGCCGGCAGGCTGAACAGGGCATCGGGCGGATCGTCGCGGCGCATGGGCAGGCGCAGCAGGCCGCCGATGATGACGGCCACGTCGCGGGCGCGCAGCGTGTCGGCCACGCGCCAGGCATCGGCGCCGCCGACGATGACGAGCTTCAGCCCATGGCGTGCGGCGAAGTCCAGCGCGAAGCGGATCTGCGCGAGGTCGTCCGCATGCATGAAGACTGGCCGTGCCGGCAGCGCGCCCGGCGTGGCCGGCAGCACGGGGCGCATGGCATCCCAGCGCGTGTCCACCGGCATGCTGGCGTCGGCCGCGCGGGCCAGGGCGTAGGCCTTGGCGGACTCGAAGGCATCATCCAGCAGCTTGAGCCGGGCCTCGGTCGAGCGGCGCATCTCGGCCAGGCGCGCGTCGGGCTGGGTGGGGAACAGGGCGCTGTTCAGCCGCAGCCGCGGCACGGCGATGTGCAGGCCGACCTCGGGGATGAGGGCCATGTCCTGCCAGTTCCAGCCTTCCAGCTGCAGCAGGGCCGAGGTGCCGGCAATGAGGCCGCTGCGGCCGGCGTCGGGCACCGACAGGGCCGTCAGCACGCCACCACCGCGCGTGACGGGCAGCAGCTCGCTGTCGGCGTTGAAGGCCACCAGGGCCCGTGCGTTCGGATTCAGCGCGCCGGTCTCGCTGCTGTCCACGGACGCGCTGACAGACCGGATCTCAGCCAGGCCCAGGCTGCTGTTGGCCGCGACCATGCCGGGGTAGACATGGCGGCCGCCGAGGTCGATGGTCCTGGCGCCGGCGGGCGCGGCCAGCTCGGCGCCGCCGATCGCGCGGATCTTGCCGGCTTCGATGAGCAGGCTGCCGTTGGCGATGACGGGGCTGCTGACCGGGTGGATGACCGCGTTGCGCAGCAGCAGCGGCTCGCGCTGCGGCGGGGGCGGTGTGTTGGGCGTGGCTTGGGCGGTGAAGGCGGCGGCCAGCAAGGTGGTGATGAGTGCGAGCTTCATGTCAGTACGCGTCCACGGTGCATTCATGCCAGGCGTCGCCGCCGAAATAGCTGTGGCGGTCGCGGTTGGCTTGGTGCAGCCAGCGCTGCAGTTCGAGCTGATCCAGGGCCGCGGTGACCGGTGTCGCCGGTCGGCCCTCGGGGGGCGCCGCGGCCTTGGCGCGCTCGGGCAGGGCCAGGGCGACGAGGCGGGCGCGCTCGGCCCGGTCGCGTTCGCGCAGCTGCGCATCCTCGCCGCGGTCGAAATAGCGGCGGCCGTCGATCCAGGTCTGTTCGGCCCGGGCGGCGCTGGACAAGGGATTGGCGCTCCAGATGACGAAGTCGGCGTCCTTGCCCACCTCCAGCGAGCCGACGCGGGCATCGATGCGCAGCTGCTTCGCCGAATTGATGGTCACGAACTTCAGCGCCTCGGCCTCGAGGGATCGGCTTTCCTCGTGCTCCGCACTCCGGATTTCGCCCTTGGGGCGGCCGGGCGGGCTCAAGCCCCAGTCCTTGCCGCCATAGCGCAGAAACTTGGCGGCCTCGGTGTTGAGGCGGCGGGCCAGTTCGTCGCTGTCGGAATTGAAGCTGGTCAGCACCCCGGCCTTGCGCGTCATCGCGCCGCTGTAGGGAATGGCGTCCTGCACCTCGACCTTGTAGCCCCACCAGTCCGAGAAGCCCGAGGCGCCGGCGCCGATGGACGCGATCTCGGGCGCGACCTTGTAGGCCTCCAGCACATGCTGGAAGGTGGCGACGTCCAGGCCGAACTGCCGGGCCAGCGCGATGAACATCAGGATCTCGTCGGCGCGGTAGCTGTGGATGTGGATGACGCGCTTCCTCTCCAGCAGCTCGACCAGGGTGTCCATCTGCAGGTCGCGGCGCGTGTGCGGGTCGGCCTTGCGACGCTCGCGGTAGGCCTGGGCGGCCAGGAAGGCGTCGCGCATCACCTGCTCCACGCCCATGCGCGTGGCCGGGTAGCGCGGGTCGGCGTCGGCGGCGGCGGGGAAGTTGGCGCGCTTGACGTTCTCGCCCAGCGCGAACTTGATGCCGGGCACGGCGCCCTCGAACTTCAGCGCCTCGGCGTCCAGGCCCCAGCGCAGCTTGATGACCTGGTTCTGGCCGCCGATGGCATTGGCCGAGCCGTGCAGCAGGTTGCTGCTGGTCACGCCGCCGGCGAGCTGGCGGTAGAGGCTGATGTCGGTGGCATCCACCACATCGCCGACGCGCACCTCGGCCGTCACCGAATGCGCGAACTCATTGGTGCCGCGGTGGACGGCGGTGTGGGAGTGGGCGTCGATGAGGCCGGGCGTCAGATGCCTGCCCGCCGCATCGATGACGACGGCGCCGGCCGGCGCGGCCAGGCCCTTGCCGATGGCGGCGATGCGGCCGTCGCGCACCAGCAGGTCGGTGGCTTCCAGATTGCCGGCCGCGGCACTGGTCCAGACCGTCGCGTTGCGCACCAGCACGGCGGCCGGCCGCTCGGGCGGCGTGGCGCGGCCGAAGACGCCGGCCGGGAAGGTGGCGGGTGAGGGCGAGGCGACCAGGGGCAGCTTGGGTGCCGGCGGCTCGAAGGGCGCGACGCGCGTGGCCGTCCAGGCCTGGGTGCGGCCGTCGGCCAGCGTCAGCGCACCCACCAGCGTTGTGCCCCGTCCTTCGAGGCGCAGGCTGCTGCTGCCGCCTTCGCAAGGCCAGCGCAGCAGCAGTTCGCGGCCACGCTGCTGCAGCTCGCAGGCCTTGCCGTCGACCTGCAGCGTGGGCTTGGCCCGCGTGCCGGCGATTTGCCAGTTCACCTCGGCACCGCCGGCGGTCTTCACGGTCCAGCGGCCACGGGCATCGAAGCGCTCCCAGGCTTCGGTCGGCAAGGGCTGGCCGTCGACGAAGGCGATCTCGACCTCGGCCTGCTCGCTGGCGAAGAGGTCGCCGCTCGCGACGATGACGTCGGCCAGCTGGCCCGGCGCGAGCCGCCCCAGCCGCGGCTGGTTCAGCAGCCTGGCCGGCGTCGTCGTCAGTGCGGCCAGTGCGGCCTCGGGCTTGAGCCCGCGCTGCAAGGCCTGGCGCAGCCGCGGCCAGAAGTCCTTCTTCACGTCCTTCAGGCCTTGCGTCGAGATCGCGAACTCGACACCGGCCGCCTGCAGGGCCGCGGCATTGCCGGGCGCTCTCTCCCAGTGCTGCAGCAGCTGCAGCGGCACGTCCAGCGCGCTCTCGGGCTGTTCGACCTCGGGGGCGGCCGGATAGGCCAGGGGCAGGATGACGGGCAGACCCAGGGCCTTGAGCTGGGCGGCCTTGCGGTATTCGTGGCCGGTGCCCTGGGCGATCAGCTTCAGGCCGAACTCGTCGCGCAGCTTGGCGATGCGCAGCAGGTCTTCCTCGTCCAGGGCCTCGTGCACGACGGGCTGCTTGCCTGACAGCGCCGGCGCCAGGGCGCTGAGGCTGGTGTTGAACTCGCGCCGCTCACCCTTGGGCGCGGGGCCGGCGGCCCATTGGGCGTTCAGCAAGGTCTGGCGCTGCAGCGCGATGCTGCCCATCAGCGAGGTCGGGTAGCTCAGGTTGCCGGAGCGGCCGCCGCTCTCGAAGTCGAAGGTCGTGTACTCGTGGGCCAGATGCTGGGCCACGTCGCTGGCCAGCACCAGGCTGCGCGCATCGCCGCCGTCGCGAAGGCTGATCAGCGCACTCTGGCCGCGAAAGACCGCGCCCGTGGGCGGCAGGGACAGGGCGGTCGTGAAGCCCTGTTCGCGTGCGGCGCGCACGTCCTCGGCCTTGATCTCCAGCGCCGCGGCCTGGCGGAATTCGCTGCGCACCCAGCGCTGGCCGGGCGTCTGGCCCCTGGCCTTGGGGGGCTCGACGCGTCCCTGGCCGAGGCTGCTGGCCGCGTCGATGAAGCCGGCATAGACGGTTCGGCCCTGCAGCGCCCAGACCTTGGCGCCGGCCGGCGGCTTCACATCGGCGCCGACGGCGACGATGACGCCATCCTTCATGACCAGGGTGCCGTTCTCGACGACCTGGCCCGGTCCCAGCACGAGGCGGGCGCCGGTCAGGGCATGCCAGCGTGGTGTGGCGTCGCGCAGACCCTGAGGGATTTCACTGAGCTGCTGGGCCTGGGTGAGGCCGCTGAGCAGGGCAAGCAAGGAGACCGGAAGCAAGCGCATCGTCTCGTGGTGTCAAGGCGCCGTGGTACGGCAAGGACGCGGACTCTAACGCCGTGATGCACGTCATGGTCGAAACCCGGCAGTCCTGCGATAGTCGGGCCTAGAAGATCGACCCGGAGACCCCCATGAGCAGCGCTACTCCCGCCTCGACCGAGGACACCACCTCTGCCCGCCTGCGTGCCCTGCTGGTACGCGCGCCGACAGCCGTCGCCTTCGTCTCCGGCCAGCGTTTCGAGGTCGTCAGCGAGGAGTTCAACCACATGTTCGGCTTCGGTGACGACACCGACCTGACCGGCCAGGCCACGCGGGTCGTGCACACCACCGACCTCGCCCACACGGCCCTGCAGGAGCGCGCCGACGCCGCTTTTGCCGCCGGCCGGCCGCTGGACGAGGAGATCGAATACGTCAAGCGCGATGGCCACCGCTTCTGGGGCCGCCTGCAGGCCACGCCGGTGCACTGGGACGCGCCGATGGGCGAGTCGCTGTGGATCGTCGAGGACGTCAGCGCCGCGCGCGCGCAGCGCCTGCAGCCCACCTGGACGGCCAAGCACGACACCATCACCGAGCTGGCCAACCGCCGCGAATTCGAACGCCGCCTGGGCGAGCATGTCGGCAGCCGCCGCAACGAGCCGGTCTCGGTGCTGTGGCTGGACGTGGACCGCTTCGGCGAGGTCATCAAGGACATGGGCGCCGAGGTGGGCGACCATTTCCTCTACGGCCTGGGCCAGATGCTGATCGGCAAGGTGCGGGCCTCCGACCTGGTTGCCCGCCTGGAGGAAGACCATTTCGCCATCCTGCTGCCCGACTGCGACCAGCACTACGCCCAGATCATTGCCGAGAAGGTGCGCTCCGCCGTCGCCAGCTACCGGCTGCGCTGGGGCCTGCACCGCACCCGCGTGAAGGCGTCGCTGGGCGTCGTGCAGATCCAGCCGACGCTGATGACGGTGGACGCCGTGCTCGGCGGCGCAGCCCTGGCCTGCACCGAGGCCAAGGCGGCGGGCGGCGACAGCGTCCGCGTGTTTGTTTCCGCCGGCGGCTTCGAGGAACTCGCGGGCTGAAACTGGCCCCTCGCCCAGTCTCGCGGCGCTGAACGCGCGCGAACCTGATCGGTCCCCAGAGGGGACGGCGATGCTTGCGGCATTGAGCCGCAAGCACATCGCCAAGGGGGCCGGCTCGGGAGCGGCCCAGCGCTCGGCCCGGAACAAAAGCACGCTTGCGGAGGTGGTGATCCCCGGAAATGCGGGGTTTTTCGCCTTTTGTTCTAAAGTTCACTCAGGCGTTGCCGATGTACGGCCCAAGCGCTACTGAACTGAATCCCGATGAACGTCGCCATGTCCACCGCTCTGACAGGTATCTCGTCCGCGAACGAGCGCCTGCGCGCGTCGTCGGCGAACATCGCCAACCTGGCTGCGACCAACCAGAGCCGCCCCAGCGCCGAGCCGACCAACGTCGACAAGGTGCCTGAGCGCGAGATCAATCCGGCCAACGAGATCGTCGAACAGCAGTCCGCCGCCTATGCCTATGTGGCCAACCTGAAGGTGCTGCAGACGCAGATCAACACCACCGGCGCCCTGCTGGACATCAAGGCCTGAAATTGTTTGCCCCTCGCCCGGTCTGGCGTGCTGAACGCCGCCAGCCCGGTCGGTCCCCCGAGGGGACGGCGATGCCTGCGGCATTTCAGGGCCGCACGGCCGACGGCCGCACGCTGGCGCGCGAGGCCTATTTCCTGGAGTTCGCCCGCGAGCTGGCCGGCGTGGCCACCATGCCGCTGATGACGACCGGCGGCATCACCCGCCCGGCCGTGGCCGAGGCCGTGCTGGCCGGCGGCGTGGCCCTGGTCGGCCTGGGCACGGCGCTGGCGATGGCCCCGGAACTGCCACGCGACTGGCAGGCAGGGCAGGGCAGCGTCGCGCCACGGCCCCAGGTGGGTTGGAAGGACAAGGTGCTGGTGGGCCTGGCGACCATGGCCCTGGTGCGCCGCCAGCTGCAGCGCATGGCCGCCGGCAAGCCGCTGCAGCCTCAGGCTTCACCGCTGTGGACGCTGATCGCCGACCAGCTGCGCACCAGGCGCCTGACCCGGCGCTACCGCGGCTGGCGGGCGGCGCGCGCCTGATTTCACCCTGTTCGCCGCGGGGCTGCGTACAAGCAGAGGTCTCCCCACTTCTGCGAAGGATCCGCCATGAGTTCGCCGCTCCCCCTGCGCCGCCGTACCGCCTTGCTGCAGCTGGCCGCGCTCACCGGCCTGGCCGGCCTGCATGCCGGCTGCGCCGCCGCTGCGTCCCCGCCTCTGCTCGACATGCAGCTGGTCGACCGCGACAGCGGCGCCATCCTGGCGCAGTACCCCAGCCGCGGCCGCCATTACAGCCCCGGCACGCCGGGCTCGCGCTATGCCATCCGGCTCAGCAACCGCACCGGCGAGCGCGTGCTGGTGGTGCTGTCGGTGGACGGCGTGAACGCCATCACCGGTGACACGGCGGCCTTCAACCAGTCGGGCTATGTGCTGAGCCCGGGCGAGAGCTACGACATCACCGGCTGGCGCAAGAGCGATCAGCGCATCGCCGCCTTCGAGTTCACGTCCCTGGGGGACTCCTATGCCGCGCGCACCGGCCGGCCGGCCAATGTCGGCGTGATCGGCGCGGCGGTGTTCCGCGAGATCCATGTGCCGCCACCGCCGCCGCCGCCGGTGGTCTACGAGGCCCCCAGCCCGGTGTCGCGGCTGAATGGCGCGGCGGCGGATGCCGCTGCCCAGGCGGCACCGGCGCGAGAAAGCGCCGGGCGGGCCGAAGCCGAGCGCTCGGCGCGCGCCAAGCTGGGCACGGGGCATGGCGCCTCGGAGTGGTCGCCCATTGCGCACACCGGCTTCCAGCGCCGCACTTCGCAGCCCGAGCAGTTGCTGGAGATCCACTATGACAGCCAGGCCAATCTGATGGCGGCCGGCATCATGCCCAGGCCCATGGCGCAGCTGCCGCGGGCCTTCCCCAACAGCAGCGGCGGCTATGTGCCCGATCCCCCGCCGCGCTGGTGACGCCGGGGTAGCATCCGCGCCGCATGGTCGTCAGCGAACCCGCCGATGAAGAACTCATCGCCAGCTATCTGCGCGGCGACATGGGGGCGTTCGACCGCCTGTACCGCCGCCACGACCGCAAGACCTTCGCCTTCGTCCGCCAGATGCTGCACCCCACGGACCGCGCCACGGTGGAGGACCTGCACCAGGAAGGCTGGCTGGCCGTCGCCAGCAAGGCGGCCAGCTTCGCGCCGGCCAAGGCCAGGTTCTCGACCTGGCTCTACACCGTGCTGCGCAACCGCGTGCTGGACCATCTGCGCGCCCGCCCGCCACAGAACGACGACGAAGCCGACCTGGATCAATTGGCATCGGCTGCCGCCGGGCCAGAGCAGCAACTGGTGTCCAAGCGCCTCGTGGAGGCCGTCGAGGGCGGGCTGCTGCGCCTGTCGGTCGAGCAGCGGGAGGCCTTCCTGCTCTTCACCGTCGTCGAGCTCAGCCTCGCCGAGATTGCCGACGTGACCCAGGCCCACCAAGAAACCGCCAAGACCCGGCTGCGCTATGCCCGGGACGCATTGCGGCATCGCCTGAGCGAGTGGCGTGATGGCTGAGTTCGATCCCATCCCCCCCAACGACGCCGCCGAGGCCGCGTACGCGCGGGCCCTGCTCGACGACGAGGCCGGCCGCGAGCAGCGCCGCCTGCGGCTGATGGCGGCCCTGCCGCGGCCCGAAGCGCCCGCGGCCGTGCCGGTCGCCGAGAACGCGCTGGCCTGGCGTTGGCCGCCCTATGCCATGGGCTTGCTGCTGCTGGGGCTGCTGGTCGCGACCTTCCTCGTCATCAAGCCGAGGCCCCCCGACGCCAGGCATGAGGCCGACCCCCGCCTGGCCGCCGCTCCGTCGGCCTCGGAGCCCATCGTGGTGGCCCAGGCGAATCCGCCGGTCGCCGCGCCGCCCCTGGTGGTGGCCGAGGCGCCGCGGACGGCTGCCAAGGCCAGCCCGGCCAGGCAGCGCGCCGAACGATCGGCGCCCGAGGTGCTGGCGGATGCGCGTCAGCCGCGGCGGGAAGCGGAGGTGAGCGCGGTCATGGCCGAAGCGGCTCGCCCTGCCGTGGCCGAACCCCCGCCCGCCGCCGCGCCGCCCGTGGCCGCCGCACCCATGCCCGCGGCGCCCATGGCCGCCGCCGCACCACCGCCGCCCAAGGCGGTGGCCGATATGGCAGCGCCTCAGGCCGAGGCCCTGGCGCGGGCCGAGGTTTCAAGCGGGTTGGCCGGCAGGGCGCGGGCGCCGGCGCCCGCGCAGATCGCCCAAAGCCTGGCGGCGTCGAATGCCGAATCGGCCAAACCCCTTTCGCCCGCCAATGCCTTCCTGCTGGCCGCCGTCAATCACGGCGAGCTGGCGACCGCACGCTCGGCCTTGCAAGGCGGGGCCTCGGTCCATCTGCGCGACATCCAGGGCCGCACGGTGCTGATGCTGGCCGCCCGCAGCGGGTCGCGTGAGATGGTGGACTTGCTGCTCGCCGCGGGAGCCCGCAAGGCGGACCGCGATCCGCAGGGTTGGACGGCGGCCGACCATGCTCAAGATCTTGGGCATGGGGAGCTGGTCGTGCGGTTGCGTTGAAGGTCAATCCGAGATCGCCGCGCCTCAGCGTGGACGCTTGCGAAGCCGATTCCTGCGCCATCGGAGCGCTTTGATCCGCAGGCCTTCTGGACGAGCTGAAAGAAAAAGCCCGCCGGGCTTGCGCGCGGCGGGCTGGCTTTTGAAGCCTTCAGGCTCAGGCTGTCACGGTCTTGGCGGTGTCGGCGTACTCTTCGATCTGGTCGAAGTTCAGGTACTTGTAGACGCTGGCGGTGTCCTTGTTGATGATGCCCATCGCCTCGTGGTACTCCTGCACCGTCGGGATGTGGCCCAGCTTGGACGCGATGGCGGCCAGTTCGGCCGAAGCCAGGAACACGTTGGTGTTCTTGCCCAGGCGGTTGGGGAAGTTGCGGGTCGACGTGGACACGACGGTCGCGCCTTCACGCACTTGCGCCTGGTTGCCCATGCACAGGCTGCAGCCCGGCATTTCGGTGCGTGCGCCGGCCGTGCCGAAGGCGGCGTAATGGCCTTCCTTGATCAGCTCGCTCTGGTCCATCTTGGTCGGCGGGGCGACCCACAGCTTGACCGGGATGTCGCGCTGGCCGCCCAGCAGCTTGGCAGCGGCGCGGAAGTGGCCGATGTTGGTCATGCACGAGCCGATGAAGGCTTCATCGATCTTGGTGCCGGCCACGTCGGACAGGAACTTGGCATCGTCCGGGTCGTTGGGGCAGCAGAGGATGGGTTCCTTGATGTCGGCCAGGTCGATCTCGATGACATGGGCGTACTCGGCGTCCTTGTCGGCTTCCAGCAGCTCGGGATTGGCCAGCCAGGCTTCGACCTTCTCGATGCGGCGCTGCAGCGTCTTCGCGTCGGCGTAGCCGTCGGCGATCATGTTCTTCATCAGCACGATGTTGCTGGTGAGGTATTCCTTGATCGGCTCGGGGTTGAGCTTGATCGTGCAGCCGGCGGCCGAGCGCTCGGCGGAGGCGTCAGACAACTCAAAGGCTTGCTCGACCTTCAGGTCGGGCAGGCCTTCGATTTCGAGGATGCGGCCCGAGAAGGCGTTCTTCTTGCCGGCCTTGGCCACGGTCAGCAGACCGGCCTTGATGGCGTACAGCGGGATGGCATGCACGAGGTCGCGCAGCGTCACGCCGGGCTGCATCTCGCCCTTAAAGCGGACGAGCACCGATTCGGGCATGTCCAGCGGCATCACGCCGGTGGCGGCGCCGAAGGCCACCAGGCCGGAGCCTGCGGGAAAGGAGATGCCGATGGGGAAGCGGGTGTGCGAGTCGCCGCCGGTGCCGACCGTGTCGGGCAGCAGCAGGCGGTTCAGCCAGCTGTGGATGACGCCGTCTCCCGGGCGCAGGGACACGCCGCCGCGGTTGCTGATGAAGGCGGGCAGCTCGCGGTGGGTCTTGACGTCCACGGGCTTGGGATAGGCCGCCGTGTGGCAGAAGGACTGCATGACCAGGTCGGCCGAGAAGCCCAGGCAGGCCAGGTCCTTGAGCTCGTCGCGGGTCATGGGGCCGGTGGTGTCCTGCGAGCCGACCGTCGTCATCTTGGGCTCGCAATAGGTGCCCGGGCGCACGCCCTGACCCTCGGGCAGGCCGACGGCGCGGCCGACCATCTTCTGCGCCAGCGTGAAGCCGGCCTTGGTTTCGGCGGGGGCCGAGGGCAGGCGGAACAGCGTGGAGGCGGGCAGGCCCAGGAACTCGCGCGCCTTGGCGGTCAGCGAGCGGCCGATGATGAGGTTGATGCGGCCGCCGGCGCGCACTTCGTCGAAGAGCACATCGCTCTTGAGCTTGAACTCGGCAACGGTCTGGCCATTCTTCACCAGCTTGCCGTCATAGGGCAGCACGTCGATGACGTCGCCCATTTCGAGCTTGCTGACGTCGACTTCAATGGGCAGCGAGCCCGAGTCTTCCTGCGTGTTGAAGAAGATCGGTGCGATCTTGCCGCCCAGCGTCACGCCGCCGAAGCGCTTGTTCGGCACGAAGGGAATGTCCTGGCCGGTGGCCCAGATGACGGAGTTGGTGGCGGACTTGCGCGAGGAGCCGGTGCCGACCACGTCGCCGACATAGGCGACCAGATGGCCCTTCTTCTTCAGGTCTTCGATGAACTGCATCGGGCCGCGCTTGCCGTCTTCCTCGGGCTTGAAGGCCGCGTCGGGGCGGGTGTTCTTCAGCATGGCCAGGTAGTGCAGCGGGATGTCCGGGCGGCTCCAGGCGTCGGGGGCGGGCGACAGGTCGTCGGTGTTGGTCTCGCCGGGCACCTTGAAGACGGTGACGGTGATCTTCTTCTCGACTTCAGGGCGGGTCGTGAACCACTCGGCATCAGCCCAGCTCTTCATGACTTCCTGGGCCTTGGCATTGCCAGCCTTGGCCTTGGTGGCGACGTCGTTGAAGTAGTCGAACATCAGCAGGGTCTTCTTCAGGCCCTCGGCGGCGACGCCGGCCACTTCGGCGTCGTCCAGCAGTTCGATCAGCGGATGCACGTTGTAGCCGCCCACCATGGTGCCCAGCAGCTCGGTGGCCTTGGCCTTCGAAATGAGGCCCACCTGGAGGTCGCCGTGCGCCACGGCGGCCAGGAAGCTGGCCTTGACCTTGGCGGCATCGTCCACGCCCGGGGGCACGCGATGGGTCAGCAGGTCCAGCAGGAAGGCGTCCTCGCCGGCCGGCGGGGCCTTGATCAGCTCGATCAGTTCAGCGACCTGCTTGGCGTCCAGCGCGAGGGGAGGGATGCCGAGGGCGGCGCGCTCGGCTGTGTGTTGGCGGTAGGCTGACAGCATGGTGATCTCCGTAGGGCAGGTCAGGATTGGGCTTGAGGCACGATCAGCCTCAGGCCTTTGAAATAGTCTCGAAAGAAGCCGTCATCGCGGGTGATGAGGGCCTGGCATTGCAGCAGCGCGTGCGCGCCAATGAGGAAGTCTGCGACGACGCGCTGGCGGGCGCCACCGCGGTCGCGGTAGCGGCGCTGCATATGGCCGGCGCGCACGGCGGCGGCTTCCTGGATGGGGTCATAGCGCAGCCCGAACTCCTTCAGCGAGTCCATGACGGTCTCGCGGGTGTCGAGCAGGGTCTGCACCTCGGCAGCGACGGCGTCGCAGAGCACGACCTCACCCTGGCTGAGGGCCAGGGCCAGGGCCTCGGAAGAGGCATCGCCGTAGCGCAGGTCGCCCGTCAACACGTCGACCAGGACCGAGGAGTCGACAGCAATCATTCCTCTTCGCTCGGAGCGGGGAAGGGATCGCCGGGGGCCCTGCCGCGCAGGGCGCGCATGGCGTCGTCGGTGCTGGTGAAGCCCTCGGCCAGCTTGAAGCGCCCGCGCAGCTTGGCCAGGGCGTCGTCGACGTTCTTGCGCAGGATGATGCGGCCGCCGTCCAGCTCGACCTTGAGCGTGGTGCCCTTGGTCAGGCCGAGGGCGTCTCGGACGGCTTTGGGCAGGGTGATCTGCCCGCGTTCGGCAACGGTGGCTTCCATGGGGCCTCCAGCGGCTGAGCGCCGTGGAGGCGGCGGCTCAGGTATGCATCAGAAAGTATGTATTCATTCTACATACCGGAGCCGCGGGTTTCAACTGAGATGACTCACTTGGCCTTGCTGGCCCGCGCCGGCTTAGGCGGGGTGGCGGTGTTGGCGGCCGCCTCCGCTGCACTGGGCGTGATGCCCAGACCGCTGCGCGCGGCTTCGGCGGCTTCGGCCTCGGGGTCGTTGATCTTGGCGGCCTTGGCGGCTTCCATCAGCTTGATCTGCTCGGGATGCACGCAGTCGTCGATGAGGCGTTGGCCGATCTTGGTATCCAGCAGCATGGATTTGTTGGCGATCTGGATCATCAGCGTGCGGCCGGTCACGTCTTCCAGGCGCAGGGCGCCGGTGGAGGACAGCACGGGCTTCATCGTGAAGACCTGCTTCTTCCAGACCACATTGATGTAGCCCGCCGTCTTGGGGTGCTTCTCGATCAGCACGGTTTCCTTGAACTCGCAGGCGTAGTCGCCGAGGTAGGCGCGCTCGGCGGCGGCCAGCTGGGTCTCGTCGGCATCGGCCAGCACGGGCTCGGGCGGGGGCGGCGGGGTCTTCTTGGCCGGTGCGGGCTTGGCGGCGGCCTTGGGGGCCGGCTTGGCAGTGGCGGGCTTGGCGGCAGGTGCGGTCTGAGCGAAAGCGGGCAGGGTGGCGCAGAGGATCAGGGCAGCGGCGCTGCGGCGGAGCGAAGGCATCGGCATCGGGCTTGGAGGTCGAGGAAAGGGGTGGAAAAAGGGTGGCGCATCATGGCCGCAACGGCATCGCGCAGGGGTGAAAAGATGTAGGCATTGTCGGCGTGAAGGACTGCACGCCTGCCCCTGCCTCACTCGGCGATTACCCCGATGGCTACGGGGAAGAACGCCGACCGCGCGGCTTCCGGCAGGGCTCGTCCGGTGCGCTCGGCGCGCTCCAGCACGGTCCAGAAATAGCGGTAGCTGGCGCGGTCGTGCAGGCGGTCGTGGAAGGAGATGGGCGCCCACTGCTGGGCCTGCGCGGCGAGCAGCAGCTCGGCGGCCTCCGCGACCTCGTCGGCGGCCGGTGCGAAGGCCTCGACGATGGGTCGGATCTGGTCGGGATGGATGCTCCACATGCGCGTGTAGCCGAACTCGCGCGAGGCGCGGCGCGCGGCCTGCGCGAGCCGTTCGGCATCGCGGAACTCGGTGACGACGCAGTGCGAGGGCGTCTTGCCGAAGGCGTGGGCGGCGGCGGCGATCTCGAGCTTGGCGCGCACGACGAGGGGATGCTCGAACTGGCCCGGCAGCTCCATCGCCGTCTTCGGAATCGCGCCGCCATGGGCCGAGACGAAGTCCATCAGGCCGAAGGACAGCGACTCGATGCGTGGATGGGACGCGATGCGGAAGACCTCGCGCAGGGCGCCATGGGTCTCGATGAGGACCTGCAGCGGCAGCTTGGGCTTGCCGTGGCGCTCGCAGGCGGCGTCGATGGCCGCCGCGGCGCGGTCGACGTCGTCGGCGCTCTCGGGCTTGGGGATCATCAGATAGGCCAGGCGCTCGCCGGCCCTGGCGATCAGCGTATCGACGTCGCTTTCGAATGCCGCGTGACCGAATGGATGCACACGCGCGCCGACGCGGCCGAAGCGGTTGGCGGCGCTGGTGGCCAGCTCCGCGATCAGCAGCGCATGCTCGGCCTCGCCGCCGACCGGCGCGCCGTCCTCGGCGTCCAGCGTGATGTCGAAGACGGGCCCGAGCTCGGCCTGCAGGGCCAGGCTCTTGCGCATGCGGGCCTCGACGCCGCAGTAGTGGTCGACGACGGGCAGCGCGGGCGGCGTGGCTTCATGGCCGAACAGGGCCTGGCGGGGGTGGAGGAGGACGCTCATCGCAGCACTGTACCCAGGCCCGCCACCGTGCCAGATGTGACGCCGGTCGCGGAATCGCGACGTTTGGAGGAGGCAAAGGGTGTTGATGCACTGTCATATCTGACCCAGGCGTGACAGCATCTGCGCACAACGATTCCAGGAGACAAAGCCATGCTCAAGCTCGAGTCGCTCAGGGTTTCCCGCCGCCTGGCCCTGCAGACCTTCGGTGCCGTCCTCGGCGTGCTGCTGGTGGCCGGCTTCCTGCTGTTCTCGGAACGCGCCCTCATCATGAATGAGCGCCAGCAGGCGGTGAAGCAGGCGGTGGAGGTGGCGCACGGCGTCGTCTCGCATTTCCATGCCCAGGTTGCCGCCGGCAAGCTCTCGGAGGAGGAGGCCAAGAAGGCGGCCCTCGCCGCCGTGAAAGGCCTGCGCTACGGCGGCAGCGAGTATTTCTGGGTCAATGACATGACGCCGCTGATGGTCATGCATCCCATCAAGCCGGCGCTCGACGGCACGGCGCTGAACAACAACAAGGACCCGACCGGCAAGCCGCTGTTCGTGGCCATGGTCGACATCGTCAAGGCCAGCGGCGCGGGTTTCATTCCCTATATGTGGCCCAAGCCCGGCAGTGAGCAGCCGGTGCCCAAGGAGTCCTACGTCAAGGGCTTCACGCCCTGGGGCTGGATCATCGGCTCGGGGGTCTATGTCGACACCGTCAACGACGCCATCGTGCAGCGGGCCTGGAAGGTCGGCGCGGGTGTGCTCGCGCTGGTGGCCGTGCTGCTGGTGCTGGGCCTGGCCATCACGCGCAGCATCACGCGCCAGCTCGGCGGCGAACCGGCCCGCGTCAACGAGATCACGCGCCAGCTCGCCGAAGGCGACCTCAGCGTCGACATCGACCTGCGAGGCAGCGGCCATGAGAGCGTCATGCAGGGCGTGAAGGCCATGCGCGACAGCATGGCCAGCATCGTGCAGCAGGTGCGCGACGGCTCGGAGTCGGTGGCCAATGCCAGTTCCGAGATCGCCAGCGGCAACCAGGACCTGAGCGCCCGCACCGAGAGCCAGGCCAGCGCGCTGCAGCAGACGGCTGCGTCCATGGACGAGCTGGGCGCGACGGTGCGCAACAACGTCGACAACGCCATGCAGGCCAACCAGCTGGCGCAGAACGCATCCAATGTGGCGGCCGAGGGCGGCCAGGTCGTCAAGCAGGTGGTTGACACCATGCGCGGCATCAACGACAGCTCGCGGCGCATCGGCGACATCATCGGCACCATCGATGCGATCGCCTTCCAGACCAATATCCTGGCGCTGAATGCGGCAGTGGAAGCGGCCCGGGCCGGCGAGCAGGGCCGCGGCTTTGCCGTCGTGGCCGGCGAGGTGCGTTCGCTGGCCGGTCGCAGCGCCGAGGCGGCGCGCGAGATCAAGCAGCTCATCACGCAGAGCATGGAGCGCGTGGATCGCGGCAACACGCTGGTCGACCAGGCCGGGGAGACCATGGAGAAGGTCGTCAGCAGCATCCAGCGCGTGACCGACATCATGGGCGAGATCAGCTCGTCCAGCGCCGAGCAGAGCGCGGGCGTGTCCCAGGTCGGCACGGCCGTCACGCAAATGGACCAGGCCACGCAGCAGAACGCCGCCATGGTGGAAGAGATGGCCGCGGCGGCGGCGGGGCTGAGGTCGCAGGCCCAGCAGCTGGTGGAAACGGTGTCGACCTTCCGCCTGCCGGCGACGCGCTGAGGCGTTCCAGGTCAGAGCCGGGCCCAGGCCGAGACGCCACCGACCAGGCAGATGGCCGCGCTCGCCACGGCCATGTCGCTGCGCACCCGGCCGCGTGCGACCAGCATCACCAGCGCGACCTTCACCGCCGTGTTCGCCAGCAGGGCAGCCAGCAGTGCCCAGGCGGTCCCGGTCGTGGTCGCGGCGCCGTTCTTCTGGCCGCTGAGCGAAAGCACGATGGCGTCGACGTCGGCAGCGCCCGCAAGCGCCGAGACTGCCAGCAGGCCGCCGCTCGGGAACTGCTGCTGAGCCAGCTTCACCCCGACCAGGACAAGGGCGAACAAGGCGCCGAACCTGATCGCGGCACCCAGGCTGAATGGGTTTTTCAGGACGGTGCAGGCCTGCGCGGTGCCGGATGCATCGGCGGTGCCGGCGACGTAGTGGCGCAGCGCCAGCGCGGCCGTGGTCAGGCCCATGGCCAGCAGCGGCGGCCACAGGGCGGCGAGCAACTCGCGGTTGAGGAGGGCGACGATCGTCGCCACCCGCAGGAACATGACGAGCCAGGCGCACAGGATGCCGGCCGTGATGGCATCCGTATTGGCGGGGCTGGCGGCCTTGCGGCTGTCGCGCGCGAAGTTCAGCGTGGTGGCCGTTGACGACACCAGGCCGCCGGCCAGGCCGGTGATCGCGGCGCCTCGCGCCGGCCCCAGCCAGCGCATGCCGATGTAGCCGGCCAGGGAGAGTGCGGAGATCAGCACCACCAGCAGCCACAGCTGGTAGGGGTTCAGGGCCTGCCAGGGGTCCACCGTCTCGTTCGGTACGAGCGGCAGCACGATGACCGAGGCGATCAGCAGCTTGATGCCGGCGAGCATGTCGTCCAGTCCGACCCGCTCGACCAGGGCGTGCAGGGGCTGCTTGAAGGCCAGCAGCGCCGACAGCGTCACGGCCAGTGCCACCGCCAGTGCCTGGCTGCCCGTGGCCGCCATGCCGCCCAGCAGCACGACCAGCAAGGCCGCGATCTCGCTGGTCATGCTGGGCGGCGCATCCCTGCCGTCGAGGCGCCACAGCACATGGCTGGCAATGGCCATCGCGCTCGCGCATGCAAGCACGGTGGCAAAGAGCCACGGCAGCTGCAGCTGCTGCCCGAGCCAGGCGGCGGTGGCGCCGGACAGGGCCAGCAGGGCATGGGTGCGGATGCCGCCGATGGTGTGCGAGGGCGCGGCTGGCCGTCTCTTCTCCCTTTCGATGCCGACCAGGATGCCGATGAGGAGGGCGACGAAGAAGCGGCCGGCGAGGTCAGGCGTCATGAGGCGCCAATCTAGGCGGCCGGCGCCGCTGGGCCCTTGATGCCGGTCAAGCCGGCAGGTGCGGTGATCAATGCCGCGGCTGATTCATCCGGCTTGATCCAGCGCAAGCCGACGACCCGGGCACTGCCTAGCATGGTTCATCGCCACCAACGCGCTGCCACGACTTGCCAAGGACTGCACACGATGGAAACCCAGACCCAAGCGCAGCTGCCCACGCTGCGCCAGTTGCTGCTGTACCGCCAGGCTGAGTTGCGGGCGGAAGTCGATGCGGCGCAGCAGGCCCGCCAGGCTGCGCCGATGCAGGGCCCGGAGGTCAGGGACCTCAAGGACGATGCCGAGCAGACGCAGCGCCAGCGGACCGAGGACTTCCAGGCCGCGCGCGACTTGAAGGAGTTGCAGGACGTCGATGACGCGCTGGGCCGGCTGGATGCCGGCAGCTATGGTGACTGCGCCGACTGCGGCGAGGCCATCGCGGCGGCGCGGCTCACGGCCCTGCCGTCCGTGCGCCTGTGCGCGGCCTGCCAGGCCGCCCGGGAGCGACTGCCATGAGCACGAGCGGCCTGGGGCGCGCCTGCGGTCCGGCGCTCGCCGCATTCCCCGGCCGTCCTTCGCGGCAACGGCCGCCCGGGTGAGGCCCGCCGCCCTCCTGACGCACGACGATCCTCAGGTCGCTGAGTTTCCAAAGCCACGCGGACCAGCAGCAGCCTGCCGAGATCGTGGTCCTGAGCCGCCAGGTGCAGCCGAAGTCCTGACGCGCGGCCGCCGCGGGCAAAAAAAAAGACACCCTCGCAAGGGTGTCTCGTTGGCGCTGGCGGGCGAACCGGCCGGCGATCCGGGCTCAGAGGAGGTGCTTGACGCCGTCCTGCTCGTCCGTCAGTTCCTTCAGCGTCTTGTTGATGCACTCCTGCGAGAAGGCGTCGATCTCGATGCCCTGCACGATCTTGTACTCGCCGCCTTCGCAGGTGACGGGGTAGCCGAACATGACTTCCTTGGGGATGCCGTATTCGCCACCCGACGGGATGCCCATGGTGACCCACTTGCCGTTGGTGCCCAGGGCCCAGTCGCGCATGTGGTCGATGGCGGCGTTGGCGGCCGAGGCAGCCGACGACAGGCCGCGAGCGGCAATGATGGCCGCGCCGCGCTTGCCGACGGTCGGCAGGAAGGTCTCACGGTTCCACTGCTCGTCGTTGATCAGGCCCTTGACGGACTGGCCATCGATGGTGGCGTTGCGGTAGTCGGCGTACATCGTGGGCGAGTGGTTGCCCCAGACGGCCAGCTTCTCGATCGAGCCGACCGGCTTGCCGGTCTTGGAGGCGATCTGCGAGGCGGCGCGGTTGTGGTCCAGGCGCAGCATGGCGGTGAAGTTCTTGGCCGGCAGGTCCGGGGCCGACTTCATGGCGATGTAGGCATTGGTGTTGGCGGGGTTGCCGACCACCAGCACGCGCACATTGCGCGAGGCGACGGCGTTCAGGGCCTTGCCCTGCACCGTGAAGATCTGGGCGTTGGCGGCCAGCAGGTCGGCACGCTCCATGCCGGGGCCGCGGGGGCGGGCGCCGACGAGCAGGGCGTAGTCGGTGTCCTTGAAGGCGGTCATCGGGTCGCTGTGGGCCTCGATGCCGGCCAGCAGCGGGAAGGCGCAGTCTTCGAGTTCCATGATCACGCCCTTCAGCGCGTTCTGAGCCTTCTCGTCGGGGATTTCCAACAGTTGCAGGATGACGGGCTGGTCCTTGCCCAGCATTTCGCCGGAGGCGATGCGGAACAGCAGGGCATAGCCGATCTGGCCAGCAGCGCCGGTGACGGCGACGCGAACGGGTTTCTTGCTCATGGAGGTCTCCGAGGACAGTTGATAAAGCTGGACTGGGGCGTGTCGCCCGCAACCCGTCGAGTGTACGGGCATACCCTGTGCTGCAATGCGGTCCATGCCCAAGTCCGCTGCGCCGCTGTATGAACAGATCCGCCAATTGATCGTGGCCGCCCTGGCGGAGGGCGAATGGCGTCCGGGCGACGCCCTGCCCAGCGAGGCGGCCCTGGCCGAGCGCTTCCATGCCAGCGCGGGCACGGTCAGGAAGGCCATGGACGAACTGGCGGCGGCGCATGTCGTCGAGCGCCGACAGGGCGCCGGCACCTTTGTCGCGACGCACACGGCGCCACGCGACGCCTACCGCTTCCTGCGCCTGGTGGCCGATGACGGCGCCACCGGTTTCACGCGCGAGCTGCTGCATTGCCGGCGTGCGCGCGCCACGGCCGAGACGGCGCGGGCCCTGCACCTGCGCACGGCCGAGCCCGTCATCGAGGTCAGGCGTCTGCTGCTGCGTCGCGGCCAGGCCGTCGTGCTGGACGACCTGTGGCTGCCCGAGCGGCATTTCAAGGGGCTGAGCAGCGAGGTCATCAACGCCTACGCCGGCACGCTGTATGCGCTGTTCGAGGAGCGCTACCAGGTTCACATGGTGCGCGCCGAGGAGAAGCTGAGGGCCGTCGCGGCCGGCGCCGAAGCCGCCGAACTGCTCGGCGTCGGCGACGGCGCGCCCCTGCTCAGCGTGGAGCGCGTGGCCTACACCTACGGCGACCGGCCGGTGGAATTGCGCCGCGGCCTCTACCACACGCAAGCAGACCACTACCGCAATGAGTTGAACTGAAACTGACAATGCCGCAGTGCAGCAACCGCGAAGCTTGACCAGGATCTAGGCCCTAGAATCTTTCGGTTTCACATTGATTACGCAGGCTCGACCATGACGGACAGCGCCAAGACCCGACCGGTCTTCAGAAATATTCACGTCACGCAGATCGTCAGTTACCGCCTCCCACCCGCCGGCATCGTCTCCATCCTGCATCGCATCAGCGGCCTGCTGATGTTCCTGCTGCTGCCTTTCGCGGTCTGGATGCTGGACAACAGCCTGAGCACGGAAATCTCCTTCGAGACTTTCACCAACGTGTTCGTGGCGGGTGCCGCCGGCATCCCCGGCTGGTTCGTCAAGCTGGTGGCGCTGGCCCTGATCTGGGGCTACCTCTTCCACTTCATCGCTGGCGTGCGCCATCTGTGGATGGATGCAACCCACAGCGTCAGCAAGGCCCAGGGCCACAGCTCGGCGCTGATCACGCTGGTCCTCAGCACGCTGCTCACGCTGCTGCTGGGAGCCAAGCTGTTCGGTCTGTACTGAGGAACAACAAGAATGACTACTTTCGGCTCCAAGCGCATCGTCGTCGGTGCGCATTACGGCCTGCGCGACTGGCTCGCCCAGCGCATCACGGCCGTGCTGATGGCCCTGTTCACGGTGGCGCTGCTGGTCCAGGTGCTGATGCCCGGCGCCCTCGGCTATGACCGCTGGGCGGCGATCTTTTCCCAGCAGTGGATGAAGCTGCTGACCTTCGTCACCATCCTGTCGCTCGCGTATCACGCCTGGGTCGGCATGCGCGACATCTGGATGGACTACATCCAGCCCGTGGGTGTGCGCCTCGCGCTGCAGGTGTTCACCATCGTTTGGTTGTTGGGTTGCGCCGGTTGGGCAATCCAGGTTCTGTGGAGACTGTGATGGCGGCGCTTGCGACCCGTAAGTTCGATGTGGTGATCGTCGGTGCCGGTGGCTCCGGCATGCGCGCCTCCCTGCAGCTGGCCCTGGCCGGCCTCAACGTGGCCGTGCTGTCCAAGGTCTTCCCGACCCGCTCGCACACCGTCGCCGCGCAAGGCGGCATCGGCGCGTCCCTGGGCAACATGAGCGAGGACAACTGGCACTACCACTTCTTCGACACCGTCAAGGGTTCGGATTGGCTGGGCGACCAGGACGCCATCGAGTTCATGTGCCGTGAAGCGCCCAAGGTCGTCTACGAGCTTGAGCATTTCGGCATGCCCTTCGACCGCAACGCCGACGGCACCATCTACCAGCGCCCCTTCGGCGGCCACACCGCCAACTACGGCGAGAAGCCCGTGCAGCGCGCCTGCGCCGCGGCCGACCGTACCGGCCACGCGCTGCTGCACACGCTCTACCAGCAGAACGTCCGCGCCCGCACGCAGTTCTTCACCGAGTGGATGGCGCTGGACATCATCCGTGACGCCGAGGGCGATGCCGTCGGCGTGACCGCGCTGGAGATGGAGACCGGCGAGATCCACATCCTGCACGCCAAGACCGTGCTGCTGGCCACCGGCGGCGCCGGCCGCATCTTCGGCGCCAGCACCAACGCCTTCATCAACACCGGTGACGGCCTGGGCATGGCGGCACGCGCCGGCATCCCGCTGGAAGACATGGAGTTCTGGCAGTTCCACCCCACCGGCGTGGCCGGCGCGGGCGTGCTGCTGACCGAAGGCTGCCGCGGCGAAGGCGCGATCCTGCGCAACAGCAATGGCGAGCGCTTCATGGAGCGCTATGCCCCCACGCTGAAGGACCTGGCCCCGCGCGACTTCGTGTCCCGCTCGATGGACCAGGAGATCAAGGAAGGTCGCGGCTGCGGTCCCAACAAGGACTATGTGCTGCTGGACATGACCCACCTGGGCGCCGAGACGATTGCCAAGCGCCTGCCCTCGGTGCTGGAGATCGGCCACAACTTCGCCAACGTCGACATCACCAAGGAACCGATTCCCGTGGTGCCGACCATCCACTACCAGATGGGTGGCATTCCGACGAACGTCCACGGCCAGGTCGTCATCCCCAAGAACGGCAAGCCCAACGACATCATCAACGGCCTCTACGCCGTGGGTGAATGCTCCTGCGTGTCGGTGCACGGCGCCAACCGCCTGGGCACCAACTCGCTGCTGGACCTGCTGGTGTTCGGCCGCGCGGCTGGCAACCACATCGTCGACTTCAACCTGAAGACGAAGTCGCACAAGGACCTGCCCAAGGACGCTGCCGACAAGACCCTGGCCCGCCTGGCGCGCCTGGAGTCGGCCACCAACGGCGAGTACGCCCAGAACGTCGCCAACGACATCCGCTCGACCATGCAGAAGCATGCCGGCGTGTTCCGCACGCAGGCGTCGATGGACGAAGGCGTCGCCAAGATCAAGGAAGTCGCCCAGCGCGTCGGCGGCATCGGCCTGAAGGACAAGTCCAAGGTCTTCAACACCGAGCGTGTTGAGGCCCTGGAAGTCGAGAACCTCATCGAAGCCGCTCTGGCCACGATGATCTCGGCCGCTGCCCGCCCCGAGAGCCGTGGCGCCCATGCGCACAACGACTACCCGAACCGCGACGACGCGAACTGGATGAAGCACTCGCTGTGGTACTCCGAAGGCAATCGCCTGGACTACAAGCCTGTCAATCTCACGCCGCTGACGGTTGAGTCGGTGCCCCCGAAGGTTCGTACCTTCTGACGCCGCGCCGAGCAAGGATCAACACATCATGAAGCGCACCTTCCAGATCTACCGCTACGACCCCGACAAGGACGCCAAGCCCTACATGCAGACCCTCGAGGTCGAGCTGGACGGCCATGAGCGCATGCTGCTGGACGCCCTGGTCAAGCTGAAGGCCGTGGACCCGACGCTGTCCTTCCGCCGCTCCTGCCGCGAAGGCGTCTGCGGCTCGGACGCGATGAACATCAACGGCAAGAACGGCCTGGCCTGCCTGACCAATATGCGGACCCTGCCGGGCACCATCGTGCTCAAGCCGCTGCCGGGCCTGCCCGTCGTGCGCGACTTGATCGTCGACATGACGCAGTTCTTCAAGCAGTACCACTCGATCAAGCCCTACCTCGTCAACGACAACCCGCCGCCCGAGAAGGAGCGCCTGCAGTCGCCGGTCGAGCGCGAGGAGCTGGACGGCCTGTACGAGTGCATCCTGTGCGCGAGCTGCTCGACGAGCTGCCCGAGCTTCTGGTGGAACCCCGACAAGTTCGTCGGCCCGGCCGGCCTGCTGCAGGCCTACCGCTTCATCGCCGACAGCCGCGACGAAGCGACCGCCGAGCGCCTGGACAACCTCGAGGATCCCTACCGCCTGTTCCGCTGCCACACCATCATGAACTGCGTGGATGTCTGCCCCAAGGGCCTGAACCCCACGAAGGCCATCGGCAAGATCAAGGAACTGATGGTCCGCCGCGCGGTCTGAGTCAGCGTCAATGAGCGAAGCGGCCTCGATGATCGACGAACGCGCACTGTCCAAGCTGCGCTGGCGCTGCCGTCGGGGTCTGCTCGAGAATGATCTTTTCATCGAGCGCTTCTTCAACAGCCATCCGCAGGGCATCACGGTCAGCCAGGCTGACGGCCTGACGGCCTTGATGGACCTGTCCGACAACGACCTTCTCGACCTGTTACTGCGCCGCAAGGAGCCCAGTGGTGAAATCGACACCACTGCCGTGCACCAAGTCCTCGCCGACCTGCGCACCTGATTTCAAAACCCTAAGGACTCCAGCATGACCCCGTCCGACGTCAAAGCCACCCTGTCGTTCTCCGACGGCAGCCCCTCGATGGACCTGCCCCTGTACAAGGGCACCATCGGCCCGGATGTCATCGACATCCGCAAGCTCTACGGCCAGACCGGCAAGTTCACCTACGACCCGGGCTTCCTGTCGACGGCGTCCTGCAACTCCACCATCACCTACATCGATGGCGACAAGGGCGAGCTGCTGTACCGCGGCTACCCCATCGAGCAGCTCGCGGTGAACTGCGACTACCTCGAGACCTGCTATCTGCTGCTGTACGGAGAGCTGCCCAACGAGAGCCAGAAGGCCACCTTCGAGGACAAGGTCACTCGTCACACCATGGTGAACGAGCAGATGCAGTTCTTCCTGCGCGGTTTCCGCCGTGACGCCCACCCGATGGCCGTCATGACGGGCCTGGTGGGCGCGATGTCGGCCTTCTATCACGACAGCACCGACATCAATAACCCCGAGCACCGCGAGATCGCGGCGATCCGCCTGATCGCCAAGATGCCGACGCTGGTGGCCATGGCCTACAAGTACACCATCGGCCAGCCCTACATCTACCCGAAGAACGATCTCTCCTACGCCGGCAACTTCATGCGCATGATGTTTGCCACGCCCTGCGAGGACTACAACCCCAACCCGGTGCTGGTCCGCGCGATGGACCGCATCTTCACGCTGCACGCCGACCACGAGCAGAACGCGTCGACCTCGACCGTGCGCCTGTGCGGTTCGTCGGGCACCAACCCCTTCGCGGCCATCGCGGCCGGCGTGGCCTGCCTGTGGGGCCCCGCTCACGGCGGCGCCAACGAGGCCTGCCTGAACATGCTGGGCGACATCCAGAAGCAGGGCGGCGTGGCCCGCATCGGCGAGTTCGTCAGCAAGGTCAAGGACAAGAACTCCGGCGTCAAGCTGATGGGCTTCGGTCACCGCGTCTACAAGAACTACGACCCGCGTGCCAAGCTGATGCGCGAGACCTGCCACGAGGTGCTGGGCGAACTGGGCCTGCAGAACGACCCGCTGTTCGAACTGGCCATGAAGCTCGAGAAGATCGCGCTGGAAGACGAGTACTTCGTCGCCCGCAAGCTCTACCCGAACGTCGACTTCTACTCGGGCATCGTGCAGCGCGCCATCGGCATCCCCGTGCCGCTGTTCACCGCCATCTTCGCGCTGGCCCGCACGGTCGGCTGGATCGCCCAGCTCAATGAGATGATCGGCGACCCCGAGTACAAGATCGGCCGCCCGCGCCAGCTCTTCGTCGGCGCCACCCCGCGCGACGTCAAGCCCATCGCCCAGCGCTGATCGGCTCTCGCCCTATCGCGAACCCCTCGGTTTCCCCCGAGGGGTTTCTTCATTTTGGAGACTCGATGACCCGACCTGAGATCCTGGTGCTAGGCAGCGTGAATCGCGACCTCATCGTGCATGCGCCGCGCCTGCCCCTGCCGGGCGAGACGCTGCGTGGCCAGAGGTTCGGCTCCTGCCTGGGTGGCAAGGGCGCCAACCAGGCAGTGGCTGCAGCACGGCTGGGCGCCAAGGTCGCGCTGGCGGCGCGGGTGGGTCTGCTGGAGAACGGTGCGGCCATGGTCGAGCAATTGAAAGGCGAGGGCGTCGACACGCAGGGCATCGCCCAGCCGGCCGACGAGGTGCCGGGTGTAGCGCTGATCGTCGTCGGTGCCGAGGATGCCGAGAACCAGATCGTCACCGTCGCCGGCTCCAACGGCACGCTGCCGCTGGGGCAGGTCGAGGCGCTGGAGCTCGACGGCCTGCGCTGGCTGGTGGCCCAGCAGGAGCTGCCGCTGCAAAGCGTGGCCCGTGCCTTCGAGCGCGCCCATGCGGTCGGCGTGAAGACCATCCTCAATGCCGCGCCGTTCCGGCCCGGCTGCGAGGCCCTGCTGCCCCTGGTCGACCTGCTGGTCGTCAATGAGCTCGAAGCTCAAGCCCTGGTGACGACGCTGGGCGGTGGCGTGGCCGAACCGGAAGCGCTGGCGCAGTCGCTGCGCGCCAAGGGCCCGGCTGCCGTGCTCGTGTCGCTCGGCGCCGACGGCCTGTGCTGGGTCGATGACCAAGGCACGCGTCGCGTGCCGGCCCGCAAGGTCAAGGCCGTCGATACCGTCGGCGCTGGCGATACCCTCGTCGGCGCTCTCGTCACCGCGCTGGCTGAAGGCCAGCCCATTGCGGACGCGCTCGCCTTTGCCCAGGCCGCCGCGGCCATCGCCGTGTCGCGCCCGGGCGTGCAGGACGCGATGCCGCGCCGCGCCGAAGTCGAACAATCGCTGAAGAACTGAATCCCACAAGGAGAACAAGATGTCCCAGACCCTGCTGCTGCCCCGCTGGATCCTGACCATGAAGGCCGGTGAAGGCACGCTCGAGAACCACGGCCTGCTGATCGAAGGTGAGCGCATCGCCGCCATCGGCCCGCGTGCCGATCTGCTGGCGAAGTACCCGCAAGCCGAACGCGTCGAGCTGCCCGAGCAGATCCTCATCCCCGGCCTCATCAATGGCCATGCCCACTCGGCCATGACGCTGCTGCGCGGCGTCGCCGACGACGTGCCGCTGATGGACTGGCTGCAGAACCACATCTGGCCGCTGGAGAAGAAGTGGGTCAGCGAGGACTGGACCTATCTGGGCTCCAAGCTGGCGGCCGCCGAGGGCCTGCGCAGCGGCACGACCTATATCAACGACATGTACTTCTTCCCGACCGCCATGGCCCGTGCCGCGGTGGACTCGGGCGTGCGTGCTGCCGTGTCGATGAACGTCATCGACTTCCCCACCGGCTATGCCTCGGGCCCGGACGACTACATCGCCAAGGGCGTGGCCGCCTACGAGCAGTACAAGGGCGAGAGCTTGCTCGACTGGACCAGCGCGCCGCATGCGCCCTACACGGTCTCCGACGAGACCTTCATCAAGCTGCGCGACCTGGCCGAGAAGCTCGACATCCAGATGCACTGCCACATCCACGAGACGGCAGGCGAGGTGACGGACGGCATCAAGGCCCATGGCGTGCGTCCCATCGCCCGCCTGGACAAGTTGGGCCTGTTCAACGAGCGCATGATCGCCGTGCACATGGTCCACCTCGATGAAGCCGAGATCGAGCTGATGGCCAGGAAGGGCGTGCACCTGGTGCACAACCCCAACTCCAACCTCAAGCTGGCCTCGGGCGTGATGCCCTTGAAGGCGCTGGAAGCCGCCGGCGTCAACACCATCCTCGGCACCGATGGCGCGGCGTCGAACAATGGGCTGAACATGTTCGGCGAGATCCGCTCGGCGGCCCTGCTGGCCAAGGGCATCACCGGCGACCCGACGGTGGCCTCGGCCCGCACCGCGCTGGAGATGGCCACCATCCGCGCCGCCAAGGCCATGGGTCGTGCCGACGATCTGGGTTCGCTGGAAGTCGGCAAGCTGGCCGACTGCGTGGCCGTGTCGCTGGACAACCTCGAGTGCCAGCCGGTCTACAACGCCGCCGCCCAGCTGGTCTATGTGGCTGGCCGCGAGCATGTCAGCAATGTCTGGATCGGTGGCCGCCAGGTGCTGAAGGAGCGCCAGCCGACCACCATCGACGTGCCGGCGCTTTTGAGCGAAGTGCGAGAGGTGGTCGAGCGCATGAAGGCCGGCGCCTAAAATTTTGCTGAATGGTCAAAGTCGGGAGGAGGGCATTGCCCTCCTAGAATGCGCGTTTCCCCTTACGCCGGCCGCCTCCCGACGCCATGACCCGCACCCTGCATCTGCAATGTTTCGAGGGCGGCAACGCTCTGTCCGCCTTCCGCGCTCAGGCGCTGCTCGCCAAGCTGCAACAGGTCAATGAACGCATCAGCGGCGTCAGTGCCCGCGCGGTGCACTGGGTGTGGACCGATGCGCCGATGGCCGCCGATGCGCGGGAGCGTTTCGAGGCCCTGCTGACCTACGGCGAGCCTGCCGACGGCAGCGTGAGCGGTGACCTTGTCGTCGTCACGCCGCGCTTCGGCACCGTCAGCCCCTGGGCCTCCAAGGCCACCGACATCGCCCGCAACTGCGGCCTGAGCCTGCGCCGCGTGGAGCGCGTCGTCGAGTACCGCGTCGCGTTGAAGAGCGGCCTGCTGGGTGGCACCAAGCATCTCAGCGAAGCCGAGCTCAAGGCCTGCGCCGAGCTGCTGCACGACCGCATGACCGAGTCGGCCTGCTTCACGCGCGAGGACACGGCGCATCTGTTCGACGAGCGCACCGCCGAGCCTCTGGCCCATGTGGACGTGCTGGGCGCCGGCCGCACCGCTCTGGAAAAGGCCAATGTCGAGTTCGGCCTGGCCCTGTCCACCGACGAGATCGACTACCTCGACACCAACTTCAAGAAGCTAGGCCGCAACCCCAGCGACGTCGAGCTGATGATGTTCGCCCAGGCCAACAGCGAGCACTGCCGCCACAAGATCTTCAACGCGAGCTTCATCGTCGATGGCGAGGCCCAGCCGCTGAGCCTGTTCGGCATGATCCGCAACACCGAGAAGCTGAACCCGCAGCACACGGTGGTCGCCTATTCGGACAACGCGGCCATCATGGAAGGCCACGCCATCGAGCGCTGGATGCCCGCACCGCAGCCGGGCGCGGCCTATGTGGCCCGCGCCGAGCAGGCCGAGGTGCTGATGAAGGTGGAGACGCACAACCACCCGACGGCCATCTCGCCCCACCCGGGCGCATCCACGGGCGCCGGCGGCGAAATCCGCGATGAAGGCGCCACCGGGCGCGGCTCCAAGCCCAAGGCCGGCCTGACGGGCTTCTCGGTCTCCAACCTGCATCTGCCGGGCCTGAGCGAGCCTTGGGAGCAGAACCCCGTCGGCAAGCCGGCTCACATCGCATCGGCGCTGCAGATCATGATCGATGGCCCGCTGGGTGGCGCGGCCTTCAACAACGAGTTCGGCCGACCCAACCTGGCCGGCTATTTCCGCGTCTTCGAGCAGTCCGTGGACGGCGTGCGCCGCGGCTATCACAAGCCCATCATGATCGCCGGCGGCTTGGGGCAAATCCGCTCGGACCTGACCAGGAAGATCGAGTTCCCGGCCGGCAGCCTGCTGGTGCAACTGGGCGGCCCCGGCATGCGCATCGGCATGGGCGGCAGCGCGGCCAGCTCGATGGCGGCGGGCACCAACACGGCCGACCTGGACTTCGACTCCGTGCAGCGCGGCAACCCCGAGATCGAGCGCCGGGCCCAGGAGGTCATCAACCACTGCTGGGGCCTGGGTGCTGAGAACCCGGTGCTGGCCATCCATGACGTCGGCGCGGGCGGCATCTCCAATGCCTTCCCCGAGCTGGTCAACGACGCCGGCCGCGGTGCGCGCTTCGACCTGCGCAAGGTGCCGCTGGAAGAGTCGGGTCTGGCGCCCAAGGAAATCTGGTGCAACGAGAGCCAGGAGCGCTATGTGCTGGCCATTGCGCCGCAGAGCCTCGATCTCTTCAAGGCCTTGTGCGATCGCGAGCGCTGCCCGTTCGCGGTCGTCGGCGTGGTGACCGAGGAGCGCGACCTGAAGCTGGTCGACGAGCAGTCGGGCGGCGGCCACCCCATCGACATGCCCATGGACGTGCTGCTGGGCAAGCCGCCCAAGATGCAGCGTGACGTGAAGCGTGTGGCCCGTGATGGCGGCACGCTGGACCTGAATGGCGTCAAGCTCGAGCAGGCCGCCTTCGATGTGCTGCGCCACCCGACCGTGGCCAACAAGCGCTTCCTCGTCACCATCGGCGATCGCACCGTGGGCGGCCTCAACCACCGCGACCAGATGGTCGGCCCCTGGCAGGTGCCGGTGGCGGACTGCGCCGTCACGCTGGCCGACTTCAAGGGCTTTGCCGGCGAGGCCATGAGCATGGGCGAGCGCACGCCGCTGGCGTCCGTCAACGCGCCGGCTTCCGGCCGCATGGCCGTGGCCGAGGCCATCACCAATCTGCTGGCCGCTCCCTTCGAGCTGCCGCGCGTGAAGCTCAGCGCCAACTGGATGGCCGCCTGCGGCGAAGCGGGTGAAGACGCCGCCCTGTTCGATACCGTGAAGGCTGTTGGCATGGAGCTGTGCCCGGCTCTGGGTATCTCCATCCCGGTCGGCAAGGATTCGCTGTCGATGCGCACCAAGTGGGATGACAAGCAGGTCACCGCGCCGGTGTCGCTCATCGTCACCGCCTTCGCCAGCATCGCCGACGTGCGCGGCACGCTGACGCCGGAATGGCAGCGCGAAGATTCCTGCGCCATCCTCGTCGACCTCGGCCAGGGCCAGCACCGCATGGGCGGCTCCATCCTGGCGCAGACGCTGAACCAGTTCGGCTCGGACGTGCCGGACCTGGACGACCCGCAACTGCTGGTCTCGCTCGTCAACGCCATCAACGAACTGCGCGCATCGGCCAAGCTGCTGGCCTATCACGACCGCTCCGACGGCGGCCTGTGGGCGGCTGCCTGTGAAATGGCATTCGCGGGCCAGACCGGCCTGAGCCTGAATGTCGACATGCTGGTCACCGAAGGCGACGGCATCAGCGACAGCCGAGCCGACACCGGCGACTCCAAGAACTGGGCCACGCAGGTCGGCGCCCGCCGCGAGGAGCTGACGCTGCGTGCGCTGTTCGCCGAGGAACTGGGCGCCGTCATCCAGGTCCGCGCCAGCGACCGCGATGCCGTCATGCAGGTGTTGCGTGCGCACGGCCTGTCCAAGCATTCGCATGTGGTTGCCAAGCCCAATGCGTCGCGTCAGATGGAAGTCTGGCGTGATGCGAAGAAGGTCTTCGGCGCGGATCTGACGGCCCTGCAGCAGACCTGGGACGAGGTGTCCTGGCGCATCGCCAAGCTGCGCGACAACCCGGCTGGCGCCGATGCCGAGCACGCCGCCGCCGGCAAGGCCGACGACCCCGGTCTGCATGTGCACCTGACGTTCACGCCCGAGGCGCCGTTCGTCTCGACAGGTGCTAGACCGAAGGTCGCCATCCTGCGCGAGCAGGGCGTCAACTCCCATGTCGAGATGGCCTATGCGATGTCGCTGGGCGGCTTCGACAGCTTCGACGTGCACATGAGCGACCTGCAGTCCGGCGCGGTCAAGCTGGACGGCTTTGCGGCCTTCGTCGCCTGCGGCGGCTTCAGCTATGGCGACACCCTGGGCGCCGGCGAAGGCTGGGCGCGCAGCATCATGTTCAACCCGGTGCTGACCGAGCAGTTCCGTGCCTTCTTCTCGCGCAAGGACACGCTGGCCCTGGGCGTCTGCAATGGCTGCCAGATGCTGGCGGCGCTGGCCCCCATCATCCCGGGCGCCGACGCCTGGCCGCGCTTCACGCGCAACCAGAGCGAGCAGTACGAGGCCCGCCTGGCTCTCGTCGAGGTGCTGGATTCGCCCAGCGTCTTCTTCAAGGACATGGCCGGCAGCCGCGTGCCCATCGCCGTTGCCCACGGCGAAGGCTTTGCCAACTTCGCTCGCCAGGGTGATGCCAGCAAGGTCATCAAGGCCATGCGCTTTGTCGACAACCACGGCCAGGCGACCGAGGCCTATCCGTTCAACCCCAACGGCAGCCCTGGTGGTCTGACCTCGGTGACGACGCCTGACGGCCGCTTCACCGCGCTGATGCCGCATCCGGAGCGCGTCTTCCGCAATGTGCTGATGAGCTGGACCTCGGGCGACAAGAGCGCCCACAGCCCTTGGCTGCGCATGTTCCAGAACGCGCGGAAGGCTCTCGGCTAAGCCGCGTCGACTTCGAGCAGCAGGCGGTCGAGGCCCTCTTCGGTGCCTCGCCGACGCTGCGCGATGTCCATATGACCGTCGAGGTAGGCGAGCTGTTCTGTCAGCTTCAGCGTCGAGCCTGAAGCGCCGTCCGCGAACTCCACCGTGACCAGCGACGCCGACAGCGCGCGGCCGCCCATCGTCATCGAGTAGGCGAACACGATGCGCGCGTCCTTCACGATGTCCAGAAACACCTTGTCGACCGCCAGCGGCGTGCCGTCGTCCAGACGGCTGCGATAGATCTCGAACCCACCCGGCCGGAAGTCCATGCTGAACTCCGTCGCCCCGGTCTCGGCATGGCAGTCGTTCCAGCGCTGCTTGGTGGCCGGGTCGGCCCAGGCGGCGAAGACGCGGGCGGCCGAGGCCTTGAAGCGGCGGTCCAGCACAAAGCTGGTGTGGGCGGCAGCGGTCATGGCTTGTCGTCCTGTTCTTGAAGAAGGGCGTCGAGGGCGTCGAACTGGCGATGCCATTGCGCCTTGCGCTGCGCCACCCAGTCCTCCAGCCCGCTGAAGGCATCTGGCGCGATGCGATAGGTGCGCACGCGGCCTGCCTTGTCCGATGCCACCAGGCCGCCGGCCTCCAGCACCGCCAGATGCTTGACCGCCGAGGGCAGGGCGATGCCCAAAGGCTTGGCGAGGTCGGTCACCGACGCCGGCCCGCGCGCGAGCTGATCCACCATCGCCCGGCGGTTGCCGTCGGCGAGCGCGACGAAGAGGCGGTCCAGGCGCCCGTCAGTCGGCGAGGAAGCGTGCGGGGAGGGCATGGCGCAGCGGGTAGTACTTCAAGACGGGGCGGGCCTCGACGATGCAGCGCCAGACCGAAGGCCGGGCCAGCAGGCGTTCGAAGTAGGCGGACAGCCTCACATGCCCGGGCGAGAAGGGGCGGATGATGGCCGCGTGGAACAGCGACGGCGCGGCTGCGCAGTCGGCCATGGAGAAGGCCTCGCCGGCGGCCCAGGGGTCGTCGCCCATGCGGCTCTCGATGAGGTCATAGGCCTGGCCCAGTTCATTGACGACGGCGCTCATCGCGATGGGATCGCGGTCGGCCTCGGGCCTGAGCAACTGGGCCACATAGCGCTGCGCGGGCGTCATCACATAGCAGTCGAACAGCCGGTCCCACAGGCGTACCTGCAACTGGGCGTCGAAGTCCTCGGGCAGCAGGCGCACCGGGCCGGGGTGGCGGCAGTCCAGGTATTCGATCTGCACCGAGGTCTCGGGCAGCACGCGCTCGCCGTCGACCAGCAGCGGAATCTTGGCCGTGGGCCACAGCGCCGCATAGGCCGCACGCGCGTCCGGGTCGCCGAGGTTGACGCCGCGCGCCTCGAAGGGCGTGTCGTTCTCGTAGAGCGCGATCAGGACCTTCCAGCAGTAGGAGGACAGCGGGTGGTAGTGCAGCGTCAGGGACATGGTGGACTCAATCAGTTTCCAGTGCGGCTAAGTGTATTGAAACTTTCCAAAGTTGGAAACTGTTGGGGCAAAGAAAAGCGGGCCGGAGCCCGCTTTCTACTTGGTGCGATCTGCTTCAGTCTTCGACCACCGCGGCCGCCTGCAGCTGCTTGTTCACCCTCAGCGCCACCAGCGTGCACAGCGCGCCCGACATCAGGTACGCCGTCAGCGTGATCAGCCCGAAGTGCGACGACAGATACAGCGCCACCACGGGTGCGAAGGCGGCGCCGAACAGCCAAGCCATGTCGGCCGTCAGCGCCGCGCCGGTGTAGCGGAAGTGGGGCAGGAAGTTGGACGTCACCGAGCCGGCCGACTGGCCGTAGGACAGGCCCAGCAGCACGAAGCCGATCAGGATGAAGGCCGCCTGGCCGGGCTTGCCGCCGCCCAGCATCAGCGGCGCGAACACGGCGAACACGCCGATGGCGATGGCCATGCTGCCGAGGTAGCTGCGCCGGCCGATCTTGTCGGCGATCAGGCCCGACATGGGCATGGCGACGGCGGCGAAGGCCGCGCCCAGCAGCTCCATCTTGATGAAGTCGTCGATGCCTTGCGGGTCGGACAGGGCCACCCAGGACAGCGGGAAGACCGTCACCAGATGGAAGAGGGCGTAGCTGGCCAGGGCGGCAAACGCGCCGATGACGATGTGATGGCCCTGGGCCGGCAGCAGTTCGTGCAGATGGGCGGGGTCGAGCTCATGCTCTTCCATGCGCTTCTCGTACTCGTGCGTGACCACCAGGCGCAGCCGGGCGAAAAGCGCGACGACGTTGATGGCGAAGGCCGTGAAGAAGGGGAAGCGCCAGCCCCAGGACAGGAAGTCCTTGCTGTCGAGGCTGGTGTAGACGTACAGGAAGACGCCAGAGGCCACGAAGAAGCCCAGAGGGGCGCCCAGCTGGCCCAGCATGGCGTACCAGCCGCGGCGGTCGGGCGGGGCGTTCAGCGCCAGCAGCGAGGGCAGGCCGTCCCAGGAGCCGCCCAGGGCCAGGCCCTGGCCGACGCGGCACAGGGCCAGCAGCAGGATGGCGGTGCTGCCGGCTTCGGCAAAGCCGGGCAACAGCCCCATGGCGACGGTGGAGCAGCCGAGCAGGAAGAGGGCGGCGGTCAGCTTGGTCGAGCGGCCGAAGCGGCGCTGGATCTCCATGCCGATCAAGGTGCCGACCGGTCGGACGACAAAGGCCAGTGCAAAGACCAGGAAGGCGTAGAGGGTGCCGGTGAGCCTGTCGGCGAAGGGGAAGAAGACCTGGGGGAAGACCAGCACCGAGGCGATGCCGAAGACAAAAAAGTCGAAATATTCGGACGCGCGGCCGATGATGACGCCCACCGCGATATCGCCGGGGGCCAGATCCTCGTCCGTCCGGGTGGTCAGCGGACCGGATTGGGGGCTAGGGAAGGTACTACCTGCAACTGCCATTTCGGGCTTGTCTCCGTCTGTGCCTTGGACAAAATGTCCAATCGTTGATTTACCTCAATCAACTTACATTCCGTCGCTGCCCGCAAGATCGTTAACCCTCGCGCGCCTCTCAGGATGTACCCCAACAAGTCTCTCCTCACATGCGTCCTGGTTTTGTCAGCCAGCTTCGCTTTGTCCGGCTGCGACTGGATCGTGATGAAGCCCCACGGCGACATCGCGAACCAGCAGGCGCAGCTCATCGTCACCTCGACGCTGCTGATGCTGCTGATCATCGTCCCGGTGATCGCGCTGACGCTGTTCTTTGCCTTCCGTTACCGGCAATCGAACCCCGAGGCGACCTATGCGCCGGACTGGGACCATTCCACCCGCCTGGAACTCGTCATCTGGGGCGCGCCGCTGCTGATCATCATCGCCCTGGGCGCCATCACCTGGATCAGCACCCACAAGCTCGACCCCTTCCGCCCGCTGGACCGCATCGCCGAGGACAAGCCCCTGGTCGCCGGCGTGAAGCCGCTGGAGGTCTACGCCGTTTCCATGGACTGGAAGTGGCTGTTCATCTACCCCGAGCAGGGCATCGCCACCGTCAACGAGCTGGCCGCGCCGGTGGACCGCCCCATCCACTTCCGCCTCACGTCCACCAGCGTGATGAACACCTTCTACGTGCCCGCTCTGGCCGGCATGATCTACACCATGCCGGGCATGGAGACCCAGCTGCACGCCGTCATCAACAAGGCCGGCGTCTATGACGGCATCTCGGCCCATTACAGCGGTGCCGGCTTCTCGGACATGCGCTTCAAGTTCCACGGCCTGAACGACGCGGATTTCGCGCGCTGGGTCGAAGGCAACAAGGCGGGCGGCGCCAAGCTGACGCGTGAGGACTACCTCAAGCTGGAGCGGCCGAGCACCAAGGAGGCCGTGCGCCGCTACGCCAGCGTCGAGCCGGGGCTGTGGGGCGCCATCGTCGACCGCTGCGTCGACGGCAAGAAGATGTGCGTCAGCCAGATGATGGCCATCGACGCCGCCGGCGGTGCCGGCAAGGGCGGCCTGGCCAGCACCATGAGCAGCCCATGGCGCGATGCCGAGGGCGGCAAGCGCGACCGCACCGTCGTCGCTGCCCTGTGCACGCCGACCAATCCGCTGGGCCTGCCCATCGAGACCGACGCGGCCACCGCCGTCGCGCAGAAGAAGTAAGAGAAGCCGATGACCGCTCCTGTCTACCCCGAAGAGCTCCACCCGGTCTTTGGCCGGCTGGGCCTGCATGCCCTGCCCATCCACGAGCCCATCCTCGTGGCCACCTTCATCGCCTGCGCGCTGGGCGGCCTCTTCGTCTTCTTCCTGATCACGAAGTTCAAGCTTTGGGGCCACCTGTGGCGCGACTGGATCACCAGCATCGACCACAAGAAGATCGGCATCATGTACATGCTGCTCGGCGTGGTCATGCTGCTGCGCGGCTTTGCCGACGCGCTGATGATGCGGGCCCACCAGGCCATGGCCTTCGGCGAGAACGCCGGTTTCCTGCCGCCGCATCACTACGACCAGGTCTTCACGGCCCATGGCGTCATCATGATCTTCTTCGTCGCGATGCCTTTCGTGACGGGCCTGATGAACTATGTCGTGCCGCTGCAGATCGGCGCGCGCGACGTTGCCTTCCCCTTCCTGAACAACTTCAGCTTCTGGATGACGGTGGGCGGCGCCATCCTGATCATGATCTCGCTGTTCGTCGGCGAGTTCGCCAAGACCGGCTGGCTGGCCTTCCCGCCGCTGTCGGGCATCCTCGCAAGCCCTGACCCCGGGGTGGACTACTACCTGTGGTCACTGCAGATCGCGGGGGTGGGGACGACGCTGTCGGGCATCAACCTGATCGCCACCATCATCAAGATGCGTGCGCCGGGCATGGCCATGATGAAGATGCCCGTCTTCACGTGGACGTCGCTGTGCACCAACGTGCTCATCGTCGCCAGCTTCCCCGTGCTGGCCGCGGCCCTCGCGCTGCTGACCGCCGACCGCTACCTCGGCACCAACTTCTTCACCAACGACCTTGGCGGCAACGCCATGCTCTACGTGAACCTGATCTGGATCTGGGGCCACCCCGAGGTCTATATCCTGATCCTGCCGATCTTCGGCGTGTTCTCCGAGGTCGTGTCCACCTTCAGCCGCAAGAAGCTGTTCGGCTACGCGTCCATGGTCTATGCCACGGTCGTCATCACCATCCTGTCCTACCTCGTCTGGCTGCACCACTTCTTCACGATGGGCTCAGGCGCCAGCGTGAACTCGTTCTTCGGCATCACGACGATGATCATCTCGATCCCGACGGGCGCCAAGATCTTCAACTGGCTGTTCACGATGTACCGTGGCCGCATCCAGTTCGAGGTGCCCATGCTGTGGACGGTGGGCTTCATGATCACCTTCACGGTGGGCGGCATGACCGGCGTGCTGCTGGCCGTGCCGGCGGCCGACTTCGTGCTGCACAACAGCCTGTTCCTGATCGCCCACTTCCACAACGTCATCATCGGCGGCGTGGTGTTCGGCGTCTTCGCCGGCATCAACTACTGGTTCCCCAAGGCCTTCGGCTTCCGCCTGGACGCCTTCTGGGGCAAGGTCTCGTTCTGGTGCTGGTTCATCGGCTTCTGGCTGGCCTTCACGCCGCTGTATGTGCTTGGGCTCATGGGCATCACGCGCCGCGTCAGCCACTTCGACGATCCGTCGCTGCAGATCTGGTTCGTCATCGCCGCCATCGGCGCGGGCGTCGTGGCCCTGGGCATCGGCGCCTTCCTGATCCAGATCGCCGTCAGCGTGATGCGCCGCAAGGAGCTGCGCGACACGACGGGCGACATCTGGGGCGGCCGCACGCTGGAGTGGTCCACGTCCTCGCCGCCGCCGGACTACAACTTCGCCTTCACGCCCATCGCCCATGAGATGGACGCCTGGTATGACATGAAGCAGCGCGGCGCCGAGCGCCCGGTCAAGGGCTTCGTCGACATCCACATGCCCAGGAACACCGGCGCCGGCTTCGTCATCGCCATGCTGGCCACGCTGATGGGCTTCGCGCTGATCTGGCATATGTGGTGGATCGCCGGCATTGCCTTCGCCGCCACCGTCATCGCTGCCATCGTGCACACCTTCAACTACGACCGCGACTACCACATCAAGGCCGATGCGGTGACCCGCATCGAGGACGAGCGCACCCGTGCGCTGGCCGCCTGACCGCAAGAGCTCTGACATGTCCGCCACCATTGCCACCCATGTGAACGGCACGCCGCTCTACTACGACCACAGCGGCGAGCACCATCCGCCCAACAGCACCATGCTGGGCTTCTGGCTCTACCTGATGAGCGACTGCCTCATCTTCGCGGTGCTGTTCGCCGTCTACGCCGTGCTGGGCCGCTCCTACGCGGCCGGCCCCTCGGGCGCCGACCTGTTCGACCTGCCGCTGGTGGCCGTCAACACGGCCCTGCTGCTGTTCTCGTCCATCACCTATGGCTTCGCGATGATCGCGATGCAGGCCCGCAAGAAGGGCCTGCTGCTGGCCTGGCTGGCCGTCACCGGCCTGCTCGGCCTGGGCTTTCTGGGCATCGAGCTCTACGAGTTCCACCACCTCATCCACGAGGGCGCCGGCCCGCAGCGCAGCGCCTTCCTGTCCAGCTTCTTCACGCTGGTCGGTACGCACGGCCTGCACGTCACCTTCGGCTGCATCTGGCTGGTCACGCTGATGTTCCAGGTCAACAAGCTCGGCCTCACGCCGGCCAACCGCCGCCGCCTGATGTGCCTGTCGATGTTCTGGCACTTCCTGGACGTCGTCTGGATCGGCGTCTTCACCTTCGTCTACCTCATGGGGGTGCTGTGATGGCCGGCCATGCACATGATGCTCACGGTCACGACGACCATCTCGACGGCGAGGAAGACTTCCACGTCAGCTACAAGGGCTACGCGACGGGCTTCATCCTGTCCGTCATCCTGACCGCCATCCCCTTCTGGCTCGTCATGGCCAAGGTGCTGCCCAGCCCCAAGATGACCGGCTTCGTCATCCTCGGCTTCGCGGCCGTGCAGATGGTGGTGCACATGATCTATTTCCTGCACATGAACGCCAAGGTCGAGCAGGGCTGGTCCATGCTGGCCCTGTTGTTCACGGCCGCCCTGGTGGTCATCATGCTGGCCGGCTCGGTCTGGGTCATGTATCACATGAACACCAACATGATGCCGACGCCGGACCCTGCGGCCATGCGGAACATGTAGCCCTTACGCAGGCGCGGCTGAAAGTACCCGGAAAGATGGATTGGATCCCCGTTGTCCTCGTGACGTTCAAGGCTGTCGTGTTCTGCACGGGCATGTTCTTGGCCATCAAGTGGCACTACGACCAAGGCAAGAAAAAGAAGAAGAACAACGACACCCAGGGACCGTAGGCCATCGACATGACCCGTGCCGCGCGCGTTGCGCTGATTGTCGCCACGGCGCTTGCCGGTCTCGGGTTCGCTGCGCTGGCGGTCTGGCAGGTCCAGCGCCTGGGATGGAAGCAGGACCTGATCGCCCGCGTCGAGCGGCAGCTCACGGCGGAGCCGGTGGCGCCGCCGCCGGTGGCCGCCAAGGCCGACGAGTACCGCCGCGTGCGCCTGCGTGGCCAATTCGAGCCGCGCGAGGCGCTGGTCCAGGCCAACACCGAACTCGGCGGCGGCCACTGGGTCATCGCGCCGCTGCGTCTGGCCGATGGCAGTGTCGTCCTCGTCAACCGCGGCTTCGTACCGCCCGAGCAGCGTGCGCCCGAGCGGCATGCCGCTCCCGCCGACCCCGTTGAGCTGACTGGCCTGCTGCGCCTGACCGAGACCGGCGGCGGTCCGCTGCGCAAGAACGAGCCGGCCGAGGGCCGCTGGTACTCGCGCGACGTGGCCGGCATCGCGACCCAACTCGGCGTGGCGGACAAGGTCGTGCCTTACTTCGTCGACGAGTCCGCCGACCCCACCCAGCCGCAGCGCTGGCCGCGCCCCGGCCTGACGGTCGTCCGTTTCGCCAACAATCACGCCGTCTACGCCGCCACCTGGCTGGCGCTCGCGGTCATGGCGGCCGCCGCGGTGGGTTATCTGCTGCATGAAGAGCGCCGGCGCGCCACGCCTTGAACACCACGCCGCTGCCGCTCACTGCCGAACCCGTTGCCGTCGCGCCCGAGCGCCGCGCCGGCCGCGCCAACCTGCGCCAGCTCATCGAGCTGCGCTGGCTGGCCGTCGGCGGCCAGCTCGCCACGGTGCTGGTCGTGCACGTCGGGCTGGACATCCTGCTGCCCTGGGCCGAGATGATGAGCCTGCTGGGCATCCTCGTCGCCTTCAACCTCTTCAGCATCTGGCGCAGCAAGCTCACCCAGCCGGTGTCGCAGATCGAACTCTGCGTGGCGCTGCTGGTCGACGTCGGCGTGCTGACCGGCCAGCTCTACCTGGCTGGCGGCAGCGACAACCCCTTCATCTACCTCTATCTGCTGCAGGTCGCGGTCGCGTCCGTGTTGCTGCGGCCGGCCTATCTGATGGCCGTCATGCTGAGCGCGGTGTCGGGCTTCGTCGTGCTGACGCAGTGGCATCGCCCTCTCGCGCTGGACCCGACCTCGCCGACGGAGCTGTCGCCCAACTACCTCGGCGGCCTGTTGCTGTGCTTCCTGCTCAACGTGGCGCTGCTGAGCGTGTTCATCGTGCGCATCAACCGCAATCTGCGCCAGCGCGACGCCGAGCTGGCCGAACTGCAGCAGCGCGCCGCCGAGGAGGTGCACATCGTGCGCATGGGCCTGCTCGCCAGCGGCGCCGCGCATGAGCTGGGCACGCCGCTGGCCACCCTCAGCGTCATCCTCGGCGACTGGGCGCACATGGCGCCGTTTGCCGCCGAGCCCGAGCTGCGCGAGGAGATCGAGGAGATGCAGCGCCAGATCCTGCGCTGCAAGGCCATCGTGACCGGCATCCTGATGTCGGCCGGCGAGATGCGTGGCGAAGCGCCGCGCCTGACCACGCTGCAGGCCTTCACCGAGGGCCTGGCCAGGGACTGGCGGGCGGCCCATCCGGGCGCCGACCTGGCCTTGCGCAACAAGGACCTGCCCGAGGTCGAGATCATCCTGGACAGCGCGCTGCAGCAGGTCGTCGCCAACCTGCTCGACAACGCGCTGGAGGCCGCGCCCGGCATGCCGCTGACCCTCGTCGCCGCCTGCCCCGACGAGGAGACGCTGGCCTTGAGCGTGCGCGACAACGGCCCCGGCTTCGATGGCGAGCGGCTCAAGCATTTCGGCGAGCCTTACCAGAGCAGCAAGGGCCAGCCCGGCCGAGGCATGGGCCTCTTCCTGTCGGTCAATGTGGCGCGCACCCTGGGTGGGCGGCTGGAGGCGCGCAACCGCGAAGGCGGTGGCGCCGAGGTCATGCTGACCCTGCCGCTGGCCTCGCTGCTGCCGCGACAATCCCTTTCAGATGTCCGCCGCTGATTCCGACCGCCTGCTGCTCATCGTCGAGGACGACGACAGCTTCGCCCACACCCTGGCCCGCTCCTTCGAGCGCCGCGGCTGGCGCTGCCTGCGGGCGACCGGGCTGGACGACATGAAGAACCTGCTCGACGGCCTGCCTGACGACGACGAACTCGGCCATGCCGTCGTCGACCTCAAGCTCGCCGGCGGTGCCTCGGGCCTGGCCTGCGTGCAGGCCCTGCATGGCTGGGATCCGGAGGTGCTGATCGTCGTGCTGACCGGCTATGCCAGCATCGCCACGGCCGTCGAGGCCATCAAGCTCGGCGCCTGCCACTACCTGGCCAAGCCGGCCAATACCGACGACATCGAGGCCGCCTTCGCGCGCAGGCAGGGCGATGCGGATGTGGAAGTGACCGAGCGCCAGACCGCTTCCATCAAGACCCTGGAGTGGGAGCGCATCCACGAGGTGCTGGCCGAGACCGACTTCAACATCAGCGAGACCGCGCGGCGCCTGGGCATGCACCGGCGCACGCTGGCGCGCAAGCTCGAGAAGCAGCGCATCAAGTGATCAGCCGGACAACTTCTCCCTGAGCGCGTCGCGCAGCTCCGCCCAGCTGTAGGTGGCCTGGGCCGCCAGCAAGCCGGCCTGGCCGAACACCGGCGTCAGTCCGTAACGCTTCAACGCGGCGGGCAGGTCGGCGCGGCCGCTGATGGCCTCGGCCAGCCATTCACCGGCTACCGTCGTCGGCGCCACGCCATGGCCGCCAAAGGCCTGGGCGAACCACAGGCCCGGCGCCAGCTGGCCGATCTGCGGCATCTTGTGGCGGGCATAGCTCATCAGGCCACCCCAGGCGTGCTCGATGCGCACGGCGGCCAGCTGCGGGTAGACCTTGAGCAGGTCGGCCTGCAGCATCTGTGCGATGCGGGCCGGATCGCGCTCCTGGATGGAGATGCGGCCGCCCCACAGCAGGCGGTTGTCCTGCAGCTTGCGGTAGTAGTCGAAGGCGAAGCGGTTGTCGTAGAGGGCAGCGGGTGTGCGGATGGGCTGCAGGCGCTCGGGCAGCGGCTCGGTCGAGATGACGTAGGTGGCGATCGGCAGCCTGGCGCCAGTCAGCGCCGGTAATACGGTCTTGAGATAACCCCCACCGGCCACAACCACCTGGGCCGCGCGGATCGAAGCGTCCTGCGCGGTGCATAGCACGAAGCCTCCGGCGGGCAGGCGGTCGATGCTCATGACCGCGCTGTGCTCGTGCACCTGGCCGCCAGCAGCCTCGATGACGCGGGCCAGGCCCAGCGCGTACTTGAGCGGATGGAAATGGAAGGCGTCGCGCTCCAGCAGGGCGCCGCCATAGCGCTCCGTGTCCAGCCACTGCCGCACTTGCCCAGGCGCTATCTCGTCCCAGTTGACGCCGAAGTGCTCGCGCAGCCAGCGGGCCTGGTCGCGCAACTGGCGCTCGGCGTGCGCGCTGTGCCTGAACCAGTTGAGGAGCAGGGCGCCACCTTCCACCTTGTCGCAGGCCATGGCGTGCGCGTCGATGCGCGAGCGGATCAGCGCGACCGCCTCGCGGCTGTGGGCATAGAGCTCGCGCGCCTGCGCCGGGCCCAGGTCGCTCACCAGATCGGCGGCATCGCGGCTGTAGCCGCCGAAGACGAAGCCGCCATTGCGTCCCGAGGCACCGTGGCCGATGGTCTGGGCCTCCAGCACCGCGACGCTGTGGATGCCCCGCTCCTGCAGCCCGCGCGCGGTAGCCAGGCCGGCGAAGCCGCCGCCCAGGACGGCGACTTCCACGTCGCAGGTTTCGGCCAGCGGCGGGAAGCTCAGGCGGGGTGCCGTGGCGGCGTAATAGGTCTGCGTTTGCATGCGTGCTTGCTGGCCTGGGGCTGAGCGAGGCAATGTAGCCGTCTGACGTCCTCTCGCGTCCGACGCTTCAAGCCCAGGGCGGGACTTCGGCGCTGGCGCCTCAGCTGCAGGCCATGACAACCGCCCCCCGAATCGAGGGGCGACATGGCGTACAGATGGCGGAATCGCTCGGGCGAGACCTTCTATAGAGTCGGCTGCGCGGCAAGCAATGCCGTCACGAAGGAGCATGGCGATGGATCTCTGGAACGCCCTTCGCCGCCTGGGGGCCACCGCGGCCATGGCCTTTGCGGCCGTCACGGCGCACGGCGCGCCGGTGACGCTGACGCTGCACGGCACGATCACCGGCTACGAGTTCATCGATCTGGGCACCGCCGCGGGGCTGACGGTCGGCACCACGGTCGACCTGTCGCTGAGCTTCAACGAGACCTGGAGCGACCTCAGCTACAGCTTTGCCGACCCGCTCGGCCCGGTCAGCGGTTCGGCCACCGTCGGCACCCACGCCTTCAGCTTCACGGGCGGCAACCCGTATTCCTACAGCTACAACGGGAACACCGGCGAGGTGATCAATGTGCGGCCCCAGTTCACCGGCACCGGGCCGAGCTTGGGCGGCGGCGACTTCTTTGGCCTGTTCGCCACCTTCACGCCGGCGTTGGTCCTGGAAAACCTGATGCTGGGCTATGGTTTCAGCAGCAGCTTTCCGGGCGGCAGCGTCACCAGCTACGGCTACGCTTACATCAGCCTGGACAACTACCAGGTGACGCCAGGCGGGCCCAACAGGGTGCCGGCGCCGGCGACGCTGCTGCTGGTGGCGGCAGGACTGCTGGCGGCTGGCTTCGTGCGACGGCGCTCCGCCTCATAGCCTCGCCAGCAACTCATAGGCCCGCCGCCTCAATGCGTGGCCATGGCATGTAGCCCTTGGCACGCCGACGCACGCCAGGTCCGGACAGGACGAAAAAAAACCGGCTCAGGAGAGCCGGTCTTTCGCACAGAGCCGCTGGGCTCAGTAGCGACCACCACCGAAGCCACCCGTGCCGTAGCCGACATCCGAACGCTTGGTGGCGGTGTAGCCCTTGGCGCTGTAGCCGCCCGAATCCTTGCTGGCTTCGCGGGGGCGGGCCAGGCTGACGACGATGGAGCGTCCATCGACGGACATGCCGTGCAGTGCGGCAATGGCGGCCTGGGCGACTTCGGGAGAAGCCATTTCCACGAAGCCAAAGCCCTTGGACATGCCGGTATCCCGGTCCATCATGACCTTGGCGGAGGAAACGCCGCCGAACTCGGCGAAGTTGCTTCTCAAGCTGGCATCGGTCACCGAATAGGGCAGGTTGCCCACATAAATCTTGCTGCTCATGGAGCCTTTCTGAGTGTTGGCGCAGGGCGCCGTTCTGCGAATCCGCCATCGGCAGTTCGCAGCGAGTGGGGCGTCAGCACGCTTTAGGCGGCATGCACGCTTGAAGCCAGCCCTGAGTGACGGCGAACAGCCGCGCAGCTTCACGGGTGGCAAAGGTGGTGTCGAAGCGGAATACGCGCCGACAACTGTCGTTGCCCCCGGCGGGGCGAACCGAGAACGAGGCGCGAAAGCGGCCACAGTCGGTCGGGTGTGTCGCGGGCGAAACGACGTAATTGCCCATGGGGATGGCGTGGTTCGAAATCTTGTTCAGTCAGAACTGCAGGCGTGAATCGCCCGACAGGGCACTTTCTTGCTGGGTCCGCTATCGCAGGGCCAAGCCAAAAAGAGTGTGCAAGGTCGCAAGGAGCGCCCCGGATGGGCGCGTGAACCGCCAGTCAGATGGCGGCATGCAACCGAGGATTATATCTAGTTCAATATATTTTGGATTGTTTATATTTCTTCTGGTATTGAACCCGCCAGCTTCTCCGTGCGCCGCCGCTGGTAGTCGCAGCCCAGCTTCGCAAAGACTTGCGCATGCAGATGGAGGGTTGATTGCCGCCCCTGCAGGAGGTCGTCGGCGCGCTTCAGGATCTGGGCCGCAATGGGGTTCTCTCGTGTCGCTGCGATGGCGCGCTGCAAGCGCAATGCCGCCTCGGGGTGACGGGCCAGCACGGCCGCCTCGGCCCACAGGGCCGCGTACCAGGGCCGCCACTTGAAGAACTGCCAGGTGCCGGCGTCCGGGTCGTCGATGTCGGTGCTCAGGCGCTGCACGGCGGCCTCGGGGCGTCCCTGGTCCAGTGCCAGCAGCGCGTCCAGGGCGGGGGCCACGCCGGTTGAGCAACCCTCCAGACGCTCCGGGTTCAGCATGACGCAGCGGCTGATGGCCAGCCAGCGCTGGCGTTCGGCCGTGTCGCCCAGCAGGCCGTGCACCGTCGCCATCGCGTAGGTCGCCACGCTCAACGTGCCCGACACCGGCCGACCGGCGCGCTCCCAGGCCTCGCGGAAGCGATCACCGCGCAGCACGGCGGCCTCCAGGTCGCCAGCCATCAAGTCGACGGGGATGCGCCTTGCCAGCGCCGGATGCGGATAGTCGCGGTAGCAGGCTTGCTCGGCCAGCTGTTCGGCATATTCCGTCGCCGCGCGGAGCTGGCCGGCCGACAGCTGCGCCTCGGACGCCATCAGCAGGTGGTCGTTGAACTGGAAGGCGGTCGCCGCGTCCAGCGGCAGGAGGCCCAGCACCGCCGCGCGGCGTTCACAGGCGGCGATGGCCAGGCCCAGTTCGCCGCGATTGGCGTGGTAGGTGCAGCGCTGGTCCTGCACCAGGCTTTCGATGAGCGGCCGCCCGGCCGTGCGCGCCAGCTTGCCCGCCCGCTCCACCAGCCCGGTGGTGCGCTCGTCATCGGCGCGCAGGCCATAGGCCATGGCGATGGCGATGGTGGCTTCGGGCGCCGCAGCGCCGCCGGCGAGGGCTGCCGCACGCGCCAGCCGTGATTCGCTCTCACTGGCCTCATGGCGGACGGCAATGATGCCGGGCGCATAGCGCAGATAGATGGCCGTCCAGGCCAGGTCTTCGGCGGCGGAGGCGGCATCGCCGTTGGCCAGGGCCGCCGCGGCGGCTTCGTCGAGCAGGCGCAGGGTTTCCTGCCCCACCAGCCGGGTGGCGGCAGCGCCTGCCGCCAGCCGCAGCAGCCGTGCCTGCTCGGCCTTTTCAGCATGGGCGGCAGCCTGTTCGTAGCTGCGCTGGGATTCATGGGGGCGGCCGCGCAGCAGCAGTTGCTCGGCCAGGCGTTCGGCCAGCGCGGCGGCGTCGGGCGCACCCGCCCGGGCCTCGACCCAGGCCAGGGCCGCCCGGGCATCGGCGGCCAGGCTATCCAGGCGCTCGCACCAGGCGTCATCCCGCCCCTGCTGGGCCAGTGCCGCCAGCGTGGCGAGGCACCAGCTGCGGTGTCGCGAGGCCACGGCCTCGTGCCGGCCGGTCTGGTCGAGTTGCTCGGCGCCGAACTGGCGGATGGGCTCCAGGGCCCGGTAGCGCGTCGGCATGCCGTGCTCGACGAGCAGCAGGCTGTGCTCGGCCAGGCGCGCCAGCGCCTCGGCCACATCGAAGCGCTGCAGCGGGCCGCCGACGATGGCCAGCGCCGCGGCGACGTCGAACCATGACGCGAAGACCGAGATGGCATCGAGCAGCTCGCGGTCGGCCTGCGTCAGCAGCCGGTAGCTCCAGGTGATGGTGTCGCGCAGCGAGCGGTGCCGGTGCTCGCCGGCCTCGTGGCTGCCGAGCATGCGCAGGCCGCGGTCCAGGCCGGCCAGCAGCCCATCGAGGCCGAGGGCCGGGCAGCGCGCGGCGGCGAGTTCGATGGCCAGGGCCATGCCGTCGAGCGAAGCGCAGACCGCCACGACCTGGGCGCGATCCAGCTCGGCGGGCACGCCGGCGGCACGCGCACGTTCGACAAAAAGCTCGGCCGCGTCGCCGCCGGCCTCGTGGACCGACAGGCCAGGCACCGCGAACAGCCATTCGAAGGGCGTGCGCAGCGGCACACGGCTGGTCGCCACGATGCCCAGGCGCGGGCATTGGCCGAGCAGGCGGCGCACCTGCTCGCGGACGGCGTCGAGCACATGCTCGCAGTTGTCGAACAGCAGCAGCGCGTCGCTGTCGGCCAGCGACGCGATCACGGCGTCGGCCAGCGAGCCCCCGAGTGGCGCGACCACGCCGGTGGCCTCGGCAAGGGCGGCCACCACCATCTCGGGGTCGTTGACCTGGGCCAGCCCGATGAAGCGGGCACCGTCGCGCCGTGTCGCACCCAGCTGTTCGGCAACCCGCAGCGCCAGCCGGGTCTTGCCGACGCCGCCGGGTCCGGTGGCCGTGACCATGCGCTGGGCCGTCGCGGCCTCGAGGAGAGCGGCGCACTCGGCTTCGCGCCCGATGAAGCTGCTCGCCGGCGCCGGCCAGCGCGGCACCTGGCCGGGCGTGGCGGCCGCCTGGCGCGCCAGTGCGCGGCGGTCGGCGACCTGCAGCTTCTGGATCAGCGCCGAGACATGCGACTCGACCGTGCGCACCGACAGGAACAGGCGATCGGCAATCTCCTGGTTGCTCAGGTGCTGGGCGACCAGGGACCACACCTCGCGCTCGCGCCGGGTGATCCCTGAGCCCCGGTTCATCGTCGTGTCCACGGCTGCGGAGTATCTGCGCGCCGCCTACGGATACCAACTTCCGTGCTGGCCACGGATGCGCGCTCGCGGCAGCCCGAGAACACTGGCTTCACTGCCTCCAGGAGCCCCGCGATGACCCGTCTTGACCCCGCTGCCACCACCCGCGTCGCGGCCGTGCAGGCCAGCTATGTGCTGCTGAACCGCGAGGCCTGCGTCGACAAGGCGGTGGCGCTGATTGCTCAGGCGGCCGCCCAGGGCGCCCGCGTCATCGTGTTGCCCGAGGCCTTCATCCCGGGTGCGCCGGTGTGGATAGACACCCGCCCGATCTGGGACGGCGACGCCGAGTGGTATGCGCTGCTGGTGGACCAGGCCGTCGTCGTGCCCGGCCCGGCGACCGAGACGCTGGGCATGGCAGCGCGCGAGGCCGGCGTCTTCGTCGTCATCGGCGTGCAGGAGCGTGAGCCGCACGGCGGCACGATCTTCAACACCACGCTGTACTTCGGCCCCGACGGCCGGCTGCTGGGCAAGCATCGCAAGCTGATGCCGACCGGCTCGGAGCGCACCGTCTGGGGCCAGGGTGACGGCTCCACGCTGCCGGTGGTCGACACGCCCTTCGGCCGGCTCAGCGGGCTCACCTGCTGGGAGAACTACATGCCGCTGGCGCGCTTCTACCTCTACGCCCAGGGCGTGGACCTGTGGGCCGCACCGACGCTGGCGCGCGGCGACGGCTGGGTGGCGACGCTGTGCCACATCGCCCGCGAGGGGCGCTGCTATGTGATCGGCGTCAACCCCTGCGTGCATGCCGACCAGCTGCCGGCCGACCTGCCGCAGCGCGAGCGGCTGTGGCCGGGCGTGACTGACAGCGGCGACTGGGTCGAGCCCGGCAACAGCGTCATCGTCGCGCCCTCGGGGGCCATCCTGGCCGGGCCGGTGCGCCAGGAGGAAACCATCCTTTTCGCCGACATCGCCCTGGACCAGGTGCATGCCGCGCGTCGCCTCTTCGACCCCACGGGTCACTACCACCGGCCGGACATCTTTCGCCTGAGCGTGGATGTGCAGCCGCGCCCGCCCTTCACCCACACCCCGTTCCATGAGCAAAGGAGAGTTCCATGAAAGCCTTGATCCAACTTGCCGGCCTGGCCGCTGGCGCCCTGTTCGCCTTGGCGGCCCGCGCCGACGCGGTCACCGACTGGAACACCAAGACAGGAGAAATCCTGCTTGAAGCCAAGATGGGCACGCCGCCCGCGGTGCGCCTGATGGCCATCGTGCAGACCGCCGCCCACCAGGCGGTGCGGGCCGCCAGCCAGCGCGGCGCCTCGGTCGAGGCGGCGCTGGCCGCCGCGCATCGCACCAGCCTGCTCAAGCTGCTGCCGGCGCAGCAAGCGCTGATCGACTCGGCCTACCAGGCGGCCCTCAACCCCATCGCCGACAACCCGGCCCGGGCCGAGGGCCTGGCCCAGGGCGAGGCCGCCGCGCAAGCCGTGCTGGCGGCGCGCCTGAACGATGGGGCTGGCACCCCCGACAGCTACCGGCCGCACACGACGGCGGGCGCCTATGTCCCCACGGCCTCACCCGCGGTCACGGCCTGGCCGCAGCGCCGGCCCTGGCTGATGCAGAGCGGCGCGCAATTCCGCCCGGCGCCGCCGCCGGCGCTGGCGAGCGAGGCCTGGGCGCGTGATTTCAACGAGGTCAAGGCGCTGGGCGGCCGTGCCAGCACGCGGCGCAGCGCCGAGCAGACCGAGGTGGCGCGCTTCTGGGACTTTTCGGCGCCGCCGGTCTATCACGCGCTGGTGCGCTCGCTGGCGCTGCAGCCCGGGCGCAGCCTGGAGCGCAATGCGCGCCTGTTCGCGGCGGCGGCCCAGGCCATGGACGATGCGGTGATCGCGATCTTCGACGCCAAATACCACTACAACTTCTGGCGCCCGGTCACGGCGATCCGCAATGCCGACATCGACGGCAACGACGTCACCGAGCGTGATCCGGCCTGGGCGCCCTTGATCGACACGCCCTTGCACCCTGAGTACCCGAGTGCCCACAGCGTGCTGGCGTCCTCGCTGGCCGTCGTGCTGGCCGCAGAGGTCGGCAACGCGTCGCTGCCCGTCCTCAGCACCAGCAGCCCCACCGCCAAGGGCGCGACCCGGCAGTACGGCAATCTGGCAGCCTTCGTGCAGGAAGTGGCCGATGCGCGCGTCTGGGGTGGCATCCACTACCGCACGGCCACCGAGGTCGGTGCGCGCATGGGCCAGCAGGTGGGTGGCCTGGCGGCGGCCTGGTTGCGCGAGGCGCCCTGAAGCCAGGGCTCAGAGCGAGGCCAGCAGTTCGTAGGAGCGGCGCCTCAGCCCATGGTCATGCACCGCGCAGGCGACGATGAACTCGTCCGCCTGCGTGCGCTCCCGCGTCTCAGCCAGGCCAACCCGCACCGTCTCGGGCGAGCCGACGACGGCTTCGCTCAGCATGCGCTCCACCTGCATGCGCTCGGCCGCCGACCACAGCGCATCCATGCTCGCCACCGGCGCCGGCAGCTTGCCGCGCCGCCCGCGCACCATGCCGAGAAAGCGCTGCTGGGCCGAGGTGAAGAGGAACTGCGCCTCCTCGTCGGTCGGCGCAACGATGACATTCAAGCCCACCATCGCATGCGGCCTGGGATGCCGCGCGCTGGGCTTGTAGGTGGCGCGGTAGATCTGCAGAGCCTGCATCAGCATCTCGGGCGCGAAGTGAGAGGCGAAGGCGAAGGGCAGGCCGAGATAGGCCGCGAGCTGGGCTGAATACAGGCTGGAGCCCAGCAGCCAGATCGGCACCTCGGTGCCCTGGCCCGGCACGGCGCGCACGACAGCGTCGTCGGGCGCGGCCGCGAGATAGCTCTGCAGCTCCAGCACATCGTTGGGGAAGCCGTCTTCGCCGGTGGTTTCCAGGCTGCGGCGCAGGGCGCGCATGGTGGGCCTGTCGGTGCCGGGCGCGCGGCCCAGGCCCAGGTCGATGCGGCCGGGGAAGAGCTCGGCCAGGGTGCCGAACTGTTCGGCAATCGTCAGCGGCGCATGGTTGGGCAGCATGATGCCGCCGGCGCCGACGCGGATGCGGCGGGAGGCCGCGGCCAGCTGGCCGATCAGCACGGCGGTGGCCGAACTGGCCACACCTTCCATGTTGTGGTGCTCGGCCACCCAGTAGCGCTGGTAGCCCAGCTCGTCGGCCAGCCTGACGAGGTCCAGGCTGTTCAGCAGCGCTTCGCGGGTGGTGGCGCCTTCGACGACAGGGGCCAGATCGAGAATGGAAAGCGGGGGCAGGGCGGTCATGCCGCCATCTTGCCGAGATCGGTTTGGCCCCATGCGACCGGGGCCTTGCGCAGATGTGATTGCAGCCAGGACAGCAGGCGCGCCTCATAGGCCGGCCTGTCGAAGTCGCGCAGATCCTCGTGGCCCGCGCCCGGCACGGCCCACAGCTGCCTGGGTTCGGGCGCGGCGGCAAAGAGCTGCTCGGTCTCGACCCAGCGCGTGGACTTGTCCTCGGTGCCCGAAGCCACCAGCACGGGCGCGCGAATGCCGCGGATGGCCTCGATGGGCCGCAACTCATCCACGCTCAGATTCAGGCGCAGCGGGATCTGCCACAGCAGCAGGGGCGCGGCCCAGGCGCCGGCCGGGCCGAGGCGGTTGACGAGGCGATCCTGCACGGCGTCGGTGATGGTCGGATAGACCGACTCCAGCACCAGGGCATCCAGTTCGGGGCCCCGGTCGGCGAACAGCAGGGAGGCACCGCCCAGCGAGATGCCGAGGCCGCCCAGCTTCTCGCCCGGCAGCTTGTCGCGCAGCCAGCCAATGGCCGCCTGCACGCCCAGGGCCTCGCGGCGGCCGAAGCTGATGCGGTCGCCGCTGCTTTCGCCATGCGAAGGCAGGTCGATGAGCAGGCAGCCTATGCCTTCGCGCTGCAGCCAGCGGGCGCGCTCCAGCACCTGCAGCCGGCTGCCGCGCACGCCGTGCAGCAGCAGCATGGCGCCTTCGCCGGTGCGGCCGGGCAAGAACCAGCCACTGACGTGCTGGCCGTCGCCATAAGGGATGCGCAGGGCTTCGCCGGGCAGGCCGGGCGGCGGTGCGCCCAGGACGGCGCGGGCCGGACGGGTCAGCCATTCGCCGGCAGCCAGGCTGAAGACAACGCCGCCCAGGGCCAGCACGAGGGTGATCAGGAGGATTCGGTTCATGCGCAGGAGCCTGCCCGGTCAAGGGCGGCGGCTTTGTCGGCAAACAGGCCATGCAGCGGTAGGCTGCCGGCCCACCCAGATGGCGTCAAGCCTTGCCTGGGGCGGTCTTGGGCACTAATGCCCGGATGGCGAGGCGATGGCGGGGGGCCTCCGTACACTGCGCGCCACGAATACCGGGCCTGCGCGGATGGGCGGTTCGAACTCCACAAAGAATCAGGGATGAAAGAGATGCGGGCAACAAGCCTGATCTGGGCCTGCGCGTTGGCGGCAGGCCTCAGTGCATGTGGCGGCGGTGGTGGCGGTTCGCCGCCGCCCGAGCCCCGGCCCCAGCTGGCGCTGACGACCTCGGCCATCAAGGAAGAGCTGGCCGCGGGCGACGAGCTGAGCCTGAAGGTCGACGGGCGCTGGACCTTCACCGGTGCCGGGGCCGTCTACCTGCAGCTGCGCGATACCGGCGCCAGTTTCAGCCTGCCCGCCATCCAGGTGGCCCCCGCGGACGAGGTCGTCTCGCTGAACGTCACTTCGCTGCCCACGCTGGCGCCGGGCAAGCGCAGCGGCACCCTGGAACTGCGGGCCTGCAAGGACAGTGCATGTGCCCAGCTCCATGCAGGAGCGCCGGCGACGCTGGGCTATGAGCTTGACGTTGGCAGCGTTCCCGACTGGGAGACCCACCAGGGCAGCGCGAGACATGCCGGCGAGGTGCCCATCCGCCTGAACCCCGCCAGGTTCAGCAAGGCCTGGGAATGGCGGCGCCCCGCTGGCAGCGAGCCGATCGGCGGCATCAACCCCGTCGTGACGCGTGCTGGCAAGGTCTATGTGACCATGGATGTCTATTTCGGCGAGGCGCGGCTCTATGCGCTGAATGAGGCCAGCGGCAGCGAAGCCTGGCAGCGCGCCATGGGCATGGTGCCGGCCTTCAATCCGCCCGCGGTGGGTGGCGGCAAGGTGTTTGCGGCGGTGACCGGCCATGAGCAGACCTTCCTGTGGGCCTTCGATGCTGAAACAGGCCAGTTCCAGCACAAGTCCGGCTTCGCGGGCCAGTGGCCCCACTACCTGGCGCCGACCGTGGTCGGGGATCAGGTCTATCAGGGAGGCGGCTACTTCGGTGGCGAACTCTCGGCCTTCGCCACGGCCGATGGCGCCCTCAAGTGGACGGTCGGCACGGGCGGCGTCTGGGACATGTATTCCCCGGCCGTCGACGCTCAATCGATCTATCACCACAACGGCGGCATCTTGTTCATCCTGGACAAGGCCACCGGCAGGCAAACGGCGCACATCGCCGACCCCGCTGGCGTGGAAGCCGGGCCTTCGTATCACGCCAGCCCCATGCTCGGCAGCCGCGGCAATGTGATCGCCTTTGCCGGCACCACCACCAATGCGCGCGCCAGCAGCAATATCGAGGCTTTCTACGCGCGCAAGCTGTCCAGCTTCTCCATTGCCGAGGCCAGGCTCGAGTGGTCCACGGCCCAGGCTTACCTGACGACGCCGGCCGTGGGCGGCGGCATGGTCTACGCCGCGCGCAACGACCCCATGGCGCTGGACGCCATCGACGAGGCCACCGGCAAGGTCGTATGGACCTGGACCGCCCCCGGCACCGGCGACACCAGCTTCCACCGCAACCTGGTGCTGACCAGGACGCATCTCTTCGTCAGCACCGACCGCAGCGTGCACGCCATCGACCTGAAGACGCGCCAGTCCGTCTGGAGCCATCCCGCGCCTGGCATGCTGGCCATCTCCGCCGACCGCACCCTCTACATCGCCACCGGGGCCCGCGAGAGCGACGGCCGCCTGGTGGCGATCCGCCTGAAGTAGCCGCTCAGCCCAGGTCCAGCACGGCGCGCACCAGCTGCGCGCCATCGGGATGCGAAGTCATGCGGGCGCCCCGGTCGCGCATCAGCGCGAGCATGCGGCGGTTGTCGGCCAGGATGTCGCCGTACAGCTGCTGCACACCATGCTGGCGTGCATGAGCGGCCAGATGGGCGATCAGGCGCCGGCCCAGGCCGCGGCCCTGCCAGTCGTCGGCGACGGCCAGCGCGAACTCGGCGCGTTCGGGGCGCTCGATCTCGTGCACATAGCGGGCGTCGGCGATGACCGGATGGCCGGGCTCCAGCGCCTCGACGACCCAGGCGACATGCTGGCTCTGGTCGACCTCGGTCAGCAGCTTCAGCAGCGTCGGGCTGAGTTCGCGCAGGCCGACATGGAAGCGCTTGTGGCGCGAATCCAGCGACAGGGCGCTGAAGAAGGCCTGCTCGGCGGCGGCGTCGGCCGCGACGATGGGGCGCAGGCTGGCCTCGCGCCCGCCGGCCAGCAGCCAGCGCTCGGCACGCTGCTCGACCGGCGCCAGCAGGGTGTTCACGCGGCGGCCCGGCTTTCGGCCGGCCTCAGGTCCAGCACCGCCGGGCCGCTCAGCGCGCTGACGGTGACGGCCTCGTCGCTCTGCACCATGAAGCACTGGCCCGGCTCCAGCACGATGTCGCGCGAGTCGTGGTCGATGGTGATCCACAGCGTGCCGGAGGCGCTGCACAGATGGGTGGCGCGGGCCTCGGGCAGTCGGGAGATCTGGCCGCGTTGCAGCAGCAGGCGGGTGCGGGGGACGTCGATCAGCATGGTGAGCTCCTCGGGCGGCCGGGTTGCATGCCGGGTTGGCATGCTTGCGCGAGCGCCGTCTGGGGTGGATAGTGACGACTCGGTGCTCTGCCGACAAACGATGATTTGGAAGGCTTCGCATTCCTCCAGCGCATGTCAAACAAGCCGCTCGACCATCTCCCGCCGCTGCAGCTGCTGGCCGCCTTCGAGGCGGCCGCGCGGCACCTGAGCTTCACCCAGGCCGCCGAGGAGCGCTTCATCACCCAGTCGGCCATGAGCCGCCAGATGCGCGCGCTGGAAGACGAGCTCGGCGTGGCCCTGTTCGAGCGCCGCCACCGCTCGCTCGCCCTGACCGACGACGGCCAGCGCCTGCTCGCCGCCTGCGCCACGGCCCTGAACACCTTGCGCGTGGCGGTGCGCACGGTGCGCGAGCCTCGCCAGCGCCAGGTGCTGGCGCTGACGACGACGCCCGGTTTTGCCTCGCTGTGGCTGATTCCGCGCCTGACCGGCTTCACGCGCGCCCACCCCGGCATCGATGTGCGCCTGGACGCCGGCCTGGGCAACCGCAACCTGGCCAGCGAAGGCTTCGATCTCGCCATCCGCTACAGCCCCATCGCCGGGGCCCAGGGCCGGCAGCTGTTCGCCGAGTCCATGCTGCCCGTGTGCAGCCCGCGGCTGGTAGGCGAGCTGGGCCTGCCGCTGCGCGAGCCGGCCGATCTGGCTCGCCACACCCTGCTGCACCTGGCCATGGACGGCGACAGCACCGGCATGCCGGCCGAGTGGGAGCCCTGGCTGACGGCCTGGGGCCTGGCCGACCTGCGGCCGGCGGCGCGCCTGAGCTTCTCGACCTATTCCGAGGCCATCGCTGCCGCCATGGCGGGGCAGGGCGTGGCCCTGGGCCGGCGGCCGCTGGTCGATGCGCTGCTGGCCAGCGGCCAGCTCGTCACGCCCTTTGACGCCGGCATCGCCTCGGCCCGGGCCTACCGCCTCATCATCGACCCCGCCGCCCGCACCCGGCCGGCCGTGAAGGCCTTTGAGCAGTGGCTGCTGGCCCAGTGCGCCGGCGCGCCGGCCTGATCACGCGGCCTCGCCGGCGCCGTTCAGATGGGGCCCGCGCCTGCGACGGCGCTGCGGTTCGTGAAGTATTGCCGGCGCCCGGGTGCTAGCGGCGCAGTCCGTGGACCGAGAACTTGTTCACGCTTGATCGAGACAAGCCCCGTGTCGCGGGTGTCGTTCGGCTTTACACAAATTTCCAAGCAAATTTTCCGTCGTTTGTAAATCAACAAGTTAGGGATATGGCATGGTTATCGCTTAAGGGTTCACCGTCACTTTTACAGTTTTTGAGAATTCCACTAATGAAAACCCTGAGCCTCATCGCCGCCGCCGCAGCCGCCCTCGCCGCCAGCACCGCCGCCAACGCCGGCTTCGTCGTCTACTCCAACCAGGCTGCCTTCGCCGCCGCCGCCGGTGCGCTGAGCACCGAGACCTTCGCCACCGCCCCCCTGAGCGGCGTGACGACGGCCAACTACTCGCGCGTCTTCAACGACTTCACGCTGAGCGCCGTCGCCAACAACAACTACAACGGCATCGTCAGCTCCACCTTCAACGGCGACGGCGGCGCTCCGGCTTCCTTCCTGGGCCAGAACTTCTACGGCTGGGGCAGCTACGGCGGCAACCTGGCCCCGACGTCGACCTTCACGGTCGCCGGCGCCTCGGCCTTCGGCTTCGACTTCTTCAACACCGATTCGACCGACCGCTACGCCATCGCCATCAACGGCGTCGACCGTGGCGCCATCGGCTACATCAGCAGCGGCTTCTTCGGCGTGATCGCCACCGGCGGCGACAGCATCAACCAGGTGCAGATCCGCACGGCTTCCTACGGCGGCTATGTCGGCAGCGCCGGCGTCGACAACGTGCGCGTCTCCGCCCGTGCCCTGCCCGAGCCGTCGGCCCTGCTGCTGACCGCCGGCGCCCTGCTGGCCCTGGGCGCTGCCCGCCGCAAGACCGCCCGCTGATCCACGGCCCGCCAGGGCCTCAGCGTGTTTCCAGTGAAGCGCCTTCGGGCGCTTCACTGCTTTGTGAGCCTGCCAGCTGGTGCCGCTGGCGCCATTCGCAAACCGCCAGCCCGCCCACGAAGAAGGCCTCGCCGATCAGGTGGAGCATCGCGAAGACTGAGGCCTCGCCGGCATGGCGCCAGGCCAGGGCGAGGCAGGCGGCGGCCCAGGCCAGGTTGGCGGCGACCAGGGCGTACACCCAGGGGAGGGACCTGCCGGGTCGCCGCGCAAGCGAGAAGGAGTAGCCGCCGTAGAGCAGGTTGACGACGGCAATGAAGACCACCAGCCCCAGCGGCAGCCGGTAGAGCTCGCTCAGCCAGGGGCTGGCCAGCAGGGCCAGCAGGCCGGCCAGGGTGGCCGCGCCGGCGTCCAGCCACAGCAGGCGCGGGGCCCGAGACCTCAACCGGACAGTCCGGCGTAGACGTGCTGCACGTCGTCGTTGTCGTCCATGGCTGCGAGGAAGCTCTCCACCTCTTCCAACTGCTCGGCGCTGAGACTCGAGGCGTCCACGGGGTTCTTGGGCCGGTAGCCCAGCTTGGCGCTGAGCACGGTGAAGCCCTGGGCGGGCAGGGCGCGGCTGACGAGGTCGAGGTCGGTGGGGTCGGTCAGGAAAACGGTGACGCCGTCCTCGTCCGCCGGCAGCAGGTCCTGTGCGCCGGCCTCGATGGCGGCCATGTCGGCGTCGGCGCCGGGGGCGGCAGGCTCGGCCTCGATCAGGCCGACGTGGTCGAAGTCCCAGCTCACCGAGCCCGGCGTGCCCTGCTGGCCCTTGCGGAACAGCACGCGCATGTCCGACGCGGCGCGGTTGGTGTTGTCGGTCAGCACCTCCACCATGACCGGCACGCGGTGGGGCGCGAAGCCCTCGTAGATGACCTGCTCGAAGTGCACGGTCTCGCCGGTCAGGCCGGCGCCTTTCTTGATGGCCCTATCCAGCGTGTCCTTGGGCATGGACACCTTGCGCGCCGCCTCGACGGCCATGCGCAGCTTGGAGTTGTCCTTGGGATCAGCGCCGCCGCGCGCCGCGATCATGATGTCCTTGGCCAGCTTGCCAAAGAGCTTGCCCTTGGCATTGGCGGCGATGTCTTTGTGTTTGGCTTTCCATTGCGCGCCCATGGGGTGTCCTGTCTGATCTGGCGAGTGAGCCCGGCGCGGAAGCCGCCTGGGTGGGGGCGCTACTTTACGGGGTCCGATCCAGCCAACGGACTCAGTCCGAACTCCCCAGCGTAGCGACCACCTTGCGCGTCTGCCCGCCGCGCCACACCGTCAGCGTCACCTTCTCCCCAATTTGCCGCGTCTCCAGCAGCGACAGCATGTCGTCCAGGTCGGCCACCGCCTGGCCATCGACGGCGGTGATGACGTCGCCCTGCACGATGCGGCCGACGCGGTCGCGGCCGAAAGGCTTCAGGCCGGCAGCGGCCGCCGGGCTGCCGTCCGCCACGTTGACGAGCAGCACGCCCTTGGGCGCGCCGAGGGCCTTGGCCAGGTTCTCCGGGCCCGAGGTGACGCCCAGGGCCGGGCGGATGAAGCGGCCGTCGCGGATCAGCCGCGGCACGATGCGGTTGACCTCGTCGACGGGAATCGCGAAACCGATGCCGGCGCTGGCGCCGCTCGGGCTGTAGATGGCCGTGTTGACGCCGATCAGCCGCCCGGCCGAATCCAGCAGCGGGCCGCCGGAATTGCCCGGGTTGATGGCCGCGTCGGTCTGGATGGCGCCCTTGATGGTGCGCCGCGTGACCGACTCGATCTCGCGGTTCAGGGCCGACACGATGCCGGTGGTCAGGGTCTGGTCCAGGCCGAAGGGGTTGCCGATGGCATAGACCTTCTGACCAACCTGCAGGTCGCGGCTGGCGCCGAGTTGAATCGCCGGCAGTTTTTCCCGCGGCGCCTCGATGCGCAGCACGGCGATGTCGCGGTCGGGGAAGGCGCCGACGAGTTTGGCTGGGTAGCTGCTCTGGTCGTTCAGCGTGACGGTGGCGCGGTCGCCGCCCTGGATGACATGGAAGTTGGTGACGACATGGCCGGCCTCGTCCCAGACGAAGCCGGTGCCCGTGCCGCTGGGCTGCTCGCTGGTGCGCAGCGAGAAGAAATCTCTTTGCACGGACAGCGTCGTGATGTGCACCACGGACGGGCTGACGCGTTTGAAGACACCGATGTTGTTCATCTCCTCGGCGTCCAGCGCGCCGCGGTGGCTGACGGCGCGGGGCTGGGCCTGACCCTTGGGCTGTGCCTGGAGGGCGCCGCTGCTGAACAATGCGACGGCTGTCAGGATGAGCAAACGCTGGAACATGGCGGTAGGCACAGTTGCGGGAAGCCGCATTTTGGTTGGAGTCGGGAGATAGACGATGAGACAGTGGGTACTGGGATGGATGCTGGCCGCGGCGGCTTCCGGCGCGGCGGCGCAGCAGGTCTGGAAATGCGAGGTCGCGGGCAAGGTGAACTTCAGCGACAAGCCCTGCCCGCAGGCCGGGCAGCCGCTGGCGGACCGCAATCTGCAGCCCAATGTGGTGGATGCGATCAAGCCGGAGGTCGTCAACGCCGCCATGGGCCGCGCGCCGGCGGCTTCGGCGCCACCGCTGCCCGCGGGCAATGCCTGCCCGAGCGATGGCGAGATCCGCGGCATGGAGACGCGGGCCAATTCGACGACGCTGGGCGACGCCGAGCGCAACTTCCTGCAGGACGAAGTGAGGCGCGTGCGCCAGTGCCGTGCCGGCCAGGGGCGCTACCGGGAGGCCGACTGGGTCATCAGCCGCGAAGCCCAGGCAGCCCAGACCCAGCTCAGCGAGCGGGCGCGCTACGACGCCCGCCTGCGCGCCGAGGCCATGCACAGCGCGGCCGATCCCGATGAAGGCGACCGCATCAGCCGCCGCCGCATCGCCGAGGAGAAGTTGCAGCGCCGCAACCAGCAGCAGATGCAAAAAATGCAGCAGCCGGCGTCCTACCCGAGCTCCTGACGGCGCCGGCCGGGGCGGCACGGCGTTTGCCCATTCCCGCTGCGTGGCCGCGTCTTGCAGGGCCGCGAGAGGGGATTGCCATGAAGCGCGTGGCTCTGGGTTTGGCAATGGCGTTGGCGCTGGGTTCGGCGGGGGCCCAGCAGGTGTGGCGATGCGAGCAGGACGGGCAGGTGCGCTACACCGACCAGCCCTGCGAGAAGGATGGCCGGCCCCTGCCGGCGCCGGCGCCCGCATCGGCGGCGTCCGGCGCCGTGCAGGCGGCGGATTCGCCCGCTTCAGCCGCCTCGGCCGCATCTCCGGCGCTCCAGCAGGCCGCACCTCCTGAGAACAGGCGGCGCGCCCCGCGCGGCGCCCGCGCGCCGCAATTCGCCATGCAGGGCTTGATGAACACCGACTTCGTGCAGCGCGGCTATGTGCCGAGGCGGCAGAATCCGCCGTCCACGCCGATTTCCCAGCCCTGAATGCCACTGGCCGCCGCCCCGACGACGTCTTCACGCTCCGACCGCCTCGACGCGCTGCGCGGCCTGGCCATCGTCTGGATGGCGGCCTTCCATTTCGGCTTCGACCTCAACCATCTCGGCTGGATACGCCAGGACTTCTACCGCGACCCGGTCTGGACCTGGCAGCGCGTCTGCATCGTCAGCCTTTTCCTGTTCTGCGCCGGCGGTGGCCAGGCCTTGGCCGTCATGGCCGGACAGGGGCCGGGGCGCTTCTGGAAGCGCTGGGCCCAGGTGGCCGGCTGCGCGCTGCTGGTGTCGGTCGGCTCCTGGTTCATGTTCCCCAACAGCTGGATCAGCTTCGGCGTGCTGCATGGCATTGCCGTGATGCTGCTGTTGCTGCGCATGGGCCTCGCCCGGCTGCCGAACGCGGCGCTGCTGGTGCTGGCCGCCCTGGCCATCGCGGCGCCGCGTCTCGTGCAGTCGCCCCTCTTCGACACGCGCTGGAGCAACTGGATCGGCCTGGTCACCCACAAGCCCTTCACCGAGGACTATGTGCCGGTGCTGCCCTGGCTGGGCGTCATGCTGGTCGGCTTTGTCGTCACGCGGGCGTGGCCGGGGCTCTGGGCCGGCAGCGCGCCGCGACCGTTGGCCGTGCTGGGGCGCTGGTCGCTGAGTTTCTACATGGTTCACCAGCCGGTGCTCATTGGCCTGCTGATGGCCATTCAGATCCTGCGTTAGGAGATGTGATGCGAAGTCTTGTCGTGGTGTTGGGCCTGTTCGTCTGCATGGCGGCGTCGGCCGCCCCTTTCGCCTGGCCCGGCGGTACCAAGGCGGCCGTCAGCCTCGGCTATGACGATGCGCTGGACAGCCAGCTCGACCATGTCATCCCGGCGCTGAACAAGCGCGGCCTCAAGGCCAGCTTCTACATCCCCATCAATGGCCCGACGCTGCCGGCGCGCCAGAACGAGTGGAAGGCCGCCGCCGCGGCAGGCCATGAGCTGGGCAACCACAGCCTCTTCCACAGCTGCTCGGCCAAGGGGCCGGGGCGGGACTGGGTGCAGCCCCAGCGCGACCTCGAGAAGCAGATGCCGGTCCAGGTGCAGGAGCAGGTCATCGCCGCCAACACCTGGCTGCAGTCCCTGGATGGCAAGGCCCGCCGGACCTTCACGCCGCCATGCTTCGACATGCAGGCCGGCGGCCAGGATTTCGCCGCGGCGCTGCGCCCGCATTTCGTCGCCTTCCGGGCGGCGGCGCCAGCGCTGACGACGGACACCGCCCAGCTCGACCCCTATGCCATGCCGGCCTATTTCGTCGAAGGCTGGACCGGCGCGCAGCTGATCGAACTGGTGGAGAAGGCAGCAGCTCAGGGAGCCCTGGTGTCCCTGCTTTTCCATGGCGTCGGCGCCGAGCACCTGAGTGTGAGTCGCGAGGCCCACGACCAGCTGCTGGACCATCTGGCCAAGAACAAGTCGCGCTTCTGGACCGACTCCATGGTCAACATCATGGAGAACGCGAGGAAGCAAGCGGGTCGTTGAGCCGACAATGCGGGCAATGAGCTCCGCAAAGTCCGTCCTGTTCGGCTTCCACGCCGTCACCGTCCGCCTCAAGACCCATCCCGCCTCCGTCGCCGAGGTCCATTTCGACCCCGCCCGGCGCGACCAGCGCATGCGTGCCTTCATCGAGAGGGCCAAGGAGGCCGGCGCCAAGCTGGTGGAGAGCGGCGACGAGCGGCTCACGCAACTGGCCGGCAGCCCGCGCCACCAGGGCGTCGTCGCCCGCGTGGCGGCCATCGCGCAGCCGCACTCCCTGGACGATGTGCTGGACGCCGTCGAGGGCCCGCCCCTCGTGCTGGTGCTGGATGGCGTGACCGACCCGCACAACCTCGGTGCCTGCCTGCGCGTGGCCGATGGCGCCGGGGCGCATGCCGTCGTTGCCCCCAAGGATCGCGCGGTGGGCCTCAACGCGACGGTGGCCAAGGTGGCCAGCGGCGCCGCCGAGACCGTGCCCTATCTGATGGTCACCAACCTGGCCCGCACGCTGAACGAGCTGAAGGAGCGCGACATCTGGGTGGTCGGCACCTCCGACCAGGCCGAGCGCTCCATCTACGACCTGGATCTGAAACGCCCCATCGCCTTCGTGCTCGGCGCCGAAGGCGAGGGCATGCGCCAGCTGACGGCCAAGACCTGCGACGAGCTGGTGCGCATCCCCATGGCCGGGGCTGTCGAGAGCCTGAACGTTTCCGTCGCTTCCGGGGTCTGCCTCTACGAGGCACTTCGTCAGCGTCGATAATTCTGACTATTCAGAAAAATTAGGAAGTCCGTCATGGCCGTCATCGAAGTCAAGCACCCCCTCGTCAAGCACAAGATCGGCCTGATGCGGGAGGCCGAGATCTCGACCAAGAAGTTCCGCGAGCTGACCGGCGAGGTTGCCCGCCTGCTGGCCTATGAGGCGACGGCCGACTTCCCGACCGAAAAGGTCAGCATCGAATGCTGGAGCGGCCCCGCCGAGGTCGACCAGATCGCCGGCAAGAAAGTCACCGTCGTGCCCATCCTGCGCGCCGGCCTGGGCATGCTGGACGGCGTGCTGGACATCCTGCCCAATGCCAAGGTCTCGGTCGTCGGCCTGGCCCGCGACCATGAAACGCTGAAGCCGGTCAACTACTTCGACAAGTTCGTCGGCAGTCTCGATGCCCGCACGGCCCTCATCATCGACCCCATGCTGGCCACGGCCGGCAGCATGATCGCCACCGTCGACCTGCTGAAGGCGCGCGGCTGCAAGGACATCCGCGCCCTGGTGCTGGTGGCCGCGCCCGAGGGCGTGAAGGCGCTGCAGACGGCCCACCCCGACGTGCGCTGCTGGACGGCCGCCATCGACAGCCACCTGAATGACGTGGGCTACATCATTCCCGGCCTCGGCGACGCCGGCGACAAGATTTTCGGCACGACCTGAAGCCCCTCGCCTGGTCTTGCGCGGCTGCACGCCGGCAAGCCCAGTCGGTCCCCCGAGGGGACGGCGATGCAAGCGGCATCGAGCCGCTTCACATCGGCCAAGGCGGGCCGGCTAGGGAGCGGCCCGGCGCTCGGCCCGCAAACAAGCTCACCCGAGAACGGTGCACAGGGCACGGCGCAGCAGCGCCAGGCCCTCGTTCATTTCAGCCGCGCTGATATTGAGCGCAGGCATCAGCCGAATGAGGTGAGGGCGGGGCGCGTTGAGCAGCAGGCCGATGGGTTCCAGAGCTTGGGCCGCAGTGACGACCGCTGCCGCGTCATCTGACGGCAGCACCAGCGCGCGCAGCAGGCCGACACCGCGCTCGCCCACCAGTCCGTAGTCCCGAGCGATGGCCAGCAGGCCTTGCGACAACTGCTCTGCCCGGTCTCGCACGCCGGCCAGGAACTCGGGCCGGCAGACCTCGTTGACGACGGCCAGGCCGACGGCGGCCATCAGCGGGTTGCCGCAGAAGGTGCCGCCCTGGTCGCCGGGCTCGAAGCAGTTGAATTCCTCCTTGCACAGCAGGGCTGCCAGCGGCACGCCGCCGCCCAGGCCCTTGGCCAGCGTCATCACGTCGGGCTCGATGCCGAAATGCTCGTAGGCAAAGGCCTGGCCGCAGCGGCCGATGCCGGTCTGCACCTCGTCGGCGATCAGCAGCACGCCGCGTTCCGCCGTCAGCGCCCGCAGCTCGCGGACAAAGCCCGGGTCGGCGATGACGACGCCGGCCTCGCCCTGCACCAGCTCCATCATCACGGCCGCGGTGCGCGGCGTCATGGCGCGCTCGACGGACGCGATGTCGTTCAGGCGCGCCTTGGTGAAACCCGTCGGCATCGGCGCATAGATCTCACCCCAGCCCGGCTTGCCCGAGGCGCTCATCATCGCCAGGGTGCGGCCGTGGAAGGCCTGCTCGAAGCCGATGATCTCGTGCGCGCCGCCGCGCTGGCGGCTGCCCCAGCGCCGCGCCAGCTTGACGGCGGCCTCGTTGGCCTCGGCGCCTGAGCTGGCCAGGAAGACGCGGTCGAAGCAGCTGAGCGCCACCAGGCGCTGCGCCAGATCCAGCAGCGGGCGGTTGTAGTAAGCCGGGCTGGGGTTGAGCAGGCGCTGCGACTGGGCCAGCAGGGCCTGCGTGATCAGCGCCGGGCTGTGGCCCAGGCTGTTGACGGCCCAGCCCTGGATCAGGTCGAGGTGGCGCTTGCCGCCTTCGTCGGTGAGCCAGGCGCCCTGGCCGTGGCTGAAGACCGTGTCCGGCCGCTGGGTGATGGTGATGAGGGCGTGTCCGGGGTCGGTCATGGCGCGTCCTGGTTGTCGATGGGCGCCAGTTTGTGGCTGCGATGAAATGGCCGCCATGACGCAGTTCCCACCTTTTCTGCCATCATCGACGGCATGAGCTGCCGCATCGCCTTCGTGCTCTTCCCGGGCTTCCAGCAGTTCGACCTGGCCGGCCCCATGGCCGTGTTCGAGCTGGCCCGTCTGGCGCGGCCTGGCAGCTATGACTGGCGTCTGGTGGCCAGTGCGCCGCCCGCCGTGCGCAGCTCGGCCGGCGTGGCCTGGCCGGTGCAGGGCCTGCCGCGCCGCCTGGGTGACCTGGATCTCGTCATGGTCATCGGCGGCGACGGCGTGGACGCCGCCTGCGGCGATGCCCGGCTGATGGCCTGGCTGAAGCGGGCCGGCCGCTCGGGCGCGCGCATCGCCAGCATCTGCAGCGGCAGCCTGGTGCTGGCCGCGGCGGGCCTGCTGGACCAGCGCACGGCGACGACGCATTGGTCGCGCGGCCGGCAGTTCGCCACCGACTATCCCGAAGTGCGGCTGCAGCCGGATCGCATCTATGTGCGTGAGCCGGCCCGGCGTGCCGTACAGCTGCCCGAGGTCTGGACCAGCGCCGGCATGACGGCCGGCATCGACCTCTGCCTGGCCCTGCTGGCCCACGACCATGGCGAGGAGATCGCCCGCGAGGCCGCGCGCCAGCTGGTGGTGGAGAGGCGCCGGCCGGGCGGGCAGTCGCAGTTTTCGCCCCTGCTGGACCTGCAGCGCCCGGAAGGCCGCTTCAGCGCGCTGCTGGACGAAGTGCGCCGCGACCTGAAGCGCGACCACTGCGTGGAAGCACTGGCGGCCCGGGCCTGCATGAGCCCGCGGCATTTCGCGCGCTGCTTCCGCGCCGAGACGGGCGCCACGCCGGCTCAAGCTGTGGAGAAGCTGCGCGTGGAGGCGGCCAGGGCGGCACTGGAGGGTGGAGCGAGCTCGGTGCTGCGCGTGTCGCTGGACTGCGGCTTCGGCAATACCGAGCGCATGCGCCGGTCGTTTCTGCGCCTGCTCGGCCGTCCGCCGGCGGTCTTCAGGAAGGGTGACAGCAAGGCGGCGTGAAATTTCACCGCGCTGATCCCTGGCGGCGCGCCCCTGCGTCAGTAACTGCAGGCAAGCCATCCGGCGAGCCGCCGACCTGATCCCAAGGAGCCCCTCATGGCCACGCTTTCCACCCCCACCATCACCCTCGGCGCCACCAGCAACGGCAAGCGCGACGTGACCGTCGCCGGCAGCATGACCTTCGACGCCAACGACGTCGGCCGCACCTACCGCCTGGAGATCGAGCTCTTCGGCGAGGACCTCGCCGGCGACCACCTGCCCTCGGGCGACGGCGGTGCCGACGATCCGATCAGCACCTTCATGTGGCTGGGCGGCGGCATCCTGCTGCTGCGCCCCTACAAGGCCGTCTCTGTGCTGGCTGCCGGCACGGTCAACTACTCCGAGAAGCGCGCCATCGACACCGCCAAGCTCGACGAGGACGCCGGCACCGAGATCGTCGGCTGGGCCGACATCAACACGCCCATCATCATGCCGCGCGCCGACGAGGTCTATGCGCAGGTGACGCTGAACACGGCGCCCGTCAGCAAGCGCACGTCGACCGTGCAGGCCGGCTTCGGCGTCTAGACGAAGCCGAGGGCGCCCACCACGCCGCCCGCCAGCACCATCCAGACGAGGCCCAGCCTCGTCTTCAGCGTCAGCACCACGGTGGCGGCCACCAGCGCGACGGCGCCCCAGCGGTGGGCCTCGGCGCGCAGGAAGGGCAGGGCGAGCAGCCAGCCCGTCGCGATGATCAGCCCCAGGGTCAGCGGCATCATGCCGGCCGAGAAGGCGCGCACGCTGATGCTGGCGCGATTGGCCCGCGCCCAGCGCGTGGCCGTCAGCGTCAGCACGCTGGACGGCAGCATGATGCCGGCCATGGCCGCCGCCGCGCCGGGCAGGCCGGCGACATTCCAGCCCAGCACGGCGACGAAGAGCACATTGGGGCCCGGCGCGGCCTGGGCCAGGGCGATGGACGACGTGAAGTCGGTCTCGGACAGCCAGCCCGTCTTCTCGACGAGGAAGCGGTGCATCTCGGGCACCGTCGAGATGGCGCCGCCGATGGACAGCAGCGACAGCGTCAGGAAATGCAGGAAGAGGCTGAAGAGGTCGACGCTCATCGCATGCGTTTCCAGGCGATGAGCATGCCGGCGCCGCCGAGCAGTGCCAGCACCGTGACCAGGGGCCAGCGCAGCAGCCCGATCAGCACGAAAGCCGCGAGCGCCAGACCCGTGGCCAGCGGCCGGCCCAGCGGGCTGGTCTTGAGGGCCGGCAGCAGCTTGATGCCGGTGGCCAGGATGAGCCCGGCCGACACGGCGCCCATGCCGCGCAGCGCGCTCTGGGCCATGGGATGGGCGGCCAGCTCGCCGTAGAGCATGGCCAGGGCCAGCACCAGGATGGCCGGCACCAGCAGCATGCCGCCCAAGGCCGCGACGGCGCCGCGCAGGCCGAAGAAACGGTCGCCGACCATCATGGACAGGTTGACCACATTGGGCCCGGGCAGCACCTGGGCGATGGCCAGGGTCTCGACGAACTCTTCCTTGCTCATCCAGCCCAGGCGCTCGACCAGCTCGCGCTGCGTCACCGCCAGCACACCGCCGAATCCCTGCAGGGCCAGGCGCGTGAACGCCAGGAAGAGGTGGCCGGGGGACTGCGGGCGGTTCATCTGAGTGTCGATGGCGTGGGAGCTTGCGGGCCGAGCGCCGGGCCGCTCCCTAGCCGGCCCGCGTGTGGCGATGTGCTTGCCGGTCGATCCGGCAAGCATCGCCGTCCCCTCGGGGGACCGGCCAAGGTGTGCCTTGGACGAGGGGCTTCAACGGTGAACCTTGAGGGCTTCAGGGTTGACGATGTTCGACGGCTGGGCGTTGATGAAGTTCAGCACATTGTCGAAGGCGGCGTCGAAATAGAGCTCGTAGCTGTCCTGCTCGACATAGCCGATATGCGGCGTGCAGACGGCGTTCTCCAGCCGCAGCAGCGGATGGCCCTGCAGGATGGGCTCGCTCTCGAACACGTCGATGGCCGCCATGCCAGGCCGGCCGCGGTTCAGGGCCGACACCAGGCCACCCTCGACGACCAGCTCGGCCCGCGAGGTGTTGACGAACAGGGCCGTCGGCTTCATCTGGGCCAGGTCCTCGGACGTGACGATGCCGCGGGTGGCGTCGCACAGGCGCAGATGCACGGACAGCACGTCGGCCTCGGCGAAGAAGGCCTCGCGGCTGGGCGCAGCCTGGTAGCCGTCGGCCTCGGCCCGCAGGCGCGAGGCCTCGCTGCCCCAGACCATGACCTTCATGCCGAAGGCGCGCCCATAGCCGGCCACGAGCTGGCCGATCTTGCCGTAGCCCCAGATGCCCAGGCATTTGCCGCGCAGCACCATGCCGACGCCGAAATTGGCCGGCATGGACGCCGCCTTCAGCCCGGCCTGTTGCCAGGCGCCGTGCTTCAGGTTGCCGATGTACTGCGGCAGGCGGCGCATGGAGGCCATGATCAGGGCCCAGGTCAGCTCGGCCGGCGCCACCGGGTTGCCGACGCCCTCGGCCACGGCTATCCCCAAGCGCGTGCAGGCTTCGATGTCGATGTGGCTGCCGACGCGCCCGGTCTGGGAGATCAGCTTGAGCTTGGGCAGCTTTTCCAGCAGCTGGCGCGGGAAGGTGGTGCGCTCGCGGACCAGCACCAGCACCTCGGCGTCGCGCAGCCGCACGGACAGCTGGCCTATGCCCTTGACGGTGTTGGTGAAGACCTTGGCATTCAGCGGCTCCAGCTTGGCCGCGCAACGCAGCTTGCGCACGGCATCCTGGTAGTCGTCGAGGATGATCACATTCATGGTCGGGGCCGGCGCAGCGGACGGGCTGCGGGCGCGGGGCAGCGTGTTTTGGGGCATTGTGCCCTTGGCCGCTGCAGCCTCCGGGCATGCTGGCTACGATCGCTTTCCCTCAATGGAGACAAACCCATGAAGACGATTTCCATGCATGGCGCCAGCGCGCCCGCCTTCGCCAAGATGCTTTCCAACATGCTGAACTGGCTGGAAGCCGCCAAGGCCCATGCCGAGGCCAGGAAGTTTTCGACCGACGTCTACCTGACGCTGCGCCTGGCCCCCGACATGCTGCCCTTCGCCCGCCAGATCCAGATCGCCAGCGATGCCGCCAAGGGCTGCGTGGCCCGGCTGGCCGGCCAGGAGATGCCCAAGTACGAAGACAACGAAGCGACGCTGGACGAACTGGCCGAGCGCATCCGCAAGACCCGTGACTTCGTGCTGTCGGTGCCGGCCGAGGCCTTCGAAGGCAGCGAAGGCCGCGAAATCACCATCCCGCGCCGCAGCGGCGACCCGCTGAAGTTCGACGGCCTGACCTATCTGCACCATTTCGCGCTGCCGAACTTTTATTTCCACGCGACAACGACTTACGCGCTGCTGCGCCATGCCGGCGTGACGCTGGGCAAGAGCGACTATTTGGGCGGCTGAGCCTGAAGCCCCTCGTCCAAGGAGTACCTTGGCCGGTCCCCCTAGGGGACGGCGATGCTTGCAGCATCGAGCCGCAAGCACATCGCCCAAGGCGGGCCGGCTAGGGAGCGGCCCGGCGCTCGGCCCGCAAACTTGGCAGCAGCACACCAAATCCCCAGTTTGACCCCGCCCAGGTGGGAAATGCTGCGCAATCCGCGGCCTATTCCCCCGCCCAGCCAAGGCGGCGCGGCTTGAAAATCGGCGGAACATCCGATCACGCCGCCCTCCGCATGGACATGTCGCCGCCCACTGCTGCCCAGCCCCAAGGAATTGCCCTCGTCGAGCAATGGCTGGAGCTTGCCCGCGGCGGCCAGTGGCCTTTGCCCCAGGTCATGGAGTCCGCGTCGCGCCTGCAGGCCGCCGGCGCCAATGACGCCGCGGCGCTGCTCTACCAGACATGGGTCGGCGCCACGCCGTCGCCGCTGCGCCATGTGGCCTGCTTCAACTGGGGCGCCATCCTGGGCGAGCTGCGCCGCCACGCCGACGCCGAGGCCGTCTACCGCATGGCCCTGGCCCAGGCACCGAGCTTCGCCCAGGCGCGGCTCAATCTCGGCCACCAGCTCGAGCACCAGGGCCGCGTGGAAGACGCGCTGGCCGAGTGGCGCACCGTCTACGACGACGAGGCCCCCGAGGCCCTGGGTACCGACCCGTTGAGCCTGCGCCTGCACGCCTTCAACAACGCCGCCCGCCTGCTGGAGCAGGAAAAGCGCTATGACGAGTCCGAGGCGCTGATGCGCCGCTCGCTGGTGCTGGACCCGCGCCAGAGCGACGTCGCCCAGCATTACGTGCACATCCGCCAGAAGCAGTGCGCCTGGCCGGTCTACCAGACCGTCGGCGAGGTCACGCACAACCACCTGCTGATGAGCACCTCGCTGCTCGGCATGCTGGATGAAAGCGACGACCCGGCCCTGCAGCTGCTGACGGCCCAGCGCTTCGTGCTGGAAAAGATCCCCAAGGTCAGCGAGCCGCCGCTGCACAAGGGCCGCCGGCGCGAAGGCAAGATCAGGATCGGCTATCTGAGCGGCGACCTGCACATGCATGCCGTCGGCCTGCTGACGGCCGAGCTCTACGAACTGCACGACAAGAGCAAGTTCGAGATCCACGCCTTCAGCTGGAGCCGCGAGGATGGCACGCCGCTGCGCGCCCGCATCAAGGGCGCCATGGATCACTACCATCCCCTGCATGGCGTGTCCGACCGCCGTGCCGCCGAGATGATTGCCGAGGCCGGCATCGACGTCCTCGTCGACCTGCAGGGCCTGACCAGCGGCGCCCGCGCCGGCATCCTGCCTTACCGGGGGGCCCCCATCCAGGTCAGCTATCTGGGCCTGCCCGCCACCTCGGCCATTCCCGGCGTGGACTGGATCCTGGCCGACCGCTTCGTGATGCCGCCGGAATCCCTGCCGTATCACACCGAAAAGCCCATCTACCTGCCGCATTGCTACCAGGTCAGCGACCGCACCCGCGGCGCCAACCCGGCGCCCAGCCGCGCCGAGATGGGGCTGCCCGAGGACGGTTTCGTCTTCTGCGCCTTCAACAACAACCACAAGATGAGCGAGCCGGTCTGGCGCTGCTGGATGCGCGTGCTGCGCCAGGTGCAAGGCAGCGTGCTGTGGCTGCTGGCGGACAACCCCTTCGCCCAGGCCAATCTGCGGCGCGTCGCGGCCGAGGAGGGCATCGCCCCCGAGCGCCTGGTCTTTGCCGGCCGCGCCCAGCCGGCCGACTACCTGGCCCGCTTCACGCTGGCCGACCTCTTCCTGGACACGTTCCCCTACAACGCCGGCACGACGGCCAGCGACTGCCTGTGGATGGGCACGCCCATCCTGACGCGCTCCGGCAAGACCTATATCTCGCGCATGGCCGGCAGCCTGCTGACGGCCGTCGGCCTGCCCGACCTGATCACGACGACGATCGAGGACTACGAGCAGCGCGCGGTGCAGATCGGCAACCAGCCGGCCCGTGCGGCGTCTTACAAGCGTTACCTGGCCGAACATGGCCACAGCTCGCCGCTGTTTGACATCCCGGCCATCGTGCGCGATATAGAGCGTGAATTCGAGCGGTTGGCGCTCGACGCGAGGCAGAAAGCCTAAATGGCCCGCCAGCACGACCCCTTCTTCGACGGCCAGCCCCAGGCGCCGGGCCTGCGCCTGGCCGCCAATGGCGAGCCGCCACCGCCGCCGGATCCGCTGGAGGGCCTGGCCAGCCAGCCCGCCGGCGACCCGCTGCTGCAGGCCCTGTCCTGGCTGACCCGCCACCACGGCCGGCCGCGCTCGCCCGAATCCCTGCGCGCCGGCGCGCCCGTCGAGGGCCCGTTGGCCCCCGACAGCGCCATCCGCGTCATGCGCGAGGCGGGCTACAACGCCGGCCTGCTGCGCAAGAAGATCGACGACATCCACGAGCTGCTGCTGCCGGCCGTGCTGCTGCTCAACGGCGGCGACGCCTGCGTGCTGGTGCGCCGCCTGGACGATCCGGCCGCCGTGGCTGCCGGCAGCTGCCGCTATGAAGTGGTCTTCCCCGGCCCCGAGGCGGCCGCCGTGCCGGCCACGACGGCCGAGCTGGAACCCGAGTACAGCGGCTTCATGCTGGCCGTGTCGCGCCAGGAAGCCGCCCAGGGCCAGCGTGCCGAGTCGCCGCTGCTCAAGCTTGCCGACAAGGGCCTGGAATCGCACTGGCTGTGGGGCACGCTGAAGCGCTTCACGCCCTATTACCGCGCCTCCATGCTGGCGGCCCTGCTGTCCAATGTGCTGATGCTGGTGTCGGGCCTGGTGACGTCCGTCATCTACGACAAGGTCATCCCCCACCAGGCCATGGTCACGCTGTGGACCCTGGCCATCGGCGCCGCCGTGGCCCTGGTCTTCGACCTGTTCGCCCGCCAGCTGCGCTCCCACCTCATCGACCTGGCCGGCCGCAAGGCCGACCTCGTCATCGGCGCCAAGCTCTACCGCCAGACCCTGGGCGTGCGCATGGAGCACAAGCCGGCCTCGGCAGGTGCCTATGCGGCCCACCTGGCCCAGGTGGAGATGGTGCGCGAGTTCTTCACCGGCGCCACGCTGTCGGCCCTGTCGGACCTGCCCTTCCTGGTCATCTTCATCGGCATGACCTTCGTCATCGGCGGGCCGCTGGGCTGGGTGCTGGTGCTCGCCGTGCCGGTCATCATCGGCCTGTCCTGGGCCATCCAGGGCGCGCTGCGCCGGGCCATGAGCACCAATATGCAGGAGACCGCCGACCTGCACGGCACCCTCGTCGAGTCCCTCGAGGGCCTGGAAGACCTGAAGACCTCGGGCGCCGAGGGCCGCTTCCTGCGCCGCTACGAGCGCACGACCGCCGTCGTCGCCGACACGGCCCTGACGTCGCGTGCGCTGTCGAGCTGGAGCATGAATTTGTCCAGCACGCTGCAGCAGGCCGTCAATCTCATCCTGCTGGTCTGGGGCGTCTACCTGATCCATGACGGCCAGATCACCGCCGGCGCGCTGATCGGCTCGGTCATGTTCGCCAGCCGCGCCATCGCGCCGCTGGGCAGCCTGGTCAGCCTGGCCACGCGCTACCAGGGCGCCCGCGCCGCCATGCAGGCGCTGAACCAGATGATGAATTCGCCGGTCGAGCGCGACAGCAGCCGCAACTATGTGCCGCTGTCCCAGGTCACGGGCAAGGTCGGCCTGCACGACGTCGGCTTCAGCTACCCACCCCAGCCCCAGCCCGGCCACCAGCCGGCCAGCGAGGCGGCGCAGCCCAAGGTGCTGCGCAACGTCACCATGCGCCTGGAGGCCGGCGAGCGCGTCGCCATCCTGGGCCGCATCGGCAGCGGCAAGTCCACCATCCTGCGCATGCTGGGCGGCCTCTACCAGCCCACCGAGGGCATGGTCGAGGTCGACGGCATCGACCTGCGCCAGGTCGACCCGGCCGAGTACCGTGCCCGCGTCGGCTTCGTCAGCCAGGAGCCGCGCCTCTTCGTCGGCACGCTGCGCGACAACGTCATGATGGGCCGCGCCCACCTGGACGCCAGCCGCCTCGTCGAGGTGGCCAAGCTGACCGGCCTGGACCGTGTCGTCGCCGGCCATCCCATGGGCTGGGACCTGCCGGTGGGCGAAATGGGCCAGCTGCTGTCCGGCGGCCAGCGCCAGCTCGTGGCCCTGGCCCGCGCCCTGGTCACCAAGCCCCAGATCCTGCTGATGGACGAACCCACCAGCTCCATGGACGCCCAGAGCGAGATGGCCTTCCTGCGCCAGCTGCGCGACGCGGCCGGCTCGGCCACCCTGGTCGTCGTGACCCACCGCCCGGCCGTGCTGGAATTGGTGCAGCGCATCGTCGTCGTCGACGGCGGCCGCATCGTCATGGACGGCCCGCGCGACCAGGTGCTGGCAGCCCTGTCCGGCGTGCGCCCGGCCGCGCCCGGCGCCCAGGCGGGTGAGGGCGTGCACATGCATCCGTCGGCCCAGCCCGTGCAGCGCAGCGCCTCCGTATGAGTGCTCTGACCAAGGAAGAGGGCGCCTTCGTCAGCGCCCTGCACGCCGCGCACATCGACGAGCCGCTGCCGCGCGCAACCTGGGCGCTGTACCTGCTGTGCGCCGTCGTCACGGTGGCCATCGCCTGGTCGGCCCTGGCCAAGGTGGACGAGATCACCCGCAGCGACGGCCGCATCGTGCCGGACGGCCGCGAGCAGGTCATCGCGAGCCTGGACGCCGGCATCCTGCGCGAGCTCAAGGTGCGCGAAGGCCAGGAAGTGCAGGCCGGCGAGGAGCTGGCCTTCCTGGACCCGACCCGCGTCGAGGCCCAGCAGAACGAAGGCCAGGCCAAGCTGCTGGCCCTGAAGGCCGGCGCGGCGCGCATGGATGCCGAGGCCAATGGCCGCGCCGCCATCCGCTGGCCCGCCGGCGTCGACCCCAAGGCCCGCTATGCCCTGGCCGAGCAGGAATCCTTCGAGGCCCGCAAGCATCTGCTGGACGAGTCCGTCGCCGCCATCAACCGCAGCCTCGGGCTGATCTCCAAGGAGCTCAAGCTGGCCCAGGACATGTCCAGGAGCGGCCTGATGAGCGATGTGGAAGTGATGCGCCTGAACCGCCAGGTCAACGAGATCCAGCAGCAGCGCACCGAGCGCATCTCGCGCTACCGCCAGGAGGCCAGCCAGGAGCTGGTGCGCGTGCAGAGCGAGATGGCCCAGATGGACGAGCAGATGGTGGTGCGCCAGGACGCGTTGACGCGCACGGTGCTGAAGTCGCCCGTGCATGGCGTCGTCAAGAGCATCAAGGCCGGCACCATCGGCGGCGTCGTCGCCAGCGGCGCGCCCATCCTCGAGATCGCACCCATCGGGCCCCAGGTGCTGGTGGCGGCCAAGATCAAGCCCAAGGACATCGGCTTCATCCGGCTGGGCCAGACGGCCGAGGTCAAGCTGGCCGGCTATGACTTCAACACCTATGGCGGCCTGGAAGGCAAGGTCACCTACATCAGCCCGGACGCCGTCACCGAGGGCGATGGCAAGGGCGAGGGCCACTACCGCGTCATCGTGACCTCAGAGCGCAACAACCTCAAGTACAAGGGTGAGAAGCTGCCGGTCATCCCGGGCATGACCTCCACCGTCGAGATCAAGACCGGCGAGCGCTCGGTGCTGAGCTATCTGCTGCGGCCGATGATGAAGTCACAGGAAGCCCTCCGCGAGCGGTAACAGCACCTCCACCGGCCCGCTTTTCCGGGCTTTGGGATGGGGGTCGCAATGGTCTAGTGGAGGGGCCATGCTGTACCCCTTCCGTCCCCTCATCGCCCTCTGCTTTGCCGCGGCTCTGGCCATCCCGGGCTCCCTCGCGCTGGCGCAGACGCGCCCGCCCAAGAAGGCCGCGCCGGCGCCCGCACCCGTTGTCGAGGCGCCCGCTCAAGGCAGTGGCCGCTGCAACGAGGACGATGCCGGCCTGTCCCGTCTGGGCCGGGACATGAGCGCCCTGGAAACCCAGAACGGCGACCCGCGCGCCGCGCTGCAGTCGCTGATCGACAAGACCCTGTCGCGCAGCAAGGCCCTGGGCGCCGTGCGCCTCCTGACCGAGGCGGCCCGTTTCGATCTGGAAGAGACGCGCGCCCTGGCCATGCCGACGGCCAACCTGACCATCAGCACCAACGCCGTGCATCAGACCGTCGGCGGCACGACCGTCGGCCGCGGCGGCCAGGCGGGTGCGACGCTGTCCGCCGGCATGCCGCTGTGGGACTTCGGCCGCATCGCCAAGCTGACCGAGTGGCGCAAGGAACTGGCAGAGGTCGCATCCCAAGGCCAGCGCAGCGCCGAGGAGCAGCTGTCGCTGAGCGTCGTCACGCTGGCCCTGGACCGCAGCCGCTATGTGCTGCAGGGCCAGGTCTACACCCAATACGTGCGCAAGATGGCCTGCCTGGTCGATGCGCTGGAGATCATCACCAAGGCCGACCGCGGCCGCGCCAGCGAGCTGGTGCAGGCCCAGAAGAGCCTGCAGCAGGCCGACTTGTCGCTGGAGCAGACCATGTCGGCCCTGCGCCAGACCGAGGTGCGCATGAAGCGCATGGTGGGCGAACCCCTGCCGCCCAGCATCGGCATGACGGCCCAGCTGTCCGTCCTGCCCGACCTGGAGCAGATGCAGAGCGACATCCTGCTCGGCGCCGATGTCGCCCAGGCCGAAGCCCAGGCGCGTTCGCAGCGCAGCTTTGCCGAATCCGTCATCGCCGGCCAGAAGCCCAGCGTCAACCTGACCGGCAGCGCCAGCGCCATGTTCCGCGGCGGCCCCGGCGAATCGCGCTCCAACGACGTCGGCGCCGGCGTGTCCGTCACCATCCCCATCCTGCAGCCCGGCGCCCAGGCCCAGGCCAGTGCCGCCGTGCACCGCTACCGCGCCACCGTCCTGCAGCGCGACGAGGCCATCGAGGCCAAGCGCTACCGCCTGCTGGAGATGAACGAGGTCGGCAGCTCCACGCTGGACCGCGCCCGGCGCATCGTCGAGATCCTGCGCAACAGCGACCGCGTGCGGGCCTCGACGCTGCAGCAATGGCAGCAGCTCGGCCGCCGCTCCTTGTTCGACGTGATGGCCGCCGAGGGCGACTACTATTCGATGCGAGTCGCCCATGTGAACGCGATGTTCGACGCGCAGCAGATCGTTGCGCTGATCTGGTCCATGGGCCGCGGTGTCGCCGCACCGCTGCGCTAACCCCAGCAGAACACTGACCCTCCAGACATGTCCATCGACCGCTGCCAGATCTTCGACCTGCCCAAGATCCATGACCCGCGCGGCAACCTGACCTTCATCGAAGGCGGGGTGCACGTGCCCTTCGACATCCAGCGCGTCTACTACCTCTACGACGTGCCCGGCGGCAGCGAGCGCGGCGGCCATGCCCACAAGAACCTGCACCAGTTCATCATCGCCATGTCGGGCAGCTTCGACGTGGTGCTGGACGACGGCAAGGACAAGAAGCGCGTCCACCTGAACCGCAGCTACCAGGGCCTCTACATCTGTCCCATGATCTGGCGCGAGCTCGACAACTTCTCGTCGGCCTCGGTCTGCATGGTGCTGGCGTCGACCAAGTACGACGAGAGCGACTACCACCGCGACTACGCGGAGTTCATGCGCGATCGCTGGGGCGCCAGGTGAGCATCCCTTTCCTCGACCTGAAACGCCTGAACGGCGCCCACGACGAGGCCATCCGCGCCGGCATCACCCGCGTGCTGGACTCGGGCTGGTACATCCTCGGCGCCGAGGTCCAGGCCTTCGAGCAGGAGTTCGCGGCCTATTGCGAGGCGAAACACTGCGTCGCCGTGGCCGACGGCCTGGATGCGCTGGTGCTGATCCTGCGCGGCTATGGCATCGGCGCAGGCGACGAGGTCATCGTGCCCTCCAACACCTTCATCGCGACCTGGCTGGCCGTGTCGGCCGTCGGCGCGACGCCGGTGCCGGTGGAGCCGCGCCCGGGTACGCACAACATGGACCCGGGCCGCATCGAGGCCGCCATCACGGCGCGGACCAAGGCCGTCATGCCCGTCCATCTCTACGGCCAGGCCTGCGAGATGGGCGAGATCGATGCCATCGCGGCCCGCAACGGCCTCAAGGTCATCGAGGACGCCGCCCAGGCCCATGGCGCGCGCTGGCAGGGGCGGCGCGCCGGCTCGCTCGGCGATGCCGCGGGTTTCAGCTTCTATCCCGGCAAGAACCTCGGCGCCCTGGGCGACGGCGGCGCCATCACCACCGACGACGATGCGCTGGCCGAGCGCCTGCGCCTGCTGCGCAACTACGGCTCGACGCAGAAGTACCGCCACGAGGTGCAGGGCGTGAACTCGCGCCTGGACGAGATGCAGGCCGCCGTCCTGCGCGCCAAGCTGACGTCCCTGGACGAGGACAACGCCGCCCGCCGTCGCGTGGCCGCCGCCTATCTGCAGGCGCTGAAGGGCGCCGACGTCGTGCTGCCCGAAGTGGCTGACGGCGCCGAGCCGGTCTGGCATCTCTTTGTCATCCGCACGCCGCGCCGCGCGGCCGTGCAGGCGGCGCTGACGGCCGAAAGCATCGGCCATCTGGTGCACTACCCGCTGGCCTGCCATCTGCAGCCCGCCTATGCCGGCCAGTGCTGGCCGCCCCTGCCCATCGCCGAGCAGATGCAGGACGAGGTGCTGAGCCTGCCGATGGCCCCCTATCTGACGGCCGAAGACGTGGAGCGCGTGGCGGCCGTCATCCGGCGTGCATGAAGCCCGTCGTCTGCATCTACGCCAATTGCCAGGGTGAAGCCCTGGGACGGCTGCTGCGCCAGCATCCCGCCCTCAAGGGCCATGAATTCGTCGTCCTGAAGGCCTGGCTGCAGGAGCAGCCGAGCGACGACCAGCTGGCGCGCTGCGAGGCCCTGATCTACCAGGAGGCCTTCGGCACGCCCGCCTTCCTGGACCAGCCGGCCATCGACGCCCAACGCGTCTGCATCCCGCTGCTGACCTGCTCCTTCCTCTGGCCCTATGGCTTCGACAAGCCCAACGAGCCGGTGGGCTGGCGCTTCCCCTATGGCGACCGCTACCTGATCGGCCAGCTGCGCCAGGGCGTGGCGCCTGCCCAGGCTGCGGCCGACTATGCCGCCCTGGACCTCTCGACCAAGCTGGACCTGAACCGCCTGCGCGACATGGAAGCGCAGAAGTGGTTGCGCTATGACGCCAACACCGACGTCAGGATGGGCGGGTTCCTGCAGCAGCATGCGCTGACACAGCGCCTCTTCTTCACGCCCGATCATCCGACGGACGTGGTCATGATCGAGCTGTGCAACCAGGTCCTGGCCAAGCTGAACCAGCCGCCTTTTGGCTGGCCGGCCTGGCAGGGCTACAACCATTCGCTGGCCGGTACCGAAGTGCCCGTTCACCCTTCTGTGCTGCGCCATTTCGGCATCAGCTGGCTGACGCCCGAGCACCGCTATCCGCTGCATGGCGGCTATCTGTCGCTGGACGCCGCCGCCTGCTATGCCCGTTATGCCTCGGCCCTGCAGGCGCCGAGCATGGCCGAGGGGCTGCGCGAAGCGGTCGCTGCAATAGCGCGGCAGGACGATGCAACGGCGCTGAATCTCTGCAATCTCATCCGCCTGCGCGCGCCGCAGCAGCCCTGGGCCCTGGCCGCGATCGCCCTGGTTCAGGCCTTGCACGGCCAGCGCGCCGAGGCCGCCGCCCAGTTGCTGGCTGCGTTGCCTGCCGACCTCGAGATTCAATGAGCATGCAAGCCTTCCATTCCATTCCGCAGGCCGTGCAGGCCTGGGCAGAGCAGGATGCCGACAAGGTCTTCGCCCGCATCCGCAAGCGCGGCAGCGAAGAGCGTGCCATCACCTACTCCGAGCTGCTGGCCCAGGCGCGCAACTACTGTGGCGCCTACCAGGCCCTGGGCGTGCGGCCGGGTGCCAATGTCTTCATCCTGCTGAACCTGGGCGAAGACCTCATCCATTCCTTCATCGGCGCGATGCTGGGCGGCTATATCCCGTCCTATGTGGCACCGCTGGGCGACAAGCAGGATCCGGCGGTCTACTGGAATGCGTTGGTGCATCAATGTCAACGCATCGAGGGCGGCGTGCTCGTCACCTCGCCCGGGAACGCGGCCCAGGTCGCTGCCCTGGTCGACGAGTCGCGGGCCAAGGTGCTGTCGACCGAGCTGCTGCAGCAGCACTTCGCGGCGGTCACGCCGCCGCTGCCCGATACCGAGGCCATCGCGCTGCTGCAGCACAGCTCCGGCACCACTGGCGGCCACAAGGGCGTGGCCCTGTCGCACCGCGCCATCCTGGACCAGATAGCCCGCTACGCGCTGTCGCTGCGCCTGGACGCGAACGACGTGGTGGTGAGTTGGCTGCCGCTGTATCACGACATGGGGCTGATTTCCAGCTTCCTGACGCCCCTGGTCACCGGCACGCCGCTGGTGCTGCTCGACCCGTTCGAGTGGGTCGCTGCGCCGTGGTCGCTGCTGGCCGCCATCACCGAGCATCGCGGCACGTTGTGCTGGCTGCCCAACTTCGCCTTTCACTTCCTGTCGCGGGCGCCGCAGCCGGCGGGCATGGCCATCGACCTGTCCTCGGTCAAGGCGTTCATCAACTGCTCCGAGCCCTGCAAGCCCGAGGCCTTCGAGGCCTTCGAGAAGCGCTTCGCGGCCCATGGTGTGAACGCCGGGCAATTGCAGATCTGCTACGCGATGGCCGAGACGGTGTTTGCCGTCACGCAAACCTCGCCGGGCGAAGTTCTGAAGCCGCTGCGCGTCTCGCGCGCCGGCCTGCAGCAGGGGCTGCTGACGCCGAGCGACGACCCTCTCGATGAGCGCGTCATGCCCGTCGGCCCGCCGCTGGACGGCGCGCGCGTGCGCATCCTGGGCGACGACGGCCAGGCTCTGCCGGATGGGCATGTGGGCGAGATCGCCATCTGCACGCCCTATATGTTCTCGGGCTATTACCGCGAGCCTGAATTGACCGCCGCGGCGCTGAAGGGCGAGGACTATCTCAGCGGCGACCTGGGTGCGATGCACCAGGGCCTGCTCTACATCACCGGTCGCAAGAAGGACCTCATCATCGTCAACGGCAAGAACTACTACGCCCATGACGTGGAAGAGGTCGCCAGCGATGTGGCGGGCGTCAAGGCCGGCCGCGTCGTGGCCCTGGCCGTGCCCAATGCGGCCATGGGCAGCGAGAGCGTGCATGTGATCGCCGAGTCCGAGCGGCCCGAAGAGGACTACTCGCAAATAGCGCGCGACATCAAGGTCGGCATCCAGCAGGCCATGGGTCTGTTGATCGCCAAGGCCGTGGTCGTGCCGCCCAAGTGGCTGATCAAGACCACCAGCGGCAAGATGTCGCGCTGGGGCAATCGCGAGAAATACCTGAACGAGAACAAGCCATGAGCACCACCACCGAACGCCTGCAGGCGCTGATGCGCGATGTCTTCATGGACCCGAGCATCCAGATCGAGCCGCAGATGACGGCCATCGACGTGCCAGGCTGGGATTCGCTGTCCCACACCCTCTTGATGCTGGAGATCGAATCCGCCTTTGGCGTGCAGATCGACCTGGAGAAGGTGGCAGGCTGCGCCGATATCGGGCAGCTCGTGGCCTATGTCGATTCGCTGAAGTAGCGAGCGTCAGCTCGCCGGAATCAGGATGGCGCGCACCGTCTGCTCCAGCTCGCTGGTCGAGCAGTCGGCAGCGTTGGAGCAGGCCTGGCAGGCCGGCGGCACGCGGCCTTCGAGCAGGTTCTGGCGGAAGGCCATGATGTCCGGGCCGTCCAGGCCTTCGCCCTCGTGGTGGATGTTGCCCACCGGCGGCATGTCGGTCACGCAGCAGGGATAGAGCGAACCATTGGCCGCCACGGTGAAGCGCGTCCAGGGCTGGGTGCACATCTTGGTGCGGCGGCCCGTGGCCTCGGCGGCCTCAGCGGCAGGCGAGCCATCGGCGGCCGTGCCGTTGAGCTTGGCCACCAGCGCATTGATGCGCTCGATCAGATGCGGCTGCACCGACAGCGTGTAGGACTTGTTCGTCTGCGCGAAGTTGATGGCCTTCTGCAGCTCCTGCACCGACTGCGCGAACAGCGCGCGGTCTTCGGCACCGATGGGCTTGATGTTGTTCAGCGTGACTGCTTCGAACTCGTAGAGGTCGGACAGCGACAGATGCGAGATCGGCATCTCCGACAGCATCACGGCCAGGTCGTAGACGCCCAGGGCGGCTTCGGCATAGACGGTGGCGTTGACCGTCAGGCGCGGCATGCGCACGTTGTGGGTCGTGCACCAGGTCTTCAGGCGCAGGATGTTGTAGACGATCAGCGACAGGTCGGACTTGCTGCGCACGGTGCGCGTCAGCTCGCGGTCGGCCGTGTCGATGGAGATCATGATGCCGTCCAGCTGGGCCAGCACGGCCAGCTCCGCATCGCCATACTTCAGCGCGAAGTTGCTGTTGATGTGGATGAAGGCGGCCGGGTTGGCGGCCTTGCCGGCAGCAATCAGGCGCGGCAGGTCCTGCACCCATTCCTTGTGGAAGGTGGATTCGCCGGTGCCGGCCAGCAGCAGTTCGGAGAAGCGCTCGCGGGCGATCATGGCCAGGGTCTGCTCGATGGTGGCCGGCTCCATGTCCATGTCGCGGCCGGGGATCTGGTCGTCGCCCGGGTTGCTCTTGCTGCAGTACTTGCAGCGCAGATTGCAGCGCGAGGTGTACTCCACCATCAATCCGTGCGGTTTCGCACGCAGCAGTGCCGGGTCGGTGGCCGACTCCAGCGGCGCGAGCGGCGGGCGCTGGGGCATGCGCACGAGAGGGGCGATGGCGATGTGCATGGGGGGCGGTCCTGCAGGAAAGGCCCATGAATTAGACGCCTGCAAGGCCTTTTTGATGCAATGAAAACCGGGTGCCGTCGGCGATTGTTCTCGCCCAGGCGTGGTTTGGCCTAGCCCGCCGAGGCGATGACGTAGATCTCGGCCGCGATGTCCGGGTAGCGCTCGCCCAGGTGCATGAAGGCGTCCAGCATGGCCGGCGTCCAGTCGCGGTCGATCTGGGCGTTGGAGACCGGCTTCATCCAGTAGCCGCCGAACACCTCTAGTCCCAAGCCGGCCTTCGTGAAGCATGCACGGAAGGACTCGGGGTTGAAGACGCGCTGGTGGCCGTGGCGGTGGTCCAGCTCGCTCATGGCATCTTCCTGCGGCAGCAGGCCCATGATGACGGCCGCCTGGCGGTGCAGGGAGCGGGCATTGGGCACGGCGGCGAAGACCTTGCCGCCGGGCGCCAGCCAGCCATGCACCAGCTGCATGACGGCCACCGGATCGCTCACATGCTCCAGCACATGGCCCAGCACGATGGCGTCATAGGGCTGGGCGGGGCGGAAGTCCTCGAACATCGCGTGGTGCACCTGGGCCTGGGGAAAGCGGGCGCGCAGGCCTTGGCAGTAGACGTCCGAGCCTTCCAGCACATGCAGATCGGGCCGTTCGGCAGCGATCAGTTCGGTCATCACGCCCTCGGCCGGGCCCATCTCCAGCAGGCGGCCGGCCGGCAGATGGCGGCGGGCAATGGACCAGCTGTGGCGGATCATGGCGCCGTTGCAGCCCAGGGCGTAGATCGAGTCGCGGGCGATGGCGTCGAGGGTGGCGGCTTGGGTCATGAGGGCAGGGCCGCGAGGGCGGCTTTGAGGTCGGGGAGGGAGGCGCGGCCCTGGCGTTGCCAGAAGGCCGGCGAGCGCATGCCGCATTCAAGGGCGGTAAATGCAACGCCGGCAGCCTGAGCGGCCGCGGCATCGGTCTCGGCGTCGCCGATGAAGGCGATGGGGCGCAAGGCCTGCAGATGGCGGGCCTTGGCTTCGGCGGCAGCGGTGGGCGGCACGACGATGACGTCGTCCACCCAGCGCGACAGGCCCAGGCGGTCCAACTGCTGACGGGCGAATACCGGCTCGCGGCGGGCTGTCAGCACGACGACACGGTGGCGTCGCGCGGCCAGGGCCTCGGCCACGCCCGGCAGCAGGCGGTCAAAGCCCAGCCAGGGCCAATGTTCGATATCACGCCCCCAGGCGGCGGCGCGGGCGGCGGGTGCAGGGTGGCCCAGCTCTCGCAGGGCGACCAGGTTCGAGGCACCTTCGCGCTTGGCGGCCCAGTAGCGATCGATGAAATCTTCGGCCAGGCTGTCTCCACGGCAGACATGGCGCATCAGCGCCGAATGGCGCGGCGCGCAGGACACCAGCGTGCCGTCCAGGTCGACCGCGAGCACCGGCTTCATTCGACGCTCAGCAGCTCGACGTACTGGCGCGTCACCGCGCAGCGCTCGTGGTGGCGCTGCAGGCGTTCGCGCCAGTCGGCCTGGCCGAAGACGCGGGCCAGGTGGGCACCGAAGAAGTCGCTGCCATTGGCCGCGCTCATCAGCGTGCCGGCGCCCAGGCGGGGATTGAGGTCGGTCACGGCCAGGCGTTCGCCATCGGCCATCGCCTGGAAGCAGAAGGGGGAGTCGATGCCCAGCCCACCGACGAGGCGGCGGGCGATGGCCTCCATGCCGGCATGCGGCGCGATGCGGGCCTTGGTGCAGACGCCGCTCTTGGTCTCGACGCGCTCGCGCACCGAAACAAACACCTCGCCGCCGTCCAGTGGAAAGCAGTCGGCCGTGAACTCGGGGCCGGCCATGCCTTCCTGCAGAAAGGCGTCAGCCGGCACGTCGACCAGGTTCTTGACTGCCCAGGTGCCACGGCCGCCAAAGCTGCCGGGGCGCTTGGCGAACACGCCGGCACCGTCGGCCAGCCGGGCCTGGGCGGCGGCGCGGTCCAGGGTGCGCGGGCTGTCCACGTCCAGCTCGGCCAGGGCCGCGGCATAGCGGTCCTTGGCCAGGGCCAGGGCCGTGTAGCGCTGGCTGGGCGCGACTACCGTGGCGCGGATGTCGGCGCGGTGGCGGGCGGCGAAATCGATCTCGGGATCGATGATGGGCAGGTAGTGGGTGATGCCCTCGGCAGCGATCAGCGCATTCAGCTGGGCCAGATAGGCGTCGCCGGCCTCGAACAGCGGCCACACCACATGGCGGGCCGCGAACTGGGCCGAACTGCACCAGGCCGTGGCGTTGGTGTCGGCCGTGATCAGGCGGCTTTGCGGGAACTGCTGGGACAGCGTGAGCGCATAGGCCCAGGCCGTGCCCGTGCCGGCGGCCGTCAGAAGCAGGGTGGGGGCGGTCATCCGAACATTGTGAAGCCAGGGCCGGGCGCTTGAGCACCGGAGATGCCAGGCAATTCCTGGCTTATGAGGGGCGTAGGGCCCACTAGACTGCCGCGATGACGACGCCCACGTTCCTGGAGCTGGTGAAACGCCTCGAAGGCCTGCAGGCCGAGGGCGATTGGCCAACCATGCTGATGGAGGTCAGCAATATCGTCATCGCCATGGTCAACGACCCGCGCGCCAAGGGCATGGTCTTCGGTTCGGCCGAGATGGACCGCTTCTGCCTGGCCGCCGGCGCCATGGCCGCCCAGCGCCTGAACCTGCAGCCGCCCACCGACTACAACGCCCACATCGCCGTCCACCTGGCCACCGAGCTTTACGACGGCATGGGTGGCCATTCGCTGGCGCTGAAGGACGTCATCCGCGCCCGGCCCGACATGACCCACATCGTGCTGGTGACCAATCTGCACGACCGCCAGCTGCCGCTGGACAAGTTCGGCCGCGATCTGGCCATGCCGGTGCAGGTCATCGGCGCGCCGGCCATGCCGCTGCCGCACAAGCTGCAATGGCTGCAGATGCAGTTGGCGGCGCTCAAGCCCGGCCTGCTGACGCTGTTCAACCACCACTACGACTCGGCCACGGTGGCCGCCGTGCAGCCTGGCGTGGCGCGCGAGATTGCCTATTTCCACCATGCCGACCACGACATGGCCCTGGGCGTCTTCCTGCCCCATGCCCTGCATGTGGACTGCACCAACCTCTCGCATCACAAGTGCCAGCACTACCTGGGCGTGCACAACCCGGTCTACTGGCCGCTGGTTTCGCCCGACCTGGGCGTGCGCACCAACCACGAGTTCATGCCAGGTGGCGAGCTGCTGACCTGCTCCCACGGCTCGGTCGGCAAGTTCATGTCGCCGGGGCGGTATGCCTATTTCGACGTCATCCAGCGCCGCCTCGCCGAGGTGGCCGGCAGCCATCTGCACATCGGCCAGTTGCCTGATGCGGTGCTGGAAGGCTTGCGCACGCGGCTGCAGGCCGCCGGCATCGACCCTGTCCGCTTCCAGTACCAGCCGCCCGTGCACGGCCTGTGGGCCTATCTGCGCGACAGCCGCGTCGACCTCTGCATCTCGTCCTTCCCCATCCAGGGTGCCAAGGGCCTGGTCGAGACGCAAGGCGCCGGCCTGCCGGTGCTGCAGAACGAGAGCGCCTGGTCCAAGCACCATTCGACGCGCGAGCTGATCTACGAGGAAGCGCTGTGGTGGGAGACGCCCGACGGCCTCATCCGCGTGCTGCAGTCGCTGACGCCGCAACTGCTGGCCGAGCAGGCCCTGCTGGCGCGGCGCTTCTACGAGCGTTGGCACCACCCGCGCGAGCTGGCCTATGCGCTGAACAACCCGCGTCGCACGGCCCCCGTGCCGCCGGTGCGCCATCCGCCCTGCGACACCCTGGCCCTCTATCTGCGCTGACATGAACATGAGCCCCTCGCCCCGTCTTGCCCCGCTGAACGCGGGCAAGCCCGGTCGGTCCCCCTGGGGGACGGCGATGCTTGCGGCATCGAGCCGCAAGCACATCGCCCAACGGGCCGGCTTGGGAGCGGCCCGGCGCTCGGCCCGAATAGCCGCGTTTCATGCTTGGGTGGCGCAAAGCATCATGGACAACTGAATGATCGACCTCGTCTGCGCCACCCGCCTGACCGCCGAGGAGTTCTGGGGCAAGGCCGCCCTGGGCCTGTCGCTGCGCCGCATGGCCCACGACGATCGCCTGCGGCCGCGCATCTATTTCGAGAACCGCCGCGGCCTGCCGGCCCTCTACAACGAGCGCATCGCCGCGCCCGATGCCGCGCCGGCCCTGGCCTTCATCCATGACGACGTCTGGCTGGACGACTATTTCTTCTACGAGCACTCGATGGCGGCCCTGCATGCCTTTGATGTCGTCGGCGTGGCCGGCAACAAGCGCCGCGCGCCCATGCAGCCCTCCTGGGCCTTCCCGACGACGAAGTTCGAATGGGACGACCGCGCCAATCTGAGCGGCATCGTCTCCCATGGGCAGGGCCCCTTCGGCCAGATTTCGGCCTTCGGCCCGGTGCCGGCCGAATGCCAGTTGCTGGACGGCGTGCTGCTGCTGGCCAAGCGCGACCAGCTGCGCGCGCTGAACGTCGGCTTCGACGAGCGCTTCGACTTCCATTTCTACGACATGGACTTTTGCCGCAGCGCCCGCGCCGCCGGCCTGCGCCTGGCCACCTGGCCCATCGCCATCACGCACCAGAGCGAGGGTGGCTTCGGCTCCAACGGCTGGATCGAGAACTACAAGCAGTACATCGCCAAGTGGGGCGACTGACGACAGCGGTCTTTCGGTGCGAAGCGCGTCTTCCTGAATCTTGAGGACGGCGGTCGATGCCGGTGTCATCGGGGCAGGGTCATTCGCCCCATAAGATCGCGACACAAGAATTCTTGAGGGAGGTTTCCATGCACAAGGCATTCGTTCGACTCGTTGTTCTTTTTTCGGCGCTCCTGGCGTCTGGCGCCCATGCGGCCCTGGTCAGCACCCGGTTCGACAACGTGTCCATCCTGGGCGCGATCTACGACGTGACGTTCTGGCAGGACTCGTCCGGCTACACCACGTTCAACAATGTCTTTGGCGCCGGGGGCTCGCCGGTCCTCACCTTCAGTTCGGCTCAGGCGCACGCTGCTGCCGCCGATTTGTTGGCCGCGGTGAACGCCAGCCATTTCCATATGCTGGCGGCGACAGCCGACTCTGACTTCAACTACTTCAACCTCGTTTCCGGCTATACGGCGGACGACTTCCAGTTCTACGTCGGCGCGGCGGCGGATTCGATATCGCCTGGCTTGCGGGGCGAGTTTCCAGGCGACCGTTCCAACACGAGGTTCGTGACGGCGTTTGCGACATTCGAGAGGGCCTCGGCATTGCCCGAGCCTGGGGTGCTGGCATTGACGCTCGGTGCACTGTTGGGTGTCGGCGCGGCTCGGCATCGCAAGCTCCGCAACAGCGCGCGCTAGGCACCATCGCGTCGGTGCGGCCGGTCTCGTAGGCCACGTCCGTGACCGGCCGGTGCGTGTCGCGCAGCAGCCGTCGCGCGCGCTTCCCAGTGGGTTCTTCAGACCTCGTTGGCGAAGTGCCCTAGAACCACTCCACCGGCAGCGCCAACCCCACGCCCTGCAGCAAGCCTGCCCGCGCCGCCTTCAACTCGGGCGACGGTGCCGGCCAGCGCCGGTAGACATGCAGGAAATCCAGCACCACGGTGGTGTTGTTGGACGCCTCCTGCTGGCCACGGCGAGCGCCGGGGTTGACATAGTCCTTGTGCATGACGGCGCCGCCGCCCGGCACATGGCGGGGCAGGGCGCGCGAGCAGACGCCGAGCAGCCAGTCCCAGTCCTCCTGGGACGCCAGATGGGCGTCGAAGGTGAGGCCCTGCAGCAGGCTGCGCCGGTAGGCCAGGCAGTGCAGGGGGATGAAGTTCTTGACCCACAGCGTGTTGACGTCGGCGCCCGCCAGCGGCGTGGCCTGCCGGCTCAATTCCGGGATGCCGGCCTGCTGGCGGTCCTCGGTGACGACGGTGATGTCGGTGAACAGCACCTGGGCGTCGGCGCGCTCGCAATGCGGCTTCAGCGTCGCGAGGTGGTGGGGCTCGAAGCTGTCGTCGTCGTCCAGGAAGACCACCCATTCGCCGCGCGCCAGGGACAGGCCCTGATTGCGGCTCTCTGCCGGGCCGTTCGGGCCGGTGCGCTTCAGGAAGGTGTCGGCCGGACCCAGGTCGCGGGCGACGACGGCGGCCGTCTCGGCGTCCAGCGCGTCGGCGACGAGCAGGATCTCGAAGTCCGCGCAGCGCTGGGCGCGCAGCGACGCGATCGCGCGCGCCAGCGTCGCCGGGCGGTGGTGGGTGGCCATGACGACCGAGAAGAAGGGAGCAGCAGCCATCGGAGCGCATGCTAGGGCAGGGCGGGGGCGCGCTGGCGGCGATTTGGCAGCACCGCCGCTGCTTTCTCTTGCAATGGCGCGCGGTTCACTTGGTTAGCATGGGCCAACATGCCCCTGATCTCCGTCGTCATCCCGGCGCTGAATGCCGCCCAGACCCTGGGCGATACGCTGCAAAGCCTGGCGGGGCAGAGCCTGCGCGACTTCGAGGTGGTGCTGGTCGACGACGGCTCCACCGACGACACTGCCGCGGTGGCCGCCCGCTTCGAGGGTCAGCTGACCCTGCGCCGCATCACCCATGACAGCCCCCAGGGCGTCGCCCGCTCGCTGAATGACGGCCTGCAGGCCAGCGACAGCGAATTCATCGCCCGCCTGGATGCCGACGATCTCGCCCATCCCGAGCGCCTGCGCCTGCAGCTGGAGTTCCTGCAGGCCCACGCCGGCGTGCAGGTCTGCGGCACCCAGCTGGTCGTCTTCGACCACGACCGCGGCCTGCAGAACCCGCTGGGCCTGCTCAGCCACCCGCCCGGCGACGCCGCCATCCGCACCGCCTTCATCCAGCGCTGCGCCATCGCCCACCCCTCGGTGATGGCGCGCCGCAGCCTGTTCGGCTGGGTGGGCGCCTATGACCCTGCATTCGATTTCGCCGAGGACTACGAGCTCTGGTGCCGCGCCAGCCTGGCCGGCGCCACCTTCGCCAACCTCGAGCTGCCGCTGACCTATTACCGCAAGCACGCCAAGCAGGTCAGCCAGTCGCGCGCCCAGCAGCAATGGGGGCATGACCTGGCCATCAAGCACCGCTACATGCGCGCCTTCCTGCGCGGCGGCGAGCCGGGCCGCCTGCCCGAGTTCCTGGCCCTGCAGACCCGCTATCCCGACGTCGGCGCGGCCGTGGCCGCCTACCGCGAATGCGCCGCGCGCCTCGTCGAGCTGGCGGCCCATGTGCCGGATGCCACCGAGTACGCGGCCTTTTCCAGCGCGGCCATCGCCCGCCACCTGCAACTCGCCGAGGCCGCCTGATGCCGCTGAGCTTCGACATCTTCGACACGCTGATCGCGCGCCGCTGCATCCGCGCCGTGGCCGTCTTCGAGGAGATGGAGAGACGCCTGGGCGCGGCCGGTTTCGCCGCGCTGCGCATCAATGCCGAGCGCAGCGTGGCCCATTTGGACTACCAGCTGGCCGACATCTACGAGGTCATCGCCCGCAGCCAGTCCCTGGACGACGGCCGCCGCCAGGCGCTGATGGAGCTGGAGATCGCCATCGAGCTGGAGAACGTGCTGCCCATCGCCGACGCCCTGGCCAGGGTGGAGGACGACAGCCTGCTCATCACCGACATGTATCTGCCGGAGGATGTCATCCGCCGCCTGCTGCAGCGCGCCGGCCTGCCCAGCCACAACCCGCTGCTGCGCAGCGCCAGTGGCAAGCGCACCGGGCGGGTCTGGGCCGCGCTGGCCGCCGCCGGACAGCAGCTGGAGCACGAGGGCGACAACCTGCTGGCCGATGTGCGCCAGCCCGAGGCCGCCGGCATGGTGGCCCGCCTGGCCACGCTGACCGAGCCGACAGGCCTCGAGAAAGCCCTGCTCGAGTCCGGCTTCGCCGAGCTGGCGCAGACGCTGCGCGCCGCCCGCCTGGCCACGCCAGGCCGCGGCCTGGACGCCAATCTGCTGTGCCTGCAGACCGAGCTCAACCTGCCCGTCCTCGTCATCAGCGCCCTGCACCTGCTGGCCACGGCTGGCGAGCTGCCCCAGCTCAACCTGCTGTTCTCGGCCCGCGACGCCCGCTATCTGAAGCAGGTCTATGACGCGCTGGCGCCGGTCATGCCCGGCGGGCATCCGCGCAGCCACTACTGGTACAGCTCACGGCTGGCGCGGCTGTCCAACGACGAGACCTATCACGCCTATTGCCGCGAGAAGATCGGCGCCGCCGCCTGGCTGGTCGACCTCTGCGGCACCGGGGCGTCTGTCATGGCCCTGCGCGAGCGTCTCGGGATGTCGGCCCAGCAGGCCCAGCTCTTCGTCTGCGAGTTCATCGATGCGCCCAACTACACGATGAACACGCTGCAGCGCTATGGCCTGAAGACCTGGCAGCCGCCCGCGGCGCTGTGGACCAACCGCAACCTGGTCAACAACGAGGTGCTGGAGCTGCTGAACTATGTGCCCGAGGGCATGGTCAGCGGCGTCATCCAAGTGCCTGGCGGCTATGTGCCCCGCCGCGAGCCGCTGGAATTCGCGCCCGAGGTGCTGGAGGGCGTGCGCGCCCAGGCCGCCTATGTCGCCCGCTACACCGAGCAGCTGGCCCGCTTCGCGCGGCCGGCCCTGTTGGATGAGATCCGGCGCGACACCCCTGGCCTGTGCAGCGTCGTCAGCCATGCGGCCGCGGCGCTGCAGCCGCAGATGGTGCAGCTGCTGCGCACCTGGCTGCCGCAGCACCACCACACCGAACATGCATTGACCGCCCGCCTGGGCGCCTTGAACTGAATCCGCGAAAGAAAGATCCTCATGGGTGAACTCGAACAACGCTTCCTGCAGGGCCTGGGCGGCAACTCCGACAAATGGCGCCATTACTTCGAGGTCTATGAGCGCCACATGGCCCGCTTCAAGGGCACGGCCTGCACCTATCTCGAGATCGGCGTGCAGCGCGGCGGCTCGCTGACGCTGATGTCGGAATACCTCGGCCCCCAGGCCAAGGTCGTCGGCATCGACATCGACCCGGCCTGCGCCAACAACCCCACCCACCAGGTCTTCATCGGCGACCAGTCTGATGCCGGCTTCCTGAGCCAGGTCGCCGAGCAGACCGGGCCGCTGGACATCGTCGTCGACGACGGCGGGCACACGCCCGACCAGCAGCTGGTGTCCTTCTTCACGCTGTTCCCGCGCCTGAAGTTCGGCGGCGTCTATCTCGTCGAGGACCTGCACTGCTGCTTCTGGGAAGGCTATGGCGCCTCGCGCTTCGGCATCAACTTCTACGACTTCGCCAAGGGCCTGACCGACAAGATGGCCATGTGGCATTACGACCGCCGCATGGCCGACGGCCGCGCCATGCAGCCGCGCGAGCAGCGCCAGGGCGTGCGCTCGACCGGCAACTTCGCCGCCGAGCAGATCTTCAACATCTCCTTCTACGACTCCATCATCGCCATCGAGAAGCGCCAGATCGCTGAGCCGCTGCGGGAGCGGCGTTGACGGCATCGGGCGCCCAGCCGACGGTGCGGCGCTTTGCCGCCATCGGCAGCTCGCATCTCTTCGGCCTGGTGGACCAGTACGTCGGCCGCATCGCCGACGACGTCTTCCAGCAGGCCTGGCGCACTGGCGTGCCGCTGGTCGCGCCGCTGCCGCTGGACGCGCCGCCGCCCTGGCAGGGCGACTATGTGCTCTACAACACCGCTGCCAGCGGTCCGGCGCCGCTGCTGCAGGGCCAGACCCTCTTCATCCCCGAGCAACTGGCGGCCGTGTTCCGCCACATCCCGGCCGACACCGAGGTCATCTTCTCGCAGCTGCGCGGCCAGGAGTTCGCCATCGCGGCCATCGTCGACGACCCGACCCAGGCCGATTTCATCGATGACGACGGCGGCTTCGAGCCGGGGCGGCGCTGGATGTCGCGCGCCGATGCGCTGGCCTGGGTGCGCGACATCGCCCAGCCCCTGCTGACCACCCATCTGGCCCTGCGCCAGCATTTCCCGCGCGCCCGCATCGTGCATCTGCCGGCGCCGCCACCGGTCGAGGACGAGGCCCATATCCGCGCCAATGCCGAGGGCTTCAGCGCCCTGTTTGCCCAGCATGGCATCAAGCCCTTCGCGATGCGGCGGCGCCTGTACCGGCTGATGTATGCCGAGCTGAACCGCCAGCTCGCGGTGCATGGCATCACCAGCCTGGCACCGCCGCCCGACTCCTTGACGCCCAACGGCGGCCTCAAGGCCGACCATGCGCGCGGCTGCCTGCATGGCAATGAGGGCTATGCCCAGGGCCTGGCCATCCAGATCCGGGAGGTGCTTGCGCATGTCGCATCCCTATGAACAGATGCCGGCCCAGGCCTTCTGGCGCAAGACCGTCAGCGCCCAGGCCTGGGGCCAGCTCGATTTCAAGCCGAGCACCAAATTCAAGCTGACGCCTTCGCTGAAGATCGCGACCGCCGGCTCCTGCTTTGCCCAGCACATGGCCAAGCGGCTGGAGAGCTTCGGCCTCAGCCACTGGGTGGTCGAGCAGGCCCCGGCCGGCCTCGCACCGGAGCGGGCGCGCGAGCTGCAATATGGCGTGTTCTCGGCCCGCTATGCCAATGTCTACACGGTGCGCCAGCTGCGTCAGCTCATCGAGTTCGCCTTCGGCCTGCGTGGCGACGAAAGTCCGGTGCTGACCGAGAACGGCCGCAGCTTCGACGGCCTGCGCCCGCGCATCCAGGCGGGCGGCTATGACAGCCTGGCGGACCTGCGCGCCGACCGCGCCTGGCATCTGGCCCAGGTCCGGCGCCTGTTCACCGAGTGCGACGTCTTCGTCTTCACGCTGGGCCTGACCGAGGCCTGGGTGGAGCAGGGCAGCGGCATCGTCTTCCCGGTCTGCCCCGGCACGGCGGCGGGCGAGTTCGATGCGGCCCGGCATTGCTTCGTGAACTTCGAGTACCCGGAGATCCTGGCCGACCTGGAATGGGTGCGCGGCTTCGTCGCCGGCGTGAACCCGGGCATGCGCTGGATCGTCACCGTGTCCCCCGTGCCGCTGGTGGCGACGGCGACGCAGCACCCCGTCATCGTCGCCTCCAGCTACTCCAAGGCCGTGCTGCGCGCGGTGGCGGGGCGCTTTGCCGACTCGCATGACGGCGTCGAATACTTCCCGTCCTTCGAGATCATCTCGTCGGCCCAGAGCTTCGGCCAGTACCTGGAGGGCGATCTGCGCGAGGTGTCGCCGCGCGGCGTCGACCATGTGATGCGCCAGTTCTCGGCCGCCTTTGTCGAAGGTGGTGAACGCATCGCCACTGCCGCGCCCAGCATCGCCGCCCAGGCCGCCGCGGCGGCCCAGGTGGAGTGCGAAGAGCTGCTGAACGACCGGCCCTGAGCGGTCAGCTCACGCGCGGGAACCACATCCCCATCGTCGCGCCGAAGATACCGCCGGCCGTCGCCAGCGCGAGCACCACCACGGCCAGCGCCAGCGCCAGGGCCCGGCCGCGTGCGCGCAGATAGAGCTCCAGCACCGCCAGCGGCAGCAAGAACTGCGCAAAGCTCAGTGCATAGACGAAGGGGCCGGTAAAGGTCTTGGGGTCGAAGCCCACCGGCGCTTGCCAGATCATCAGCCACAGCATCAGGCCGACGCGGAAGAACCAGACGCCGTTGACGACCATGAACAGGCGCAGGGCCCAGCGCCGGTGCTCGACGAAGCGGCGCGCCCGCGCATGCTGCCAGGCCAGCCAGGCGAAGGCCACGATGAGGACGCCGTTCAGGCTGGTGGCCAGGTGCATCGGCAGGCCGCCGACGGTGCCCTTGACCCACAGCAGGTAGAAGCCGCTGAGGCTGCCCAGCACGGCGCCCACCATGAAGACGCGGCCCAGGTTGCGATGCAGGGCGGGCATGCGCCGGCGCAGCGGCGGGATCAGTTGCATCACGCCGATGCCCGTCATCAGCAGCGCGAAGATGAGGTGCATGCTGAGCATGGAGTTGCCCAGCCAGTCGCCCGCCACCCAGCGCGACTCGCCCGGCGGCCCGCCCAGCGCGGCCCGCCCATAGCTGATGCCGATATAGCTGGCGAAGATGGCCAGGCCGCTGGCGGCGACGAGAAACCAGAGGCCGGCCGCGTTGGTGAGGGCGCGGCTGGGGCGGGCGACGTTGTCCATGGACGCTCCTGGGATGGGATGCGCGCGGATTCTTCGCAGCGCCCCCGGTCGGGTCGCTGAGGGGCCGACGAGCTGCACGGCGGCCTTGACGAACTGCAGCGGTGGCCGACAGGCCGCAAATGGAGCAGGCCCCGCGGATTGCTCCACGGGGCCTGCGGGGCCGGCACCCCAGCGCCGGCGTCAGGAGATCAGGTCTAGATCCAGTTGCCGCCGTTGTTGCGGCGCAGCTCGTCTTCCTCGGCCAGCTTGCGGTCGATGGCCGCGAGGTGGACGTCGGCGCTCGGCACGGTGGCCTTGGCCAGATCGGCCGCTGGCGCACCCAGCAGCGCGTCGGCCGGCGCCGTCAGCAGGTCGCCCAGGCTGACCGTCGTGGCCGCTTCGGCCGTCTGCGGCTGCACGTCCTTGGTGAACCAGACGTCGGCCATCTCATGCTGCTTGCCGTCGGTCGTCGTGTAGCCGGACACCAGGCCGATCAGGTTGCCGTTGTCGCTGCCCGAACCCTTGGTGGCGTTCAGGTCCAGCGAGGCGATGCCCAGCTCGTCCAGGGACTTCAGCTCGCCGCCGTCGGTCTTGCCGTCGTGGTTGGCGTCGACCCAGACCTGCAGCTGCTTCCAGTTGACGTCATGGCTGTCGAGCTTGCCGTCGTGGTTGCTGTCCTGCTCGGCCATGGCGACATAGCCGTCCTTGGCATGCTTGCCGTTGGCCAGGATGGTGCCCATGCCGAACAGCTCGCTGCCGTTGTTGATGATGCCGTCGTGGTTGCGGTCCATGACGAGCAGGCCATCGCCGCCAGCGATCCAGCCCACCTTGTTGACGGTGCCGGTGCCGACCAGGTCGAAGTTGACGCCCTGGGCGGCGGCCAGCGTGTTGATGCCGTGGCCGTCGAGGTCCAGCACGATGGGCGTCTTGGCGAAGTAGGCGTCGAACTGGGCGCCGTTCATCTCGCTGACGGCCGCGTTGCTCAGCGCGTCGAGCTGGGTCATGCTCATCGCGGCGATGTCGCGGGTTTCCAGGCCATGGATCTGGTCGGTCGTGATGGCGGCGACCTGGGCCGTCGTCAGCGCGGCGGCCTGGTCGGTCGTCAGCGCGGTGATCTGGGTCACCTTCAGCGTCGCGAACGTGGCCGTCGCGATGGCTTCGATCTGCGCCGTGCTCAGGGCCGCGAAGTTGGCCGTGGTCAGGGCGCGCAGGTCATCGGTCTCCAGCGCCTTGATCTGGTCGGTGCTGAAGGCCTGGACCTGGCTCGAGGTCATCACCAGGAACTGCGAGGCGCTGAAGGCGTTCAGGTCCTCGGTCGCCAGGTGGTTGATCTGGCTGGTCGTCAGCGCATTGACGCGAGCGTTCAGGCCAGTCAGCTGGTCGGTCGTCAGCGCGGCCAGATGGGCGTCGGTGAGGGCGCGCAGCGAGGCCGTGGACAGCTTGGCGAGGTCGAGGGCGTCGATGGCCATGACCTGGTCGGTCGACAGCGAAGCCACCTGCTCCGTCGTCAGCACCGAGACCTGGGCCGAGTTCATCGCCGTCATGTCGGCGGCCGAGAGGCCGTCGAACTGGGCCGTGGTCAGCGCCAGGATCTGGGCGGTGCTGAAGGCGGCGACGTGGTCGGTCGACAGGGCGGCGATCTGATCGGAATCCAGGCCGGCCAGGGCCGCCGTCGTCACCGCGCGCAGGTCGGCGGTCTCGAGCTTGCCGAGCTGGGCGGTGGTCAGCGCGCCGAACTGGTCGGAGTTCAGGGCGGCGAACTGGGCCGTGCCGAGGGCGTTGAGGCTGTCGGTGCCGAGGTTGCCCAGCTGGGTGGTGTTCAGCGCCTGGGCCTGGGCCGACGACAGGTTGGCGAACTGGCCGGTGCTGAGGCTGTTCAGGTCAGCCGTGCCCAGGGTGTTGATCTGGGCCGTCGTCAGGTTGTTGATCTGCGTGCTGGACAGGGCGCGCAGCTGGTCGCTGGTGAAGGCGTCCAGCTGCTCGGACGTCAGGGCGCGCAGGGCGGCCGTGGACAGGGACTTGATGTCGGCCGTCTCGATGGCGGCGATCTGGGCCGTCGACAGCACATCGGCCTGCACCGAGTTGAGGGCGGCGATCTGCGTCGAGGTCAGGGCCACCATGTCAGCGGTGCTCAGGCCGACGATCTGGGTCGTGCCCAGGGCGCCGATCTGCGTCGCCAGCATGGAGCCGACGGCATCGCTGGCCAGGGCGGCGACCTGGTCGGAGCTCAGCGCGTTCAGCGCGGCGGTGGACACCGCACGCAGGTCGGCGGTCTCGAGCTTGCCGAGCTGGGCGGTGGTCAGCGCACCGAACTGGCTGGAGTTCAGCGCGGCGAACTGCGCCGTGCCCAGCGCGTTCAGGTTGTCGGAGGCCAGGTTGGCAAGCTGGCTGTTGGTCAGCGCCTGGACCTGGGTGGACGACAGATTGCCGAACTGGCCGCTGGTGAGGCTGTTCAGGTCGGCCGTGCCCAGGGTGTTGATCTGGGCCGTGGTCAGGCCGTTGACCTGGGTGCTGGACAGGGCGCGCAGCTGGTCGCTGGTGAAGGCGTCGAGCTGGTCGGAAGACAGGTTGCGCAGCGCGGCCGTGGACATCGACTTGATGTCGCCGGTCTCGATGGCGGCCAGCTGGGCGGTCGACAGCGTGCCGGCCTGGGCCGAGTTGAGGGCGGCGACCTGCGACGAGGTCAGGGCGACCATGTCAGCCGTCGTCAGGCCCTTGACCTGGTTGACGCCCAGGGATCCGATCTGGGCCGTCGTCAGCGAGCCGACGGCATCGCTGGCCAGGGCGCCGATCTGGTCGGAGCTCAGCGCGTTCAGGGCCGCCGTCGTCACGCCGCGCAGGTCGGCGGTCTCGAGCTTGGCGAGCTGGCTGGTGGTCAGCGAACCGAACTGCGTCGACGACAGGGCGGCGAACTGCGTCGAGCTCATCGCGTTCAGGCTGTCGGTCGTCAGGTTGGCGATCTGGGTGTTGGTCAGTGCCTGGACCTGGGCCGTGGACAGGTTGGCGACCTGGGCTGTCGTCAGCGAGTTCAGGTCGGCCGTGCCCAGGTTGGCGAACTGCGGGCTGGTGCTCAGCGAGTTCAGCTGGGCCGAGGACAGGGCGCGCAGCTGGTCGCTGGTGAGGGCGTCGAGCTGGTCGGTGGACAGGTTGCGCAGGGCCGCCGTCGACAGGGACTTGATGTCGGCTGTCTCGATGGCGGCGATCTGGGCCGTCGACAGGCTGGCGGCCTGCGTCGAGTTGATCGCGGCGATCTGGGCCGAGGTCAGGGCCACCATGTCGGCGGTGCTCAGGCCCTGGATCTGAGCCGTGCCGAGGCTGGCGACCTGGGCGGTGGTCAGCGAGCCGACGGCATCGCTGGCCAGTGCCGCGATCTGGGCGGACGACAGGCCGTTGAGGGCGGCCGTCGTGACGGCACGCAGGTCGGCCGTCTCGAGCTTGCCGAGCTGGCTGGTGCTCAGCGAGCCGAACTGGCCGGAGCTCAGGGCCGCGAACTGGGCCGTGCCCAGGGCGTTCAGGCTGGCGGTGCCGAGGTTGGACAGCTGATCGGTGTTCAGCGCCTGGACCTGGGCCGTCGATAGATTGGCGAACTGGCCGCTGGACAGGCTGTTCAGGTCGGCCGTGCCCAGGGTGTTGACCTGGGCCGTCGTCAGGCTGTTGATCTGGCTGCTGGACAGGGCACGCAGCTGGTCGCTGGTGAAGGCGTCCAGCTGGTCGGAGGACAGGTTGCGCAGGGCGCCGGTGGTCAGCGACTTGATGTCGCCGGTCTCGATGGCGGCCAGCTGGGCGGTGGACAGGTTGCCGGCCTGGGCCGAGGTCAGCGCGCCGACCTGGGCCGAGGTCAGGGCGACCATGTCACCCGTGGTCAGGCCCTTGATGGCGGTGGCGCCGAAGGAGGCGATCTGGGCCGTGGACATGGCGCCGACGGCGTCGCTGGCCAGGGCACCGACCTGGTCGGAGGACAGGCCACCCAGGGCCGCCGTCGTGACGGCGCGCAGGTCAGCCGTCTCGAGCTTGGCGAGCTGGCTGGTGCTCAGGGCGCCGAACTGGCTGGAGCTCAGCGTCGCGAACTGGGCCGTGCCGAGGGCATTCAGGCTGTCTGTCGTCAGGTTGGACAGCTGGGTGTTGGTCAGGGCCTGGACCTGAGCGGTGGACAGGTTGGCGATCTGGCCGGTGGTCAGCACGTTCAGGTCGGCCGTGCCCAGGTTGACGACCTGGGGCGCGGTGGTCAGCGCGTTCAGCTGGGCCGAGGACAGGGCGCGCAGCTGGTCGCTGGTCAGCGCGTCGAGCTGGTCGGTCGAGAAGTTGCGCAGGGCGCTGGTCGACAGGGCCTTGATGTCGGCCGTTTCGATGGCAGCGATCTGGGCGGTCGACAGGTTGGCGACCTGGGTCGAGTTCAGCGCCGCAACCTGGGCCGAGGTCAGGGCGACCATGTCACCCGTGGTCAGGCCCTTGATCTGGTTGGCACCCAGGGAGGCGATCTGCGCCGTGCTCATGGCGCCGACGGCGTCGCTGGCGAGGGCGCCGAACTGGTCGGAGCTCAGCGCATTGAGGGCCGCCGTCGTCACCGCGCGCAGGTCGGCGGTCTCGAGCTTGGCGAGCTGGGCGGTGCTCAGGCCGCTGAACTGGCCGGAGTTCAGCGCGGCGAACTGCGCCGTGCCCAGGGCGTTCAGGTTGTCGGTCGCCAGGTTGGCGAGCTGGGTGCTCGTCAGCGCCTGGACCTGGGCCGTCGACAGATTGGCGAACTGACCGCTGGACAGGCTGTTCAGGTCGGCCGTGCCCAGGGTGTTGATCTGGGCCGTCGTCAGGCTGTTGATCTGGCCGCTGGACAGCGCACGCAGCTGGTCGCTGGTGAAGGCGTCGAGCTGGTCGGACGACAGATTGCGCAGGGCGCCGGTCGTCAGCGACTTGATGTCGGCCGTCTCGATGGCGGCCAGCTGGGCCGTGGACAGGGCGGCGGACTGCGTCGAGTTGATGGACGCGACCTGGGAAGAGGTCAGGGCGACCATGTCGGCGGTCGTCAGGCCCTTGACCTGGTTGGCACCCAGGGAAGCGATCTGGCCCGTGCTCATGGAGCCCACGGCATCGCTGGCGAGGGCGCCGATCTGGTCGGAGGACAGGCCACCCAGGGCGGCCGTCGTGACGGCGCGCAGGTCAGCGGTCTCGAGCTTGGACAGCTGGGCCGTGCCCAGGGCGCCGAACTGCGAGGACGACAGCGTCGCGAACTGGGCGGTGCCCATGGCGTTCAGGTTGCCGGTCGTCAGGTTGCCGAGCTGGTCGGTCGTCAGCGCGCGGATCTGGGCCGTCGACAGATTGGCGATCTGGCCGGTGGTCAGCACGTTCAGGTCGGCCGTGCCCAGGGTGTTGACCTGCGGGCTGGTCGTCAGCGCATTCAGCTGCGTCGAGCTCAGGGCGCGCAGCTGGTCGCTGGTCAGCGCATCGAGCTGGTCGGTGGACAGGTTGCGCAGGGCCGCGGTGGAGATGGACTTGATGTCGCCCGTCTCGATGGCAGCCAGCTGGGCGGTGGACAGCACACCGGCCTGGTTGGAGTTGATGGCGGCGATCTGGCCCGAGGTCAGGGCCACCATGTCGCCGGTGGTCAGGCCTTGCACCTGGGCCGTGCCCAGGGCCGCGACCTGGTTGGTCGTCATGGAACCGACGGCGTCGCTGGCGAGGGCGCCGATCTGCGTGGAGTTCAGGCCGTTGAGGGCCGCCGTCGTGACGGCGCGCAGGTCGGCGGTCTCGAGCTTGCCCAGCTGGCCGGTGGTCAGCGAACCGAACTGGCTGGAGTTCAGGGCCGCGAACTGGGCCGTGCCGAGCGCGTTCAGGTTGTCGGTGGACAGGTTGCTCAGCTGGGTGGTGTTCAGCGCCTGCACCTGGCCGGAGGACAGGTTGCCGAACTGGCCGCTGGTGAGGCTGTTCAGGTCGGCCGTACCGAGCGTATTGACCTGGGTTGTCGTCAGGCTGTTGATCTGGCCGCTGCTGAGGGCGCGCAGCTGGTCGCTGGTGAAGGCGTCGAGCTGGTCGGAAGACAGATTGCGCAGGGCGCCGGTCGCGATGGACTTGATGTCACCGGTCTCGAGGGCGGCGAGCTGGGCCGTGGACAGGGCCGCGGCCTGGGTCGAGTTGATGGCGGCCACCTGGGCCGAGGTCAGGGCGATCATGTCGCCCGTGGTCAGGCCCTTGACCTGGTTGGCACCCAGAGAGGCGATCTGGGCCGTCGTCATGGAGCCGACGGCGTCGCTGGCCAGAGCGCCGATCTGGTCGGAGGACAGGCCGCCCAGGGCCGTCGTCGTGACGGCGCGCAGGTCGGCTGTTTCGAGCTTGGCCAGCTGGCTGGTCGTCAGCGCGCCGAACTGCGAGGACGACAGCACCGCGAACTGGGCGGTGCCCATGGCGTTGAGGTTGTCCGTCGTCAGGCTGCTCAACTGGTCGGTCGTCAGCGCACGCACCTGGGCCGTCGACAGATTGGCGATCTGGCTGGTGGTCAGCACGTTCAGATCGGCCGTCGACAGGTTGATGACCTGCGGCGTCGTCGTCAGCGCATTGAGCTGGGTGGACGACAGGGCGCGCAGCTGGTCGCTGGTGAGGGCGTCGAGCTGGTCGGTGGAGAGGTTGCGCAGGGCGCCGGTGGAGATGGACTTGATGTCGCCCGTCTCGATGGCGGCCAGCTGGGCGGTGGACAGCACGCCGGCCTGGTTGGAGTTGATGGCAGCGATCTGGCCTGAGGTCAGGGCGATCATGTCGCCGGTGGTCAGGCCCTGAACCTGGGCCGTGCCCAGGGAGCCGATCTGCTGCGTCGTCATCGAGCCGACGGCGTCGCTGGCGAGGGCACCGATCTGCGTGGAGTTCAGGCCGTTGAGGGCGGCCGTCGTGACCGCACGCAGGTCGGCGGTCTCGAGCTTGCCGAGCTGGCCCGTGGTCAGCGAACCGAACTGGCTGGAGTTCAGCGCGGCGAACTGGGCCGTGCCGAGGGCGTTCAGGTTGTCCGTCGTCAGGTTGCTGAGCTGGCTGGTGTTCAGCGCCTGGACCTGGCCCGAGGACAGGTTGGAGAACTGGCCGCTGGTCAGGCTGTTCAGGTCGGCGGTGCCCAGGGTGTTGACTTGGGCTGTGGTCAGCGAGTTGATCTGGCCGCTGGACAGCGCACGCAGCTGGTCGCTGGTGAAGGCGTCGAGCTGGTCGGACGACAGATTGCGCAGGGCGCCCGTCGTGATGGACTTGATGTCACCGGTCTCGATGGCCGCGAGCTGGGCCGTCGACAGCGTGCCGGCCTGGGCGGAGTTCAGCGAGGCGACCTGGGCCGAGGTCAGGGCGACCATGTCGGCGGTCGTCAGGCCCTTGACCTGGTCGGTACCCAGGGCGGCGATCTGGGCCGTCGTCATGGAGCCGACGGCGTCGCTGGCGAGGGCGCCAATCTGGGCGGACGTCAGGCCATTCAAGGCGCCCGTGGTGACGGCACGCAGGTCAGCCGTCTCCAGCTTGGCGAGCTGGGCGGTCGTCAGCGAGCCGAACTGGCTGGAACTCAGCGCCGCGAACTGGGCGGTGCCCATGGCGTTGAGGTTGTCCGTCGTCAGGCTGCTCAGCTGGTCGGTCGTCAGCGCGCGCACCTGGGCCGTCGACAGATTGGCAATCTGGCCGGTGCTCAGCGAGTTCAGGTCGGCCGTGCCGAGGTTGACCAGCTGCGGGTTGGTGGTCAGCGCATTCAGCTGGGTGGAGCTGAGGGCGCGCAGCTGGTCGCTGGTGAGGGCGTCGAGCTGGTCGGTGGACAGGTTGCGCAGGGCACCGGTGGAGATGGACTTGATGTCGCCCGTCTCGATGGCGGCGATCTGGGCCGTCGACAGCGCGCCGGCCTGGTTGGAGTTGATGGCGGCGATCTGGCCCGAGGTCAGGGCGACCATGTCGGCCGTCGTCAGGCCCTTGATCTGGGCCGTGCCCAGGGACGCGACCTGGTTGGTCGTCATAGAGCCGACGGCGTCGCTGGCCAGGGCACCGATCTGGTCGGAGGACAGGCCGTTCAGCGCCGTTGTCGTGACGGCACGCAGGTCGGCGGTTTCGAGCTTGCCGAGCTGGCCGGTGGTCAGCGCACCGAACTGGCTGGAGTTCAGCGCGGCGAACTGGCTGGTGCCCAGCGCGTTCAGGTTGTCCGTCGCCAGATTGGCGAGCTGGGTGTTGGTCAGCGCCTGGACCTGCGTGGACGACAGATTGCCGAACTGGCCGCTGGTCAGGCTGTTCAGGTCAGCGGTGCCCAGGGTGTTGACCTGGCTCGTGGTCAGGCTGTTGATCTGGCCGCTGGACAGGGCGCGCAGCTGGTCGCTGGTGAGGGCGTCGAGCTGGTCGGACGACAGGTTGCGCAGGGCGCCGGTCGCGATGGACTTGATGTCGCCGGTCTCGATGGCGGCGAGCTGGGCCGTCGACAGCGTGCCGGCCTGGGCGGAGTTCAGCGAAGCGACCTGGGACGAGGTCAAGGCGACCATGTCACCCGTGGTCAGGCCGCGGACCTGGGCCGTGCCCAGCGAAGCGATCTGGGCCGTCGTCATGGAGCCGACGGCATCGCTGGCCAGCGCCCCGATCTGGTCGGAGGACAGGCCGTTCAGCGCGGCCGTGGTGACGGCGCGCAGGTCGGCGGTCTCGAGCTTGGCGAGCTGGCTGGTCGTCAGTGCGCCGAACTGGCTGGAGCTCAGGGCCGCGAACTGGGCGCTGCCCAGGGCGTTGAGGTTGTCCGTCGTCAGGTTGGCCAACTGGGCGTTGGTCAGGGCCTGGACCTGGGCGGACGACAGATTGGCGAACTGGCTGCTGGACAGGCTGTTCAGGTCGGCCGTGCCCAGGGTGTTGATCTGAGCCGTCGTCAGCGAATTGATCTGGCCGCTGGACAGGGCGCGCAGCTGGTCGCTGGTGAAGGCGTCGAGCTGGTCACTCGACAGGTTGCGCAGCGCACCGGTCGTGATGGACTTGATGTCGCCGGTCTCGATGGCGGCGAGCTGGGCGGTGGACAGGCTGCCGGCCTGGGCCGAGGTCAGCGAGGCGACCTGGGCCGAGGTCAGGGCCACCATGTCGGCCGTGGTCAGGCCCTGGATCTGGGCGGTGCCCAGGGCCGCGACCTGGTTGGTGGTCATCGAGCCGACAGCGTCGCTGGCGAGCGCGCCGACCTGGTCGGAGGACAGGCCCTTCAAGGCCGTGGTCGTGACGGCGCGCAGGTCGGCGGTCTCGAGCTTGCCGAGCTGGGCGGTGGTCAGGGCACCGAACTGGCTGGAGTTCAGCGCCGCGAACTGGGCGGTGCCCAGGGCGTTGAGGTTGTCAGTCGCCAGGTTGGACAGCTGGCCGTTGGTCAGGGCCTGCACCTGGCCCGAGGACAGGTTGGCGAACTGGCCGCTGGAGAGGCTGTTCAGGTCGGCCGTGCCCAGGGTGTTGACCTGGGAAGTCGTCAGGCTGTTGATCTGGCTGCTGGACAGGGCACGCAGCTGGTCGCTGGTGAAGGCATCGAGCTGGTCGGACGACAGATTGCGCAGGGCACCGGTCGTGATGGACTTGATGTCGCCGGTCTCGATGGCCGCCAGTTGGGCGGTCGACAGCGTGCCGGCCTGTGCGGAGTTGATCGCGCCTACCTGGGCCGAAGTCAGGGCGATCATGTCGCCCGTCGTCAGGCCCTTGACCTGGTCGGTGCCGAGAGATGCGATCTGGGCCGTCGTCATGGCGCCGACAGCGTCGCTGGCCAGCGCCCCGATCTGGGTCGAGGTCAGGCCGTTCAGCGCGCCCGTGGTGACGGCACGCAGGTCAGCCGTCTCCAGCTTGCCGAGCTGGCTGGTCGTCAGCGCGCCGAACTGGCTGGAGCTCAGCGCGGCGAACTGGGCCGAGCCCATGGCGTTGAGGTTGTCCGTCGTCAGGTTGCCGAGCTGGTCGGTCGTCAGCGCGCGCACCTGGGCCGTCGACAGATTGGCGATCTGGCCGGTGCTGAGCGAGTTCAGGTCGGCCGTGCCCAGGTTGACGAGCTGCGGGCTGGTGCTCAGCGCGTTCAGCTGGGTGGACGACAGGGCGCGCAGCTGGTCGCTGGTCAGGGCGTCGATCTGGTCGGTCGACAGATTGCGCAGGGCGGCCGTGGACAGGAACTTGATGTCACCGGTCTCGATGGCGGCCAGCTGGGCCGTGGACAGGGTCGCGGCCTGGGTCGAGTTGATGGCGGCGACCTGGGCGGACGTCAGGGCGACCATGTCGCCGGTCGTCAGGCCCTTGATCTGTGCGGTGCCCAGGGACGCGATCTGGGCCGTCGTCATCGAGCCGACGGCGTCGCTGGCCAGCGACCCGATCTGGTCGGAGGACAGACCGTTCAGGGCCGTCGTCGTGACGGCGCGCAGGTCGGCGGTTTCGAGCTTGCTGAGCTGGCCGGTCGTCAGCGCACCGAACTGGCTGGAGTTCAGCGCCGCGAACTGGGCGGTGCCCAGCGCGTTCAGGTTGTCGGACGCCAGGTTGGACAGCTGGCCGTTGGTCAGGGCCTGGACTTGGGCCGAGGACAGGTTGGAGAACTGGCCGCTGGAGAGGCTGTTCAGGTCAGCCGTACCGAGCGTATTGACCTGGCTGGTCGTCAGGCTGTTGATCTGGCCGCTGGACAGGGCACGCAGCTGGTCGCTGGTGAAGGCGTCCAGTTGGTCGGACGACAGATTGCGCAGGGCGCCGGTCGTCAGCGACTTGATGTCACCGGTCTCGATGGCGGCGAGCTGGGCCGTGGACAGATTGCCGGCCTGGTTCGAGGTCAGGGCCGCGACCTGGCCGGTGGTCAGGGCCACCATGTCGCCGGTGGTCAGGCCCTTGATCTGGTTGGCGCCGAGCGAGGCGACCTGGGCGGTCGTCATCGAGCCGACGGCATCGCTGGCCAGCGCCCCGATCTGGTCGGAGGACAGGCCGTTCAGCGCGGCCGTCGTGACGGCGCGCAGGTCGGCGGTCTCGAGCTTGCCGAGCTGAGCGGTGGTCAGCGAGCCGAACTGGCCGGAGTTCAGGGCCGCGAACTGGGCCGTGCCCAGGGCGTTCAGGTTGTCCGTCGCCAGATTGCCGAGCTGGGTCGTGTTCAGCGCCTGGACTTGGGCCGTCGACAGGTTGGCGAACTGGCCGCTGGACAGGCTGTTCAGGTCAGCCGTGCCGAGGGTGTTGATCTGGGCGGTGGTCAGATTGTTGATCTGGCCGCTGCTCAGCGCGCGCAGCTGGTCGCTGGTGAAGGCATCCAGCTGGTCGGAGGACAGATTGCGCAGGGCGCCGGTCGTCAGCGACTTGACGTCGCCGGTCTCGATGGCCGCCAGTTGGGCGGTCGACAGCGTGCCGGCCTGGGCGGAATTGAGGGCGGCAACCTGGGATGAGGTCAAGGCGACCATGTCACCCGTCGTCAGGCCCTTGATCTGGGCGGTGCCGAGGGCCGCGACCTGGGCGGTCGTCATCGAGCCGACGGCGTCGCTGGCCAGCGCCCCGATCTGGTCGGAGGACAGGCCGTTCAGTGCGGCCGTGGTGACGGCGCGCAGGTCGGCGGTCTCGAGCTTGCTGAGCTGGGCGGTGGTCAGGGCACCGAACTGCGAAGACGACAGCGCGGCGAACTGGGCCGTGCCCAGGGCGTTGAGGTTGTCGGACGCCAGGTTGGACAGCTGGCTGTTGGTCAGGGCCTGGACCTGGCCCGAGGACAGGTTGGCGAACTGGCCGCTGGACAGGCTGTTCAGGTCGGCCGTGCCCAGGGTGTTGATCTGGGCGGTCGTCAGCGAATTGACCTGGCCGCTGGACAGGGCGCGCAGCTGGTCGCTGGTGAAGGCGTCGAGCTGGTCGGAGGACAGATTGCGCAGGGCGCCCGTCGTCAGCGACTTGATGTCACCGGTTTCGATGGCGGCGAGCTGGGCGGTGGACAGGCTGCCGGCCTGGGCCGAGGTCAGCGAGGCGACCTGGGCCGAGGTCAGGGCGACCATGTCGGCCGTGGTCAGGCCCTGCACCTGGGCCGTGCCCAGGGAAGCGATCTGGGCCGTCGTCATGGAGCCGACGGCGTCACTGGCCAGGGCTCCCACCTGGTCGGAGGACAGGCCCTTCAAGGCCGCGGTCGTGACGGCGCGCAGGTCGGCCGTTTCGAGCTTGCCGAGCTGGGCTGTGGTCAGGGCACCGAACTGCGAAGACGACAGCGCGGCGAACTGGGCCGTGCCGAGGGCGTTGAGGTTGTCGGACGCCAGATTGGACAGCTGGCTGTTGGTCAGGGCCTGGACCTGGCCCGTGGACAGGTTGGCGAACTGGCCGCTGCTCAGGCTGTTCAGGTCGGCCGTGCCCAGGGTGTTGACTTGGGCTGTCGTCAGCGAATTGACCTGGCCGCTGGACAGGGCACGCAGCTGGTCGCTGGTGAAGGCGTCCAGTTGGTCGGAAGACAGATTGCGCAGGGCGCCCGTCGTGATGGACTTGATGTCGGCCGTCTCGAGGGCGGCGATCTGGGCGGTGGACAGGCTGCCGGCCTGGGCCGAGGTCAGCGAGGCGACCTGGGCCGAGGTCAGGGCGACCATGTCGGCCGTCGTCAGGCCTTGCACCTGGGCGGTACCCAGGGCCGCGATCTGGGCCGTCGTCATGGAACCGACGGCATCGCTGGCGAGCGCACCCACCTGGTCAGAGGACAGGCCCTTCAAGGCCGTGGTCGTGACGGCGCGCAGGTCGGCGGTTTCGAGCTTGCCGAGCTGGCCGGTGGTCAAGGCGCCGAACTGGCTGGACGAGAGGGCCGCGAACTGGGCCGTGCCCAGGGCATTCAGGTTGTCGGTCGCCAGGTTGGACAGCTGGCTGTTGGTCAGCGCCTGGACCTGGCCCGAGGACAGGTTGGAGAACTGGCTGCTGGACAGGCTGTTCAGGTCGGCCGTGCCCAGGGTGTTGATCTGGGCGGTCGTCAGCGAATTGACCTGGCCGCTGGACAGGGCACGCAGCTGGTCGCTGGTGAAGGCGTCCAGCTGGTCGGACGACAGGTTGCGCAGGGCGCCGGTGGTCAGCGACTTGATGTCGCCGGTCTCGATGGCGGCGATCTGGGCCGTCGACAGGGCCGCGGCCTGGGTCGAGTTGAGGGACGCGATCTGGGCGGACGTCAGGGCGACCATGTCGCCGGTCGTCAGGCCCTTGACCTGGTTGGCACCCAGAGAGGCGATCTGGGCCGTCGTCATGGAGCCGACGGCGTCGCTGGCCAGGGCTCCGATCTGGTCGGAGGACAGGCCGTTCAGGGCGGTGGTGGTGACGGCACGCAGGTCGGCCGTCTCCAGCTTGCCCAGCTGGGCTGTGGTCAGCGCGCCGAATTGCGCGGACGACAGCACCGCGAACTGACCCGTGCCCAGGGCATTCAGGTTGTCGGTGGCGAGGTTGCCGAGCTGGGTGGCGGTCAGGGCCTGGGCCTGGACCGTCGACAGATTGGCGAACTGGCTGCTGGAGAGGCTGTTCAGGTCGGCCGTGCCCAGGGTGTTGATCTGGGCCGTCGTCAGCGAATTGATCTGGCCGCTGGAGAGGGCGCGCAGCTGGTCGCTGGTGAAGGCGTCGAGCTGGGTGGAAGACAGATTGCGCAGGGCGCCGGTCGTGATGGACTTGATGTCACCCGTCTCGATGGTGGAGAGCTGGGCGGTGGACAGCTTGCCGAGCTGGTTGGACGTCAGCGCGCCGACCTGGCCCGTCGTCAGGGCCACCATGTCGGCCGTCGTCAGGCCCTGGATCTGGACCGTGCTCAGCGACGCGATCTGCGAGGTGCTCAGGGCCTGCAGCTGGTCGGTCTTGAGGGCCTGGATCTGGTCGGAGTTGAAGCCGCCGAAGGCCGTGGTGGTGATGGCCCGCAGGTCTTCGGTCTGGAAGGCGCGGATCTGGTCACTGCTCAGGACGGCCAGGCTGCTGGACAGGATGACCGAGGCCTGCAGCGTGGTCAGGGCCTGCAGCTGATCCGTCTTGAGCGCGGCGTAGTCCTCCGTCGTCCAGTCCCGGATCGTTGTCGTGGACAACGTCGGAATGACAGAGACCGGAATGTTGGGGATGACGGTTGCCATGTTTTCTCACCTGTACTGATGGCCGCCATGTCTTGCGACATGGCGGCCCTGGGCCATTGCTGGCCCGCCCCCGACACTGAAGGCGTTGTCTTGATCTGAGTCCGTGCCCGGCCCCGTCGGGTGGTCCACCCGGCGAGTCCAGGACACGAAAAATCCGCACGCGGGAGCCGGTCCGGCCTGGCAACGGCCGGGCAAGCCCGACCGGAGCGCCAAGACGGAGGGCTCCCGTGTTTTCATGCTAGGGACGAGTCCGTGACGTCAACCGGCAAAAAGACCGGCTTTCCCGGCCACGGGCCGACCGTTCGGCGGGATCCCCCGCCGGCGCTGGAGGATTTCACAGTTGTCACAACCAGCTGCCTCCGTTGTTGCGCCTCAGCTCGTCTTCCTCGGCCAGCTTGCGGTCGATGGCCGCGAGATGGGCGTCGGCGGACGGATTCGGGATGGCGGCCTTGGCCAGGTCGACATGCTCGGAGCCCAGCAGCGGGCCGCTCGGCGGCGCCAGCAGGTCCTGCAGGCCAACCGCCGCGTCCTTGCCATCGCTGGTCGTCTGCGGCTGCACGTCCTTGGCGAACCAGACGTCGGCCATTTCATGCTGCTTGCCGTCGGTCGTCGTGTAGCCGGACACCAAGCCGATCAGGTTGCCGTTGTCCGTGCCCGTGCCCTTGGCGGCGTTCAGGTCCAGCGAGGCGATGCCCGCCTCATCCAGGGTCTTGAGCTCGCCGGCGTCGGTCTTGCCGTCGTGGTTGGCGTCGACCCAGACCTGCAGCTGCTTCCAGTTGGCGTCATGCGCATCGAGCTTGCCGTCGTGGTTGCTGTCCTGCTCGGCCATGGCGACATAGCCGTCCTTGGCGTGCTTGCCATTGGCCAGCACCGTGCCCATGCCGAACAGCTCGGCGCCGTTGTTGATGAGGCCGTCGTGGTTGCGGTCCATGACGAGCAGGCCGTCGCCGCCCGCCACCCAGCCCACCTTGTTGACCTGGCCGGTGCCCAGCAGGTCGAAGTTGACGCCTTGTGCGGCGGCCAGCGTGTTGACGCCGTGGCCGTCCAGGTCGAGCACGATGGGCGTCACATTGAAGTAGGCGTTCATCTGGGCCGCGCTCATCTCGCCGAAGGTCGTGCCTTGCAGCGCGTCGAGCTGGGCCATGCTCATGGCGACGATGTCGCGGGTCTCCAGGCCGGAGATCTGGTCCGTCGTCAGGCTGTTGACCTGGGCGGTCGTCAGCGCGGCGGCCTGGACCGAGGTCAGGGCGGTGATCTGGGTCGCCTTCAGTGTGCCGAACTGGTCGCTGGTGATGGCCTGGATCTGCGCGTTGCTCATGGCCGCCACATGGGCAGTCGTCAGCGCGCGCAGGTCGTCGGTTTCCAGGGACGCGATCTGCGAGACCGTGAAGGCCTTGACCTGGTTGGTCGTCAGCGCCGCGAACTGGGCCGTCGTGAAGGTGTTGAGGTCGTCCGTCGCCAGGTTGGTGATCTGGCTGGTCGTCAGCACGGCCACGCGGGTGCCCAGGCCGGTCAGCTGGTCGGTGGTCAGGGCGCCCAGCTGGTTGTTGCTGATCGCCTGCAGCGAGGCCGAGGACAGCCTGGCCAGGTCATCGGAGTCGATGGCCACGATCTGGTCGGTGGACAGCGAGTTCACCTGGGCGGTGGTCATCACCGCGACCTGGGCCGAGCCCATGGCCGTCAGGTCGGCCGGGGCCAGGCCCTGGACCTGGGCAGTGGACAGCGACATCACCTGGGCGGTGCTCAGCCCGGCGATGTGCTCGGTCTGCAGCGAGGCGATCTGGTCGGAACTGAGGCTGGACAGGGCGGCCGTCGTCACCGCGCGCAGGTCGGCCGTCTGCAGATTGGACAGCTGGTCGGTCGTCAGCGCGCCGAACTGCGTCGAGCTCATGACGGCGAAGTGCTGGGTGCCGAAGGCGGTCAGGTCGTCCGTCGTCATGTTCGACAGCTGGCCGGCCGTCAGCGCCTGCACCTGGCCCGTCGTCATGCGGGAGAACTGGTCGGTCGTGAAGGCGTTCAGGTCATCGCTGTTCAGCGTCGACAGCTGGGCCGTCGTCAGCGAGTTGACCTGGGCCGTCGTCAGCGACTGCAGCTGGTCGCTGGTCAGGCCGTCCAGCTGGGTGCTGGACAGGGCGCGCAGCGTCGTCGTCGTCAGGAAGCGCATGTCACCGGCGTCGATGGCCGACAGCTGGTCGGTGGAGAGCGCCTGGGCCTGGGCCGAGCTCAGCACGGCGACCTGGGCGGTGCCCAGGGCCGTCATGTCGGCGGCCTCCAAGCCCTTGACCTGGGTCGCGGTCAGCGAGGCGATCTGGCCCGTGGACAGACCGGCCACTTCCTCCGAGGTCAGCGACAGCACCTGATCCGAGGACAGGCCGCGCAGGGCCGCCGTCGTGACGGCGCGCAGGTCGGCCGTTTCCAGCTTGGACAGCTGGTCGGTCGTCAGCGAGGCGAACTGGTTGGACGACAGCGTGGCGAACTGGGCCGAGCCCATGGCGTTCAGGCTGTCGGTGGCGAGGTTGCTCAGCTGCGTCGTCGTCAGCGCCTGGATCTGGCCCGTCGACAGGCGTGCGACCTGGTCGGTCGTCAGCACGTTCAGGTTGTCAGTGCTGAGATTGACGATCTGCGGGCTGGTGGTCAGCGCATTCAGCTGGGCGCTGGTCAAGCCGCGCAGCTGGTCGCTGGTCAGGCCGTCGAGCTGGGCGCTGGACAGCGCGCGCAGGGTGGCCGTCGTCAGCGCGCGCATGTCGGACGCGTCGATGGCGGACAGCTGGTCGGTCGACAGGTTCTGGGCCTGGGCGGAGCTCAGCGCCGCGACCTGGCCCGTGGACAGGGCCGTCATGTCGGCGGCTTCCAGTCCCTTGACCTGGGCCGTCGTCAGGGCCGCGATCTGGCCGGTGGACAGGCCGGACACATGGTCGGACGTCAGCGACTGGATCTGGTCGGAGGAGAGGCCGCGCAGCGAATTGGTCGTCACCGCGCGCAGGTCGGCCGTCTCCAGCCTGGACAGCTGGTCGGTCGTCAGGGCGCCGAACTGGCTGGACGACAGCGTGGCGAACTGGGCCGAGCCCATGGCGTTCAGGCTGTCGGTGGCCAGGTTGGCGAGCTGGCTGGTCGTCAGCGCCTGGATCTGCGAGGTCGACAGGCGGGCGATCTGGTCCGTCGTCAGGACGTTGAGGTCATCCGTGTTCAGGTTGACGACCTGCGGGTTGGTCGTCAGCGCATTCAGCTGGGTGCTGCTCAGGCCGCGCAGCTGGTCGCTGGTCAGGGCATCGAGCTGGGTGCTGGACAGGGCGCGCAGGGCGGCCGTGGTCAGGGAGCGCATGTCGCCCGCATCGATGGCCGACAGCTGGTCGGTCGACAGGGACTGGGCCTGGGCCGAGCTCAGCACGGCGACCTGGGCGGTGGACAGGGCCGCCATGTCGGCAGCCTCCAGGCCCTGGATCTGCGCGGTCGTCAGCGCGGCGATCTGGCCGGTGGACAGGCTGGCCACTTCATCGGAGGTCAGCGACTGGATCTGGTCGGAGGACAGGCCGCGCAGGGCGGTGGTGGTGACGGCGCGCAGGTCGGCCGTCTCCATGCGGGACAGCTGGTCGGTCGTCAGCGCGGCGAACTGGCTGGACGACAGCGTGGCGAACTGGGAAGAACCCAGGGCGTTGAGGTTGTCCGTCGACAGATTGCCGAGCTGGGTCGTCGTCAGCGACTGGATCTGGCCGGTGGTCAGCTTGTTGAACTGGTCGGTGGCCAGGGTGTTGAGGTCATCCGTGTTCAGTGTGCTGACCTGGGCCGTCGTCAGGGCGGCGACCTGGCCGGAGGACAGGGCGCGCAGCTGGTCGGACGTGAGGCCGTCGAGCTGGGTGCTGCTCAGGGCGCGCAGGGCGGCCGTCGTCAGCGAGCGCATGTCGGCCGCGTCGATGGCCGACAGCTGGTCGGTGTTCAGCGACTGGGCCTGGGCCGAGCTGAGCACGGCGACCTGGGCGGTGGACAGGGCCGACATGTCGGCGGCCTCCAGGCCCTGGATCTGGCTGGTCGTCAGCGCGCCGATCTGGCCGGTGCTGAGGCCGGCGACCTCGTCCGAGGTCAGCGACTGGACCTGGTCGGAGGACAAGCCACGCAGGGCGGCGGTGGTGACGGCGCGCAGGTCGGCCGTCTCCAGCTTGGACAGCTGGTCGGTGGTCAGCGCGGCGAACTGGCTGGACGACAGCGTCGCGAACTGGGCGGTGCCCATCGCATTGAGGTTGTCTGTGGCCAGGTTGCTGAGCTGGGTGGTCGTCAGCGCCTGCACCTGGGCCGTCGACAGCTTGTTGAACTGGTCGGACGTCAGGACGTTGAGGTCGTCGGTGTTCAGCGTGCTGACCTGGGCCGTCGTCAGCGAGTTGACCTGGCCCGAGCTCAAGGCGCGCAGCTGGTCGGACGTCAGGCCGTCGAGCTGGGTGCTGCTCAGGGCGCGCAGGGCGGCCGTCGTCAGCGAGCGCATGTCGGCGGCTTCGATGGCCGACAGCTGGTCGGTGTTCATCGACTGGGCCTGGGCCGAGCTCAGCACGGCGACCTGGGCGGTGGACAGGGCCGTCATGTCGGCGGCTTCCAGGCCCTGGACCTGGGTGGTCGTCAGCGTGGCGATCTGGGCCGTCGACATCGAGCCGACCTCGTCGGAGGTCAGGGACTGGACCTGATCCGAGCTCAGGCCGCGCAGGGCGGCGGTGGTGACTGCACGCAGGTCGGCCGTCTCCATGCGGGAGAGCTGGTCGGTCGTCAGCGAGCCGACCTGGCTGGAGGACAGCGTGGCGAACTGGGCCGTGCCCATGGCGTTCAGGCTGTCGGTGGCGAGGTTGCTGAGCTGGACGGTCGTCAGCGCCTGGATCTGGCCCGTGGACAGGCGGGCGATCTGGTCGGTCGTCAGGACGTTGAGGTCGTCCGTGTTGATGCTGATGACCTGCGGGTTGGTGGTCAGCGAGTTCAGCTGGGTGCTGGTCAGGCCGCGCAGCTGGTCGCTGGTGAGGCCGTCGAGCTGGGTGCTGGACAGGGCACGCAGCGTGGCCGTCGTCAGCGCGCGCATGTCGGCGGCGTCGATGGCGGACAGCTGGTCGGTGTTCAGGGCCTGGGCCTGGGCCGAGTTCAGCGCGGCGACCTGGGCGGTGCCGATGGCCGACATGTCGGCGGCTTCCAGGCCCTTGACCTGGGCGGTCGTCAGCGCGGCGATCTGGCCGGTGGACAGGCTGGCCACCTCATCCGAGGTCAGGGACTGGATCTGGTCGGAGGACAGGCCGCGCAGCGCGTTGGTCGTGACGGCGCGCAGGTCGGCCGTCTCGAGGCGCGACAGCTGGTCGGTCGTCAGCGAGCCGAACTGGGCGGAGGACAGCGTGGCGAACTGGGCCGTGCCCATGGCGTTCAGGCTGTCGGTGGCCAGGTTGCTGAGCTGGGTGGTCGTCAGCGCCTGGATCTGCGTCGTCGACAGGCGGGCGATCTGGTCCGTCGTCAGGACATTCAGGTCATCGGTGTTCAGGTTGACGACCTGCGGGCTGGTCGTCAGCGCGTTCAGCTGGGTGCTGGTCAGGCCGCGCAGCTGGTCGCTGGTCAGGGCGTCGAGCTGGGTGCTGGACAGGGCGCGCAGGGCGCCCGTGGTCAGTGCGCGCATGTCGCCCGCGTCGATGGCGGACAGCTGGTCGGTGTTCAGCGACTGGGCCTGGGCCGAGCTCAGCACGGCGACCTGGGCGGTGGACAGGGCCGACATGTCGGCGGCTTCCAGGCCCTGGATCTGGGCCGTCAGCAGGGAACCGATCTGGCCGGTGCTCAGGCTGGCGATCTCATCCGAGGTCAGCGACTGGATCTGGTCGGAGGACAGGCCGCGCAGCGCGTTGGTCGTGACGGCGCGCAGGTCGGCCGTCTCCATGCGGGACAGCTGGTCGGTCGTCAGCGCGGCGAACTGGCTGGACGACAGCGTGGCGAACTGGGAAGAACCCAGGGCGTTGAGGTTGTCCGTCGACAGATTGCCGAGCTGGGTCGTCGTCAGCGACTGGACCTGGCCGGTGGTCAGCTTGTTGAACTGGTCGGTGGCCAGGGTGTTGAGGTCATCCGTGTTCAGTGTGCTGACCTGGGCCGTCGTCAGCGAGGCGATCTGGCTGGAAGACAGGGCGCGCAGCTGGTCGGACGTGAGGCTGTCGAGCTGGGTGCTGGACAGCGCGCGCAGGGCGGCCGTGGTCAGCGACTTCATGTCGGCGGCGTCGATGGCCGACAGCTGGTCGGTGTTCAGCGACTGGGCCTGGGCCGAAGTCAGCACGGCGACCTGGGCGGTGCCCAGGGCCGCCATGTCGGCGGCTTCCAGGCCCTGGATCTGGGCGGTCGTCAGCGTGCCGATCTGGCCCGTCGACAGGCCGGCGACCTCATCCGAGGTCAGGCTCTGGATCTGGTCGGAATTCAGGCCGCGCAGGGCGCCCGTCGTGACGGCGCGCAGGTCGGCCGTCTCCATCTTGGGCAACTGGTCGGAGGTCAGCGAACCGAACTGCGTGGACGACAGCGTCGCGAACTGGGCCGAGCCCATCGCATTGAGGTTGTCCGTCGTCAGGTTGCTCAGCTGGGTCGTCGTCAGCACCTGCACCTGGGCGGTGGAGAGCTTGTTGAACTGGTCGGACGTCAGGACGTTGAGGTCGTCCGTGTTCAGCGTGCGGACCTGGTCGGTGGTCAGCGCCGTGATCTGGCTGGACGACAGGGCGCGCAGCTGGTCGGACGTCAGGCCGTCGAGCTGGGTGCTGGTCAGGGCGCGCAGGGCGGCCGTCGTCAGCGAGCGCATGTCGGCGGCCTCGATGGCCGACAACTGGTCGGTGGAGAGAGCCGCGGCCTGGGCCGAGCTCAGCGCGGCGACCTGGGCGGTGCCCAGGGCCGTCATGTCGGCCGCTTCCAGGCCCTTGACCTGGGCCGTCGTCAGCGCGGCGATCTGGGCCGTCGACAGGGAGCCGACTTCATCGGAGGTCAGCGACTGCACCTGGTCGGAGGACAGGCCGCGCAGGGCGCCGGTCGTGACCGAGCGCAGGTCGGCCGTCTCCATGCGGGACAGCTGGTCGGTGGTCAGCGAACCGAACTGGCCGGAGGACAGCGTCGCGAACTGGGCCGAGCCCATCGCGTTCAGGCTGTCGGTGGCGAGGTTGCTGAGCTGGGTGGTCGTCAGCGCCTGGATCTGCGTGGTCGACAGGCGGGCGATCTGGTCGGTCGTCAGGACGTTGAGGTCGTCCGTGTTCAGGCCGACGACCTGCGGGGCCGTGGTCAGCGCATTCAGCTGGGTGCTGGTGAGGCCGCGCAGCTGGTCGCTGGTCAGCGCATCGATCTGGGTGCTGGACAGGGCACGCAGGGCGGCCGTGGTCAGCGAGCGCATGTCGGCGGCTTCGATGGCCGACAGCTGGTCGGTGGAGAGCGACTGGGCCTGGGCCGAGCTCAGCACGGCGACCTGGGCGGTGGACAGGGCGGCCATGTCGGCGGCTTCCAGGCCCTGGATCTGGCCGGTGGTCAGCGCGCTGATCTGGGCCGTGCTCAGGCTGGCGACTTCGTCAGAAGTCAGCGACAGGACCTGGTCGGAGGAGAGGCCGCGCAGGGCGCCCGTCGTGATGGCACGCAGGTCGGCCGTTTCCAGCTTGGACAGCTGGTCGGTCGTCAGCGAGCCGAACTGGCCGGAGGACAGCGTGGCGAACTGGGCCGAGCCCATCGCATTGAGGTTGTCCGTCGTCAGGTTGCTGAGCTGGCTGGTCGTCAGCGCCTGCACCTGGGCCGTCGACAGCTTGTTGAACTGGTCGGACGTCAGGACGTTGAGGTCGTCGGTGTTCAGCGTGCTGACCTGGGCCGTCGTCAGCGAGTTGATCTGGCTGGACGACAGGGCGCGCAGCTGGTCGCTGGTCAGGCCGTCGAGCTGGGTGCTGCTCAGGGCGCGCAGGGCGGCCGTCGTCAGCGACTTCATGTCGGCCGCTTCGATGGCCGACAGCTGGTCGGTGTTCAGCGACTGGGCCTGGGCCGAGCTGAGCACGGCGACCTGGGCGGTGGACAGGGCCGTCATGTCGACGCCCTGCAGGCCCTGGATCTGGCCGGTCGTCAGCGCGCCGATCTGGGCGGTGCTGAGGCTGGCGACTTCATCGGAGGTCAGCGCCTGGACCTGGTCGGAAGACAGGCCGCGCAGGGCGCCGGTCGTGACGGCACGCAGGTCGGCCGTCTCCAGCGTGGAGAGCTGGTCGGTCGTCAGCGAACCGAACTGCGTCGAGGACAGCGTGGCGAACTGGGCCGAGCCCATGGCGTTCAGGCTGTCCGAGGTCAGGTTGCTGAGCTGGGCCGTCGTCAGCACCTGGACTTGGGCGGTCGACAGCTTGTTGAACTGGTCGGAGGTCAGGACGTTGAGGTCGTCCGTGTTGAGCGTGCGGACCTGGTCGGTGGTCAGCGCATTGATCTGGCCGGACGACAGGGCGCGCAGCTGGTCGCTGGTCAGGCCGTCAAGCTGGGTGCTGGTCAGGGCGCGCAGGGCGCCCGTCGTCAGCGACTTCATGTCGGCCGCCTCGATGGCGGACAGCTGGTCGGTGGACAGGGCCGCGGCCTGGGCCGAGCTCAGGGCGGCGACCTGGGCGGTACCCAGGGCGGCCATGTCGGCGGCTTCCAGGCCCTTGACCTGGCTGGTCGTCAGCGCGCCGATCTGGGCGGTCGTCAGGCTGGCCACCACGTCGGAGGCCAGGGACTGGATCTGGTCGGAGGACAGGCCGCGCAGGGCGGCCGTCGTGACCGAGCGCAGGTCGGCCGACTCCATCTTGGACAGCTGATCGGTCGTCAGCGAACCGAACTGGCTGGAGGACAGGGTCGCGAACTGGGCCGTGCCCAGGGCGTTCAGGTTGTCCGTGGTCAGGTTGCTGAGCTGGGTCGTCGTCAGCGCCTGGACCTGGGCCGTGGACAGCTTGTTGAACTGGTCGGACGCCAGGCTGTTCAGGTCGTCGGTGTTCAGGGTGCTGACCTGGGCCGTGGTCAGCGAATTGACCTGGCCGGAGGTCAGGCCGCGCAGCTGGTCGGAGGTCAGGCCGTCGAGCTGGGTGCTGGACAGGGCGCGCAGGGCGGCCGTCGTCAGCGACTTCATGTCGGCCGCTTCGATGGCCGACAGCTGGTCGGTGGAGAGGGCCTGGGCCTGGGCCGAGCTCAGGGCCGCGACCTGGGCGGTGCCCAGGGCCGTCATGTCGCCGGCCTCCAGGCCCTTGACCTGGGCGGTCGTCAGCGCGGCGATCTGGCCGGTGCTCAGCGAGCCGACCTCATCGGAAGTCAGCGACTGGATCTGGTCGGAAGACAGGCCGCGCAGGGCCGTCGTCGTGACGGCGCGCAGGTCGGCGGTTTCCAGGGCCGACAGCTGATCAGTGGTCAGCGCGCTGAACTGGGCCGAGGACAGGGTCGCGAACTGGGCCGAGCCCATGGCGTTCAGGCTGTCCGTCGTCAGGTGGCTGAGCTGGCTGGCCGTCAGCGCCTGGACCTGGGCGGTCGAGAGCTTGTTGAACTGGTCGGACGAGAGGCTGTTCAGGTCGTCCGTGTTCAGCGTGCTGACCTGGGCGGTGGTCAGCGAGTTGATCTGGCCGGAAGTCAGGCCGCGCAGCTGGTCGCTGGTCAGGGCGTCGAGCTGGGTGCTGGACAGGGCGCGCAGGGCGCCCGTCGTCAGCGAGCGCATGTCGCCGGCCTCGATGGCCGACAGCTGGTCGGTGTTCAGCGACTGGGCCTGGGCCGAGCTCAGCACGGCGATCTGGGCCGTGTCCATGGCGGCCATGTCGGCGGCTTCCAGGCCCTGGATCTGGGCCGTCAGCAGGGCGCCGATCTGGGCCGTGCTCAGGCTGGCGACCTCGTCGGAGCTCAGCGACTGGATCTGGTCGGAGCTCAGGCCGCGCAGGGCGGTCGTCGTGATGGCGCGCAGGTCCGCCGTCTCCATCTTGGGCAGCTGGTCGGTGGTCAGCGAGGCGACCTGGCTGGACGACAGCGACGCGAACTGGGCCGAGCCCATGGCGTTCAGGCTGTCCGTCGTCAGGTGGCTGAGCTGGGAAGCCGTCAGCGACTGGACCTGGGCGGTGGTGAGCTTGTTGACCTGGTCGGTGCCCAGGCTGTTGAGGTCATCGGTGTTCAGCGTGCTGACCTGGGCCGTCGTCATGGCCATGATCTGGCTGGACGAGAGGCCGCGCAGCTGGTCGCTGGTCAGGCCGTCGAGCTGGGTGCTGGTCAGGGCGCGCAGGGCGCCCGTCGTCAGGAAGCGGACGTCCGACGCCTCCATGGCCGACAGCTGGTCGGTCGACAGGCCCTTGGCCTGGGCCGACGTCAGGGCGCCGACCTGGGCGGTGGTCAGGGCCACCATGTCGGCGGCATTCAGGCCGCGCAGCTGGGCGGTGCTGAGCTGTTGGATCTGGCCGGTGCTGAAGGCCTGGACCTGCTCGGTCGTGAAGGCACCGATCTGGTCGGAGTTGAAGCCGCCGATGGAGGCCGTCGAGATGGCGCGCAGATCCTCGGTCTGGAAGGCCCGCAGCTGGTCGCTGCTCAAGACAGAAAGGCCGCTGGATGTGATCACAGCGGCCTGGATGGTGGTCAGGGCAATCAGCTGGTCGGTGCTGAAGGCAGCCCAGTCCTCGGTCGTGAAATCCCGGATCGACGTGGTCGTCAGGCCGGGGATCTTCGAAACCGGAATGAAGGGGACGATGCTTGCCATGGTTTTCTACCTGCTGTTCTGACGGCCGCTGCCTCGGGAAAGGGCAGGGCTTGCAACCCAGGGAGAACCAGCCGTCGCGCGCAGGCCAGTCGTATCCCTAGATTTCAAGTGCTTCGATCGGTTATCGGGTCACCCTGGCTTGACTTGAGGAACAAAGTCTCAAATCGGCCCGGATGGCCCAAAAACGGGCCTGCCAACCGCGGCCCGAACACTCAGACCGGGGGTGGTCTACCCAGTAATCGCCATGCTAGTAAGGACTTAGCGAAGTCACTCGCCGATAAGGACGGGCTTTCGGTGGCAGTTCACGCACCGCCCGTTTGCTTTCACGGAGCTGTCTGCGTCGCGCTCAGTCCGTTACAAAAATGGGCTGAAACCAGGGTCCGGCAGGCCGTCGCATCCCGCGACAGCAAGGCCCTGACGATGGCCCGGTGCTCCTCCAAAGACTCCGCCAGCCGTCCCTCCCGGAACAGCGAATGGTGGCGGTTGAGCTTCATCAGCCGGCGCAGGTCGCCGACGATCTGCAGCCTCCAGCGGTTGCCGTCGATCTCCAGCACGCGCAGATGGAAGCGTTCGTTGGCGGCGAAGAAGGCGTCGCGGTCGGGCAGGGCTTCCTCCAGGTCGCGATGCAGGCCGCCGAGTTCCTGCAGCTCGGCGTCGCTGGCCCGGACGGCGACTTCGGCCGCGGCGTCACTTTCTAGAAGGGACAGCAGTTGATAGGCTTCCCTGACGTCCCGCTCGCTCATCTCGGTCACATAGGCGCCGCGGCGCAGCTTCATCGTCACCAGGCCTTCGGCGGCCAACACCTTTAGGGCCTCGCGCATGGGCGTGCGGCTGATGCCCAGTTCCGCGCAGAGCTTCAGTTCATCGATCCAGGCCCCCGGCTCCAGTTCCCGTGCCAGGATCTGCTGGCGCAGCCGGTCGGCCACCTGCTCATATAGAGCAGAGGCGGCGAGCGGAGCGTGGTCGAGGGAACCGGCAGCGGGCATGGGGCCGAGTGTAGCGATTCTGAATTCATAATTATGAATAACGACCCGGCTATGATGCCGGCCCAGTTACAGGAGAGTTTCGATGTCGGACGCCAGCCGCACCGGGGGCACCCCGGAGTTCAATGCCGCCACGCTGGAGCAGTGGAACAAGGCCGCCGCCAAGTCGGCCCCCGGCGGCGACGTCAGCGCGCTCAACTGGGTCACGCCCGAGGGCCTGACCGTCAAGCCGCTCTATACCTCCGCCGACACCGCCGGCCTGCCGCATGCCGACACGTTGCCCGGCTTCGAGCCCTTCTTGCGTGGCCCGCAGGCGACGATGTACGCCGCCCGGCCCTGGACCATCCGCCAGTACGCCGGCTTCTCGACCGCCGAGGAGAGCAATGCCTTCTACCGCAAGGCCCTGGCCGCCGGCGGACAGGGCGTGTCGGTCGCCTTCGACCTGGCCACCCACCGCGGCTATGACAGCGACCACCCGCGCGTGACCGGCGACGTCGGCAAGGCCGGCGTGGCCATCGATTCGGTGGAGGACATGAAGATCCTGTTCGACGGCATCCCGCTGGACAAGGTGTCGGTCTCCATGACCATGAACGGCGCCGTGCTGCCGGTGCTGGCCGGCTATGTGGTGGCGGCGGAAGAGCAGGGCGTCAGCCAGGACAAGCTGGCCGGGACCATCCAGAACGACATCCTCAAGGAGTTCATGGTCCGCAACACCTATATCTACCCGCCCGAGCCGTCGATGCGCATCGTCGGCGACATCATCGAATACACGGCGCGGGAGATGCCCAAGTTCAATTCCATCTCCATCTCCGGCTATCACATGCAGGAGGCGGGCGCCAACCAGGCGCTGGAACTGGCCTTCACGCTGGCCGACGGCCAGGAGTATGTGAAGACGGCCATGGCCAAGGGCCTGAGCGTGGACGACTTCGCGCCGCGCCTGTCCTTCTTCTGGGCCATCGGGATGAACTTCTATCTCGAGATCGCCAAGATGCGTGCCGCCCGGCTCTTGTGGTGCCGCATCATGAAGGGCTTCGGCGCGACCGCGCCTAAGAGCCTGATGCTGCGCACCCACTGCCAGACCTCGGGATGGAGCCTGACCGCCCAGGACCCGTACAACAACGTGGTGCGCACCACCATCGAAGCCATGGCCGCCGTGTTCGGCGGCACGCAGAGCCTGCATACCAACTCGCTGGACGAGGCCATCGCCCTGCCCACCGAGTTCAGCAGCCGCATCGCGCGCAACACCCAGCTCATCATCCAGGAAGAGACCCACATCACCAGCGTCGTCGACCCCTGGGCCGGCAGCTACATGATGGAAAAGCTCACCCAGGACATGGCCGACAAGGCCTGGGAGATCATCGAGGAAGTGAATGCCCAGGGCGGCATGATCAAGTCGGTGGACTCGGGCTGGGCCAAGCTGAAGATCGAGGCGAGTGCCGCCGAAAAGCAGGCCCGCATCGACTCCGGCCAGGACGTCATCGTCGGCGTCAACAAATACAAGCTGGCCAAGGAAGACCCCATCGACATCCTGGACGTCGACAACGTGAAGGTGCGTGACGGCCAGATCGAGCGGCTCAAGCGCATCAAGGCCACGCGTGACACGGCTGCCGTCCAGGCCGCACTGGCGGCGTTGACCCAGGCCGCCGAGACCGGCGAAGGCAATCTGCTGGACCTCGCCATCAAGGCCGTGCGCCTGCGTGCCACGGTGGGCGAGGTGTCCGACGCGCTGGAGGCCGTCTTCGGCCGCCACCGTGCCGACACGCACAAGGTCAGCGGCGTCTATGCGGCCGCCTACGACTCGGCCGAGGGCTGGGCCAAGCTGCAGGGCGAGATCGCCGCCTTCGGCGACGAACAGGGCCGCCGCCCGCGCGTGATGATCGCCAAGCTCGGCCAGGACGGCCATGACCGCGGCGCCAAGGTCGTCGCGACCGCGTTCGCCGACCTTGGCTTTGACGTCGACATCGGCCCGCTCTTCCAGACCCCCGAGGAATGCGCCCGCCAGGCCATCGAGAATGACGTGCACGCCGTGGGCGTCTCCACGCTGGCCGCCGGCCACAAGACGCTGGTGCCGGCCATCATCGAAGAGCTGAAGAAGCAGGGTGCCGACGACATCATCGTCTTCGTCGGCGGCGTCATCCCGGCCCAGGATTACGACTTCCTCTACCAAGCCGGCGTCAAGGGCGTCTACGGCCCGGGCACGCCGATTCCGGCCAGCGCCAAGGATGTGCTGGAGCAGATCCGCATCAAGGTGGCGGCCTGATGACACCGACGCTGGCGCCGGTCGCCGACGCCGACTTCGAGGCCATGCTGGCCCTGCGCATCGAGGCGCTGCGCGAGAGCCTGGAGCGGCTGGGCCGCTTCAACCCCGAAGTGGCGCGGGCGCGGCTGAAGAGCCAGTTCCGTCCGGAGTGGATGCAGCATCTGGTTTTGGATGGCGAGCGTGTCGGCTATTTCACCGTCGAGCCGCGCGAGGGCGAGTTGCGCCTGCATCACCTCTATCTGCGGCCGGCCGCGCAAGGGCAGGGCGTCGGCGCCTGGGTGCTGGAACAGATCAAGTCGCAAGGCCTGCCGATCACGCTGGCCGCGCTGCGCGAAAGCCGCGCCAATGATTTCTATCTGCGCCACGGCTTCAAGGTCGTCGAGCAACAGGACTTCGACATCGAATACCGCTGGGAGGCTGCTTGAGCCTGAGCGCGCCGCTGCAAGCCGGTGACCGCCGCGCGCTGGCCAAGGCCATCACGCTGATCGAGTCCACCCGGGTCGACCACCGCGAGCAGGCCGATGCGCTGCTGACCGAGCTGATGCCGACCACCGGCGGCGCGCTGCGCCTGGGCATCTCGGGCGTGCCAGGCGTGGGCAAGAGCACCTTCATCGAGGCCTTCGGCATGTTTCTGCTGGAGCAGGGCCATCGCGTCGCCGTGCTGACGGTGGACCCGTCCAGCACTTTGTCCGGCGGCGCCATCCTGGGCGACAAGACGCGCATGGAGAAGCTCTCCATGGACCTGCGCGCCTTCATCCGCCCCAGCCCCAGCAGCGGCACCCTGGGCGGTGTGGCCGAGAAGACGCGCGAGGCCATGCTGCTGTGCGAGGCGGCGGGCTATGACGTCGTCATCGTCGAGACCGTCGGCGTCGGCCAGAGCGAGACCGCCGTGGCGGGCATGACCGACCTCTATCTGCTGCTGCAACTGCCCAATGCGGGCGACGACCTGCAGGCCATCAAGAAGGGCGTCATGGAACTGGCCGACCTCGTCGTCATCAACAAGGCCGATATCGACGATGTGGCGGCCACGCGAGCCCAGGCCCAGATCACGTCGGCGCTTCGGCTGCTGCCCACGCATGCGCATGCCACGCAGCGCGTGATGAAGGTCAGCGCGTTGAAGTCCAGCGGCATCGAGCCGGTGTGGGCCGCGCTGAGCGCCTTGCGCAAAGAGCGCGAGGCCAGCGGCGCCTGGAGCGCCAAGCGCCGCGAGCAGTCGCTGGCGTGGATGTGGGAGCGCATCCAGTCGGGGCTCAGGCAGGCCTTTGTGGCGCATCCTGCCGTCAAGGGCCAGCTCGACGCCGCCACGGCCGCCGTGCGCGAAGGGCGTACACCTGCGTCGACCGCGGCACGCCAGTTGCTGGCCGCCTTCAGGAGCCCCACTTGATCACCGGCCTGCATCACATCAATCTGCGCGCCCCGGCCGACCTGCTTGTCGTGCTGCGCGACTTCTACCGCGACGCGCTCGGCCTGGAGCAGGGCCCACGGCCGGACTTCGGCAGCCCGGGCTTCTGGCTCTATGCCGGCGGCCACCCCATCGTGCACCTGTCGACCCAGCGCGCCGACGAGCCCTTGCGCGGCCCTGTCGATCCGGCAGCGCCGACGACCTACGACCACACGGCCTTCCACGGCACCGACCCCGTCGCGACGGCCACCAAGCTCCGCTCCTTGGGCGTGCGCTTCCATGAATCCCGCTCGGCCGTCACCGGCCAGCACCAGTTCTTCTTCCAAGACCCCGCCGGCAATGGCGTGGAGATCAATTTCCCGTTCGAGGGTTGAACCGATATGCAAGACATCCTGCAAGCACTTGAAGCCAAGCGCGCCCGCGCCCGGCTCGGCGGTGGCGAGAAGCGCATCGCCGCCCAGCACGCCAAGGGCAAGCTGACCGCTCGCGAGCGGCTGGAACTGCTGTTCGACGAAGGCAGCTTCGAGGAATGGGACATGTTCGTCGAGCACCGTTGCGTCGACTTCGGCATGGCCGACAACAAGATCCCCGGCGACGGCGTCGTGACCGGCTACGGCATGATCAACGGCCGCCTGGCCTTCGCCTTCAGCCAGGACTTCACCGTCTTCGGCGGTGCGCTGTCCGAGTCGCACGCCGAGAAGATCTGCAAGGTGATGGACCAGGCCATGAAGGTCGGCGCTCCCGTCATCGGCCTGAACGATTCGGGCGGCGCGCGTATCCAGGAGGGCGTCGCCTCGCTGGGCGGCTATGCCGACGTTTTCCAGAAGAACGTCATGGCCTCGGGCGTCATCCCGCAGATCAGCATGATCATGGGCCCCTGCGCCGGCGGCGCGGTCTATTCGCCTGCGATGACGGACTTCATCTTCATGGTGAAGGACAGCAGCTATATGTTCGTCACCGGCCCCGAGGTCGTGAAGACGGTGACGCACGAGGAAGTGACGGCCGAAGAGCTGGGCGGCGCGACCACGCACAACAGCCGCAGCGGCGTGGCCGACCTGGCCTTCGAGAACGATGTGGAGGCGCTGCTGATGCTGCGCCGCTTCTTCAACTACCTGCCGCTGTCCAACCGGGAGAAGGCGCCTTGCCGCCCGAGCGGCGACCCGGCCACGCGCCTGGACCTGTCGCTGGACACCCTGGTGCCTGACAACCCCAACAAGCCCTACGACATCAAGGAGCTGATCCTCAAGGTCGTCGACGACGGCGACTTCTTCGAGTTGCAGCCCGACTACGCCAAGAACATCGTCACCGGCTTTGCGCGCATGGAAGGCCAGACGGTGGGCATCGTCGCCAACCAGCCCCTGGTGCTGGCCGGCTGCCTGGACATCAAGAGCAGCATCAAAGCAGCGCGCTTCGTGCGCTTCTGCGACGCGTTCAACATCCCGGTCGTCACCTTCGTCGACGTGCCCGGCTTCATGCCCGGCACCTCGCAGGAATATGGCGGCATCATCAAGCACGGCGCCAAGCTGCTCTATGCCTATGCCGAATGCACCGTGCCCAAGATCACCGTCATCACGCGCAAGGCCTACGGCGGCGCCTATGACGTGATGGCCTCCAAGCACCTGCGCGGCGACGTCAACTTCGCCTGGCCCAACGCCGAGATCGCCGTGATGGGCGCCAAGGGCGCGGTGGAGATCATCTTCCGCGAGGACAAGAAGGACCCCGCCAAGCTGGCCGAGCGCGAGGCCGAATACAAGGCCCGCTTCGCCAACCCCTTCGTGGCCGGCGCGCGCGGCTTCATCGACGACGTCATCCAGCCCCACGAGACACGCAAGCGCATCTGCCGCAGCCTGTCGATGCTGAAAGACAAGAAGCTGGAGAACCCGTGGCGCAAGCACGGGAACATCCCGCTGTGAAGACGCCGTGGTGGTTGGCGCTGGCGGTCGGCCTGGCCGCCCAGGCGCAGGCGGCCCAGCACAAGGACCCGGCCAGCGGCTGTGCGGTCTCGGCACCGGCCTATCTGGCCAGCAGCGACTACATCTTCAGCTACCAGGGCGCCTGCCGCGAGGGGCTCGCCGAGGGCCAGGGCAAGGCCATCTGGACGCTGAAGAACGCGCCTACGCATCGCGAGGAATGGGCGGGGCGCTTCAGTGCCGGCGTCTATCTGCCCGAGCCCTCGCAAGGCCTCAAGGCGCGTGCGCTGCGGGGTGACAACGTGCTCTTCGACCTCGGCCCTCTGCCCAAGCTCGAAGGCATGAGCCCACGGCTGGCCGTGGAGGCCACCAGCGAGCTGGCCCGATATCCCGATCCGTGCAAGCCGGACACCTTGTTCGTGCTGCAGGCCGACGGTGCCGCGCTGGTGTCAGACGACGTGGCCAGGCAGATGCTGCGCTCAGCCCTGGACAAGCTGAAACTGCGCTGCGGCGATGACCGCCTGCGCGAGCGCGGCCGGCCGGGCGGCGAACGCAGCCATGTCCGCGTGCGGATGGCGCCGCAGGCCGAGCTGGAGATGGATCCATACGGCAACCCCAAGGGCATCGTCGTCGAGGCCTCGCTGCCGCTGGACGCTGGCAAGGATTTCAACCAGTACAGCAACAGCGTGGCCAGCCAGCAGCGCCAGCGCAAGGAGCGCGAAGAGCGGGACGCGCAGAAGCTGGCGAATGCACAGGGCCTGAAGGCTTTCGCCAAGCCGACCGGCGCCGCGGTGTGGGTCAGCCTGTCATCGTTGGGCCAGAACCCCTTCCGCTATCAGGGCCAGCTGGTTTTGACAGCCGCGCGTCTGGACGAAGTGGTCGCGCCGACGCGTGCACGCGTGGTGGGCATCAACAGCGGCTACCAGAGCCCCTATGCCCTGATCGAGGGCGAGGGCCTGGCGAAATGGGAGCCCGGTGCTCGCTTGCTGGCCGTCAAGGTGTTGGGGCGCTTGCCCAATACGGACGCCGACCTGCCCGCCGGCCTGCATCTGCAGCTGGTGGCCCAGTTGCCCTGCACGCAAGGCGATTGCGGCGACCGGCTGTACCTGCCCGAGCGGCTGCGCGACGGTGAGGCGCTGCCATGAACAAGGCCAGTTGCGCCGCCGAGGCCTTCAAGCTCACCGACATCCCCAACATCGGCAAGGCCATGGCCGCCGACCTGGTGGGCCTGGGTTTGCCGACGCCCGCACATGTGAAGGCCATGGACCCCTTCAAGACCTACGACCGCCTGCGCGACGCCCAGGGCCGGCTGCACGACCCCTGCGTGCTCGACACCTTCATGGCCGCGCACGACTTCATGAACGGCGGGCCCGCCCAGCCGTGGTGGCACTTCACCGAGCAGCGCAAGAAGCTGCTCGCGAAAACGAAATAAGAGGCATCACATGTTCACCAAGATCCTGATTGCAAACCGTGGCGAGATCGCTTGCCGCGTGATTGCCACGGCCAAGAAGATGGGCATCCAGACCGTGGCCGTCTATTCCGAAGCCGACAAGGACGCCCGCCATGTCGAGCTGGCCGACGAGGCCGTGCTGCTCGGCCCGGCGCCGTCGCGCGAGAGCTATCTGGTCGCCGACAAGATCATCGCCGCGGCCAAGCAGACCGGCGCCCAGGCCATCCATCCCGGCTATGGCTTCCTGTCCGAGAACGAGGACTTTGCCCGCCGCGTGGAAGAGGAAGGCATGGCCTTCATCGGGCCCAAGCACTACAGCATCGCGGCCATGGGCGACAAGATCGCGTCCAAGAAGCTGGCCAACGAGGCCAAGGTCAGCACCATTCCCGGCCACAACGAGCCCATCCTGACGCCGGAAGAGGCGGTGCAGATCGCCCAGGGCATCGGCTACCCGGTCATGATCAAGGCCAGCGCCGGCGGTGGCGGCAAGGGCCTGCGCGTGGCCTTCAACGACAAGGAATGCTTCGAGGGCTTCTCCTCCTGCCGCAACGAGGCGCGCAACAGCTTCGGCGACGACCGCGTCTTCATGGAGAAGTTCGTCGAGCAGCCGCGCCACATCGAGATCCAGGTGCTGGGCGACTCCCAGGGCAATGTGGTCTACCTGTGGGAGCGCGAGTGCTCCATCCAGCGCCGCCACCAGAAGGTCATCGAGGAGGCGCCGTCGCCCTTCATCAGCGAGGCCACGCGCCGCGCCATGGGCGAGCAGGCGGTGGCCTTGGCCAAGGCGGTGAAGTACGAGAGTGCCGGCACGGTGGAGTTCGTCGTCGGCAAGGACCAGGACTTCTATTTCCTGGAGATGAACACGCGGCTGCAGGTGGAGCATCCGGTCACCGAGTGCATCACCGGCCTGGACCTCGTCGAGCAGATGATCCGCGTCGCCGCCGGCGAGGCGCTGACCTTCACGCCCTCGTCGAGCAGATGATCCGCGTCGCCGCCGGCGAGGCGCTGACCTTCACGCAGACCGACATCAAGCGCGACGGCTGGGCCATCGAATGCCGCATCAATGCGGAAGACCCCTTCCGCAACTTCCTGCCCAGCACGGGCCGCCTGGTGCGCTACCAGCCGCCGGAGACGACGATGCAGCAGGCCGAGGCCGGCCGCTTCGGCGTGCGCGTGGACACCGGCGTCTACGAGGGCGGCGAGATCCCGATGTTCTACGACTCGATGATCGCCAAGCTCATCGTGCACGGCAAGGATCGCAACGAAGCGATCGCCAAGATGCGCGAGGCGCTGAACGGCTTCGTCATCCGTGGCGTGTCCAGCAACATCCCCTTCCAGGCGGCGCTGCTGGCCCATCCGGATTTCGGCAGCGGCAACTTCAACACCGGCTTCATCGCCCAGCACTACGCCGGCGGCTTCAAGGCCGAGGACGTGCCGCATGCCGACCCGCTCTTCCTCGTCGCTCTGGCCGGCTTCATCCGCCGCAAGGCGCGCGAGCGCGAGGCCGGCATCAGCGGCCAGCTGCGTGGCCACGAGGTGCAGATCGAGCACGACTATGTTGCCGTGGTGAACCTGGGCGGTGGCCGCAGCGAGCAGCATCCCCTGCACATCAGTGAATTCGCCGGCGCCCTGGGCGAGGCGAGGGTGCAGGTGGGTGGCAAGGACTACCGCATCGTCTCCAGCTCGCGTCTGAACGATGTGCGCATCACCGGCACCGTCAACGGCCTGAGCTTCACCGCCCAGGCCGAGCGCGGCACGGCGAAGAACCCGCTGGCCTACCGCATCCAGCATGGCGGCCGCTCCATCGAGCTGGCCGTGCTGAGCCCGCGCGCCGCCGAGCTGCAGGCCCTGATGCCCTACAAGGCCCCGCCCGACACCTCCAAGCTGCTGCTGTCGCCCATGCCGGGCCTGCTGGTGCATCTGGCGGCCCAGGTGGGCCAGACCGTGCAGGCCGGCGAGCGCCTGGCCGTCATCGAGGCGATGAAGATGGAGAACATCCTCAGCGCCGTCCAGGACGTGACCGTGGCCGAGGTGCTGGCCAAGCCGGGCGAGAGCCTGGCGGTGGATCAACCCATCCTGAGGTTCGCGTGATGAGCAAGCCCTACAAGATCCTCGGCATCCAGCAGATTGCCATCGGCGGCCCCGACAAGCAGGCCCTGCGCAAGCTCTGGGTGGACGTGCTGGGCCTGACCGTGACCGGCAACTTCGTCTCCGAGCGCGAGAACGTGGACGAGGACATCTGCTCAGTAGGCAGCGGGCCGCACAAGATCGAGGTGGACCTGATGCAGCCGCTGGACCCCGACAAGAAGCCGGCCGTGCATGCCACGCCGCTCAACCATGTGGGCCTGTGGGTGGACGACCTGCCCAAGGCCGTCGAGTGGATGAGCGCCAACGGCGTGCGCTTCGCGCCGGGCGGCATCCGCAAGGGCGCCGCGGGCTACGACATCTGCTTCATCCACCCCAAGAGCAACGACGAGTTCCCCATCGGCGGCGAAGGCGTGCTGATCGAGCTGGTGCAGGCGCCGCCCGAGGTCGTCGCGGCCCTGGGCTGAGCGGCGGCTGATCTCAGCCGGGCTGGCGCGGCGTGCTGGCCAGCTTGTTGAGGTCGACGCCGTTGAGGGCGCCGCGCAGCTGGTCGATGCCGACCTGATCGCCCTTGGCCTCGACGATGACGCCGTTGGGCAGCAGCACCGTCAGCTCGGCATGCGAGCCGTCCTTGCGGTACTCCTCGCGCACCGTGCGGTCGCCCTGCTTGAAGACGCGCTCGATGCGGCCGTCGGCGTCCTTGTCCAGCGTCATGTTGGCCCAGCCCGCCAGGCCGACCATGCCGGCGAGGCTGCCCATGTCGGTGATGTCCAGGCTGAGGGACTTGTCGCCATTGCCGTAGCGGGCCTTGGCGGAGGAGGAGTTGATGCCCATCGCGCCACCGCTCTGGGCCTCGATGCTGGTGCGCTTGTAGTCGCCAAGGTTCTCGGGCAGCAGGGCCTTGAGGTCGGCGGCCGGCATCGGCTTGGCCCCGCCCGTCACGCCCGACATCGCGCCCATCATCTCGCCCAGCGCCTTGCCCGCGGCGGCGCCGTCGCCCTTGGCCTGGGCCGCTTCCATTTCCTTGCCCAGGGCCTCCATGCGCTTGGCGGCGGCCTCCATCTTGCTGGTGTCCAGCGTGACGTCGCCGCCCGGGCCCTTGATGGTCACCGAGCCGGCATCGGCATGCCGGCCGCCCCAGGCACCCATGCCGAGCACGGCGCCACTCACGGCGCCCACCACCATGCCGGCCACGATGCCGGCGATCACCACCACGGCGGTGTAGCCGGCGGACTTCTCCGGCGGGTTGCGCATCAGCACCGGCAGGCCGAGGTAGATGAGGTAGATGGAGTAGAGGCCGCACAGCAGGCCCAGCATGCTCAGGGCGGGCAGCAGCTGGAATATGCCGCCGACGAAGCCTGCCGTGCAGCCATAGGCCACCAGCTTGAGCGCCGCCAGGCGGTCGGGCGTGCCGCCGAAGGTGGGCGCCAGCGCGTTCACCAGCAGCGCCAGCACATAGACCATGCCCAGAGACAGCACATAGCTGAACACCATGTGGACCAGGCCGCTGACGAAGGGCATGCGATAGCTGAAGCCGAAGGCGCCCGCACCCACCACCGACAGGCCGATGAAGCCGGCCACCGCCGGTATCGCCGCCAGGATGAGCAGCCATTCCTTGTAGAGGGACTGCACCGTGGCGGGCTCCGCGGCGATCTGCGGCCAGGTGTCCTTGGGCTTGAGCAGGATGTCTTGGATGCGCTGGACCAGATTCATGGAGGTCTCCGTGTGAGATGACCCATCGTAGAAGCCCGTTCCCGCGCGGCACTCGGGGCTTTCATGAAGCTGCCGGGTCGGCTTCGGCTTGAACGCTCGCGAAGCGCCGCTTCCCCAATCGCCGCTTCTGCAAAGTGCTACCCGCCCGTAACCTGCGCAGCAGCAAAACTTGCGCGTGCCGCGCTGGGCTGACCGGCCCGTGGCACACCGGGAGGCGAGGGGGCCACAAGCCGTTTCGCGAGTTCGGTCGCAAGGCTTTGCTCAGGCAGGCGCCAGAATCCTGGCGATGCGCTCCACCTCCTTCCTGCTCGCCCTGCTGCTGCCCACCCTGGCCCAGGCCTGGGGCAATCACAGCCCCATGTGCTATCGCGCCTTCGAGCGCATGCCCGAGGTGGCCAACGCCGCGGCGGTCAAGGCCGAACCCCTCGTCGATTTCCTGCGCGACCAGGAGACGGCCATTGCCGCCCGCCTCGACAGCCAGGAAGCCCAACTCCGTGAACAGCTCAAGGGCCACGCACCCCGGCCCGACGCCCTGCGCTTCGTGGCCGACGCCAAGCGCAGCGATGCCGACCGCCGAGCCGCCTTCCTGCGCGCCTTGCGCCTTTCGCCCCAGACCAAGCTCGCCCTCTACCTGCAGGTCGACCCGCGCGAGCCCGATGCCGTGCGGCCGGCGCTGGAGGCCAGCCAGGTCAGTGCCGTGGCGAACAGCAAGGGCGCGACCCAGCGCTTCGTGGCGCTGCAGCCCGGCGAGGCCGTCGCGCCGCTGGCCGTGCTGGCCTCGGCCTGCGACGAGCCCGACTATGGCCACGACCTGAATCTCTTCGACGACAACCCCGGCAACGCCGGCTATGGCTTCGGCAAGCAGCCCTTCGGCAATCCGGCGGTCGCCATCGGCTCGCAGGCGCCTTTCCACATGGCCTTCTTCCATCAGGGGGCCATCTTCAACACGCTGGCGCCGAGCTTTGCCCGCACCTTCACCGAGCTGCGCGTGCGGCAGTACGCCGGCCTGGCCGTGCTGGCCTGGCAGACCGGCCATGCCTATTGGGGCTGGCGCTTCGCCGGCCTGGCCCTGCACCATGTCGAGGACCTGACCCAGCCTTATCACTCGAGCGCCGCGCCGGGCGCGACGCTGGGCCACATGATGTGGGTCAACTTCAAGGCCCAGGTCGGCGCGCCCGCCGACCGCCAGGGCCTGGTGGTGCTGCAGGGCAATCGCCACTTCGTGCTGGAGCAGTTCCAGACGCGCTGGATCATCGAGGCGGCCCGGCACAAGCGCGACGGCCCTCTGGAGCTGGCGCTGCGCGACGCCGCCCGGGATGCGCGCTACCCGGCCTGGAGTGCTGGCTATGTGCGCGACGTGGTCGCGGCCGAGGCCTTTGCGGCCGGGCCGGCGACCGACGCGGCCGTGGTTGTCGGCGCGCCGGCGAAATTCGTCACTGACCCCCATTTCGACTTTGCTGCCAATGAGGCCCAGCTGGGGCCGGAGCTCGCCAAGGACATGCAGGGCCAGCGCGACGGGCTGCAGCGCCAGGTCGCCGAGTTGCTGGGCCATTTCGGTGCTCACAGCCGCAATGCCCTGCGAGGCCTGCTGAAACAGGTCGGTGCCGCGTCACGCTGAGCTTCGCGAACGACGAAACAAAAGTCAGTTATTGGCGCAGAATGACGTTCTTCACGAAGGCTATGCTGGAGTTGGACGATCACCATGCGCCACGACCTCACCACCCTCAATCTTGTGCTGGCCATCGAGCAGACCCGCTCGATCACGCGCGGCGCCGCCCAGGAACACCTGGCGCTGGCGGCCGCCAGCAAGCGCCTGTCTGACCTGGAAAGCCGCCTCGGCGTGCAGCTCTTCGAGCGGCGCGCCCGGGGTGTCGAACCCACCGAAGCCGGCCGGGCGCTGGTGCGCCATATCCGTTCGCTGCACGCGTCGCTGTATGCCCTCGAGACCGAGGTCATGGAGTTCTCGCGCGGCATCAAGGGCCATCTGCGCATCGCCGCCAACAGCAGCGCCATCACCGAGGCCTTGCCGCCTCATCTGGTGGGCTTCTCGCAGGCGCACAGCCAGATCCGCATCAGCATGGAAGACCTGACCAGCGCCGAGGTGCAAGCCGCGGTGGCTGAAGGGCGCGCGGACGTCGGCGTCTTCACGCCGCCGCTGGTGGACAACCGCCTGCAGACCTGGGTGGTCGGCCACGGCCGCCTGGCCGCCGTCGTGCCGCTGAAGCACCCCTTGAGCGCCCGCGAGGAAGTCACCTTCGACGACCTGCTGGCCTATGACCTCATCGGCCTGCATGCCGGCGCCAGCGCGCAGGAACTGATGCGGGAACAGGCCGCGGCCCGCGGCAAGACGCTGAATGCACGCTGGCAGGTGCGGGGCTTCGACGCCATCGCCCAGCTCGTCGAGGCGGGCCTGGGCGTGGCCGTGCTGCCCGAGCAGCCGGCCGAGCGCTTCACCCGCGTCTTCGGCGTGCGCAGCATCCGCCTTGAAGAGCCCTGGGCGGAGCGCGAATATGTATTGGGTGTGCTGCGCCAGCAGCGTTTGCCCACTGTGGTGCAACGCTTCGTGGACACCTTGATTCCTCGAGACAAGCAATGACCTCACGTACTCTCTACGACAAGCTCTGGGATGAGCATGTCGTGCACACCGAGCCCGACGGCACGGCGCTGCTCTACATCGACCGCCACCTCGTCCATGAGGTGACCAGCCCCCAGGCCTTCGAAGGCCTGGACCTGGCCGGCCGCAAGGTCTGGCGCCTGAGTGCCAACCTGGCCGTCAGCGACCACAACGTGCCGACCACGGACCGCAGTCAAGGCATCGCCGACCCGGTCTCCAAGCTGCAGGTCGACACCCTGGACGCCAACTGCGACCGCGTCGGCATCACGCAGTTCAAGATGAACGACAAGCGCCAGGGCATCGTGCACGTGATCGGCCCGGAGCAGGGCGCCACGCTGCCCGGCATGACCGTCGTCTGTGGTGACAGCCACACGTCCACGCATGGCGCCTTCGGTGCGCTGGCCCACGGCATCGGCACCAGCGAGGTCGAGCATGTGCTGGCCACGCAGACGCTGTCGGCCAAGAAGGCCAAGAACCTGCTCGTCAAGGTCGAGGGCACCCTGTCCAAGGGCTGCGGCGCCAAGGACATCGTGCTGGCCATCATCGGCAAGATCGGCACGGCCGGCGGCAATGGCTACACCATCGAGTTCGCGGGTGCGGCCATCCGCTCACTCTCGATGGAAGGTCGCATGACGGTCTGCAACATGGCCATCGAAGCCGGTGCCCGCGCCGGCCTGATCGGCGTGGACGACACGACCATCGCCTACGTCAAGGGCCGCCCCTTCTCGCCGCAGGGCGTGGAATGGGACCAGGCCGTCGCCTACTGGCGCACGCTGCATTCCGACGCTGGCGCCCATTTCGACAAGATCGTCGAGATCGATGCCGCCCAGATCCGTCCGCAAGTCACCTGGGGCACCTCGCCCGAGATGGTGCTGGCCATCGACGACCGCGTGCCCGATCCCGACAAGGAAAAGGACGCCGTCAAGCGCGGCGCCATCGAGCGCGCGCTGACCTACATGGCGCTGGAGCCCAACAAGGCCATCAACGATATCCATGTCGACAAGGTCTTCATCGGCTCCTGCACCAACAGCCGTATCGAGGACATGCGCGAGGCCGCGGCCGTCGTGCGCCGCGTCGGTGGCCGTGTGGCCAAGAACATCAAGCTGGCCCTCGTCGTGCCGGGCTCGGGCCTCGTCAAGGCGCAGGCCGAAGCCGAAGGCCTGGACCAGGTCTTCAAGGCCGCCGGCTTTGAATGGCGCGAGCCGGGCTGCTCCATGTGCCTGGCCATGAACGCCGACCGGCTGGAGCCGGGCGAGCGTTGCGCGTCCACCAGCAACCGCAATTTCGAAGGCCGCCAGGGCGCGGGTGGCCGCACCCACCTCGTCAGCCCGGCCATGGCCGCAGCGGCCGCGATGACCGGCCATTTCGTTGACGTCCGCACACTGAGCTGACCCCATGGACAAGTTCACCCTCCACAAAGGGCTGGTCGCGCCCATGGACCGCGACAACGTCGACACCGACGCCATCATCCCCAAGCAGTTCCTGAAGTCGATCAAGCGCTCGGGCTTCGGCCCCAACCTGTTCGACGAATGGCGCTATCTGGACCACGGCGAGCCCGGCCAGGATCCGGCCAGCCGCAAGCCCAATCCCGACTTCGTGCTGAACCAGCCGCGTTATGCCGGCGCCAGCGTGCTGATCGCGCGCAGCAACTTCGGCTGTGGCTCCAGCCGCGAGCATGCGCCCTGGGCCCTGCAGCAGTACGGCTTCCGCGCCATCCTGGCGCCCAGCTTCGCCGACATCTTCTTCAACAACTGCTTCAAGAACGGTCTGCTGCCCATCGTCCTGCCCGAGCGGGCGATCGCGCAGCTGTTCGACGAGGTCCATGCCTTCCCGGGCTACCAGCTGGTCGTCGACCTGCCGCGCCAGGTGGTTGTGAAACCCGACGGCGCCGAGCTGCCCTTCGACATCGAGCCCTTCCGCAAGGAATGCCTGATCGGCGGCCTCGACGAGATCGGCCTGACCCTGCAGCACACCGACAAGATCCGCGCTTATGAGGCTGCCCGCATCGCCGCGAAGCCCTGGCTGAACAACCGAGTGATTTGAGATGAAGAAGATTGCAGTACTGCCGGGCGACGGTATCGGCCCAGAAATCATGGCCGAGGCCGTCAAGGTGCTGAAGGCCCTGGACCTGCCCTTGCAGCTCGACTGGGCCGATGTGGGCGGCAAGGCCTACGAGACCAGCGGCCACCCGCTGCCCCCCGCCACGCTGAAGCTGGCGCAAGAGGCTGATGCTGTGCTGTTCGGCGCCGTGGGCGACTGGAAGTACGACAAGCTCGAGCGTTCGCTGCGCCCCGAGCAGGCCATCCTCGGCCTGCGCAAGGCCTTGGGCCTGTTCGCCAATTTCCGCCCTGCCATCTGCTATGAGCAGCTGACGCACGCTTCGTCGCTGAAGCCCGAACTGGTGGCGGGTCTCGACATCCTGCTGATCCGCGAACTGACCGGCGACATCTACTTCGGCCAGCCGCGCGGCCGCCGCACGGCCGTGGACGGCCATTTCCCCGGTGCTGACGAAGCCTTCGACACCATGCGCTACTCGCGCCCCGAGATCGAGCGCATCGCCCACGTCGCCTTCCAGGCCGCCCGCAAGCGTGGCAAGCGCCTGACCAGCGTCGACAAGGCCAATGTGCTGGAGACCTCGCAGTTCTGGAAGGACATCGTCATCGAGGTCCACGCCCAGTACCCCGATGTCGAGCTGGACCACATGTATGTGGACAACGCGGCCATGCAGCTCGTCAAGGCGCCGAAGAAGTTCGACGTCGTGGTGACCGGCAATATGTTCGGCGACATCCTGTCCGACGAAGCCGCGATGCTGACGGGCTCCATCGGCATGCTGCCCTCGGCGTCGCTCGATGCCAACAACAAGGGCCTCTACGAACCCAGCCACGGTAGCGCACCGGACATCGCGGGCAAGGGGATTGCCAATCCTCTGGCTACAATCCTGTCCGCTGCCATGATGCTCAAGTTCTCCCTCAACCAAGCCGACGCTGCCGCTCGTATCGAGCATGCCGTGCAGTCGGTGTTGGCCCAGGGCTTGCGCACTGCCGACATCTGGTCCGAAGGCACCTCGAAGGTCACGACCCTCGAGATGGGCGACGCCGTCGTCAAAGCCATTACGACCACCAAAACCATCAAGAGCTGAAGCTCCGTCTCGTCTCGCCCCTCCAAACCCGGCGAACGAGCCGGGGCCCAAAGTGGATGGGGTTTGGTGAACGACAGACAAAGGATTTGATGATGACGACTCTGGTAGGCCTCGTAGGCTGGCGTGGCATGGTGGGCTCGGTCCTGATGGACCGCATGACCGCCGAACGCGATTTCGACCTGATCGAGCCGCTGTTCTTCTCGACTTCCAACGCCGGCGGCGCTGCCCCGGCCCAGGCCAAGAACGAGAAGTCGCTGCAGAACGCCTTCGACATCGAACAGCTCAAGCGCTGCGACATCATCATCACCGCCCAGGGCGGCGACTACACGACCGAGGTCTATCCCAAGCTGCGCGCCGCGGGCTGGAACGGCCACTGGATCGACGCCGCCTCCACGCTGCGCATGGCCGATGACGCCGTCATCATCCTGGACCCCGTCAACCGCCCCGTCATCGACCAGGCGCTGAGCAACGGCGGCAAGAACTGGATCGGCGGCAACTGCACCGTCAGCTGCATGCTGATGGGTGTGGGCGCGCTGTACAAGGCCGGCCTCGTCGAGTGGATGTCCACCCAGACCTACCAGGCCGCTTCCGGCGGCGGTGCCCAGCACATGCGCGAGCTGCTGACGCAGTACGGCACGCTGAACAACTCGGTGAAGTCGCTGCTGGACGATCCCAAGAGCGCCATCCTCGACATCGACCGCCTGCTGGCCGAGAAGCAGCGCACGCTGTCGCCCGACGAAGTGGCCAACTTCGGCGTGCCGCTGGGCGGCTCGCTGATCCCCTGGATCGACAAGGACCTGGGCAACGGCCAATCCAAGGAAGAGTGGAAGGGCATGGCCGAGACCAACAAGATCCTCGGTTCCAACGCCATTCCCGTCGACGGTTTCTGCGTCCGCGTCGGCGCCATGCGCTGCCACAGCCAGGCTCTGACCTTCAAGCTGAAGAAGGACGTGCCGCTGGCCGACATCGAGGCCATGATCGCCGCCGACAACGCCTGGGTGAAGGTCGTGCCCAACACGCGCGAAGCCACCATCCGCGACCTGACGCCCGTGGCCGTCACCGGCACGATGACGATTCCTGTCGGTCGCCTGCGCAAGCTGGCCATGGGCCCCGAGTACCTGGGTGCCTTCACCATCGGCGACCAGCTGCTGTGGGGCGCCGCCGAGCCGTTGCGCCGCATGCTGCGCATCCTGCTCGAACGTTGATGAATGAAGCTGGCCCCTCGGGGCCAGTTTCACTTAGGTTTCGCTTACGGTCTTTTACGACTTGACTAAGGGTTCACCCGGGCGTCGATATTGAATCGAAACGACACATCAGGTACCCCTTGAGCATTTCAGCGTATATGCTTGATACCGTTGTGTTTTTGATTCGAAACTCGACGCAGGCCATATCGTGCAAACCAGCGTGCAGACCAGGTTCGTGCAGCGCTTGCTGAAGATCGAGACAGGCGGGGCCCATTGCCCCGCCTTGTTGCTTTGGGGAATGCCTTGAAAGACCACATCCGCGACGCACTCGAGGGAGTTCGACCCATGGGATTTGCTCGCCACCATCTCGCTCTCGCTGCTGCACTGCTTGTAGCCGGTAGTGGCGCGCAGGCACTGGGCCTGGGTCGGCTGAACGTGCAATCGGCCCTTGGCGAGACCATGCGCGCCGAGATCGACATCACCAGCCTCAGCTCCGAGGAGGCGGCCACGCTGAAAGTGCGCGTCGCGCCGCCCGAGTCGTATCGCGCCAGTGGCGTCGAATACAACTCGGTGCTCACCTCGACCCAGGTGCAGATCGTGCGCAACAACGGCCGGACCGTGTTGCGCGTGAGCAGCGACCGCTCGGTGCAGGAGCCGTTCGTCGATGTCATCCTCGAGCTGACCTGGTCGAGTGGTCGCCTGGTGCGCGAATACACGCTGCTGTTCGATCCGCCGAGCCTGCCCAAGCCCGCCCCCGTCATCACCGCGCCGCCGGCCGTTGCAGCCGCGCCCGCGCCCGCCACGGCGGCCTCCAGTGAGGCCGTGCCGGCACCGGCGCCGGCCGTCACGACGGCCCTGCCGCGCAATGGTTCCGCGCCGGCTCCCGCGCCCGTCGCAGCGGCCCGTCCGCCTGCCGCAGCGCCGGTGGCTGTCCGCCCGCCCGTCACCGCGGCTTCCGAGTACGCCGTGCGCCCGGGCGATTCGCTGTCCAAGGTCGCGGCCCGCACCCAGGTCAGCGGCATCTCGCTGGACCAGATGCTGGTCGGCCTGTTCCGCAACAACCCCGACGCCTTCATTGACGGCAACATGAACCTGCTGAAGGCGGGCAGCGTGTTGCAGGTGCCTTCCAGCGAGTCCCTGGCCACCGTGCCCGCGCCCGAAGCGCGCCGCATCATCCTGGCCCAGAGCGCCGATTTCTCGGCCTACCGCCAGCGCCTCGCCTCTGCCGCCCCGACGCTGCAGAACACCGAAAGCGAGCGCCAGTCCAAGGGCCAGGTGCAGGCCGCCGTCGAGGACCGCAAGCCCGCTGCCGCGCCGACGCCCGACAAGCTCACCCTCAGCAAGGCCGGCAGCAATGCCGCCAGTGCGGCCGAGGCCAAGCTGTCCAAGGACACTGAGAAGAAGGATGCCGCGGCCCGCGTGGCCGAGCTGACCCGCAATGTCGAGGAACTGAAGAAGCTCTCCAGCGCGGCCAAGCCCGCGCCCACGGCTTCCGCGGCGCCCGCCGCCGCGACGCCGGCGCCGGCTCCCGCATTGCCCGCGCCCGTCGTGGCCACGGCCGAGCCTGCTTCCGTCCCTGCATCGGCGCCGGTTGCGGCTGCCGCCAGTGCCGCCGCTTCCCGTCCCGCGCCGCGCGCCAGCGCCCCGCTGGCACCGCCGCCGGTTGCCGAGCCGCCGGGCTTCATTGAGCAGCTGCTCGACAGCCCCATCGTGCTGCCTCTGGCCGGTGTCCTGGTCGCCGTGCTCGGCGGCTTGGGCCTGTACCGCCTGCGTTCGCGCCGGCCGCCCAATGCGGCCGAGACCGGCTTCCACGAAAGCCGCCTGCAGCCCGATTCCTTCTTCGGTGGCACCGGTGGCCAGCGCGTCGACACGCGCGACGCACAGAACAGCGGGCAGTCGTCGATGAGCTATTCGCTCAGCCAGCTCGACGCCATCGGCGATGTGGATCCGGTCGCCGAGGCCGACGTCTACCTGGCCTATGGCCGCGATCTGCAGGCCGAGGAAATCCTCAAGGAAGCCCTGCGCGCCAACCCGACGCGCCTGGCCATCCGCCTGAAGCTGCTGGAGGTCTACGCCAAGCGCCGCGACACCAAGGGCTTCGAGCAACTGGCCGTGCAGCTCTACGCCGAGACCAAGGGTGCTGGCGAGGACTGGGCCAAGGCCCAGGAGCTGGGCCGTGGCATCGACCCGGACAATCCGCTCTACCAGCCCGGTGGCGCCCCTGCCCATGTGGAAGACGGCCCCGAGCTGCGTCCCGAGCCCATGAACGCCAGCACGCTGCCGCAGACGGCTCTGCCGAGCGGTGCCGCCGCCGCTGCCGCGGCCGCGGCTCATCTGGCCACCGACGCCATGCGCGGCGGCCCGGACACCGGACCGGTGAGCGGCTTCGACCTGGCCCTGGACCTGGACCTGGATGCGCCCGAGCCGGTCTCGCCGAACGCGATGGCCGCCACCCAGGCCATGCCGGCTTCCATCGAGCAGGCGCCGATGACGATGGATTTCGACATCTCCAGCCGTGGCACGCGCACCGCGCCGCCCGCGCCGGACCTGAGCTTCGACATCAGCAGCATGGGCAGCCTGTCGCCCGCGGCACCGGCCGAGGCGTCGACCGACCTGGACTTCGATCTCGGCGAGCCCACCCAGCCCGGCGAGACCAATCCGGACGTGCTCGGCCAGGCTCTGGATGCCCTGGGTGACGACGAGGGCGACCCGCTGATGCGCCAGCTCGAGCTGGCCGACGAGTTCCGCCAGATCGGCGACACCGAAGGCGCCCGAGAGGTGCTGCAGGAGCTGATCCAGCGCGCTTCCGGCCCGCTGCGCGACAAGGCGCAGGCCATGCTCAACGAGCTGCGCTGATCCCAGCCTCGATACTCAACGCCCGGCCTGGCCGGGCGTTTTTTATTTCCGAATCCATGAGAGTTGCACTTGGCGTGAGTTACCGCGGCGGCGGCTACAACGGCTGGCAGAGCCAGCCCAATGGCCGCACCGTGCAGGACGCCCTCGAGAAGGGCCTGTCCGCCTTCGCGGCCCAGCCCATCCGTACCCTCTGCGCCGGCCGTACCGACACCGGCGTGCATGGCATCAACCAGGTCATCCACTTCGACACCGAGGTCGAGCGCGAGCCCTTCTCCTGGGTGCGCGGCAGCAACCGCTATCTGCCGCCCGACATTGCGATCCAGTGGTGCCGCTTCCCGGGCGACAGCTTTCATGCGCGCAACTCCGCGCGCGGGCGGCGCTATGCCTATCTGCTGCTGGAGTCGGCCGTGCGGCCGGCCATCGAGTCCGGCCAATGCGGCTGGATCTTCCGGCCGCTGGAGCAAGCCGCATTGGAAGCGGCCGCCGAGCGCCTGATCGGCGAGCACGATTTCTCGTCCTTCCGGTCCTCCGAATGCCAGGCCGCGTCGCCCATCAAGACCCTGCGCGAGATCAAGGTGCAGCGCCGCGGCGTCTACTGGCGTTTCGAGTTCGAGGCCAGCGCCTTCCTGCATCACATGGTGCGCAACCTGATGGGCTGCATCCTGGCCGTCGGCAGCGGCACGCGCTCACCGGAGTGGGTCAGCGAGGTGCTGGCCGCGCGCGACCGCAAGGTGGCGGCGCCGACCTTTGCCCCTGACGGCCTCTACTTCCTCGGCCCGACCTACGATGCCGAGCTGGACATCCCGCGGCATGTCGCCGCCCTCGACTGGTTGCCATGACCCGAATCAAGATCTGCGGCCTGACGCGCGAGGCCGACGTCGAAGCTGCCGTCGAGGCCGGCGCCGACGCCATCGGCTTTGTCTTCTACGCCAAGAGCAAGCGCGCCGTGACACCGGAGCGCGCGAGGGCGCTGGCGCGCCTGCTGCCGCCCTTCGTGACGCCGGTCGGCCTCTTCGTCAATGCGACGGATGCCGAGTTGCAGGCGGGCTTGGAAGCATTGCCGAACATGCTTGTCCAGTTCCATGGCGACGAGACGCCGGCCGACTGCGAGCGGGTGCGCCGCCCCTATCTGCGCGCCGCTGCCATGGCGCCCGACCTGGACTTGGTAGACTTCAGTTCTCGTTTTTCCAGCGCCCAGGCCATCCTGCTCGACGCCCCCGTCGAAGGTTATGGCGGCGGCGGCAAGGTCTTCGATTGGTCACTCATTCCACCAAACGCAGCCTCTCACCTCGTTTTGTCTGGTGGGTTGAATGCAGCAAACGTCGGCGATGGCATCGCCCGGGTGCGGCCTTGGGCCGTTGATGTGAGTTCCGGCGTCGAGGTGTCCAAGGGCATCAAGAGCGCCGACCTGATTTACGAGTTCTGCAAAGCGGTGCGATGCGCCGATGCGGAACTGTCCCGATAGGGGAAGACCATGTTCCAGTACGACCAGCCCGACGCGACCGGGCATTTCCGCGCGCTCGGCCAGCCGACCTATGGCGGCAGCTTCGTCTCCGAGACCCTTGTCCACGCGCTGGACCAGTTGAAGGACGCCTACGCGCACTACCAGAACGATCCGGAGTTCCTCGCCGAGTTCAAGAAGGAGCTCAAGCACTTCGTCGGCCGACCCAGCCCCATCTATCACGCCGACCGCCTGAGCCGTGAACTCGGCGGCGCCCAGATCTATCTGAAGCGCGAGGACCTCAACCACACCGGCGCGCACAAGATCAACAACGTCATCGGCCAGGCCCTGCTCGCCAAGCGCATGGGCAAGCCGCGCGTCATCGCCGAGACCGGCGCCGGCCAGCATGGCGTGGCCACCGCCACCATCTGCGCCCGCTACGGCCTGGAATGCGTGGTCTACATGGGCAGCGAGGACGTCAAGCGCCAGAGCCCCAACGTCTACCGCATGAAGCTGCTCGGTGCGACCGTCGTGCCGGTGGAGAGCGGCAGCAAGACGCTGAAAGACGCGCTCAATGAGGCCATGCGCGACTGGGTCACCAATGTCGAGAACACCTTCTACATCATCGGCACCGTGGCCGGCCCGCATCCCTATCCGATGATGGTGCGCGACTTCCAGCGCATCATCGGCCTGGAGTGCCTGGAGCAGATGCCCGAGCTGGCCGGCCGCCAGCCGGATGCCGTCATCGCCTGCGTGGGCGGTGGCAGCAATGCCATCGGCATCTTCCATCCCTACATCCCGCATGAGAACGTGCGCCTGATCGGCGTCGAGGCCGAAGGGCAGGGCGTCGCCAGTGGCAAGCATGCCGCGACGCTGACGGCCGGCAGCCCCGGCGTGCTGCACGGCAACCGCACCTATCTGCTGCAGGACCAGGACGGCCAGATCATCGAGACGCACTCGATCTCCGCCGGCCTGGACTACCCTGGCGTCGGCCCCGAGCACGCCCATCTGAAGGACATCGGCCGCGCCGAGTACGTCGGCTGCACCGATGCCGACGCGCTGGCGGCCTTCCACCGGCTGTGCCGCACCGAGGGCATCATCCCCGCGCTCGAATCCAGCCATGCCGTTGCGCATGCCATCAAGCTCGCGCCGACGCTGGGGAAGGACAAGGTGCTGCTCGTCAACCTGTCCGGCCGTGGCGACAAGGACATCGGCACCGTCGCCGACCTTTCCGGCGCCGCCTATTTCGATCGCCCGTCGCAAGCCGGTGAAAAGGTGAAGCAATGAGCCGCATCACCGCCACCTTCGACCAGCTCAAGGCCGACGGCCGCAAGGCACTCATCCCCTTCGTCACCGCCGGTGACCCGCACCCGACGGCCACCGTCGACCTGCTGCTGGCCATGGCCGAGGCGGGTGCCGACGTCATCGAGCTGGGCGTGCCTTTCTCCGACCCCATGGCCGACGGCCCCGTCATCCAGCGCGCCGGCGAGCGGGCGCTGAAGAACGGCATCGGCCTGCGCAAGGTGCTTGCCTATGTTCGCGGCTTCCGCGCCCGCAACGACAAGACGCCGCTGGTGCTGATGGGCTACGCCAACCCGGTCGAGCGCTATGGCCTGGACGCCTTCGTGGCGGACGCGTCGGCTGCCGGCGTCGATGGCGTGCTCATCGTCGACTACCCGCCCGAGGAGTGCGAGGACTTCGCCGCCAAGCTGCGTGCCGCGAACATGGACGCCATCTTTCTGCTGGCGCCCACCTCCACCGAGGCCCGCATGGCCCAGGTCGGCAAGCTGGCCTGCGGCTATGTCTATTACGTGTCGTTGAAGGGCGTGACCGGGGCCGGCCACCTGAACACGGCCGCAGTGGCCGAGGCCGTGCCGCGTATCAAGCGGCACGTCAGCACGCCGGTGGGTGTCGGTTTCGGCATCCGCGACGGGGCGACGGCCAGGGCCGTTGCCGACGTTTCGGACGCGGTCGTCATCGGCTCCAAGCTGGTCGAACTGCTCGAGCGCCAGCCAGCCGATAATGTCGCCTTGACTGGCGCGGCCTTCATCCGTGAAATCCGCGCCGCACTCGACAAGGACTGAGACATGAGTTGGCTCGACAAACTCCTCCCGCCCAAGATCCAGCAAGGCGACCCCGCCGACCGCCGCACGGTGCCGGAAGGCCTGTGGATCAAGTGCCCGAGCTGCGAGACGGTGCTCTACAAGACCGACCTGGAGCAGAACATCAATGTCTGCCCCAAGTGCAGCTTCCATCACCGCATCGGCGCCCGCGCCCGCCTGGACGCCTTCCTCGACGGTGAAGGCCGCTACGAGATCGGCCAGGAGGTGCTGCCGGTCGACGCGCTGAAGTTCAAGGACAGCAAGAAGTACCCCGACCGCCTGAAGGAAGCGCTGGAGAACACCGGCGAGACCGATGCGCTGATCGTCATGGGCGGCGCCGTGATGAGCGTGCCCGTCGTCGCGGCCTGCTTCGAGTTCGACTTCATGGGCGGCTCCATGGGCTCCGTCGTCGGCGAGCGTTTCGTGCGCGGCGTCGAGACAGCCATCGAGCAGAAGACGCCCTTCATCTGCTTCACCGCCACCGGTGGTGCGCGCATGCAGGAAGGCCTGCTGAGCCTGATGCAGATGGCCAAGACCAACGCGTCGCTGACGCGCCTGGCCAAGGCCAAGTTGCCCTACATCAGCGTGCTGACCGACCCGACCATGGGCGGCGTGTCCGCCTCCTTCGCCTTCGTCGGCGACATCGTGCTGGCCGAACCCAAGGCCCTGATCGGCTTCGCCGGCCCGCGCGTCATCGAGAACACCGTGCGCGAGAAGCTGCCCGCCGGCTTCCAGCGCGCCGAGTTCCTGATGGAGAAGGGCGCCATCGACATGATCGTGGACCGCCGCCAGCTGCGCGAGACCATCGCCCGCCAGCTCGCCATGCTGCAGCGCCAGAGCGCGGACGCCGTCGCCTGACCGTCGCCCGTAGACATCCGAGCCAGGCCCAGTGCCTGGCTTTTGTTTTTTGCTGAACCGCCATGACGCTTGATGAATGGCTCGCCCACTGCGAGCGCCTGCATCCCAAGACCATCGACATGACGCTGGATCGCGTCAAGGCGGTGAAGGAGAAGCTCGGCATCGCTTTTGACTGCCCGACCATCGTCGTCGCCGGCACCAATGGCAAGGGATCGACCTGCGCCATGCTGGAGTCCATCGCGCTGCACGCCGGCTATCGCGTCGGCCTCTACATCAAGCCCCATCTGGTGCACTTCCAGGAGCGCTGCCGCGTGGCTGGCGCGCCGGTGGCGGCCGAGTCGCTGGAGCCTCATTTCGAGGCCGTCGAGGCCGCGCGCGGCGACATCACGCTGACGTACTTCGAATTCACGACGCTGGCCATCATGCGGCGCCTGCAGCATGAGCCCCTGGACCTGGTCATCCTGGAGGTGGGTCTGGGCGGGCGGCTGGACGCCGTCAACGTCATCGACGCTGATTGCGCCGTCATCACCAGCATCGATCTCGATCACACCGAATTCCTCGGCCCGGACCGCGAGAGCGTTGGCCGCGAGAAGGCCGGCATCATGCGCGCCGGCCGCCCCGTCGTCGTCAGCGACCCCATGCCGCCAACCTCGCTGGCTGCGCGCGCTGCCGAGGTGGGTGCGGATCTCCGCCAGCTGGGCCGCGACTTCACCTTCAGCGGTGACCGCACCCAGTGGCAATGGGCCGGGCGCAACAAACGCTTCTCCGGCATGGCCTATCCGGCCCTGCGCGGCGTCAACCAGTTGCTGAACGCCTCCGGCGTGCTGGCCGCCTTCGAGGCCCTGCATGAGCGCCTCCCCATCAGCGCCCAGGCCGTGCGCACCGGCCTGGCCCTGGTCGAGCTGCCGGGCCGCTTCCAGGTGCTGGCCGGCCAGCCGGCCGTGGTGCTGGATGTGGCTCACAACCCGCACGCGGTGGCGGCGCTGGCCCAGAACCTGGACCAGATGGGCTTCTTCCCGCGCACCCACGCCGTCTTTGGCGCCATGGCGGACAAGGACCTGGCGGGCATCCTGGGCAGGATCGCGCCACTGGTGGACGTCTGGCATTTCACCGACCTGCCGCTGCCGCGTGCAGCGACGGCCGAACAGCTCGAGACTGCCTTCCTGGCGGCCGGGCTGAAGACACCGGCCGGCGTCACGACCCACACCCACGCCAACCCCCTCGAGGCGCTGCATGCGGCGGCCGCCGGGGCGACCACGGCCGATAGAATCCTGGTCTTCGGATCCTTCTTCACCGTGGGCGGGGTGCTCCAACAGGGCCTGCCTCGCGTGACCGCCGGTGCCACAGCGCCCCAGCCTCCCACCCTCCACTGAGCCAGACGCCGCCGATGGGCCTGTTTTCCTTCCTCAAGCGCGATGACGCCGCCACTGCGGCGGCGCCCAAGAAGTCGGCTGGCAAGTCCGGCGCCAAGGCCCCTGCGGCCGAAGACGTGCAGGTGCTGCGCATCCGCGCCCGCCGCCGCCTCATCGGCGCCGCCGTGCTGGTGGCGGCCGGCGTCGTCGGCTTCCCGCTGATCTTCGAGACCCAGCCGCGGCCGATTCCGGTCGACCTGCCCATCGACATCCCGCGCAAGGAGACGGCCGTCCCGCTGACCGTGCCGACGCGCGAGCCGGTGTCGCAGGCAGAGCCGGCTTCAACGCCAACGCCAGCCCCGGCCGTCGCCGTGGCGAGCGCGCCTGCCGAGCCCGTGGTCGAGAAGCCGGTCGCTGAAAAGCCGCCCGTCAAGGTCGCCGAAAAGCCGGCGGAGAAGCCCGCCGAGAAACCCGCGGACAAACCCAGGACCGCCCATGACGGCGCCCGTGCCCAGGCCCTGCTGGAAGGCAAGGAGCCTGCAACGCAGGCCGCGGCCGCGCGCTTCATCGTGCAGGTCGGTGCCTACGGCGAGAACAAGGCCGCGCAGGAAGTCCGCGGCAAGGTGGAGAAGCTGGGTCTCAAGACCTATGCCCAGGCCGTCGACACGGCAGACGGCCGCCGCATCCGCGTGCGCCTGGGGCCCTTCGCCAGCCGCGACGAGGCCGAGCGCGCCGCGGCCAAGCTCAAGGGCGCCGGCCTGCCGGGCGCCATCCTGACGCTGTAGGCCACCATGGACGTCGCGCTCAGCTGGGTCGATCTTGCGTTGGCAGCCATGCTGCTGATCTCCATCGGCCTGGGCATCTGGCGCGGCCTCATCTTCGAGGTCATGTCACTGGCCGGCTGGGTGATCGCCTATTTCGCGGCCTCGCCACTGGCGCCCGTTGTCGAGGAGCTGCTGCCGCTCTCCTTCACCAGTCAGTTCGGCCCGGCGACCCTGCATGTGATCGCCCTCGTCCTCGCCTTCTTCCTGGTGCTCCTCGTCTGGAGCCTGGCCTCGCGGCTGGTGAAGATGCTGATCCATGCCACGCCGCTGTCCGCTGTGGACCGCCTCGGCGGCGCCGGCTTCGGCGCGCTGCGCGGCCTCTTCATCGCGCTGCTGCTGGTGCTCGTCATCGGCGCCTCGCCGCTGGCCGAATCCTCCACCTGGCGGGCCTCGCGCGCCGCGCCAATGCTGGCCGGCGTGCTGCAGGATGCCGCGCCGCTGCTGCCCGAACCCCTCGCCCGATTTATTTCCCGCTCGATGACCCCATCTGAAGCGGACGCTACTGACTAAGGACCCTCGCCATGTGCGGCATCGTCGGCGCTCTCGCTGCCTCTCCCGTCAATCAGCTCCTCTATGACGCGCTGCTGCTGCTGCAGCACCGCGGCCAGGACGCCGCCGGCATCGTCACGATGCAGGGCCAGAAGTGCTTCATGCACAAGGCGCGCGGCATGGTGCGCGACGTCTTCCGCACCCGCAATATGCGAGCCCTGCCGGGCACGATCGGCCTCGGCCAGGTGCGCTACCCGACGGCAGGCAATGCCTACAGCGAGGAAGAGGCCCAGCCCTTCTATGTCAACGCGCCCTTCGGCATCGTGCTGGTGCACAACGGCAACCTGACCAATGCGCTGTCGCTGAAGGATGAGCTCTTCGACATCGACCGCCGCCACATCAACACCGAGAGCGACACCGAGGTGCTGATCAATGTGCTGGCCCACGAGCTGGAGCTGGCCGCGCGCGACCTGCCGCTGACGCCCAAGGAGATCTTCTCCGCCGTGCGCGCCGTGCAGAAGCGCATCAAGGGCAGCTATGCCGTCATCGCGCTCATCGCTGGCCAGGGCCTGCTGGCCTTCCGCGACCCCTTCGGCATCCGCCCGCTGTGTTTTGGCCGCTCGGCCAACGGCGAGTTCATGGTGGCCAGCGAGAGCGTGGCGCTGGAGGGCACCGGCCACCAGCTGGAGCGCGACCTGGCGCCCGGCGAGGCCTTGTTCGTCGACATGACGGGCAAGCTGCACACCGAGCAGTGCAACGACAACCCGTCGCTCAACCCCTGCATGTTCGAGTTCGTCTACCTGGCCCGCCCGGACTCCGTGATGGACGGCATCTCGGTCTACCAGGCCCGGCTCAACATGGGCGAGACCCTGGCCCAGCGCGTCATCTCCACGATGCCGCCGAGCGACATCGACGTCGTCATCCCCATCCCCGAGAGCAGCCGCCCCTCGGCCATGCAGCTGGCCCACCGCATCGGCAAGCCCTATCGCGAGGGCTTCGTGAAGAACCGCTACGTCGGCCGCACCTTCATCATGCCGGGGCAGGGCGCGCGCAAGAAGAGCGTGCGCCAGAAGCTCAACGCCATTGGCCTGGAGTTCAAGGGCCGCAACGTGCTGCTGGTGGACGACTCCATCGTGCGCGGCACCACGTCCAAGGAAATCGTGCAGATGGCCCGCGAGGCCGGCGCGCGCAAGGTCTATCTGGCCTCGGCCGCGCCGCCGGTGCGTTTCCCCAATGTCTATGGCATCGACATGCCGACGGCCGAGGAGCTGATCGCCCACAACCGTTCCATCGAAGAGATCCGCGAATACATCGGCGCCGATGCGCTGATCTACCAGGACGTCGATGCGATGAAGCGCGTCGTCGCTGCGCTGCGCCCTGGCCTGGCCGGTTTCGAGGCGAGCTGCTTCGACGGCCACTACGTGACGGGCGACGTCAGCCTGGCCGACTTCCAGGCGATGCGCGAGCAGCGCACCAGCCAGTCCACCGAGGAAGACGCCGACTCACGCGGCCGCCTGGCCCTGCAGGGCGGCGGCGAAGGCTGAGCGAATGAGCGCAGAGCGACGCCTGCCCGACGGCCTGCGCCCCGAGACGCTGGCCGTTCGCACGTCGCTGGAGCCCAGCCAGCATGGCGAGAACTCCGAAGCCCTGTTCCTGACGACGGCCTACGTCCAGCCGGACGCCGAGACCTCGGCGCGCAAGTTCTCCAACTCCGAGGACTTCACCTACTCGCGCACCAGCAATCCGACGGTGCGCAGCCTGGAGGCCCGCCTGGCGGCTCTGGAGGGTACGGAGGGGGCCATCGCGACGTCCACCGGCATGAGCGCCATCCTGCTGCTGGGCATGGGCGTGCTGAAGGCCGGCGACCATGTGGTCTGCTCACGTTCGGTGTTCGGCTCGACGATCAACCTCTTTGCCAAGGAATTCGCCAAGTTCGGTGTCGAGACGACGTTCGTCTCGCAGACCGATCTGGGCGAATGGCGCGCGGCGGTCAAGACGACGACCCGTTTGCTCTTCGCCGAGACGCCGACCAACCCGCTGACCGAGGTCTGCGATATCCGTGCCCTGGCCGACATCGCCCACGGGGCCGGCGCCATCCTGGCCGTCGACAACACCTACTCGACGCCAGCCCTGCAGCGGCCGGCGGAGATGGGCGCCGACATCGTCATGCATTCGGCCACCAAATACATGGACGGCCAGGGCCGCGTGATGGCTGGAGCGCTGTGCGGGCCCAACCGGCTGATCCGCGATGTCTTCGGCCCCGTCCTTCGCACCGTAGGCATGACGCTGGCACCTTTCAACGCCTGGGTCGTGCTCAAGGGCTTGGAGACCCTGGCCCTGCGCATGAAGGCCCAGAGCGAACAGGCCCTTGCGGTGGCACGTTGGTTGGAAGCGCAGCCGGAGGTCGACCGCGTCTACTACCCGTCGCTGGCATCCCACCCCCAGCATGAGCTGGCCATGCGCCAGCAAAGCGGGCAGGGTGGGGCGGTGTTGTCCTTCGACCTGCGCGCCGACACCTCCGAGGCCGCCCGCGCGGCCGCCTTCCATGTCATCGACAGCACCCGCGTGCTGTCCATCGCCACCAATCTCGGCGATACCAAATCCATCATCACCCACCCCGCGACGACCTCGCATGGCCGCCTGACCGAGGAGCAGCGTCAAGCCGCTGGCATCGGGCAGGGTCTGATCCGCCTGGCCGTCGGCCTTGAGCATGTCGACGACATCACCGACGACCTGCTGCGTGGCCTTTCAACATTGACCATCCGATGAGTTCCTTCGACAAGATCCGCACGCGCATCGCGCCGTCCCCGACCGGCTTCCTGCACCTGGGTACGGCCCGCACCGCCCTGTATTCCTGGGCCTATGCCCGCCACCATGGCGGCGAGTTCGTGCTGCGTATCGAGGACACCGACGTCGCCCGCTCCACACAGGATTCGGTCGACCAGATCATCGCGGCGATGAACTGGCTGGGCCTGAGCTATGACGAGGGTCCGATCTACCAGATGCAGCGCCTGGACCGCTACCAGGCCGTCGTCGACCAGCTCATCAGCGAGGGCAAGGCCTATCGCTGCTATGCGACGCCCGAAGAGTTGACCGAGATGCGCGAGGCCCAGAAGGCCCGCGGCGAGAAGACCCTCTACGACCGCCGCTGGCGGCCCGAGCCCGGCAAGCTGCTGCCGACGCCTCCCGAGGGCGTGAAGCCGGTCATCCGCTTTGCCAACCCCGTCGAGGGCGACGTGAGCTGGGACGACCTGGTCAAGGGCACGATCACCATCAACAACCGCGAGATCGACGACCTCATCATCGCCCGCACGGATGGCGTGCCGACCTACAACTTTGCGGTCGTGGTGGACGACTGGGACATGCGCATCAGCCATGTCTTCCGCGGCGACGAACACATCAACAACACGCCCTGGCAGATCAACATCTTCAACGCCCTCGGCGCGCCGCTGCCGCGGTTCGGCCACCTGCCCATCATCCTGGGCGATGACGGCCAGAAGCTGTCCAAGCGCCGCGGCGCCGTCAGCGTGACCGCGTATGCCGACAGTGGCTATCTGCCCGAGGCGATGCTGAACTACCTGGCCCGCCTGGGCTGGAGCCACGGCGACGATGAGCTGTTCTCGGCCGAGCAGATGGTGGCCTGGTTCGACGGCTCCCACCTGTCCAAGAGCCCGGCCCAGTGGGACCCGGCCAAGCTGGACTGGGTCAATGCCCACTATCTGAAGCAGATGGACGAGGGCCGCCTGGCCGAACTCGCCGTCTCCCAGCTCCAAGCCAAGGGCATCGCAGCGACGCTCGAGCAGGTGCAGCCCAAGGTGGGCCTGTTCAAGGATCGTTGCGCAACCGCTGTCGCCCTGGCGGACTGGCTGGCCATGTACTTCGTGCCGGTCACGCCTTCTGCTGAAGACCTGGCGGCCCACATCACGGACGCGGTGCGTCCGGCGCTCGCGGCACTGGCCGAGCGCCTGTCCGCCCTGGCCGATTGGAACAAGGCCAGCATTCAGCAGGCCCTGAAGGAAACGCTGACCGCCACCGGTTTGAAGATGCCTCAGCTGGCCGTGCCGGTGCGCGTGCTGGTGTGCGGTCGTGCGCAAACTCCGAGCGTGGATGCCGTGCTCGAGCAGTTCGACAAGAAAAAAGTTCTCGAACGCTTGCAAGCGGCCTGATTTTCGTCATATACTCTTGGTCTCGCTTGAACAGCGCTGTTAACAACGAAGTCGGCAACGAACGAGTTGAAAACATCGGGGGTATAGCTCAGCTGGGAGAGCGCTTGCATGGCATGCAAGAGGTCAGCGGTTCGATCCCGCTTACCTCCACCAAATATCCTTCGGGAGTTTTGAGTGGCGCGCGGTTCAAGTCGTGAAGGATTAGTCCCCTTCGTCTAGAGGCCTAGGACACCACCCTTTCACGGTGATTACAGGGGTTCGAATCCCCTAGGGGACGCCAAAATTGCTTTGGCAATCCGTCGCAAGACGGGAATTCCTGTCGCAAGACAGGCAAGCTTGATGAGCTTGGATGTTGTCGAAAGACGGTATCGAATTCATCCCACGCGGAGTGGTAGTTCAGTTGGTTAGAATACCGGCCTGTCACGCCGGGGGTCGCGGGTTCGAGCCCCGTCCACTCCGCCAAGGATTCCATCGGGTCCGCCCGATAAAATGAACGGCCTTATTGGCCGTTTATTTTTTGCGACCGGTTTATCCGGGGGTATAGCTCAGCTGGGAGAGCGCTTGCATGGCATGCAAGAGGTCAGCGGTTCGATCCCGCTTACCTCCACCAAATTTCCAGGGATTTGGCGGGTCGCAGCGAAAATATAATGTCCCCTTCGTCTAGAGGCCTAGGACACCACCCTTTCACGGTGATTACAGGGGTTCGAATCCCCTAGGGGACGCCAAACTTGTTTGGCAATCCGTCGCAAGACGGGAAATTCCTGCCGCAAGGCAGGTGAGTTTGATGAGCTTGGATATTGTCGAAAGACGGTATCGAATTCATCCCACGCGGAGTGGTAGTTCAGTTGGTTAGAATACCGGCCTGTCACGCCGGGGGTCGCGGGTTCGAGCCCCGTCCACTCCGCCAAAAACAGCAATGCGCCGAAACCGTGAGGTTTCGGCGCATTTTCTTTTGTCTGGTCAGGAGACGAGGCCGCGTGCCGGAGCGGGTGCCGTGCCGGCATCGTCGTTGCCGCCGTTGCCATGTGCCTGGGGGCTGGCCGGGGCCGGGCGCTGCTCCGCCGGGGCGGCCCGTGGGGTTTCGGCGGGGCCGCGCTTGCCGCTGACCACAAGGCGGGCGAGCTTGACGACTTCACTGGCCTCAGCCGGCAGGCCGCCAACCAGCAGCCCGAAGCTCAGACTCAAGCACAACCACCCGTTTTTCACTCTTGGCATCTCCGACTCCAGCCTTGCTGGTTGGCAAGGCGCGGATTGAAGTGTTGAACAAGCTTGGGCGCTGAACCAGCGCCGCGCGACGAACTGCGTTTTCGAGGGGGTGAACTGCGGTCGACATCGATCAGTTCCCGGGCCGAAAAGCAAAACGGGCCCCTGAGGGGCCCGGTCATGCTTGGCGGAGAGGGCGGGATTCGAACCCGCGGTGGGCTATTAACCCACACACGCTTTCCAGGCGTGCGACTTAAACCGCTCATCCACCTCTCCTGCAAGCCTGCCATCATAACCCATCGCGGCACGCCCGAGATGAATCATTCGGTCAGTTGGCGCAACGCCAGTCCAGCGAAACGCGCCAGTCGAGTTGATGCACGACGTTGTTGAGGTGCAGCATGCGGCGCGAACGGGCGAGTTCGTGGCCATGCCCATCGATGAGGGCGACGTTGCAGAGGATGTTCATCGGATCGAAGAGCGCAACGACGTCGGGCTGGATCTCCGTCCATTCCCAGGCGATCTGGATGGCCTCGCCGTCGGCCAGCGCGGCCCAGACCTCCTGGCCGCATCTCAGCCCGGAGCGTGCATCGTGCACTCGGACGCTGCTGCCGATTTGACGCAGGTCGTGAGTCACCTTTTCAAACTCGTTTACAGTCTTAACGACCGTATCGCAGGCCATCAGTTGCCAGGCTGCCATCTGCATTCGGATCTCCCCGTCATTTGGATGGCTTGCAGTTTGCGTTCGTCGACGCCGTACTGCGCCTACCAACCCTAGTAGCGCATGAACCTCCAGCGGTACGAACAAGTCAGTCAAGCGGCAGATCTCACGTCTTTTCGACAGGGGCTGATCGACTTCGCCAACGATCTGGACTTCGGTCTGGTCGTTGGGCTGATGGTCGTCGAGCATCGCGGTCCAGGTGCCAAGACTGAGTACCACGCCGTCGGCAATACGCCTGATGCGTTCTTGGAGATCCAGAAAGACAACAGCTACGCACGGCGCGACCCTGTGCATCAGCGCTTGATGAACCTCACCAAGCCCTTGATCTATGACCAGGCCTTCTACGTCGAGGCCGGTGCTGGCGAGTTGTGGGAGATGTATGCGCCCTATGGCTACCGGACAGGCGTCGCTGTCGGCGTCCAGATGCCGGGCTATCGCCGACTTTTGCTTGGCGTCGACCGCGAAGACCCTCTGCCCAAGGATCCGATCAAGCTGAACAGGATGATTGCGGACCTTCAGTTGCTGGCCGTTCATGCCCAGGATGCTGCGGGCCGCTTGTGGGCGCCGAAGCGGGCGGCGGCGGTTGAGCTGCCGTCGCGTCAACTGGAGATCCTGAAACTGACAATGGAAGGCAAGAGTGCCTGGGTTGTCGGTAGCTTGCTGGGCATCAGCGAGAACACGGTGAACTACCACATGAAGCAGCTGTTCAAGTCGCTCGATGTGTCGACCAAGCACCAGGCGGTGCTGAAGGCGATGGAGCTGGGAATCATCTGACCGGACCTGCCCCCTACCAGGGTTTGTAGTTCACGGTTCTCGGCCTGTCCTACACACTGCGCGCCATCTCAACGCTGCTTGACGGATGGTGCAAATGGAAAAGTTTTCTTTTTGGGAAGTTGTCGCGGAACTGCTCGGCTTCCCCATCACGGGCAGCTGAGCACCTCCGAAGAAATCTTTAGGAAAAGCGACACCTCCATCGCTTTCGTTCGGCGCCCCCCGAACGTCTTGCGCCCGCGACCGCCCTAGTTCAGGGCCCTCGCGGGCTTTTTTGTGCCCGGGCCTCAGGGCCGCGTGCCGCCCTTCATCAGCGCCATGGCGGTGCCGATCAACCCGGAGACCTCGGTCATGTTGCCGGGCACGATCATCGTGTTGTTCTTCTGCGCAAGCTGGGCATAGGCGTCGACGGCCTTCTCGGCGACCTTGAGCTGCACGGCCTGATCCCCGCCCGGCTGCTGGATGGCAGCGGCGATCTTGCGGATGGCATCCGAGGTCGCGTCGGCCACGGCCGTGATTGCCGCGGCCTGGCCCTGGGCCTGGTTGATCTCCGCCTGCTTTTCGCCTTCCGAGCGCGCGATCGCCGCCTCGCGTTCACCGGTGGCGATGTTGATCTGCTCCTGGCGCCGGCCCTCTGAGGCCGCAATCAGCGCGCGTTTCTCGCGCTCGGCCGTGATCTGGGCCTGCATGGAATGCAGGATCGCGGGGGGCGGTGTCAGATCCTTGATTTCGTAGCGCAGCACCTTGACGCCCCAGTTCAAGGCGGCTTCGTCCAGGGCCTCGACGACCGAGGTATTGATGACGGCGCGCTCCTCGAAGGTGCGGTCCAACTCCATGCGGCCGATGACGGAGCGCAACGTCGTCTGTGCCAACTGTGTGATGGCGATGACATAGTTGCTCGCGCCATAGCTGGCGCGCATCGGATCGGTGACCTGGAAATAGAGGATGCCGTCGACGGTCAGCTGGGTATTGTCCTTGGTGATGCAGACCTGGCTGGGCACGTCGAGCGGAATCTCCTTCAGCGAGTGCTTGTAGGCCAGCCTGTCGACGAAGGGCACCAGGAAATTCAGGCCCGGGGTCAGCGTGGCGTGATAGCGCCCCAGCCGCTCGACCACCCAGGCATGCTGCTGGGGCACGACCTTGATCGAGCGCACGACGAAGATGGCGGCGATGACGAGGATGACGAGTGCGATTTCCATGAAGCCTCTCGGGCAGGGATGAAGGGGAAGGGGTCTCAGCGATCCAGCAGCAGGCAGCTGCCTTCCACGGCGCGGATCACATGCCGGCCTCGCTCGGCCGGCGCGTTGCCGATGAAACGCGCTCGCCAGGCTGCGCCGCGGTACTGCACCTGCGCATGGCCATCGGCCGACCAGACGTCGACCTGCACGCTCTGGCCGATGTCGAGGTTGACGTCGGGATTGCTGGAGGCCGGTTCAGCCTTGGGGGCCTTGGCGCGGCGCTGGTGCAGGACCGCTACGGCGGCACCGCCGACGACGGCTGCCGCGATGATCTGGCCCGTCACACCCAGGCCGAGATGAGCCGCCAGCGCGCCGGCGGCAGCGCCCACAGCCAGCATCAGCAGATAGAAACTGCCCGTTGCGAGTTCGGCGGCGACCAGCACACCGGCCGCGATCCACCACATGGTGGCCCAGTTCCAATCCATCTTGCCTCCCAAGGCTGTGGTGTCGATCCAGTTTAGACCCGCAGGACACGGTCAGGACACCTCGCGGCCCTACACTTCGCCGCTTCGTTTTTCTGATGCCCCGCCCGCTGGAGGCCGCCATGATCCGTTTCCATTTCCCCATCGTCATCATTGACGAGGACTACCGTTCCGAGAACACCTCGGGTCTTGGCATTCGCGCGCTGGCCGAAGCCATCCAGAAAGAGGGCATGGAAGTCCTGGGCGTGACGAGCTATGGCGACCTGTCGCAGTTCGCCCAGCAGCAAAGCCGCGCCTCGGCCTTCATCCTCTCCATCGACGACGAGGAATTCACGGCCGGCCCCGAGATGGACCCGGTCGTGCTGAACCTGCGCAAGTTCATCCAGGAGATCCGCAACCGCAACCCGGACATTCCGATCTACGTGTACGGCGAGACGCGCACCAGCCAGCATCTGCCCAACGATGTGCTGCGCGAACTGCACGGCTTCATCCACATGTTCGAGGACACGCCGGAGTTCGTGGCCCGCCACATCATCCGCGAGGCCAAAAGCTACCTCGACGGCCTGGCGCCGCCCTTCTTCAAGGCGCTGATGGACTATGCCCAGGACGGTTCCTACTCCTGGCACTGCCCCGGCCACTCCGGCGGCGTGGCTTTCCTGAAGAGCCCGGTCGGCCAGATGTTCCACCAGTTCTTCGGCGAGAACATGCTGCGCGCCGACGTCTGCAATGCCGTGGAAGAACTCGGCCAGCTGCTGGACCACACCGGACCGGTCGCCGCCAGCGAGAAGAATGCCGCGCGCATCTTCAACGCCGACCATTGCTTCTTCGTCACCAACGGCACCAGCACATCCAACAAGATGGTCTGGCACCACACGGTGGCGCCGGGCGACGTCGTCGTCATCGACCGCAACTGCCACAAGAGCAATCTGCACGCCATCATCATGTGCGGCGCCATTCCCGTTTTCATGACGCCGACGCGCAACCACTACGGCATCATCGGTCCCATCCCCGAGAGCGAGTTCAGCCCTGAGGCCATCCGCGCCAAGATCGCTGCCAACCCGCTGCTGGCCCACGTCGATCCCGAGACCGTCCGGCCCTCTATCGTCACGCTGACTCAGAGCACCTACGACGGCGTGCTCTACAACACCGAGACCATCAAGAAGAAGCTCGACGGCTACATCCCGACGCTGCACTTCGACGAGGCCTGGCTGCCGCACGCGGCCTTCCACGATTTCTACGGCCAGTTCCACGCGATGGGCAAGAACCGCCCGCGCCCCAAGGAAGCCATGGTCTACGCGACCCAGTCCACGCACAAGCTGCTGGCCGGCATCTCGCAGGCCTCCCAGGTGCTCGTGCAGGACTCGCAGAGCGTCAAGCTCGACAAGCACCTCTTCAACGAGGCCTATCTGATGCACACCAGCACCAGCCCGCAGTACTCGATCATCGCGAGCTGCGACGTGGCCGCCGCCATGATGGAGCCGCCCGGCGGCACGGCCCTGGTGGAGGAAAGCATCCGCGAATCGCTGGACTTCCGCCGCGCCATGCGCAAGGTCGAGGCCGATTACGCCGACGACTGGTGGTTCAAGGTCTGGGGGCCGGACTTCCTGCGCGCCGAGGAGGGCAGCGAGCCCGTGTCGGCCGACTGGATGCTGCATGCCGACGAGGAGTGGCATGGCTTCGGCGCCATGGCCGAAGGCTTCAACATGCTGGACCCCATCAAGTCCACCATCATCACGCCCGGGCTGGACATGGAAGGCCGCTTTGCCGCCACCGGCATCCCGGCGTCTGTCGTGACCAAGTTCCTCGTCGAGCACGGCGTGGTGGTCGAGAAGACGGGTCTGTACTCGTTCTTCATCATGTTCACCATCGGCATCACCAAGGGCCGCTGGAACACGCTGCTGACCGCGCTGCAGCAGTTCAAGGACGACTACGACAAGAATGCGCCGCTGTGGCGCATCCTGCCGGAGTTCTGTGCCCAGTTCCCCAAGTACGAGCGCATGGGCCTGCGCGACCTCTGCCAGAGCATCCACCAGGCCTATGCCGAGGGGGACATCGCGCGCCTGACGACGGACATGTATCTGTCCAATCTGCAGCCGGCCATGACGCCCACGGACGCCTATGCCCATATCGCGCAGCGCAAGACCGAGCGCGTCGGCATCGACGAGCTGGAAGGCCGCATCACGACCTCGCTGCTGACGCCTTACCCGCCCGGCATCCCGCTGCTGATCCCGGGCGAGCGCTTCAACAAGAAGATCTGCGACTACCTGAAGTTCACGCGCAGCTTCAACGCCAAGTTCCCGGGCTTCGCGACCGATGTGCACGGCCTCGTGCACGAAGTCGACGAGGAGACCGGCCGCGGCCGCTATTACGTGGACTGCGTGAAGGCCTGAGGCCTGCTCGGCGCTATTTCGTCAGCTTGAGGTCGGCCACGGCGGTGGCCGCCAGCAAGAAGGCGCCGACGCCATAGTGCTGGGTGTCGTCGAACTCGACGGCGTCCGGCCGGTCGCCCACCGGCTGCACATAGCCGACCTTGCCATCGGCATGTACGGCTCGCGTCAGTGCGGCCCAGCCCTTGCGCAAGGTGGGTTCGTAGGTCTTGCGATCCAGCAGCCCGGCCTTGATGCCCCAGGCGAAGCCATGGGTGTAGAAGCCCGTGCCGCTGGACTCGGGCAGGGCCGTCTCGGGATCGCCCAGCAGCGAGGGCGCCCAGTAGCCATCGGGCTTCTGGATGGCCTTCAGCTTGGCCGCCATCTCGCGAAAGATGGCGATGACGCGTGGCCGGTCGGGGTGCTTCTTCGGCAGTTGCTCCAGCATGCGCGCCAGGCCCGAGAACACCCAGCCGTCGCCGCGCGACCAGAACACCTTGCGGCCGTTGGCGTCGCGGCGCTCGAAAAAGCGGCTGTCGCGGAAGTAGAGGTGCTCTTCCCTGTCGTAGAGCAGCGCCGTCGTCGCCCAGAACTCCTTCATCGCGAAGTCGGCATAGCGGCGGTCGCCGGTGCGGCGGGCCATCTCCAGCCAGACGGGCGGCGCCATGAAGATGGCGTCGCACCAGGACCAGCGGTCCACCGAGGGCACGCTGCGGTCAGGCAGTTCGACGAAGTGCAGGTCGACGGCGCTCGGGCTGGCCAGAATCTGGTCGAAGCGCTCGCGCAGCGGCACGATGGCCGCGCTGCCTGCACCGTGGCGCGCCGCCCAGAGGTAGGCCGCGCCTATGGTGTGGTCGTCGGCGTGATAGACGCGGTGCCCAGGCTGCCAGCCGTTGTCCTGGCCGCGCTGCAGGATGGCGGCTGTGAACTCGGGCTGCTTGCTGCGCTCGGCCAGGGCGACGAGGCCGACGAAGAGGGCGCCTTGCTCCCAGCCCTTGGGGTCGGGCATGGACTTGACCGAGCGGGGATGCTCGCCGCGCTCCAGTGCCGCCAGTTGCCAGCGGGCGGACTTTTCGGCCAGGGCGATGACGGCGGCCGGTTTCCACGGCACGGCATCGGTGGCGGCCGCCGACAGTGGCATCGACAGGGCCAGCAGGCCGGCGGCGTACAGGAGGGCCTTCTTCATCGAGTCTCCTCGTCAGAGTCGGCCGCAATGTAAGCGCTTTCAGGCGAGCGTGCTGCCCATGCGCCAGGGCAAGCCCTCGTGGCGAGCCAGGTCGCGGCGCACGCCGGCCGGGCTCAGGCCGGTGAGGGCGCGGAACTCGCGCACCATATGACCCGCGTGGCTGAAGCCGCATTGCGCGGCCACGTCGGCCAGGGCTGTGCCGTCGGCGAGCTGGCGCAGGCCTTCGTTCAGGCGCTCGATGCGCAGCCAGGCCTTGGGCGACAGGCCGAGGGCGTCGCCGACGCGGCGCTGCAACTGGCGCGCGCTGGAGGTGGCCACGTCGGCCCAATCGCCCACGCTCAGAGCCGTTGCGGGCAGGCGCGGCGGCGGCTGCCAGACGCGACGCGCCTGGGCCCTCTCGACCCAGCAGTGCAACTGCTGTTCGATGATCCAGACCTGGGCCGCCGTGCTGCTGGCGCGCCGCAATTGCGACAACAGCACTTCGGCCGTCTGCCAGCCGATGACCTCGGCCGCCGGGCCGCGGCGGTTGACCCATTCCGCTGCCGGCAGGTCGAACAGCCAGCTCAGCACGCCGGGGCGCAGCAGCACCGTCGTGATGGCCGGGTCGTTGGCATAGGCCCGCCGCGCGGGCTTGAGGCGAGGGCCAGCCAGCTCCAGGTCGGCCAGCGACAGGCCCGAGTCGGCGTCGAGCCAGTCGCCGCGGTGCAGCACGGTGAGGGCGCCCTGCACATTGGCGGGGAAGCATTGCACCGCCGGTAGCGCCGGCCCCTCGGGGCTGGGCCGCCGCACCGCGATGGCCTGGACATAAGGCGCCAGCGCAGGACTTGGAGGCAGGAGCTGGGTGCGGCTGGCGGACGGGGTCATGCAGTCATGAAGCCGAGATCTTGCGGCGAGAAGGCGGTGATCGCCGGGAAGGCCGTCGCCACCGCGGCGGCGTCCAGCCCGAACCAACGCGCAAGTGTCGCGCCGAACTGCTCCAGCGAGGTGGACGGGATCAGGGCGCCGCGGCTGCCCGCGTCGTCGATGCCGCCCAGGGCCGGGGAGGGGAAGTGGCCATAGACCTGGCCGCCCTTGACCGCGCCGCCCAGGATGAGGTGGTGGTTGCCCCAGCCGTGGTCGGTGCCCGAGCCGCTGGGCTGCAGGGAGCGGCCGAACTCGCTCTGCGTGAAGCTGGTGACCATCTGCGACACGCCCAGCTCGACGGTGGCGTTGTAGAAGGCGCCCATGGCGTCGCCCAGCTGGCGCAGCAGGTCCCACTGCTGCCAGCTCTGGCCGCTGTGGGTGTCGAAGCCGCCCAGCTGCACGAAGAAGACCTGGCGCCTGACGCCGACGCTGTTGCGCAGCGCGATGACGCGTGCCACCTGCTGCAGCTGGCGGCCCAGCTCGGTACCGGGGAAGACGGTGTTGACCGTGCCCGCGCCGCTGTTGCGCAGCAGGGTGCCCAGGCTCAGCGCATCGCGCCTGACCTGGTTGGCGCCCTGGATGAGGCGCACGCCGCCGTCCAGGGCCAGGATCTCGTTCAGTGCCTGGCTGCGCGCCGTCGTGGCCGAGGCCGGCCAGGTGTTCATGCCGCTGACGTCGAGGTTGAAGCCCGGAATCAAGCTGGCGCTGGGCACCTGGGCGCCGTTGGCGAACAGGGCGCCGCCCGACATGGACACGGCCGCCGGGAAGCGCGACGTGCCGTTGCGAGCCATCATCGCGTCCGCCGTGCGACCACCCCAGCCCGTGCCGCCGCCGCTGCCGTTGCCGGCCTGGGTCTGCTGCATCTGGTCGGAGTGGGAGAACAGGTTGGCGGGCAGGGTGGCCGTGCCGGCCGTGATCTGGGCTCGCGTCGTCGGCGCGAGCAAGGGGCCAACGTTTGCAATGGCCGCCAGCTTGCCCTGGGCCCACAGCGGGTGGATGGCCTGCAGGCCGGAATTCAGCGCGTAGGGCACGCCTTCGGTCGTCGTGATGGGCAGCAGGCTGGCCGACTGGTCGGGCAGGGCCAGGCCGCCGCGGATGCTGCGGTAGGCGGCGTAGGCGGCTGTGCTCTGCGGGATCAGCACGTTGTGGCCGTCGCAGCCGCCGGCCAGGAAGACGCAGACCAGGGCGCGGTAGTCCTCGGTGGTCTGCGCGAAGCTCGGCAGGGCGGGTGCGGCGGTCAGGGCGCAGGCGGCGCGCAGCAGGGCGCGGCGGGTGGTGTTGTGGTTGGTCATGGCTGCGCTCCTCAGTGTTGGATGGCGTGCTGGCCGGACAGCAGCGTCAGGTAGAGCGCCGTCTGCATGCGCTGGGTCGCATCGGGCTGGGCGTTGATGGCATTGGCCAGGCTCTGGCGCATGGCCGGTGTCATGCGGCCCCACAGCAGGGCCTGGTCGACCGCGTTGATCAGGGCCGTCGTGTCACTGGCCACCGCGCTGAAGGGCTGCAGATTGATGCGCATATTGCTGCCCGGCTGGGTCAGCAGGGACCACAGGAAGTTGCCGCGCAGCGTGGCTTCGGTGGGCGTGTAGATCTGGAACTCGGGTGCGGCCAGCGTCGTTTGCGGCAGGCGGAAAAGCTGCGAGTAGTGGCCGAAGACCGAGGGCGGTGTCAGCGGCGTCTGGCCGGCGCGGCCGATCTCCCAGCCGAGGTTGTTGCCGGACTGGAAGCCGCCGTTCAGCGCGCGCAGCGTGGCGGCGATGTGCTGGACGGGATCGCGCAGCCGGCCGTCGTTGGTGCTGGCCGTGTCGTTGCGGGCCTCCGGGTCGAGCAGGATGGCCCGCACGACGGCTTGCAGGTCGCCCCGCACGCCGCTGCCGTTGTTGCTGAACACGGCGGCGATGCGCTGCACATAAGCCGGGCTGGGGTTGCTCTTGACCAACTGGCGGATCAGCCGCAGCGACACGAAAGGCGACGTGTTGGGATGCTGGAAGAGGCAGTCCAGCGTGGCCTTCAGATCGGCATCCGCGCCCTGGTTGGCGGGCAGGCTGCAGCCCAGGAAGCTCTTGGCGCGCTGGTCATGGTTGGCCTCGCGCAGCACCATGGGGCCGCTGAAGTTCTCCCAGTTGTTGGCGCCGCTGCCGACATAGGTCCAGCCCGTCAGCGCCAGGGCCACCTGCTGGATGGTCGACTGGTCATAGGTCGGGATGGTGCGGCCGGACAGGTCGAGTTGCGGGCTGCCGTCGGTGTTCAGCTTGACTAGGCCGATGGTGAAGAGCTGCATCAGCTCGCGGGCGAAGTTCTCGTTGGCCGAAGAGCCGCCCAGCGGCCTGTTGCTGTTGGCGAGGTCGAGGTATTTGCCCATCTGCGGGCTGCGCGCCACCTCTTCCAGCAGCGTGCGGTAGTTGCCGAAGGCGTTCTTGCTCAGCGTGCGCAGATGCGGCGCGATCTCCTCGGCGTAGATGTTCTTGTTGGCCGAGATGACGATGACCTGGGCCAGCGCATAGGCGACGCGTTGACGCAGCTGGTCGGGCGCGTCGGTCAGGCGGCTCAGCATCTGGGTGGCCACGGTCGAGGTGCGGCCGTCGGACGGTGTCGCGATGGCGGTTTCGGCCAGAGCGAACTGCTCGGTCAGCCAGGCGTCGTGGCCCAGGCTCTGCACGCGAGCGACCGTGCTTGCATTCGGGCCGAATGTCGCTTGCTCCAGGAAGCGGGCGGCGGCCAGATTGGCTGTGCCTTGGCCAGGGCCGGGAGCGGGTGTCGGCGCAGGCGGCGGAGCCGGGCTGGGCGTGGGCGCAGGAGAAGGAGCCGGCGTGGGCGCGGGGGAGGGGGCCGGCGTCGGTGCAGGGGCTGGGGCGGAGGCCGAGATCGACAGGTTGACGACGTCGGAACCGATGGCGCCCAGGCCCGTGGCCCAGACCTGCACCCGCTGTGTCTTGCCCAGCCAGGTGCTCGGCGCCGTGGCCGAGGCCTGCAGCTGCGTGGCCGAGATGCGCGTGACCGCCGCGTCCAGGTCGCCGATCTTCACCGCCACATTGGACGGGAAGGACGCGCCATTGAGCCTGATCGTGAAGGCGCCCACGGGCACGGCTGCCGGGCTGATGCCCCACAGCCGCGGCTGGACCTGGGTGATGCTGAGCGTGACGCTGCCCGATTTCGCCGGGAAGGCCGTGCTGGTCGCCGTGACGGTCACGTCGCTCTGCATGGGCACCGTGGCTGGCGCCGTGTAGAGCCCGCGGTCGCTGACCGTGCCGACGGTGGTGTTGCCGCCCGCAATGCCGTTGACCGTCCAGGTCACGGTGTTGGGCGACAGCGGCACATAGGCCGTCAGCTGGCGGGAGGTGGCGATGGGCAGGTTGCCGTTGCTGTAGACCGTGATGGTCTGGGCCAGCAACGGGCCGGCGCTCAAGCTGCCGGCGAAGGCCAGGGCGGCGATGCGGACGAGGCGCGGCGGGGGAGGGCAAATCATGCGGCTGCTCCGAGAGAGGACAGCTCACCGGTGCAACGCCCATGCCATGGCCAAAAGGCGTCAAAACTGACGCCGCTCGTCGGTTCTGACCGTCACGGGCTCAGATCGACTGACGATTTCTGTTAGCCGCTGACCAAGGATGTCAGTCTTGTAAGGACTTGCACGGCTGATTTGTGCAAATGTCACGAGTTGTAGGGGCCAAAAAGAAACCGCGGCGGGCCTGGTCGGCGCGCCGCGGTCGTCGCGAGAAGGTCTGGGTCGGCTTAGTCCATCGCCATGGCCGTGTGGCTGAAGCCGCCGTCCACGTAGGTGATCTCGGCGCTGATGCCGGCCGACAGGTCGGACAGCAGGAAGGCGGCCGTGTTGCCCACGTCGTCGATGGTCACGTTGCGGCGGATGGGCGCCTGGGCGGCGAACTGGCCCAGCAGCTTGCCGAAGTCCTTGATGCCCGAGGCGGCCAGCGTCTTGATCGGGCCGGCCGAGATGCCGTTGACCCGCACGCCCTTGGGGCCGAGGGCCGAGGCCAGGTAGCGCACGCTGGCTTCCAGGCTGGCCTTGGCCAGGCCCATGGTGTTGTAGTTGGGCACGATGCGCAGGGCGCCGAGGTAGCTCAGGGTCAGCAGGGCCGAGCCGGGGCGCAGGCGGGGCGCCGCCAGCTTGGCCATGGCCGGGAAGCTGTAGGCCGAGATGTCATGGGCGATGCGGAAGTTCTCGCGCGTCATGCCCTCGAGAAAGTCGCCTGCGATGGCCTCGCGCGGCGCGAAACCGATGGAGTGGACAAAGCCGTCGAATTCCGGCCAGACTTCGCCGAGTTGGTCGAACAGGGCCTGCATCTGCTCGTCGCTGGTCACGTCGCAGTCGTAGATCAGCTTGGAGCCGAATTCGGCGGCGAACTCGCTGATGCGGTCCTTGAAGCGCTCGCCCTGGTAGCTGAAGGCCAGTTCCGCCCCTTCGCGGTGGCAGGCACGGGCAATGCCGTAGGCGATGGAGCGGTTGGACAGCACGCCCGTGATCAGCAGCCGCTTGCCGGCGAGAAAGCCCATTCTTGTCTCCTGTGAGGTCTCAAACAGCCTCAGATTCTGGCATGCGCAGGGCGTAGCAGCTTGCCGGCATGGGACTTGCACAGTACAATCCGAGCTTCACTAGAAACGAGAGAACTGCGCAGGATAGCCTGTGGGGGTCTTTCAACGAGCCCCGGACGACATCCCCCGGGGCGCGGTATCCGGTGAACGAGTGGGCGGATTCATCCAGCCCATTTTTTTTGCTTTTTCGATTTTCTTCTCGCTAGACGCCCGCAACACCGAATGAGTTGGCAAACCGCTGTGGAAACGACCGTGACCGGACTCGGTTACGAACTCGTGGACTGCGATCGCAGTGCCAGTGGTGGAACTCTGCGCGTCACCATCGACAAGCTGGCTCCCCAAGCTGCCGCCGGCGAGTTGATCACGGTGGACGATTGCGAGAAGGTCACTCGCCAGTTGCAGTATGTGCTGGAAGTCGAAGCGTTCGAATATTCCCGGCTCGAGGTCTCCTCGCCGGGGCTGGATCGCCCGCTGCGCAATGCCGCCCACTATGCGCGTTTTGCCGGCCAGGAAATCGACATCACGCTGAAGATGCCCTTCCAGGGGCGCAAAAAGTACCGCGGCATCGTCAGTGCGCAGCCTGAAGCGGCGAGCGACCAGGCCTGGCGTCTGGTGTTTGACGACGAGGGCGCCGAGCACGCGCTGGACTTCACGCTCGATGAAGTGCGCGAAGCGCGCCTGGTGCCGCAGTTCAGTTTCAAGGGGCGCGGCGGTGAGCCGGCGCCCGATCGCAAGCCCGGCCAGCGGGGCGTCATCAAGCCGAAGAAGGCAACGGCTAAGAAACAAGCGGGCGAGCCTGATCAGGCGGTGCCCGGCCAAGACAAGGTTGACGGAGGTCTCAAGCAATGAACCGCGAAATGTTGATGCTGGTGGACGCAATCTCGCGCGAGAAGAGCGTGGAGCGTGATGTCGTGTTCGGTGCGGTGGAAGCCGCGCTGGCCTCGGCCACCAAGAAGATTTACGGCGGTGAAGCCGACATCCGCGTGAGCGTGGATCGCGAGTCCGGCGAATACGAGACCTTCCGCCGCTGGCATGTCGTGCCCAATGAGGCCGGCCTGCAGAACGCCGACGCTGAGATCCTGCTGTTCGAAGCCCAGGAGCAGATCGCCGACATCGAGGTGGACGACCACATCGAGGAACCCGTCGAGTCCGTGCCCATCGGCCGCATCGGCGCCCAGGCCGCCAAGCAGGTCATCCTGCAGAAGATCCGCGACGCCGAGCGCGAGCAGCTGCTGAACGACTTCATGTCGCGCGGCGAGAAGATCTTCGTCGGCACGGTCAAGCGCCTGGACAAGGGCGACATCATTGTCGAGAGCGGCCGCGTCGAAGGGCGCCTGAAGCGCAGCGAGATGATCTCGAAAGAGAACCTGCGCACCGGCGACCGCGTGCGTGCCGTCATCCTGGGCGTCGACCCGACCCAGCGTGGCCCGCAGATCATGCTGTCGCGCTCGGCGCCCGAGTTCATGAAGGAACTCTTCGCGCAGGAAGTGCCGGAAATCGAGCAGGGCCTGCTGGAGATCAAGAGCTGCGCCCGCGACAGCGGCAGCCGCGCCAAGATCGCCGTCGTCAGCCACGACCGCCGCGTCGACCCCATCGGCACCTGCGTCGGCGTGCGCGGTTCGCGCGTCAACGGCGTGACGACCGAGCTGGCCGGCGAGCGCGTGGACATCGTGCTGTGGAGCGAAGACCCGGCCCAGTTCGTCATCGGCGCCCTGGCCCCGGCCAATGTGCAGTCCATCGTGGTCGATGAAGAGCGCCATGCCATGGACGTCGTCGTCGACGAGGAAAACCTCGCCATCGCCATCGGCCGTGGCGGCCAGAACGTGCGCCTGGCGTCCGAGCTGACCGGCTGGCGCATCAACATCATGTCGGCCGAGGAATCGGCCGCCAAGCACGAGCTGGAAGCCGAGAGCGTGCGCAAGCTCTTCGTCGAGAAGCTGGACGTCGACGCCGAAGTCGCCGACATCCTGATCGCCGAAGGCTTCACCAGCCTGGAAGAAGTCGCCTACGTCCCCATGCAGGAAATGCTGGAGATCGAGGCCTTCGACGAAGACACCGTCACCGAGCTGCGCACCCGTGCCAAGGATGCGCTGCTGACGATGGAAATCGCCAAGGAAGAGAAGGTCGAGGAAGTCTCGCAGGATCTGCGCGACCTCGAAGGCGTGACGCCCGAACTGCTGAGCAAGCTCGCGGAAGGTGGCATCAATACGCGTGACGACCTGGCCGATCTGGCCGTGGACGAACTGGTCGAACTGGCCGGCCTGGAAGAAGGCAGCGCGCGTGCGCTGATCATGAAAGCCCGCGAACATTGGTTCAACGACTGATCGATCAACAACACACGCAGCGCCGCACCGAAAGCAATTTGAAGGATCCCCACATGGCCGTGACTACCGTCGCCCAATTCGCCGCCGAGCTGAGCAAGCCGGCGGGCACGCTGCTGGAGCAGCTGCATGCCGCGGGCGTCAAGAAGTCTTCCGTCGACGACTCGCTGAGCGAGAACGACAAGGAACGCCTGCTCGACCACCTGCGTACCGCCCACGGCACCGCCGGCGGCGAGCGCAAGAAGATCACCCTCGTCAAGAAGTCGACCACCGAGATCAAGCAGGCCGACGCTTCTGGCAAGGCCCGCACCATCCAGGTCGAAGTGCGCAAGAAGCGCACCTTCGTCAAGCGTGACGATGCCTCCGACGAGTCCTCCGCCGGCGCTGAAGAAGCCGACCTGGTGCGCCGCGAGGAAGAAGCCCAGGCCCAGGCCGCTGCGTTGCGCGTCCAGGAAGAGGAACTCGCAGCCAAGGTGAAGGCCCGCGAGGAAGCCGAACGCGCCGCGCGTGAAGCTGCCGCCGCCAAGGCCGCTGCCGAAGCCGCCGCCGCTGAAGCCGCTGCCAAGGCCGCTGCCGAAGCCGCCGCCGCTGCTGCTGCCGCTGCGAAGACGGAGGACAAGAGCGACGACAAGAACGAAGCGCAGGCCGAGGCCCGCGCGCGCAATGCCGCTGCCGCCGCCGCTGAAGCCGCTGCCATCAACAAGGCCGCTTCCAAGCGTGGCGCCAAGGCTGCCGCGCCGGCGCCCGAGCCCGAAGTCGTGGCTCCGCCGCCGCCCGCGCCCGCTCCTGAAGTCGTCGCCCCGCCGCCCCCCGCGCCTGAAGTGGCGAAGCCGGCCCTGCGCGTCGTCAAGGCCGTGGATGCCGCTGCCGAAGAGAAGCAGAAGCAGGACGACCTGGCCCGCCGCCGCAAGGCTGCCGAGGACGAGGCCGCCAAGATCCGCGCCATGATGAATGCACCCAAGAAGGTGCTCGTCGCGGCCAAGAAGGAAGAACCCAAGCCGGCCGAGGCCGCCGCGGGCATCAAGGGCACCATCCACAAGAAGGCGGGCGCTCCGGGTGCTGCGCCCGCCGCAGCGGGTGCCGGTGCAGGTGCCGGCAAGCCGGGCGACAAGAAGTCGGTCAAGTCCGAGAAGCTGTCTTCCAGCTGGGCCGATGACGCCGCCAAGAAGCGCGGCCTCAAGACCATTGGTGCCGGTCCTGCCGGCGCCAACCGCCCGGGTGGCGGCGGCAACTGGCGCGCTCCGGCGCGTGGTGGTGCCGGTGGCCGCCGTGGCGACCGCGGTGGCAATGGCCAGTCCAACTTCCAGGCGCCTGCAGAAATGCAGATCCAGGAGGTCCATGTCCCCGAGACCATCTCGGTGGCCGATCTCGCCCACAAGATGTCGGTCAAGGCCGCCGAGGTCATCAAGCAATTGATGAAGCTGGGCCAGATGGTCACCATCAACCAGCAGCTGGACCAGGAAACGGCCATGATCCTCGTTGAGGAAATGGGCCACAAGGCCTTCGCCGCCAAGCTGGACGATCCGGACGCCTTCCTCGAAGAAGAGGGCACCACCGAGCAGCAGCACGAATCGCTGTCGCGCGCCCCGGTCGTCACCGTCATGGGCCACGTCGACCACGGCAAGACCTCGCTGCTGGACTACATCCGCCGCAGCCGCGTGGCCGCGGGCGAAGCCGGCGGCATCACGCAGCACATCGGCGCGTATCACGTCGAGACGCCGCGTGGCGTCATCACCTTCCTGGACACCCCGGGTCACGCGGCCTTCACGGCCATGCGTGCTCGCGGTGCCAAGGCCACCGACATCGTCATCCTGGTTTGTGCCGCGGATGACGGCGTCATGCCCCAGACCAAGGAAGCCATCCACCACGCGAAGGCCGCTGGCGTGCCCATCGTGGTCGCGATGACCAAGATCGACAAGCCCGATGCCAACGCCGAGCGCGTGAAGAGCGAGCTGGTGGCCGAGCAGGTCGTGCCGGAAGAATTCGGCGGCGAGTCGCCCTTCATCGGCGTGTCGTCCAAGACCGGCCAGGGCATCGACGAGCTGCTGGAGCAGGTGCTGCTGCAGGCCGAAGTGCTGGAACTGAAGGCGCCGGTCGAATCCATGGCCAAGGGCCTGGTCATCGAAGCCAAGCTGGACAAGGGCCGCGGCCCGGTCGCTACCGTGCTGGTGCAGAGCGGTACCTTGAAGCGCGGCGACGTCGTGCTGGCCGGCTCCACCTTCGGCCGCGTGCGCGCCATGCTGGACGAAGACGGCAAGGCCACCAACGAGGCGGGTCCGTCCATTCCGGTGGAAATCCAGGGCCTGACCGAAGTGCCGCAAGCCGGTGACGAGTTCATGGTGCTGGGCGACGAGCGCCGTGCCCGTGAAGTGGCGACCTTCCGCCAGGGCAAGTACCGCGACGTCAAGCTGGCCAAGCAGCAGGCCGCCAAGCTCGAGAACATGTTCAGCGAGATGGGCGCCGGCGACGTGCAGACCCTGCCGCTGATCATCAAGAGCGACGTGCAGGGCTCGCAGGAAGCGCTGGCCGCTTCGCTGCTCAAGCTCAGCAACGCCGAGGTCAAGGTGCAGATCGTCCACGCGGCGGTCGGCGGCATCAGCGAGAGCGACGTCAACCTCGCCATCGCCTCCAAGGCCGTCATCATCGGCTTCAATGTGCGGGCCGATGCCGGCGCGCGCAAGCTGGCCGAAGGCAACGCCGTCGATCTGCGTTACTACAGCATCATTTACGACGCTGTGGATGACGTGACCAAGGCGATGTCCGGCATGCTGGCGCCCGAGCAGCGCGAAGAGGCGCTCGGTACCGCCGAGATCCGCGTCGTGTTCGTTGCTTCCAAGATCGGCACGGTGGCCGGCTCCATGGTCACCAGCGGCCTGGTCCGCCGTGGCGCGAAGTTCCGTCTGCTGCGCGACAACACCGTCGTTTACACGGGCGAGGTGGATTCGGTCCGCCGCGAGAAGGACGACGTCAAGGAAGTCAAGGAAGGCTTCGAGTGCGGTATCAAGCTGAAGAACTACAGCGACATCAAGGAAGGTGATCAGCTCGAGTTCTTCGAAATCAAGGAAGTGGCCCGCACGCTCTGACCCAAAGCCCCGAGGGTTAACCCCGCCCCTCGGGGCGGGGTTTGTTCTTTCAGGAAACCGCCATGAGACACAAACGCGCCATCCCCAACCGCAGCTTCCGCGTCGCCGACCAGATCCAGCGTGATCTGGCCGAGCTGATCCGTGAGCTGAAGGATCCGCGCATTGGCATGGCGACCATCAGCGCGGTCGAAGTCACGCCCGACTACGCCCACGCCAAGGTGTTCTTCTCGGTACTGATCGGCGACGCCGCCGAGACGCAGGAAGCACTGAACGAGGCGGCGGGTTTCCTGCGCAACGGCCTGTTCAAGCGCCTGCAGATCCACACCGTGCCGACGCTGCATTTCCAGTTCGACCGCACCACCGAGCGTGCGGCCGAGATGAGTGCGCTGATCCACAAGGCCAACGCGACGCGCGCGATCGAAGACGAGGAGCCGAATGACTGAAGCCGCGGTCGCCGCCAAGCCTGCCCGGGTGCGCATCCAGCGCCGCCCGCTGCATGGCGTGCTGTTGCTCGACAAGCCGCTGGGCCTGTCGAGCAACGACGCCTTGCAGAAGGCCAAGTGGCTGCTGCGCGCCGAGAAGGCGGGCCACACCGGCACGCTGGATCCGTTGGCCACCGGCCTGCTGCCGCTGTGCTTCGGCGCGGCGACCAAGTTCAGCCAGGTCAGCCTGGACGCCGACAAGCGTTATCTCGCGACCCTGGCCCTGGGCATCCGCACGACGACGGGCGATGCCGAAGGCGAGGTGCTGGAGCGTGTCGACGCTGGCCACATCACGCAAGAGCAGATCGCTGCCGCCTGTGCCGCCTTCACCGGCGAGATCGACCAGACGCCGCCGATGTACTCGGCGCTCAAGCACGAGGGCAAGGCCCTCTACGAATACGCCCGTGCCGGCGTCGAGATCGAGCGCAAGAGCCGTCGCGTGACGATTCACGGTATCGACATCGTCGCCATGCAGGCTGGCACCGTGACCCTCGACGTCCGCTGCACCAAAGGCACCTATATCCGCACGCTGGCCGAAGACATCGGCGCCAAGCTGGGCGTGGGTGCCTCGCTGGCCGCCCTGCGCCGCACCGGTTCCGGCGGCCTGACGCTGGACGGTGCCGTGACGCTGGCCCAGATCGAAGCCATGCCCGACGAAGCGCGCGCGGCCCTGCTGACCTCGCCCGACCGCCTGCTGGCCGAAGCGCCCGAGCTGCGCCTGGATGCGTCGGAAGCGACCCGCTTCCTGTCCGGCCTGCGCCGCCGCGTCAATGCGCCCGACGCCGAGCGCGTGCGTGTCTACGGCCCCGAGACGCGTGCCTTCCTCGGCAGCGCCCACATCACCTCTGGCGAACTGATCGCCGATCGCCTGTTGACCCCACCGGAGGTCCAGGCTCTGCTTTCCGCCTGATCCGGTTTTTTTTCAAGCATCACCATGACCACCCCGATCCGCAACATCGCCATCATTGCCCACGTTGACCATGGCAAGACCACCATGGTCGACCAACTGCTGCGCCAGAGCGGCACGTTCGCTGACCACGAAAAGGTCGTCGACACCGTCATGGACAGCAACGCCATCGAGCGCGAGCGCGGCATCACCATCCTGGCCAAGAACTGCGCGGTCAGCTGGGGCGGCACCCACATCAACATCGTCGATACGCCCGGACACGCGGACTTCGGCGGCGAAGTCGAGCGCGCCCTGTCCATGGTGGACGGCGTCGTGCTGCTGATCGACGCCCAGGAAGGCCCGATGCCGCAGACCCGCTTCGTCACGAAGAAGGCGCTGGCCCTGGGCCTCAAGCCCATCGTCGTCGTCAACAAGGTCGACAAGCCCGGCGCCAAGCCCGATGCCGTCATCAACGCCGCGTTCGACCTGTTCGCCAACCTCGGCGCCACCGACGAGCAGCTGGACTTCCCGGTCGTCTACGCTTCCGGCATCAACGGCTGGACGTCGCTGACCGAAGGCGCGCCCGGCGAGCAGTGGGGCCCCGACATGTCGGCGCTGTTCGACACCGTGCTCAAGCACGTGCCGGCCCAGTCGGGTGATCCGGCCGCTCCCCTGCAGCTGCAGATCTCGGCGCTGGACTTCTCCACCTTCGTCGGCCGCATCGGCGTGGGCCGCATCAGCCAGGGCACCATCAAGCCGGGCATGCAGGTCGCCGTCATGGAAGGCCCGGACGGCAAGTCCGTCAATGGCCGCATCAACCAGGTGCTGACCTTCCACGGGCTGGACCGCGTGCAGGTCACGGAAGCCGGCCCGGGCAACATCGTGCTGATCAACGGCATCGAGGACATCGGCATCGGCGTGACCGTGACCGACCAGGCCAACCCCGCGCCTCTGCCCATGCTGAAGGTGGACGAGCCGACGCTGACGATGAACTTCTGCGTCAACACCAGCCCCCTGGCCGGCCGTGAAGGCAAGTACGTCACCAGCCGCCAGATCTGGGACCGCCTGCAGAAGGAACTGCAGCACAACGTGGCCCTGCGCGTCAGCGAGACCGACGAAGACGGCATCTTCGAGGTCTGTGGCCGCGGCGAACTGCACCTGACCATCCTGCTGGAAAACATGCGCCGTGAAGGCTATGAGCTGGCCGTCTCCAAGCCGCGCGTGATGTTCAAGGACGTTGACGGCGAGAAGCAGGAGCCGATGGAGCTGGTCACTGCCGACGTCGAAGAAACCCACCAGGGCGGCGTCATGCAGGCGCTGGGCCTGCGCAAGGGCGAGATGCTGAACATGGAGCCGGACGGCAACGGCCGCGTGCGCCTGGAGTACCGCATCCCCGCGCGTGGCCTGATCGGCTTCGCCAACGAATTCATGAACCTGACCCGCGGATCGGGCCTGATCTCGTCGATCTTCGACGGCTACGAAGCCCACAAGGGCGAGATCGGCGGCCGCAAGAACGGCGTGCTGATCTCCATGGACGATGGCGAAATCTTCACCTATGCCCTGGGCAAGCTGGACGACCGCGGCCGCATGTTCGTCAAGCCCAACGACCCGGTCTACGAGGGCATGATCGTCGGCATCCACAACCGCGACAACGACCTCGTCGTCAACGCGACGCGCACCAAGCAGCTGACCAACTTCCGTGTCTCCGGCAAGGAAGACGCGATCAAGATCACGCCGCCGATCGACCTGACGCTGGAATACGGCGTGGACTTCATCGACGACGACGAACTGGTCGAGATCACGCCCAAGAGCGTGCGGGTGCGCAAACGCTACCTCAGCGAGAACGAGCGCAAGCGAGCGTCGCGCGCTTAAGCGCACGAAGCCCGCTCGCGCCCGTTCTCCGCGCGTGGCGCGGTTAATGTTGGGCTCCCCCCAGCCCCCCTCCAAGAGGGTGGCTCTAGTCAGTTGATTGCCCGCGCCCCTTTTCAGGGGCGCTCTTCTTGATGAGTCACCGTCGCGCTGTTTTGCTGATGCTGCTGGTCACGCTGATGTGGAGTTCGGCGGGGGTGGTCACGCGGCATCTGGAGGCGGCGCGGGGCTTCGAGATCACGTTCTGGCGCAGTGCGTTCAATGCGCTGGCGCTGGTCGTCATCCTCGGCGTCATGCGGGGAAGGGCGCTCTTCGGCGCGATGCGTGGTGTGGCGGTCTGGGCCTCGGGCCTGTGCTGGGCGGTCATGTTCACGGCCTTCATGGTGGCGCTGTCGCTGACGACGGTGGCCAATGTGCTGGTCACGATGTCGCTGTCGCCGCTGTTCACGGCGATCTTTGCGCGCGTCTTCCTGCACCAGCCAATCGCGGCCCGCACCTGGTGGGCCATTGCCGTGGCCGGTGCCGGCATCGCCTGGATGTTTGGCGGCCAGCTCGGTGGGCCTTTGCTCGGCGTGTGGGTCGCCCTGGGCGTGCCGCTGGCCGCGGCGTCCAACTGGTGCCTGCTGCAGAAGGTGGGGCAGGGCAGCGGCACCGACATGCTGCCCGCCGTGCTGATCGGCGCGCTGATCTCCATGGCCGCCACGCTGCCACTGGCCTGGCCGCTGCAGGCCGGCGCCCATGACCTGGGCCTGCTGGCCTTCCTGGGTGTCTTCCAGCTCGCCGTGCCCTGCCTGCTGGCCGTGCGCCTGGCGCGCGAGCTGCCCGGGCATGAGCTGGCCCTGCTCGGCCAGGCCGAAACCCTGCTCGGCGTGCTGTGGGCCTGGGCTTTTGCGGGCGAACACCCAGGCAGCGCGGCCCTGATCGGCGGTAGCCTTGTGCTGGCCGCACTGATCGCCAACGAAGCCTTCGCCCCCTCTCCCGTCAAATCCGTCCCGAAGAACGCATGAACGACCTGATTCCACCCCTGGTGTCCGAAGGCCAGATCCTGGCCGAGGTCAACGGCTGTCTCGGCCTCATCACGCTGAACCGCCCGCAGGCCCTGAACGCGCTGTCGCTGGCCATGATCCGCGACATGACGGCGCTGCTGCGCCACTGGGCCTCGCGCCCCGAGATCCAGGCCGTGGCCGTGCTGGGTGCGGGCCGCGAAGGCAAGGCGCCGGCCTTCTGCGCCGGCGGCGACATCCGCTTCTTCCACCAGGCCGCCCACGCGGGCGACCCGGCCCTGGGTGAATTCTTCACCGAGGAATACCGCCTCAACCACCTGATCCACCACTATCCCAAGCCCTATATCGCGCTGATGGACGGCATCGTCATGGGCGGTGGCATGGGCATCAGCCAGGGCGCCAAGCTGCGCGTGCTGTCCGAGCGCTCCAAGCTCGCCATGCCCGAGACGGCCATCGGCCTCTTCCCCGACGTCGGCGGCGGCTACTTCCTGGCCCAATGCCCGGGCCATGTCGGCGAGTGGCTGGCCCTGACCGGCCAGGCCATCGCGGCGGGTGACGCCATCGAATGGGGGCTGGGCGATGTCTATGTGCCGGCGGCGCAGTGGGCGGATCTCGTCACGGCCTTGCGCGCCAGCCCGCAGCCCAGCGCCGAGCATGTCGTCGCCACCGTCATGGAGCGTGCCGATCTCGCGCCCGCCGCCGATCCCAAGGCCGCCGCGGAGCGCATCGATCGCCACTTCGGCGAGGCGACGCTGGGCGGCATCCTGGCCTCGCTGGCGGCTGCCGGCGACGACTGGGCGCGCCAGACCCATGAGACCCTGCTGACCCGCTCGCCGACCATGATGGCCGTCACGCTGGAGTTGGTGCGCCGCGGCCGCAAGCTCGGCCTGGCCGACGACCTGCGCCTGGAGCGCGACCTCGTGCACCACGCCTTCCACATGCGCGGCGCGGCGCGCAGCGAGACGGTCGAGGGCGTCCGCGCGCTGGCCGTCGACAAGGACCACGCCCCTCGCTGGAGCCCGGCGACGGTGGCCGAGGTGGACGCGGCCGAGGTGGCGGCCTTCTTCGTCAGCCCCTGGGCGCCCGCCGAGCATCCGCTGCGTGACCTGAGCTGAAGCTGTCGCCCCTTGGATCGGGGATTGGCCTCGTGCCCGCTGCTCCAGACACTCGCGGAAATTTCTTACGCTAGACGGAGACATATATGCGCAAGCTGCTCTCGACCGCCCTGCTGGCCGCCGGCCTGATGGCCCAGGCCCACGCTGCCCCGGTGCAGTGGACCGTTGCCTCCGGCGGCAATGACCACTGGTACGAGTTCATCGACTCCAACGTCACCTGGAGCGCCGCACTTGCGGGCGCCCAGGGCATGAGCTTCATGGGCATGTCCGGCTACCTGGCCACGGCCGTGGATGCCGGCGAGAACCGCTTCATCTCCGCCACCGTGGCCCAGGGCGTGCTGGCCTGGCTCAGCGGCTCGGACGATGGCAGCGAAGGCAACTGGTCCTGGCGCGCGGGCCCCGAGAACGGCCAGGCCCTGACCTTCTTCAGCTGGAACGCAGGCGAACCCAACAACTGCTGCAACGGCGAAAACTATCTGCAGACCAACTGGGGCGGCACCGGCCTGTGGAACGACCACGGCGGTCCCGGCAACGGCGGCCAGATCAATGGCTATGTGGTCGAGTTCAGCGGCACGCCGAACCATGTGCCTGAGCCCGCCAGCCTGGCCCTGGTGATGGCTGCCGGCCTGGCCGGTGTCGGCGTCGCCCGTCGCCGCGCCCGCTAAGCCCTCGCGGTTCAGCATTTCTCAACGCCCGCGTCAGCCCGACGCGGGCGTTGCTTTTTTTCGCCCGGGATAATCGGGTCCGTGACTGCCTTGTTTTCTCCCTGGCGCCTCTCCGTCGCTCCGATGATGGATTGGACGGATCGCCATTGCCGCTACTTCCACCGGCTCATCACCCGCAAGACGCTGCTCTACACCGAGATGGTGACGACCGGTGCGCTGCTGCATGGTGACCAGCCCCGTCATCTCGACTTCAACGACGCCGAACACCCGGTCGCATTGCAGCTGGGCGGCAGCGAGCCGGCCGACCTGGCCGCCTGCGCGAAGCTGGCCGAGCGCTGGGGCTATGACGAAGTCAACCTGAACTGCGGCTGCCCCAGCGAGCGCGTGCAGAAAGGCGCCTTCGGGGCCTGCCTGATGGCCGAGCCCCAGCTGGTGGCCGACTGCGTCAAGGCCATGCGCGATGCGACCTCGCTGCCCGTCACCGTCAAGCACCGCATCGGCATCGACAAGATCGAAAGCTACGACTTCGTGCGCGACTTCGTCGCCACCGTCGCCGAGGCTGGCTGCGAGGTCTTCATCGTGCATGCCCGCAATGCCTGGCTGCAGGGCCTGTCGCCCAAGGAAAACCGCGAGATCCCGCCGCTGCGCTATGAGCTGGTGGAGCAGCTCAAGCGCGAGTTCCCGCAGCTGACCATCGCCATCAACGGCGGCCTGAAGACGCCCGACCAGATCGCCGGGCAGCTGGCCGTGCTGGACGGCGTCATGATCGGCCGCGAGGCCTATCACGAGCCCTGGAGCATGGCGCAGTGGGACTCGCGCTTCTTCGGCCAGCCCGACCCCGCCACATCGCGCGAGCAGGTCGAGGACGCCTGGCTGGACTACCTCGAAGTTGTGCATGCCAACGGCCGCTCCTGGTCGCATGCGATGCGCCATGCCCTGGGCCTGTGGAACGGCACGCCGGGTGCCCGCCGTTGGCGCCAGGTCTGGAGCGACCACCGCCTGAAGACGCTGGCGCCGCGCGATGTCGCCAAACAGGCGGCCGCCGCCCGCCTGGCCGGAGCCGCCGTCGCGGCATGACGACCGGCCGCGAGGCCGGTTTCCGCGAGCATCCAGGCATGCGCCTCCTGCTGCTTGCCCTGTCGTTGTGCTGCACCGTCGCCCAGGCCCAGCAGGCCCTGGCTCCCGATGTCCTGCTCCTGCCCGGCGGCTTCGAGGCCGGCCGCCAGCCCGATGGCAACAGCCTGTTGCTCAAGGGCCGCGACGGCTGGCTGCTGATCGACAGCGGACGGCACCGCGCGCATACCGAGGCCGCGCTGAAGGCGGCCGGCGGGCAGGTGAGGGCGGTGCTGAACACGCATTGGCATCTCGACCACCTGGGGGGCAATGCCTGGCTGCGCTCGCAGCTGCCCGGGCTCGAGGTCTGGGCTTCACCCGCCGTGGCCCACGCGCTGGCCGCGCAGGGTTGGCTCGACCGCTACCGCCGCCAGCTCGCCGAGGCGCTGCCGACGGCCCCGGCCGAGCAGGCCGCCGTCATGCGCGTCGACCAGGATCTGCTGAACCAAGCCACGGCCTTGAAGCCTGACCACGAGGTCAGGGCCGCGTCGGTATTGGCGCTGGCCGGCCGCCGCTTGCAGGTCGGCGTCGAGACGGCCGTCAGCGGTGGCGATCTGTGGGTGATGGACACCGCCTCGGGCACGCTGGCCGCGGGTGATCTGGTCACCCTGCCCGTGCCCTTCATGGACACGGCCTGCCCACCGGCCTGGCGCGCGGCCCTGGCGCGACTCTCGGCCCAGCCCTTCAAGCGCCTGGTGCCCGGCCACGGCCCGGTCATGAGCCGTGCCGACTTCGAACGCTGGCGCGGTGGCTATGAGGCCCTGCTGGACTGCGCCGACCAGGGCCTTCACCCGGCTGCCTGCGCCGCCGTCTGGCGCTCACGCGTCGACCCCTGGCTGGACGACGCTGGCCGCGCCCGCGTGAGTGGCATGCTTGGCTACTATTTCAAGACCTTGCTGCAAGCTCCCAAAGATCAACGTGAGCGATTTTGTCGACGATCCTGAGATTGGCCCCGTGCTGCCGCCGGACGAGAAGCTGTGGAGCCACGGCTTCGACACGGCCCTGGGGCGTTGCGGCCTGGTCTGGAGCGCGCGCGGCATCGTCGCCTCGTTGCTGCCCGATGCCAGCCCCGCACGGCTGAAGCGCCGCCACCCGGGCGCGCAGCCGACGGATGAGCTGCCACCCCACATCGCCCGCGCCGTCGACGGCATCCGCGCGCTGCTCGCCGGCGAGGCGAAAGACCTCAGCGACATCGTCCTCGACGAGCGCGGCATCCCTGAGTTCCGCCGCCAGGTGCATGCGCTGACCCGCGCCATCCCGCCCGGCCAGACCCGCACCTATGGCGACATCGCCAATGCACTGGGCCAGCCGGGCGCTGCCCGAGCCGTGGGCCGCGCCGAGGGCGACAACCCCTTCCCGCCCATCGTGCCCTGCCATCGCGTGATGGGCGCGGGCGGCGAACCGACAGGCTTCTCGGCGCCCGGCGGCGTCGAGACCAAGCGGCGCATGCTGCTCATCGAGGCGCGTGCCGTCGGCCAGCTCGCGGGCGACCAGCAGAAGCTGTTCTGAGAGTCAGGCGCGACAATCGCGCATGTCCTTCGCTTCCCTGGGCCTCACGCCCGCCCTGCTGCGCGCCGTGCGCGAACAGGGCTATCACGCGCCGACCGCCGTCCAGTCGGCAGCGCTCCCTCCCATCCTCGCCGGTGCCGATGTGCTGGCCCTGGCCCAGACCGGCTCTGGCAAGACCGCCGCCTTTGCGCTGCCGCTGCTGCAGCGCCTGGTCGCCTCGCCACCCCGGCCCGGCCCGCGTGCGCTGGTGCTGGCGCCCACGCGGGAGCTGGCGGCGCAGACGGCCGAACTGCTGCGCAACGTGGCATCCCTGTTGCTGCACCGGCCCAAGGTGGCCCTGGCCTTTGGCGGCGTGTCCATCAACCCGCAGCTGATGGCCCTGCGCGGCGGCTGCGACGTCATGGTGGCCACGCCGGGCCGCCTGCTGGACCTGATCGACCACAACGGCCTGACGCTGGCAGGCGTCGAATGCCTGGTGCTGGACGAGGCCGACCGCCTGCTCAACCAGGGCTTTGCGGAGGAGCTGCAGCGCCTGCTGGCCCTGCTGCCGGCCAGGCGACAGTCGCTGCTGTTCTCGGCCACCTTCCCGCCCGCGGTCGAGGCCCTGGCCACGCAGCTGCTGCGTGAGCCGGTGCGCATCCAGATCGAGGAAGCGCCACCGCAGATCACCCAGCGCGCCTTCCAGCTGGACCGTGCCCAGCGCCTGCCGGCCCTGCGCCAGCTGCTGAAGGCCGAGGGCTGGAAGCGGGCGCTGGTCTTCGTCGCCAGCCGCTACACGGCAGAGCTGGTGTCGGACAAGCTCTTCGCCCATGGCTTCAAGGCCGGCGTGCTGCATGGCGAGCTGAGCCAGGGCGCGCGCCGCGACGTGCTGGAGGCCTTGAAGAGCGGCCGCGTCGAGGTGCTGGTGGCCACCGATGTCGCCGCGCGTGGCCTGCATGTCGAGGCCCTGGACGCGGTCGTCAACTACGAGCTGCCCCGTTCGGCCGCCGACTACACCCACCGCATCGGCCGCACCGGGCGCGCGGGGGCTCAAGGCACGGCCGTCAGCTTCATCTGCGCTGACGGCGCCGAGAACGCCGAGAGCCACTTCCGTCTCATCGAGAAGCGCCAGGGCCAGCGCGTGGCGCGCGAGCGGCTGGCCGGTTTCGAGCCGCAGGCCGTGGCGACCGAGGCCCAGGCCACCGGTGGCATCAAGAGCACGACGCGCAAGAGCAAGAAGGACAAGCTGCGCGAAGCCGCAGCCAGGGCAGCTGAAGATGGGCATTGAGATCGAGCGCAAGTTCCTCGTCAGCGGTGACGCCTGGCGCCAGCCGGCTTCAGCGCAGACCCGCTTCAGCCAGGGCTATCTGAGCCGCGACCCGGCGCGCACCGTGCGCGTGCGCATCGCTGGCGACAAGGCCTTCCTGACCATCAAGGGCGCGACGCGGGGCGCGACGCGGGCCGAGTTCGAGTACGAGGTGCCGCTGGCCGATGCCCAGGCCCTGCTGGCCCTGTGCGACGGCCCGGTGGTCGAGAAGATCCGCCATCTCTGCCTGTTTGAGGGCATGACCTGGGAGGTCGACGAGTTCCTCGGTGCCAATGCCGGCCTGGTTGTCGCCGAGATCGAGCTCACCGACGAAGGCCAGGTCTTCGCGCACCCCGACTGGCTGGGCGCGGAGGTGACCGGTGATGGCCGCTACGTGAACGCCAATCTGGCGGTCAGGCCCTTCACGAGCTGGTGAAGCTAGGGGGCCGCGCATCCGAAGCGCCCGGGCACGCGTAAGTCTGATGCACCGCCTGGCCCGCTTCCTGCGTCGTCACACCCATGCCTCCCACGCTGTCATCGCTGCTGCACCGAAGTCGCACCGCCGTCCTGGCGCTGCTGCTCGTCGTGCTGCCCTTGCAGGGTGTGGTGCCGCTGGTGGCGGGCCTGCAGGGGCACCGGCATGTGCATACGGGCGCTTCCGGTGCTTCCGTCCTGTCGGGTCTGGCGCAGCCGCTGCGGGCCTTGCTGGATCATCTGCATGCCGCCCAAGACCCGCGGCTCCAGGGGCCCAAGCTGGGCTGGCTGGCGAGCAAGGGGCCTGCGGCGGAGCTGCACGAGCATGGCGGTGTCTTCCACAGGCATTCGGCGGATACCGCCGATGTGCTCGAAGTCGGTGACGCTGCGGACGAAGCCGGGCAAATCGGCGTGACGGCCTTCCTGGCCTGGCTGCCCGGGTCCCTGGCCCTGCCTGCCGTTGCGGGCAGCCCTCGGCCCGACATGGCCGCTCCCGTCTGGCGTGACCGCGTGGTCGTTCCTCCGCTGGTGCCGCCGCGGGGCTGACCGCCGCCGGCGCAGCCTGCGCCACCCAAGCGCCCCTGATTTCCATCCGCGCCGTATCGAGGCGGATGGGCCTGCGCATGCCCGCGGGTCTGCATTGACCGAGATTTCCATGCCCAAGCATCGTCCGACGCTGCTCGCCGCCGCCAGCCTGCTCGCCGTCTCCACCATTCATGCGCAAACCGGGGCGCCCGTCGTCGTCGCCTCAGCCAATCACCTGGAGCGCGTGGAACTGGTGGGCCGCCATTACGACAACGCCATCGGCAGCGCCGATGCCGCCTCGCAGGGCAGCATCCGCGCCGACTTGCTGAAGAGCCGCCCCGCGTTGCGCCCGGGTGAAGTGCTGGAGTTCGTGCCCGGCCTCATCGTGACCCAGCACTCGGGTGACGGCAAGGCCAACCAGTACTTCCTGCGCGGCTTCAACCTCGACCATGGCACCGACTTCGCCACCACCGTCAACGGCCTGCCGGTCAACATGCCCTCGCACGGGCATGGCCAGGGGTACTCGGACCTGAACTTCCTGATTCCCGAACTGGTCGACCGCATCGAGTACCGCAAGGGACCCTATTTCGCGAAGAACGGCGACTTCGCCGCCGCCGGCTCGGCCGACATCGCCTACCGCAACACGCTGGACGAGAGCATCGCCGCCCTGACGCTGGGCCAGCGCCAGTTCCAGCGCTTCGTCGGCGCCGGCTCGACCCATCTGGGCGATCTGCATCTGCTGGGCGCCGTCGAGGTGCAGCACAACGACGGGCCCTGGAAGCTGCCCGAACGCCTGCGCAAGAGCAATGGCGTGCTGACGCTGTCGGGGGGCACGCGCACGCAGGGCTGGAGCGCCAGCCTGATGGGCTATGACGCCAAATGGAACTCGACCGACCAGGTGCCCGAGCGCCTCATAGCCGCCGGCACTTTCAACGGCCAGGCCTTCGGCCGCTTCGACGCCATCGACAAGAGCGACGGCGGCGAGACGCGTCGCAGCAGCCTGTCCGGTGAATGGCATCGCAGCGGCGACGGCGGCGCCACGCAGGTGGCCGCCTATGCGATGAACTACCGCCTCAAGCTGTTCTCCAACTTCACCTATGCGCTGGAGCGCCCCGCCGACGGCGACCAGTTCTCCCAGCAGGACAGGCGCAAGGTCTACGGCTTCAACGCCAGCCACGCCATCGAACACAGGCTGGGTGATCTGCCCGCCAGGAGCGAGATCGGCGTGCAGCTGCGCCACGACCGTGCGCGCGTGGGCCTGTTCGACGCCGTGGAGCGCCGCATCACCGCCACGACGCGGGACGACGAGGTGCGCGAGACCCTGGCCGGCATCCATGGCCAGACCTCCGTCGAGCTGACGCCTTGGCTGCGCGGCGTCATCGGCCTGCGCGCCGACGAAGCGCGCTTCAAGGTGCGCAGCTTCAGCAATGCCGCCAATTCCGGCAGCGCCTCGGCCCATCTGCTGTCGCCCAAGTTCTCGCTGATCGCGGGCCCCTGGGCCAAGACGGAGTTCTTCTTCAACGCCGGCCGGGGTTTCCACAGCAATGATGCGCGGGGCACGACGGCCAGCATCGACCCCAAGACCGGCGACCCGGTGGACAAGGTGCCGGGCCTTGTCGCGGCTCGTGGCATGGAGCTGGGCGCGCGGACCGAATGGGTGCCGGGCCTGCAGAGCTCGCTGGCGCTGTGGAAGCTCGACTTCGATTCCGAGCTCGTCTATGTCGGCGACGCCGGCGCGACCGAGGCCAGCCGGCCAGCCAAGCGCCACGGCATCGAGTGGAACAACCGCTATATCCCGGTCCCCTGGCTGCTCATCGACGCCGACCTGGCCTGGACGCATGCCCGTTTTGCGGACTTCGACCCCGCCGGCAACCGCATCCCCAACGCCGTCGACAAGGTGGGCTCCCTCGCCGTGACCGTGCGCGACCTCGGCCCCTGGTCGGCCAGCCTGCAGTGGCGCTACCTGGGCTCGGGCTCGCTGATCGAGGACAACAGCGTGCGTTCGCGCTCGTCGCTGACCACCAATCTGCGTGTCAGCCGCAAGCTGTGGAAGGGCAGTGAGCTGAGCTTCGACGTCTTCAACCTCGGCAACCGCAAAGTCAACGACATTGAATACTTCTACGAGTCCCAGCTGCCCGGCGAGGCAGCGCCGGTGGCCGACAGGCATGTCCATCCCGCCGAGCCACGCACGGTGCGCGTGACTCTCAAGCTCGGCTTCTGAGGATCACCAGGGCGGTGACTCGCTGAGGGCTTCCTCGGGCACGTTGGCGGGCAGGGCGGCCGGCACCGGCGCCGTGCCCGCGGCGGCGAAGTCATGCTCGCCGCCCAGGCCTTCGATCAGCGCCGGGATCAGCCGGCCCAGCTCGCCGGTGGCCAGGGCCGCGTCGGCATCGAAGGCCTCGTCGCCGCTGGCTTCCGCGCGGCCCTCGAAGGCCAGGTCCAGGAAGCTGATCTTCTTGATCGCAAAGCCCTCGGTCAGCGTGAAGGCGACGCGCTCGTTCCAGCTCAGGGCCAGGCGGGTCGGCATCTTGCCGCTGGTCAGGTGGGCGCGGACCTCGTCGATGTCCAGCGGGTGGCGGGCGTAGCGCACGACGGGCTTCTGCTCGTCGCTGCCCTTGAGCTCGCATTCGCGCTCGATCTGGAAGCCCTCGGGCGTCACGCCGTCCAGCAGCCAGGCGGCCATGCAGGCGGCGGGGCTCTCGGCCGTCTGCACCAGCTGCAGGGACAGGCCGTCGGCGGCCTGGATCAGCAGGGTGACGACCTCGTCGGCGCGGCTGGCGGAGCCGGCGTCGACAAAGAGCAGGCGCTGCTCGGGGGCGACCCACACCCGCGTGGCCGAGGTCTTGGTGAAGGCGCGCGGCAGCAGCTCGTGGGTGGCTTGCTCCTTCAGGTCCTTCTTGGCCTTCTTGCCCGGCTTGCGGCCGGTCTGGGCCTCGATCTGTTCGGCCAGCTCGTCGATGCGCTCCTGCACGACCGAGGAGGGCAGCAGGCGCTGCTCGCGCTTGAGCTTGAGCAGCCAGTGGCCGTCGATGACCTCGACGAGGGGGGCATGCTCGATGTCGCGCGGCGGGGCCCAGCCCACGGCCAGGGGCTGGGTCGGGGCGCAGGCCAGGAAGGGTTCCTTGGCCAGCTTGTCGGCCAGTTGGGTGGCGTCGGGCTGCCAGCCCTCGCCAATGCGATAGACGATGAGGTTCTTGAACATGGGCTCTGGAGAAACAAGAAGCCCGCCAGCGGCGGGCTTTGGAACGCAGGCCCCATTGTCTCAGGTCCGCCGGCGGCGCCAGGCCAGCAGGCCGGCGGTGCCGGCCATCCACAGCCAGTAAGTCGCAGGTTCCGGCACGGCGGTGGTGATGGCCTGCATGGTGCCGGTGAAGCTGCCTTCGGCGACAAAGGTGAGGCCTGTGACGAAGCCGGTCACGTCGAAGGCGTTGACATTGGCCGAAGCCTCGATGCCGCGGATCTGGAAGCGGTCGACGCCGCTGGCGAAGCCGTGGGCCGTGAAGTCGAAGCTGGCGCCGGCGGCCAGGGCGCTTTCGCTCATCTGCCAGGCGCCGCCGCTCCAGGTCCAGACCTCGTAGAGGCCGTTGCCGACGCTGCTCGGCACTTGCACGGTCTTGAAATTGGGGTCTCCGGCGCCGGTCGCATAGCTGAAGCCGGTGGCGACGACGGGGTCGATGAAGGTGACCTCGTTGGGGCCGACGTTGGCGACGTTGAAGCCATAGACCGGCCCGGCCAGCAGGCCGCTGGTCGTCGGCACCGGCGCCAGCGTGGGCAGGGCGATGTTGCTGACGCCGGCCGGCAGCGTGGCCGGGTTGATGGGGGTGAAGTCGAAATAGGAGCTGGAGCGCGAGACCACGCTGCCATCGGTGCGGGTGTGCGCCAGGTCGATGCTGATGGAATAGCTCGTGCCATAGCTGAGCACGCCGGCGGGCATCGCGAAGCTGGTGCTCGACAACGCGGCGCTCTGCCAGATCAGGTCGGACTGCAGGAAGCTGCGCGGCTGGCCCTGGCGGGACTGCACGGTGACCTTGTGGTCGTTGTCCTGGACGCGGATGCGCATCGTGTCGATGCCGTCGGGCGTGCTGCCGGGCAGGACCCAGCTGATCGTCGGCGTCAGGCCCGAGCCGCTGACAGTCATGGACTGCACGAAGGGCATGGCGCCGGCGCTGCCCACGGTGGGCGTCTGGACGATCAGCGTGTTGCTGCCCAGGAAATTGGACGCCGTCGACAGCACGAGGTGGCGCGCGCCGGTCAGCGACGCCTGGTAGGGCGTGGACGCGAAGTACTGGTGGGGCAGCAGGGTCCAGTCGCGCTCGTACAGGCCCTGCCAGTCCCAGTCGGGGTCGGTGGTGTAGGAGCCGCAGACCCGGCCGGTGGGGCAGATGCCCGAGGTGCCGTAGACATAGGCGCCCGGGTTGCTCGCCGGCGCCAGCACGTTCTGGATGCCCCAGACCAGGATGTCGCCCGTCGCATGGTTGCCGCTGTTGGCACTGTTGGCCTGGCGGATGTGGAAGGGCGACTGCGCCGTGGGTGGTTCGGCCAGCGCGGTGGCCGTCGCCAGCAGGCCGCAGAGGAGGGCGGGCAAGGTCTTCATTGTTGGACTCCCTGAACAGGAGCCCAGCCTAGCGACCGCCCGGTGGCGACGCACCCCCTCCCGAGGGGGCATCGCGCCCCTCAGGCGAGCCGGGGCTCGGCCATGACCTGGCGCAGCAGCTGCTCGAAGACTTCCACCGACTGGCCGCCCTGGATCAGGTGGCGCTGGTTGACGATGATGGCCGGCACGGCGTGGATGCCCTGGGCATGCACTTCCGCTTCGGCGGCCTGGACCTCTTCTGCATAGCGCTGGCCAGCAAGCAGTTCGCGGGCCTCGCCCTCGGGCAGGCCGGCCGCCGTGGCCAGCGCCAGCAGCACGGCGTGATCGGACACGTCGCGGCCGTCGCTGAAATAGGCCTTCAGCATCGCCACCTTCAGCGTGCGCTGCACCGCGCCACCGAAGGCCTCGTCGGCCCAGTGCAGCAGGCGGTGGGCGTCGCGCGTGTTGTAGATGCGGCTGCGCGCCTCCATGCTGAACTCGAAGCCCAGGGCCGCGCCGCGCTCGCGGATGGCCTGGCGCGTGCCGGCCAGCTGGGCCGGGCTGGCGCCGTATTTCTGCGCCAGGTGCTCCTCGATGTCCTGGCCCTCGGGCCCCATGCCGGGATTGAGCTCGAAGGGATGGAAGTGCAGGTCCAGTTCCAGCCCGGGGATGCGGGCGGCCGCGGCTTCCAGCGAATACAGGCCAATGGCGCACCACGGGCAGACGATGTCGGAGATGAAGTCGATACGCATATGTGGCATTTTCACGGGTCCGAAATGCCCCCGGGTTTGCAAGCCTGACCCAAGCGTGATGGGGTTGCAATTGATTGCGGCGGCGCTTGTTGCACGAAGCGGTGCGAGGCTAATAATGGGTTTGAAGCAGCAAACACGCCATGCCCTTGCAGATTCAGGACCTCTTCACCCGCCGCACATCTGGCCTGCTCGCCGGCCTCATCGCGCTGGCCGCGATGGGCATGGCCCAAGCGCAGGAAGTCGACCGCCCAGCCGGCGCCTCGGGTCTGCGCTTCAGTGGTTTCGGCAGCTTGGGGCTGAGCCACGTGGACGCCCCTGCCGGGTGGGGTTATCGGCGCGAGCTGACCCAGGGTGGCAGCGACGAGCGCTGGCGTGCCGATGTCGACACGCGGCTGGGCGTGCAGCTGAACTACAGCCTGGGCAGCCAGTTCGAGCTCGTTGCCCAGGCCATCGCCAAGAAGCGCGGCGCCTTTGCCCGCGACACCGATGCGCTGGAATGGGCCTATGCCAGCTACAGGCCCAATGCGGACTGGACGCTGCGCGCCGGCCGCGTCAATCTGGACGCCTTCCTGATGGCCGACTACCGCAATGTCGGCTTCGGCTTCATGACGGCGCGCCCTCCCGTCGAGCTTTACGGCATGCTGCCGACGACGCTGGATGGCGCCGACGTGGCGCGCAGCTGGTTCGTCGGCGATGCCCAATGGCGAGCCAAGCTGGTGTTCGGCAAGGCGGGCATTGGCGACTACGACACGGCCAAGCCGGGCAGCACGCGGGATGTGCTGGGTCTGATGCTGTCGCGCGAGGAAGGCGGCCTGCTGGTGCGCGCCAGCGTCGCACGCACGCGCATCCACATCGACCTCAGCGACTATGGCCCGGCCCTGGACGCTCTCGGTCAGTTCGCCAATCTGCCGATTCCCGTGGTGGCAGATCAGGCGCGGTTGCTGCGCGACCGCGTCGGCGTCACCCCGACCAAAGCCCTCTTCACCGAGGTGGGCCTGCGCCATGAACTGGCGGATTGGCAATGGAGTGCCGAGCTGGTTCACATTGCCGCCGATCCGCTGATCAAGCAGCTCTCGGGCTATGTGACGGCCGGCCGCCGCTTCGGCGACTGGACGCCCTTTGTCGGCTATGGCCGCTCGCGCGACACCATGCCCGTCGTCGGCCAGCCCGAATGGCAGGCCGCGCTGACGCCCGTCATCGGCCCCGCCGGGGCGGCGCAGGCGCAGATGCTGGGCAGCTTCGTCACGGCCTCCGTCAACAGCTCGCGCGTGCGGCAGTCGACCTGGTCGATAGGCGCACGCTGGGACTTCCACCCCCAGGCCGCGCTGAAGCTGCAATGGGACGAAAGCCGCATCGAGGCCTTCGGCTCGGGCCTGTGGACCCGGGCCGATGCAAGTCCGGCGCGCTCGCGCGTCGCGACGGCCGTCGTGGACTTCATCTTCTGAAGGCCATGGGCATCCGCAACTTCCTTTCCCTCGCCCTGCTGGCCTGTGTGCTGCCGGCGCGCGCCGACTTCTACATCGTCGTGCACGCCAGCAACCCGCAGCGCAGCCTGACGCAGAAGGAGGCGGTCGATCTCTTCATGGGCCGCAGCCGCGCCTTCGCCAACGGCGAGTTCGCGCTGATCTTCGACCTGCCCCGCGACAACCCGCACCGCGCCGCCTTCTACAAGGCCCTGACCGGCATGAGCGTGGCCCAGGTCAACAGCTACTGGTCCCGGCTGATGTTCTCCGGCCAGAGCCAGCCTCCCCAGGCCCTGGCGGACGAGGCGGCCATGATGGGCATGTTGCGCCGCAACCCGGGCGCCCTGGGCTGGCTCAGCCGCGAGCCGACCGAGCCGGGCCTGCGAGCCGTGCTGGTGATCAAGGAAGCCGCCAACCCATGACGCCTACCGCAGCGCCTCGCGTCCGCGGCGCGAACAGCCTGCAGCTGCGTTTCATGCTGGTGGTGTTTGCCAGCGCCACGCTGCTGGCCCTCGTCGTGGCCACCGTCGCCTACCAGCTCAGCCAGGCGCGAGCCTTGGCCAGCGGCCGCAGCAGCGTGGAGTCGCTGGCCACGGCCGTCGAGAAGACGCTGGCCATCGGCGCCTATGCCCGCGATGCGGTGCTGCTGCAGGAGGTGGCGGAAGGCCTGGTGCGCAATGAGCTGGTGGACGTGGTGGCCGTCGTGGGCGCCGATGGCAGCGCCTTGGTCAAGGTGGTGCGGCCCGGCGCCGTCGAACACCTGGGCGCCACCTTGCTGACGCGCCCGCTGATGTCGCCCTTCGACGCCAAGGAAAGCCTCGGCCAGCTGCGCATCCACCTGAACGACGCCAAGGTCAGGGCCGACGCGGACCGCGAGGCCTACACGCTGGCGGCCGTCATGGCCGGGCAGGCCGCGCTGCTGGCCTTCGTGCTGTATCTGGTGGCGGCCCGCATGGTGTCCAGCCCCATCGTCCGCCTGGCGAGTGCGCTGCGCCGCATGACGCCCGGCTCGGGTGAGCGGCTGGAAACACCTCCCAGCCACGCACGCGACGAGATCGGCGTGCTGATCGCCGGCGCCAATGAGCTGCTGGACAGCAATGAGCGCCAGCTCAAGGTGGAGCGCAAGCTGCGCGCCGAGGTCGAGTCCATGGAGGCCCAGTACCGCCAGATCTTCGACTCCAGCAGCGCCGGCATCTTCGTGCTCAACGAGGGCGGCCGCCTCATCAACGGCAATCCGACGGTGTCGCGCGTCGTCGGCCTGCCCATGAACGAGCTGCGCACCCTCAGCGAGGACGACTTCATCTCGCGCGTGTTCAGCCGCCCCGAGCAGGTCCGGCAGATGATCGACGACGCCGTGAGGCGCGGCGAGACCATGTCGGCCGACCTGGAGCTGGTGCAGGTCGGCGAGGAAAGACGCTGGGTGCATTGCCTGATCTCGGTCCAGCAGTTGGACGGGCAGACGGTCGAGGGTGTCATCTACGACATCACCGAGCGCAAGAGCGACGAGAACGAGGTGCGCCACCGCGCCGAGCACGATGCGCTGACGCAGCTGAAGAACCGCGCGGCGGGTCAGGCCACGCTGGAACGTTTTGTCGCCGACGCCGCCTCGCGCGGCGCCGCCCTCAGCGTGCTGTGCATCGACCTGGACGGCTTCAAGCAGGTCAACGACACCCACGGCCACCAGAGTGGCGACGAGGTGCTGATCGCCTGCGCCGAGCGCATGCGCATCGCCGTGCGGCGCTCCTCCGACCTCGTGGCCCGCCTGGGCGGCGACGAGTTCCTCATCGCGCTGCGCGATGTCGGCCCCGAGGACGCGGTGCTGGTCCAGGTCATGCGGGCCCTGCTGGACGGGCTGTCGTTGCCCATCCGGCTGTCCACCGGCGAGGAGGTTCGTGTCGGAGTCAGCATCGGGGCGGCCTGCCTGCCGTCTCATGGCATGAACCCGCAAGACCTGGTGCGCGCCGCCGACGACGCGCTGTATCACGTCAAGCGCAACGGCAAGCAGGCCTTTGCCCTGGCCTTGACGCCCTGATTCCCTGGCACTGGAAGGCCGTACGGCTTCCAGGTGCATGCAAGCGTGGTTACCGTGCGGCATTGCCAACGCTCTGCCCCTCGCATGACCGACGCCTACACCCCGCCCCAGGTCTGGACCTGGAACCAGAACAACGGCGGCCAGTTCGCCAGCATCAACCGCCCGGTGGCCGGCGCCACGCACGACAAGGCCCTGCCGGTGGGCCGCCATCCCCTGCAGCTCTATTCCCTGGGCACGCCCAACGGCATCAAGGTCACGGTCATGCTGGAGGAGCTGCTGGCCCTGGGCCATGCCGGCGCCGAGTACGACGCCTGGCTCGTTCGCATCAACGAGGGCGAGCAGTTCGGCAGCGGCTTCGTCGAGACCAACCCCAATTCCAAGATCCCGGCCCTGGTGGATCGCAGCGGTGCGGAACCGGTGCGGGTGTTCGAGTCGGGCGCCATCCTCGTCTACCTGTCCGAGAAGTTCGGCGGTGCCTTCCTGCCCGAGAGCGGCATGGCGCGGGCCGAGGCCCTGAGCTGGCTGTTCTGGCAGATGGGCAGCGCGCCCTTCCTGGGCGGCGGCTTCGGCCATTTCTATGCCTATGCGCCGACCAAGCAGGAATACCCCATCGACCGCTACGCCATGGAGGTCAAGCGCCAGCTCGATGTGCTGAACCGCCACCTGGCCGAGCGCCGCTATCTGGCCGGTGATCAGTACAGCATCGCCGACATGGCCACCTGGCCCTGGTATGGCGCCCTGGCCAAGGGCCAGCTCTATGGCGCGGGCGAGTTCCTGGCCGTGCACGAGTACGCGCACGTCATCCGCTGGGCCGACGAGATCGCGCAGCGCCCGGCCGTCAAGCGCGGCCGCAAGGTCAACCGCACCTGGGGCGAGCCGTCCAGCCAATTGCATGAACGCCATGAGGCCAGCGATTTCGAGCTGAAGACGCAGGACAAGCTGGCGGCCACGCCATGAGCCTCGTCCTCTACGACTGCGCCACCGCGCCCAGCCCGCGCCGGGCGCGCATCTTCCTGGCCGAGAAGGGCGCGCCGCACGAGACCGTGCAGGTCGACCTGCGCAACGGCGAGCAGATGAGTGAGGCGTTCCGGCGCATCAATCCGCAATGCACGGTGCCGGCCCTGGTGACCGGCGAGGGCCCGGTGTTGGCCGACAACGCCGCCATTGCTGCCTACCTGGAGGCGCGCTTTCCCGAGCCGCCGCTGCTGGGCCGCACGCCGCTGGACAAGGCCGACATTGCCGGCTGGCAGTCTCGCGTCGAGTTCGAGGGTCTGGTCGCCATTGCCGAGGCCTTCCGCAACAGCAGCCCGGCCATGGCGGGGCGGGCGCTGACGGGGCCGGTCGACTATGCCCAGATCCCCGAACTCGCCGAACGCGGCCTGGCGCGCGTGAAGGCCTTCTTCGCGACGCTGGAAGCGCATCTGGCGGGGCGGGACTTCATTGCGGCGGGGCAGTTCAGCATCGCCGACATCACGGCGGTGGTGGCGGTGGATTTCGCGCGGGTCGTGAAGGTCAAGATCGGGGACGAGCATCCCCACCTGAGGCGCTGGCGGGAGGGGATGCAGGCGCGGGGGACAATGGGGTAAGGGCGCGACGCGCTCAAGCCTGCAGCGCGTCGAGAGGGCTGCTCACGGCCCCGCCGCCCAGCTTGAGCACCTGGGTGTAGATCATCGTCGTGGCGACGTCGGCCGTGGCCGAGCAGGTCCTGCACGGTGCGGATGTCGGTGTCGGACTGCAGCAGATGCCCAGCAGGGCCTGCTGCGCGGGCGTCTGCACGGGGACGAAGCGCATGTGCGGCCGGCCGGCGGTTTCGCAGAGGTCATTGATACATGCGCGATGGATCGAAACGCCGCGGATTGAATGCAGTCACGCGAATGGCGGAGCAGCGGGTCTCTGAGGCGGCCAAGGGCAGGTTCGGCTGAGGGCGCGGCCTCAGCCTTTCATCGATGGTGCCGCTGCTTCGCCTGACTCTGCGGGGAAGTCCGGGAAGCTGTTGGGCCGTGCGGCTGCAAGAATCCTTCACTTCAGCGACACGAAGATGCGGCGCAACAGCACGCCGCCATGGGAGGAACACATGGGCTCTTTCAGTATCTGGCATTGGCTGATCGTCCTGTTCTGGCTGGCCTTGTTCCTCGTGCCGGCGTGGCGTATCGCGGCAAAGGCGGGATTCCCGGGCGCGCTTTCCCTCCTGCTGCTCATTCCTTTGGTGAATCTGGTGGTGATCTGGGTGTTCGCCTTCGTGAGGTGGCCGGTTGAAAGGCCGAACGCCTGACCTGGCACTTGAACCCGCCCGCATCGCCGGGCCGACGCTTGCAGCTCGACTTGCGGCCTCCCTTGACCTCGAACGCCAGACTTCAAGCCATGAAAACCATCGCAGTCATCCTCCTCTCAGCCCTTGTGCTGGCCGGCTGCCAGAAGGAGGCGAAAACTCCGGTGAAGCCGGATCAACTGGAGGCGGGCCTCAACGCCGAGCAGGCCGCGGTCGCCAGGTCCGCGTCGGAGCTGCTGGCCCTCATCGATGCGGGAAGCATCGAGGCGACCTGGGAGCATACGAGTCCCCTGCTGCGAGAGAACACGAACAAGCTCACCTGGGTTGCGGGCATCACGACGCTGCGCGCAGCCGTGGGCGAGAAGAGCTCGCGCCGCGTGAAGCAGGTGGGCTTTGCTGACCAGATGGAAGGCGCGCCCCCAGGCGAGTACGCCGCGATCTTCATCGACACCGACTTTTCGCGGGTCAGCGTCGAGGAGAAAGCTGTCTTTCACAAGCATGAGGGCCGATGGAAGGTTGTCGGCTACTTTCTGTCCAAGAAATACGCTGCAAAGCCCTCGGCCTCGTCGCCAAGCCCCTGAGCCTGCGGGATGCCCGCAAGGGCGGCCAGAGCCGCTCAAGCCGAACGCCCGACCTGGCAAGACCCGATGCGCGACTGCAATCCATTTGAGCCTCCCGGCGCTGATGTCGAGCGGGTATCGGAGCCGCGCGCGTCCAGGATGCTCGTGGCCATCGGATCGGTTGTCGTTGTCTGGGTCACGGTGTCCCCGATCATCTGGTTGAACAGCTTCATCGAGTTGACTGGCGTTCTACCTCCGGAAGCTCACCTGCTGCAACCTGTGGCCCTGTCAGCCGTTGCGCTGGCCGCGTCGCCGTTCCTGATTCGGCGCAGTCCCCCGGCGGCGCTTGCAGTCATCGGGCTTTCGGTCGCTGTGGCGGCATCCCTTTTCTGGCACACGCCCATGTTCCGGGATGGGGTGGCCATCAACGCCTGTGCGCTGTCAGCCGTGGGCTTGGTGTCCTGGCTTCGTTTCACAGGGCGGCGGCCTGCGAGGCGCGGCGCCTGACCACTCCGACATGAAGATCGAAAATGCACTCCCCCGAATACTTGCCAGATCGCCAGGAGCAGATGCCATGAAGTGTCCTCATTGCTCAACAAGCATTGGGTTGTTCTCCAAGGAGATGAACTCGTTTGGGAAGACCAAGGTCTGCCCGCATTGCGGAAAAGGGATCAAGCTGGCCCTCATTCACAGCAGGTTTGCACTGGCCTTCATCCCCGTTGCCGTTGTAGCCATGATCCTTGGGCTGAGCGGGCCGCTCGCGGCGGGCATTGCCGGTGGCGTAGGCGCTGCGTTCGGCATGGGGCTCAAGAGTACCGAGACCTAACCTTTGCATCCAGAGAGCGCCGTCCAGCAAGCCGGGCACCCGTTCCAGCGGATCTCCGGACCCATCCATACACCCCGCATTCCAGCAAGCATGAAAAGCTTCCTCGTCGTCCTGGCCATCTGCGCCGCAGTTTCTGCTGCTCTCGCGGCATTCAATGGGTGGAGCCTGGCGGCGCTCATCGATCTTGGCTCCTACGTCGGGGCCGCCAGCCTGGCCTTGGGCGCATGGCGCATGTACAGCAGCAACGACGCGCTGGATGACGCGCAAGCGATGCAGCATCTTCAAAACCTGAACGCCGTCCGCTCCGGACAGCCAGCACCCCATCGGCAATTCGTGGGTCAGGCGCTCTCGACGGGCCCGCTGTTCTTCGCTGGGCTGGTCTGGCTGGTCTTGCTTCATTCGGTCAGGTACGGGTTCGGCATCAGTCTGTAATTCTTCATGTCACGTCTCTTCGCACTGGTCCTGTTCTTCTTGCTTTCGGCATCCGCAGTCGCTGGCGCGTGGGGCGAAGGCAGCTTCGAGAACGACGATGCGCTCGACTGGGCGATCGAATGTGCGCAAAGCAGCGGGGCCAAGGTGGTCGCTGCAACGCTGAACGCAGCGACGAAAGCGACGTATCTCGAAGCACCGGAGGCCTCTGCGGCGGTGGCGGCCGCAGAGGTCGTCGCTGCTGCGGCAGGAAAGCCGAGCGCCAGGCTTCCCAAGGAGCTTCAAGCATGGCTCGCCCGCCAATCGAAAGCGGAGCTGGCCAGCTTGGCACCGTTGGCACGCCAAGCCATCAAGAAAGTGCTGGACCCCCAGTCTTCCGAGCTCAAGCAGCTCTGGTCGGAAGGGAAGAGGACCAAGGCCTGGGAATCGAGCATCGCCGAGTTGGCGTCCCGCCTTGCAAGCTAGGCAACCCCAAACAAAGCACACCATGGGCCTCCTGACCTTCAGCCTCAACCTCACCCTGGACGGCTGCGTCGACCACCAGGAGGGCATTGCCGACGACGAGACCCATGCCTTCTTCACCCGTCTGATGGATGAGGCCGGGGCCATGCTGTGGGGCCGCGTCACCTACGAGATGATGGAAGGCTACTGGCCGGCCGTCGTCCGCGGCGAAGTGCAAGCGCCGCCGGCTCTGCTCGAGTGGGCGATCAAGCTGGAGGCCAAGCCCAAGTACGTGGCGTCGTCGACGCGCAAGGATTTCCCCTGGACGAACAGCCATCACCTCAGCGGTGACCTGGGCGCGGGCGTGCGCAAGCTCAAGGACGCGACCCCGGCCGGCGTGCTGCTGGGCAGCGGCAGGCTCGCGGCGGAGCTGGACCGCCTGGATCTGATCGACGAGTACCGATTCCTCGTCCATCCCAGGATTGCCGGTCACGGCCCCACCCTGTACGAGAGCGGGCTGCCCCTCACGCGACGGCTGGAACTGGTCGCGGCGCAGCCGCTGCGCAACGGCGCCGTCGCCATGCACTACCGGCGCGAACGCTGAAGCTGCCTTCCGGCGCGGCCTGTGGTAGTTTCCGAGCCCATGAGCATGAATCAGTACGCACCCCCCAAGGCCGATGTTCTGGATCCCGTCGTCACCGAAGTCGAGTACGCCGGCTTCTGGATACGCACGGTCGCGGCCCTCATCGACACCGTGCTGATCATCCTGGTCACCTATCCCATCCTCTACGCGATCTACGGAGCCGCCTACTTCGACGACGGCAGGCAGGGCGTTTTCGCCGGCCCGGCCGACTTCCTGGTGGGCTGGGTTGCGCCGGCGGTCGTGGCCATCCTCTTCTGGCTGCGCAAGCAAGGCACGCCGGGCAAGCTGGCCCTGTCGCTTCGGGTCGTGGATGCCAGGACCGGCCAGACCCTGACCGCAGGCCAGTCCGTGGGCCGCTATCTCGCGTATTTCGTTTCCGCGCTGCCTCTGGGCCTCGGCCTGATCTGGGTCGGCATCGATGCCCGCAAGCAGGGCTGGCATGACAAGCTGGCCAAGAGCGTTGTCGTCAGGGCCAAGGCCGGCACCACAAGGCCGGTCACGTTCGAGAAGGCCTGACGAGCTTTTCCGGCGAATGGCCTGATCGGCCGACAGAGGAGCAAGGCCATGCCCCGCTACCTGATCTCATTCGACGACGGCGCCATGGACCATATTGCCGAGGCGGACTTCCCGGCGGTGGGCGAAGCGGCCCATGCCGTGGTCCGGGACGCCAAGGCCGCGGGCGTGTGGATCTTCGGCGGCGGTGTCCTGCGCCAGCAGGCCAGCCTGGTGGCGACCGACGGGACGGTCTCCGGCGGCCCCGTCCCTGAGGCCAAGGCCGTCATCGGCGGGTTCTCCATCATCGAGGTGGCCTCGCATGAGCAAGCTCTGCAGTGGGCCGCGCGGATCGCCAAGGCCTGCCAATGCGTGCAGGAGGTGCGCGAGATCATGTTTGATCCGGAATCCTGACGGCCCATGCCTTTCACCCGCAGAGTCCTGCTCGCGTCGCTGGCGGTCTCCTGCCCGGCTCCCGCCTTCGCCCAGGCCACACCGGCTTCGCACCCACCCATGCAAGCCCCATCAGCCCTGCTGGTCGTCGACGCCCAGGTCGGCGTGCTCGCGTCCGTGTGGGACGCCCAACGCGTCATCGCCAATCTCGAGACTCTGGTGGCCAAGGCCAGGGTGGCTGGCGTGCCGGTCATCTGGGTCCAGCACGCCGACAAGGAGCTGATCTATGGCTCCCCCGCCTGGAAGCTGGCGCCGGGCTTCGTGCCGACGGCCTCGGAGAAGGTCGTTCACAAGAACTACAACTCGGCCTTCGCCAACACCGACCTGGACCAGCGCCTGAAATCGCTGGGCGTCTCGCGCCTGGTGCTGGCAGGAGCGGCGACGAACTGGTGCATCCGGGCCACGGCCTATGCCGCGGTGGATCGGGGCTATCACCTGGCCCTGGTCGGCGATGCGCATTCGACGGAGCCGCTGCCGCTGGGCGAGGGCAAGACCATCCCGGCCGAGGCCATCGTGGCCGAGCTGAACACGGTCTTTCAGTGGCTCAGCGTCCCGAATGTGCGCACCGAGGTGATGAGCACCGCGGAGGTCTCGTTCAAATAGCCTTCAGCCCAGCTGGCGGTCGCTCGGCCTGGCCAGATAGAACCACTCCGTCCCGGGCTGCGACTTGATGTTGGGGAAGACGATGCGGCCCTCGCTCGGGGCCAGCACAGCCTCGCCGCTGGCGCGGGTGCCGATCTTCTGGCCCTTCTCGATGGCATCGAAGCTGGCCCATTCGCGCTCGAAGCCGTCGCCCATGTCCTCGCGGTCGATGACGTCGTAGAGCTGCAGCAGCTCCGGCGCCTGCGCGGGGCGATGCGGCTCGACGGCGCTCTCATCCAGCATGCCCAGGAACACCAAGGTGCGCAGGATGGCCAGGCGGGCGACTTCGGGGCCGTTCGGGTCCAGATGCTGGCCGCATTCCAGCGTGATGGCCCAGCCGCCGGTGGAGCGCATGTATTCGGTGGTGCCGACGCCGTAATGCGGGTCGCTGATCAGCGAGGCGCGGCGCGAACCGTCGTGCTCGCGCTGCTGGCGGCGCTGCAGGCCCAGCGCATAGGTGGACAGCCAGCCCTCGACGATGCGGCTCACGCCCAGGCGCGCAGCCAGGGCGGACTCGGTGGCCTCCTGCGAGAAGGGCTCCAGCTCGTTCGTGTTGTTGCGCGGGCCGATCATGGCGAAGGCCGGGCCGTTGCCCTGGAAGCTGTGCAGGTCCAGGATGCCGTCATGCTGGGCGATCAGCGGGCAAAGCACGCGCGCGATGCGGTCCTCGAAGTCGTGCGCGATGACGGGTGGGCGCAGGTTGCGGTTGAGGTTGCGATCGCCCTCGCGGCGGTTCAGCTGGTGGGCCAGCGGGTTGACGATGGGCACCAGGGTCAGGCTGCCGCGCAGCAGCGTCAGCTCGCCGGCATCGAGCTGGCGAATGATCTCGGCCATGGCCTTGGTGCCATGGACTTCGTTGCCATGCACCGCGCCGGTGACGAGCAGGCGTGGGCCGGTCTGCAGGCCGGCGAATTGATGGACGCGGATGTGGGTCGGTGAAGTCATGGCTTGAGCAGGGCGGAATTCAGGGCCTGGTCGGCAGGGAAGACGCGGCGCGGCAGGTCGCCCACCGGTTGACCGTTTCGGTAGGCGACGAGGCGATAAAGGGTGGCGAAAGCGAAGTCGGGCACTTCTTCGCCGGCGCCCAGCACCAGTTCGCCGCCACGGCGCACCGAGTCGGCCAGGAAGGCCGGCAGGCGCAGGTGATAGGGGTTGCGCTCGATCTCGCCGGTGTGGCGCTCCAGCGCGGCGATCAGGCGGGCGGTGTCGGCGATGTTGGTCTGCACCAGGGCATTCGGCTGCTCCTGGGTCGACCAGAACTCGGTCAGGGCCAGCACCGTGTCCAGCCGCGCGGCGGCGATGGCCTCGACGACGACCCGGTGCACGCCGCGATGGCTGGGGTTGTCGTCCAGCGCATGCGGCGCGAGCACGAGGGCAGGGCGGTGTTCGGTGAGGACGACAGCCAGGGCCTGCACATGCCCTTCGTTGACCGTGTCGGCGCGCACGTCGGACAGGCCGTCCGCGCCCACGCGGATGCAGTCGAAGCCCAGCACCTGGCAGGCATCCACCAGCTCGGCCCAGCGGGCCTCGCGGCGCTCGGCGTTGCTGCCCAGGGTCACGGCGACATTGCTGACGCGCCAGCCGGCTTCCTGCTTGAGGCGCAGCGGCAGCGCACCGACGATGCACTCATCGTCCGGGTGAGGGGCAAAGACCAGGCAGTGGCCGGGCTGGGCCTCGGGCGCCGGCACGGCCTCGCGGTCGGGCGGGTTGCCCAGCAGGGCGGCGAAACGGTTCAGGTGCTCGCGCCAGCGGGCGAGATCGGCTTCCAGGGACGACATCCCGGCATCCTACCGAGAGCCGGCCTTGGCCGGCCATGTCGCCAGCAGCACACCCAATAAGGCCAGGCCATAGGCCAGGGCCTGCGTGGCGGAGATGGATTCGCCGAGTGCCAGGCCGATCAGGGCCGTGCTGATGGGCAGGAAGACCATGAAGACGCCCGCCTTGGCCGCCGGCAGGCCCTTCAGGCCGGCCATCCAGAGCCAGACGGTGATGACGCTGGCCGTGGCGGCGTAGTAGGCGAGCAGCCCCCAGTCCAGCAGACGCGGCGCGCCGAAATCAAAGCTCAGGGCCTGCCAGACGGCCAGCGGCGCGACCAGCACCAGGCCCCAGAGATTGATCAACGCGCTGATGCGCTTGGGGCCGAGGCCGGCGGTGAGCTTCTTGCCGATGACGACATAGCAGCCTTCGCAGAACACGGCGGCGAGCAGCAGCAGGGCGCCGACAGGTGTCGTCTCCGCGCCGCCCTGTCTGCCGCTGGCCACCAGGCCAATGCCGCCGACGGCGCAAGCGATGCCCGCCAGCACGCGGCCGCTGAGGCGCTCGCGCAGGAAGACCCAGCTCAGCAGCGCGACCGCCGCCGGAATGCCGGCCATGATGACGCCCGCGACCACGGCCGAGCTCTGCCGCAGCCCGAACAGCATGCAGATGGAGAACAGGAAGTTGCCCAGAAACGATTCGAGGAAAAGCAGCCAGCGCGAGCGTGCGTCCAGCGGCGCCTCGTGGGCGGGCTTCTTCAGCCAGGGCAGCATCAGCAGGGCCGCGAAACCGAAGCGCAGGCCGGCGAGCAGGAAGATGGGAAAGGCCGCCACCAGCAGCTTGGACAGGCCGACATAGCTGCCGACCAGGCTGGTGCTGGCCGCGAGCAGCGCGTAGGCGCGCCAGGGGACGGGGTGCATCAGCTATCCATCGCGCGTTTTGTGGCGTATTGCGGGCCGAGCGCTGGGCCGCTCCCGAGCCGGCCCGGTTGGCGATGTGCTTGCCGGTCGATCCGGCAAGCATCGCCGTCCCCTAGGGGGACCGACCAGGCTTGCCGGCGTTCAGCCGGCGCAAGGCTGGGCGAGGGGCTCATTCAAACGTGAAGGCGATGAACTGGGTGAACTGAGCGGGATTGAAATTGTTGTCGGACACGAGGATCAGCGTGCGCTTGCCCTCAAACATCGGACCGAACGTGATGCCCTCGATGTTGTCCAGGGCCAGCACACTGCCGTCGTCGTTCTTCAGCGAGGACAGGTCCAGCAGCATGGCGCGCTTGACCGGCACCACCTCGCGGCCCTTGATGCTGGGCCAGCCCGACACATCGGTGGCGCCGCGGGTGTCGATCAGATAGAGCTTGATGGTGTTGCTGGTCGGCTGCCTGGTCAGCGCCGCGACGCCCGGCGTCACGGCACCGACGGCGAAGGCGCGCTCGATGACGATGAACTCATGGGCCGACAGGGCCAGCATGTCGGGCACGCCATTGGTGGCGAAATCGCCCTGCCGCGCCGGCGGGAAGGGCACGGGGCCGACGTCGTAGATGTATTCGGGGCCGGCCTTGCCGCTGTCCAGGTCGAAGGACAGCATGCGCGCGCGGCTGCCGCGGCCCACCGCCGTGGGCAGGCTGTCCTGGGCCAGGCCGTTCTCGCTCATGCTCCACAGGGTCTTGCCGTCGGGCGTGATGGCGACGCTCTCGAAGCCGAGGTTGTTGTAGACGCCGACATCGCCCGCCGCGATGCCGCTGGCGCTGCCGGTAGGATTGAAATAGCCCGGCACGGCAAACTCGCCGGCGGGCTTGCCGTCCAGGTTCATGCGGCGCAGCGTCGGGTTCTGCATGCCGCTGGAGACCCGCTGGCCCTCGTTGGCCCAGTAGATGAGGTTGCGCCGGGCATCCAGGCGCAGGCTCTCGGGGTCGACCTGGTTGCGGCCGAAGGGCTGGCCGTCGCTGTCCAGGATGGTCGTCATGTTGACCCAGGCCACGCCGGCCTCGCCAGGCGTGGCGCTGCGGCGGAACTTGGACAGGTCCAGGCTCAGCTCGTAGAAGCGCGCCGGCGCGCGGTCGCTGCGGTCATCGCAGATGGCGAGGTAGCGGCCCGTGGCCGGCACATAGTCGATGCTGGACAGGCCGCCGACGGGCGCACCCTTGAACATCGGGCTCCCCTGCACGATCTGCTGGCCGAGATAGGTCAGCGTCTGGGCGACGGCGGGCAGGGACAGCAGCAGGGAAGCCGCAACGGCGGCGCAACGGGCGTACAACTTCATCAACAAATCCTCGGAGCGGCTCGTGCCGCGGCGGCGGCGCAGTCTAGTCGCAGCGCGTCAGGCGGCCCGCCGCAGCGCGCCGCGCAGGGTGTCGACGATGCGTTCGATATGGCTGCTCTCGATGATCAGCGGCGGCGACAGCGCGATGGTGTCGCCGGTCGTGCGGATCAGCAGGCCCTTGTCCCAGCAGTCCAGGAAGACATTGAAGGCGCGCTTGGCCGGCTGGCCATCCAGGGGCTTCAACTCGACGCCACCGACCAGGCCGATGTTTCGCACATCGATGACATTGGGTTCATCACGAAGGGAATGCAGGGCCTTGGCGAATTCATCCTGCATGCGCGCGGCACGCGTGAGCAGGTCGTCGTCGGCGTAGGTGTCCAGCGTGGCGATGCCGGCCGCGCAGGCCAGCGGGTGGGCCGAGTAGGTGTAGCCATGGAAGAACTCGATGAGGTGCTCGGGCCCCGTCATGAAGGCGTCGTGGATCTTCTGCTGGGCGAAGACGGCGCCCATGGGCACGCAGCCGTTGGTGATGCCCTTGGCCACCGTCATCAGGTCGGGCGTCACGCCGAAGGTCTGGGCGCCGAAAGGGTTGCCGGTGCGGCCGAAGCCGGTGATGACCTCATCGAAGATCAGCAGGATGCCGTGCTTGTCGCAGATGTCGCGCAGGCGCTGCAGATAGCCCTGGGGCGGGATCAGCACGCCGGTGGAGCCGGCGACGGGCTCGACGATGACGGCGGCGATGGTGGACGCGTCATGCAGTGCGACCAGGCGCTCCAGGTCGTCGGCGAACTCGGCGCCATGCGGCGGGATGCCGACGGAGAAGGCGTTGCGGGCCGGATCGTGGGTGTGGCGGATGTGGTCGACGCCGGCCAGCAGGCTGCCGAACATCTTGCGGTTGGCCACCATGCCGCCCACCGAGATGCCGCCGAAGTTGACGCCGTGGTAGCCGCGCTCGCGGCCGATCAGCCGGGTGCGGGCGCCTTCACCACGAACGCGGTGGTAGGCGATGGCCATCTTCAGCGCGGTGTCCACCGACTCGGAGCCCGAGTTGGTGAAGAAGATGCGGTTCAGCCCCGCCGGCGTGATCTGGGCCAGGCGCTCGGCCAGCTCGAAAGCCTTGGGATGGCCCATCTGGAAGGGCGGCGCGAAGTCCAGTTCGGCGGCCTGGTCCTGGATGGCCTGCACGATCTTCTGGCGGTTGTGCCCTGCATTGACGCACCACAGGCCGGCAATGCCGTCGAGGATCTCGCGGCCCTTGTCGTCGCGGAAGAACATGCCGTCGGCCTGGGTCAGCAGGCGCGGCGCCTGCTTGAACTGGCGGTTGGCCGTGAAGGGCATCCAGTAGGCATCCAGCTTGGAAACGTCAGCGCTCATGCGGGGCTCCTCGAAAGGGATCGCAAAGTCTATGGGCTAATTTGACGGGGTTGTCAGAATTTGCCGGCGCCTCAGGGTTCCCACCAGAGGCATCAGCTGCACCAGCAGGATGCAGCCCAGCATCAGCGCGCAGCCGATCAGGCCGGCGCTGTTGAGGCGCTCGCCCAGCAGCGCATAGCCGAAGGCGGCGGCAAACAGGGTCTCGGACGACAGGATGATGGCCGCGTCTGCCGCATGCGCGTAACGCTGCGCGACGACCTGGGCCGTGAAGGCGATGCCCACCGACAGCACGCCGGTGAAGGCGATGGGCACGGCGGCGGCCTGCAGGCCGGCCCAGCGGATCGGCTCCATGACGAAGGCCGCGACCAGCGACAGCAGGCCGCAGACGGCGAACTGGCCGCTGGCGACGAGGAAGGGCGCTCCCATTCGGTCGGCCCAGCGGCCCACCATCAGCACATGCACGGCCCAGGGGATGGCCGACGTGGCCACCCAGCTGTCGCCCAGGCCGATATTGAGCTCATGCGCGCCCGACAGCAGGAAGGCGCCGGCCAGGCAGCCCGCTGCCGCCGGCCAGACCGACCAGTGCGCCACCTGGCGCAGCAGCAGCCAGGCCAGCACGGGCACCAGGGGCACGTAGACGGCCGTCAGGAAGCCGGCATTGGTGACGCTGGTGGTCTGGATGCCGATCTGCTGCATGACGGCGCCCAGGGTCATCAACCCGCCCAGGCCAGCGATATGCCAGCCGTCGAGGCGGCTCAGCGGCCGGCCCTCGCGGCCCAGGCGGCGCCATTCCAGCCAGGCCAGGGGCAGCACGACGAGGGCGCCGACCAGGAAGCGCACGCCGGTGAAGAGCAGGGGGCCGACATCGGCCATGGCCCGGTTCTGGAAGACGAAGGCTGAACCCCAGATCAGGGCGACCAGGGTGAGCAGCAGATTGGCTTGGACGCGAGACATCAGGAAGCTTGTTGCAGGGCGGCGAGTTCCGCCTCGTCGAAGCCGGCCGCGCGGCGGGCTTCCAGGTTGAAGGGCGCGCGCAGCCTGGGCGCCTGGTAGCGCGCGGCCAGCTCGGCATAGGTGGCCACCGGTGCCAGACCGCGCTGCTCGCACAGGAAGCGGAACCAGCGGTTGCCGGCCGCCACATGGCCGATCTCGTCGCGCAGGATGATGTCCAGGATCTCGCCGGCGCGCTGGTCGCCGGCACCCACGAGCTTGCGCTTGACGGCCGGCGAGGCATCCAGGCCGCGGGCCTCCAGCGTGCGTGGCACCAGGGCGATGCGGGCCAGCAGATCGTGCTTCGTGCGTTCGGCCATGTCCCACAGCGCGTTGTGGGCGTCGAAGTCGCCGTAATCGAAGCCCAGGCTCAGCAGATGCTCGCGCAGCAGCGTGAAGTGGGTCGCCTCCTCCTGGGCGATGCGCAGCCAGTCGCGGTAGAAGGCCTCGGGCATGCCGGCAAAGCGCCAGCAGACGTCCAGCGCCAGGTCGATGGCATTGAGCTCGATATGGGCGATGGCGTGCACCAGGGCCGCGATGCCCGCCGGGGTGCGCATGGATGGGGCTTTCAGCCGGATGTGCTCGACGAGGTGGGGCCGCGCCGGGCGGCCCGGGATGCCCGCGGGTTCGGCAATGGCGGTGGCCGCATCGACGGGCAGGGCCGTATCCAGGGCCAGCGTGGCCCTCGCCTTGGCGGGCGCGTCGGCGATCAACAGGGGGCCGAGCGTGGCCAGTCGGAGTTCGGACATCGCCCGGATTCTAAAATTCGCCGTTTTGACACCACTTTGACGGGAGGCCCGCGATGGCGATCTACCAGCTCGACGAGCACATTCCCGACGTGGCCGAGACGGCCTGGGTGGCCGACAGTGCCGAGGTTATCGGCCGCGTGACGCTGGGCGAAGGCGTCAGCGTCTGGTTCAACGCCGTGCTGCGCGGCGACAGCGACACGCTGACCATCGGCGCCGGCAGCAACATCCAGGACGGCTCGGTGCTGCATGCCGACCATGGCTTTCCCCTCGTGCTGGGCGAGAACGTGACGGTGGGCCACCAGGTCATGCTGCACGGCTGCACGGTCGGTGACGAAAGCCTCATCGGCATCGGGGCGGTGGTCTTGAATGGCGCCCGTATCGGCCGCAACTGTGTCGTCGGCGCGGGCGCGCTGGTGACCGAGGGCAAGGAATTTCCGGACGGCTCGCTGATCGTCGGCGCGCCGGCCAAGGTCGTGAGGGAACTGACCGAGGCCCAGATTGCCGGGCTGAAGGCCAGCGCGGCCCACTATGTCAACAACGGCCGCCGCTATGCGGCCGGCCTGAAGAAAATCCGATGAGCGAACTCCACAAATTCCTGTTTGAAGGCCTGCCCGTGCGCGGCATGCTGGTGCGCCTGACCGAGGGCTGGCAGGAGCTGCTGTCGCGCCGCGAGCCGGGTCAGGAGTACCCGCCCGAGCTGCGCGACCTGCTCGGCGAGATGAGCGCCGCGGCCGTGCTGATGCAGGCCAACATCAAGTTCAACGGCGCCCTGGTGCTGCAGGTCTTCGGCGACGGCCCGGTCAAGCTGGCCGTGTCCGAGGTGCAGCCCGACCTGTCCTTCCGCTCCACGGCCAAGTGCGTCGGCACGGTGGAGGCGGGCGCGACGCTGGAGGCCATGGTCAACGTCAACGGCCAGGGCCGCTGCGCGATCACGCTGGACCCCAAGGACAAGTTCCCCGGGCAGCAGCCTTATCAGGGCGTCGTGCCCCTGCATGGCGACCAGCGCGAGCCGCTGCAGAAGGTCAGCGAGGTGCTGGAGCACTACATGCTGCAGTCCGAGCAGCTCGACACCCGCCTGGTGCTGGCCGCCAATGGCGACATCGCCGCCGGCCTGCTGATCCAGCGCCTGCCGGTCGAAGGCGAGGGCAACCTCGAAGGCAAGCGCAATGAGGACGACATCGGCCTGTCCGACGCCTTCAACCGCATCTCCATCCTGGCCGGCACGCTGACCAGCGAGGAACTGCTGACGCTGGACGCCGACACCATCCTGCGCCGCCTGTTCTGGGAGGAGACGGTGACCCGCTTCGAGCCCCAGGCGCCGCGCTTTGCCTGCACCTGCTCGCGCGAACGCGTCGGCCAGATGCTGCGCGGCCTGGGCCGGGACGAGGTCGACAGCGTGCTGGCCGAGCGCGGCGACGTCGAGATCGGCTGCGATTTCTGCGGCCGGCACTACCGCTTCGACGCCGTGGACGTCGGCGCGCTGTTCACGCCGCCGGGCCACCAGCCCGAGGGTGGCGGGGCGACGCTGCAGTAGCCAGGGAAACACCGACCGAGCCCCGCGCGGCGGTCGCATCCCGGCTGCGGTGTTTCCGCAACGCCGCTCTCATGCCTTCTGAGGATGTGCGGCGCTCTAGTGATTGACGTCGCGCCCCCGAGCTGAGACTTTTGCCTCGTGGCCCGTTTCCGCACGGGCCAGGAGGCGAGATGGCCGACAAGGGACTGGGCGGTTTCCCGTGGGCGAGCGCCGCGGTGCTGGTGGCCTTCGTGGCCAGTACCCAGCTCGTGCCGCACGCCTTCGAGCCGCTGCGGCCGGCCGAGAAGGCCCGCGCCCAGGCCCCGCTCGATCCCGACCTCGACGTCAACGCCCGCCTCTGGGAAGACCCGTTCACGGCGCTGCGCCGCTACGAGACCGAGCGCACCGAGCGCTGCGAGCGCGTGCGCAAGCAGACCTCCCAGACCCTGGACATCGACTGCCGCGACCGCGTGGCCGAGGTGCGCGATCCGCTGCGCATGCTGACCAAGCTGGACCGCGACCACGACCAGCGCCTGGACGACACCCTCATCGTCATGGGCCTGCTGCCGGGCGCCGATTTCGTCGGCGCCGAGGAGGCGCGGCGGCGCGTGCGCTATGCGACGCTGGCCGGCCTGCTGGCCCAGGACTATGTGCCCGACAACGCCGAGCGGCTGAGCTTGCTCGAATTCAACCTGCTCGAGTCCGCAGTGCCGGCCGACGCTGCCTCCGCGGCTGCCAAGCCGGCCACGCCGGACAAGCAGGCGCGTGCCGCCAAGGACAGCTTCGTCGTGCCCTATGAGCTGCTGTCGGCGCGCTCCGAGCACCGCCGCAAGCTGGACGTCGAAGGTGAGAACAAGGCCGACAAGCCGCGCCGCTATGGCCAGATCGCGCTGCTGTGGGTGGACGAGAACTCCCTGCCCAACCGCAAGCTGGACGCCCTGGCCCGGCTCACCCAGCAGCTGATGGGCAAGGCGGCCCGCGAGCTGGCCGCGCCGGGCAGCGCCGACGTGCAGCGCCTGCCCAGCCTGGCCGTCATCGGCCCCTCGTCCACCGACGCGCTGCGCGCCGCGCTGATGGACCTGCGCTGCGCCGCCGATCGCAAGAACGCCGCCGCCGGCGCGCTGACGCCCGCCGCCATCGCTGCCGCCGCGCGCTGCAGCTCAGGCGTGGCCGGCAGCAAGCCGGGCCTGGCCGATGACCTGCAGGAAGGCTATGAGCTGCTGTCGCGCGCCGAGTTCTACAACTCGGCCTCGACGGCGCCCAACAGCATGATCAGCGAGCTCAGCGACCAGAAGCTCGAGGCCTTCGTCACCGACCAGTTCAACCGCATCACCGGTGTCAACCCGGTGCGGCCGGTGCAGATGGTGCGCACCATCGGCACCGATGCCGAGCTCATCAAGCGCCTCGTGGCCGAGCTGGGCCTGCGCCTGCCGCATGAAGGCCGGCGCGTCGTCATCGTCGCCGAGCGGGATTCCCTCTACGCCCAATCCCTGGTCAGCGAGCTGCGCTACCGCCTGCCCGACAGCCGGCCGCAGAACCAGCCGGTGAAGATCGAGGTCATCTATTTCTTCCGCGGCATCGACGGCGTGACGACGCGCGAAGCCGGCACCGCGGCGGCCGGGCCGTCGGCCAAGACGGCGGCGCTGGAATGGCCGGAAAGCCGCGACCAGCTCGACTATCTGCGCCGCCTGGGTGCCGCCCTCAAGCGCAGCGAGGCCGACTCGAGCCGCCTGCCCATCGGCGCCATCGGCATCTTCGGCAACGACGTGCACGACAAGCTCCTCGTGCTGCAGGCCCTGCACGAGGACTTCTCCGACCGCATGTTCTTCACGACGGACATGGACGCGCGCTATCTGCACCCTCGCACCCAGGCCTTCACGCGCAATCTCGTCGTGGCCAGCAGCCTGCCGCTGGCCTTCTACCCGCCGGCGGCCAGCGCGCCTTCCGGCGCCGTTGACCTGCAGGCCGGCACGCCGCCGCTGCGCGACATCTACCAGGCCAGCACCTATGCCGCCGCCCGCCGTGCCGGTTGCCGCAGCGATTCCTGCAAGCGCGACGAGAAGCAGGCCCTGGAGCCGGCGCTGCAAAGGCCTTCGGTCTATGAGGTGGGCCGCTCCAGCGCCGTGCCGCTGTCTGGCTATGCGCTGGAGGCCCGCCCCGTGCCACCGAGTGCCGGTCGCCAGGGCCTGGCGATGTTGATGGTCATCGTCATGGGCTGCGCCCTGCTGGTGTGGCCGTCGACGCCGGCCATCCGCCAGGCGCGGCGCGTCTTCCTGCGCGAAGCGACGCTGGACAACCAGCCGCAGATGGACATGACGGCCATCGTCCTGGTCGCCCTGCATGCCGGCGTGTTCGCCTATGTGCTGGCCAGCCTCATCGAGTTCCTGCTGCCCAGCCAGCTGGGCTTCGTGCACGCGCTGCTGCTGGCCAGTCTGGCGGCCTTCGGGGCGCTGCTGGCCGTGCTGCCGGCCCTGTTGCTGGCGCGGCGCGAGCAGCCGGCGCCACCCGACCAGCGCGCCGGCGTGGACCGCCTGCATCTCGTCATCGTGCTGCTGGTGGCTGTCATCTGGCTTTGGCTGGCCTGGCCGGCCGGCGGCTGGAGCCAGATCGGCGTCTGCGACAGCTGCGAGCCGGTGGCCTGGATGGAAGGCGTCAGCGCCTGGCCCTCCCATCTCATCCATCTGCTGGCCCTGTTCGCCATTCTGTGGACGCTGGACTGGGCCTGGGCCGATTCGCTGAACCAGATCCGGCAGGACTCCGACTGGCTGCGCCTGCCGCGGCCGGTGCCCAAGCCCGTCGTGCGCAGCGACATGCGCCAGCTGCTGCGCGGCTGGTTCGAGCATGTCAGCGTGCTGTTCTGGAAGCCGGGCGTGGGCTTCAGCTGCGACTTCGACCAGCTCTGGCAGGAGTATGGCGAACGCGGCGAGGCCCGCCCGCGCGCGGCCCGCACCCTGGTCTGGTATGGCCTGACCCTCAGCTGCGTGGGCCTGCTCTTCCTGTGCCTGTCCGAGGGCCAGATCCCCGAGGTGCCGGTGCGCGGCGACGAGCACCGCCAGATGGTCAGCGCCACCCTCTACGCCATCCTGCTGCTGCTGCCGCTGCTCGTCGTCGCGGTGGCCGATGCGACGGTGCTGCTGGTGCGCTTCCTGCGCCACCTGAATGCCGGCCGCAGCTTCTACCCCGAGGCCACCATCGAGATGTTCGCGCGCTCGCTGGGCGAGGAGCACAAGGCCCTGTGGGCCCAGCGTTTCTGCGCGCGGCCGGAGGATCGCAGCAAGGACGCCGCCGGCTTTGCCGTGCACACGCTGCTGGACGACTGGATCGACGTGCAGGTCGTCGCCCGCCGCAGCACGCCGGTGGCGCGGCTGGTCATCGGCCCCTTCGTCGTGCTGGCCCTGCTGGTGGTGGCGCGCAGCCGGCTGTTCGACAACTGGTCGCTGACGCCGGCCATTGCCGTGGGCGTGTGCTTCTACATCACGGCCCTGGTCGGCCTGACCCTGCTGCTCAAGCGCGCGGCAGAGAAGACGCGCCGCCATGCGCTGGCCTCCATGCAGGCCGACCTGCGCTGGCTGGCCGGCAGCGGCAAGCCCTTGTCCGACCTCGTCGAGCCCTACAAGCGGCTGATCGCCTCGGTCGAAAACGAGCAGTGCGGCGCCTTCGCCTCCTTCTTCGACCAGCCTCTGCTGAAGGCCATCCTCGTGCCCCTGGGCGGCGCGGGCGGCACCCAGCTGTTCGACTACCTGCTGCTCGGCCGCTAGCGGCGGCCCGGATCCCGCGAGGCATCGATGGCCTGCACCGCCAGCGCCAGCCGCTCGGCCGGCTGCTCGCCGTGGACGTCGAGCCATGGCAGGCCGTGGGCGCTCAACGCCGCGCGCAGGCGGGCGTCGAAGCGCGCCCGCACCGCGGGCCCGTCGCGCAGAAAGCCGTCCGCCTCCCAGGGGAGGTCGGGCGCGCACAGCACGGTCAGGTCGCAGCGGCGCTGGAAGGCGACGGCGTCGGCCAGCAGCGAGTCGTCATTGAAGTAGTGCTGGCTGCACAGAGCCGTGATCAGCGGCGTGGTGTCGCAGATCACCAGTTCATGCGCGCGTGCCGCTGCCTCGATGCGCGCAGCCTGCTCGGCGGCGATGGCGGCTTGCTCGTGCTGCTGCGGCGTGCGGCCGTGGGTGGCGCACCATTCGCGCAGGTATTCGGTGACAAGACCCGCGTTGAAATGCCGCGCCAATGCCGGCGCTAGCGTCGACTTGCCGGTGCACTCCGCACCCAGCAAGGTCACGAGCCGGCTCAAATCCGCCTCCAGGCGCGCCAGCCGATGACGCTCATCGGGATGAAGCCGGCATAGAGGATGACGGTCAGCCAATAGCCCTTGAGGCCGAAGAGCACGACGCTGACGGCGTTGACGACGATCCAGGTCGGCCAGTTCTCCTCGTACTTGCGCGCCAGCAGCCACTGGCCGAGCAGGCTGGCCACGGTGGGGAAAGCGTCCCAGTAGGGCAGGGGCGAGTCGGTGTGGCGAGCCAGGAAGAGGCCGAGCAGGGGCCAGGCGGCCAGGGTCAGCAGGACCGGCTTGAGCAGGCCTGCCAGGCCCAGGCGGCGCACCTTCAGCACCTCGCCCTCGCGGGTGCGGCCGAAGCGCCATTGCCACCAGCCCCACAGCGCCATGGCGGCGAAGACGAGCTGCAGCGAGGCTTCGCCATAGAGCTTGCCGTCCCAGAACAGCGCGAAGTACATCAGCGAGCTGATGAAGGCCAGCGGCCAGGCCAGCAGGTGGACGCGCATATTGCAGACCACCATCCAGACGGCCAGCACGAAGGCGACCAGCTCCAGCCAGGAGATGGGGCTGCCGAAAGCGGAGAAGGCGGGCGCCAGCAGCGCCGCCCACAGCGTGGCCAGCATCAGCGTTTGACGGAAGAGGCCGCGGCGGGCGCCAGCGGCACGAAGACCTCGTCCGACTTGATCATGCCCAGCTCGAAGCGGGCCTTTTCCTCGACCATCTCCAGGCCTTCGCGCAGATCACGCAGTTCGGCCTGGATCTGGGTATTGCGGGCGCGGGCCTTGTCGTTGTCGGCGCGCGCCTGGCCCAGCTCTTCCCGGAGCTGGGCGACATGCGGAATGCTGCCCCGGCCCACCCAGAGCTGGGCTTGGATGGCGATCAGGAAGAGCGCCAAAACAGCAGCGAGCACCTTCATTTCAGTGCGGCAGCGGCGAATTGACATGCGGGCCGAGCGCCGGGCCGCTCCCTAGCCGGCCCGCTCTGGCGATGTGCTTGCGGCTCGATGCAGCAAGCATCGCCGTCCCCTCGGGGGCTGCGACCGGACATGGCCCATCCAGTGGACTGGCCGTGCCTGTCGAAGCGCTGCGGCACATGCCGCAGCGTGGTCCCAGACCAGACTCGCCCGCGTTCAGCGGGGCGAGGGTGGGCGAGGGGCTCGCCCATTTCACTTGAGGTTGTAGAAGGCAGCACGGCCGGGGTAGACGGCGACGTCGCCCAGGTCCTCTTCGATGCGCAGCAGCTGGTTGTACTTGGCCATGCGGTCCGAACGCGACAGCGAACCCGTCTTGATCTGGCCGGCGTTCAGGCCGACGGCGATGTCGGAGATGGTGCTGTCCTCCGTCTCGCCCGAGCGGTGCGAGATGACGGCCGTGTAGCCGGCGCGCTTGGCCATCTCGATGGCGGCGAAGGTCTCGGTCAGCGTGCCGATCTGGTTGATCTTGATCAGGATGGAGTTGGCGATGCCCTTGGCAATGCCTTCCTGCAGGATCTTGGTGTTGGTGACGAAGAGGTCGTCGCCGACGATCTGCACGTTCTTGCCGAGGCGGTCGGTCAGCAGCTTCCAGCCATCCCAGTCGCCTTCGGCCATGCCGTCTTCGATGGAGATGATGGGGTACTTGTCCACCCAGGTGGCCAGCATGTCGGTCCACTCGGCCGCTGTCAGCTGGATGCCGCCTTCGCCTTCGAGCACGTACTTGCCGTCCTTGTAGAACTCGCTGGCGGCGCAGTCCAGGGCGATGGCGATCTGGTCGCCGGCGCGGTAGCCGGCCTTGTCGATGGCCTGCAGGATCATCTGGATGGCAGCCTCATGGCTCTCGACGCTGGGGGCGAAGCCGCCCTCGTCGCCGACGGCCGTGGAGATGTGCTTGTCGTGCAGGATCTTCTTCAGCGCGTGGAAGACCTCGGCGCCCCAGCGCAGGGCTTCGCGGAAGCTCGGCGCGCCCACGGGGACGATCATCAGCTCCTGCAGGTCCAGCGAGTTGTTGGCGTGCGCGCCGCCGTTGATGACGTTCATCATCGGCACGGGCAGCTGGTTGCCGTTCATGCCGCCGAAGTAGCGGTACAGCGGCAGGCCGGATTCTTCTGCCGCGGCGCGGGCCACGGCCATGGACACGGCCAGCATGGCGTTGGCGCCCAGGCGGCTCTTGTTTTCGGTACCGTCCAGGTCGATCAGGGTCTTGTCCAGGAAGGCCTGCTCGGAGGCGTCCAGGCCCAGCACGGCCTCGGAGATCTCGGTGTTGATGTGCTCGACGGCCTTCAGCACGCCCTTGCCCAGGTAGCGGGCCTTGTCGCCGTCGCGCAGCTCGATGGCTTCGCGGCTGCCGGTGGAGGCACCCGAGGGCACGGCTGCGCGGCCCATGACGCCGGACTCCAGCAGCACGTCGCATTCCACGGTGGGATTGCCGCGGCTGTCGAGGATCTCTCGGCCGACGATGTCAACGATGGCGCTCATTCAATGTCTCCAGGAAGTGAAAAATTCGGGCGGCGAAAGTGTGCCAAGCGGGCGTTACCGTGTCACAACAAGCGTCTGCAATTGGGGCGGGAGTTTAAGTGCTGGTCTGCGTCGGCCCCTGGCGCCACAACCGCCAGGTGACGGCGGCCAGCAGCAGGACGCCCACGCCCAGCACGGCCCACAGCAGCAGGCGGCGCGGCGGCAGGACGGGTTCAGCGGGCGTCGTCACTGCCTGCGCCGTGAAGGCGCCGAGCTGGGACTGGCCCAGGCGCGCCTGCTCGCGCGGCCAGTCGGGCACGACGTCGGCCAGCGGGCGCGGTCCGGTGTCGGCTGCCGCGGCCCCCACCTGCAGGCTGAAGGGCGGCTCGCCCTGGGCGGCCCAGACGATGCGGGTCATGCGCACCGTCCAGTCCAGGCGCAGGCTTTCAGCAGGCGGCAAGGCAGTGCCGCGCGGAGGCAGCAGGCGCAGCTCGCTGGCGCCGATGGCCAGAGGCAGGGCGGGCGCCGTATCGGCTGCTGCGCCGCCGCGATCCACGCGGTAGAAGACGGTGCGGGCCACGGTCTGCCAGGGCGACTTGGCGCCGGCGCGCGTCTGCACCTGCACGGGCAGCACCCAGGTGCCCTGGTTGCTGGCCAGCGTCAGACCCAGCAGCGGCTGCGGGCCGCCCAGCGGGATGACCCAGCCGCCGTCGGCATCGGGTGTCGGCAGCGCGGCCGTGCGGGTCGTTTGCTGGGGCGCAATGCCGGCGGGTTGGGCCAGCAGCGAGGCGGCCTCGGGTTGCACGGCGCGGCTGGCGTCGTCCCAGACGAGGCGCAGATAGCGCAGCGGCCGGCCCGGCAGATTCACCAGGGGCTGGGCCAGCGGCGCGCCTTCGGCCGTGCGCAGGCCCAGCAGCTGGCCGGTGCCCAGCATCTGCCAGGCCTGCAGGTCGGCGCTGGTTTCAAGCCGGTAGCCGGCCTGGAAGGGCGCGGCGGCCTCGGGCCAGCGCAGCCGCAGCTGGCGCGGCTCGGCGGGCCAGCTGGCGGGTTCGCCCAGGTCCAGCATCCAGCCGGCCGGCAGGCGCTGGGGTGGTGCGGACGCGGCGGTCGTCGGTGCAGGCGGCAGGGCGAAGAGCTTGAGCTCGCGCTCGGGCGTGGCCAGCAGGCTGTCGGGCAGCAGCGCAAAGGGCACGCGGCGGCCCTGGGCGTCGAGCAGTTGCCAGTCGTGCAGATCGCTGGCCAGGCTGTGCCGCCAGGCCTCGGCCGTGGCGTCCAGCGTCAGGAAGGGCGCAGCCTGGGTGATCTGCACCGGCGCGCGGGAAGGGGCGGCGACGGCCGATACCGCGGCCAGCGCCAGCGCCAGTGATTCAAGGAGTCGGCGTATGTTGTTTCTCATCTCGGGACGAACCGGCGGAACCAGGCAGAGGGGCGACGTAGCCGATGACCAGCATCAACACGCCCACGCCAATGAAGGAGACGATGCGCAGCACGGTGCCGCTGCCCGACAGGTCGAAGAGCATCAGCTTGAGCACGACGGCGCCCAGCAGCACGGCGCCGGCCAGCCAGGGCAGGCGCTGCTGGCGGCGCGTGCCCAGCAGCATCAGCAGCAGGGCCAGCGTGCTCCACAGCAGGGCCAGGCCGGTCTGCACGCCACGGGATTCGAGCCAGCCGTCGACGTGATAGGGCACGCCGCCCCAATGGTGGAAGCTGCGGATCAGCATGCCGTTGAGCCACAGGAAGGCCAGGCCGGCCGGCACGGCCAGGACCTTGGGCGGCAGCCCGACGGTGGCCGCAGCGGGGCTGCGCAGCCAGGCGACGACGGCGAGCAGGGCGGCGGCCAGCCCCAGGTCCAGCGGGTTCAGCAGCGGGATGTAGGGCAGGGGCTGGGCATTGCCGGGGCTGGACCAGTTGGCGATCAGCACCCAGGCCGCCAGGGCCAGGCTCAGCACGCCGGCGCCGATCTGCGAGTAGGCGGGCGAGGCCAGGCGCAGCGGCCAGGCCTGGAGCACCGGTGCGCGGCGCTGCTGGCGCAGCACGGCAGCCAGCAGCAGGGCCGGCACGGCGAGCCAGCCCAGCCAGCCCCAGGCGCTGCCACCGCCGCCGTCGATATTGCCGAGGTCGGCCGTCCAGTGCCGCCCCTGCAACGCGCCGAGCAGCGCGAAGGCCAGCAGGCCGCCGGCATGCGTGGCGTAGCGCAGCGGCTCGGGCCAATGCGGCGCCGTGCGCTGCAGCACCCAGGCCTGTGCGGCCCAGGCCAGCGGCAGGGCCCACCAGCCGCCCGCCGACAGCGGCGCGCCATGCAGCAGGCTGCCGGCCACGCTCAGCAGCGCCCAAGCCGGCATCAGCAGCGCCGTCGGCCAGGCCGCGGTCGGCCAGCGCCACAGCGCCTGCAGGCCCAGCAGCAGGGCGCTCGCGCCAGCCAGCAGGGCCAGGCTGACGGCCCATTCGTGTTCGGCAGGCACCCATTGCTTGAGCACGACGGCAGCGGCCACGGCCAGCCAGAGCGTGCCCCAGCCGACCAGTGCAAAGGCGCCGACCGCATGCACGGGCCGGCGCTCGTCGAGGCCGAAGCAGCGGGCGCCGCCCAGGCCGGCGGCGGCGATCAGCAGTGCATTCAGCAATTGCGTCGGCGCCTGTAGATAGCCGAGGGTCTCGGACAGCGACTTCGTCAGCGTCAGGCCGCCCAGGGCCATCAGGGCCAGGCCGCTGAGCAGCACGCGGTCGCGGCGCTGGCGCAGGCCCAGCCAGACGGCGCCCAGGCCTTCCAGCGCCCAGGCACCGGCCGTGGCCTCGGCGCTGAGCGCAAATGGGATGACCAGCGTGCCGAAGACGGCGCCCAGGGCCAGCAAGGCCTCGAAGAGGCGGGCGTGCGCCGTGCGCTTGCGGGCCCAGGCTGCCAGACCGACATAGGCCGCGCCGATCAGCAAGGCGGCCAGGGCGATGGCCATCGAGTCCGGGCGCAGCAGCAGGTATTGCATGGCCGCGCCGAGCGCCGGCATGCCGAACAGCAGCGTGGACTGCAGCCACAGCTCGGGCTCCTGGGCGCGGCGGCCAGGCATCAGCAGCACGGCGGTGAACAGCAGCCAGAAGGCGATCAGCCAGGCTTGGGCCACCGGATAGTCCGCGGCGGTATAGCTCCTGGCGGCCCAGGCGCTGGCGACAAGGGCCGTGAAGCCGAAGGCGATCAGGTTCAGCCGCGGCCAGTGCTTGAACCAGGCCACCAGGGCCACGCCGAGGCCGAGCACGAAGTAGTAGCTCAGCAGCATGGCGATGGCACCGCCGCCCGTGGACAGCAGCAGGGGCGTGGCATAACCACCCAGTGCGGCGACGACGGCCAGGGCCTGGGCGTCCTGCTTGACCGCCAACAGCGCAGCCAGCAGCGAGACGGTCAGCATCAGCACGAAGACCAGCAGCAGCGGCTCCAGGCCGGCCAGCTTCACGGCGGCGAACAGCGTCAGGTAGACGACGGCCACGCCGCCGCCCTGCAGCAGCAGGCCATAGGCCCGCGAGCGCAGCCGCAGGCGCCAGCCCACCACCAGCAGCGCGATGCCGGTGGCGCCGATGCCGGCCAGGCGCACTTCGAGCGGCACGGTCACATGCTCGGCGGCGAAGCGGGCCAGGAAGACCAGGCCCAGGAAGAGCATGGCCAGGCCGACCTTGACGATGGTGTTGGCCGCCGCGAGGCGCTGGGCCCAGGCGGGCATGGGAATGGGGCGGCGCGGCGGCGCCTCAGGCGGCGGTGGCCTGGGTGTCGGTGCGGCGGCCGGGGCGACGACGTCCAACGGCAGGGGCACGGTGGCCACTTCGGGCTCTTGCGGCGAGACCGCCGGTGCCTGCGCAGGCGGCTGAACGGGGACGGGCGCCGACAGCGGCGACAACGGTGCCACGGGCAACACCTGCGCGCGGGCCGTCAGCTGCTGTTCCAGCTTCGCGATGCGCTGACCCTGCTGGACTTGCCGCCAGCCCAGCCAGCCGATCGCGGCGCCGAGGAACACGCCGCTCCAGTTTTCCGACGCCAGGCCGCCGAACAGGGCGCCCAGCAGCAGTGCGACGATGGCCACGGGGCTCAAACGCCTTCGATCAACACCATGCGCATGACGGCGATGCCCTCTCGGGCCTCACGCGCCGCGCCGTACTCGGGCGAGTCGTAGAAGGCCTGCGCCGCTTCCGGCGTCGGGAACTTCAGCAGCACGACGCGCTCGGGCGTCCAGTCGCCTTCCAGCACCTTCACCTTGCCGCCGCGCACCAGCACCTCGGCGCCGTGTTCCTTCATGGCCAGCGTCGAGAGGCGCCGGTAGTCCTCGTACTGCTCAGGATTCGTGACCTTGACGTTGGCGAGGATGTAGGCAGACATAGGGCTCTCAGCAGGAAAAGTCGTTCTCCAACAGCGGCTGCTTCTTGACGACCCGATCCAGCGCAACGAGCTGCTCCAGCAGCGTCTTCATGTGCTTGAGCGGCACGGCGTTGGGGCCGTCGCTGAAGGCCTCGGCCGGGTTGGGATGGGTCTCCATGAAGAGACCGGCCACGCCGACGCCGACGCCGGCACGCGCCAGCACGGGCACCATCTCGCGGGCACCGCCGCTGGAGGTGCCCTGGCCACCGGGCTTCTGCACCGAGTGGGTGACGTCGAAGACCACCGGCGCGCCGGTGTTGCGCATCTCGGCCAGGCTGGTCATGTCGGCGACGAGGTTGTTGTAGCCGAAGCTGACGCCACGTTCACAGGCCAGGAAGCTGTCCTCGGGCAGGCCCACCTCGCGCGCTGCGGCGCGGGCCTTGTCGATGACGTTCTTCATGTCCCAGGGGGCGAGGAACTGGCCCTTCTTGATGTTGACCGGCTTGCCCGACTGCGCCACCGCGCGGATGAAGTCCGTCTGGCGGCACAGGAAGGCCGGCGTCTGCAGCACGTCGACGACGCTGGCGACCTCGGCCACCTGCGTGGTGTCGTGCACATCGGTCAGCACCGGCAGGCCGGTCTGGCGGCGCACCTCGTCGAGGATCTTCAGGCCGGCTTCCATGCCCAGGCCGCGCTTGGTGGTGCCGGAGGAGCGGTTGGCCTTGTCGAAGGAACCCTTGTAGATCAGCGGAATGCTCAAGGCTGTGCAGGCTTCCTTCAGCAGGCCGGCGACGTCCAGCGACATCTGCTGGCTCTCGATCGAGCAGGTGCCGGCGATCAGGAAGAAGGGCTTGTCGAGGCCGACGTCGTATCCGCAGAGCTTCATGGTCAGGCTGCCTTATCTGCCGAATGCTTGTGGTTCAGGGCGGCCTTGATGAAGGCCGTGAACAGCGGGTGGCCGCCCCAGGGCGTGGACTTGAACTCGGGGTGGAACTGCACGCCGACGAACCAGGGGTGGACCTCGCGCGGCAGCTCGACCATCTCGGTCAGCTTCTCGCGCTGGGTGATGGCCGAGATGACCAGACCGGCCTGGGTCAGGCGGTCCAGGTAGTGCTCGTTGGCCTCGTAGCGGTGGCGGTGGCGCTCGTTGACGACCGGGCCGTAGATGTCGTGGGCCAGGGTGCCGGACTTGACGTCGGAGCTTTGGGCGCCCAGGCGCATGGTGCCGCCCAGGTCGCTCTTTTCGTCGCGCTTCTGGATGCTGCCGTCGGCGTCCTGCCATTCGTCGATCAGGGCGATGACGGGGTGGGGCGTCTCGGGCTCGAACTCGGTGGAGTTGGCGCCTTCCAGGCCAGCCATGTGGCGGGCGTACTCGATGGTCGCGACCTGCATGCCCAGGCAGATGCCCAGGTAGGGCAGCTTGTGCTCGCGGGCGTACTGGGCCGCCAGGATCTTGCCCTCCACGCCGCGCTTGCCGAAGCCGCCGGGCACCAGGATGGCGTCGAACCTGCCCAGGCTGCCAATGGTCTCGGGCGTCAGCGTCTCGCTGTCCACGTACTCGATCTTGACGCCTGAGTGGTTATGGATGCCGGCGTGGCGCAGCGCCTCGTTGAGCGACTTGTACGAGTCCGACAGGTCGGTGTACTTGCCGCACATGGCGATGGTGACTTCTTCCTTGGGGTTCTCGACTTCGTTGACGAGGGTGTCCCAGCGCTTCAGGTCCGTGCTCTTGGTGTTGAGCTGCAGCTTGGTGCAGATGAGCTGGTCCAGCCCCTGCTCGTGCAGCATGCGCGGCACCTTGTAGATGGTGTTCACGTCCCACATGGAGATGACGCCGTACTCGGCGACGTTGGTGAACAGCGAGATCTTCTCGCGCTCGTCGTCGGGGATGCGGCGGTCGGCGCGGCACAGCAGCGCGTCGGGCTGGATGCCGATCTCGCGCAGCTTCTGCACCGTGTGCTGGGTGGGCTTGGTCTTCAGCTCGCCGGCAGCGGCGATCCAGGGCACATAGGTCAGGTGCACATAGGCCGTGTTCGTCGGGCCGGCACGCAGGCTCATCTGGCGCACGGCTTCGAGGAAGGGCAGGGACTCGATGTCGCCCACCGTGCCGCCGATTTCCACGATGGCCACGTCGACGCCCTCGGCGCCGCGCTTGATGTATTCCTGGATCTCGTTGGTGATGTGCGGGATCACCTGCACCGTCTTGCCGAGGTAGTCGCCGCGGCGTTCCTTCTCCAGCACGGTCTTGTAGATCTGGCCGGTGGTGAAGTTGTTGGCCTTCTTCATCCGCGTGGTGATGAAGCGCTCGTAGTGGCCGAGGTCAAGGTCGGTTTCGGCGCCGTCGTCGGTGACGAAGACTTCACCGTGCTGGAAGGGCGACATCGTGCCGGGGTCGACGTTGATGTAGGGGTCCAGCTTGATGAGGGTGACTTTGAGGCCGCGCGATTCGAGGATGGCAGCCAGGGAGGCCGACGCGATGCCCTTGCCCAAGGAGGACACCACACCGCCGGTGACGAAGACGTATTTGGTCATGTCTTGCAGCAGGCCAGAACAGCCTGCTGAGGTGGAAATTGCGATTGTACGAGAGCCTGAAGCGACAAGACCCGCCAAAGGCGGGTCTTGTCGCTGGAGTCAGCGTTCAGCCAAGGCGGCGACGGCGCGCGACACCTGCGGCAGTCAGTGCCATCCCACTCAATAGCAGCACGCCTGTTCCAGGCTCGGGCACCTGGCTGATCAGGAAGGCGCTGGAATTGCCGTCGGACAGCAGCGCGGTGCCTGCGATGTGGCCATCGGCGAGCGTCGCGAACGTCACGTCGACGACGCCAGGCAACTGGGCCGCAACCAGTTTGTCGATGTTGATCATGCTTCCTTGGTCGTACAGGAAATAGTCGTACGAAGCGTCGTTCTCGACATAGGAAGTGCCCAGCACCTGGCCCGCTGAATTGATTTCCCTGCCAAAACTTGCAGATCCTCCGAGGGTGCCCAAGTCAATCATGCTGCCGTCGCGGTACAGGAAGGCATGCATGATGGGATTCCCGTTGACATCCCGCGCGCTGATATACGAGTCGCCAACAACCTGCCCGGCATCGTTCAGGTCCGTCGACCAGCTGTTGTTGCCGCCGAGGGTGCCGAGATCGAGCATGGCGCCGTTGCCATAAAGAAAAGCGTGCGAGGCGGCATTGCCCGTGATGCTTGAATTGCCGACCACCTGGCCTGCCGAATTGATTGCCACCGCGCCGCTGCCGGTGCCGCCCAGCGTTCCCAGATCTTTCATCAGACCGTTGCTGTACAAGAAGGCGTGCTGCTGTTCATCTCCCTGGATGAACGAAGTGCCGACCACTTGCCCGGCGGCATTGAGGGCATTGGGGCCGCCGTAGGAGCCTCCCAAGGTGCCCAGATCTTGCATGCTGCCGTTGCTGTACAGGAAGCCGCGAATCTGGCCTGGGGTGCTTGTGTAGGAAACGCCGATCACCTGACCCGCAGCGTTGATCGCAAACGCCCAACTGTCGGGACCGCCCAGCGTGCCCAGATCCTTCATGCTGCCATTGCTGTACAGGAAGGCATGCGTGGTGGCGTTGGCCAAGGTATACGACTGGCCCGTGACTTGTCCTGAGGCGTTGATTGCAACAGCACCGCTGTGAGTGCCGCCCAAAGTGCCCAGGTTCTGCATGCTGCCGTCGTACAGGAATGCGTTTGCCAGCGTATTGGCGACGGTAGTTGAATATCCTGCAACCTGACCAGCGCCATTGACGGCCACACTGCTGGCCTGGTTTCCGCCGAGCCTGCCCAGATCTTTGGCAACCCAATCGGCGTTGGCTGCCATTGGCAAAGTGACAAGCGCCGTGAAAACAGCTTGAACGAGCTTCATCAACCCTCCCTTTATTTGGAACTGACAGCCAAAGCAATAACCAAGCCGGTCTTGCGCTTTTGCTGTGGCGTCAATGATTTGTGCTCGTCCTGCCCCTGCGGGATCGACGCACTGTCAGCTTTTTCGACATCTGCCTCCTGCATCACGCAAGGAGGTCAAGCACAAGGTCGGCCGTCTCGTCGGGTTTCTCGAAGGGGAACAGGTGCGAGCCCTCCATCCAGCGCCAGTTCTCCCCGGCCAGCTTTTTCGACGCCGCAGCGCCGGCTTGGCGCAGTTCCGCCGAGCGCGTACCGCCGACGAAAGCGACGGGGCATTGCGGCGGGCGCAGGCGCAGCAGCAGCGGCAGGTGGTGGGGCAGGGTGCGGTAGATATGGGCCTCGACCTCGCGGGTGAAGCGCAGCCTCACCTGGCCGTCCTCACCCTCCTCGAAGCCGGCATCGATGTAGTCCGCCAGCACGCGCGAGTCCCAGCGGGCGAACATCTTCTTGGCCGAGAAGTGCTTGTAGACCGCCTCGCGGTCCGGCCAGACATGGCGGCGCTCGCGGGCGATCTTGGACGGGCCGTAGCGGTGGATCAGGCCGGTCGTCTTGGCCATGGCGACGGCGGCGGCCTTCATGCCGGCGACGACGGGCGAGTCCAGCATGACCAGGCGGCTGACCAGCTCGGGCCGGCGGCAGGTCGCCATCAGGCTCAGCATGCCGCCCAGGGAATGGCCCACCAGGGCCACCTGGCCTTTGGGCTTCACCTCGGAATCGATGAAGTCCAGCAATTGGTCGCGCAGCTTGCGCCAGTCGCCGGTGACGGGAAAGCGCGGGTCATGGCCGAAACGGTCCAAGGCATGGACGCGCCAGCCGGCCTTGCGCCAGCGTTCGACCAGGACGCGATAGCAGCCGGCGGGATAGCTGTTGGCGTGGGAGAGGACCAGCGTTTTCGTCATGGCCTCGCAGTGTGCCTGCGCGTCGGCCGGCCGTTCTGGAGTGCCGACTCCAGACGGCTCAGTCGTTTGGCAAGCGGAGTTCGATCACGCGCCGTTTTCCGGCCTGGATCTCGTCGAGGCTGCGCTTGAAGCTCGGAATGCTGCGGAACAGCCGGTCGAAGCTGCCGTCGGCCAGCGCCGCCTTCAGGCCCCGCTCGACGCGCTCCGCCAGGGCCGGGTTGCTGCGGCTGGTGAAGAAATAAAAGGGCACGCGGTAGTGCAGGAACAGGCTGTCCTCGATGGCCAGGCCGCCATGCTGGCTCTGCTCGTACCAGGCTTCGTAGACGCCGCGCGGCATGTAGTCGAAGCGCTTGGCCTCCAGCATCGTGAAGAGCTGCTCATACGCCACGGAGGTGATCACCGGCAGGCCATTGGCACGCAGCACGGCGGTCGATGGCCAGCCCTCGCCGGCGCCGGCGTTGAAGCGGCGCAGGTCGTCCAGGCTGCGCACCGCGCGAAAGCGCGCCTGGGTGCCCCTGCGGATCAGGAAGACGCGGTAGTCGTTGAGCTCGCGCAGCAGCGAGATGCGCACCGGCAGCAGCTCCGCCTCACGCCTGGCATCGGTGCCGTCCCAGATCAGGTTGATGGCGCCGTCGTTCTTCAGCTCGCTGAACTGGCGCGGCCCGCTCATGGCCTGGTCGTAGTGGCGGATCTCGAAGGGGCCGTCGCTGGCGCGCGTCTTCTCCAGGGCCAGGCGCAGCAACTGCGGGAAATAGCTGGCGTGCTCCTGGGCGCTGGACGGCAGCTGCGGGATGGTGATGCGCAGCGGCTCCGCGGCCCGCGCCGCGGGCAGGCCGAGCATGGACAACAGCGCCAGCGTGGCGCGGCGTTGCGGCATGTCGCTCAGCCGTTCGCGAGGCGCTTGAGGCTGTAGAGCGCCTCCAGCGCGTCCCGTGGCGACATCGCGTCCGGGTCGACCCTGGCCAGGGCCTGCAGCAACTCGCTGGGCTCGGGCAGGGGCGGTGGCGCGGGCGGCGCGGCGAAGAGGTCGAACTGGTCGTCGGCCGCGTTCTGGCGTGCCTCCAGCGCCTCCAGCGTCGCGCGAGCCTGGCGCACCAGGCTGGCGGGCATGCCGGCCAGCCGGGCGACCTGCACGCCATAGCTGCGGCTGGCCGGGCCGGCCTGCAGCTCATGCAGGAAGACGATGTCCTCGCCGCTTTCCACCGCGCCGACGTGCCAGTTCTGCGCCATCGAATGTTTGGCCGGGATTTCGGTCAGCTCGAAGTAATGCGTCGCGAACAGCGTGAAGGCGCGCGTCTTGTCGTGCAGATGGCTGGCGATGGCCGAGGCCAGCGCCAGGCCGTCGAAGGTGGAGGTGCCCCGGCCGATCTCGTCCATCAGCACCAGGGACTGGTCGGTGGCCGAATGCAGGATGGCCGCACCCTCGGTCATCTCCAGCATGAAGGTGGACTGGGCGTTGGCCAGGTCGTCGGCCGCGCCGATGCGGGTGTGGATGGCGTCCATCGGACCCAGGCGGCAGCTTGTGGCCGGCACATAGCTGCCAATGGCCGCCAGCAGCGCGATCAGCGCCACCTGGCGCATGAAGGTGCTCTTGCCGCCCATGTTGGGGCCGGTGATGACCAGCATGCGGGTGCGGGCGTCCAGCCGGCAGTCGTTCGGCATGAACTCGGTGCCGCCGGTCTCGGCCAGGCGGGCCTGCACGACCGGGTGGCGGCCGGCCTCGATCTCCAGGCAGGGCTGGGACACGAATTCGGGACGGCACCAGTTCAAGGTGATGGCGCGCTCGGCCAGGGCCGCCAGCGCATCGAGACCCGCCAGCGTGCGGCCCAGGGCCGTCAGCGGATCCAGGCGGGTGAGCAGGGCGTCGATGACCTGCTCGTACAGCAGCTTCTCGCGCGCCAGGGCCCGCTCGTTGGCGGACAGGGCCTTGTCCTCGAAGGCCTTGAGCTCGGGCGTGATGTAACGCTCGGCGTTCTTCAGCGTCTGGCGGCGCTGGTAGTCCATCGGCACCTTGTCGACCTGGCCTTGCGTGACCTCGATGTAGAAGCCGTGCACGCGGTTGAACTGCACGCGCAGATTGGCGATGCCGGTGCGGGCGCGCTCGCGGGTTTCCAGGTCGAGCAGGAAGCCGTCGCAGTTCTGCTGGATGCCGCGCAGCTCGTCCAGGTCGGCGTCGAAGCCGTCGGCGATGACGCCGCCATCGCGCGGCAGCAGGGCCGGCTCGGCGGCGATGGCGCGTTCCAGCAGCTCGAGGATGTCGGCCGGCGGGTTCATGCTCGCATCGCGCAACGCGGCCGGCGTGGCGCCGCGCAGGGCGGGCAGGGCTTGCAGCGTGGCGCGGATGCCGGTCAGCTCGCGCGGGCGTACCTGGCGCAGCGCGATGCGGGCGGAGATGCGCTCGACGTCGCTGACCGACTTCAGCGCCTCGCGCAGCGGCTCGAAGCCCTCGGCGTGCAGGGCCGCGATGGCGTTGTGGCGGGCGACGGCTTCACCACGCTCGCGCTTGGGATGCAGCAGCCACTGGCGCAGCATGCGGCTGCCCATGCCGCTCTTGCAGGTATCCAGCAGCGAGAAGAGGGTGGGCGAGGTTTCGCCGCGCAGCGTCTGCACCAGCTCCAGGTTGCGCTGGGTGGCCGGCGGCAGGTCCATCAGCTCGCTGGCGCGCTGCACGCGCAAGCTGCGAACGTGAGCCAGGGCGCGGCCCTGGGTGTGCTCGGCAAAGGCGAGCAGGGCGCTGCCGGCGGCATGTGCCAGCGTCAGCTCGTGGGCATTGAAGCCCTGCAGATTGGCCACGCCCAGTTGTTCGCTGAGCTTGCGCTGGCCGAGAGCGCCGTCGAACTGCCAGCCGGGCCGGTTGGTGACCGGGAAGCGGGCCTTCATGACAGCTGAGGGCGGCGCTTCGCGGTTGACCAGGATCTCGGCCGGCATCAGCCGCGCCAGCCAGGCGGGCAGCTCGACGTCGCTGCATTCCGCCAGGCCGATCTCGCCCTGGGTCAGCGACAGCCAGGCCAGGCCATGGCGGCGGCCGTGGCCGGAGACGGACAGCAGCACCGCGTCCTGCTTGTCGGCCAGCAGCTCGGTGTCGGTGATGGTGCCCGGCGTGACGACACGCACCACCTTGCGCTCCACCGGGCCTTTGCTCGCGCCGACCTCGCCGACCTGCTCGGCGATGGCGACGGCCTCGCCCAGCTTGATGAGCTTGGCGAGATAGCTCTCCAGCGCATGCACCGGCACGCCGGCCATGATGACGGGCTGGCCGGCGCTCTGGCCGCGCTGGGTCAGCGTGATGTCCAGCAGCGCATTGCACTTGCGCGCATCGTCGTAGAAGACTTCGTAGAAATCGCCCATCCGGTACAGCAGCAGCGTGTCCGGGAAGTCCGCCTTGAGGCCCAGGTACTGGGCCATCATGGGCGTGTGGGGCGCGAGGTCGGGGGCGGCTGTATCGGCTTTCATGGGGCCGCGCATTATCTAGTCCGCCGGCACCCTGAGCGCTCGCTCCCTCTCCCTGGCGATGCGTGCGGCGAAGTCGGCCGCGCTGCCGCCCGTCGGCAGATTGCTGACGTCGAGGATGCGGGCGCGGATGTCGGGCTGGCGCAGGGCCTCGTTGACGACGGCATTGATGAGGCGCAGCCGCTCCGGCGGCACGCCGCGCGGCGCGAACAGGCCGAAGGTCGAGGCCAGATTGGCCTCGGGGAAGCCCAGTTCGGCCAGCGTCGGCACCTCGGGCAGCACGGGCAGGCGCATGGAGGCGCCGACGGCCAGCGCCTTCAGCCGGCCCTGGCGCACGTATTGCAGCTGCTGGGCGGCGACGTTGGACGACAGCAGCTCGAATTGGCCGCCCAGCGCATCGGTCAGCTGCTGGCCGCCGCCCTTGTAGGGCACATGGACGATGTCGACGCCTGCGGCGGTGCGGATCTGGGCCAGCACCATGTGGCCGACCGTCGCATGGCCCGAGGTGGCCCAGCGCAGCCGGCCCGGCGCGGCCTGGGCGGCGGCCAGCATGGCGGCAAAGCTGGCCGGCTTGAAGGAGGGGTGGGCGAGCACCAGCACCGGCGTGTCCATGATGCTGACGACCGGCGCCACGTCGCGCAGCAGCGCATCGCTGCCCCGCGTCGAAGGCATGGAGGCCGAGGCGGCCGGCGCGAAGACCAGCGGCGAGATCGCGCAATAGGCCAGGGTGTGGCCATCGGGTGCCGCACGCGCCAGCCACTCCAGCGCCGTCAACCCGCCGGCGCCCGCGCGGTTCTCGACAACGACTGGCACCTTGAGCCGGCCGCTGATGAACTGGGCCAGTCCGCGCGCCGTGTCGTCGCTGACGCCGCCGGGTGGGTAGGCCACGACCAGGTGGATGGGCCGCGCCGGCCAGGGCTCCTCGGCGAAAGCCTCGGTGCAGAGGCCGGCACCGGCCAGCGCGAGCAGCGCGCGCCTATGCATGTTCACGCATCGCGATGCGCCTGGGCAATGCGCCGGGCCAGCGCGATGAAGGTGCCGGTGGGGCCGGCCTGGTCGTGGGTGCGGTAGGCCAGCGTCAGCGGGGCCTCCAGCTGGGCATGCTTTTCCAGCGGCCGGCAGACGATGGAATGGGCATGCATGCCGCGCATCGAGGCCGGCACGACCGAGATGCCCGCGCCGGCCGCGACGAGGTTGAGGTTCATCGTCATGCGGTCGACCTCGATGAAGCTGCGCGGCCGCACGCCGTGGCGCTCGCACAGGGCCAGCAGGTTGGCATAGAGGCCGGGCGCACCGGGACGGCGCACGAGGATGAGGTCCTCGTGCTCCAGCTCGACCAGGCGCACCGCCGTCGTCGCCGCGCGGGGGACGCCGGCCAGGCGGTGGTCCAGGGGCAGGGCGAGCAGGGCGGGCTCGGTCAGCAGGGTCTCGAAGCCGACGCCTTCGGGCTGGGCCACGGGCACGCGCAGGAAGCCGCAGTGCAGCTTGCCCTTGGCGATGGCCTCGGTCAGGCCGGCGGCGTTGTCCTCGGTCATGGTCAGCGCGATGCCGGGTTGCTCGCTGCGGCAGGCGCGCAACACGGCCGGCGTGAAGGCATGGGCCGCGGCCGAACTGGTGAAGCCCACCGTCAGCAGGCCGTACTGGCCGCCGGCCAGGCGGTCCATGCGGTCGCGCATGTCGGCGAAATCGCGCAGCAGCCGCTTGGCTTCGTCCAGCAGCAGGCGGCCGGCGTCGGTGAGGCTGACGCCCTTGGGGTGGCGGTGCAGCAGGGTCATGCCCAGCTCCTGCTCCAGCGCCTTGATCTGCTGGCTCAGCGGCGGCTGCTGCATGCCCAGCAGGGCGGCCGCGCGCGTCATGTGGCCGGTCTCGGCCACGGTCACGAAATAGCGCAGATGCCGAAGCTCCATCTCGTCTCCATATGTTTTATGTCTTGATATCTGGTGTTTAGTGTATTTGACGCTATGGAGTCGCGTCACTAAGGTCCGCCCCGGATTCCAAAGCGGCGCTGACGAGCCCGCGGCAAAACAACCAAACGGAGACAACCATGAAGACAAGACTTTCGAGGGTGGGCTTTCTGGCCCTGGCCGCCGCAGCCGCGACCGCGCAGGCCCAGCAGGCCAGCAGCGTGCAGCTGTTCGGCCTGATGGACATCGGCGTGCAGCAGCTCAAGGCCGATGGCGTGGGCAAGCGCTGGCTGGTCAACAGCGACGGCAACACCTCCAGCCGTTTCGGCGTGCGGGGCACCGAGGACCTGGGCGGCGGGCTCAAGGTGGGCTTCTGGCTGGAGTCGGCCGTCGCGGTCGACGACGGCACCAGCGGCGCCACCAGCAGCAACAACAAGGACTCCGTCAGCGGCGGCCTGACCTGGGGCCGCCGCGCCACGGTGCAGCTGTCCGGCCCCTGGGGCGAGCTGCGCCTGGGCCGCGACTATGTGCCGTCCTTCGGCAATCTGACGACGTCCATGCACCCCTTCGGCACCAATGGTGTCGGCAGCTCGGGGCTGCTTTTCTACCCGGCACCGGCCGGTGGCACCACGGCCCGCACCAATGTGCGGGCCTCCAACTCCGTCGGCTACTTCCTGCCCTCGGGCCTGGGAGGCGTCTATGCCCATGCCATGCTGGCCCTGGGCGAGCAGGGCGACGGCCCGACGAAGAAGGATGGCCAACTGCAGGGCCTGCGCGTCGGCTGGCGCAACGAGGCCTTCAACGTGTCGGCGGCGAACTCGCGCACCCGCTACGCGACGGGCAACTACACCCAGACCAATGTCGGTGCCGCCTGGCAGCTGGGCCCGGTCAAGCTGATGGGCCTGTGGGGCGAGAACAAGGTCGGCGTCACCAAGACGACGGCGCGCATGGTCGGCACGCAGTGGCAGGTCACGCCCCAGGGCGAGATCCGCTTCGCCTACACGACGCTGAGCGCCAAGGGCGTCGCCAGCGATGCCAAGCACATCGCGCTGGGCTATGTGCACGACCTGTCCAAGCGCACCGCGCTCTACGCGAATGTGGCGCGCATCGACAACAAGGCCAACGGCGTGCGCTTCAACGTGGGCGTGGCCACGACGGTGCCGGGCGGCAACAGCAGTGGCTTCGAGGCCGGTGTGCGCCACAGCTTCTGAGCGAAAGACGCAGCGATGACGACGATGACGATGAAGTGGCTGGGCGCATGGATGGCGCTGGCGGCGGGCCTGCCCGCCGCCGCTTTCGACACCGCGGCCGAGACCCCGCCCGTGTCGACGGTTTGCCCGCCCCATGTCGGCGAGGGCACGGCCTGCCTGGCCGGGCGGGACAGCGCCGGCGCCTTCTACCTGATCGCCATGCCCAAGGCCTGGAATGGCGAGCTGGTGCTGCATGCCCACGGCGGGCCCTTCCTCGGCGCGCCGACGGCCAGGCGCGTCGTGGAGGACCTGGAGCGCTGGACCGTCATGCCCCGCCTGGGCTATGCCTGGGCGGCGTCCAGCTACCGACAGGGCGGCGTCGCGGTGACCGCGGCGGCCGAGGACACGGAGCGGCTGCGGCAGCTCTTCATCGCCAAGGTGGCGAGACCGAAGCACATCTGGCTGCATGGCCAGTCCTGGGGCGCCAGCGTGGCGGCCAAGGGCGCCGAGCTCTTCACCGAGGGCAAGCCCTATGACGCCGTGCTGCTGACGGCCGGCGTGCTGGGCGGCGGCACGCGCAGCTACGACTTCCGGCTCGACCTGCGCGTCGTCTATCAATATCTGTGCCGCAACCATCCGCTGCCCAGCGAGCCGCAGTACCCGCTGAACGTCGGGCTGCCGGTCGACGCGAAGCTGACCCAGGCCGAGCTGGCGCGGCGGGTCGACGACTGCCTGTCCTTGAGCAAGCCCGCCGAGCGCACGCCCGAGCAGGCCGCCAAGGTCAAGGCCATCACCGATGTGATCCGCATCCCGGAGCGCAGCATCCTGGCGCATCTGAACTGGGCGACCTGGCATTTCCAGGATGTGGTGTTCAAGCGCACCGGCGGCGCCAGTCCCTTCGGCAATATCGGGGTGGTCTATTCAGGCTCGGCCGACGACGCGGCGCTCAATGCTGGCGTGCTGCGCTACACGGCCGATGCCAAGGCGGTGGCGACGTTGGCGGCCGACGCCGACCTGGGCGGGCGCATTCCGGTGCCGGTGCTCACGGTGCATGGCATCCACGACGGCACGGCCATGGTCGAACTGCAGGACAGCTTCGGGCGCACGATGGCGGCGGCTGGACGCTCGGCCGGGCTGGTGCAGACCTTCACCGGCGACCGCGACCACAGCTATCTCAGCGACCCGACCTATGCGGCGCTGCTGGAAGCGCTGTCGGCCTGGGCCACGCAGGGGAAGAAGCCGACGCCGGAAGGGGTGGCGGTGGGCTGCGAGAAGGCGAGGGCGGTGCTGGGGGCGACCTGCAAGTTCGAGCCCCAGTTCAGCCCCAAGCCCTTGGACACTCGCGTGCCGCCGCGGGCAAAGCCATAAAAGAACAAGGCCCGCATCGCGGGCCTTGTTGATTCAGCGAAGCGCCGAATTAGTCTTCCGACTTGAAGACCAGCTTGACTTCGTGCGTCTGGGCAGCGCCCGTGCCTTCGAACTTCCACTGGCTCAGGGCTTCGGTGGCGGCGCGGTCGAAGACGCGCTTGGGTTCGGCTTCGACGACTTCGACGCTGGAGACCTTGCCGTCGCCGGCGATGGTCATCTTGGCGCGCACGCTGCCGGCGGTGATGTTCTTCTTGACGGCCTCGCCGGGGTACTCGGGGGCGACCTTCTTCAGGACCTTGGCATCGGCGTGAGCCAGGGAAGCAGCGGCGATGAGGGCGAGGGCGACAGCGGAACGGGCAAACATCGGAAGCGTCTTTCGGTGAAGTGGGTGGGTCTGGTTGAAGCGGCTTGTGGCCGCGTTGCAGCACGCATTCTGTCCAGCCGCCCTCCCTTGGGTAAGGGGTGCGGCCGTGCAGAAGTCACACACGAATGATCGGGTTAGCCCGCAGGCGCTTCTAGCGCGAACTCCTTCACGGCGATCCAACGAAAAAGCCCTCGCGAGAGGGCTTGTTTCGGGGATCCGCTGCAGGCTCAGACCGGTGCGTCGCCGCCGGCATCCTTCTTGATGCGCACCGGAGCGCGCTTCTTGGGCGCGGGCGCCGCGGGCACCACCTCGACGACAGGCGCGGCCGGCGCGGCCATGTCTTCTTCCTTGATGACGCGGGTGTAGGGCGCCAGCATGGTGACGAGCTGGGCGTAGATCTTGGGGTTGCCGGCCACGACCTCGCGCTGGTGCAGGAAGTCGGCCTCGCCGGTGAAGTTGCCGACCAGGCCGCCGGCCTCGGTGACGATCAGCGAGCCCGCCGCCAAGTCCCAGGGCTGCAGGCCGGTTTCGAAGAAGGCGTCGTAATAGCCGGCCGCGACATAGCAGAGGTCCAGCGCGGCAGCGCCCGGGCGGCGCAGGCCGGCGCAGTGCTGCATGACTTCCTCGAACATCTTCACGTAGCGCTTGAAGTTGTCGCCGCGGCGGAAGGGGAAGCCGGTGCCGATCAGCGCGTCGCTCATGCGGGTGCGCTTGGACACGCGCAGGCGGCGGTCGTTCAAGAAGGCGCCGCGGCCCTTGGTGGCGTAGAAGAGGTCGTTGCGGGTCGGGTCGAAGACGACGGCCTGCTGCACGACGCCGCGGTGGGCCAGCGCGATGGACACGCAGTAGACCGGCAGGCCGTGGATGAAGTTGGTGGTGCCGTCCAGCGGATCGATGATCCAGACGTACTCGGAATGCTTGGCGCCGTGGGTGCGGCCCGACTCTTCGGCGAGGATGCCGTGGTCCGGGTAGGCGCCCAGCAGCGTCTCGATGATCACCCCTTCTGCGGCGTGGTCGACCTCGGTGACGAAGTCGTTCGGGCTCTTGGTGTTGATGCGCAGAGCTTCGAGGTCCAGCGAGGCGCGGTTGATGAGGGCGCCGGCCGCACGTGCCGCCTTGATGGCGACATTGAGCATGGGATGGTGAGACGTTTGCAGCATGCGTGGCACTCGCTGGGAAGAAGGGGCTGACAGAGGGAAAGAGCGGCGGGGCGCCATGAGACGCCCCGGATAATCGCCGGATTCTAGCCGCAGCCCCCGTAGTAACCCGTGGAATCCACACGTTTCATTCTGATCAACACCAGCCATGCGGGCAACGTCGGCGCGACGGCGCGGGCGATGAAGGTGATGGGCTTCAAGGACCTGGTGCTGGTGGCACCACGCTTCCCCGACGTGCTCTGCCACGAGGAGGCCGTCGCCATGGCCAGCGGCGCGGCCGACATCCTGGCCCGGGCCCGCGTCGTCGAGACCCTGGCCGAGGCGCTCGATGACGTGGACTTCGCCTGCGCCACCGCCATGACGCCGCGCGACTTCGGCCCGCCGACGCGCGAGCCGCGCGCGCTGTTTGCCGAACTCGCCGCCCGCGAGGCCGCGCCGCGCCTGGCCCTGGTGTTCGGCTCCGAGCGCTATGGCATGAGCAACGAGGACGTCTACCGCTGCCATGCGGTGCTCAGCATCCCGACCCATCCCGACTACGGCTCGCTCAACCTGGCGCAAGCCGTGCAGCTGCTGGCCTATGACCTGCGCCAGGCCGTCGGCGGATTCGGCGTGCAGCCACGCACGCCCGATCCGGAACTGGCGGATGCGCGCGCCGTGCAGGGCCTGCTCGAGCATCTGCAGGCGGCGCTGGTTCACATCGACTACCTCGACCCCGCGGCACCCAAGAAGCTGATGCCGCGCCTGAACCAGCTCTTCAACCGGGCGGGCCTGACGAACGAGGAGGTCCACATCCTGCGCGGCATCGCCCGCCAGATGCAGAAGACCTCAGCCGCAACAGGCCCAAATCAGGGCTCCTAGACTCCGCGCCATGTTTCAACGCCTGCGCGAAGACATCGCCCTGATCCTCGAACGCGACCCGGCCGCCAGGTCGGCGTGGGAGGTGCTGACCTGTTACCCCGGCCTGCATGCGCTGTGGATGCACCGCCGCGCCCACTGGTTCTGGCAGCGCGGCTTCAAGTGGCTGGCGCGCTGGACCTCGCACTGGAGCCGTTTCCTCACCGGCATCGAGATCCATCCCGGCGCGCGCATCGGCCGCAAGGTCTTCATCGACCATGGCATGGGCATCGTCATTGGCGAGATGGCCGAGATCGGCGAGGGCTGCACCATCTACCAGGGCGTGACGCTGGGCGGCACATCGCTCGTGAAGGGCGCCAAGCGCCATCCGACGCTGGGCCCGGGCGTCATCGTCGGGGCCAATGCCTGCGTGCTGGGCGGCTTCACGGTCGGTGCGGGGGCCCGCATCGGCTCGGGCGCCGTACTCACGAAGCCCGTGCCGGCCGGCGCCACGGCCGTGGGCAACCCGGCCCGCATCATCGAGGCCGAGAGCGAGCAGGCCCGCGAGGAGGCGGCCGCCAAGATGGGCTTCTCGGCCTATGGCGTGACCCAGGGCGACGACCCGGTCGCCATGGCCATGCGCGGCCTCATCGACAGCGCTTCGGGCCACGAGCACCAGATCGCCCTGCTGTGGAACGCGGTTTGCAAGCTGTCGACCCAGGCCGGCCGGCCCGTGGGCGACTGTGTACCCGATGACGCCCAGCGCGACGAGGCCTTCGACGCCGCGGAGATGAATCGCCTCGTCAAGTAGCCCCTAGACTGCGCGCCCACATCGACAAGGGAGCGCAGTCTTGGAAGAGCCGGAAGTCCATTCGCATCACCATGGCGGCCACAGCGGCCATCGCTGGTTCGACATCGCCGTCTCGGTCTGCGCCATCGTGGTGTCGCTGGTCTCGCTTTACCTCGCCATCCATCACGGCCACGTGATGCAGCAGATGGCCGAGGCGAATGCCCGCATGGTCACGGCGACGTCCTGGCCGAGCGTCAACTACTCGACGAGCAATGTCGATGCCGACAGCCAGCCCACGCTGCAGCGCTTCACGCTGAGCAACAAGGGCATAGGCCCGGCCCGCGTGGACGGCATGGAGGTGCGCCTCGAGGGCAAGCCGGTGAAGAGCGTGCGCGAATTGCTCCAGGCCTGCTGCAGCAGCGAAGGCAAGCCGCCCGCGCTGACCTGGCAGCTCTCCACGGTGAACGGCGAGATCCTGCGGCCCGGCGAGGAGAAGCACTTCCTGCATGTCCCAAGGTCGGCCGACACCGCGCTGTGGGCGCGGGTCAGCGAACTGCCGGGCAAGGTCAGCGTCAAGGCCTGCTATTGCTCCGTCTTCGACGAATGCTGGGTGGCGGACAGCACGGCCAGGAAGCCGGCCAAGGTCGCCGCCTGCCCGACGGACTGGGTGCAGTACGGCGATTAGCCGGCGCAAATAGCCGTTGACCGGGGCCTGGCTTGCCGGGAGGAGGGCCGGCGTGGATGAGAATCGCCGCTTCCGGGCCGTAACGGCCCATCCCCGTGACGGCCTGCTGTGCTTCTACGCGAGTTCCGACTGCGGCTTTCCTCGGCTTTGCGCCTGGCTCTCGGCCTGGCGACGGCCGTGGCCGTGCTCGGGGCCGAGGCGACGCCTGCCCAGAAGCGCTGGTCCAGCCTGGCCGACATCAGCTTCCAGCATCTCAGCCAGGAGCAGGGCCTGCCCAATGCCATCGCCACAGCCCTGGCGGAAGACGGCCAGGGCTTTCTGTGGGTGGGCACGCTGGGCGGCCTGGCGCGCTGGGACGGCTACCGCTTCAAGGTCTACAAGCCCGACCCGCAGCGGCCGGGCGCGCTGCCGGACAACTATGTGCAGTCCCTGCATGGCGATGCCAAGGGAAGGCTCTGGGTGGGCACCAGTGCCGCCGGTCTGCTCAGGCATGACCCCGCGACGGATCGCTTCGTCGCCATTCCCGTCGGCGGCGCCCGCGGGCTGAGCCACGTCAGCGTGCGCCAGATTGCCGATGACGGCGCCGGCGGACTCTGGATCGTCACCGATGGCGGCCTGGATCATCTCGACCCCGACAGCGGACGCATCGAGCATGCCAGCGCCAGTGGCGCCTGGGCCGAGGTTGCGGGCGCCCAGGTCTGGAGCCTGCTGCGCGACCGGCGCGGCCAACTCTGGATCGGCAGTGCCGCGGGCCTGTTCCGCCGCCCGGCCGCCGGCGTGCCGCTGCAGGCCGTGACCCTGGCCGCGGGGCGCGTCGTGCAGCCGCTGGCCCTGGCCCAGGACAGCGCCGGGCGCATCTGGGCCGCTGGCGTGCACCAGGGCGTCTTCGTGCTGGCCGAGGAGGGCGATGCGCCGGCCGTGGAAGTCCACGAGACCGGTGTGGCCCGCAGGGAAGACCTGCTGGCCAACAGCCAGATCACCAGCCTGCTTGAAACCCAGCCGGGCGAGATGTGGGTGGCGACCCTGGGTCAGGGCGTCGTGTCCGTGGATTTCGAAAGGTTGGAAAGCCGGCGTGTCCGCCATGTGCCGGCCTGGCCGGTCAGCCTGGCGGACAACGCGCTGCGCACCCTCTACCGCGACCGCGCCGGTCTGGTCTGGGCCGCGTCCAACCGCGGCCTGAGCCGCCACGACCCGCGCCAGGGCGGCGTGCTGACCCGCCTGGGCGCCAGCGCCGAGATCGGCGACGCGCTGGACTCGCGCTTCATCAGCGCCGAGATCAGCTGGATCCTGCCCATGCCCGAGGGCCGGCTGTGGCTGGCCACGCACAAGAGCGGCATCGACATCCTCGATGCGGCCGGCTCCCGTGCCCATGCCCTGCGCCCCGACGCCAGCCGCCCCGAGGCTGCCCTGCCGCCGGACATCGTGCTCGGCATGGTGCGCGTGGCCGATGGCGACGTCTTCATCGCCACCAAGCGCGGCCTCTACCGCTCCGACGCCGACGGGCGCCGCCTGCGCCGCGTGACGCTGGCGGGCCGCGACCCGGCGGCTTCCACCTGGGCCCTGCTGGCCGACGGCGGCACGCTGTGGATCGGTGGCCAGTTCGACGGCCTGTGGCGCCTGGACCTGGCCAGCGGCCGCGCCGCCGCGGTCACGCCGGCGGCGCCCGGCCTGACCGACCAGCGCATCATGGTGCTGACCCGCGGAAGCGGCGGCGAACTCTGGGTCGGCACGCGCAACGGCCTCAACCGCGTCGACACGCTGAGCGGCGCCGTCGTGCAATACCCGGCCGGCCCGACGCTGGCCCGGGGCCTGTCCGCCGGCTTTGTCACGGCGCTGATGCTGGACGGCGAGGGGCGTCTCTGGGTGGGCAGCTATGGCGGCGGCATCGACGTGCTGCCGGCGCCCGGCGGTGGCGAGGCCATCGTGCGCGTTGGCACCGCGCAGGGCCTGCCGGACGGCACCGTCAACGCGCTGCTGCAGGACCTGCAGGGCCAGGTCTGGGCCAGCACCGACAACGGCCTGGCGCGCATCGAGCCGGCCCGCATGGCCGTCAAGGCGCTGCGCCGCGCCGAAGGTGTCGTCTTCCCGACCTATTGGACGGGTTCGGCGGCGCGCACCGAGCGCGGCGAACTGCTCTTCGGCGGCGCCGGCGGCATGACCGTGGTGCTGCCGGAGAAGCTGCAGGTCTGGACCTACCGCCCCGAGGTGCTGGTGGTGGACGTGCAGATCGGCGGTCGCCCGGTCGCCTTTGCGCCCGGCGACGCCCAGCCCCTGGATGTACCGGCCGACGGCAACAGCCTGGCGGTGGAGTTCTCGTCCAGCGATTTCTCGGCGCCCGAGCGCAACCGCTATGCCTACAAGCTCGAAGGCTATGACGACGAATGGATGGCGGCCGATGCGGCTCACCGCCAGGTGGTCTACACCAACCTGCCGCCGGGCGACTACCGGCTGCGCCTGCGCGCCTCCAATCGCGACGGGCAATGGGGCGAGCGCGACCTGGCCCTGCCGGTGACGGTGCAGCCGGCCTGGCACCAGACCTGGTGGTATCGGACAGCGCTGGGGCTGACGCTGGTCCTGCTGCTGCTGCTGACGGTGGCGGCACGCACCCGGCTGCTGCGCCATCGCCAGCTCGAGCTCGAGCACAAGGTGCGCGAACGCACCGCCGCCCTGCGCGCCCTGCACGAGGCGCTGGAACAGAAGTCGCGCGAACTGCAGCGCAGCAGCGTGACAGACCCGCTGACCGGCCTGCACAACCGCCGCTTCCTCAGCGAGCACATCGAGCAGGACCTGGCCGTCGGCCTGCGCCGTGCCCAGGAAGTGCTGGCGGCAGGCGGCCAGCCGCTGGACACGGACAGCGTCTTCCTGCTGCTGGACATCGACGCCTTCAAGCGCATCAACGACCGCCATGGTCATGCGGCCGGCGACGCGGTGCTGGTGCAGTTCGGCGCCCGGCTGCGGGCCGTCATGCGCGAGTCCGACTACCTGGTGCGCTGGGGCGGCGAGGAATTCCTTGCGGTGGCGCGCGACACCGACCGTTCACGGGCCGAGGAACTCGCCGAACGCATGCGCTCGGCGGTGGCCGACAGGCCTTTCCGCCTCGACGATGGCATCGAGCTGGACGTCACCTGCTCCATCGGCTTTGCCTGCGTGCCCTTCGAGATGGAGCGGCCCCAGGCGCGCAGCTGGCAGCAGGTCGTCAACCTGGCCGACCTGGGCCTCTATGCGGCCAAGCGTTCGGGCCGCAATGCCTGGGTGGGCGTGCACACGGCCTCGGGCCGGGCCGCTGGCGGGCAGCGCGTCGTGGGCGGCTTCGGACTGAGCAGCAACCGCGATCTGGACCAGGTGGTGGCGGCCCTCGATGAGTCGGCGGTGCCGGGCGCCGTCATCGGCTAGGCACGCTCGCCGTCCCGAGGAATCGGGCGAGTTCCGCGTCCAGTTGCTGGATCGTGCTTGCCGCGTCGACGACCGGACGCGATGAACCGCACAGGCCGGCAACCCAGTGCTGGGCCTTGTGGAGGTAGAGCAGATGGCTGGCGCCTTGCGCCCAGCGCTCGTAGCCGCAGGCGGCCCCTTCGAGCTTTTCAACCACGAAGGCCGCACCATCGGCAAGTTCGCCTTTCCAGCGGTGCTTCACGACGAGATGCAGCATCGGGCGGCGGTGCAAGGGCGATTTGTAGCCAAGGACATGGTCCCTCGAGAACCAGGCGGTCGCCGGTTCGGACGATTGCCCGACTACTTCGGCGAGCACGACCGCCTGCGCATGCTTCCAGTTCTCGCGCCAGTTCGCGGCTTCGTCCGGGCCCGGTGCCATGCAGGAGCAGGCTTGCGCCGTGCTCGCCACACTGGCCAGAAGAACGAGGGCTGCAAGTCGCCTAGGCATGGCGAGCCCACCGTGACGGCCAGCGCGCCAGCCAGATGCCCATGAACAGGGCCGCGAGGATGGGCAGGAGCAGCAAGACCAGGGGTGGCGGTTCCGGCGTCCGGTACAGCCAGGCGTGGCTGTTGACCGGATCCAGCAGCGTACTTGCCGCGAGCGCGCACCAGCAGCCGGCCAGTGCGAGAGCCGGCAGCCTGGGCAGGCCCTCATGGGCAGGCCACAGCAGGCTCAGCGTGAAGCCGGCCGCCATGCCGCCCAACGCGTAGTACAGCGCCAGCAGGAAGTCGTCCTGAAGGGCCGCATCGCCGGGCCAGATGGCGTAGAAGAGGTTGACAAGCAGTTGCAGCTTTTGCGGCTGCAACAGCACGGTCAAGCCGGTGCCCAGGCCTGCAATGCCCGCGACAGCCAGATGAAGGCGACGATGGCCGTGCAGCACGGGGGCCAGCCACCGCCTGAGCAGCAGCGACACCGCGATGGCCAACCCCGCCCAGACCGAGAAGGCGATGGCCATCGGAAGGACTTCGTACAGCCAGTCCACCGGGCCTGGCAAGCTCATCACTCGGGAGACCTCGAGAACAAAATAGATCATCGCAGCGATGCCGGGCACCTGCCAGGTTCGACGTTTCGACCAGGCGCCCATCGCACCGAGGACCAGGCATGCCGAGAGGGCGGTCAGGCCCATCAGGGCGGGGCTTTCATTCGAGGCGCGATACCTGTCGGTGCCGGTCAGCTCTTCGACAAAGGTGACCGCCGTCAAGGCGTACCACAGGGCCAGCAAGGCGAGCAGCAGGTTCTTGAGTCCGCTCGACAAACCGGCCATCCCCTGGAACCTGGACAGCGCGGACGTCGCCATGGCTGCGAGTCCGTCAGGCCTGGGTGGGGCGGACGGCCGACTTGGGCCGGAAGGCCTTGCAGATCTCGTCGCGCGTTTCGAGATAGGGCCCACCGATCAGGTCGATGCAATAGGGCACGGCGGCGAAGATGCCGCTGGCCTTCTCATGGCCGGCCAGCGTCTCGGCAATCGCCTTGGGCTGGCCGGGCAGATTGATGATGAGGGCCTTGCCGCGGATGACGGCGACCTGGCGCGACAGGATGGCCGTCGCCACGAAGTGCAGCGAGATCTGGCGCATCTGCTCGCCGAAGCCCGGCATCACGCGGTCGGCCACGGCCAGCGTGGCCTCGGGCGTCACGTCGCGCGGTGCGGGGCCGGTGCCGCCGGTCGTCAGCACCAGGTCGCAGCCTTCGGCGTCGACGAGGTCGATCAGCGCCTGCGAGATGCCGGCCTGCTCGTCGGGGATCAGCCGGGGCACGAAGGCGATGGGATTGCGCAGGGCGGCCGTCAGCCAGTCCTTCAAGGCCGGCAGGCCCTTGTCCTCGTAGACACCGGTCGACGCCCGGTCGCTGATGGAGACGATGCCTATCCGAACGGTTTCAGGGACGGGGTCACTCATCTTCGGCGGCGACTTCCGAGGCCTTGATGAACTGGAACAGCTCGCGGAAGGCGCGGCCGCTGCGCTTCTCCGGCTCGTTGGCCGCGTCCTTGCGCGCGGCGCGCACGAGGCTGCGCAGCTGCTGGATGTCGACATCGGCATGCTCGGCCAGGAACTCCTGCAGCGCGTCGTCGCTGGCCAGCAGGCGCTCGCGCCAGCGCTCGGACTGGTGCAGCCTGAGGCTGTCCTGGGCATGGCCGAGCTTGAAGGCGGCGACGGCTTCGCGAATCGGCTCCGGGTCGATCTTGCGCATCAGCTTGCCGATGTACTGCATCTGGCGGCGCTTGCCCTCGAAGTTGGTGATCTTCTTGGCGTGGCGCAACGCGTCGTACAGGATCTCGGGCAGGGCCAGGGGCTCCCAGCGGCTCTCGGGCAGGGCGAGCAAATCGTCGCCGAGCTTCTGCAGCGCGGTCGAGTCACGCTTGAGCTGGGACTTGCTGGGGCGGTCGAAGTCGTCGTCGTCTTCGAGTTCAGGATTGTTTTCTTGCATCGGGGGCCGTGTTCGGGCGAGACCTTACATTGTCGCCCACCCCGATTCAGCGGTCTCCCTCATGTCCCAAGCCCTGCGCCTCCTGTTCGCCTGCACCGCGTTGGCCAGCGCAGCCCATGCGGCGCCCGAGGGCCGCGTCTGCGCACAGCAGCCCGGTGCCGCTGCGAGGCGGACGGCCTTCGAACAGGGCATGCTGCCCAGCGTGGTGTTCGAGGGCGAGACCCAGGCCCAGCCCCTGAGCGCGCGCATGGCGGAACAGCATGTGCCCGGCCTGGGCGTGGCGGTGATCCGGGGTGGCAAGCTCGATTGGTCGGCCGTCTATGGCGTGCGTGCGGCGCAGAAGCCGGCGCTGTCTTGCCGCACGCTGTTCCAGGCCGGCTCGCTGGCCAAGCCGGTCACGGTGCTGGCGGCGCTGCGCCTGGTGGATGCGGGCCGGCTGGATTGGGACCGCGATGTCGACACGCTGCTGCGCAGCGTGCACCTGCCGGCGGGCAAGCAGAGCGCCGAGCATCCGGTGACGCTGCGCCATCTCTTCGCCCACACGGCCGGCATCACGCCGGGTGGCTATCCCGGCTATGCGCAAGGCGGCCCGGTGCCGTCTCTGGCGGCCATCGTTGCCGGAGCCGCCGGCGTCAACACGCCGCGGGCCGAAGTGCTGGACACGCCCGGCGCCAATCTGCGCTATTCAGGCGGGGGCTACACGCTGGCGCAGATCGCCCTGCAGGACACGCAAGGCCTGGCGTTCGAGCCGCTGCTGCGGCGCTGGCTGTTCCAGCCCGCCAAGCTCGGTGCGGCCACGTTTGCATTGCAGTCACCTGGCGCCGACATCGCCGAAGGCCATGCCGACAGCGGCGCCACGGTGCCCGGTGGCTGGCTGCACTTGCCGGAAAGCGCCGCGGCGGGGCTGTGGTCCAACGCCGGCGACCTGGGCCTGCTGCTGGCCGAGGTCTGGAAGGGCTACCACGGGCGCAGCGCCGTGTTCCGCCAGGCCAGCCTGAAGGCGTTGCTGGATGAGAAGCCCGTGCACGGCCATGTCTATGGCTTCCGCCTGGTCGGCGAAGGGGGTGAGCAGTTCCTGGTGCACTACGGCGGCACGACCGGCTACAACGCCGGCATGGTGCTCAATCTGCGCACCGGTGATGGCGCCGTCTATCTGGCCAACGGGGAGGGCGGGCGTGGGCTGGGCCATGAGGTGCTGGTGGGCCTGTCGCGCACCTATGGCTGGCCGCAGTTCCATGACACGCGTGTGCGCCGCGCCCGGCTCGACGCGGCCGCCGCCGACAGCCTGGGCGGGCGCTACGCCTTCGGTGCTTCCGGGCCGCGCGTCGTCGTCGAGCGGGCGCAGGCCGAGCTGACCCTGGTCTTTCCCAACGGCGACCGTTACCTGCTGACACCCATCGAGGCTGCCGAGCCCCTGCAGTTCATCCATGCTGGCAGCGGCGTTCGCGCCGGCTTCCGACGCGGCGCCGAGGGTGCGGTCACGCTGCAGCTCTATGGCCAGCAGGGCGTGAAAGAACCGGACGCCAAACCCTGATTTCTCGAGGCCTATGATTGCCTCTCACTCGATTTGCCAGCCCTTCATGTCCCAAGCCCAAGCCGGTTTCGCCTACAGCCCCGAACAGTTCCAGCAGTGGATCGAAGACGCCCTCGCCGAGGCGAAGAAGATGGGCGCCAGCGATGCCGGCGCCGAGGTGTCCGAGGGCTGCGGCCTGTCGGTGTCGGCACGCTTGGGCAAGCTGGAGAACGTCGAGCGCAACCGCGACAAGTCCCTCGGCATCTCGGTCTATCTGGGCCAGCGCCGCGGCAACGCCAGCACCTCCGACTTCTCGGCCCAGGCCATCCGCGACACGGTGCGGGCGGCCTATGACATCGCGCGCTTCACGGCCGAGGACGAGTTTGCCGGCCTGCCCGACGAGGCCGACCTGGCCCTCGACGCCTCGGCCCGGCCCCAACTGGACCTGTTCCACCCCTGGGCCGTCGACGCGGCCGCTGCCGCCGAGATCGCGCTGCGCTGCGAGGCTGCCGCCCTGGGCGTGGACAAGCGCATCACCAACAGCGAAGGCGCGGCCGTGTCGGCCCAGCAGTCGCATTTCTGGATGGGCAATACGCGCGGTTTCCGTGGCGGCTATGCCAGCTCGCGCCACTCGCTTTCGGTCGCTCCGATTGCCGGCCGCGGCAACGACATGCAGCGCGATGCCTGGTACAGCTCCATGCGCGACGCCGCCGACCTGGCCTCGGCCGAGGCCGTGGGCCGCTATGCCTCCGAGCGCGCGCTGTCGCGCCTGAAGGCGCGCAAGGCGGCCACGGCCGAGGTGCCGGTGCTGTTCGAGAGCACGGTGGCCATCGGCCTGCTCGGCGCCCTGGTGCAGGCCACCAGCGGCGGCGCGCTGTACCGGCGCACCACCTTCCTGCTCGACAGCCTGGGCAAGCCGGTGACGGCGGCGCATATCGACATCTCGGAAGATCCGCATGTGAAGAAGGGCAAGGGCAGCTCGCCCTTTGACGACGAGGGCTGCATCACGCGCGCCCGCTCGGTGGTCGAGGGGGGCGTGCTGCAAGGCTATTTCCTGTCCAGCTATTCGGCCCGCAAGCTGGGCATGAAGACGACCGGCCATGCCGGCGGTTCGCACAATCTGCGCATGAGCAGCCGCGTGACGGCCCCCGGCGATGACCTCTCCACGATGATCCGGCGCCTGGGCACCGGCCTGCTCGTCACCGAGCTGATGGGGCAGGGCGTCAACTACGTGACCGGCGACTACTCGCGCGGCGCCAGCGGCTACTGGGTCGAGAACGGCGAGATCGCCTACCCGGTGCATGAGGTCACCATCGCCGGCAACCTCAAGGACATGCTGCAGAACATCGTCGGCATCGGCTCCGACGAGTACACGATGGGCACCAAGACCATCGGTTCGGTCCTCGTCACTGGAATGAAATTGGCCGGCAATTGATGCGTTCGCGTCCGGGGTAAATCCGGGCCGGCGCGCCGCCTGCGCTTCCTAGAATCGCCCCGCACTTTTCTCTCTTCGCAAATCCGAAAACAGGAGACCTTCAATGACCATGGAACGTCGTTCCTTCGTGCGCCATGCCGGCCTGGCTGGCGTGCTGGCGGCAGGTGCCGCCCCGGCCATCGTGCATGCCCAGGCCCAGGTGCGTTGGCGCCTCGCGTCGAGCTTCCCGAAGTCGCTGGACACCATCTTCGGCGCGGCCGACGTGTTCGCGAAGAAGGTCTCCGAGATGACCGGCGGCAAGTTCCAGATCTCCGTGCATGCCGGCGGCGAAATCGTGCCGGCCCTGCAGGTGGTGGACGCTGTTCAAGGCGGTACCGTCGAGATCGCCCACACCGCGCCGTACTACTTCTTCGGCAAGGACGAGACCTTCGCGCTGGGCTGCGCCATCCCCTTCGGCCTGAACAGCCGCCAGATGACGGCCTGGATGGTGGAGGGCAACGGCCTGAAGCTGATGCGCGAGTTCTATCGCAACTACAACATCATCAACTTCCTGGGCGGCAACACCGGCGCGCAGATGGGCGGCTGGTATCGCAAGGAGATCAAGAGCGTCGCCGACGTGAAGGGCCTGAAGATCCGCATTGGCGGCTTCGCCGGCCGCGTCATGGAGCGCCTGGGCGCCGTGCCGCAGCAGATCGCCGGCGGCGAGATCTACTCCGCGCTGGAAAAGGGCACCATCGATGCCGCCGAGTGGGTCGGTCCCTATGACGACCAGAAGCTGGGCTTCAACAAGGTGGCGCCCAACTACTACTACCCCGGTTGGTGGGAAGGCGGTCCGCAGCTGGACTTCTTCATCAACACCAAGGCTTTTGATGCGCTGTCGGCCGAGTACAAGGCCGTCGTCGAGGCCGCTTCCGCGATGGCCCACATCGACATGCAGGCCAAGTACGACGCCAAGAACCCCGGCGCTCTGAAGCAGCTGGTGGGCTCGGGCACCAAGCTGTTCCGCTTCCCCAAGGACGTCATGGACGCGGCCTTCAAGGAGTCCATGGCCATCTACGGCGAGCTGTCGGCCAAGAATCCGAACTGGAAGAAGGTCTACGAGGACTATTCCAACTTCCGCCGCGACCAGAACCTGTGGTTCCGCTTCTCGGAAGCCGGCTTCGACGACTTCATGCAGTCGCAAAAACTCTGACGGGGCCGAGCGAGGTCCCTGCGGACCTCGCGACGCCTGTCAGTTGTCCCTGGCAACAGCAAAGCCCCGCGATGCGGGGCTTTTTTCATGTCGTCACCTTGTCATGGGCCGTCGGGACACTGCGCGCTCGCCAATGAAAGGAGAGTGCCCATGTGCCGCACCGCCGCCCTGATGACCGCACTGGCCGCCGCCTTCGCTGCGGCGCCGGCCACCGCCGCAACGACCTCGCTGAACCTGTCGACCTACAGCGTCAGCGGCAACGTCAAGCTGGATGCGCTGGGCGGCATGGGCCTCGAGGCCTCGGCCGTGACCTACGCGCGCGACCGCGGCACGCTGTTCTTCGTCGGCGACGAGGGCCTGGGCGTGGTCGAGATCTCGCGCACCGGCCAGACGCTGGGAACCATGGCCTTCAACTGGACCGGCACCGGCAGCTCCAACAACGACGCCGAGGGCCTGACCTATCTGGGCAATGGCCAGCTCGTCGTCGTCGACGAGCGCCCGCAGATGGCCTATCGCTTCAGCTTTGCCGCCGGCACGACGCTGGGGCTGAACAGCCAGCCCAAGGTGGCGATCACGGGCAGCAGCACAAGCGTCGGCAATGTCGGCACCGAGGGCATCAGCTACGACGCGCGCGACGGCCGCTTCTGGAGCGTGAAGCAGGACAACCCGGCCCAGCTGCGCGTGGCGTCGCTGAGCTTCGCCGTTGGCGGCGGCACAGCCACGTCGACGACACTGTTCTCGGGCGCCTCGTCCCTGTTCGGCCTGAACAGCCTGTCCGACATCCAGACCCTGTCCGGCGTGGATCGCCTCGCCGGCAGCGCTGCTGCCGACAATCTGCTGGTGCTGAGCCTGGAATCCAACAAGCTCATCGAGCTCGACCGTGCCGGCAACACGCTGAGCTTCATCAGCCTCGCGGGCATCACGACCCAGGCCATCGAAGGCGTGACCATCGACGAGAAGGGCGTGATCTACCTCGTGGCCGAGGACACCGGCACCGGCAACTCGCGCCTGATCACGTTGACCAGCGCCGTGCCGGAACCCGCGAGCGTGGCCCTCATGGCCGGCGGCCTGGTGCTGCTCGGCTGGCGTGCCCGCCGCCGCGGCTGAACGCCGACGGCCCCAAGAAAAAGCCCGCTGCGAGCGGGCTTTTTGCTTACTTCTTGGCCGCGTCTTCCAGCGCGCGGCGCACCGCGTCGCCATCGTCCGTCGGCGCGCTGGCACCCGACGCTGCAGGCTCCGGCGCGAACAGCTTGCTGGCGTCATCGGCGCTCATCTCGCTGGCCTTGTCCTGCCCGCCCATCTGCTGCAGCAGTTCCGACGCCTGGTTCAGGTCGACCGCCTTCTCCTTGTCGAGGAACGCCGTCACCGTCTGCGGGAAGAAGATGACGATGGCCACCAGGATGAGCTGCATGACGACCCAGGGGATGGAGCCCAGGTAGATGTCGCTGGACTGGACCTTCTTCGGGATGGAGCCGTTCTTGAACAGCGTGTCCGAGATGCCACGCAGATAGAAGAGGGCGAAGCCGAAGGGCGGATGCATGAAGCTGGTCTGCATGTTCACGCACAGCATGACGCCGAACCAGACCAGATCGATGCCCATCTTGTCGGCCACCGGGCCCAGCAGCGGCAGGATGATGAAGGCGATCTCGAAGAAGTCGAGGAAGAAGGCCAGGAAGAAGATGAACAGGTTGACGACGATGAGGAAGCCGATCTGGCCGCCCGGCAGGTCGCTCAGCAGGTGTTCGATCCAGCGGCCGCCTTCGACACCCTGGAAGACCAGCGAGAAGGTGCGCGAGCCGATCAGGATGAAGACCACCATGGCCGTGATGCGCATGGTGTTCAGCATGGTGTCCTTGATCAGCGGCCAGTTCAGGCGCCTGTGCAGCGCCGCCAGGATGAAGGCGCCGACGGCGCCCATCGCTCCGGCTTCGGTCGGCGTGCAGATGGCGGTGTTGATGCCCGGCAGGCCGCCCATGGAGCCCAGCACGGCGAAGATCAGCACGGCCGACGGGATGATGCCGCGCAGGCATTTGGCCCACAGCGCCCAGCCCTGCAGCGTGCGGGCTTCCTTGGGCACGCCCGGCACATGGTGGGGCTTCACGCGGCTCAGGATGAAGGTGTAGAGCGCGAAGATCAGCACCTGCAGGATGGAAGGCCCCCAGGCGCCCTTGTACATGTCGCCGACGGAGCGGCCGAGTTGATCTGCCAAGACGACCAGCACGAGCGAGGGCGGCACCAGCTGCGTGATGGTGCCCGACGCGGCCAGCACGCCGGTCGCATAGCGCATGTTGTAGCCGTAGCGCATCATGACCGGCAGCGAGATCATCGCCATGGCGATGACCTGGCCGGCCACGGTGCCGGTGATGGCGCCGAGGATGAAGCCGACGATGATGACCGAATAGCCCAGGCCACCGCGCACGGGGCCGAAGAGCTGGCCCATGGAATCGAGCATGTCCTCGGCCAGGCCGCATTTCTCCAGCAGCGAGCCCATCAGCGTGAAGAAGGGGATGGCCAGCAGCAGGTCGTTGGACAGGATGCCGAAGACGTTCTGCGGCAGGGCGCTCATGAACTCCGGCGGGAACCAGCCCTGGCTGACGGCGAAGAAGCCACAGGCCAGGCCGAGTGCCGCCAGCGAGAAGGCGACGGGGAAGCCGATCAGCATGACGAGGATCAGCCCCGCGAACATCAGCGGCGGGAAGCTCTCCATCGACATCATTGCAGCGGCCTCTCGTAGTGGATGTCCATGTCGAACTTGTGCGCCAGCCAGGCCACGCGCTTGATGATTTCGGCCACGCCCTGCAGCGCGACCATTGCGAAGCCCAGGGGCAGTACCAGCACCGCCGGCCAGCGGATCAGGCCGCCGGCATTGCTGGACACCTCACCCGAGGTCAGCAGCTTGACCCAGTAGCCCATGAAACCCAGGCTGGAAACGGAGTCGGTCGCTGTCATGCCCGTGCTGAGTTTGACGACGAACAGCCCCCAGGACAGCCAGGCCATGTAGCAGATGACTGGCAGCAGGAAGACCACGAGGCCGAACAGGTCGACATAGACCTTGCCGTGGCCGGTGAGGCGGCTGTAGACCAGGTCCACGCGCACGTGCTCGTTCAGGCGCAGCACCTGGGCGGCGCCCAGCATCACGCAGGTGGCAAAGAGATACCACTGGATCTCGAGGAAGGCATTGGAGCTGTAGTCCAGCCCGTAGCGGACGATGGCGTTGGCGGCGCTGATGAAGCAGGACAGCAGCACGGCCCAGGCGGCAATCTTGCCGAAGCGGTCGTTGAGGCTGTCGATGCGCCGCGCAAGGGAGAGCAGGGCGTTCATGGGGCGGGAGTACGGCAGAAATGCAAAGCGGTCGCCAATGTAGCGACCGCTTGAGGGGTGGCGGCTTCGTTCAGCCGTCGTTCAGGGTAAGCCCCGACGAAAGGGCCAGTTCGCGCCGCGGCAATGGGCCGCGTTGTGGCCAGAAAGGCCGCAGGCACGACAGCAGACCGCAAGCTGGGTGTCGACCCAGCGAGGCTGAGCCCGGACACGGGCAGGCCTGTGGCCTGACCGTGCCTGGCGAAGGGCCAAGCCTCTGGCTTGGCGCGGCCTGCAAGGCCTGCAACACAGCATGCGGTCTTTCTGGCCACAACCCCTCGGGAAGGCCCGCCGCAAGGGACCACTCGTTGTTGCAACCCTGGCCCGCACATGAGTGCGGGCGGCGCGCTGCGTCTAGATTGGTCCCTTGCGGCGGGCCTTCGCGGCCCATTGCCGCGGCGCGAACTGGTCCTAGCCCAGTTGCTGGGCCTGCATGAACAGGCGCGTGGAGCGCGCGCCCGAACGGCAGAAGACCAGCAGCGGTCGCGGCAGTTCCGCCAGCAGATCGGCAAAGGCGGCGATCTCTTCCGGCGACTGGTAGCCGCCAGCGACCGGCAGGTGGCGGTACTCGAGGCCGGCGGCCTCGGCGGCGGCCTGGATGGCGGCCGAGGTCGGCTGGTCGGGACCGTGCTCGAAATCGGGGCGGTTGTTGACCACGCTCTTGAAGCCCATGGCCGCGGCTTCGGCCATGGCTTCGGGCGTCAGCTGAGGCGCGGCGCAGATATCGGGCGCGATGGCTTGCATGGGCAGGCTCATGGGGGCCTCCTTACTTCGCCAGCGCGGCCTTGACCGCGGCGGACACTGCACTCATCTCGGCGCTGTTGCCCAGGGCGGCCTTGGCGGCGGCCATGACCTTGCCCATGTCGCCCGGGCCGCTGGCGCCGAGCTCGGCGACGATGGCCTTGACCTTCTCGGCCACGGCTTCAGCGGACAGGCGCTCGGGCAGGTAGTTCTGCAGCACGGCCAGTTCGGCGGTTTCCTTGGCGACGAGGTCATCGCGGCCGGCGGCGGCGAACTGGCTGATGGAGTCCTTGCGCTGCTTGATCAGCTTGTCGACGATGGCAACCAGCGCCGCGTCATCCACGACCACGCGCTCGTCCACTTCCTTCTGCTTGACGGCGGCCAGCAGGCCACGGATGGTCAGCAGACGGTCGCTTTCCTTGGCGCGCATCGCGGCCTTCATGTCTTCGGTGATGCGGTCTTTCAGGCTCATGGGGGAATCCGGTTCAAAAAGACAAAAACCCGCAACAGCGTCCTGTAGCGGGTTTTGGAGTTCACCGGGGCCAATTCGAAAACAGGCGCCGGGTCGCGTCAGAGACGATCAGTACAGCTTCTTGGGCAGCTGCATGCTGCGCACGCGCTTGTAGTGGCGCTTGACGGCGGCAGCCTTCTTGCGCTTGCGCTCGGCGGTGGGCTTCTCGTAGAACTCGCGGGCGCGGAGTTCGGTCAGCAGGCCCAGCTTTTCGATGGTGCGCTTGAAGCGACGCAGGGCGACGTCGAACGGCTCGTTTTCCTTGACGCGGATGGTGGTCATGTATTTCCTTCAGATTGCGCTCGGTGTTCGCGGCTAAGTTTCAGCAGCAGGTTCCGGATTACTGCGTCACTTGTGTTTTGTCCAATGACGTGCAGCGAATCGATGCGCGGGTTTGCCAGCAAAGCCAAGGATTGTAGCCGGGAAATCAAGGACTTGCCAAGATTTCCTCAGGCCGGCGCGAAAGAGTCCGCCATCGCCCTCGCGCAGGCGGCCGCACTGGCCCAGGCCCATTGGAAGTTGTAGCCCCCCAGCCATCCGGTCACGTCGACGACTTCGCCGATGAAATACAGCCCCGGTACGCGCTTGCTCTCCAGCGTCTGGGAGCTCAGGTCACGGGTCGAGACGCCGCCGCGCATGACCTCGGCCTTGCGCCAGCCCTCGTCGCCGCTGGGCATCAGCTGCCACTCGTGCACGCTGCGGCCCAGACGCTGCAGATCGGCGTCGCGGCATTCGGGCAGAGGTTTGGCGGCATCCAGCCCGGAGCGTTCCAGCCAGGCAGCGGCCAGGCGCTGCGGCAGGCGGGCGGCGACTTCGTTGCCCAGCTGGCGGCGCGAGGCGGCCTTGGCGTCGACAAGCTCCTTGTCCAGCTGCAGTTCCGGCGCCAGATTGAGCTGCAGCGCCTGGCCATCGGCCCGGTAGCTGGAGATCTGCAGGATGGCCGGGCCGCTGAGGCCGCGATGCGTGAACAGCAGGTCTTCCAGGAAGCGCATGCGGGCCTTGCCGCTGCCGACGCTGACCTCCACCGGCAGCGACAGGCCGGCGAGGGCCGCAAAAGGCGCCCAGGCCTCGGGGTCGAAGGTCAGCGGCACCAGGGCCGGCCGCGGCTCGACGATGGCGTGCTCGAAGCGCTTGGCCAGGCGCAGCCCCCAGTCGCTGGCACCGATCTTGGGCACCGGCAGCCCGCCTGTTGCGACGACGACACGCGGCGAGCTGACGGGACCCTGGCTGGTGTCCAGCTCGAAGCCGCCTTCCGGCAGGGCGCGGACATCGGCCACGGCGCAGGGCTGCCAGCGCGTGACGCCGCCGGCCTCGCACTCCTTGACCAGCATCTGGATGATCTGCTCGCTGGAGTCGTCGCAGAAAAGCTGGCCCTTGTGCTTCTCGTGGAAGGCGATGCCATGGCCCTGCACCAGCTTGATGAAGTCCAGGGGCGTGTAGCGGGCCAGCGCCGAGCGGCAGAAGGCGGGGTTCTCGGACAGGAAATTCGCCGGTCCGGCCTCACGATTCGTGAAATTGCACCGGCCGCCTCCCGAGATACGAATTTTTTCGCCCAGCTTGGGAGCGTGGTCGATCAGCAGCACTTTGAGCCCACGCTGGCCCGCGAGGCCCGCACAGAACAGGCCTGCCGCCCCGGCGCCCACCACCACCGCATCGAATCCCCGCATAGACCTCCCGTGAATGGGGCGGCATTGTCGTGGGTGACTGCATCGAAACTCGTTAGGATTCAGTTCAGCTAGCAAACGGGTCTTCTAGGGGGGAGGCCCGATTCATGGGGTGGCGCGGCCTTGCTGGCGCTGCTTTTGCCCCACTACAGTCCCCCGACACCCTTGGCGCTTGCAACGTTTTGTTGCGAACGCGCGATCGCATCAAAACGATTTCATGGACATGACCGCAGACCAGACCGCGATGCAGCCGCCACCCGGCAGCTTGGCGCATTGGCTGTCGGGCCATGCGGAGCTGGGCAGCGAGGCGCTGCTCGGCCTGGTCGCGCTGATCGAGCCCCTGGGCAGCCAGGCGGCGATCAAGGCCATGTCCACCGGGCGCTATGTGTTCGCGAGCACCGGCCTGGCGCAGATGTTCGAGCGGGAGGCTGTCGTCGGCCACACCGACGCCGAGTTGCTGAAGGCCGACGAGACGACGGCCCTGCGCCGTGTCGAGCAGACCGTCATGGCCCAGCGCCATCCGGTCGTCAGCGAGCACAAGCTGGAGATCAACAGCCGCCGCCGCGAGTTCAGCGTGACCCGGCTGGCACTGAGCCCCGATTTCCTGCTGTCGGTCTGGCATGAGCGCACCGAGGAGCGCCATCGCGAGGCCCATCTGCAGCGTGCGCTGGCCCAGATCGAGCAGCAGCAGTCGTCCATCGAGCAGATCCGCCGCGAGCTGCAGCAGGGCTCGGGCCGCGACGAGGTCTCCGGCCTCTATATGCGGGCCCAGTTCGACGACCAGCTGCTGCGCGAGATCGACTTGTCGGCGCGCGAGCATCGGGAGTTCGCTCTCGTCATCATTGCGCTGGATTCCTCTTCGGCCATTGCCGGCCTGGGCGATGACGCCCAGCAACGCCTGCTCGAGGGCATTGGCCGCATGCTGCGTGCCAACACGCGGGCGATGGACTCAGCCTGCCGCATCGGGCCGCAGCGCTTCGCCGTGCTGCTGTCCGGCGTGGGCCTGGCGACGGCGCATGCCCGCATGGAGCAGCTGCGCCGCCAGTGCGCAGCCCAGATCGTCGTGCTGAATGGCCAGGACCTGGGCCTGTCCATCTCCATGGGCGTGTCCAGCTTCCCGCACACGGCCTCGCGCCAAGACGAGCTGATGGCGGCCAGCGAGGCCGCCGTGCACGAAGCCCAGCGCCGCGGCGGCAATCAGGTCGTGCTGGCGTCGATCGCTTTCGGCTAGATCGCCGAAATTCCCTTCCAGAGCATGTAGGCCGCGAGCGCGAACAGCAGCATCGCGAAGACCTTCTTCAGCTGGGCCACATCCATGGCGTGGGCCGCGCGCGCGCCCAGCGGCGCCATCGTCACGCTCGCCAGCGCAATCAGGGCCAGTGCCGGCAGATAGAGATAGCCGAAGCTGCCTGGCAACGCAGGCGCGAGGTTCCAGCCGCCGATGACATAGCCCAGGGTGTTGGCGACCGCGATCGGAAAGCCCAGGGCGGCGCTGGTGGCCACGGCGAAATGCACCGGCACATTGCACCAGACCATGAAGGGCACACTGACGAAGCCACCGCCCGCGCCGACCATGCCCGACAGCAGGCCGATGCCGGCGCCCGCACCGAACTGGCCGGCCGCGCCGGGCATCTGGCGGCTGGGCGCCGGACGCTTGTTGCGCAGCATCTGCCAACCGGAGAAGCTGACGAAGGCGCCGAAGACCAGCGCCAGCCAGGCCCCCTTGAGCAAGGCAAACAGGCCCGCGCCTGCAAGCAGCCCGCCAACAAGGATGCCCGGCGCCAGACCGCGCACGAGGTCCCAGCGCACGGCGCCGCGCTGGTGATGGGCGCGCACGCTGGACAGCGACGTGAACATGATGGTGGCCATGGACGTCGCGATGGCCATCTTGACCGCCAGGCCCGGTTCGACGCCGCGCTGGCTCAGGATGAAGGTCAGGATGGGCACCATCAGCATGCCGCCACCGATGCCGAGCAGGCCGGCCAGGAAGCCGGCCACCAGCCCGAGCGCCAGCAGCTCGGCAGCGAGGGTGGCCGTCATTTGGCGTGCAGCCGCTTCAGCACGGCCTGCCACTCGGCCGGCGTGACCGGCGTGATGGACAGGCGGCTGCCGCGCTCCAGCACGCGCATGGAGGCCAGCTCGGGTGCCTCTCGCATCTCCTTCAGGCTCAGCAGCCGCGTGGTCTCGCGCCAGCGCACGTCCACATGCACCCAGCGCGGCGTTTCGGGCTTGGACTTGGCGTCGAAGTAGTGGCTGCTGGCGTCGAACTGCGTCGCGTCGGGATAGGCCGCGCTGCTGACTTCGGCGAGACCGGCGATGCCGGGCTCGGGGCAGGACGAGTGATAGAAGAGCACGCCGTCGCCGAGCTGCATGTCGTCGCGCATGAAGTTGCGCGCCTGGTAGTTGCGCACGCCAGTCCACGGGAGGGTGCCGGCCTTCTGCAGATCGAGGATGGAGGCCTCGTCGGGCTCGGACTTCATCAGCCAGTAGTTCATCGGCCGATGCTAAAGCGAAGAAAGGTGTCCACCGCAATCCTGGGGGCCGAGATCCTGAACACCCAGGGGTAATCAGGTGGGCGAGGTCAACCGGACTTCGGGTTCATCTGACGCGAGACGATCACGCCCGTCCGGCATTTTCCAAGCCCTTGCTCATAGAGCATCGGATGAAGGAAATAAAAGCCCCGGGGAAAGCGATGGACGAGGCCATTCTAAAACCTGCGGCATCCCCTGCATTGCGGGAGGGAAGTAAAGGCGAGGACCGTAGGGGCTTGGCTAGGATGCGCGCCACAACAAGAGGAGGCGGCGAGGCCGCGGGGAGTGCTGATGGATCAGGCGGATTTCGTGCACATGGTGCGCATGAGCGAGCAAGCCAGCGCCCATGACAGCCGCGCCTATCGCCGCGGCGTCGCCATGTTCGCGGCGCTGGGCTATCTGTGGGTGCTGGGATGCCTGGTGTCGGCCTTCGGGCTGCTGGCCTGGCTGGTGCCACAGCTCCTGCATGGGCGCGCACGCATCGGATTGATATGGGTGCTGGTGGCGGCACTGGGCCTGCTGTGGGCCAGCTTGCGGGCCTTGTGGGTGCGTCTGGACGCGCCCGGGGGCCTGGCCATCACGGCCAAGGAAGCGCCTGCGTTGTTCGACGCGCTGGAGCGCATCCGCAAGAAGATCCACGGCCCGCCCATCCACGCCGTCTACCTCGACGACGAGTTCAACGCGAGCATCCGCCAGGCGCCGCGCTGGGGCCTGCTGGGCGGCGCGGTCAACACGCTCACCCTCGGGCTGCCGCTGCTGATGGCCCTCGACAAGCCGCGACTGCTGGCGGTGCTCACGCACGAGTACGGCCATCTGCGCGGCGACCACGGGCGTTTCGCGGCGTGGATCTACCGCACCCGGCTGTCGTGGCTGCGCCTGCACGACAGCATGCAGAACGATGAAGGGATCGCCGCGGCGGCCACGCAGGCCTTCCTGAAGTGGTACTTCCCGCGCTTCGCGGCCAAGACCTTCGCGCTGGCGCGCCAGGACGAGTACGAGGCGGACCGCATCGCCGGACGTCTGCTGGGCGCGGAGGTCGCGACCGCTGCGCTGGTGGAAATCGAGATCAAGAGCGCCTGGCTGGGGCAGCATTTCTGGGCCGACCATTGGCGCGGCGCGGCCGGGCAGGCGCTTCCGGTCGGGCCCTTCCAGGCCATGCAAGCCCACATGGGGCTGGCCCCCGAGCCGGGTTTCGCACGCGAGGCCCTGCGGCTGGCGCTCGCGCGCCTCAGCGACGTGGCGGACACCCATCCCAGCCTGCGTGACCGCGTCGCGGCCCTCGGCGGGCAGGCCGTGCTGCCGGACTGGTCACGGCGCGGCGCACTGTCTCTGCTGGGCGAAGGCGCGCCGCGCTGGATCGCGCATTTCGACCGTCAATGGTGCAAGGACAACGCCGGCGCCTGGAAGCAGCATCACGCCTGGCTGGGCCGCGTGCGCGATCGGGCGCAGGCCCTGGAAGCCTCGCGGGCCAGCAGCAACGCCAACGAGCTGGTGGAGGAGGCATCGCTGCGCCGCCAGCTCGATCCGCGCGCCGAGGTGCGGCCGCTGTATGAGCTGGCGCTTCAGCGCAGCAGCGAACATGCCGCCGCGCTGCAGGGATTGGCGCAGATGCTGGCCGATGGCGACCGGGCCGGCCGCCTGCAGGTTTTGCAGCGCCTCTGGGACGCGGGACGCGATCGCCGCTGGTGGGCGGCGCGCACGGCGGTGGAAGCGCTGGAGACGTCGCGCGCGGGCCAGGCGCACGATGCGGCCGCGCTCAAGCTCTGGCGTGAGCGCATGAAGCAGGCGCAGGAAGCCGAAGAGCGCGCCTGGGAGGACCTGCGCCAGGAGCCCTATTTCAGCCAGGTGTCGCGTCACGACCTGTCCGCCTTCGAGCTCGGCGAGGTGCAGACCGAGCTGGCCCGCTGCAAGCCGGTGGTGCGGGCCTGGCTCGTCAACAAGACGCTGCGCGAGTTTCCCAATCGCCGCGCCTATCTGGTGTTCGTCGAACTGCCGGGGTTGGCGGACGAGGATCGCTTCGAGCTCTGCCGCTGGCTGGAGCGCAGCCTCAGCCTGCCCGGGCCGGTGCTGGTGTTGTGGGCGGGCGAGTCGCCGACGCTGGAGGAGATCCGGCGCGGCGCCTTCGAGCCCGTCTACCCGGGGCTGGGCGCCTAGAGCAGTTGTCCGTCGTGGGCGAGGGCCTCGTCCAGGCGCTTGATGAGGGCATCCATGTCGGGCGTGCCAGGCATGGCCGCCGAGGACGCTTCGCGTGGAACTTCGGCCAGCTGATAGGCCAGGTTCAGGGCGGCCAGCACGGCGATGCGCTCGCGTGCCTTGACCTTGCCGGCGTCGCGGATGGCGCTCATCTCGCGGTCCACCTGAGCCACGGCCGAGGTCAGGGCCGCCTCGCCGCCCTCCGGGCAGCCGAGCAGATAGCTCTGGCCCATGATGGTCACTTCCATCTGCTTCATGGCTGCTGCTCCTCTTTCGAAGCCTCGACGGGCAGGCGCTCCAGCAAGGCGTCGACGCGTGCGCGTGCGGCATTCAGCCGCGAGCGCAGGCTGTCCCGCTCCTGCGTGATGGCAGTGAGCTGGACCTGCAGCAGCAGATTGGTGCGCAGGATTTCGTCGTGGCGAAGGAGCAGGCGCTCCACGCGATCGGTCAGGTCGGTCAGGCTGGCCATGGATGGGCTCGTGTCAGGCAGCTGCGGAGTTTAGTTGCCTGCCGTAGTCGCACTCATTGACGACGGCGCAGGCATGGCACAGCGGCTTGCGCGCCTGGCAGACATAGCGGCCGTGCAGGATCAGCCAGTGGTGGGCGTCGACGCTGTAGGCCGGCGGCACACGCTTGAGCAGGCCCAGCTCCACGGCCAGCGGTGTCTTGCCCGGCGCCAGGCCGGTGCGGTTGCTGACGCGAAAGATATGGGTGTCGACGGCCATGGTCGGCTCGCCGAAGGCGACGTTGAGCACGACATTGGCGGTCTTGCGGCCGACGCCGGGCAGGGCCTCCAGCGCCTCGCGCGAACGCGGCACCTCGCTGCCGTGCAGGTCGATCAGCATCTGGCAGGTCTGCAGCAGATGCTTGGCCTTGCTGCGGTACAGGCCGATGGTCTTGATGTAGCTCTCCAGGCCTTCGGTGCCCAGCGCGAGGATCTGCGCAGGCGTGTTGGCGACCGCGAACAGGCGTTTGGTGGCCTTGTTGACGCCGACGTCGGTGGCCTGGGCCGACAGCAGCACGGCTGTCAGCAGCTCGAAGACGCTGGAGAACTCGAGTTCGGTCTGGGGCGCCGGGTTGGCGGCCTTCAGCGTGGCGAAGAAGCGTTCGATCTGCGCGGCGTTCATGCCGGCATTGTCAACTGCGCCTGGCTCGCGCCCGGGCCAATGCGGCCTCGATGGCCGCACGCTTGCGATCGAGCTGGCCAGGATCGGTGATCGCCGATGCCGCGGGCAGATCAGCCAGCTTGGCCTCGGCCTTGGCGGCCAGGCGGGCATCGTTCTCCTCGGCCTCGCGATGGCGGCGGAAGAGCTTGAAGGCATAGCGCTCGCGGGCATCCGTGGCCTGGGGCTGGCTCCAGGCGGCCCAGCCTGTGGCCGTGGTGACCTCGGGCATGGTGATGCAGTCCACGGGGCAGGCCGGCACGCAGAGCTCGCAGCCGGTGCATTGGGATGCAACCACCACATGCATGGCCTTGGGCGCGCCGACGATGCAATCCGCCGGGCAGGCCTTGATGCACAGGGTGCAGCCAATGCACCAGGCTTCGTCGATGACGGCCACGCCGCGCGTGGCTTCGATGCCGTTGACCGGATTCAGGGCCAGGGCAGGGCGGCCGGTGATGGCTGCAAGCCTGACCACGCCCTCGGCACCGCCGGGCGGGCATTGGTTGATCTCGGCCTCACCCGCGGCGATGGCGTCGGCGTAGCGGCGGCAGTCCGGGTAGCCGCAGCGGGTGCATTGGGTCTGCGGCAGTGCGGCGTCGATCAGCTCCGCGAGGCTCACGCTTGGCGGCTGCTGCGCGTGCGCTTGGCGGCCGGCTTGGCCGTCGCCTTGACCGGCGTGGCCTTGGCGGTCTTCTTCAAGGGCGCGGCTTCGTACTTGGCGATGAAGTCGCGCACCTCGGGGTAGACCTTCTCGCGCCAGCGGCGGCCCGAGAAGATGCCGTAGTGGCCGGCGCCGATGGCGTCGTAGTGGTACTGGTGCTGTTTGGCCACGCCGGAGCAGAGCTCGTGGGCGGCCTTGGTCTGGCCGGCGCCGGAGATGTCGTCCAGCTCGCCTTCGACCGTCAGCAGCGCCGTGGTCTTGATGTCCTGGGGGCGCACGAATACGCCGTCCACTGCCCAAGTGCCGTTGACCAGGGCGAAGTCCTGGAAGACGGTCTTGATGGTGTCCAGGTAGTACTCGGCCGGCATGTCCAGCACGGCGTTGTACTCGTCGTAGAACTTGCGGTGAGCCTCGGCGCTGTCGTCGTCGCCGCGCACCAGGTCCAGGAAGTAGTCGTAGTGCGAGGACAGGTGGCGGTCCGGGTTCATTGCGACGAAGCCGGTGTGCTGCAGGAAGCCCGGGTAGACCTCGCGGCCGGCGCCGGGGAAGTTGGTCGGCACGCGGTAGATGACGTTGTTCTCGAACCAGCTGAAGCTGCGGTTCATGGCCAGGTTGTTGACCGCTGTCGGGCTCTTGCGGGCGTCGATGGGGCCGCCCATCATGGTCATGCTGCGCGGCGTGGCCTCGCCGGCCGAAGCCATCAGCGAGATGGCGGCCAGCACCGGCACGGTGGGCTGGCAGACCGACATCACATGGCAGTCCGCGCCGCCGACGTGGCGGATGAACTCCTGCACATAGCGGATGTAGTCGTCCAGGTGGAAGGGGCCGACTTCCAGCGGCACCATGCGGGCGTCGGTCCAGTCGGTGATGTAGACCTTGTGGTCCTTCAGCAGCTGCTTGACGGTCTCGCGCAGCAGCGTGGCGTGGTGGCCGGACAGCGGTGCGACGACCAGCACCGTGGGCTGGTCCTTCATCTTGGCCAGCACCTTGAGGTCATCCGTGTAGCGCTTGAAGCGCAGCAGGCGGCAGAAGGGCTTCTCCAGCGCCACCAACTCCTGTACGGCGACGTCGGCGCCATCGACCTCGACCGACTTGATGTCGAACTCGGGCTTTTCGTAATCCTTGGCCAGGCGGTGCATCAGGTCCAGGCCGGCCGACAGGCGCTGCGCCATCGGCGTGTGCGCGAAGGGCGACAGCGGGTGGCTGTAGAGCTTGGCCGACGCGGCTGCGAACTCCGAGAAGGGGCTGAGCAGGGCGCGCTGGGTTTCGAAGAACTGATACAGCATGGCAAACCTTGAACTAGGGGCCGTGGAATGGCCCGATGGTGCCAGAAAACGCTTTCGGCTTTGTGCGCTGCAACATCGGATTGGCGGTCAAACCGCCAATCCTGCGCACTTGGACGGTGCGTTGAAGGCTTGTCAGCCTTTGATGACGGCCGCCATGGCGCTGGCGACGACAGGCAGATTGCCCTCATTCAGTGCGGCGACGCAGATGCGGCCAGAGTCGACGCCATAGACGCCGAACTCGCTGCGCAGGCGCTGCATCTGGGCGGCGGTCAGGCCCGAGTAGCTGAACATACCCAGCTGTTCGGTGACGAAGGAGAGGTCTTGCGTCACGCCGGCGGCCTTCAGCGCGGCGACCAGGGCCGAGCGCATGGCCTTGATGCGCACACGCATGCCGGCCAGTTCTTCCTCCCACAGGCCACGCAGCTTGTCGTCGGACAGCACGGCGGCCACCACCTGCGCACCATGGGTGGGCGGGTTGGAGTAGTTGGTGCGGATCATGATCTTCAGCTGCGACAGCACGCGCACGGCTTCCTCGTCGCTGCTGCAGACCACGCTCAGCGCGCCGCAGCGCTCGCCGTACAGCGAGAAGCTCTTGGAGAAGCTGGTCGACACGAAGAAGCCGACGCCGGCCGCCATGAACTGGCGCACGGCCTCGCCGTCTTCCTGGAGGCCGAAGCCGAAGCCCTGGTAGGCCATGTCCAGGAAGGGCGTCAGGCCCTTGGCCTTGACGGCGGCAACGACCTGGGCCCACTGGGCGGCCGTGATGTCGTAGCCGGTCGGGTTGTGGCAGCAGGCGTGCAGCACGACGACGGTACCGGCCGGGGCGGCATTCAGCGCGGCCAGCATGCCGTCGAAGTTGATGCCCTTGTTGGCGGCGTCGTAATAGGGGTAGGTTTCGACCGTGAAGCCGGCCTGGGTGAACAGGGCGCGGTGGTTCTCCCAGCTCGGGTCGGAGATCAGCACCTTGGAGCCGGGGTTGAGCTGCTTCAGGAAGTCGGCGCCGATCTTCAGCGCGCCGGTGCCGCCCAGGGCCTGCACGGTGGCGACGTTCTTCAGCTCAGCGCCGAAGACCAGCTTCTGCACGGCCTTGTCATAGGCGGCGATGCCGTCGATGGGCAGATAGCCGCGCGGCTTGGGGGCGGCGGCCATGGCGGCTTCGGCCTCGCGGACGCATTTCAGCAGCGGCAGCTTGCCGGCTTCGTCGTAATAGACGCCGACGCCGAGGTTCACCTTGCCCGGGCGGGTGTCGGCATTGAACTGTTCGTTCAGGCCGAGGATGGGATCACGGGGGGCAAGGGCGACATCGGCGAACAAGGACATGACGGGATTCCTGAAAGGACGTTGGCAGGAGGGGAGGCTTGAAGAGTCAGGGTCTGCGCTAACCTGCTTGGTTTCGCAGCGCAGCAATTTTGCCCGTGAACCCAGGGAATTCCCCATGCAAGAAGCCTTGAACGCCATGCCCGGCTCCGAAAGTGACTCGGAGGAACGCAAGGGCGAATTCGTCAGCTTCGAAGGCTCGCCGTTCCAGCTGTTCCAGCCTTTCCCTCCGGCGGGGGATCAGCCGACGGCCATCGCCCAGCTGGTCGAGGGGATCAATGACGGTCTCAGCTACCAGACCCTGCTGGGCGTGACGGGCTCGGGCAAGACCTTCACGATGGCCAATGTCATCGCCCGCCTGGGGCGGCCGGCGATCATCTTTGCGCCCAACAAGACACTGGCGGCCCAGCTTTACAGCGAGTTCAAGGACTTCTTCCCCAACAACGCGGTCGAGTACTTCGTCAGCTATTACGACTATTACCAGCCCGAGGCCTATGTGCCGCAGCGCGACCTCTTCATCGAGAAGGACAGCGCCATCAACGAGCACATCGAGCAGATGCGGCTGTCCTGCACCAAGAGCCTGCTGGAGCGGCGCGACGTGGTCATCGTGGCGTCCGTCTCGGCCATCTACGGCATCGGCTCCCCGGCGGACTACCACCAGATGGTGATGACGCTGCGCGTGGGCGACAAGATGGGCCAGCGCGACGTCATTGCCCACCTGATCCGCATGCAGTACACGCGCAACGAGATGGAGTTCCAGCGCGGCCATTTCCGCGTGCGCGGCGACACCATCGACGTCTTCCCGGCCGAGCACTCCGAACTGGCCATCCGCATCGAGCTCTTCGATGACGAGATCGAGGCCCTGTCGCTGTTCGACCCGCTGACCGGCCAGGTGCGCCAGAAGATCCCGCGCTTCACTGTCTACCCCAGCAGCCATTACGTGACGCCACGCGAACGCGTGCTGGCCGCCACCGACGCCATCAAGCAGGAGCTGCGCGAGCGCGTCGACTTCTTCGTCAAGGAAGGCAAGCTCGTCGAGGCCCAGCGCGTCGAGCAGCGCACCCGGTTTGATTTGGAGATGCTGCAGGAGGTGGGCCACTGCAAGGGCATCGAGAACTACACCCGCCATCTGTCCGGCGCCCAGCCGGGCGACCCGCCGCCGACGCTGGTGGACTATCTGCCCAAGGATGCCCTGATGTTCCTGGACGAGAGCCATGTGCTGATCGGCCAGTTCGGCGGCATGTACAACGGCGACCGGGCGCGCAAGACGACGCTGGTCGAGTACGGCTTCCGGCTGCCGTCGGCCCTGGACAACCGGCCGCTGAAATTCGCCGAGTTCGAACGCAAGATGCGCCAGGCCGTGTTCGTGTCGGCCACGCCCGCTCAGTACGAGCAGGACAACGCCGGCCAGGTCGTCGAGCAGGTGGTGCGGCCGACGGGCCTGGTCGACCCCATCGTCGAAGTGCGACCGGCCACCAGCCAAGTGGACGATGTGCTGCAGGAGATCCGCCTGCGCGTCGAGGTCAATGAGCGCGTGCTGATCACGACGCTGACCAAGCGCATGGCCGAGCAGCTGACCGACTACCTCAGCGACAACGGCGTCAAGGTGCGCTATCTGCACTCCGACGTCGACACCGTGGAGCGCGTCGAGATCCTGCGCGACCTGCGCCTGGGCGCCTTCGACGTGCTGGTGGGCATCAACCTGCTGCGCGAAGGCCTGGACATCCCCGAGGTGTCCCTCGTGGCCATCCTGGACGCCGACAAGGAAGGCTTTCTGCGCGCCGAGCGCAGCCTGATCCAGACCATTGGCCGGGCGGCGCGCAACCTGAACGGCAAGGCCATCCTCTATGGCGACCGCATCACCGAGTCCATGCGCAAGGCCATCGGCGAGACCGAGAGGCGCCGTGCCAGGCAGATGGCCTTCAACGAGGCCAACGGCATCACGCCGCGCAGCGTGCAAAAGCGCATCAAGGACCTCATCGACGGCGTCTACTCCGAAGAATCCGGACGCGATGACGCGAAATTGTTGGCCGCCGCCAAGGTCGAGGACTTGTCGGAGAAGGATCTGGCCAAACGTATCGCCCAGCTCGAGAAGCAGATGCTGGAGCACGCCCGCAACCTGGAATTCGAGCAGGCCGCCCGCATCCGCGATCAGCTCGGCCAGCTGCGTGAACAGGCCTTCGGCGCCCGGGTGCACGACAACATCGTGCCGCTGGAAAGCGCCCGCAAGGCCGGTTCGCCACGCTGACTGCTGCGTCGCAGCAAAAAAGCCTGCCAAAACTTAGGGGCTAGGCAGTAACCCTGGGACGCGCTGGATTAGTCGAGTAAAATCATCGGAAATGATTCGCTCGGCTATTGTCCCGGCCATCCCGGGTTAACCCCGAATTATTGACCTGGACAAATCCGGTCCGGGCACCTCGCAAAGGAGTTTCGTATGCGTCTCACCACCAAAGGCCGGTTTGCTGTCACCGCAATGTTGGATCTGGCGCTGCGCGAGAACACCGGCCCGGTCGCCCTGGCGGCAATCAGCCAACGGCAGCAGATTTCGCTCTCCTACCTGGAGCAGCTCTTCGGCAAGCTGCGCCGCCATGAACTGGTGGAAAGCACCCGCGGCCCGGGCGGCGGCTACTCCCTGGGCCGCAAGGCCGAGGACATCACGGTCGCCGACATCATCGTCGCCGTGGACGAGGCGCTGGACGCCACCGGCTGTGGCGGCAAGGAAAACTGCATGGGCGAGGACAGCGGCCGCTGCATCACCCATGAACTCTGGACCAATCTGAACGCCAAGATGATCGAGTACCTCGATTCCGTCTCGCTGCGCAAGCTGGCCGACGAGCAACTGGCCAAGGGCTTCGAGGTCGAGGCGGCGCCGGTCAAGCGCGCCATCTCCAGCCAGCCGGTGCTCAAGCCCATCCGCGTGACGGCCCCGAACTCGGTCTTCGCCCTCGGTGGCGCGTTCAGCAAGTAAGTCTTTCAGAAGAACTCAAAGAAGAAGTCGTTCCATGGACATGACCCCGCACTTCCCGATCTACCTCGACTACGGCGCGACGACGCCGTGCGATCCCCGCGTGGTGGACGCGATGATTCCCTGGTTGCGCGAGCACTTCGGCAACCCGGCATCGCGCAGCCACGCCTGGGGCTGGGAGGCGGAAGAGGCGGTCGAGAAGGCGCGTGTCCAGGTCGCCGAGCTGATCGGCGCCGACCCGCGCGAGATCGTCTGGACCTCCGGCGCCACCGAGTCCAACAACCTGGCGCTCAAGGGCGCCGCCCAGTTCTACAAGACCCGCGGCAAGCACCTGATCACGGTGAAGACCGAGCACAAGGCCGTGCTCGACACCATGCGTGAGCTGGAGCGCCAGGGCTTCGACGTGACCTATCTCGACGTGCTGGAGAACGGCCTCGTCGACCTGGAAGCCTTCAAGGCCGCTCTGCGCCCGGACACCATCCTGGCGTCGGTCATGTATGTGAACAACGAGATCGGCGTCATCCAGGACGTCGTCGCGCTGGGCAACCTCTGCCGCGAGCGCGGCGTCATCTTCCACGTCGACGCCGCCCAGGCCACCGGCAAGGTCGAGATCGACCTTGCCAAGCTGCCCATCGACCTGATGAGCCTGGCCTCGCACAAGAGCTACGGCCCCAAGGGCATCGGCGCCCTCTACGTGCGCCGCAAGCCGCGCGTGCGCCTGGAAGCTCAGATGCACGGCGGCGGCCACGAGCGCGGCATGCGTTCGGGCACCCTGCCGGTGCATCAGATCGTCGGCATGGGCGAGGCCTTCCGCATCGCCCGCGAGGAAATGGGCGCCGAGAGTGAACGCATCCGCGCGCTGCACAACAAGCTGATCCAGGGCCTGTCGGGCATCGAGCAGACCTTCATCAACGGCGACCTCGAGCACCGCGTGCCGCACAACCTGAACATCTCGTTCAACTATGTCGAGGGCGAGTCTCTCATCATGGGCGTGAAGGGTCTGGCGGTGTCGTCGGGCTCGGCCTGCACCTCGGCCAGCCTCGAGCCCAGCTATGTGCTGCGCGCTCTCGGCCGCAGCGACGAGTTGGCCCACAGCTCGTTGCGCATGACCATCGGCCGCTTCACGACCGAAGAAGAAATCGACTACGCGATCAGCGTGCTGACCGACCGCGTGGCCAAGCTGCGCGAACTGTCCCCGCTTTGGGACATGTACAAGGACGGCATCGACATCTCGACCATTCAATGGGCTGCCCACTGAAGGTCGAATCAGGAGAACACCATGGCATACAGCGAAAAGGTCGTTGACCACTACGAGAACCCCCGCAACGTCGGCAAGTTTGAGAACGGCGACGAAGACGTCGGCACCGGCATGGTCGGCGCCCCGGCCTGCGGCGACGTGATGAAGCTGCAGATCAAGGTCAACCCGGCTACGGGCCTGATCGAGGACGCCAAGTTCAAGACCTATGGCTGCGGTTCGGCCATTGCCTCCAGCTCCCTCGTGACCGAATGGGTCAAGGGCAAGAGCCTGGACGAGGCGCTGACCATCAAGAACACGCACATCGCTGAAGAGCTGGCCCTGCCGCCGGTCAAGATCCACTGCTCCATCCTGGCCGAAGACGCCATCAAGGCCGCCGTGGACGACTACCGCGCCAAGCACGCGCAGACCGCCTGATCATGTCCGTCACGCTCACCGAAGCCGCAGCCCGCCACGTCAAGCGCTACATCGCCAAGCGCGGCAAGGGCGTGGGCGTGCGCCTGGGCGTGAAGACGACGGGTTGCTCGGGCCTGGCCTACAAGCTCGAGTACGCTGACGACGTGGCGCCCGAGGACGTGGTCTTCGAAGGCCATGAGGTCAAGATCCTCATCGACCCCAAAAGCCTGCCCTATCTCGACGGCACCGAGCTGGACTTCGTCCGCGAAGGCCTGAACGAAGGCTTCAAGTTCCGCAACCCGCGCGAGAAAGACAAGTGCGGCTGCGGCGAGTCCTTCCGTGTCTGAGATTCGCTGACTCGACGACAGGCGCGGTGAGAACCGCGCCTTTTGCTTTTTCGCCACCTCGCCATGCGCCTGACCGACAACGACTTCCAGCTCTTCGGCCTGCCTGAAACGCAGGCCCAGGACGGCACCGCCATCGCGGCGCGCTGGAAGGCGCTGCAGGCCGAGGTGCACCCGGATCGCTTTGCGGCTGAAGGCGCCGCCGCCCAGCGCCTGGCCATGCAATGGGCCATGCGCGTCAACGAGGCCTACCAGCGCCTGAAGGACCCGCTCAAGCGCGCGGCCTATCTGTGCGAGCTGCGTGGTGCGTCGGTGGGGGCGGAGAACAACACGCAGATGCCGGCGGCCTTCCTGATGCAGCAGATGGAATGGCGCGAGTCCCTGGACGAGGCCAGCGGTGAAGCGGCCCTCGAGGCCCTCGATGAAGACGCGGCCCGGGCCGAAACGGCAGCTCTGGCCCAGGCCCAGCGCCTGCTCGACGACAACAACGACGCGCCGGCGGCAGCCGCGCAGGTGAGGGCGCTGATGTTCATCCAGCGTTTCCGCGCCGATATCGACCAGCGCCTCGCGGCGCTCGACGCCTGACCATGGCTCTCCTCCAGATCTCCGAACCCGGCGCCTCGCCCGACCCGCACCAGCGCCGCATCGCCGTCGGCATCGACCTCGGCACGACGCACTCCCTGGTTGCCTCCGTGCGCCATGGCGTGGCCGAATGCCTGCCCGATGAGCAGGGTCGCGTCATCCTGCCGTCCGCCGTGCGCTACCTGCCCGAAGGCCGCCGCCAGATCGGCGCCGACGCGCTGGCAGCGCAGGCCGAGGACCCCGAGAACACCCTCGTCTCCGTCAAGCGCTTCATGGGCCGGGCTCTCGCCGACATCGCCAACCGCGAGCATCTGCCCTATCAGTTCGAAGACCGCCCCGGCATGCTGGCCATCGCCACGCGCGACGGCGTGAAGAGCCCCGTCGAGGTGTCGGCCGAGATCCTGGCCACGCTGCGCTTCCGCGCCGAGGACAGCTTCCTCGACGACCTGTTCGGCGCCGTCATCACGGTGCCTGCCTATTTCGACGACGCCCAACGCCAGGCCACCAAGGACGCCGCCGAACTGGCCGGCCTCAAGGTGCTGCGCCTCATCAACGAGCCGACGGCCGCGGCCATCGCCTACGGCCTGGACAATGCCAGCGAAGGCCTGTATGCGGTCTACGACCTGGGCGGCGGCACCTTCGACATCTCGCTGCTGCGCCTGACGCGTGGCGTTTTCGAAGTGGTCGCGACCGGTGGCGATGCGGCCCTGGGCGGTGATGACTTCGACCGCGTGCTGGCCGACTGGGCCCTGGGCGATCGCGTCCTCAGTTCGGCCCACGACAAGCGCGCCGTCCTCGTCGCCGCGCGGGCGGCCAAGGAAGCGCTTTCCGACGCCGACTCGACCGAACTGGTCGCCACGCTCGACGCCGGCGAGCTTCGCGTGGTCGTCACCCGCGCTCAATTCGAAGAAATCGCCCAGCCGCTGATCGCCAAGACCTTGTCCTCGGTGAAGCGCGTGCTGCGTGATGCCAAGGTCAAGGCAGCGGACGTGGCGGGAACGGTCATGGTCGGCGGCTCGACGCGCATGCCCGTCGTGCGCCGCGCCGTCAGCGAGCTGTTCGGCCGCGAGGTGCTGACCAACCTGAACCCCGACGAAGTTGTCGCGCTGGGTGCCGCCGTCCAGGCCAACCAGCTGGCCGGCAATGCCGCCGATGGCGAAATCCTGCTGCTGGATGTGATCCCGCTGTCCCTGGGTCTCGAGACCATGGGCGGCCTGGTCGAACGCGTCATCGAGCGCAACTCCACCATCCCCGTCGCCAAGGCCCAGGACTTCACGACCTTCAAGGATGGCCAGACGGCCATGGCCATCCATGTCGTGCAGGGCGAGCGTGAGCTGGTCAGCGAATGCCGGTCACTTGCTCGCTTCGAGCTGCGCGGCATCCCGCCCATGGTGGCCGGCGCGGCGCGCATCCGCGTCAGCTTCCAGGTCGATGCCGACGGCCTGCTCAGCGTGTCGGCCGAGGAGTTGACCTCGGGCGTGCAGGCGGCCATCACCGTCAAGCCCAGCTATGGCCTGTCCGACGACCAGATCGCCGGCATGCTGAAGGATGGCTTTGCCAGCGCCGACGCCGACATGGCCGCGCGCAAGCTGCGCGAGGCGCGCGTCGAGGCCGAGCGCATGGTGCTCGCCACGCGCAGTGCGCTGGCTGTTGACGGCGACCTGCTGCCCGAAGCCGAGCGCGAAGCGCTGGAAGCCCGGTTGTCGGCCTTGGCCGCCATGACCGATGACGCCGATGCCATCGATGCCGCCGTCAAGGCCCTGGCCGAAGCGACGGAGGGTTTTGCCGCCGAGCGCATGAACCGCTCCATCGCCCGCGCGCTGACCGGCCGGAACGTGTCGGCCCTTTAAGAGAACATCATGCCCGTCATCAAGATCCTCCCGCACGCCGAATACTGCCCGGACGGCACCAGCATCACGGCTGAGCCCGGCACCTCGATCTGCGAAGCCCTGCTGGCCCACCACATCGAGATCGAGCACGCCTGCGACCAGGTCTGCGCCTGCACGACCTGCCACGTCATCGTGCGTGAGGGTGGCCGCTCGTTGAGCGAGATGGAAGAGGACGAGGAAGACATGCTGGACCGCGCCTGGGGTCTGGAGCCTGATTCGCGTCTGTCCTGCCAGGCCCTGCTGCGCCAGCAGGACGTGACGGTCGAGATCCCGAAGTACTCCATCAACCACGCCAAGGAAGGCAAGTGATTTCCGTCCAGCGCGTCCTGGGTTTCGAGTCGTCCTGCGACGAGACCGGGGTTGCGCTTGTCGAGGTCGATGGCGACAAGCCGCCGCGTCTGGTGGCTCAGGCGCTGCACAGCCAGATTTCCATGCATCAGGCCTATGGCGGCGTGGTGCCCGAGCTGGCCTCGCGCGACCATGTGCGCCGCGTGCTGCCGCTGACGCGTGAGGTGTTGTCGCAAGCCGGCCTGGCGCTGCACGACGTAGACCTGGTCGCCTATACGCAGGGTCCCGGTCTGGCGGGTGCGCTGCTCGTCGGCGCGGGTGTGGCCGTGTCGCTGGCGGCGGCGCTGGACGTGCCGGCTCTCCCCGTGCATCACCTCGAAGGGCATCTGCTGTCGCCCTTCCTGTCGGCCGACCCGCCGGAATTCCCCTTCGTCGCGCTGCTGGTCAGCGGCGGCCACACGCAGCTGATGCGCGTGGATGACGTGGGTTCCTACGAGATCCTCGGCGAGACCATCGACGACGCGGCCGGCGAGGCCTTCGACAAGAGCGCCAAGCTGCTGGGCCTGCCTTATCCCGGCGGCCCGCATCTCGCTCGCATGGCCGAGTTCGGCAACCCCGAGGCCTATGCGCTGCCGCGTCCGCTGCTGCACAGCGGCAAGCCGGATTTCAGCTTTGCCGGCCTGAAGACGGCCGTGCTGACGCAGGTGAAGAAGATCGGTGACTCGCCTTGCGATCAGACCAAGGCTGATCTCGCCGCGTCGACTCAGGCCGCCATCGTCGAAGTGCTGGTGAAGAAATCGCTGCTGGCTTTGAAGGAGACGGGGCTGAAGCGCCTCGTCGTGGCAGGTGGCGTGGGCGCGAACGCCAAGCTGCGCGAGCAGCTGAATGCCGCCTGCGCCAAGCGGGGCGTGCGCGTGCACTATCCGGAGCTGTCTCTGTGCACCGACAACGGCGCCATGATCGCGATGGCCGCCGCGCTGCGGGTGCAGCGCGGCATGGCCAGGCCCAGCCACGATGGGGGCTTTGCAGTCCGCCCGCGCTGGGATCTTTCGGCTGCCTGAAACCGTCTTACAGGACGTTCAGCTGGCCGCCGTTCTCGGCGACGCGCTTGACCAGGTTCAGCGTCAGCACGCCGTTCTCGAAGCGGGCCTGCGACTGGGTCTGGTCGATCTCGACCGGCAGCGAGAAGCTGCGGGCATAGCTGGCGGCGCGGCGCTCGCGATAGAGGACGCGGGAGCCATCGGTCGGCGCAGCGGCTTCTGCCGTGGTGGTCTCGATGTGCACGCGGCGACCTTCGACGCGGACCTTGACGGCCTCCTTGGCGACGCCGGGCATGTCGACGGTGACGCTGTAGGCCTTGTCGTCTTCGCTGATGTCCAGGGCCGGGGTGCGGGCCACGTCGGCATCGAACTGGCGCAGGGCACGGGCGACTCGGGCGGGGTGGGTCAGGTAGAACATGGGGATCAACTCCGTAGGTTTGCGCTGCTGAACCAGTCGGGAGCAGCACCCGATGAACCCGAGATAGGGCGGCCCAAAAGCGCTTCAAGAGGCTTTTTTGCGACGTGGCAGAGAAGTCACGCATTTGCAGGGCAGGGCGGTTTTTGCCCTTGAAACCCGTGGTGGCCGCCCCTACGTCCGCCCGCTTGGCCAGCCGCGGTTTGGGGCTCCCGCCGCTTTGGGCTAGAATCCGCGAGTTCTGCGTATGGGGTCTCCTGTACACAGGGCACCAGCACGGCTCGGGGTGGTTTCCCCCGTGTCCGCAAGTCAACCCCGGAAACCGTCTGCGGCAGCGCTTTTGTAGTGCGTCTCGCCCGGCCGGACTTCCGAAACCTTTTGGAAAACAAATGTCCATCGCCGAAAAGAAGGCCGAGATCGTCAAGGCCAACGCACGCAGCGCCAACGACACCGGCAGCCCGGAAGTCCAGGTCGCTCTGCTGACCGCCCGCATCAACGATCTGACCCCCCACTTCAAGACCCACGCCAAGGACCACCACGGCCGTCGCGGTCTGCTGAAGATGGTCAACACCCGCAAGAGCCTGCTGGCTTACCTGAAGCGCGTTGACTCCAGCCGTTATGTCGCGCTGATCGCCAAGCTGGGCCTGCGCAAGTAATTCCCCGAATCCGACACGGAGCCTGTCTGGTCCTCAAGCCCAGTACAGGCTCTTTGTCCATCTGCCGGAACCGAGCTGACGTGGTGTCGGATCATTCCAAGACGGTTTGCTGAGCCTTCTTGGAATGGCATCTGGACCAAACCCAGTCTCGTTCCCGGTTCCCCCGGGTGCCCCCGCACCCACCAAAACCAGGAGATGAGCATGTCCATTTTCAACAAGGTCACGAAGTCCTTCCAATGGGGCCGCCACAACGTCGTGCTGGAAACGGGTGAGATCGCCCGCCAGTCCAGCGGCGCCGTCCTCGTCAACATCGAAGGCACCGTCGTGCTGGCCACCGTGGTCGCCAAGACCGAAGCCAAGGCCGGCCAGGACTTCTTCCCGCTGACCGTCGACTACCTCGAGAAGACCTACGCCGCCGGCAAGATCCCCGGCAGCTTCTTCAAGCGTGAAGGCCGCCCGAGCGAGCACGAGACGCTGACCAGCCGCCTGATCGACCGCCCGATCCGCCCGCTGTTCCCCGAAGGCTTCTTCAACGAAGTCCAGGTCGTCGTCCATGTGGTGAGCCTGAACCCCGAAGTGCAGGCCGACATCGCCGCGCTGATCGGCTCGTCCGCCGCGCTGGCGATCTCCGGCATCCCGTTCAGCGGCCCGATCGGCGCTGCCCGCGTGGGCTACGTCAACGGCGAGTACCTGCTGAACCCGAGCAAGTCCGAGCTGGCCAACAGCCAGATGGACCTGGTCGTCGCCGGCACGCAAGCTGCCGTGCTGATGGTCGAGTCCGAGGCCTCCGGCCTGTCGGAAGAGGTCATGCTGGCCGCCATCGTCTATGGCCACGAGCAAGGCAACGTCGCCATCGCCGCCATCAATGACCTGGTCAAGGAAGCCGGCAAGCCGGCCTGGACGTGGACCGCTCCCGCCAAGGACGAAGCCTTCATCGCCAAGGTCAACGGCCTGGCCGAAGGCCCGCTGCGCGAGGCTTACCAGATCCGCTCCAAGCAAGCCCGTACGCAAGCCTGCCGCAGCGTGACGTCGAACGTCTTCGCCGCGCTGAAGGACGAAGGCGCGGCCTTTGACAAGGTCGAGGTCGAAGGCCTGCTGTTCGAGATCGAAGCCCGCATCGTGCGCAACCAGATCCTGGCCGGCGAGCCGCGCATCGACGGCCGCGACACCCGCACCGTGCGCCCCATCGAGATCAGCAACGGCCTGCTGCCGCGCACGCACGGCTCGGCCCTGTTCACCCGTGGTGAGACGCAGGCCCTGGTCGTCGCGACCCTGGGCACGGACCGCGACGCCCAGCGCATCGATGCGCTGGACGGCGAGTTCGAAGACCGCTTCATGATGCACTACAACATGCCCCCCTTCGCCACCGGCGAGACGGGTCGTGTCGGCAGCCCCAAGCGCCGCGAAATCGGCCACGGCCGCCTTGCCAAGCGCGCTCTGATCGCTGCCCTGCCGAGCAAGGAAGACTTCCCCTACTCGCTGCGCGTCGTCTCCGAAATCACCGAGTCCAACGGCTCCTCGTCGATGGCTTCCGTCTGCGGCGGCTGCCTGGCTCTGATGGACGCCGGCGTGCCGATGAAGGCCCACGTGGCCGGCATCGCCATGGGCCTGATCAAGGACGCCAGCCGCTTCGCCGTGCTGACCGACATCCTGGGTGACGAAGATCACCTGGGCGACATGGACTTCAAGGTGGCCGGCACGACGACCGGCATCACCGCCCTGCAGATGGACATCAAGATCCAGGGCATCACCAAGGAAATCATGCAGGTCGCCCTGGCTCAGGCCAAGGAAGCCCGCCTGCACATCCTGGGCAAGATGGTCGAAGCCATGGGCAGCGCCAACACCGAGGTGTCGCAGTTCGCCCCGCGCCTGTACACGATGAAGATCAACCCGGAGAAGATCCGTGACGTCATCGGCAAGGGCGGCGCCACCATCCGTGCGCTGACCGAAGAGACCGGCACGACCATCGACATCGGCGAAGACGGCACCATCACCATCGCCTCGACGGACGCCGAGAAGGCCGAGATGGCCAAGAAGCGCATCGCCGAGATCACGGCCGAAGTCGAAGTCGGCAAGGTCTACGAAGGCCCGATCACCAAGATCCTGGACTTCGGTGCCCTCGTGAACCTGCTGCCCGGCAAGGACGGCCTGCTGCACATCAGCCAGATCGCCCACCAGCGCGTCGAGAAGGTCACGGACTTCCTGCAGGAAGGCCAAGTGGTCAAGGTCAAGGTGCTCGAGACCGACGAGAAGGGCCGCATCAAGCTGTCGATGAAGGCGCTGATCGAGCGTCCTGAACAGCAGCCGCGCGAAGCCGCCCCGGCTCCGGCTGCTGACAGCACGCCGCCCGCCGCGGAGTAATTCCTGCAGCGATGAAAGCCATCGCGATCACCCGCCCCGGCGGGCCCGAGGTGCTGGAGCTGGCCGACAGGCCAGATCCAGTCGCGGGCCTGGGCGAGTGCCTGATCCGCGTTGCAGCTTCGGGCATCAATCGCCCGGACGTGCTGCAGCGCAAGGGCGCCTACCCGCCGCCGCCGGGTGCGAGCGAGCTGCCCGGCCTGGAGGTCGCGGGCGAGATCGTCGCTGGCGACGCTCAGGCCCTGGCCGCGCATGGCTTCAAGCTGGGCGACAAGGTCTGTGCCCTGGTCAATGGGGGTGGCTACGCCGAGCTGTGCGCGGTGGCTGTGGGCCAGTGCCTGCCGGTGCCGCAAGGCTGGACGCTGACGCAAGCCGCGACGCTGCCGGAAACCTGCTTCACGGTCTGGGCCAATGTGTTCGACCGCGCCGGCCTCAAAGCCGGCGAGACGTTGCTGATTCACGGTGGCTCCAGCGGCATCGGCGTGACGGCCATCCAGATGGCCAAGGCCCTGGGTGCCCGCGTGCTGGTGACGGTGGGCAGCGCCGACAAGGCCGAGGCCTGCAAGGCCCTGGGCGCCGAGGTGGCGATCAACTACCGCGAACAGGATTTCGTCATCGAAGCCAAGGCCGCCACGGGTGGCCGCGGTGTCGACGTGATCCTGGACATGGTGGCGGGCGACTACATCGGTCGTGGCGTGCAAGCGCTGGCCGAAGACGGGCGCCTGGCGCTGATCGCGGTGCAGGGCGGCGTGAAGTCGGAGATCGATGCCGGCCTCGTGCTGCGCAAGCGCCTGACGATCACCGGCTCGACGCTGCGCCCGCGCACGGCGGCCTTCAAGGCCCAGCTCGCGCGTTCGCTGCGCGACAAGGTCTGGCCGCTGATCGAGGCGGGACGCATCAAGCCCGTGGTGTATCGCGAACTGCCGGCCGCGCAAGCGGCCGAGGCGCATGCACTGATGGAATCCAACCAGCACATCGGCAAGATCGTGCTGACCTGGTGAGGAGATGACATGAGAAGAAAACTCGTCGTGGGCAACTGGAAGATGCATGGCAGCCGCGCTGCAAATGCCCAGCTGCTCGCCGGCCTCAAGGAAGCCGGCCCCTGGAACGCCGACGTCGCCGTCTGCGTGCCCTTCCTCTACATCGCCGAGGCGGCGCTGGCCCTGACCGGCACCAGCATCGCCTACGGTTCGCAGGACTGCTCCTCGCACGAGCAGGGCGCCTATACCGGCGAGGTGTCGTCGGCCATGCTGCACGATGTCGGCTGCCGCTATGCCATCGTCGGCCACTCGGAGCGCCGTGCCTATCACGCGGAGAGCGACCAGCTCGTCGCCGACAAGGCCAAGGCGGCCCTGGCCCATGGCGTGACGCCCATCGTCTGCGTCGGCGAGACGCGTGCCGAGCGCGAGGCCGGCCAGACCGAAGCCGTCGTCAAGCGCCAGCTCGCCGCCGTCATCCACACGCTGGGCCATTGCACCGGCGAGATGGTCGTGGCCTATGAGCCCGTCTGGGCCATCGGCACCGGCCTGACGGCCACGCCGGCCGAAGCGCAGGCCGTGCATGCCGTGCTGCGTGCCCAGCTGCATGCGGCGACGGACAAGTCCGCCGCCATGCGGATCCTCTACGGCGGCAGCGTCAAGGCTGACAACGCGGCCGAGCTGTTCTCGCAGCCCGACATCGATGGCGGCCTGATCGGCGGTGCGTCATTGAAGGCGGCCGATTTCGCCGCCATTTGCCGGGCCGCGGCCCACTGAGTTTTCCCGGCGCCGGCCAATGGGGCGGGGCGCCACTAGAGTTTTGATGGAGTGTTTGGAATGCAGGTCTTTGCGAATCTGGTGTTGATCGTTCAGTTGCTCTCGGCCCTGGCGATCATCGGTCTGGTGCTGGTTCAGCACGGCAAGGGCGCCGACATGGGCGCCTCCTTCGGCAGCGGCGCCTCGGGCAGCCTGTTCGGCGCCACGGGCAGTGCCAACTTCCTGTCGCGCAGCACGGCCGTCGCCGCCACGCTGTTCTTCGGTTGCACGCTGGGCCTGGCTTTCCTGTCCAACAACCGCCCGTCGGCGACGACCACCGACAGCGTGCTGGACCGCGCTGCCGTCGTGGCCCCGGCCGCTTCGGGTGCCGCCGCCATCCCTGGCGCCGTCGTCGCGCCCGCCGCCACGGCCTCGGCCGCAGCGTCTGCTGCAGCCAACTGAAGTCCGACTAAAAACCTCGCCTCTTCACCGGGTCACCCCTAATTCCCGGTATAGAATGCGAGGCTGTCTGGCAAGCAATCCCTCCCCAGTTGCCAGGCCTATTTGAAGTACCTGCCGTCGTGGTGAAATTGGTAGACACGCTATCTTGAGGGGGTAGTGGCGAAAGCTGTGCGAGTTCGAGTCTCGCCGACGGCACCAGATAATCGGCAAGGCCTCCGGTTCAATCGGAGGCCGGCCAAAGCGGCCTGTCGCCAGGTCTCCCGGACGCAAGTCGGGGCGGCTGATGCAAGGTTCAAGGCGGGCGCGATCCGCGAGCGACTCTTTCGATTCGCTGGTGGCGCGCCTGTTTGCTTTTGTGGCCTGCTCGTGCAGGGGCTGCGTGGACGAAGACGTTCTAGTCGACCCGAGAAGGCGCAAATGAATCTCGAACAATACCTGCCCGTCATCCTCTTCATCTTGGTCGGCGCAGTAGTCGGGATCGCACCCCAGGTGCTCGGCGCCCTGCTGGGCCCCAATCGGCCGGATCAGGCCAAGAACTCCCCCTACGAATGCGGCTTCGAGGCCTTTGAAGACGCGCGCATGAAATTCGATGTGCGCTACTACCTCGTCGCCATCCTGTTCATTCTTTTCGACCTGGAAATCGCCTTCCTCTTCCCCTGGGCCGTCGCGCTCAAGGAAATCGGTGCGACGGGCTTCTGGGCGATGATGATCTTCCTCGGCATTCTGGTCGTGGGCTTTGCCTACGAATGGAAAAAAGGCGCCCTGGACTGGGAATAAGCGCTACGCCAAACACGCTGCTGGGAATTCGAAATGGGTATTGAAGGCGTCTTGAAAGAGGGCTTTGTCACCACCTCGGTCGACAAGCTGATCAACTGGTCCAAGACGGGCTCGCTCTGGCCGATGACCTTCGGTCTGGCCTGCTGTGCCGTCGAGATGATGCATGCGGGCGCCGCCCGCTATGACATCGACCGCTTCGGCATGCTGTTCCGGCCGAGCCCGCGCCAGTCCGATCTGATGATCGTGGCCGGCACGCTGTGCAACAAGATGGCGCCGGCCCTGCGCAAGGTCTACGACCAGATGGCCGAGCCGCGCTGGGTGCTCTCCATGGGCAGCTGCGCCAACGGCGGCGGCTATTACCACTACAGCTATTCCGTCGTGCGCGGCTGCGACCGCATCGTGCCGGTGGACGTCTACGTGCCAGGCTGCCCGCCGACGGCCGAGGCCCTGCTGTACGGCATCCTGCAGCTGCAGGCCAAGATCCGCCGCGAAAACACCATCGCCCGATGACAGCCGCTGAGCACACGGTATGAGCCTGAATCTCGAAACCCTGGCCCAGCAGATTGGTGCCGTCCTTGGCGAGCGCGTCGTCAGCCTGAAGAACGCCCTGGGCGAACTGACGCTGACCGTGCGCGCGGCCGACTACTTCGAAGTGGCGACGACGCTGCGCGACCACCCCGAATTGAAGCTGGAGCAGCTGATCGACCTCTGCGGTGTCGACTACAGCAGCTTCGGCGACGGTGCCTGGGAAGGCCAGCGCTACGCGGTTGTCAGCCACCTGCTGTCGGTCAGCAAGAACTGGCGCCTGCGCCTCAAGGTCTTCGCCGCCGATGACGACTTCCCCTGCGTGGCCTCGGTCACGCCGGTGTGGAGCGCGGCCAACTGGTTCGAGCGCGAGGCCTTCGACATGTATGGCGTCATCTTCGACGGCCATGACGACCTGCGCCGCATCCTGACCGACTACGGCTTCATCGGCCATCCGATGCGCAAGGACTTCCCGGTGTCGGGCCATGTCGAGATGCGCTACGACGCCGAGCAGAAGCGGGTCATCTACCAGCCGGTGACCATCGAGCCGCGCGAGATCACGCCGCGCATCATTCGCGAAGACAAGTACGGCGGGCTCTGAACCATGGCCGAAATCAAGAACTACACCCTCAACTTCGGCCCCCAGCATCCGGCCGCCCACGGCGTGCTGCGCCTGGTGCTCGAGCTGGACGGCGAAGTCATCCAGCGCGCCGACCCCCATATCGGCCTGCTGCACCGCGCCACCGAGAAGCTGGCCGAGAGCAAGACCTATATCCAGTCGCTGCCCTATATGGACCGCCTCGACTACGTGTCGATGATGTCCAACGAGCATGCCTACTGCCTGGCCATCGAGAAGATGCTCGGCCTGGAAGTGCCCATCCGCGCCCAGTACATCCGCGTGATGTTCGGCGAGCTGACCCGCATCCTGAACCACCTGCTGTGGCTGGGCTGCCATGGCCTGGACTGCGGTGCGATGAACATCCTCATCTACTGCTTCCGCGAGCGTGAGGACATCTTCGACATGTACGAGGCGGTGTCGGGTGCGCGCATGCACGCGGCCTACTTCCGTCCGGGCGGCGTCTACCGCGACCTGCCGGACAGCATGCCGCAGTACCAGGTCAGCAAGATCCGCAATGCCAAGGCCATCGCCCAGCTGAACGAGAACCGTTCGGGCTCGCTGCTGGACTTCATCGAGGACTTCTGCAAGCGCCTGCCGGCCAACATCGACGACTACGAGACGCTGCTGACCGACAACCGCATCTGGAAGCAGCGCACGGTCGGCATCGGCGTCGTGTCGCCCGAGCGCGCGCTCAACCTCGGCTTCACGGGCGCCATGCTGCGCGGCTCGGGCATCGCCTGGGACCTGCGCAAGAAGCAGCCCTACGACGTGTACGACAAGATGGATTTCGACATCCCGGTCGGCACCAACGGCGACACCTACGACCGCTATGTCGTGCGCGTGGAAGAGATGCGCCAGTCCAACCGCATCGTCCAGCAATGCGTGGCCTGGCTGAAGGCCAACCCCGGCCTGCCGGTCATCACCGACAACCACAAGGTGGCGCCGCCGGGCCGCGTGGACATGAAGTCCAACATGGAAGAGCTGATCCACCACTTCAAGCTCTTCACCGAAGGCTTCCATGTGCCGGAAGGCGAGGCCTATGCGGCCGTCGAACACCCCAAGGGCGAGTTCGGCATCTACATGGTCAGCGACGGTGCCAACAAGCCCTACCGCCTGAAGATCCGCGCACCGGGCTTCCCGCACCTCGCGGCCCTGGACGAAATGGGCCGTGGCCACATGATCGCGGACGCCGTGGCCATCATCGGCACGATGGACATTGTTTTCGGCGAGATCGACCGATGAGCAGCTACCAACTCTCCGACGCCACCCGCGCGCGCTTCGACCGCGAGGTCGCCAAATACCCCTACGAGCTGCGCCAGTCGGCCGTCATGGCCTGCCTGACCATCGTGCAGCAGGAAGAAGGCTTCGTGTCCCGCGCCGCGGAAGACGCGATCGCCGCTCATCTCGGCATGGCGCCCATCGCCGTGTACGAGGTGACGACCTTCTACAACATGTACAACCAGAAGCCCGTCGGCAAGTTCAAGCTGAACGTCTGCGCCAACCTGCCTTGCCAGCTGCGCGACGGCCAGAAGGCCCTGGACCATCTGTGCAGCAAGCTCGGCATCGAGCAGGGCGGCACGACGGCCGACGGCCTGTTCACCGTGCAGAAGAGCGAGTGCCTGGGCGCCTGCGCCGACTCGCCGGTGATGCTGGTCAACGACCGCCAGATGTGCAGCTTCATGAGCAACGACCGCCTGGACGAGCTGGTCGACGTGCTGCGCGCTGAAGCTGCCAAGGCTTGAGGAAGACGATGCTGGACCTCACCAAATTCCAAAGCACCGGCGCCGAGACCTGTTTCCACGGCCGCCACATCACCCCGCAGATCTATGCGGACCTGGACGGCAAGAACTGGTCGATCAAGGACTACGAAGCGCGTGGCGGCTACGCAGCGCTGAAGAAGATCCTGGCTGCCGACGGCGGCGAAGGCCTGACCCCTGACCAGGTCATCGCCGAAGTCAAGACCTCGGCCCTGCGCGGCCGCGGCGGCGCGGGCTTCCCGACCGGCCTGAAGTGGAGCTTCATGCCCCGCCAGTTCCCGGGCCAGAAATACCTCGTCTGCAACAGCGACGAAGGCGAGCCGGGCACCTGCAAGGACCGTGACCTGCTGATGTTCAACCCGCATCAGGTCATCGAGGGCATGGCCATCGCCGCCTACGCGATGGGCATCACGGTGGGCTACAACTACATCCACGGCGAGATCTTCGAGGTCTACGAGCGCTTCGAGGCGGCTCTGGAAGAAGCCCGTGCCGCGGGCTATCTCGGCGACAAGATCATGGGCTCGGGCTTCAGCTTCCAGCTGCACGGCCATCATGGCTTCGGCGCCTACATCTGCGGCGAGGAGACGGCCCTGCTGGAGTCTCTTGAAGGCAAGAAGGGCCAGCCGCGCTTCAAGCCGCCTTTCCCCGCCAGCTTCGGCCTGTACGGCCGGCCGACGACGATCAACAACACCGAGACGTTTGCCGCGGTGCCCTGGATCATCCGCAACGGCGGCCAGGCCTACCTCGAGATCGGCAAGCCCAACAACGGCGGCACCAAGCTGTTCTCGGTGTCGGGCGACGTCGAGAAGCCCGGCAACTACGAAATTCCTCTCGGCACGCCGTTCTCGGTGCTGCTGGAAATGGCCGGCGGCGTGCGCAAGGGCCGCAAGCTGAAGGCTGTCATTCCCGGCGGTTCGTCCGCACCGGTGCTGACGGCGGAAGTGATGATGCAGTGCACGATGGACTATGACTCCATCGCCAAGGCCGGCTCCATGCTGGGCTCGGGCGCCGTCATCGTCATGGACGACTCGCGCTGCGCCGTGCAGAGCCTGCTGCGCCTGTCCTACTTCTACGCCCACGAGTCTTGCGGCCAGTGCACGCCCTGCCGCGAAGGCACGGGCTGGATGCACCGCGTGCTGGAACGCATCTATCACGGCGAGGGCAGGGCAGAGGACATCGACCTGCTGAACTCCGTGGCCGACAACATCCAGGGCCGCACGATCTGTGCGCTGGGCGACGCTGCTGCGATGCCCGTGCGCGCCATGATCAAGAACTTCAAGCATGAGTTCTTGCACCTGATTGAACACAAGAAGCCCCTGGTGGCTCCGACCTGAGCTGCCTAGGGAAACACCATCATGGTTGAAATCGAACTCGACGGTCAGAAGGTAGAGGCCAAGGAAGGCAGCATGATCATGCATGCCGCCGAGAAGGCCGGGACCTACATCCCCCACTTCTGCTATCACAAGAAGCTCTCCATCGCCGCCAACTGCCGCATGTGCCTGGTGGACGTGGAGAAGGCGCCCAAGCCCATGCCGGCCTGCGCGACTCCGGTCACGCAGGGCATGATCGTCCGCACCAAGAGCGACAAGGCGATCAAGGCCCAGCAGGGCGTCATGGAATTCCTGCTGATCAACCACCCGCTGGACTGCCCCATCTGCGACCAGGGCGGCGAGTGCCAGCTGCAGGACCTGGCCGTCGGCTACGGTGGCAGCAAGAGCCGCTACAGCGAAGAGAAGCGCGTCGTCTTCCACAAGAACGTGGGCCCGCTGATCTCCATGGAGGAGATGAGCCGCTGCATCCATTGCACCCGCTGCGTGCGCTTCGGCCAGGAGATCGCCGGCCAGATGGAACTGGGCATGGCCCACCGCGGCGAGCACAGCGAGATCCAGACCTTCGTCGGCCGCACGGTGGACTCCGAGCTGTCGGGCAACATGATCGACATCTGCCCGGTCGGCGCTCTCACCAGCAAGCCCTTCCGCTACAGCGCCCGCACCTGGGAACTGTCGCGCCGCAAGAGCGTCAGCCCCCACGATTCGACCGGCGCCAACCTGATCGTCCAGGTCAAGAACCACCAGGTCCTGCGCGTCGTTCCGCTGGAGAACGAGGACGTCAATGAATGCTGGATCGCCGACCGCGACCGCTTCAGCTACGAGGCCCTGAACAGCGACGCCCGCCTGACGGCGCCCATGATCAAGCAGGGCGGTGCCTGGAAGCAGGTCGACTGGACGACGGCCCTGGAATACATCGCCAATGGTCTGAAGAGCATCAAGGCCGACCACGGCGCTGCGTCGATTGGCGCGTTGGGCTCGGCCCACAGCACGGTGGAAGAACTGCATCTGCTGAGCAACATCGTGCGCGGCCTGGGCAGCGACAACATCGACCACCGCCTGCGCCACAGCGACTTCGGCAATGCCGCCGCCGCCGGCCAGGCGCGCTGGCTGGGCACGTCGATCGCGAGCCTGTCCGAGCTGGACCGCGCTCTCGTCGTCGGCTCCAACCTGCGCAAGGATCATCCGCTGTTCGCCGCCCGTCTGCGCCACGCCGCGCGCCGCGGTGCCGCCGTGCATCGCGTCGGCGTCAGCAATGATGAATGGCTGATGCCGCTGGCCGGTTCGACCTCGGTCGCCCCGTCGGGCTGGGTGCAAGCCCTGGCCGACGTCGCCGCCGCCATCGGCGCTGGCGCACCACTCGCCGGCAACGCCACGGATGAAGCCAAGGCCATTGCCGCCAGCCTCGCATCCGGCCAGAAGAAGGCCATCCTGCTGGGCAATGCCGCTGCTGAACACCCGCAGGCCACCAGCCTGCTGGCCCTGGCGCAGCGGATTGGCCAGCAGACCGGCGCGAGCGTCGGCTACCTGACCGCAGCCGCCAACACCGTCGGCGCCCAGCTCGTGAAGGCCCAGCCCCAGGTCGACGGCCTGAACGCCGGCCAGATGCTGAACGGCACGTCGCTGAAGGCCGTGGTGCTGCTGAACACCGACCCGGTGCTGGACTCCGCCAACGCCGCTGCTGCCGCCAAGGCGCTGGACGCGGCCGAGATGGTCGTCGTGCTGAGCCCGTTCAAGTCGGGTCTCGAGTACGCCGATGTGCTGTTGCCCATCGCCCCCTTCAGCGAGACCTCCGGCAGCTTCGTCAACGCCGAGGGCCGCCTGCAGAGCTTCGTCGGCGTCGTGCGCCCGCTGGCCGAGACGCGTCCGGCCTGGAAGGTGCTGCGCGTGCTGGGCAATCTGCTGGGTCTGCCGGGTTTCGACCAGGAGAGCTCCGAGCAGGTCCGCGAACAGGCCCTCGGTGGCGACCTCACCGGTCGCCTCTCCAACGCCACCTCGGCCACGGCGCAAGCCGCAGCGAAGGGTGAGGGCGTCGAGCGCTTCGCCAACCTGCCCATCTACGCGACCGATGCGCTGGTGCGCAATTCCACGTCGCTGCAGCTGACCACCGACGGCCGCGAAGCCGCCACGGTCGGCCTGCCCGCCAGCCTGTGGCAGCAGCTCGGCCTGGCCGAGGGCGACCAGGTCCGCATCGTGCAGGACGGCGGTGCCGCCCAACTGCCCGCCCGCCTCGAAGCCGGCCTGCCCGAGGGCGTGGCCCGCGTGCCGTCCGGCCTGGCACAAACCGCAGCTCTGGGCGCCGCCTTCGGCACGCTGAGCATCAGCAAGGTCTGAGGGAGCAACACCGAATGATCGACTCTCTCTACCAAAACGGCGCCTCGCTGCTGGGGGCCCTGTGGCCCCTGGTGTGGAGCCTGCTGAAGATCGTCGCCGTCATCCTGCCGCTGCTGGGCTGCGTGGCCTATCTGACGCTGTGGGAGCGCAAGGCCATCGGCTGGTCGCAGATCCGCCCGGGCCCGAACCGCGTCGGCCCCTACGGCCTGCTGACCCCGATCGCCGATGCGGTCAAGCTGATCTTCAAGGAGATCATCAAGCCCGCCGCCGCCAGCAAGGGCCTGTTCTTCCTCGGCCCCGTCATGACCATCATGCCGGCCCTGGCTGCCTGGGCCGTCGTGCCCTTCGGCCCGGATGCCGCGGTGGCCAACGTCAATGCCGGCCTGCTCTTCCTGATGGCCATCACCTCGCTCGAGGTCTACGGCGTCATCATCGCCGGCTGGGCGTCGAACTCGAAGTACGCCTTCCTGGGCGCGCTGCGGGCCTCGGCCCAGATGGTCAGCTACGAAATCGCCATGGGCTTCGCCCTGGTCGTCGTGCTGATGGTGACGGGCAGCCTGAACATGACCACGGTCGTGCAGGTGCAGGAAAAGGGCATGTGGGCCAATATGGGCCTGAACATCTTCTCCTGGAACTGGGTGCTGCTGTTCCCGATCTTCATCGTCTACTTCATCTCGGGCCTGGCCGAAACCAACCGCCACCCGTTCGACGTCGTCGAAGGCGAGTCGGAAATCGTCGCCGGCCACATGATCGAGTACTCGGGCATGTCGTTCGCGATGTTCTTCCTGGCCGAGTACGCCAACATGATCCTGGTGTCGGCCCTGGCCGTCATCATGTTCCTGGGCGGCTGGAGCGCGCCGATCTCCTGGAGCCTGCTCGGCATGGAAGTGCCAGGCTTCATCCAGCACACGATGGCGTTCTGGAACTGGTTCTGGCTGTTCGCCAAGACCTTCTTCGTCGTCACGATGTTCCTGTGGGTGCGCGCCACGTTCCCCCGCTTCCGCTATGACCAGATCATGCGTCTGGGCTGGAAGATCTTCATTCCCATCACGCTGATCTGGCTGGTTGTTGTCGGTGCTGTCATGCAGACGCCGTTCAACCCCTGGAAGTGAGGCGGCGACCATGACTGCAATCACGAATTTCGCCAAGACCTTCTTCCTTTGGGAACTGCTCAAGGGGATGAAGCTGACCGGTCGCCACTTCCTGTCGCGCAACATCACCATCCAGTTTCCGGAAGAGAAGACGCCGCTGTCGCCGCGCTTCCGTGGCCTGCATGCGCTGCGCCGCTACGAGAACGGTGAAGAGCGCTGCATCGCCTGCAAGCTCTGCGAGGCCGTCTGCCCCGCGATGGCCATCACCATCGAGAGCGACGTGCGCGCCGACGGCAGCCGCCGCACGACGCGCTACGACATCGACCTGACCAAGTGCATCTTCTGCGGCTTCTGCGAGGAAAGCTGCCCGGTGGACTCCATCGTCGAAACCAGCATCTTCGAATACCACGGCGAAAAGCGCGGCGATCTCTACTTCACCAAGGACATGCTGCTGGCTGTCGGTGACAAGTACGAGCCGCAGATCGCAGCCCAGAAGGAGGCCGACGCCAAGTACCGCTGATCGCTGGGGCGCCGCGAGGCGCACAGCGGTCCGGCACAGCTGGCCTGGATACGCATGGACATCACGACCATCCTCTTCTACGTTTTCTCCGGCATCCTGCTGGTGAGTTCGTTCCGTGTCATCACGGCGCGCAGCACCGTGCATGCCGCGCTCTTCCTCATCCTGTCCTTCTTCACCGCGTCCTGCATCTGGATGCTGCTGAAGGCCGAGTTCCTGGCCATCGCGCTGGTCCTCGTCTACATCGGTGCCGTCATGGTGCTGTTCCTGTTCGTCGTCATGATGCTGGACCTGAACACGGACAGCCTGCGTGAGGGCTTCTGGAAGCATCTGCCCGTGGCCGCCATCGTCGGCGCGTTGATCGCGTTCGAGATGGGCATCGTGCTGATGGGCGGCTTCCAGCTGTCCGAGGCCCCGGCCGCGACCGCAGCGCAGATCAGCCAAGGCAACACCAAGCTGCTCGGCATCGAGATCTACACCAACTACCTCTACCCGCTGCAGATCGCCGCCGTGCTGCTGCTGGTGGCCATCGTCGCCGCCATCGCACTGACGCTGCGCCGCCGCAAGGACTCGCGCGCCATGGACGCCTCCGAGCAGGTCAAGGTCACCAAGGCCCAGCGCCTGAAGATCGTCAAGATGGACCCGACCGTTAGCGCGCCGGCCCAGCCGGCCGCACCCACCGAAGGAGGCCAGGCATGACCGCCATTGCCGGACTGAGCGGCCTGACCCTGGGCCACTTCCTGACGCTGGGCGCGATGCTGTTCGCGCTGTCGGTGATCGGCATCTTCCTGAACCGCAAGAACCTGATCGTGCTGCTGATGGCCATCGAGCTGATGCTGCTGGCGGTCAACCTGAACTTCGTCGCCTTTTCCCACTACCTGGGCAATATGGACGGACAGGTCTTCGTGTTCTTCATCCTGACCGTCGCGGCCGCTGAATCGGCCATCGGCCTGGCCATCCTGGTCGTGCTGTTCCGCAACCGGGCCAGCATCAACGTCGAGGAACTCGACGCGCTCAAGGGCTAAGGGCACAACAAGATGTCTGCAACACTTTCCCAGAACACGCTGCTCGCGGTGCCGCTGGCGCCGCTGGCGGGCGCCATCGTCGCCGGCTTCTTCGGCAAGACGGTGGGCCGCCGCGGCTCGCACATCATCACCATCCTCGGGGTGCTGATCGCCTTCATCCTGTCGGCGCAGACGCTGTACAGCGTCGCCGTCGACGGCGCGCGCTTCAACGCCACCCTCTACGAGTGGATGAACCTCGGCGCGTTGAAGATGGAAGTCGGCTTCCTCATCGACGGCCTGACGGCCATGATGATGGTGGTCGTGACCTTCGTGTCGCTGATGGTGCACATCTACACCATCGGCTACATGGAAGAGGACGACGGCTACCAGCGCTTCTTCTCCTACATCTCGCTGTTCACCTTCAGCATGCTGATGCTCGTCATGAGCAACAACATGCTCCAGCTCTTCTTCGGCTGGGAAGCGGTGGGCCTGGTGTCCTATCTGCTGATCGGCTTCTGGTACAAGAAGCCGACGGCCATCTTCGCCAACATGAAGGCCTTCCTGGTGAACCGGGTCGGCGACTTCGGCTTCATCCTGGGCATCGGCCTGCTGGTGGCCTTCGGCGGCACGCTGAACTACGCCGAGACCTTCGCCAAGGCGGATGTGCTGTCCAAGATGGTCTTCCCGGGCACCGACTGGGCCCTGCTGACCGTCGCCTGCATCTGCCTGTTCATCGGCGCGATGGGCAAGAGCGCGCAGTTCCCGCTGCACGTCTGGCTGCCTGATTCCATGGAAGGCCCGACGCCCATCTCCGCGCTGATCCACGCCGCGACGATGGTGACGGCCGGCATCTTCATGGTGGCGCGCATGTCGCCGCTGTTCGAGCTGAGCGACACGGCACTGAACTTCGTGCTGGTCATCGGTGCCATCACGGCCCTGTTCATGGGCTTCCTGGGCATCATCCAGAACGACATCAAGCGCGTCGTCGCCTACTCGACGCTGTCGCAGCTGGGCTATATGACGGTGGCCCTGGGCGCCTCGGCCTACTCGGTCGCCGTCTTCCACCTGATGACGCACGCCTTCTTCAAGGCCCTGCTGTTCCTCGGTGCCGGCTCCGTCATCATGGGCATGCACCATGACCAGGACATCCGCAACATGGGCGGCCTGCGCAAGTACATGCCCATCACCTGGATCACGTCGCTGCTGGGCTCGCTGGCCCTGATCGGCACGCCGCTGTTCTCGGGCTTCTACTCCAAGGACTCCATCATCGAGGCCGTGCACGCCAGCAATCTGCCGGGTGCCCACTTCGCCTACTTCGCCGTCATCGCCGGCGTGTTCGTGACGGCCTTCTATTCCTTCCGGATGTACTTCCTGGTCTTCCACGGCAAGGAGAACTTCCACCACAAGCCCTTCCCGGGCGAGCACGACCACCACGACGATGACCATGGCCACGGCCATGACCACACGCCGCACGAGTCGCCCTGGGTCGTCACCGCGCCGCTGGTGCTGCTGGCCATCCCGTCCGTCATCATCGGCTTCATGACCATCCAGCCGATGCTGTTCGGCGACTTCTTCAAGGATGCGATCACCGTCAACACGGCGGCCCACCCGGCCATGGCGGACCTGGCCCACCACTTCCATGGTGCGGTCGCGATGGCGACGCACGGCCTGATGACGCTGCCGTTCTGGCTGGCGCTGGCCGGCGTCGTCACCGCCTATGTGTTCTACATGGTGGCGCCCAGCATCCCGGCGGCCTTCGCCCGCGTGCTGCGCCCCGTCATCGTCGTCCTGGAGAACAAGTACTTCATGGACTGGATCAACGAGAACATCCTCGCCCGCGCGGCCCGTGCCCTGGGCACCGGCCTGTGGAAGGGCGGCGATGGCGCGCTGATCGACGGCCTCATCATCAATGGCTCGGCCAAGACAGTCGGCGGCATTGCGGGCCTGGTGCGCCGCTTCCAGACCGGCTATCTGTACTGGTACGCCCTCGTCATGATCCTCGGTGTCACCGGGTTGATGACCTGGCAGCTGTGGCCGTATATCAAGCCCCAGTTCAATGCCCTGTTCGGGTTCTGAGCGACGAGGCGGAGAACAAGAATGTTGCTGAGTCTTGCGATTTTTCTACCCATCGCCTGCGGTGCGCTGCTGCTGGCGCTCGGGCGCGACGAACAGGCCAAGGCCGTGCGCTGGATGGCGCTGGTCGCGGCCGTGGCGAGCTTCCTCGTCACCCTCCCGCTGATCACGGGCTTCGACACGACGACGGCTGCCATGCAGTTCGTCGAGAACCACCCCTGGATCGACCGCTTCAACATCAGCTACCACCTCGGCGTGGATGGCATCTCGATGTGGTTCGTGCCGCTGACGGCCTTCATCACCGTCATCGTGGTGATCTCGGCCTGGGAGGTCATCGAGACGCGCGTCAACCAGTACATGGGCGCCTTCCTGATCCTGTCGGGTCTGATGGTGGGCGTGTTCAGCGCGCTGGACGGCATGCTGTTCTACGTGTTCTTCGAGGCCACGCTGATCCCGATGTACATCATCATCGGCGTCTGGGGCGGTGCGAACCGCGTCTACGCGGCCTTCAAGTTCTTCCTGTACACGCTGGCCGGCTCGCTGCTGATGCTGATCGCGCTGCTCTATCTGTACACCAAGACGGGCAGCTTCGACATCCAGGCCTGGCACCAGCTGCCGCTGACCGGCGGCGCCCAGACCTGGCTGTTCTTCGCCTTCCTGGCCGCCTTCTCGGTCAAGGTGCCGATGTGGCCGGTGCACACCTGGCTGCCCGACGCCCACGTCGAGGCGCCCACGGGCGGCTCCGTCGTACTGGCCGCCATCATGCTGAAGCTGGGCTGCTACGGCTTCCTGCGCTTCTCGCTGCCCATCGCTCCCGATGCCGCGCGTGAATGGTCCTGGCTCATCATCGCGATGTCCCTCATCGCCGTCGTCTACATCGGCCTGGTGGCCCTCGTGCAGAAGGACATGAAGAAGCTGGTGGCCTATTCGTCCATCGCCCACATGGGTTTCGTCACCCTGGGCTTCTTCATCTTCAACGAGCTGGGCGTCTCCGGCGGCCTGGTGCAGATGATTGCCCACGGCTTCGTGTCGGGCGCCATGTTCCTGTGCATCGGCGTGCTCTACGACCGCGTGCATTCGCGTGAGATCGCGTCCTACGGTGGCGTGGTCAACACCATGCCCAAGTTCGCCGCCTTCGCCGTCTTCTTCGGCATGGCCAACTGCGGCCTGCCCGCCACGGCCGGCTTCGTCGGCGAGTGGATGGTCATCCTCGGTGCGGTGGGCGCCAATTTCTGGCTCGGCGCCATCGCGGCGACGGCCCTGGTCTTCGGCGCGGCCTACACGCTGTGGATGGTCAAGCGCGTCTACTTCGGCGACATCGCCAACGACGACGTGCGCGCCCTGACCGACATCAACGGCCGCGAGTTCCTGATGCTCGCGCTGCTGGCGGTGGCGACGCTCTACATGGGCCTCTATCCCAAGCCCTTCACGGACGTGATGCACGAGTCGGTCACCGAGCTGCTCAAGCACGTCGCGCTCACCAAGATTCCGGCCTGATCCCGAGCAGAGGCAAGAACAATGAACGACATGAACTGGCTCGCGATCTTTCCCGAAGTCCTGCTGTTGACCATGGGCTGCGTGGTCGCCCTGGTGGACCTGTGGGTCACCGACGAACAGCGTCGCCCGACCTACTGGCTGACCCAGCTGACCCTGCTCGTCGTGGGCGGCCTGCACTTCGGCTACTTCAGCGCCGGCGTGACCACCTATGCCATGCAGGACATGGTCGTCGCCGACCCCATGGGCCATCTGCTGGCCGGCTTCGCCTGCGCCGCGACGCTGATCGCCCTGGTCTACGCGCGCCCCTACGCCGCCTTCCGCGAGATGCTGAAGGGCGAGCTCTTCATCCTCAGCCTGTTCGCGCTGCTCGGCATCAACGTGATGCTGTCGGCCAACAACTTCCTGGTCATCTACCTCGGCCTGGAACTGATGAGCCTGTCGCTGTACGCGCTGGTGGCCCTGCGCCGCGACCATGCGGTCTCGACCGAAGCCGCGATGAAGTATTTCGTGCTGGGCGCCCTGGCCAGCGGCTTCCTGCTGTACGGCCTGTCCATGATGTACGGCGCCACCGGCTCGCTGACCATCCCGGAAGTCTTCGGCGTCATCTCCCAGGGCATCCCGAACAAGAGCGTGCTGGTCTTCGGCACCGTCTTCGTCGTGGCCGGCCTGGCCTTCAAGCTCGGCGCCGCGCCTTTCCACATGTGGGTGCCCGACGTCTACCAGGGGGCGCCGACGGCTGTCACGCTGCTGATCGGTGGCGCGCCCAAGCTGGCCGCCTTCGCCATCACCGTGCGCCTGCTCGTCGAGGGCATGAGCGGCCTGGCCGTGGACTGGCAGCAGATGCTGGTCGTGCTGTCCGTCATGTCGCTGCTCATCGGCAACCTCGCCGCCATCGCCCAGAGCAATCTGAAGCGCATGCTGGCCTACTCCACCATCGCCAACATGGGCTTCATGCTGCTGGGCATGACCGGCGGCTTCGTCAACGACAGCGCCAACTGGGGCCAGAACGCCTTCAGCTCGGCCATGTTCTACGTCATCACCTATGTGCTGACGACGCTGGGCACCTTCGGCATGGTCATCCTGCTGTCGCGCCAGGGCCATGAGGCCGAGGAGATCAAGGATTTGGCCGGCCTGGCCAAGCGCAGCCCCTGGTTCGCCCTGGTCATGACCCTGTTCATGTTCTCGCTGGCCGGCGTGCCGCCGACGGTGGGCTTCTACGCCAAGCTGGCCGTGCTGCAGTCCCTGGTGGCCACGCAGCTGCCCTTCTACCTGTGGCTGGCCGGCTTCGCCGTCGTCGTCTCCCTGGTGGGCGCCTTCTACTACCTGCGCATCGTCAAGGTCATGTTCTTCGACGCGCCGACCGACACGGCCCCGCTGGCCGCCCCGGGCGATGTGCGCTTCGTCATGACGCTGAACGGCGCCGCCGTGCTGGTCTTCGGCCTGTTGCCGGGCGGCCTGCTGGAGATGTGTAAGGTCGCCATCCGCCAGGCGCTCGCTACTTGACAATGCAGCCCCTCGTCCATGACCGCGCCGCTGAACGCGGGCGGTCCTGGCCGGTCCCCCGAGGGGACGGCGATGCCCGCGGCGTTGAGCCGCGAGCACATCGCCAGCGCTGGCCGGCTGGGGAGCGGCCCGGCGCTCGGCCCGCAAGATAATGGATCAATCCGTCGCCGTCTGGCTGGTCCTGGCCGCGGCCGTCGTCGCGGCCAACCTGCCTTACTTCAACGAGAGGCTGCTGCTCGTCGGCCCGCGCCAGGCGTCCAAGTCAGCCTGGTGGCGGCTGCTGGAGCTGCTGCTGATGGCGGGGCTGACCTTCGCCATCGGCTCCGCGCTCGAGGCCCGCATCGGCCAGCGCCACGCCCAGGGCTGGGAGTTCTATGCGGCGGCCAGCTGTCTCTTCATCACGCTGGGCTTCCCCGGCTTCGTCTGGAGATATCTGCGCCGTGGCAGGGACTGACGACAAGCATCTGGTCGAGACGCTGATCGAGGCCGGCCAGGCCTACCGCGGGCGCTTCCTGGACGTGCGCCGCGACCGCGTCGCGCTGCCCGACGGCGGTGAGGCCCAGCGCGAATACATCCGCCATCCCGGCGCCGTCATGGTCGTGCCCCTGCTCGACGATGGCCGCCTGCTGATGGAGCGCCAGTACCGCTATCCCATGGGCCGCGTGATGCTGGAGTTCCCGGCCGGCAAGCTCGACGCCGGCGAGGATCCGCTGGCCTGCGGCCAGCGCGAGCTGCTCGAGGAAACCGGCTACAGCGCCGCTGAATGGGCCTATGCCGGGGTGTTGCACAACGCCATCGCCTACTCGGACGAAGGCATCCACATCTACTTTGCGCGCGGCCTCGTGAGGGGCGAGCAGCAGCTGGATGAAGGCGAGTTCCTCGAACTCGTCACGCACACGGTCGAGGATCTCGACCGCTTCGCCGCTCAAGGCGAGCTCACGGATGCCAAGACGCTGATCGGCTTGCTGTGGCTGCAGCGCTGGCGCCAGGGCGCCTGGCCCCTGCCATGGCAAAAGTAGTGCCCCTCGTCCAAGGTGTACCTTGGCCGGTCCCCCGAGGGGACGGCGATGCTTGCGGCGTTGAGCCACAAGCACATCGCCAGGACGGGCCGGCTAGGGAGCGGCCCGGCGCTCGGCCCGAAATACGCACCTGATTACGTTCGAAAACATTTCGTACATGACCTCTGGCGAGTTGTTGCCAGCCCGTTAAGCTCAGGCGTTTGAGCCGTCCGTTACTTCTGTCCTCTGAGGAAAGCTACCCTCCCATGACTCGTGCAACGCCGATCCTGACAGCCCTGTCCTTGGCCCTGCTGCTGACCGCCTGCGGCAAGGGCGGCAAGCCTGACGATGCCAAGGCAGCCGCCAAGCCGGCTGCCGCGTCGCTGCTGCTGGCGCCCGAGGATCTGCGACAGGTGGGACAGAGCGGCCTGATCGGCGCCCCCGTCATCACGGGTGCCATCCAGCCGGCCCGCCGCGCCGACCTGCGCGCCGAAGTCGCAGCCGTGGTGCTGCAGGTGGCCAAGGACAACGGCGAGCGCGTGCGCGCGGGTGATCTCATCATCCGCCTGGATCCCACCTCCATCCGCGACGGCCTGACCTCCGCCGAGGAGGCCCTGCGCGCCGCCCAACAGAGCTTCGAGCAGACCGAGCGCGTGCTGGCCCGCCAGCGCACGCTGAACCAGCAGGGCATGATCTCCATGCAAGGCCTGGAAGACGCCGAGGTGCGCCGCAATGCCGCCCAGAGCGAACTGGCCGCCGCCAAGGCCCGTGCCGTGACGGCCCGCCAGCAGGTCTCGCGCACCGAGGTCCGCGCGCCCTTTGACGGCGTCGTCAGCGAACGCAAGATCTCCACCGGTGACACCGTGCAGGTCGGCCGCGAACTGATCAAGGTCATCGATCCGACCTCCATGCGCTTCGAAGGCCAGGTCTCGGCCGACCGCCTCGGCGAGCTCAAGCTCGGCCAGCCCGTGTCCTTCCGCATCAACGGCTTCGGCGACGCCGAGTTCAAGGGCAAGCTGGCCCGCATCGATGCCGCCGCCAATGCGACGACGCGCCAGGTCGAGCTGATCGCCGAGTTCAACGACCGCGCCAAGGCGCCCCAGGTTTCGGGCCTCTATGCCGAGGGACGTGTCGAAAGCGCCGAGCGCAAGGCCCTGGTGCTGGCCGAGGGCTCGGTGGTCCGCCAGGGCGACAGCGCCTTCGTCTGGAAGATCGCCGGCAGCCAGCTGAAGAAGGTGTCGGTGACCCTGGGCGAGCGCGACGAGCGTCGTGGCGAGGTCGTCATCGCTTCGGGCCTGGCCCAGGGCGACGAGGTGCTGCGCGCCCCCACCAGCAGCCTGACCGACGGCGCTGCGGTGCAACGTGTGGCGGCCGGTTCCGGCGCCGCTTCCGCCGTCGCGTCTGCCCAGCCCGCCGTTGCGGCCAGCAAGTAACCGCCTCGAGGTCCAGCCATGTTCCTCTCCAACTTCAGCATCAGCAGGCCCGTCGCGACCGTCGTCATGGTCATCGGGCTGATGCTGGTGGGCCTCTTGGCGCTGTCCAAGCTCAAGGTCAACCAGTTCCCCGAGATCGAGCCGCCGGTGCTCGTCATCAACATCCCGTATCCGGGCGCCTCACCCGAGACGGTGGAGCGGGAAGTCGTCAACCGCATCGAGAAGGCGCTGCAGAGCATCTCGGGCGTGGACCGCTCCAACTCGACCTCGCGCGAGGGCAGCGCCACCCTGGTGCTGATCTTCGACTTCTCGAAGAACATGATCGAGGCCGCCGACGAGGTGCGAAACGCGATCGCCTCGGTGCGCTACAAGCTGCCGACCGAGATCCGCGAACCCATCATCACGCGGGCCGATCCCGGCGCCCAGCCCATCCTGCAGCTGTCGCTGTCCAGCACGACGCTGACGCATGCCCAGCTGAGCCGCCTGGCCGAGGACAAACTGGCCGAGCGCTTCCGCGGCATCACGGGCGTGTCGGTCGTCAACGTCAACGGCGCCTTGCGTCGTGAACTGTCCATCCTGCTGCGCGCCGAGAAGCTGCGCGAGTTCGGCGTTTCGGTCACCGAAGTCACCAATGCCGTACGCGCCCAGAACACGACGGCGCCGGTCGGCAAGGTGCGTGGCGAGCTGGAGGACCAGAGCATCCGCCTGCTGGGCCGCCTGGAAAGCCCGGCCGAGTTCGAGCAGATGATCATCAAGCGCAGCGCCGGCACCGTGGTGCGCCTGGGCCAGGTGGCCGAGGTCAAGGACGGCTTCGCCGAGATGACCGGCTACTCGCTGCGCAACGGCCGCCCCAATGTCGGCATCTCCATCACGCGCTCGCGCGACAGCTCCACGGTCAGCGTCGCCAACGACGCCCGCGCGCTGCTCAAGGAGGTCGAGAAGGAACTGCCGAGCGGCACGACGCTGGAGATCACGCAGGACGGCGGCAAGGATGCCGAGAACAGCCTGAACAACGTGACCCACGCGCTGGTCTTCGGCGCCGGCCTGACCATCTTCGTCGTCTACGCCTTCCTGAACAGCTGGCGCTCGACGCTGATCACGGCGCTGTCCCTGCCGACCTCGGTGCTGGCGGCCTTCATCGCGGTCTGGCTGCTGGGCTTCTCGCTGAACTTCATGAGCCTGCTGGGCCTGTCGCTGGCCATCGGCGTGCTCATCGACGACGCCATCGTCGTGCGAGAGAACATCGTGCGGCATATGGAAAGAGGCAGCGACCGCGTGACGGCGGCGCGCGAGGGCACGGCCGAGATCGGCCTGGCCGTCGCCGCGACGACCTTCGCCATCGTGGCCGTCTTCGTGCCGGTTGCCTTCATGGGCAACGGCCCCGGCCAGTGGTTCAAGCCCTTCGCGCTGACCGTGGTCGCCTCCGTCATCGTGTCGCTGCTGATCAGCTTCACGCTGGACCCCATGCTGTCGGCCTTCTGGGGTGATCCCCCGGGCTACCACGAGCAGCCCAAGAAGGGCTTCGGCAGGCTGCTGGAGCGCTTCAACCACTGGTTCGACGGCGTCGCCAACAGCTATGGCCATGTCATCGCCTGGGCCCTGCATCACCGCCGTTGGATGGCCGTGTTCGCCGTCGTGAGCTTCTTCGGTGCGATCGGCCTGCAGGCCACGGTCGGCGGCTCCAGCTTCCTGCCGCAGTCCGACGCCGGCTTCCTGGCCGTCGACGTCCGCGCGCCGGCCTCCAGCAGCCTGGACTATTCCAAGCTCAAGCTCGACGCCGCCGCGGCCCTGGCCTCGACGATGAAGGAAACCAAGGCGACGACGGCCTACCCGAACGCCAGCGGTGGCCGCATCTACATCGACATCGGCAAGAGCACCGAGCGCCAGCGCTCGGCGGGCGACATCGCCAAGGACCTGCGCGAGAAGGTCGGCCGCCTGGTGGGCGCCGAGTACGTCGTGCTGGACGACCTGAACAACGGCGCCCAGAAGCCCGTGCAGATCCGCTTCTACGGCGCCGACTCGCGCAAGCTGCAGGAGATCACCCAGGGCTTCGTGCAGACGCTGCGCGGCGTCAAGGGCGCGGTCGACGTCGGCTACTCCGAGCAGGACCCGCAGAACGAGCTGCAGATCGAACTGGATCGCAGCCTGGCCAACCAGATGGGCATCTCGGTCAACGACGCGGCCCAGGCCCTGCGCGTGGCCTTTGCCGGCGTCGAGGTCGGCGACTGGATCGACCCGACCGGTGAAGCCCGCGACGTGGCCGTGCGCCTGCACCCGTCCGACCGCGTCGACGCCGCCAACATCGAACGCCTGCCAATCACGGTGACCGGCACCAACCGCATGGTGCCGCTGGACCAGATCGCCACCGTCACCATGGGCAAGGGCCCGGGCCAGATCCAGCACGGCGACGGCAAGCGCACCATCACGGTCAGCGCGAACGCCCAGGGCCGCGCGCCCGGCGAGATCACGTCCGAGGCCAAGAAGCTGGCCGAGAAGATCGACTTCCCGCCCGGCTTCGGCATCGAGCTGGCCGGCTCGGCGCGTGACCAGCAGGTCGTCTTCACGGCCATGATCACCGCGCTGCTGTCCGGCATCGCGCTGATGTACTTCGTGCTCGTCATCCAGTTCAACAGCTTCACGGCACCGCTGGGCGTCATGCTGTCGCTGCCCCTGTCGCTGTTCGGCGTCGTCGTGGCACTCATCCTGACCCGCGGCACGCTGAACCTGATGAGCCTGATCGGCGTCATCATGCTGATGGGCCTGGTCGCCAAGAACGCCATCCTGCTGCTGGACGCGACGCGCCAGGAGGAAAAGGCCGGCATCGACCGCGAAGAGGCCCTGATGCACGCCGGCCGCAAGCGCTTCCGGCCCATCCTGATGACGACGCTGGCGCTGATCGCGGGCATGTTGCCGGTCGCCGTCGGCATCGGCGAGGGCGGCGAGTTCTACCGCCCGATGGCCGTGGCCATCATCGGCGGCACGATCACGTCGACGCTGCTGACCCTGTTGGTGGTGCCCACCTTCTACGACAGCATCGAAGTCAAGCGCGACAGCCTGATCCGCCGCTTCTCCATCCGCCGCCAGCGCTGGACCATCGTGGGCGCCGCCGTGCTGACCGCGGGTGAAGTGCTGCTGCTGGTCGCCGGCTTCCTGACGCTGACGATCTTCCTGTACTGGGTCGCCGAGTGGGTGTTCAAGAAGGCACGGCCGGCCAAGACGCTGGTGGTGGCTCCGGCCTAAAGCAGGCGCCCAGGGTTGAGCAGGTCGAGCGGGTCCAGGGCCCGCTTGATCGCCCGCATCAGCGCCACGGCCGTCGGGTCCTTGCGTGCGCCGAGCTCCTCGCGCTTGAGCCGGCCGATGCCGTGCTCGGCCGAGATCGAGCCGCCGCGCTGCTGCACGGCGTCGTAGACCAATTCGTTGATGGCCGCTTCGTGCGCGGCCAGGAACCCGGCTGGTGCCACGCCGGCCGGCGCCTGCACGTTGTAGTGCAGATTGCCGTCGCCCAGGTGGCCGAAGTCGATGACCTCGATGCCGGGCAGATAGGCCGCCAGGGCGGCATCCATCTCGGCGACGAAGCCGGGAATGCTGGAGGCCGGCAGCGAGATGTCGTGCTTGATGTTCAGCCCGGCCTGAGCCTGGGCCAGCGGGATGGACTCGCGCAGATGCCAGAAGGACTTGGCCTGCTGCAGGTTCTGGGCAATCGCCGCATCCTGCACGCAGCCGCGCTCGACGGCCGCTTCCAGCAGGCCTTCGAAAACCGTGCGGGCATGCTCGGCGCTTTCGGCGTCGGACAACTCCAGCAGCACCGTCCAGGCCGCGCCCGGCAGCGGCTGGGCCAGTTGCGGCAGTTCGCGCGCCACCAGGGCCAGCGAGGCGCGGTTCATGACCTCGAAGCCGGTCAGCGCATCGCCGGCCCGCTCGCGCGCCAGGCCGAGCAGCGCCACCGCGTCCTGCATCGAGTCGCAGGCGGCGAGGGCGGTCAGTCTTTCCTTCGGCATGGGATAGAGCTTCATCGTCGCGGCGGTGATGACGCCCAGCGTCCCCTCGCTGCCGATGAAGAGGTCGCGCAGGTCGTAGCCGGTGTTGTCCTTGCGCAGGCCCGAAAGGCCATGCCAGACCTCGCCGGTCGCCGTGACCACCTCCAGCCCCAGGCAAAGCTCGCGCGCATTGCCATAGCGCAGCACCTGGGTGCCGCCGGCATTGGTGGCGAGGTTACCGCCCAGCGTGCAGGAGCCCTCGGCCGCCAGGCTGAGCGGGAAGAGCATGCCGGCACCGGCGGCGGCCGCCTGCACCTCGGCCAGCACGCAACCCGCCTCGGCCGTCAGGCTGGCGTTGGCGATGTCGATGCCGCGCAAGCGCTTCATGCGCGACAGGCTCAGCACCAACTGGCGGCCGCTGTCATCGGGCGTCGAGCCGCCCACCAGGCCGGTATTGCCGCCCTGGGGCACGACGGCCACGCGGTGCTCGTGGCACAGGCGCATCACCGCAGCCACTTCTTCGGTCGAAGCCGGTCGTGCGACCGCGAGCGCCTTGCCTGCATAGCGCTTGCGCCAGTCGTTCTCGTAGGCCGCCAGGTCGCCGCCAACCAGCAGCCCGGCCTCGCCGAGCCGTTCACGCAGCGCGGCGAGGAAGTCCTTCATGCGGTCTTGGCCGCCGCCAGTCGCAGCCGGATCTGGGCCGTGCAGGCCGTGAAGGCGATGACGCTGAGGATGACCTCGCCCAGCGCCAGCCACTGGCCGGTGCCGCTCTCGCTGGTGGAACGCACCAGGCCCTCCAGCACATAGAGCCAGATGGCCAGGGCCACCCAGCGGTAGGTGTACATGCGATAGCGCCACAGCCCCAGCGGCGCCGGCAGCAGCGGCAGCACCTTGATCGCCAGCGTGCCACGGCCGGTCGGCGCCAGCCACAGCTCCCAGGCCAGGCAGAGCAGGATCAGCGCAACGACGCTGGCCGTGGCCAGGTTGCGCGACAGGCGCTCGTTGGCATTCGGTTCGGTTCTTTCGGGGGCAGGGGACATAGCTGCGGCATCATAGAAGCCATGTCCACGACACCGGTTCCTCCCGTTCCGCCCGACGCGCCCGAAGCCCTGGATGCGCCGCTGGCCCGCAACCCCATCGCCTTCGCCGGCAACTTCATCGCCGACCTGCTGGCCTGGCCCTGGCTGCAGACCCTGCACACCTTCCGCCAGCGTTTCCGCGAAGAGAAGCTCGGCCTCACGGCCGGCAGCCTCACGTTCACGACCCTCATTTCACTCGTGCCGCTGCTGACGGTGATGCTGGCCATCTTCACGGCCTTCCCCATCTTCGCCAGCCTGCAGACGGCGTTGGAGCAGTATTTCCTGAAGAGCCTGATCCCGGGCAATATCGCCAAGCCGGTGCTGGCCTCGCTGACGCAGTTCGCGGCCAAGGCCAACAAGCTGGGCGCGGTCGGCCTGATCGTGCTCGGCGTCACGGCGCTGGCGCTGATGCTGACCATCGACCGCACGCTGAACGCGATCTGGCGCGTCAAGCGGCCGCGGCCCATGGCCCAGCGCGTCCTTGTCTACTGGGCCGCGCTGACGCTGGGCCCGCTGCTGCTGGGCGGCAGCCTGACGCTGACGAGCTATGCCGTCAGCGCCGGCCAGGGCCTGATCACCAAGCTGCCGGCCAGCCTGTCCACGCTGCTGGGCGGCGCCGACATCGTGCTGCTCGGCCTGGCCGTGGCCGGCCTCTTCCACTATGTGCCCAACACCCATGTGCGCTGGCGCCATGCGCTGCTGGGCGGCGCCTTCGTGTCCATCGGCTTCACGCTGGCGAAATCGCTGCTGGCCTGGTATGTGAAACAGGTGCCGACCTATTCGACGCTGTACGGCGCCTTCGCCACCGTGCCGGTCTTCCTGGTCTGGGTCTATCTCGGCTGGGTCATCGTGTTGCTCGGGGCCATCCTGGCCGCCAACACGCCCAGCCTGACGGGCCGGCTGCATCTGCGCCCCGACGTGCCGGGCCAGTCCATGGCCCTGGCGCTGGAAACGCTGCGCGAGCTGTGGCGGGTGCGCGAGGCCGGCCAGCAGGGGCTGTCGCATCTGGCCCTGGCGGGCGCGCTGCGCGTCGACCCGCTGCAACTTGCACCCGTGCTCGACAAGCTGCGGGCCATGGAATGGATAGGCCTGCTGGAAGAGGAGGGCGCCCAGCGCCTGGTGCTGCTTTGCACGCCGGAGCGCACGCCGGCCGAAGGCTTGCTGCTCGGCTTTCTGGCCGAGCGCGGGTCCACGCTGGACCCGCTCTGGCAGCGCAGCGGCTGGCAGCGCCTGCAGCTGGCCGATCTGTTCACTGGCGTCACCCCTGTGCGCTGACCGTCTGGAGGAAATGAATGAGTGCGATTGGCAATTTCATCTGGTTTGTCCTGGGCGGCGTCTTCATGGGCCTGGCCTGGTGGGTGGCCGGTCTGCTGGCTTTCGTCAGCATCATCGGCATTCCCTGGGGACGTGCCTGCTTCGTCATCGGCCAGTTCGCCTTTTTCCCTTTCGGCAAGGAGGCGGTCAGCCGCAAGGCGCTGTCGGGGGTGGATGACATCGGCACCGGTGGCCTCGGCCTGATCGGCAATGTGCTCTGGTTCATCTTCGCCGGCGTGTGGCTGGCCATCGGCCATGTGTTCTCGGCCGTTGCCTGCTTCTGCACCATCATCGGCATCCCGTTCGCGATCCAGCATCTGAAGCTGGCTGGTATCGCCCTCGCGCCCATCGGCAAGACCATCGTCGACAAGGAGGTGGCAGCCGCCGCGCGGGCTCACGAGGCCCAGGCCAGCGTTGCGGCCATGCGCCGCTGAGCCTCACTGCGGCTGGAAGCCCCCGGCCTTGATGATGCGGGCCCAGCTGGCCGAGTAGGCGCGCTCGCGCGTGGCGAGCTGCGCCGAAGTCATCATGCCGACCGACAGGCCCAGCTCGGTCAGCCGCGCCTTCACCACCGGTTGGGCGATGACGCCCGCGAGCGCGTTGGACATGCGCTCGACGACGGCGGGCGGTGTGCCAGCCGGCGCGAACAGGCCGTAATAGGGCAGGTCCTCGAAGCCGGGGATGCCGAGCTCGGCAAAGGTCGGCACCTCGGGCAGCACGCCCTGGCGCTGCTGGCCCATGACCGCGACGATCTTCAGCTTCTTCTGCTGGTGGTTGACGATGAGGTCGGGCACCGAGCCCACGCCGGCGCTGATCTGGTTGCCCAGCATGTCGGCAATCATGGGAGCGCTGCCGCGGTAGGGGACGCTGAGCAGGTTCAGCCCGTTCTTCTCGCCCAGCAGCTTGACGAGGAACTCGGGCACCGAGGCCGGTGCCGGCACGCCGACATTGCCCTGGCCGCCTTGCTTCTTCACCCAGGCGAGGTAGTCGGGCAGGCTGGCCGCCGGCGTTCCGCCCGAGATCGCAAGCGCGTTGGCGAATGTGGCGAAGCCCGCCACCGGAACGAAATCCCTGGCCGGGTCGAAGCCGGGATTCTTCAGCACCAGCGGCAGGATGGAGATGGTGTGATCGTGCGAGACGAAGAAGGTCGTGCCGTCGGGCGGGGCGGCCTTCAATGCCTGGGCCGCGATCTGGCCACCCGCGCCGGGCTTGTTCTCGACGAGGACCGTCGTGCCCAGGGACGCCTGCAGCGCCTCGCCGATCAGCCGCGCAATGGCATCGGTGCCACCACCGGCGGGGAAGCCGACGAGAAGATGGATGGGCTTGTTGTCCTGGGCCTGCGCGGCCAGAGGGCCCAGTGGCAGGGCGGCCAGAGCGGCCAGCGAGGTTAGCGTTAGGCGACGGGAAATCTGCATGCATGCCTCCTTGAGCGGAGGCTGCAGTCTACGGATGAAGGACGACCAGCAGGGCAGTCGCCGCCGACTTGCTCAAATTGCGGATCGCATGCGGCCCGTCCACCGCATAACGCGCCGTCTCGCCGGCCTTGAGCTTGCTTGTCAGCCCCGAAGCGGTCACTTCCAGGCTGCCGGTCAGCACGCTGAGATGCTCGCGCGAACCGGGTTCATGGGCCTGGCTGTCCAGCACGCCGCCGGGCTGGATGGCCAGCTCGTACCACTCGAACTGGCCGGCCAGCTCGATGGGGCCGAGGATGCGCAGCTTGCACAGCCCGTCCGGGCTGGTCAGCCCCGGCGTCGCGTGGGCCGGCACCGTCTCGATGGCGGGTGCCGCGACGCGCTCGGTGCCCAGCAGCTCGCCCATGTCCACGCCCAGCGCATTCGCCAGCCGCCACACCACCGCCACCGTGGGATTGGCCTGGTTGCGCTCGATCTGCGACAACATGGACTTGCTCACGCCGGCCCGCTTGGAGAGATCATCCAGCGACAGGCCCCGGCTGCTGCGCAGGGCCTGCAGGGCAGCGCCGACGCGGGGCGGTTCGGTGTCCGACATGTTCATGCTTGACGTGAATAGACGTTTTTCAGATACTGCACGAAAGTTCGATATATCGAACGCGTTCAATTTACCGAATTGTGCATCAGGAGCAGCGCCATGAGCCAGGCCTTCTATCAACATCTGCAGACGGAACTCGACGGCATCCGTGCCGCCGGCCTCTTCAAGGCCGAGCGCATCATCACGACGCCCCAGGGCGCCGTCGTCAGGACGGCCGATGGCCGCGAGGTCATCAACCTCTGCGCCAACAACTACCTGGGCCTGTCGTCCCACCCCCAGGTCATCGAGGCGGCGCATGAAGCCCTGCGCACCCATGGCTTCGGCCTGTCGTCGGTGCGCTTCATCTGCGGCACCCAGGACCTGCACAAGGAGCTGGAGGGCCGCATCGCCCGTTTCGTCGGCTGCGAGGACGCCATCCTGTACGCCGCGGCGTTCGACGCCAACGGCGGCCTCTTCGAGCCCCTGCTGGGTGAGCAGGACGCCATCATCAGCGATGCGCTCAACCACGCCTCGATCATCGACGGCATCCGCCTGTGCAAGGCCCAGCGCTATCGCTACGAGCACAACAACCTCGACGACCTCGAGCGCTGCCTGAAGGAAGCCAAGGCCAAGGGCGCCCGCTTCACGCTGGTCTTCACCGACGGCGTGTTCAGCATGGACGGCACCATCGCCCAGCTCGACAAGATCCGCGCGCTGTGCGACCAGTACGACGCGCTGCTGGGCATCGACGAATGCCATGCCAGCGGCTTCCTCGGCAAGACCGGCCGCGGCACGGCCGAGCACCGCGGTGTGTTCGGCAAGATCGACATCGTGACCGGCACCTTCGGCAAGGCCCTGGGCGGCGCCTCGGGCGGCTTCACGGCCGCGCGCAAGGAAGTCGTCGAGCTGCTGCGCCAGCGCTCGCGCCCCTATCTGTTCAGCAACACCCTGGCCCCCAGCATCGCCGGTGCGTCGCTCGCCGTGCTGGACCTGCTGGAAGGCTCGACCGCGCTGCGCGACAAGCTGGAAGCCAACACCGCCTATTTCCGCGAAGCCATCCAGGCGGCCGGCTTCGAGATCAAGCCCGGCACCCACCCCATCGTGCCCATCATGGTCTACGACGCCGTCAAGGCGCAGGAGCTGTCCAAGCGCATCCTGGAGCTGGGCATCTATGCCGTCGGCTTCTTCTTCCCCGTCGTGCCCAAGGGCCAGGCCCGCATCCGCGTGCAGATCTCGGCCGTGCATGAGCGCGAGCATCTGGAGAAGGCCGTCGCCGCCTTCACGCAAGCCGGCAAGGAACTGGGCATCCTGAAATGAGCACCACCCCGCGCATCCTCATCATCGGCGCCAACGGCCAGATCGGCACCGAGCTGGCGACGGAGCTGGCCAAGCTGCACGGCAATGACGCCGTCGTCACCAGCGACCTGGCGCCCAAGGGCCGCGTGCCCAGCCTGCACCACGAGGCCCTGGACGTGACCGACGCCGGCGCACTGGCCACCATCGTCAAGCGCCACCACATCACCCAGATCTACCACCTCGCCGCGGCACTGTCGGCCAATGGCGAGAAGCACCCGATGTGGGCCTGGGACCTGAACATGAAGGGCCTGCTCAATGTGCTGGAGCTGGCCCGGCACGAGAAGCTGGACAAGATCTTTTGGCCCAGCTCCATCGCCGCCTTCGGCCCCAACACGCCTTCTGTGGACACGCCGCAGACCACCGTCATGGACCCGACCACGGTCTACGGCATCTCCAAGCTCGCCGGCGAGCGCTGGTGCGCCTGGTACCACGCCAAGCACGGCGTGGATGTGCGCAGCCTGCGCTACCCCGGCCTCATCAGCTGGAAGACGCCGCCCGGCGGCGGCACGACGGACTACGCCGTGGAGATCTTCCACTCGGCGCTGAAGGAAGGCCGCTACACCTGCTTCCTGGAGCAGGACCAGGCCCTGCCGATGATGTACATGCCCGATGCGCTGCGCGCCACCATCGAGCTGATGAATGCGCCGGCCGACCAGATCAAGCAGCGCGGCAGCTACAACCTGGCGGGCGTCAGCTTCACGCCGGAAGGCATCGCCGCCTCCATCCGCCGCCGTCTGCCGGCGTTCTCGATGGATTGCGTGCCTGACTTCCGCCAGAGCATCGCCGCCAGCTGGCCGCAGCGCATCGACGACAGCGACGCCCAGGCCGACTGGGGCTGGAAGCTGCAGTACGACCTCGACGCGATGGTCGACGACATGCTGGCCAATCTGGGTCCACAGCTCAAGTCCTGAATCAGGTCTTGAAAGCGAGCTTGGGCGGCACCTCGCGCAGCTTGCAGCGCACGCGGCGGTCCCGCTCGGCAAGCGTCAGCCGCTCCTGAGGCGGTACGGGCTGACGCACCCCCAGCGCTGCCGCAAGATTGGCGTCCGCGGACCGTCGCGGCCGCAGCAGCTCGGCCGGCCCCGTCAGCAGGGGCGTGACGCCCGGCCCATGGCCGCTGACGGTGCTGTCGCCATGCACGATGACACCGATGGTCACGCGGCCCGCGCGCATGCTGGGGCCGCGGCGCGTGTCGGCATCGGTGATGGCGACGAAATCGCCGAAGCGCAGGCTGCCCAGGCGGTAGCGCTCGCGGGCGGCGCGGTCGGCCAGCTGGATGTCGTAGTCGCCGCGCCAGGCGGTGTTCTTGCCCAGGCCCGAGCCCATCAGCCGCGCCGGGATCAGGTGGGTCACTGGCACATGAAGCTGCCCGTCGCTCTCGGTGATGCCCCAGCGTGACAGCAGCAGCGGCGCGCAGTTCATCAGCTCGATGCGCGGATGCCGGGGCAGGCGCAGGCCCTGGCCGATGGACGTGATGGCGATGCGGTCGCCGATGGCCAGGCGGCGCAGCACCTCGGGCGGGAAATCCACCATCACATGGTTGACGCCGCCATGCTTGCCCGTCACCCAGCCTTGCTGGCCGCGCGCCGCGCCATTGAGCACCAGCGCGCGGTTGCCCACGCAGGCATAGGTGATCAGCGCGTTGTTGGGCCCGTCGCGCGGCCCGATGACCTCGCGGTTGTTGTTGTGCAGCGAGACGCCGGGTTCGATGTGGTCGCCCGCCAGGCCGACGCAGAGGTCGCCGATTCGCCGGTTCAGCACGATGCCGCCGGTGCCGGGCAGCACGCGCGGCACGCCGTCATAGCCGACGCGGTAGGGCATGGCGCGCGCCACCGGGTGGGCGATCTGGCCCTGCACGGTCACGGCGACGAGTTCGTCGCGGTTGAAGCGCGGGACACTGGCGCTGGGCGGCGTGGGGCTGCGGGGCTCGGCATACATGGGCAGGCTCCGGATCAAAGCCGATACCACCAGGCCCGGCAGCGTTGCCAGGGGTCCTGGGTGTCGTCGTTGGAGGCGTCGGCATCGGGCGGCAGCGTCAGTACATGCACGACACAGGCATGCTCGACCGACTGCAGCAGGGCCGCCAGGCCGGCCGCCGCAATGGCCTGGCGCACGAAGGCGCGCTCGGCGGCCATCAGGCTGCTGCCGTCGACCTCGGCCAGCAGCTCGGGCACACCGTTCAGGCGGGCCAGCGCCTGCACCGGGCCGGGTTCGGCCAGGGCATCCGGCGCGCGGCACAGGATCAGCGCGCCATCCAGCGCGGCCGACAGAGCCAGGGCGTCATGGGCGCTGGCCACCGGGTCGAAGCCCTGGCACCAGCCGCGGCCCGCGGGCCTGGCCTGATGGGCCAGCAAGGCCTCGGCATGCCATTCGAAGCGCTCCACCAGGGAGTCGTCCGAGGCGCTGCCGCGCAGCTGCGATTCCGCCAGGTTGTCGCCCACCCAGCGCAGCGTCCAGGAGCCGGCGTCGGTGCCGTCGCGCAGGGCCGTCCAGTCGCTCAGGGCCAGGGGGTGCAGGCCCGACTGGGGCTGGTCGCTGGCGCCCAGCAGCTCGCTGGCGTCCAGCACCTGCCAGAAGGAGCGCGGCAGCCAGGTCTCGAAGACGCGCGTCAGGCCCAGGGCCAGCTTCAACCCGCAGGCCTGGCCCAGCACCAGGGCCGGGTCCAGCACGCAGCGCAGCTTGACGCCATCGACGGTGACGCGCAGATCGCTGGCGCCCATGCTCAGCCTCCGTCGAACTCGTCGAACACATCGCCGGGGCGCAGGCGCACCGGCGCGCGCTGGGTGCCGCTGCGGTCCAGCGTGGGCGCGGCGGCGCCGGCGGCGTAGACGAGCTTGCGCAGCACGGCGCCGCTGGCCGGGTCCAGCTGCAGGAAGACGTTGCGGATGGCGGTGTTGCGGGCGTCGATGTGGCGCTGCATCTGGGTGGGGTTGGTGTCCACCTCGATGTGCGTGGGTGCATTGCCGCGGCGCGGGTTGTTGAAGTTGGCGTCAGGGCGCAGCCGCGAGCGCGGCTGGCCGCGGCCACGGCCCTTGTCGACGCGCACGAGCGTGCCCGGGAACCAGCGCCTCAGGTCGTTGGTGAGGCTGCCGATCACATGCCAATGCGTCAGATTGGGCGACAGGCCGCGCTGGTGGCGCGGCAACTGCGTCAGCGCGTCGATGCCCGCATCCACCTCCGCCAGCGCGTCGTCGATGACGGCGGCGTCCCAGCTGGCGTCCATGGGCGTCCTCCGTCAGGCGGCTTGAGCCTGGCGCACGCCGAGCACGCTCTGCAGGGCCGGCGTCACGCCGGGGAAGCCACGGCCTTCCGGCGTCATGCGGTAGGCCGCCACCCAGGCCTCGGCGTGAGCGCCCATGGGCCGCACGACGCTCTGGAACAGGATGGGATCGATGGCCGTCTTGAAGTCGTTGTCGGCGATGAACTGCAGGATGCGGCGGCCGCTCTCGGCCATCTTGGCGCGCTGGCTGGGCTCGGCCACGCCGCCGAGGTAGCGGTTGGAGACGATCTCAACCACATCCCACTTGGTGTTGGCATCGAAGGCCTTCTTGATGTCGGGCGCATCCAGCAGCTGCAGCACCGTCTTCAGGTGGTGGCCGGTCTCCATGGCCAGCGAGAAGATGTTGCCGTAGGTGGAGCGGTCCAGCGCATAGCGCAGGTCCAGGCCGATGCGCTGCACCGTGGCGACGCTGCCGAAGGGCCGCTGCTCGATGACCTGGCCGCCGCGGATGACCTCGCCGATCAGCAGGTCGCGGAAGTACTGGCCCAGGGACACCATGAAGCCCACCATCTGGCGGTGGAAGTTGCGGTTGGTGACCGCCCCTGCCGGCGCCTGGGCCGTGCCGTAGTTGAAGGCGCGGCGGTAGGCCACCATGCGGTCGGCGCGCTTGTAGCGCAGCGGCTGCCACTTCTCCAGCAGATACAGGCCGCGGGCGCCGGGGCCGCGCTGGATGCGCATCTTGCCGAGGCGGAACAGGCGCAGCAGCGTGTCCACCACCTCGAAGATCTTCATGCGCTCGTGCTGGTAGATGTAGTACAGCTCGGCCGCAGCATGCAGCTGGCTGGGCACGACGGCGTCGTCGAAGTCAGGCGTGATGTGGGGGTAGGCGATCTTGTCGAAGTCAGGCGGCCCGTTCTCGCCGAAGCCGACGAGGTCGAGGAAGCCGTCGCGGCCCTCGCCGCCGTTGGCGGCGCCCTTGAGCAGTTCGCCGAAGCGCTGCTCGAAGGGCTGCTCGAACTTCTGCCGTTCGGCGGCAGGCATGGCCGCCAGCTGGTCGCGCAGGAAGGTCTCCCACAGCCGCTGGATGGTCTCGGTGGTCTGGAAGCTCATGGTGTGGCTCCGGCGTGGCGTTGCACTCGGGGTGTTGCGATGACTAGCCCAGGTGGGCCGTGATCTCGGGAATCAGCGCGTGCACTTGCGCGTAGCGCACGCTGCGCACGGCAAGGTCCACGCTGTCGAACCTGGCGAAGGCTTCCAGGAAGCGCTTCTGCAGGTCGGGGCGCGCCGCCAGATGCAGGCGGGCCTCGGGTTCGGCGAGCGTCAGCAGGCTCTGCAGCTGGACGTTCTCGCCCCATTCCGTCTTGACCTGCTTGTCGGGCTGGCCGGGCTTGGCGTCCACGGCCAGCGTCTGCACCTGGGTGAGCCAGCGCACGAAGAGCGCTGACTTCGGCGTCACGGCCAGCACCGGCGTGGGTGTCGGCGTGGGCGTCGGAGCGGGGGCCGGCACCGGCAGGCTGGCCAGCTTGTCCAGCACCTTCTTGACCTCTTCGGCCACATTGGCCTTGAGGGCCGTGACGGCGGTGCCGAGGCTGTCCGTCTGGGCCTTGGCCAGTTCGCGGACGACGCGGTCGGACTCGCTGGTCAGCTGGGTCGGCAGCTTGGCGATGATGTCCTGGGTGGGCTTGAACGCCGTGTCCACATAGTTGGGCAGGGCCACGACGAGGTTGCGGGTCTCGGTGATGTCGTGGGCCGTGCTGCCGAGGTCGAGGGTGACGGGGGTGCCCAGCAGCTTGTGCAGGGCTGGGGTGTGCAGGGTCTGCATGGTGTTTGGCTCCAGTGGTTCGATGCGGCCTCAGAAGCGGACCTGGCCGTTGCGCGCGGGATTGGGGCGGCCCTGGCCGAGGCGGTTGACGCGCTCGATCAGCGTGTCCATCGAGGTTTCCAGCGTCGGCGGCAGATCCAGCGCCGTGACGGCTGCGCAGTCCTCGCCGGCCACCGCCCGCACGGCGGCCCGGACGACGTCCTGCACCCGCGCCAGCGATCCGTCGATCTGCGAGCAGTTGGCCACCAGGGAATGGACCAGGTTGGCCCAGTTGCGCTCCATGTCCAGCTGCATGCACAGCTCCTGCTCCACCAGGCCGACGAAGCCGTCCAGGGCCTCGTCGCCACCGACGGCGGCGGCCAGGCCGGGCTGGGCCGCGAACAGCCCGCCGAGCTCGGCGTACAGCTCGGTGATGTCGTCGACCGAGGCCTGGGCATTGGGCAGGGCCGGGTCGGGTGCATCGTCCAGGGCGTCCTGCAGATCGGGCAGCAGCAGGGGCGGGTTGGCATTGCCGGCGATGTCGATGGTGCGCTGGGCCAGGCGCCGCGCGGCCACCAGCGCGTCGGAGGCGGACTGGTTCTCGGCCAGCAGCAGCTCGGGGCGCAGCCGGTCGGCCACTTCCTCCAGCAGGCGCACCAGCGTGCGCATGCCCGGTCGCGGGTCGTCGTTGCCGTCCGTCAGGCAGTCGTGGTCGACCACCTCGTCGATCAGGTAGGCGTAGGCCGAGGCGCGCCGTTCGGCGGTGCCGAAGTTGACGAAGCCCAGGGCGTAGAGGTCGATCGAGCGGTCGACGTCGTAGAGCACCTTGTCCAGCAGGGCCACGCAGCTGCGGTCGGCCGTGCAGCAGGCACCCGAGACGCAGTCGATCTCGTCGGCCAGCAGGTTGCGGCGCGACACCAGGTCCACCAGGCGCTGGTCGGCGGCGTCCAGCCCCGAGCTGCCGTACAGGCCGTAGAACAGGATGGGCGGCCGCGCGATCTTCATCAGGCGGAAGCCGCCGGCCGAGTCGAAGGCCGAGGCGAACAGCTGCAGCGCCTCGAGGAAGGCATACAGGGCCGGTGATTCGGGGCTGACGCCGCGGCGCGTGACGACGATGAAGCGGCGGAAGCGCTCCAGCCCCAGCAGCGAAGTCGAGCCGACCGCGCGCAGGCCCTCGGCGGTGTTGTCGCCGCTGCGCTGCACCAGCTCGTCCATGGTCCGCGCCAGCTCGGTCTCGACCAACAGGGAGCGCAGGTCGCTCTGCCCCTGGGCGTCGAGCAGGTTGTTCAGCTGCCGGTAGGCGTCCAGGCCGCGCGGCCAGTCGTCGGGGCCATAGGCCTGCTGGGTGCTGCCGACGAGATTGCGCAGCGCATAGATGACGGCGTCGCGGCGGGTCTGCAGGTCGTTGTAGGCCACCTGCGGCACATAGCGGCCGCCGCCGAAGCCGACATTGGCCAGGGCCTCGCCCATGATGACCAGCAGCAGATTGGCCGCCTCGTCCAGGCTCTGCGCGAACTTGCGGAAGTCCGTCAGCATGGACGGCGTGTGCGTGCCGACCAGGCGCGACAGGCGCGCATAGTCATTGAGCTGGCGGCGCATCGCGAAGCCCTTGTCGCGGTTGCGCGGGTCCAGGCCGAAACGGGCCGCGTTGTAGCCCTCGGTGAGGGCGGCCCGGATGGCATGGCCCCAGCCGCGCAGCTCGGGCGCCACGTCCTTCAGGATGGCGCTGCGGGTCAGGTGGTCGAGGTCGACATTGATGTCCTCCAGGGCCTGCTGCCACTCGGCGCCGCCGGCGGCGGTCAGCATCTGCACGACGGGCGGCCCGGCATTGGCCGCCTGCAGGAAGGGCAGGCCGCGCGACTCCTGGCCGATGGCCTGGGCGCGCGGGTCGGCGTTGTAGCGGGTCAGCAGGGCCTGGGCCACCTGGTTGGGGTCGTTCGGGTCGCCGACCTTGAGCTCCCGGCGGATCAGGTTGTCCAGCACCAGCCGGTCTTGGCCGGTGTGCACGGTGGACAGGGTGTTGGAGGAGGCCATGAGGGGTCCTTGGGTGTTGGGGTTCGGTTCAGGCGGCCAGGCGCAGGGCAGGGCGTCGCTTGCTGCTGCCGCTGAGCTGGTCGGTCACGGCATGCGCCAGGCGCTGCGCCGGGATGCGGCCGCTTTCCAGCGCGTAGTGCGCCGCGCTGACGACGTGGCGGGGCGGCAGATCGGCCGTCTGGCCGGCCTGCAGGCGGCGTGCGCCTTCCAGGATGGCGTCCTGGTCGCCGCGGCTGAAATGGATGATGTCGGCCAGCGCCCGGTGCGCCAGGTTGCGGCGCGTCTGGAAGGCGATCTCGTCGACCACCTCGGGGATCAGCCGGGGCGCGCTGCTCATCAGGCCGGCGGGGATGCGATGGCCGCCTTCACTGCGGTACAGGGCCTGCCAGACGCGCAGCAGCTGCGTCGCCTCGCTGGCAAAGCCCATGCGGCGCAGCATCTCGGCCAGCATGTAGACGCGCAGATAGGCCGTCGGATGGGCGCCGCCGGGGCGGAAGGTCATGGTGCGCGGCTGCGGGTGGGCGAGGAAGTCCGCCATGCCCCAGGCTGCCGCCGGCCCGCCGAGCAGGATGGCGGCCAGGTCGGCAAAGATCTCCTTGTGCCAGCGGCCATAGGTGGAGGCCAGCATGGGGCTGCCTGCGCGACCCATGACACGGCGCAGCACGGCCTGGCGGTTCTCCTGCCAGATGCCGGCGTCGGCCTGGATGTTGTGGGCCACTTCATGCAGGAAGACCGACTGCCAGGGCTGGTCTCTATCCCAGGGGATGCGGATCAGCGGAAAGGGGTTGGCCTCGCCCAGCAGGCGCGACAGCGACACGCCTCGGCGCATGGTCGCCGGCGAGTAGCCGTGCTCCATATAGGACACCGGCTTGAGCAAAGGCCCCTCGAACAGGCGCGGGGAGGACTGGCGGATGGCGGCGTAGCAGTCGGCGGCGATGTTGTCGTGCGCGGCCAGGGAGGGTCCGAAGGCCGTGCCGCGCTGGGCGAACACCTCGTAGAACATGCCGAACAGGCGCCGCGCCCGGTCCAGCTCGCGCTCGACCAGGGCGATGTCGACGAGCACGCGCTGCGGGGCGCGCTGGCCGGCATCGGTCTGCAGCTCGTCGAAGCGCTGCTTGATGCGCTGCTCCACCGCCGCCAGCCGCGCGTTGGCCACGCGGAAATGCTCGGGCGAGGGGGCATAGGGCATGTCCTGGGGACGCAGGCCGACGAAGGCGTTGTCCACCCGCGCGAGCCGGGAGAGCCGGGCCGACAGCCCGGTGATCTTGGCCTGCAGGAAACGTCGCACGCTCATGGCCCGCTCCTCCGCTTGATGCCGTCCGCCGCTCAGCGGCAGCGCAGGTTGATGACGACCGGGCCGCGCGCCAGGATGCGGCGGTTGCCGCGGCAGTTGGCGCAGACATGGCCCGCTCGCAAGGGGGCGCCGGCGGCGGCGCGGCCGGTCGTGGCGGCCACCTGGCGGGCGATAGGCGCGACCTGGCGGGCCACCGCCTGGGCGGCCTGGCCGCGCGGCGTAGCGCGG
>NZ_JBWKOB010000004.1:180733-579356 GCF_059415865.1 Roseateles sp. GW821-FHT09H10 | reverse complement strand
GAAAGTAGGTCATCGTCAGGCTATTTATTAAGCAACCGCCCCAGTATCGAAAGATACTGGGGCGTTTTGCTTTGGCGCGCCGGAATCGCTAATCACCATAGGTCAGCTTAGCGATATGGCAATTTGCGGCGGCGAGCACAACCAAATATCGTTGTCCCGCTGCAGGTGGTGGTGCCCCTGGTGACGCGTACAACGTGCTCTGTAGCAAGTTGCGTTGTCGTCGCACCGAGCCCTCCAGCGAACGACCCGATCAACGACCCATTTGATCGATCGGAGATATCGGTCGTTGCCGGGGAGTTCAGCGGTTCGTACTGGCTAGGCTGACGAGGCCCTGGCTGGCGTCGAGGGCGTCCTCTTCGTTGCCAGCAGCCGCGCAGAACTCTTTCGCCGCCTCGTTCAACCAACTGCGGCCGCTCCCCTGACGAAGCAGGACCTTGAGCTCCGCCACGACCAGGTAAGTGAGGCTTTGTCATGGTCGTCTCAAGCCTTGGTGACTCCCAGTGCTTCGCGAGCAAAACGAACCAGGGCTCGCGCGGTCTCTGAGCCGGCAGGCAAGGGGAGCGTCAGTGCCTGCACGGTCTCCATGCCGACGATCAGGCGCCAACCGGGCAGCGCATTGACGAGGTCCGCACCCGGTTCCGGGGAGACTGCAGCCGCCCTGCGCCGATCAAGCCCACCAACTTGCAGCGCTGCCACTGGTTGCACACAGAAATCTGGTGCGAGCACGATGCCGTTGCCATGTCGAGCAAATGCGATCAAGCCGTCGAGATCGCTTCCCCAGGCCGACGCCTGCAAGGACACCTCCTCACGCCGTCCGTCCTCGTGCTGCCATTGGCTGACGTATGGCTCGTCGCTCTGACCCAGTAGCAGCATGGGGGCGCCGGCAAGATCCTGCGGGTTCTGCAAGGATTGGCCGCCGATGCCGTAAGCACAGACCTCGAAGCGCAGCACGGGCTGCGCTACCCAGGCCTCGGGCGGCTTGCTGGTGATGCGGAACGCTATGTCCAATCCCTCGCGAAGCAGGTCGACACGGCGATCGGTGAAGAAGAGCTCGTAGCGCACCGCCGGATGCAACGCCTGGAAACGGGCGAGCAGCGGTGCCAGAACATGGCGCCCAAAACCCGGCGTCGCGCTGATGCGGATAGTGCCGTCCAGCTGGTCGCGGGTATGGCGTAGCGCCAGGCGCGCACTCTCAGCGGCGTCGCGTACTGCGCGGGCGCGCGCATGAAGCCGCCGACCGGCCTCGGTCAGTCCCAGGCTGCGCGTGCTGCGAGCGAACAATGCCAGTCCGACGGCGTTCTCGATGGCAGCGATACGGCGGCTGATGGCCGCGCGTGTCAGGCCGAGGTCGCGGGCCGCTTGAGCAAAGCTGCCAGCCTGGGCAATGCGGGCAAAGAGTTCCAGCGCATTGGCGTCCAGCGCTTCTTCGGCGGCCGTTTGGCGGCGGCGGCCGATACCAGGTGGGTTTGTTGACATTTGGTTGACGATATGAGGACTGGTGGCAATCTACCGACTCAAATGTTGTCAATCTAGACTGACTTCGTTGTCGCCACAAGCGCTTGATCCCGAGGTACCCATGTCCAGCCTGCCCCTGTCCCCCGCCGATGCCTTGCCGCTGAGCATTCCCATCACGACGCCGCTCGACCTGGGCGACGACGACACGGCCCGCGACCTCGAGACCCGCGTGCAGCCCATCGCCCTGCGCTGCAGCGACGGCCGCCTGCTTGCCGCTCAATGGTTCGAGCCGCCGGCGGCGCTCGGCGTGCGCGCGGTTGCAGTCATCGGTTCGGCGACGGCCGTGCCGGCGAGCTACTACCGGCATTTCGCCGAATGGCTGGCCCGCCGCGGCTACGCGGTGCTGAGCTTTGACTACCGCGGCATAGCCGCTTCTCGCGAGGCCTTGCGGTCTGGCGAAGACGTGAGGCTGCGGGACTGGGCCCGGCTGGACATGGGGGCGGCCTTGCACGCAGCCGACAAGCGCCGCCGCCTCGAGCAAGCCGAGCAGGGGCGTGAACTCGGCCTGCTATGGGTCGGCCATTCCCTGGGAGGCAACGCCGTCGGCCTCGTACCCGAGTTTGAAGAGAAGGTCGATGCCTTGTTGGGCGTCGCGGCCCAGGTGGCCTATCTCGGCCACTGGTCGGGCTTCGCGCGCCTGCAGGCCTGGTTGTTCTTTCACCTGATGCTGCCTATCGCCGTGCGCCTGTTTGGACATGCGCCCGGTCGCATGCTGGGCCCACGCGCCGAGGACCTGCCGGCCAGCGCCGCGCTGGAATGGGCCGCATGGGGGCGCACGCCGGGTTTCCTGTTCGGCGACGAGAGCCTGGCCCGTGAGCGCAGCTATCACCGCTTCTCGGGCACGGCGCATCTGTGGAGCATCACGGACGACCACCTGTTCGGCCCCGCCGCGTCTGTCGATGCCCTGGCCGGCCAGTTCAGCGCCGCCAGCGTGCAGCGCCATGTCGTGTCGCCTGCCGATCTCGGCGTGAAGCAGATCCAGCACTTCGGCCCCTTCCGCCGCGACCTCGGCGCCCGGCTCTGGCCGCGTCTGCTGGCGCCCATCGAGGCGGCAACGCCACGGCTTGCGGCCCGCTTGCACTCGGCGTAAGCACCGCTGCGGTGCATGCATGGCGCGGCTAAGGTCGCGCCATGATCGATGACCGCTTCCTCGCCGACAACACCGCGCTGCAGCGCGCGCCGGTGCAGTTCTATTTCGACTTCTCCTCGCCCTATTCCTACATCGCCTCGGAGTGGATAGAGGCCGTTGCCGCCCGCCATGGCCGCCGAGTGCAATGGCATGCCATCCTGCTAGGCGTCACCTTCCAGGCTGCCGAGCTCAAGTCGCCGATCTCCCACCCCATCAAGCGCGACTACGCGCTGCGGGATTTCGAGCGCTCGGCCCGCTTCGCCGGCCTGCCCTACAGCCAGCCCGAGACCTTCCCGATCGCGACGCAGAACGCCGCCCGCGTGTTCTGGTGGCTGCACGACCAGGACCCCATCCGTGCCGTGGCCTGGGCCCATGCCGGTCTGCGCGCCTACTTCACGCGCGGCGTCGTGCTGAGCGACGGCGATGCGCTGAAGGCCCTGTCGGCCGACTCCGGCATCGATGCCGCCGCAGCCGAAGCAGCCTGGAGCGATCCAGCCTGGAAGGCACGCCTGAAGGCCGAGAATGAGGCCGCCATCGCGGCAGGCGTGTTCGGTGCGCCTCATTTCATCGTCGACGGCGAACCCTTCTGGGGCAACGACCGTCAGGCCCAGATCGAGCGCTGGCTGGCCAGCGGCCCCTTCAAGGGCATGACCTGAGCCGCGCGGTCACGCGGGCGTCATGACCGGCGGGCAGCATGCCTGCCATGCCGACGACGCAAGACACCTCTGCCGCCGCCGACACGCCGACGCTGTCGGTGCGCACGGTCTGGATCTCGGACCTGCACCTGGGCACGCCCGGCTGCCAGGCCAAGGCGCTGCTCGACTTCCTGCGCGACGTCGAGTGCGAAACCCTCTACCTCGTCGGGGACATCATCGACGGCTGGCAATTGCGCCGCTCCTGGTACTGGCCGCAGGCCCACAACGACGTCGTGCAGAAGCTGCTGCGCAAGGCGCGCAAGGGCACGCGGGTCGTCTTCATTCCCGGCAACCACGACGAGTTCGCGCGCAAATACCTGCTGCACAACTTTGGCGGCGTCGATGTGATGGAAGAGGCCATGCATGTGACGGCCGACGGCAAGAAGCTGTGGGTGACGCATGGCGACCTCTATGACGGTGTCATCCAGTGCGCGCGCTGGCTGGCCATTGCGGGCGACCTGGCCTACGAGTTCACGCTCAAGGTCAACCGCTGGTTCAACCATGTCCGCGCCAAATGCGGCCTGCCGTACTGGAGCCTGTCGCGCTATCTGAAGCACAAGGTCAAGCGCGCGGTCAGCTATATCAACGAGTTCGAAAACGCCGTGGCGCGCGAGGCCAAGAAGCGCGGCGCGCACGGTGTCGTCTGCGGCCATATCCACCATGCCGAGATCCGCGAGATCGACGGCATCCTCTACTGCAACGACGGCGATTGGGTGGAGAGCCTGACGGCCCTGGTCGAGCACTTCGATGGCCGCCTGGAGATCATCGACAGGGGCGATCAGGCGGCCTTGCCGGGCATGCTGCCGGCGCCCAAGTCGGCGTCCGTCCCGGTTGCGCTGCCGGTACCCGCGGCTGCGAAGGCCGCGGCCTCCGACGTCGTCAGCTGACGAGCTTGAGCAGGGCCTGGCCAGCGCGGATCTGCGCGCCGGTCGAGATCCCCTCGGCCAGCTCGAAGCCCGGCGGCACGAACACGATGATGGTCGAGCCGTGCTCGAACCAGCCCATCTCCTGGCCCTTCAGGTGGTGCGCCGAGCAGGGCATCTCATGAGCGCCCTCGTGGCCGATGTGCAGCAGCACGTTCAGCCAGTTCAGCCGGATGCTGGCCACCAGCACGGCAGCCACAGGCACCAGCGCGACGGGCTGACCGCCGGCGAGCCGCATGCGCACGACGGCACGCTCGTTGCGGCAGAACAGCCTCTCCACGCGCTTCAGCGCCACGGGGTTCACATTCCAGGTGTCGCCGCTCAGATAGGTCACATGCTCCACCGTGCCATCGGCTGGCGCATGGAAGCGGTGGTACATGACCGAGGTCAGCCTCAGCGTGATGAAGCGGCCGCCCTCGAAGGCGCTGGCGTCCTGCGTCGGGCCGAACAGCTCGACCGTCGAGTAAGGGAAGCCCTTGGCCTGGTAGACCTGGCCTCGCTCGACGACTCCCGTCGCGCCGACGATGGCGTCGCAAGGGCTGGCGAACACATCGGGCCTGGCATCGAACACGCGCGCGCCGTCCTTCAGCTCGCGGGTGAAGCAGTCCTTGATGGACGTGAAGCGCTGCTTCCTGGCCTCGCTGAGATCCAGCGGTGTGAACAGCTGCCAGATGCGGATGGCCAGGCGTGTGAACGTCGGGCTCTCGATGCGCGCGATGCGGCCCATCAGCCGCGTGGCGGCAATGCGCGGGATGCGGTTGGTCAGCAGGAAGTTCAAATCCTCCTGCGCGCCCAGGCGGGCCAGCCAGCCGCGCGTGTCTTTCGCACTGCCGGCGAGAGGTGGTGCTGCGTCTTGAGTCTTCATGTTCAGAATTTCTGCGCCAGCATCTCGCGCAAGACGCTGCGGCGAATGGCCTTGGCCGACAGCTCCGGCGCCGTCCACCACCAGCCGTCGGACCGCATCTCGTCGCAGGCGGCAATGAAGCGGTCCATGACCTCGGCGAACTCGGCGTCGCCATAGTTCAGGCTGAAGATCAGCCGGCCCGTCCCCACCCAGCTCAATGCCAGGCCATGCTTGCGCAGATAGAACTGCAGCATCCAGTGGTAGCGGCCGGGCTGGTCGTACATCACCGTCCAGATCGTCGACAGATTGGCCATGCGCACCGGCACACCAGCCGACTTCAGGCGGGCGTTGAACTGCGCGCAGCGCTCGTTCCAGCGCTCGTCCAGGCCGTCGTACAAGGCCTTCACCTCCGGGCGCTCGATGCGCTTCAGGAAGGACGCCATCGCTGCCACCACATAGGGGTGGGCGTTGAAGGTGCCGCGCGCAAAGCAGATGTCGGCGGGCCTGTCCTCGCGGTAGCGCGTCATCAGCGCGCGGCTGCCGCAGACGACGCCGACCGGCAGGCCGCCGCCGAGGGTCTTGCCATAGGTGACGAGGTCGGCCTTCACGCCGAAGTACTGCTGGGCGCCGCCGGGCGCGAGGCGGAAGCCGACGAAGACCTCGTCGAAGATCAGCACGATGCCGCACGCCGTGCAGACCTCGCGCAGCTTCTTGAGCCAAGCCGTGTAGGCCTCGCGGTCGTAGGCCGCGCGGCGGCTGCCGTCGATCAACGCCGAGTCGCCCGGCGCGTTCGCGTTGGGATGCAGGGCCTGCAGGGGGTTGACCAGCACGCAGGCAATGTCGCGCCGCGTCGCCAGCACCTTCAGCGAGCGCTCAGCCATGTCCTGCAGCGTGAAGGTCTCGCGCGGCGGCAGCGGGTTGCCCGGGCCGGGCTGCACGTCCTCCCACCAGCCGTGATAGGCGCCGGCGAAGCGCACCAGGCGCTTCTTGCGGGTGTGATAACGCGCCAGCCGCACGGCCTGCATGACGGCCTCGGTGCCGGACATGTGGAAGCTCACCTCCTCCTGGCCCGAGACGGCCTTCAGGCGCGACAGCACGTCCAGCACGCAGGGGTGATAGGCGCCCAGCACCGGGCCGAGATCGCGCGCGGTGGCCACGGCTTCGGCTATGCATTCCTTGTAGGCGTCGTAGCCCAGCACATTGACGCCGTAGGAGCCCGTCAGGTCGAAGAGGCGGTTGCCGTCCAGATCCTCGACCCGCACGCCGTCGCTGTGCCGCAGGAAGGCACCCACCTTCACCTGTTCGCGCAGCACCGGGCTGAACTGGAAGGGCACGCGGTAGCGCCCCGTGAAGCGCAGGTCGGAGATGGTGTCGCGCGCTGCTTCGGTCGCGGCCAGCGTCTTCGCGAAGCGCTTGTCGAACTCGGCCCCCAGGCGCTGCAGCGCGGCCTTGCGCTGCGCGGCGACGTCGGGCGGTGCGCCGTCAGCCATGAAGAACTGCGCCTCGTCATAGGCATAGCCCGGTACCCAGCGCGCCAGGCGCTTGGCCATGCGCGAATGGCCGGCCAGCGAGCGGTGCTTGGCCCGCGACAGCTCGATGCGCCGCTTGGCTGCCGGTAGCAGCGCCAGCAGGCCCAGGGCCAGCGCCGACAGGGTGAAGGTCTCGTCCATCAGTGGGCTTGCTGGCCGACGTGGTCCATCGGATCGATGAGTTGGCCGCGCAGCAGATAGAGCGGCGATTTCCAGTACAGCAGCACGTCGTGGAAGGGGTCGGTGATGATCTTGAAGCCCCAGGCCAGGCCCTGCATCAGGTTCTGCGTGACCCACAGCTGCACGACGCGGAACACCAGACCCGTCACGCCCAGGCAGAACCAGGCCATGCCGACGTCCTCGACGAAGCCCTGCAGGCCCACCGCCGGCTGGATCAGACCGCCCAGCGAGGGCGACAGCCACAGCACCAGTGGCAGGGCCACCCACACCGCCATCAGCACGATCTTGCGGCGGATGTTGTAGCCGATCTTGATCTCTTCCTTGTGCTCGTCGGTGGCCTGGTTCACATGGTCGTAGCCGCGCGGCTCGAAGAAGAAGTGACCCGCCTGGCGCGTCGTCATGGACACGCACCAGGCCAGCAGGGCGGCCCAGGCCGGGTTCACGAAGACCAGGCCGTAGGAGACCAGGAAGCTCAGCGCGCTGATCAGGTGCAGGCTCTGGTTGATGCGGCTGTGGTGGTAGTAGCGGTGGTCGTCCCAGCGCTGCGTCTTCAGGGTTTGGAAGAAATCGTTCACGTCGTCCCGTCCTCGTGTTGGGGTGGAATGCGGCGGCATGGTGAGGGCCTTGCGTGAAATCGGCGTGACGGCCCGGCTGTCATCGTTCTGTTGCATCCGCTCGCGACCATTTGCGCATGAAGATCGCACACGACACCGACGACATCCTGGTCGACGACCTGCCCGCACCCCGCCACTCGCGCCGGCTTGCGGTGGTGACGGAGACCTATCCGCCCGAGGTCAATGGCGTCGCGATGTCGATGGCGCGCGTGGTGGACGGCCTGAACCGGCGCAACCACGACGTGCAGCTGGTGCGGCCGCGCCAATCGGCCAAGCTGGCGCCAGCCCCGACGGGCAAGCCCGCTGTCGACGAGGTGCTGACCAAGGGCCTGCCGGTGCCCCTGTATCCCAATCTGCGCATGGGGGTGCCGAGCAAGCGCGCTCTCGTGAAGCTGTGGTCGCTGAAGCGGCCGGACGTCGTGCACATTGCGACGGAGGGGCCCCTGGGCTGGTCGGCCCTGCAGGCGGCTCAGCATCTGGCGCTGCCCGTCACCTCCGACTACCGCACCAACTTTCACGCCTACGGCAAGCACTACCGCCTGGGCCTGCTGTCCAAGCCCATCATGGGCTATCTGCGCAAATTCCATAACCGCTGCGACGCGACCATGGTGCCCACCGAGGCCATGCGCGTGCTGCTGGCGGAGCGCGGCTTCGAGCGCCTGACCGTCGTCGGCCGTGGCGTGGATGCGCAGCGCTTCGACCCGGCGCGCCGCAGCGCGGCGATGCGCGAGAGCTGGGGCGCGGGGCCGGACGATCTGGTCATGGGCTATGTGGGGCGCCTTGCGCCCGAGAAGAATCTTGGCGTGGTGCTGGCCGCCTATGAGGCGGTGAAACAGGTGCAGCCCCGTGCGCGGCTGGTGTTTGTCGGTGACGGCCCGATGCGCGCTGAGCTTGCTGCCCGTGTGCCCGATGCGGTGTTCGCCGGTTCGCGCAGCGGTGACGACCTCGCCGCTCATTACGCCGGCCTGGACCTCTTCCTGTTTGCCAGCCTGACCGAGACCTTCGGCAATGTGACCACCGAGGCCATGGCCAGCGGCTGCGCCGTGGTGGCCTTCGAGAGCGCGGCGGCGGGCGAGCTGATCCGCAGCGGCGTGAATGGCTGGCTGGCGGGAGTGGGCAAGGAGTCCGATTTCGTCGCGGCGACGCGCGTGGCGGCCCTGGATGCTGTTGCACGGCGGTCCGTTGCCGAGGCCGCTCGCTCGACGGCGAGGCGGCTGGACTGGGCCGACATCACCGCACGCTTCGAGTCGGTGCTGGAAGCAGCGATCGCACGCGCGGAACCGAGTTTCGGACTCGCTGGCCTGCAGCCGGCTGCCTGAAAGGGCGGGAGGTCGCTCAGCGCCGCCGCCGGCGATCGATCCAGATCAACAGCGCGATGGCCAGGGCGACCAGGATGCCCAGGCTGCTCAGCGTCAGGCCGATGGGCAGTTCCACCGCCTCGCACACCGCATACGCCGCCAGCATCACCAGCACGCTCAGGTTCTCGTTGAAGCCCTGCACCGCGATCGAGCGGCCCGCGCTCAGCAGCGTGGCGCCGCGGTGCTGCAGCAGCGCGTTCAGCGGCACGACCATGGCGCCACCCACGGCGCCGACCAAGGCCAGCACGACCGCCGCCAGCGCCACGTCGCTGACCTGCGCCACCACCGGCATCAGCAGCCCCAGCGCCACGCCGGCCCACAGCCCGTGCCGCGCCTGATGCAGCGCCAGCCAGCGCCCCGCCGCCGCGGCACCACCGATGACGCCCAACGCCACGGCCGCCTGCAGGTAGGCGGCCTGGCTCAAGGGGAGGGCCAGCGCCTCGCCCGCCCAGCGCAGCACCGCGAACTGCAGCGTGGCGCCCACGCCCCAGAACAAGGTCGTTGCCGCCAGCGACAGGCCGCCTTCGCGGTCGCGCCACAGCTGGCGGTTGGCGGCGCGGAACTCGCGCAGCAGTGTCATCGGGTCGTGGGCGACGCTGCGCTGGCGCCGGCCGCTGTCGGGAATGCCGGCATTCAGCAGGCTCGACACCGCGTAGATGACGAACAGCGCCGCCAGCGAACCCGTCAACTTGTCGGCTGGCAGGTCCAGGCCGTCGCACAGTGCGGCGAGGTCGGACGCCAGCCAGGACGGGCTGACCAGCGCGCCGCCCAGCACCGCCCCCAGCAGCGCGGCGGACACGACGGTGATCTCTATCCAGCCATTGGCCTTCACCAGGGCTTCGGGCTCGGCCATCTCGGTGATGAGGCCGTATTTCGCCGGCGCATAGGCCGCGGCCCCCAGACCGACGATGGCCAGCGCGGCGACGGGATGCAGGCCCAGGGCCAGCAGGCTCAGGCCGACGATCTTGACGATGTTCATGGCGGCCATCACGCGGCCCTTGGCGAAGGCATCGGCCAGCGGGCCGACCCAGGGCGCCAGCACGACGTAGGCGGCCATGAAGCCCACTTTCAGCAACGGGGCCCACCAAGGGGGGAAGCCCTGGTTGGCCAGCAGCGCGATGGCGACGATCAGCAGCGCGTTGTCGGCCAGGGCCGAGGCGAACTGGGCGCTGATGACGAGGCCGAAGCCGCGCGGCAGGGCCGGTCGTGCAGCGCAGAGCGAGTTGGCGGCGGAAGAGGGGGCATGCACGAGCGCCGCACTGTGACGGCGCGGCGTGAAATGCCGATGACGACGGCGTCAGGGCAGGGGGTGCACGCGCTCCTCGCGGTCCCACTGGCGTGTCGCAGCCGCCTCAACGAAGACCAGGGCCTTGGCGTCCAGCGCGCAGACGCCGTCGTCGGCCACGAGGTGCAGCGCCTCGACCAGCAGCTTGCCGCCCTCGTCATGGCCGATGGCCTTCAGATGGGCGTAGGCCTGGCGTACGAAGCTCGCGGCGGTGTCGTCCTGCGCGAGTTGCTGGGCGGCGGCGGACGACAGCACCAGGGCGACGGCATCGAAAGCCGCTGCCGGGCTGCCGGCCAGGCGTGCGTCGGCGGGCTGCTGGCTGCCGTCATTCAGCCTGGCGCCGCCGATCCTGGGCGCCAGCTTCTGCACCTTGGCGCCGGCCTTGCGCAGCGCCTTCTCCACAGAAGCGAGGCGCTTGGCGTCGGAGTCATCGCTAAACAGGATGGCCACGCAGCGGTCCTGCAGCGAGGGTGGGGTCTTGTCGATGATGCTCAAGGCGGGCGAGGGCGGCAGGTCCTGCACGGGCGCGGCAGGTTTCGCAGCGGGCGGCAGCGTCGCCAGGCCCAGGCCGGCGGCGACGCGCCTGCCCAGGTCGGCGTCGATGACGCGCAGATGGCCCACCATGCGCTCGCGCACCGCCGGCGTTTCCACCTTGCTCAGCTCGAACACCAGGGCCGCGGCGATGTGGGCCTGCTCCAGCGCGTTCTGGCTGCGGAAGAACATGCGGGCCTGGCTGTAGTGATCGGCAAAGCTCTCGGGGCGGATGCGGCCTTTTGCACCGGTCTCGTCGGGCTCGCTCTGCGCCGCAAAGCTCTGGAAGCCGCGCGGCGCTTCATACGGCGCGTCGGTTTGCAGGCTGCTCGGCTCGTAGGCGACGCGGCCGGTGGGCACGCGGGTCTGCATGTGGCCGTCGCGCGTGGTGGTGTGGAAGGGGCACTTGGGCGCGTTGATCGGCAGCTGGTCGAAGTTGGGCGTGCCCAGGCGCGACAGCTGGGTGTCGAGATAGCTGAACAGGCGGCCCTGCAGCAGCGGGTCGTTGGAGAAGTCGATGCCCGGCGGCAGGTTGGCCGGGCAGTAGGCAACCTGCTCGTTCTCGGCGAAGTGGTTGACCGGGTTGCGGTTCAGCGTCATGCGGCCGATGACCTGCAGCGGCACCAGCTCCTCGGGGATGAGCTTGGTCGGGTCCAGATGGTCGAAGGGGAAGTCGGCGGCCTGGGCCTCGGTGAAGAGCTGCACGGCCAGATCCCAGGCCGGAAAGCGGCCTTCGTCGATGGACGTCCACAGGTCGCGGCGGTGCGCGTCCGGGTCGGCGCCGGCCAGCTGCACGGCCTCGTCCCACAGCGTGCTCTGCAGGCCGAGCACGGGGCGCCAGTGGAACTTGACGAAGGTGCTCTTGCCCTTGGCGTCCAGCAGCCGGAAGCTGTGGATGCCGAAGCCCTCGATGAAGCGCAGCGAGCGCGGGAGGGTGCGGTCGCTCATGGCCCACATGATCATGTGCATGCTCTCGGGCATCAGCGAGATGAAGTCCCAGAAGGTGTCGTGGGCGCTGGCGGCCTGCGGGAAGCCGCGGTCGGGCTCCATCTTCACGGCGTGGACGAGATCGGGGAACTTCATCGCGTCCTGGATGAAGAAGACCGGGATGTTGTTGCCGACCAGGTCCCAGTTGCCCTCGGGCGTGTAGAGCTTGACGGCGAAGCCGCGCACATCGCGCGGCGTGTCCACCGACCCCGCGCCGCCGGCCACGGTGGAGAAGCGCGTGAACACCGGTGTCTTCACGCCCACCTCGGTCAGCACGCGGGCCGTCGTGTATTTGCTGAGCGATGTGTGCAGCTCGAACACGCCATGCGCCGCCGAGCCGCGCGCATGCACGATGCGCTCGGGGATGCGCTCGTGATCGAAGTGGGTGATCTTCTCGCGCAGGATGAAGTCTTCCAGCAGCGTGGGCCCGCGCGCGCCGGCCTTCAGCGAAGTCTGGTTGTTGGCGACCGGGATGCCCTGGTTGGTCGTCAGCGGCGGATGCGTGCCGCCGGCCTGGTGATGCAGTTCACCGCCGCTGCCGCGCTGGACGTTGGCGGATGGTGCGGTGGTGCGGGGGGGCTTGGCCATGTGCGGCTCCTGGCGTTGGCGGGGTGCCCGAGGACTCTAGGAAGTCAGTGCAGGCGGGCGTGTAGGACCTGGCGCCGGATACATCTGCGACCCATCAAACACTGTATGCATGTACAGTCCTTGCATGGAGATCCAGGACAAGCTCGCCATCCTTGCGGACGCCGCCAAATACGACGCTTCCTGTGCCAGCAGCGGCACCGAGAAGCGCGATTCGCGTGACGGCAGGAGCCTGGGCTCGACGAGCAACGGCATCTGCCATGCCTACACGCCCGACGGCCGCTGCGTGTCCCTGCTGAAGGTGCTGCTGACCAACTGGTGCGTGTACGACTGCCTCTACTGCATCAATCGCAAGTCCAGCGACACGCGGCGCGCGCGCTTCGCCATCGACGAGGTCGTGCAGCTGACGCTGTCCTTCTACCGCCGCAACGTCATCGAAGGGCTGTTCCTGTCCAGCGGCATCATCCGCACGCCCGACTACACGATGGAGCAGGTCATCGAGGTCGCGCGGCGGCTGCGGGAGCAGGAACACTTCAAGGGCTATATCCACCTGAAGACGATTCCCGATGCCAGCCCGGAGCTGGTCGAGCGCGCGGGCCGCTATGCCGACCGCCTGTCCATCAATGTCGAGCTGCCCAGCGCCGCCAGCCTGAAGTCGCTGGCGCCGCAGAAGGATGCAGCGGGCATCGAGCGCACCATGACGCGCATCCAGCTGCGCCTGCAGGCCGCGCGCGAAGCCAGGCGCGAAGCCGAAGCCGTGCGTGCACTGCCCGGCGCCGCAGCCCGTGCGGTGAAGCCGCCGCCTTTCGCGCCGGCGGGGCAGAGCACCCAGCTCATCGTCGGCGCCGATGCGTCGGACGACCGCACCGTGCTGCTGCTTTCCAGCCGCCTGTACAGCGGGCAGCGCCTGCGTCGCGTCTACTACTCGGCCTACAGCCCCATCCCGCATGCCAGCAGCCAGCTGCCGCCCCAGGCCGCGCCGCTGCTGCGCGAGCATCGCCTCTACCAGGCCGACTGGCTGCTGCGCTTCTATGGCTTCGCTGCGGACGAGATCGTCACCGAGGCCGGCTTCCTGTCGCTGCAGCACGACCCCAAGCTGGCCTGGGCCCTGGCCCATCCCGAGGCCTTCCCCCTGGATGTCGACCGTGCGTCGCGCGAGGGCCTGCTGCGCGTGCCCGGCCTGGGCGTGAACTCCGTCGACAAGCTGCTGGCCGCAAGGCTGCATCGCCGCCTGCGCCGCGCCGACCTGCTCGCCCTCGGGCCGGCGGCCGGCAAGGCGCTGCCCTTTCTGATCGCCGTCGACCATCGCCCCCGTGCCGCGGACCTGCAGGCCCTGGCGCAGCCCGCGCTGGCGCCGCAGCAGGCCGCCTTGTTCTGATGCACCTGCCATTGCGCCACCCCTCGGACTGGGCTGGCTTCGCCGCCCAGCTGCCCGAACTGCTGGGTGCGGCCGGTGCGGGCTGGACGCATGACGTCGGTGACCAGGCTGCGCTGTTCGCGACAGAGGTCACCACGGCGCCTCCCTGCGCCTGGACGCCGCCCGAGGGCTGGGATGAACTCGGCCGGCGCGTCGCCATGCATGCCGACGACAGCCGCTATGCCCGCCTGCTGGCCTTCGCGCGCCGTCTGCAGCACGAGCCGCTGCTGTGGTTCGACGAATTCGACCCGGAGCGGCGCCGCCTGCGCGCCATGGCCCGCCAGGTCGACCGCGAGATCCACAAGATGCACGCCTTCGTGCGCTTTCGCGAGGTGGCCGACGAGCAGGCGGCCGGCGGCCGTCGCCATGTCGCCTGGTTCGAGCCGGCGCACCATGTGCTGCGGGCGGTGGCGCCCTTCTTCGTGCGCCGCTTTGCCCAGCACCCCTGGGCCATCCTGACGCCGCTGGGCTGCCTGCACTGGGATGGCCGGCGCCTGAGCGGCGCGGGTCCGGCCCGGCGGGCCGATGCGCCGCCCGAGGACGCCGGCGGTGCCCTGTGGCTGACCTATTACCGCAGCATCTTCAATCCGGCGCGGCTCAAGGTGGCCACCATGAAGAAGGAAATGCCGGTGCGCTACTGGGCCCAGATGCCCGAGACCCGGCTCATCAGCGAACTCGTGCGTGACGCGCCCCGGCGCGAGGCCGGCATGCTGGCGCAGCGCGATCAGTAGGCGAGCCGCAGGCCGACGCCAATCGAGTCCTGGCGCTGCGTGTAGTTCGACAGCGTGTTCATCGGGCCGAAATGGGCCTGCACGAACAGCGGCAGACGCAGGCGCTTGTCGCCTTCGCCGCCGACGTCGTACTGCCAGCTGAGGGTGTGCGAGGAATGCTTGAGGCCGCTGTCGCCGATCTGCGAGGTGAGCTCGAACCGGCCCCAATCCCGCAGGAACAGGCCGGCACGCACCTTCAGTCTTTCGTAGTGCCGGAACCGCAGCCCCTGGTCAGCCAGCGGGCCCCAGGTGATGGCCGAGTCGCTGCTGGCATAGGCCTTGATCTTGGCTCGCAGGTCCCACACGGCCTTGTCCTCATTGGGCTCTCCCCAGACCCACTCGCCCTGCACGGCCGCGTAATTCATGCCCCGGCTGATGGTGTCGAAGAAGTGGCTGTCGCCGCGCGCATAGGCACGTTGGGCGCGCAGGCGGTCGTCCGCATTGCGGACAGGCTCGACGACCTGGCCGTTGGACATGTGCTCGAAGCTGAGCTGCCAGGCGCCCCGCTTGTCGCCGCCAAAGAGACTGCCCGGCAGCCGCAGGTGCAGGCCCGGGTTGTTGACGCGGTTGATGACCGGGCCCGAATCGCGCGAGCCCACATAGAAGTCGAAGCGGTTGGTATAGGACACGAACACCTCGGCGCTGCGCAGCTGCTCCCAGAAGTCGCTGCCCTTGTTGGCGGTCTTCAGCGAGCGGACGGCGCCGGCGTCATCGGCCGTGTCGGCGGGTGCCGGGGCGGGCTTCAGCGTGCGGCTTCTCTCGTCGCGCCGCTGCGGGCAGTTCACGAGCGAGTACTTCACCGACACCTGGCCGCGCAGGGCGCGCTCGTCGCGCGCCGCCCAGCCGTTGTTGCTCATCTGGTTCCAGAGCCCGTAGTTGTCATGGAAGGCCGCGAAGCGATCCGATCCGCCGGCCTTGCCGCAGCGCTCGGGCTTGTCTTCCTGTGCCTGGCTGGCCGGCGCGGCCAGGGCGGCGAGCAACAGGACGCAGGCGTGATGGCGAAGAAGCGACTTGGGCATGGCGGGCCTCGCAGCTGGATGCGGCACTGTCCCGCTCCCCCGCGCGCCTGACATCGTCAACTCTGAGGTGCCTCCCGGCACCTCGCGGCGCTCAGGCCCTGCCGACGGCCTCGAACAGCAGGGCCAGCTGGCTGGCGATCAGCAGCTCCTGGCGCGTCCAGGCCCGCGTCGCGCGTGCATCGACCAGCCACAGCGCGCCGACGAGCTGGGCGCCGTCATACAGCGGCACCTCGATGCGCGCCTCGGCCGCGCCCGACAGACCGGACAGCTCGGCATGGCAGGGGTGCAGGGCCGCGTCGGGCAGGGCCAGCGGCGCGCCGTGGCGGGTCAGCAGGTCGATGTAGCGCGGCTGCTCATCGGTCGTCAGGCCGCCGGCTCCGCCGACCTGCCAGCGGATCACGGTGGCCAGGCCGAGGATGCGCACGCTGGCCGCCCTCAGCTCGGCCAGCGCCTCGGGAGGCGGCGTGCCGGCCAGGCGCTGGCGCTGGCCGCACAGATGCAGCAGCAATTCCTCCGGCGTGACCGGCGAGCCGGCCTCTTCGGCAGGCGGCGCGGCCAGCGTCGCGCGTGCGGGCAGGCTCAGGCGCTCGATCTCGGACTGCAGGGCCAGGTGTTGCCAGAGGTGGTCCAGCGCCGCAGGCGCATCGCCCTCGGCCTGCAGCAGCTCGGCCAGTTGCAGATGGGCCTGGCGGGCCTGGGCGCGGGCCTGGATGCGCTGGGCCAGGGCCAGGCCGTGGCGGGTCGAGCGCACCGCCGCGGCGTTGTCGCCGCGGGCCAGGGCGACCTCGGTCCAGGTGCGGCTGGCGGCGGCCTCCAGCCAGGGATAGCCGTGGCGGGCCGCGATGTCCAGGGCCAGGCGGCAGTCGGCCACGGCCCAGTCCATGCGCTGGCGGGCCAGGGCGGCGCGGGCCAGATGCCAATGCGCCTCGGCCTCGAAGACGCGATGGCCGCCGCGCCGCGCCGCCGCCAGGCCATGGCTGAAATGACGCTCGGCCGCCGGCAGGTCGCCGGTCTCGAAGCTGCCGACGCCGATGTTCAGCGCCAGCTTGGCCGACAGATAGCTGTCGTCCGTGCCGGCCAGCTGCTCGCCGGCATCGCGCATCTGGCGCAGGCCGCGGGCCCAGTCCGCCTGGGCATAGTGGATCTGGCCCAGGCCGATGCGGGCGGCGACGCCGGTCTGCAGATGGCCACTGACTTCGGAGAGATCCAGCGCACGCGACCACTGCTCGCTGGCGAGCTGATACTCGCCCTGCTGATAGGCGATGCGGCCCAGGGCTTCGCAGACGCGCGCGGCCTGCACCGGGAAATGCCCGGCCGCCGCGAGGGCCCCCGCCTGCTCCAAGGCGGGCAGCAGTTCGAGGGCCTGCCCGCGCGGCTCGAGCAGGCCGAAGCGGGCATAGAGAGCGTCGACCCCGACAGCGGTGTCGCCAGCCGTGAAAGCGTTTACGCTGAGCGCATCCAGCAAGCGGTCGGCCGCCGCCGGATGGCGATGGGCGACGCGGGCGATGCGGCCCAGCAGGCCGGCCAGGGCCTCGCTGGCGGCAGGATGAAGAGTGAACACGGCGGCAGATCCGGAAGATAGAGCGGGTTGGTTTCTCACTGGTATTCTTGTCGATTCGAGAGCAAGCCGCACTCTTGTTCGGGCTGATCCTTAGCCGGATTGAGTGGCCGTAGACCAGTTTAAAACCAATTGACGACCCTCGGCGTTGGTATTAGAGTGGTATCGACTGAATCCCGTCGACCATGCCGCCTGTTCTCGATCCCACCCTTCTGACTTCCCGTGACTCCGGCCGGCCCGCGCGCTGGTGGGTCGGTATCGACGGTGGCGGTACCAGCACGAGGGCCGTGGTGGCGGATTCGCAGGGGCGTGTGCTCGGTCGTGGTGAGGCCGGTGCTTCGGCTCTCAACCAGGGGACCGAGCAGGCCTGGCGGCATATCGGAGAAGCCATCCAGCGCGCCGGCGTGGACGGGCTGATGCTGCGGGATTGCGCTATCGGGCTGGGGTTGTCGGGCACCGGCGTGCCGGTCCAGTTGCGAGGCTTCGTCGATGCCGATCCCGGCGTGGCGCGCTTCTCTCTCGTGACCGACGGCCTGGTCGCCCTGCTGGGCGCACACGGCGGCCGCCCCGGTGCGCTGCTGATTTCCGGCACCGGCTCGGTCGCCGAAGCCTTGCTGCCCGACGGCAGCCGCCGCATGGTCGGTGGCTGGGGCTGGCAGATCGGCGACGAAGGCAGCGGCGCCTGGCTGGGCCAGCAGGCCATGAAGCTGGCCCAGGCCGCCTACGACAGCCGCGTGCCCGCCGGCCCGCTGGTGCAGGCCGTCTGGCGCCAGACCGGCGCGACGCGCGAGGACATGCTGGGCTTCTGCGCCCAGGCGGGGCAGGGCGGCTATGCCGGCCTGGCTCGCCTCGTCTTCGATCACGAGGAGAGCGACCCTGCCGCCAGTGCGCTGCTGGCCGAGGCCGCGCGTGCGCTGGACGCCCTCGCGGCGGCCCTCCATCCCACCCTGCCGCTGGCCCTGGCCGGCAGCATCGCGTTGCGTCTCGCACCGCGCCTCAGCCCGGCCTTGCAGTCACGCCGTGTCGAACCCCAGGGCGAGCCCGTCAGCGGCGCGCTCTGGTTGATTCAACAACAAGAAATGAACCAAGCATGAGCGCTGTTTTCGATTTCAAGCCCGACCCCAACGCGGCGTCACCTCTGTACATGCAGCTGGCGCAGAGCCTGGCCATGGCCATCCGCGACGGCGTCTTCCATGCCGACGAGGCTCTGCCCAGCGAACGCGTGCTGGCCGAACAGCTGGAGCTGTCGCGCGTCACGGCACGCAAGGCCATCGACCGCCTCGTCGAGCAGGGGCTGATCATCCGCAAGCGCGGCTCGGGCAACTACATCGCGCCCAAGCTGGAGCAGCCGCTGACCCGCCTGACCAGCTTCTCCGAAGAACTGCACCAGCGCGGCTTCGTGCCCAGCTCGCGCTGGCTGCTGCGCGGCTTCACGCCGGCGGCGCCGGATGAGCAGCTGTCGCTGGAACTGAAGAGCGGCGAGCGCGTCGCCCGCCTGGAGCGCCTGCGCCTGGCCGACTCGGTCGTCATGGCCTACGAGGTCTCGGTGCTGCCCCAGACCGTGCTGCCCGATCCGCAGAAGGTCGAGGCCTCGCTCTACACCCACCTCGGCGACCGCGCCCCGGTGCGCGCGCTGCAGCACATCCGCGCGCTGAACGCGGACGCCAAGCTCGCTGGCCTGCTGGAAGTGCCGTTAGGCGCGGCGGTGCTGTTCATCACGCGGGTCGGCTACCTGTCTTCCGGCCAGGCGGTCGAGCTGACGCATTCCTATTGCCGCAGCGATTACTACGACTTCGTTGCCGAGATGCGCAGGGACTGACGGGATGCGACTCGAAGGCGACATCGTCACGCCCCAGGGCGTGATCACCGGCCACCTGGACATTGAGCAGGGGCGGATCAAGGCCGTCAGCGGCGACCCCATCGCCGTCTCGCGCGCCGGCGAGGGCGGCCGACCCATCCTGCTGCCCGGCTTCATCGACACCCATGTGCACGGCGGCGGCGGCCGCGACACGATGGAAGGCGGCGACGCCATCGCGACGATCGCCCGTCGCCACGCCCGCCACGGCACCACGGCCCTGCTGGCCACGACGATGACGGCGCCGGTTGGCGAGATCGAGGCCGCGCTGAAGGCCCTCGGGCCGGTCTGCCGCGAGCGCGGCCGGCAGTCGGCGCGCGTGCTCGGCGTGCACCTGGAAGGCCCCTACATCAGCCCCGACAAGCTCGGCGCCCAGCCCGCGCATGCGATTCCCGCCACGCTGGAAGAGGTGCAGCGGCTGAACGAATTCGCGCCCATCAAGGTGCTGACCATCGCGCCCGAGATGACCGGCCACCTGGCCCTCATCGGCCCGCTGCGCGACGCCGGCATCCGCGTACAGATCGGCCACAGCGCCGGCGGCTATGACGACGGCGTGGCGGCCATCCAGGCCGGCGCGGCCGGCTTCACCCATCTCTTCAACGCCATGACGGGCCTGCATCACCGCGAGCCCGGCATGGTCGGCGCGGCACTCGCCCATGGCGAGCACGCCGAGCTGATTCCCGACCTCATGCATGTGCACCCCGGCGCCATCCGCGTCGCGCTGCGCAGCATTCCCGGCCTGTTCTGCGTCACCGATTCGACGGCCGCTGCCGGCATGCCCGACGGCGAGTACCGCCTCGGTGAATACACGGTTCAAAAGTGTTTGGGCGGCGTGCGCCTGGCCGACGGGACGCTGGCCGGCAGTGCGCTGACCATGGACCAGGCCTTGCGCAATCTCGTGCAGGTGCTGGGCCTGGACGTGATGGATGCCGCGCGGCGCGTGTCGACCGCCGCGGCCGAATACCTGGGCCTGTCGGACCGCGGTCGGCTTGCCGCCGGGGCCTGGGCCGATGTGGTCGTGTTGGATGCCGCACTGAATCTGCGGCGCGTGTTTGTTGAAGGTGAAGAGATCGATGTCGTCGCTGATGCTTGAAGAGGCGCTGAGCGCGCCTGACGTGGTGGCCCGCCAGCTGGCGGCCGATCCGCTGAGTTATGCCCGCCTGGGCCAGGCCCTGCAGGAGCAGCCGCCGTCCAGCGTGCTGACCATTGCGCGCGGCAGCTCCGACCACGCCGCCCATTACCTGGCCTATCTGGTCATGGCGCGCCTGGGCCGGTTGGTCACCTCGCTGCCGATGTCGCTGATCACGCTCTACCAGAGCCGCATCCATTGCCAGGGCCTGGTGTCCATGGCCTTTTCGCAGTCGGGCCAGAGCCCCGACCTGATCGCGCCGACGAAGTTTTTCCGCGAAGGCGGTGCCCGCACCGTGGCCTTCGTCAACGCCAGCGGCTCGCCGCTCGCCGCCGCCGCCGAGCATGTGTTCGAGCTGCACGCCGGTCCCGAGAAGAGCGTGGCCGCCACCAAGAGCTATATCGCCCAGCTCGTCGCCGGTGCCCGCGTCGTCGCGGCCTGGCAGCAGGACGATGCGCTGCGTGCCGCATTGAATGTGCTGCCCATCGCGCTGGAGCAGGCCGCCAAGCTCGACTGGAGCGCCGCCCTGCCGGTGCTGCAGAACGAGGAGCGCCTCTTCGTGCTCGGCCGCGGCACCGGCCTGGCCGTCGCGATGGAAGCGGCCCTCAAGCTCAAGGAAACCTGCGGCATCCAGGCCGAGGCCTTCTCGGGTGCCGAGGTCAAGCACGGCCCCATGGCCCTGGTGCGCGACGGCTATCCCCTGCTCATCTTCGCGCCGCGCGGCCCGGCCCAGGCTGGCCTGCTGGCCATCGCCGACGAGATGCGCCAGCGCGGCGGCCGCGTGCTGCTGGCCGCCCCCATCGGCACGCCCGGCGCCGAGCTGCCGCTGGTCACCACGGGCAACGAGGACCTCGACCCCATCGCCCTGGTGCAGAGCTTCTATCCCATGGTCGAAGCCCTGGCGCGTGCGCGCGGCTTCAACCCTGATGTGCCGCCCAACCTCGCCAAAGTCACCAAGACGCATTGATCATGACCACCTTTGATCCCGGCCGTCTCGTGATGGTCGACATCCCCGGCCAGTCCCTCGACGCCGAGACCGCGGCCTTCCTGCGCGAGCAGAAGATCCGTTCGGTCTGCCTGTTCCGCAAGAACCTCGGCACCGAGGACGAGGTGAGGGCGCTGATGCGCGACCTTATCGAGGTGCTGGGCCCCGAGGCGCTGATCGGCATCGACCAGGAAGGCGGCGCCGTCGTGCGCGCCACCTTCCTGCCGCAGCCGCCGTCGGCCATGGCCCTGGGCGCCAGCGGCGATGCGGCACGGGCCGAGGCTGTGGGCGCGGCCGTCGCGCGCGGCCTGAAGTCGCTGGGCATCAACTGGAACTTCGCGCCGGTGCTGGACGTCAACAACAACCCGGCCAACCCGGTCATCGGCGAGCGCAGCTTCTCCAATGACCCGGTCGAGGTCAGCCGCCTCGCGTCCGCCTGGATGCGCGGCTCGCTGCGCGAAGGCGTGGCCTGCTGCGTCAAGCACTTCCCGGGCCATGGCGACACCCATGTCGACTCCCACCACGCCCTGCCCACCGTCGACAAGACGCGCGCCGAGCTGAACGCGCTGGAGCTGGCGCCCTTCAAGGCCCTGGCCGGCCAGGCCCCGGCCATGATGACGGCCCACATCGTCTATCCGCAGATCGACCCCGACCGGCCGGCGACGCTGTCGCCACAGCTGATTGGCGGCATCCTGCGCCAGGACTGGGGCTATGACGGCGTCGTCATCACCGACGCGCTGATGATGAAGGCGGTGGCCGAGCGCTTCGGCTATGCGCGGTCGGCCGTCATGGCCATCGAGGCCGGCGCCGACATGGTGCTGGCCCAGGGCTCGCTGGCCGAGCAGCTGGTGGCCATCAACGCGCTGCGCGACGCCTTCAACAGCGGCCGCCTGACACCGGAGCAGGGCGCGACGGCCAACCGCCGCCTGGACGGCCTGGCCGCTGCCTACCCGGCCCGCGTCGTGGATGACGGCGCAGCCCGTGCGGCCGACCATGCGCTGATGGCCCAGGCCTGGGCCGCCGGCCTCACCGCCCTGCGCGGGGCCCGCCCGCCGGCGCTGTCCGCCCCCATCCGCGTCATCGTGCAGGGCGATGTGCCCACCGACATGGTGTCGGAAGCCGGCCCGACTGGCCGCCAGGCCGTGGCCTTGTTCGAGGCCTTCACCGATGCCCAGGTGCAGATGGTCGACGACATCGCCCAGCTCGACTGGACGACGGTGCCCAAGGACGGCCGCGTCAACATCCTCGTCTCCACGCGCCGCGCCCGCTACGGCCTGGCCGCCAGCGAATGGCGGCCCGACCTGCACCTGTCGCTGTGGAACCCCTACCAGACCCTGGACGTGGCCGGCCCGACGGTGCTGAGCTGGGGCTTCGCGCCCGGCGCGCTGGAGGGATTGAGGGCCTGGCTGGAAGGCCGTGTTCAAGCCACCGGCCGCGCGCCGCAAGGACTGCAGTGATGGAACAGGCCAAGACGCCCATGAGATGGGTCCCGACCCTGTACTTCGTGCAGGGCATGCAGTTTTTTGTCGTCATGCTCATCGCCGGCCTGATGTTCAAGAACCTGGGCGTGGCCAATGACAGCATTGCCGAATGGACGGCCGCGCTGGGCCTGGCCTGGGCCATCAAGCCGCTGTGGAGCCCCTTCCTGGAGCTGGCGCGCAGCAAAAAGCTCATCGTCGTCATCGCGCAGTACGTGGGCGCTTTCGGCCTGGGCTTGATGGCGCTGGCGCTGCAGCTGCCGCACTGGTTCGGCGCGGCCATCATCGTGCTGTTCCTGATCGCCTATGCCTCGGCCACGCACGACATCGCCTGCGACGGCCTCTATATGTCGTCCCTGGATCAGAAGCGGCAAGCCACCTATGCGGGCTGGCAGGGCGCCTTCTTCAACTGCGCGCGCTTCTTCATCACCGGCGTGGTGCTGAAGATCGCCGGCCACCTGGAAGGCCAGATGGGTGCGGCCAATGCATGGTCGGCGGTGTTTCTGATGCTGGCCGGCCTGGTCGCCGTGCTGGCCACCTACAACGCGCGCTTCCTGCCCGGCACGCTGTCGACCGAACACAGCGAGCTGACGGCGTCGGGCGTGGCCGCGATGCTGAAGGAGGTCGTCATCGACTTCTTCCAGAAGCCCGGCATCTGGCAGGCCGTGCTCTTCATCGTCATGTTCCGGCTGGCCGAAGGCCAGGTGCAGACGATAGGCCCGCTGTTTCTCGTCGAGGCGCGCGACAAGGGCGGCCTGGGCCTGACGAACGGCCAGGTGGCCGACGTTTACGGCTGGGTGGGGACCGGCGCCTTCCTGGTGGGCTCGGTACTCGGCGGTTGGGTCACCAGCAAGCTGAGCCTGAAGCGCGCGATGCCGCTGCTGCTGGTCGCGATGAGCGTGCCCAACGTCACCTTCTACTACCTGGCCGCCACCTTGCCGCCAGACCTGCTCCACATCGGCGCCGCGGTGGGCGTGGAGATGTTCGGTTATGGCTTCGGCTTCGTCGGCATGATCCTCTACATCATGCAGGCCGTGGCGCCGGGCCGCTTCCAGACCGCGCACTACGCGCTGGGCTCGGGCGTCATGCAACTGGGCTTCATCTTCAGCAAGTTCATCAGCGGCAAGATCCAGATCGCGCTGGGCTACGAGAACTTCTTCGCCTGGACCATCGCCTGCGGCCTGCCGGCCCTGCTGCTGCTGCTGTGGGTGCCCATGCCGCGCAAGGGCGCGACGCCTGCCGAGGCGGTGCCCGCATGAAGTTCGCGCTGACCCTGCTGGCGCTGGCCAGCGCTCCCGCCTTCGCATCCGGTGAGTTCTTCGACGACTTCTCGCAGAAGGACCTCGACGCCCTGCGCGACAGCGGCTGGGTGCTGCGCGAGGGCACAGGCCATCCCGGCCTGCCCGGCGCGCGCTTTGCGAAGGGCCAGCTCGCGCTGGATGCCGGCCTGCTCAAGCTCAAGCTGTCCACCGACGGCACGCCGGCCAACACGACGCTGGCCCAGCTCTGCGCGGCGCGCAAATTTCTCATCGGCACGACGTCGGCGCGCGTGCGCTTTCGCGACACGGCGGGCTCGCGCGATCCCATCATCCAGAGCTTCTTCCTGGCCGGCCCGCTGAGGCACGACTACGACCCCGACTTCAGCGAGGTCGATTTCGAGTACCTGCCGCATGGCGGCTGGGGCGAAACGGGCACGCGGCTCTACGGCGTGAGCTGGCAGACCGTGCGCATCGATCCCTGGCAGTCCTTCAACCAGGCCTCCATCCTGCCCGGCAGCTTCGACGGCTGGCAGCTGCTGACCGTGCAGGTCGAGGCCGCGCGCACCCGCCACTACGTCAATGGCCGGCTGATCGGCGAACACACCGGCCGCAATGTGCCGGCCAAGCCGATGGCGATCAGCTTCAACCACTGGATCTCGGCCGGTGCCGTGGCCGGCGCGCCGCGCGACTACCAGTTCGACGTCGACTGGGTGCTGCACCAGGCCGGCCAGACCGTCAGCCCCGACGCCATGCAGGCCCGCGCCGAGCAGCTCCGCAAGCAAGGCGTGGCCCGCCAGGACACCGTGCCCGATGTGGGCCTGAAGAGCGAGTGCAATCTATGAAGAAGCTCCTGATCGCCGCGCTGGCGCTGGCGGCCTCCCTGGCCCAAGCGCAGACGAAACCCGTCGTGGGCACCTATATCCTGGCCGAGCGCGGCGTCGATGTCGTCGAGCAGCTGCAGCCCGGCCGCGTCACCCACATCCTCTATGCCTTCCTGCTGATCTGCGGCGAGGGCCAGCGGGCCCAGGACGCCGAGGGCTGCAAGGGCCAGCCCAATTTCGGCATCCAGCCGCATGCCGACCAGGACATTTTCTCGGCCGCCTTCCAGCGCCTGAAGCAGCGCGACCCCAAGGTGCAGGTGCTGGCCTCGGTCGGTGGCTGGGGCGGTTCCGACCCCTTCTTCCACCTGGCCGCGAGGCCCGAAGGCCGTGCCGCCTTCGTCAAGCACAGCCTGGCCTGGCTGCGCGCCCATCCCGGCTTCGACGGCCTGGACATCGACTGGGAGCACCCGGGCAACAACGGTGCCTCCAACGGTGTGCAGCTCGGCAGCAAGGCCGATGGCGAGTATTTCGTGCTGCTGATGCAGGACCTGCGCGCGGGCCTGGACGACCTGGGCCGCGAGACCGGCAGGCGCTACGCGTTGACTGTGGCCGTCAACACCACGCGCGAGCAGCTCAAGCGCATGCCCACGGCCATGGGTCGGGCGGCCAAGGCGCTGGATCTCGTCTTCATGATGACCTATGACTTCACCGGCCCCTGGACGAAGAAGGCCGGCAACCACACGGCCCTGCGCAGCGCCAGGCCGGGCGATGACAACAGCCTGGAGGCTTCCTTCGCCAACATGAAGGCCGATGGCGTGCCGCCGGCCAAGATGGTGGCAGGCGTCGCCATGTACGGCCGCGGCTTCGACGGCGTCAAGGCCGACGGCCGCTATGCCAAGCCCTGGCCCAACGAGGACGGCTCGGTGGCCTTCAAGGACATCGATTCGCTGCAGGGCATGAAGGCCCATTTCGACAAGCGCACCCAGTCCTGGGCCATGGTCGGCGGCGGCCGCTTCGTCGGCTACGACGACCCGCGCGCCGTGCGTGCCAAGGTGGCGTTCGCGAAGAAGCAGGGCATGGCCGGCGTCTTCGCCTGGGAACTGAGCCAGGACAACGGCGAAATCCTGAACGCGATGCAGCCGTGAGTGGGCTGATGTCCCGCCGCATCGCGTCGGTCGACGCGCTGCGCGGCCTGGCCGTAGCGGCCATGCTGCTGGTCAACAACCCGGGCGACTGGGGCGCCGTCTACGCGCCGCTGCAGCACTCGGCCTGGCATGGCTGCACGCCGACCGACCTGATCTTTCCCTTCTTCCTCTTCATCGTCGGCGTGTCGGCCGCGCTGGCCCTGGGGCCGCGCGTGGATGCAGGCGCCGCCGGCGGTCCTGCGCGCGCTGCCGTGATCCAGCGTGGCCTGCGCATCATCGGCCTGGGCCTGCTGCTGCATCTGCTGGCCTGGTGGCTGATGCACAAGCCCGAATTCCGCGCGCCGGGCGTGCTGCAACGCATCGGCCTGTGCTTTGCGGTCGCCGGCGTGGCGGCCCTGCAGCTGCGCGCGCGCGGGCAGTGGATGCTGCTGTTGGCCCTGCTGATCGGCTATGGCGCGCTGCTGCTGTTCGGCAGCCCGACGCTCGAGAAGGCAGGCAGCCTGAACCAGCACGTCGACACTGCCGTGCTGGGCCGCTTCGCCTATGAATGGCATGCGGCGACGGGCATCGCCTTCGACCCCGAGGGCGTGCTGTCCACGCTGGGTGCGCTGGCGACGACCGTCTTCGGCCTGCTCTGCGGCGGCCTGCTGCGGCGCGAGCAGACGCGTGGCCTGCTGTTGACCGGCATCGCGGCGGCCCTGGTCGGCTGGTGGTGGTCGGCCTGGCTGCCCTGGAACAAGCAGCTGTGGACGCCGTCCTTCGTGCTGTGGACCGGCGGCCTGGCCGCCGTGGCCCTGGCCGCGGCGCATCAGTGGATGGACCACATGGGGCACAGGCCCTGGGGCCGCGCCTTTGGCCTGAACGCCATCGGCGCCTATGCCGGGGCCTGGATGTGCACGGTGCTGCTGGTCGCCACGGGCGGCATGGAGCCGCTGTACCGCACGGTGTTCGGGCCGCTCGGGCCGTGGCTGGGCCCGCAGGGGCAATCGCTGGCCTTTGCCTTGGCCTTTGTCGGCGTCTGGGCCCTCATCGTCTGGGCCCTGGACCGCCGCGGCTGGTACTGGAAGGTATGAAGACCCGACGCATCGCCATCATCGGCGGCGGCACGGCCGGCTGGCTGGCCGCCAACCATCTCGGCTATGAGCTGAGCGCCGACAACGAGGTCGAGATCACCGTCATCGAGTCGGCCGACGTGCCCATCATCGGTGTGGGCGAGGGCACGGTGCCGGCCATCAAGACCTCGCTGCGCAAGTTCGGCATCTCCGAGGCCGATCTGCTGGTGGCCTGTGACACCACCTTCAAGAACGGCATCAAGTTCCAGGGCTGGCTGGATGCGGCCCGGCACGGCAAGGACCATTTCTACTACCACCCCTTTGCCTCGCCCTTCCCGGAAGGGCTGGACATCACGCCGACCTGGCTGGAGCAGCCGCTGCGGTCCTACTCCGACGTGTCCATCAGCACGCGCGTGGCCGAGGCCGGGCGCAGCCCGAAGGCGATCTCGTCGCCTCCCTATGCCGGCGACATCGAGTACGCCTATCACGTCAACGCCCACAAGTTCGCGGCCCTGCTGGCGGACAACGCCAAGCAGCGCTTCCGCGTGCGCCACCTGATCGCGACCGTCGTCGACGCCGAGCGCGGCGAGGACGGTGCCCTCACGGCGCTGCGCATGGCCACGGGCGAGAGTCTGCCCTTCGACTTCTATGTCGACTGCAGCGGCTTCGCTTCCCTGCTGGCCCAGCGGGTGCTCAAGGTGCCCTTCGTCGACAAGTCGCACCAGATCCTCAGTGACACGGCCCTGGTGCAGCAGGTGCCGACCGACCCGGCCGACGAGATCCCGCCCTATACGCTGGCCCAGGCCCATGAGGCCGGCTGGATCTGGGACATCCCGGTCACGCACCGGCGCGGCACGGGTTTCGTCTATTCGAGCGCCCACATGAGCGAGTCGCGCGCCATCGAGTGCTATGCGAGCTATCTGGGTGTGAAGCCGGATTCGCTGTCGCCGCGCAAGATCGCGATGAAGATCGGCTACCGCCAGCAGTTCTGGTTCCAGAACTGCGTGTCCCTGGGGCTGGCCCAGGGCTTCGTCGAGCCGCTGGAGGCCACTTCCATCCTGGTGACGGATTTCTCCGCCAACCTGCTGTCGCGCAATTTCCCCCGCATGCGCGACGACGCCCACGCGCTGCGCCGCGGCTACAACGAGGCCGTGACCTACACCTGGGAGCGCGTCATCGATTTCGTGCAGCTGCACTACCACCTGTCGGACCGCAGCGACTCGTCCTTCTGGCTGGAGAACCGCCGCGGCGACCATCTGTCCGACCTGCTGCGCGAACGCCTGGGCCGCTGGGCCGTGCGCCATCCGCAGAAGAACGACTTCACCAGCCGCTTCGACCTCTTCGACGTCGACAACCACCTCTATGTGCTCTACGGCATGCGCTTCGCGACGCGGCCGCTGCCGATCTCGGACTTCGAGCGCCGCGAGAGCCTGGAGCAGTTCGAGCATGTGACCCGCGCGGCGGAGCAGGCCATCCGCAGCCTGCCCAGCCACCGCGACTGGCTGATGGGCCTGCGTGCGGCCTATCAACGCGCATGAGCGACGCGCCGGGCCGCCCCAAGCGAGCTCGCTCCCGCTCGGCGGGACAGGCCGCAGGCCGAAGGGTGCACCAATGAGCGAAGCTTTCGCCATCCGCATGCCGCCGGACATCCAGTCCGTGCAGGTCGGCGAGCACAGCATCGTCTTCATCGACAACTTCCTTGAAGACCCGCAGGCCCTGGTCGAGATCGCCAGCCGCAGCGCTTTCACGCCCTATCCCGGCGTGGCCGATCGCAAGGGCTATCCCGGCGTGCGCGCCGTCGCGCCGGCCGACTATTCGTCCCGCCTGACGGCGCTGATGGAGCCGCTGATCCGCCTCAACTTCGGCGTGCCCGAGGCGCTCGCGCTACGCAAGGCCGAATGCGCCTTCTCGCTGACCACCATGCCGCCCAGCGAGCTCGGCCCCCTGCAGCGCACGCCGCATTTCGACGCCAGCACGCCCCACCACATCGCGGTGCTGCTCTATCTCTGCGACGAGGCGCATGGCGGCACGGGCTTCTACCGCCACAAGGCGACCGGCCTGCAGCAGGTCACGGCCGACAACCGCGAGCACTTTCTCGACGTCTATTACGACGAGCTCAATGCCCGTCCGCCGGCCCAGCGCTACTTCGACGACGCCGACGAGCACTTCGAGTTCCTCGGCATGATGCCGGCGCGCTTCAACCGCCTCGTCGTCTACCGCGGCAGCCTGCTGCACTCGGCCGTCGTCAATCCGCAGCTCGGCATCAATGCCAATCCGCGCAGCGGGCGGCTGACGCTGAATTCCTTCTACGACTTCTAAACCGTCGCGGGGCCTCGGCGTAGCGCATCAAGCGTTTTTGCCGCTCTCAGCGCGTTGGGTGCCGTCGCATGCTGTCGATCGTGAAGGAATTGAACAGCTCCGCAAATGGAGTGCCGTCGAGTGACGCAACCCGCACGCGCCGAGAGAGGACGCTGACTGCCTGGTGGAGCCGCTGCAGGGCTTCTGGGGCGTCTGCCAGATTCAGGGTCTGCCGAAGTCTGTGCTGGGCCGAGGCGAGATCCTGAGCGTGCTCGAGATCGTCCTCCTCAGCAGGTCGTGCGAGCTCATCTAGGCAGCGTTGCATTTCAAGCAGCCGCCCACCGCCAGAAAACTTGAGGAGGTCTCGCCAGGAAACGGGCAGCAGCAGCAACTGGAGGAATTCCTCAAGCGATGCGGCAACGACGCCTGCTTGTCCCTCGGACGATACGTACAGGACGCGGCCGCTCGACCGGCCAAGCAAGAAGCTGCCGGTTGTGCCGTCCTGGGCGACGGGGTCGAACGGTTCGTCGGCCTCGATGGTGTACCAGTCGCCACTTGCAGGCTTCTCCTCGTCGTCGAGGAGTCGGAAATCGAATGGCCAATCCATCAGCGCATGAAGGGACGTGGCCTCGGTGAGCGTGCGAAGCGAAAGCGGCATTTCCAGGGGTGGGGGCGTCAGTGGGGCGAGTCTAGGTCGCCATGTGAAACGCGCCGCAGATGTCTTCCAAAAAAAGCCCGGCGGCTGCCGGGCTGGAAAGGAGACAAGCGTTGATCGGTCAGAACTTGGCCGTCAGACCGATCTTGTAGGTCGTCTCACCCTTGAAGGACCAGGCGGGGTAGCCGGCCTTCAGAGGATCCTTGTGCAGGCCGTCGGCCGGCAGGCTGGGCGACATGGCGCCGTATTGCACGTCGTCCTGCTTGGTCAGGTTCACCGCGTCGAGGCTGAGCTTGAGCCACTTGTTGATGTTCCAGCCGAAGCTCGCGTCCAGCGTGCCGGTGTTGTCGTGCATGCGGTTGCCGTACCAGAAGGCGTTCTCGCGAATGATGTACTTGGAGCGCCAGTTGTAGGCCAGGCGGCCGAAGTAGTCCGAGGTCTCGTAGTAGCCCACCAGATTCACGTTGTGCTTGGACGACTGCGTGAAGATGCCCAGCTGGTCGGCGAAGCTTTCCTTGGGGGCCGTGCCTTCGGTGTAGGTGTAGTTGGCGACGAAGCCCAGACCGTTGTTGAAGGCGTGGTTGGCCTGCAGCTCGACGCCGCGCAGGCGGCCACCGCCGGCGTTGACGAAGCTCTGCACCGTCCAGTTGTCCACCTTGCTCAGCGGGTCGACCAGGCCGACCTTCTGGTTCAGCGCGACATTGGTCGTGATGAAGTTCGAGATGTCCTTGTTGAAGAAGGTGGCCGAGATGACGTTGCCCTTGCCGTAGTAGTACTCCAGGCTGACGTCGACCTGGCTGGATTTCATGGGCTTCAAGGCGACGCTGCCGATGGTCCAGGTCTCGTTGCCGACGCGGTCGTCGTTGTAGCCCGAGACGGCCACGCCGAACATGTTGGCGAAGTTCGGGCGCGTGATGGCTTGCGAGGCGGCGGCGCGCAGCACCAGGTCCTTGCGCAGGTCGAAGGCCAGGTTCACGCTGGGCAGCACGTCGTTGTAGCTGGACTTGTTCTCGACCGTGCTGCGTCCCCAGTTGACGTTGCCCGAGTAGTCGCCCGCGGCCAGCGGCGTGCCGTCGAACTTGTAGCCGATGTTCTTCACGTCGGTCGAGATGTAGCGCAGGCCGACGTTGCCGCGCAGGTTCTCGGCTTCGAACTCGAACATGCCGTAGGCCGACTTGTTCTTCTCGTTGATCTCACCGTAGGCGGCGCGGTCTTCGTTCCAGCCGGTGATGTTCTTCGTCGTGCCGGCCAGCATGGCGGGCACGTTGGCGCGCGGGACGTCCCAGCTGGCCACCTGCACCGTGCCGTCGAACAGGCCCGACGTGGCGCTGGTGGCGATGGTGCCGGCCCAGACCGGGCGGAAGGCGCGGCGCTCGAACGTGTGGTCGGCGAAGCGAACGCCGGCCTTGAAGGTGTTGATGGCGCCCCAGGCGAGGTCAAAGGTGCCGTCGGCCTGGACGTACTTCTCCTGGTCCTTGTTGGGGCCGCGCGAGGTGGCCCAGGTCTGCGGTGCCAGGGCCGAGGGCAGCTGGGCCGCCGTGAAGGACTGGCTGCTGGTCGGGCTGATGACGATCTGCTTGCCGGTGGCGTCGATGGTGCCCTGCCAGTTCGGGCGGGCAAAGCCGGCGTCCCAGTTGCCGGACTGGAAGTTGGCCGTCAGCGAGGTGCCGCCCTCGGCCTTGGTCGAGCCGGCGACGAAGTCGAACTTGGCGCCGTCGAGCTTGTAGTGGCCGTCGAAGGTGACGCTGTCCGAGGTCATCTGCGCCTGGCGGGCCCAGACCTGGAAGAACTGCGTCGGCAGCGGGTTGGTGGCGGTGGTGACGCTCTTCACGCACATGCCGGTCGGGTTCCAGGCCGACTTCACCTCGGTGTTGCGCTGGGTGCAGTTCGGGTCCTGGAAGATGTAGTCGCTGGCGTTGCTGTTGTCGCCAACGAGCTTGAGCTTGAGCAGGTTCAGGCCGAGGTCCAGGCCTTCGACCGGCTTGGCCTGCAGCGTGACATTGATGGCGTCGCGCTTGCGGTCCTGGATGAAGGCGGTGGGCGCCACGTCGGCCGACCAGCGGTTGTCGGCCTCGACGCCGCGGCGGATGTAGGCGCCTTCGGAGTGGGCGGCGGCGGCCAGCACGCCGAAGCTCTTGCCGGCGTTCTTCCAGCTGTACAGGCCCGAGACTTCCTTCTCCGGGTCGCTGATCGTGCCCTTGCCGTACTTGACGCTGACGAAGCCGCTGTTGGCGGCCATGTCCAGGGGCTTGCGGGTCTTGACGATGACGGTGCCGCCGATGCCGCCTTCGGTCAGGTCGGCCTGGGAGGACTTGTAGACCTCCATGCCACCGATCAGCTCGGCCGGCAGCAGGGAATAGTTGAAGGAGCGGTCGATGTCGAGCTGGTCGTACCAGCCCGTGGACGCGACGGTCTGGCCGTTCAGCGTCGTGTAGGTCATCTGCGGGTCGGAGCCGCGGATGGACACCGTGGCACCCTGGCCGAAGGCGCGGCCGACGGAGATGCCGGGGATGCGGCCCAGGGCCTGGCCGACGTCGGCGTCGGGCAGCTTGCCCACGTCTTCGGCCGAAACGGCGTCGACGACGGCGCTGGCGTTCTTCTTGATGGTCGCAGCGGTCTGCAGCGAAGCGCGGATGCCGGTGACGACCACCTGCTCGAGCTGTGCCGGCGCCGGAGCTGCCGCTTCTTGTGCCTGGGCGGCGAGCGACATGCTGAGCAATGTCAGGGCGGCGGCGGCCGCGATGGGGGTCGGTTTGACCTTCATGAACTGATCCTCGTTATGGCCGTTGATTCGGGTGTGCGAGGTGGTCGCCTGGGGCCATTGCATACCACCTTGAGTCCGGTTGTCGCCTTGTCTGGTTCGGAGTGCGTGCAACCAATCCAAGGCCACTATATCGATTGGTAACGCCACTTTGCTACCAGTTTGATCCGAGTAGTTTCCCGAGTGACTTAGGTCATGCCCTATGAAGACGGGGCTGTGTGCCCTGTGGCGGTGCATGGATCTGCATTGAGCTGGTATCTGACTGGTGCCTGAAATGCTGTTGCTCGGCGACGACGAGCCGCTTGCGTGTTCAGGCTGGCTTTGTTCGTCTTTTTTAACTGGTCAGCAAGTGGACTTGTCGCTGTGCAGGGTTTGCCGGAGGCCTGGCCCGGGCCGGCAGCCGGGACAATGGCCACCTCTGAATGGAAGGCGATTCCCACTGACATGAAGCCGGTTGAAAGCTGGTCGGCCGCCGACGAGCCGCAACTCAAGGACCGCCTGGAGAAGCGCGCCGAGCCCGTGCTGCTGAAGGGGCTGGTGGGGTCATGGGTCGCCGTCAGGGCCGGGCGCGAGAGCCCGCTGGCCATCTGCGACTACCTGCGGCGCTTGGACCGCGGCGTCGAGGTCATGGCCACCAAGACGCGCGCGGCGGCCCGCGGCGTGATGGGCTACAACGAGGCCCTGACCGATTTCGCCTTCGTCAAGGCGCGCATGGGCCTGTCCGAGTTCATGGCCCATCTGACAGCCTATCTGCCGGCCGAGGGCGCGCCGTCCATCGCCGCGCAGTGCGCCAAGGTCAGCGAGGTCATCCCGGGCTTCCTCGATGAGAACGTGCTCGCCGCTCTGCCCGGCGTCATTCCCAATTTCTGGCTCGGCAATGCGCTGACCGTGCCGGTGCACCACGACCACCCCTACAACCTGGCCTGCGTGGTGGCGGGCCGGCGGCGCTTCACGCTGTTTGCGCCCGAGCAGGTCGGCAACCTCTACATCGGCCCGCTGGAGCACACGCCTTCGGGCGCGCCCATCTCCGTCGTGCACCCCGGGGCGCCGGATTTCGAGCGCTATCCGCGCTACCGGGAGGCCCTGGCATCAGCGCTGGTTGCGGAGATGGAGCCGGGGGACGCCCTCTACATCCCCCCGCTGTGGTTCCATCAGGTCGAGGCGCTGGAGAAGGTGAACCTGCTGATCAACTACTGGTGGCCGGTGGTGGGTGCCAGGGACTTGCCCGCGCCCGCCCATGCCCTGCTGCAGGCCATCCAGGTCCTCAACGCCTTGCCTGAGAACCAGCGCGACGCCTGGGCGGCGATGTTCGGGCACTATGTGGTGCAGCGGGAGCAGGAGCCCGCCGGCCACATTCCCGAGCCCTGGCACGGCGCCCTGGCGCGGCGGCGTTGAAAGGCGGCCGCATGCAGGCAATGAAGGAGATCGACGGCATCACGCGCGAGCGCTTCGAACGCGAGGTGGTGCCTGCCTATGAGCCGGTGGTGATGCGTGGCGCGGCCGCGCACTGGCCGCTGGTGGCGCAGGGGCGCGCAGGCCTGGAGCCCTGCCTGCAATACCTGATGGGTTTCGACGGCGGCCAGGCGGTGGACGCCGTGCTCGCCAAGCCCGAGCCGACCCGGGCCTTCAGCTACAAGCCCGACCTGGCCGGCTTCAACTTCATGCGCGACAAGCGGCCCTACGCCGCGCTGTTCGAGCAGCTCTGGCGCTACAGCCATTTCCCCGATCCACCGGCGCTCGCCGCGCAGAGCGCACTGGTGTCCGAGGCGCTGCCGGGCCTGGAGCGCGCCAATGCGCTGGCGCTGCTGGACGCCGCCATTCCGGCGCGCATCTGGATCGGCAACCGCGCCACCGTGCCGGCGCATTTCGACGACTCCCACAACATCGCCTGCGTGGCGGTCGGGCGGCGCCGCTTCACGCTGCTGCCGCCGCAATGCGCGCCACTGCTCTACCTCGGCCCGCCGGACTATGCGCCCACGCCGGCGCCGATGTCCGTCGTGCCTGACCTGCACCGCGCCGACCCGGTCCAGTTCCCTCGGCTTGCCGAGGCCTTGCAGCAGGCGCGCGTGGCCGAACTGGAGCCGGGCGATGCGATCTACATGCCGCCGCTGTGGTTCCATCAGGTCGAAGCGCTGGCGCCGCACCTGAACATCCTGATGAACTACTGGTGGCGCCCCCTGGCCGCGCCGCAGCGGCCGGATGACCTGCACCTGGCGGCCATGCGTCTGGCCATGCTCGCCCTGCGCCACCTGCCCGATGGGGAGCGCGAGGGCTGGCGGGCCTTGTTCGACCACTATGTGTTTGGTGCGAGGGGCGAGGGGCTGTCCCATATCCCCGCTGACCGACGCCACTTGTTCGGGCCTGTCGATGCTGATCGCGATGCCGCCCTGCGCCGTCAGCTCATCGAGATGCTGACGCGGCCGTGATGCCCTGCTACCAGGCGTAGACCTGCAGGAGCTTGTCGCTGTTGCCCGGCGGGATGTTGGCGAGGAGCTCGCGGTGGTCGGGGAAGTTGCCGATGCTGTGCGCGATGAAGTGATCGACGGCCGCCAGGTCGTGGCGGGCCTGCTGTGCCGTGGGGGTCGCGAGGTCCTCGGCGTCGGGGAAGATGCCCATGCCTGCGAGCAATGCATACCAGGACACGGCGGGGTAGCCCTGGCCGAAGCGTCCCGTCTTCAGGCCAGCAACGAGCGGTTTGCGTGACATCCAGGTCATCAGCACCGCCTGCAGCGAGTCGGACAGATGCATGTTCTCCGCGTTGGCGCGCCAGTACTGGGTGTCCGTCCGCGAGTTGGTCTTGTAGTGCGCGACGATGTAGTCGCGCGTGTTCTCGAAGCGCTGCCGCATCGCCTCGTTGAACTGCGCTTGTGCTTCGGGACCGAGGGCGCGCCTTTCCAGCACCTCCACGAGCATCGACGCGGTGACCTGCACATAAAGCAGGGCGGTGGCTTCCAGGGGCTCGATGAAGCCTTGCGACAGGCCGATCGCCACGCAGTTGCGATGCCAGATCTTCTCCATCCGGCCCACGCGCATCTTGAGGTGGCGGGCTGGGATGTCCGCGTCCAGCAGGCCCAGGTGGCGGCGCAGTTCGGTCTCGGCTTCGTCGGCAGTGCAGTGCGAGCTGCTGTAGACATAGCCGTTGCCCTGGCGGTGCGTCAGCGGGATCTTCCATGCCCAGCCATGGCGCAGGGCCGTGGCCACCGTCTGCGACTCCAGCGGCCCGTCCAGCGGCGTCGGCATCGCGACGGCGGCGTCGTTGAAGAGATTCTCCCCGAAGCCGATGAACGGGGTCTGCAGCGCCTTGCCGGTCAACAGCGAGGCAAAGCCGGTGCAATCAACGAAGAAGTCGGCGGTCAGCGTTTCGCCGTCCTCCAGCTTCAAGCCGGCAATGTCGCCCTGCTCGTTCAGCAGCACCTGGTTGACGTGGCGCTGCAGATGCGTCACGCCGCGGCCAACCGCCTTGCGGCCGAGGAACTGGCCCAGCAGCGTCGCGTCGAAGTGATACCCGTACCAGACGTCGAACGGAAAGCTGGTGTTGGCGCGCGGTCCCTTGGCCTGGCGGGCGAGGGCAGCCGACAGGAAGAAGCGGTCGGGATGCGCGTCAACGTCCGCGCCTTCAAGCCGGGCGTGCACGTTGTCGACGAAGGGATGCATGGTCATGTTGTCCAGCATCGACACGAACGGATGGAAATAGCGCTCGAAGCCGGGCTTGGTGGACCAGCCGTCGAAGGTGATGCCGCTCTTGTAGGTGGCGTTGCAGGCGGGCATCCATTCGGATTCCTCGATGCCGAGAATCTCGAAGAAGCGGCGCAGCCACGGCGTCGAGCCCTCGCCGACGCCGATGATGCCGACCTGCGGGGACTCCAGCACCGTCACCTTCAGCCGCGGGCCGTAGGCCGTGGTGGCCAGCATCAGCGCCGTCATCCAGCCCGCCGAGCCGCCGCCGACGACGCAGATGTGCTTCACCGGCGGCGGCGCGTCCGTGCTGCCGCCCAGCGGGCGAGAGGCGATGTATCGGTCGATGACGGTGGCGGTTTCGCTCATGGCACGGCAATGAAAAAAGGGAGCGTGGACTCCACGCTCCCTTTTGATTTTGGTCGGTGATGGCCACCGCTGGAACCCAGGGGTTCCGCGGTGGGCCCTGCATCAGAACTTGACGCGAGCGGTCAGGTAGTACTGGCTGCCGTTCCTGTAGATGGCGCGCGGCTGCAATTCCGAGGCGTAGTACTTGAGCTTGGGATCGTTCAGATTCTGACCGTCCAGGCTCAGGCTGAAGTTGTCGTTGAACTTGTAGCCCAGCGACGCGGACAGCACGCCCGTCCCCTTCTGGTAGTACTTGGTGCCGCGGTCGTTGCCAACGAAGATGTCGTCGGTGTAGCTGTAGTTCAGGCGAGCCGAGAAGTGATCGTTCTCGAAGAAGCCGCCGAGCGTGAACGAGTTCTTCACGTTGCCGCGCAGAACGTCGCCGGTGTCGTCCTCGCCATCGGCATACGTGTAGTTGGCCATCACGCCGAAGTTCCCGGCGACCGGCGTTTCGAACGCGAACTCGACGCCCTTGACCTTGGCCTTCCTGTTGGTCGGACCCGTCACGAGGAAGTCGCGATTCACCAGCTGGGGGTTGCCGCCGACCTGGTTCGTGTTGGTCAGCAACACCGGGTAGTTGGCGCGGAACGTGCCATCGGTGATGTAGCTGCTCATGTCCATCAGGAACGCGCCCGCCGACACGAAGGCACGCGGAGCAAAGTACCACTCGATGTTGCCGTCGAAGTTGGTCGAACGGACCGGCTTCAATGTCGGGTTGCCGGCCGTGCCTCCGCCGACCACGTTGTTGTCCAGGAACATGCCCGTGGAGTTGAGGGCGGTGTAGCCAGACAGTGCCGTGTAGTCGGCACGGGTGACCGTGCGGTTCAGCGCCAGGCGCGCCACGAGGTCGCTGCGCAGATCGAATCGCACACTGGCGCTGGGCAGCACGTCCGTGTAGGTCAGGTCAGTCGCGGTGACGGTGTAGTTGCCAAACGCCGAGCCGGTGATCGTCGGCGTCTCGCCGGCGAGGCTGGCACGGAACGAACTGGAGCTCTGCTTGGTGCGGACTGCGCGCAGACCCACGTTGCCGCTCCAGCCGTTGCCTTCCAGGTTGCCCTGGACATAGGCCGCCGAGGAGGTCTCTTTCACAGAGTACTCCTGCTCCGCCCAGCGGCGGGTGACGGGGTCACGGGTGGTCACGCGTCGGTTGTAGTCGGCCAATGCCTCAGCGGTGATGTACGGGATGTTGGTCGGGAAGCCACTGCCCAGTCCGCTGCCGAAGTTGCTGGGGTAGTTGCCGCCGAAGGCAGGCAGCGTGTAGAACGAGTTTTGCGGAGCATCAGCACCTGCCACCGAGCAGGCGCTGGGCTGGCTCCAGTCGAACGGACCGGCGCGATACGGTGTGCCGGTGGAGCAACCGGGGCCTTGGGCAACGATGGGGTCGGTGTAGCGCTTGTGCTGGGCACTGCGAACGCCGAACTTCAGCGTCTTCAGCACGCCCGCATCGAGGTCGTACTCGCCATCGATCTGGGCCCAGGACTCCTTGTCGTGCACGACGACATTCTGTGCGCCGAAGATCCAGTCGGCACGCGTCGTCGGGTTGTTGAAGCTGAACGATGGCGCGGTGTCCGTGCCGTTCAGCGAGTAGCTGGCGCGCGTGCTGACGATCGCCAGTTCGACGACGTCCTGGCTGAGCGTCTTGCCCTTGCCGCGCGAGGTGCCGGCATTGGCCGTGAACGTCAGCGAGTCGCTCACCTTGAGCCTGGAGTCCAGGCTGACGAAGCCGGTTTCAGCAGACGCCTTGCGGCTGATCATGTCGTAGTAGCCGGCAGTCGACGGAGCGGCCCAGTTGAACGTGGCCTTGGTCAGCGTCTTGTTGCCGTTGCTGTCGGTCTTCACCTCGTAGTCGGAGATGGTCGCGGTGTTGAGCAAGCCGCCGCGAGGCGCCATCAGGTAGTTGCGGTTGTAGTTGTCCGCTTCCATCTTGGACGAGAACGCCGTGAGAACCGTATCGAAGTTCGCGTTGGGCTTGATCTGGGCGCGGATCAGGCCGCCTTTGCGCTCGCGTTCCTGTGTGAACAAGGCGGAGCCGATCAGATCGGGTGTGAACACGCCATTCAGGTCGGGACGCGCGGCGACCAAGGCCGGTGCAGTGGTCGCGTCGAGCTTGTTGATATAGCCCAGCGCTTCCACGCCGTCACGACGCAGGCTGCGCTGTTCGGAGAATGCCTGCAGCATCACGCCGAAGGTGCGCGATTCGTTGCGGAAGTTGAGCAAAGCCGAGAACTGGGGGTCGGTCTTCTTCGGCAGGTCGGCATACACCGCACCCAAGCCGACTTCAGCAGTCAGCGCTTTGGAGAAATCCAGCGGGCGACGCGTGATGATGTTGACCGAACCTGCCGTGCCACCTTCCACCAGCGAAGCTTCGGAGCTCTTGCGAACCTCGACGCGGCTGACCAGCTCCGAAGGCAGCAGGGAGAAGCTCACGCTACGGCCGACGCCTGCACCGGTTTGATCAAGGACAAACCAGTCGCCGTTGGCGATGCCATGACCGTCGACGAGCGTTTGGGTGAGGCTGGGGTTGGTGCCGCGAAGACCGACGCGGTCCCGCTCATCGAAGCCGCCAGAGCCGCCGGCGGGGCTGTTCAGCACCGTCACGCCGGGGATGCGAGCCAGCGAGTCGGCCACGTTCTTGTCGGGCATCTTGCCGATGTCTTCGGCCGAGATGACGTCGATGTGGGCGTCGGCGTTGCGCTTGACGCTGAGCGACTTCTCCTGCGACGCGCGGATGCCGGTGACGGTCACCGTGTCCAGCTGCTGGGGAGCCGCTGCCTGCGCCATGGCGGCGCCGCTGGCGCCGAGCAGGGCGATGAACACCGCCTGCGAGATAGGGGTCTGCTTGACCTTCATGTACTGTTCCTCGTTGTGGCCAATGAATTGGGGCGGCGGTGACTGCTTCGGGTGTGTTGCATACCACCTTCGGTCCGGTTGGCGCCTTGTCTGCCCTCAAAAGCGCATCCAACCAGTGCCATGCCACTGTAACGATTGATAACGCCACTTTGCTACCAATCTTTTCTGAGGAGTTTCCCGAGTGGCGGCGCCAGAGCCCTCTATCCAGGGGTGCTCCACTCTCACAAGGGAGCGGTTGCGCGCATTAAGTGGTATTTGATTGGTCTGTTGGCGTGTTGGAAACTGTTGCGCAAGGGCGACGAGGGGCTTGCGCCGATCGCTGGCGTGGCCTCGGCGGCAAGTGCGGCTGGTAGCGGAGTGGCCTGGATGTGGTCCTGAATTGGTCGCGTGCCCAGGCGTCGGCTTTGCTGTGCGGTGGCAAGGGTGCTTGCTGCTCCGTGAGGGCGGTATGGCCTGCGCGGCGACATGTCCGCCTTTGGATCGATCCGCGTGGCCGGAGGGGCTCTTTTTGTTCTTCTTCGTGAGCCTCTGTTGCGCCCGCTTTGCCCTGTGCTATAGTTGCGGGCTTGCCTCAGGAGGGGTGGCCGAGTGGTTAAAGGCAGCAGACTGTAAATCTGCCCGCATAGCGTACGCTGGTTCGAATCCAGCCTCCTCCACCAAAGCATGCGTTCCTTTTGCGGGGTGCGTGCCGAGGTCAAGAGCTCCCAGGGCGGGAGTAGTTCAATGGTAGAACCTTAGCCTTCCAAGCTAATGACACGGGTTCGATTCCCGTTTCCCGCTCCATCGCGAGCGGCTTGGTCGGCAACGCGTCGACACCGGTTTGCTGGCCAGCTTGCGCCGTCAAACCCGTGCCGATGCCCATGTGGCTCAGTGGTAGAGCACTCCCTTGGTAAGGGAGAGGTCACGCGTTCGATCCGCGTCATGGGCACCACCCTTTCTTCTTTTTCTTCTACTCGTCTCAACGGGTTCGCCTCAGGAGCGCAAGATGGCAAAAGGCAAGTTTGAACGGACCAAGCCGCACGTCAACGTCGGCACGATCGGTCACGTCGACCACGGCAAGACGACGCTGACGGCAGCGATCGCGACCGTGCTGTCCAAGAAGTTCGGCGGCGAGGCCAAGGCCTACGACCAGATCGACGCAGCGCCCGAAGAAAAGGCCCGCGGCATCACGATCAACACCGCCCACGTCGAGTACGAGACGGCCAATCGCCACTACGCCCACGTTGACTGCCCCGGCCACGCCGACTACGTCAAGAACATGATCACCGGTGCCGCCCAGATGGACGGCGCCATCCTGGTGTGCTCGGCCGCTGACGGCCCGATGCCCCAGACCCGCGAGCACATCCTGCTGGCCCGTCAGGTCGGCGTGAAGTTCATCATCGTCTTCCTGAACAAGTGCGACATGGTCGACGACGCCGAGCTGCTCGAGCTGGTCGAAATGGAAGTGCGCGAGCTCCTGTCCAAGTACGACTTCCCCGGCGACGACACCCCCATCATCAAGGGTTCGGCCAAGCTGGCTCTGGAAGGCGACGCTGGCGACCTGGGCGAACAAGCCATCATGCGCCTGGCCGATGCTCTGGACACCTACATCCCCCAGCCGGACCGTGCCGTTGACGGCGCCTTCCTGCTGCCGGTTGAAGACGTGTTCTCGATCTCGGGCCGCGGCACCGTGGTGACCGGTCGCGTCGAGCGCGGCATCATCAAGGTCGGCGAAGAAATCGAAATCGTGGGCATCCGCGAAGTCCAGAAGACCACGGTCACGGGCGTCGAAATGTTCCGCAAGCTGCTGGACCAAGGTCAAGCAGGCGACAACGTCGGCATCCTGCTGCGCGGCACCAAGCGTGAAGACGTCGAGCGCGGCCAAGTGCTGGCCAAGCCCGGCTCGATCAAGCCCCACACCCACTTCACCGCTGAGATCTACGTTCTGAGCAAGGAAGAGGGCGGCCGTCACACCCCGTTCTTCAACAACTACCGTCCCCAGTTCTACTTCCGCACGACGGACGTGACCGGTGCCGTGGAGCTGCCGAAGGACAAGGAAATGGTCATGCCCGGCGACAACGTCGGCATCACCGTGAAGCTGATCGCTCCGATCGCCATGGAAACCGGCCTGCGCTTCGCCATCCGTGAAGGTGGCCGTACCGTCGGTTCGGGCGTGGTTGCCACGATCCTCGCGTAACAAGTTTTAGGCCACAGGGGCATAGCTCAATTGGCAGAGCGTCGGTCTCCAAAACCGAAGGTTGGGGGTTCGAGACCCTCTGCCCCTGCCACCCGCCACTGATCCCGGCGGTTGGTTTCCTGGCTAACCAAGCATCGGCCCGCGAGAGAGATCTCGGCGGGCCTTGCTGCTGATGGCTACAAGCCAAAGCAGCGTCTGAAAAGCCGCTCCCGAAAGCGGCGAGTGAAAGTGAAGTGATGGCGAATCCTCCCCAAGTCGAGACGGTGACCACCGGCGCTGACAAGGCCAAGCTGGCCGTTGCAGTGCTGCTGCTCGTTGGCGCGCTGGCGGCCTACTACGGCCTGTCCAAGCAAGGTGCGCTGGTGCAGTGGGCCTCGCTGATCGTGTTGCTGGCTGCCGGTGTGGCGGCCTTCTTCACGTCCGAGCATGGCAAGGCGCTGATCGCCTATGGCCGCGACTCGGTGCGTGAGGTCAAGAAGGTGGTCTGGCCGACCCGCAAGGAAGCGACCCAGATGACCGGCTATGTGTTCGCCTTCGTCGTCGTCATGGCGTTGTTCCTGTGGATGACCGACAAGACGCTGGAATGGGTGCTGTACGACCTGATCCTGGGCTGGAAGCGTTGATCGCAAGGAATCCTGATGTCTGAAGAACAAGTCGTCACGACCGAAGCCCCCGTCGGCCCGCCCAAGCGCTGGTATGTCGTCCATGCCTACTCGGGCATGGAAAAGGCTGTCGAGCGCAACCTGCGCGAGCGCATCGACCGCGCCGGCATGCAGGACAAGTTCGGCCGCATCCTGGTGCCGACTGAAGAAGTCGTCGAGCTGAAGAACGGCAAGAAGGCCGTGACCGAGCGCCGCTTCTTCCCCGGCTATGTGCTGGTCGAGATGTTCATGGACGACGAGTCCTGGCATCTGGTGAAACATACGTCCAAGGTGACGGGCTTTGTCGGTGGTGCCAAGAACCGCCCGGCCCCGATCTCGGAAGCCGAGGTCATGAAGATCGTCAACCAGATGCAGGAAGGCGTCGAAAAGCCCCGGCCCAAGGTCGAGTGGACGGTCGGCGAGGTCGTGCGCGTCAAGGAAGGCCCCTTCACCGACTTCAATGGCTCGGTCGAGGAAGTCAACTACGACAAGTCCAAGGTGCGTGTGTCGGTCACGATCTTCGGCCGCGCCACGCCGGTCGAGCTGGACTTCGCGCAGGTCGAGAAGGTCTGACGCGCTAGAATCCTGGGTTCGGTCGGCGTCCCATAAAACGTCGGCCCGTGATCAGTCTGCAACGAGAGGCGGACAAGAGGAGCAAAGGTAAGGGCCGGGATCTGAGATCCAGTCCGAGTCCGATGCGCTAGCACTCAGGTGTCCAGGCTTTGCCGCCCGGGCACTGGATTGGAGAAAACATGGCAAAGAAGATTGTCGGCTTCATCAAGCTGCAAATTCCGGCCGGCAAGGCTAACCCCTCGCCCCCGGTGGGTCCCGCGCTGGGTCAGCGTGGCCTGAACATCATGGAGTTCTGCAAGGCGTTCAACGCCCAGACGTCGGGCGCCGGCTTCGAGCCGGGCATGAAGCTGCCGGTGGTCATCACCGCCTTCGCCGACAAGAGCTTCACCTTCGTGATCAAGTCGCCCCCGGCGACCGTGCTGATCAAGAAGGCCGCCAAGATCGAGAAGGGCTCGCAGCGCCCCCATCTGGACAAGGTCGGCAAGCTGACCCGCGCCCAGCTGGAAGAGATCGCCAAGATCAAGACCAAGGACCTGACGGCCGCCAGCATCGACGCCGCTGTCAAGACCATCGCCGGCTCCGCCCGTTCGATGGGCATCATCGTTGAAGGGGTCTGAACATGGCCAAGCTCACCAAGAAGCAAAAGGCGCTGGCCGGCAAGGTCGAATCGACCAAGCTGTACGCGCTGACCGAAGCCCTGGACCTGGTCAAGAGCCTGGCCTCGGCCAAGTTCGATGAGTCCATCGACGTTGCCGTGCAACTCGGCATCGATGCCAAGAAGTCGGACCAGGTCGTTCGTGGCGCCGTCGTGCTGCCCAACGGCACCGGCAAGACCAAGCGCGTCGCCGTGTTCGCCCAAGGTGCCAAGGCTGAAGAAGCCCGCGCCGCTGGCGCCGACGTCGTCGGCATGGAAGACCTGGCCGAGCGCGTCAAGGCGGGCGACATGCCCTTCGACGTGGTTATCGCCTCGCCGGACACGATGCGTGTCGTCGGTACCCTGGGTCAGATCCTGGGCCCGCGCGGCCTGATGCCCAACCCCAAGGTTGGCACCGTGACCCCGGACGTTGCCACCGCTGTCAAGAACGCCAAGGCTGGCCAGGTCCAGTTCCGCGTCGACAAGGCCGGCATCATCCACGGCACCCTCGGCCGTCGCTCGTTCGACACCGACAAGCTGGAAGGCAACCTGCGCGCGCTGATCGAAGCTCTGAACAAGAGCAAGCCGGCGTCGAGCAAGGGCATCTACCTGCGCAAGGTGGCCGTGTCTTCGACGATGGGCGTCGGCGCCCGCGTCGAAATCGCCTCGATCAACGCTCAGGCCAACGCCGCCTAAGCCCGACATCAGGCCCTGGTGGCCTGAGTCAAAGAATCTGTCCGGGGCGAGTCTGGCCCCGGGCGACAAGATTGGTGGGGCGTCTTTCCGGTTCGCCGGGAGGGCGCGTCATCCAAGACCGCTGGTGGAGACCCCTTAAATCGAAGCTGCCGATTCGTCGGTGGTGGAGAACCAGCGCAGATGGCGGTCCCGCTGAAAGGAATTCTTTCCTGACAGATGGTCGCTGAATCCCTGGCGCTCTCGAAGCCGCAAGGCCGAGAGAGCAAATGTGAGGAGTAGACCTTGAGTCTCAATCGCAACGAGAAGGCAGCCGTTGTCTCCGACGTCGCAGCGCAAGCTGCCAAGTCGCAGACGCTGGCGTTGGCCGAGTACCGTGGCCTCACCGTGGAAGCCTTGAACAAGCTGCGCGTCGACGCACGTTCCAAGGGTGTCTATCTTCACGTGCTGAAGAACACCCTGGCCCGTCGCGCCGTCGCTGGCACCCCGTTCGAAGCTGCTGCGGAGAGCATGGTCGGCCCGCTGATCTACGGCTTTTCGGAAGACGCTGTCGCGGCTGCCAAAGTCATCGCCGACTTTGCCAAGACCAACGACAAGCTCGTCATCAAGGGCGGCGCGTACGGCGGCAAGGCTCTGGACGTTGCCGGCGTGAAGGCGCTGGCATCGGTTCCGAGCAAGGAAGTGCTGCTGTCGCAAATCGCAGGCCTGCTGCTGTCGCCGGTGCAACGCACCGCGGCCGTGCTGGCTGCCCTGGCTGCAAAGCGTGGTGAAGGTGCCGTGGCTGAAGAAGCCCCCGCCGAAGCCCCGGCTGCCGCCTGATCGACGACAAATTACGCGTTCATACGCAACCCATCTGTTTTAAGGAATTTCATCATGGCATTCGATAAAGACGCTTTCCTGACCGCTCTGGACAGCATGACCGTTCTGGAACTGAACGACCTGGTCAAGGCAATTGAAGAGAAGTTCGGCGTGTCCGCCGCTTCGATGGCTGCTGCCGGCGGCGGCGGTGGTGGCGGCGCTGCTGCTGCTGTCGTTGAAGAGAAGACCGAATTCAACGTCGTGCTGACCGAAGCCGGCGCCCAGAAGGTCGGCGTCATCAAGGCCGTCCGCGAAATCACGGGCCTGGGCCTGAAGGAAGCCAAGGACCTGGTCGACGGCGCTCCGAAGAACGTCAAGGAAGGCGTGTCCAAGGCTGACGGCGAAGCCGCTGTCAAGAAGCTGATCGAAGCCGGCGCCAAGGCCGAGCTGAAGTAATAGCTTTGGATGGGTCTCTCGGGGCCTGTCCACTGACTCGAAAAGGGGTTGCCTTCGGGCTTCCCCTTTTTCGTCTTTACGGGTTTGTCCCCGTAGAGAACAGTTGAAAGAACCGCGCGCGGTATGATGCGCGGTTCTTTCACGTGTTCTCTGATCCGACTGCAGAGAACCAGTTTGGTCGGACTCCGGTGCAACGCCGGGGTTGTCCGCCAGCGGTTGGTAGTGGCCAACCACCAAGCTAGGCAGCCGCCCGTTCTGGGCGCGTGAGCCAGCCAGTCGCCGACGCAGTGCGTTCCACGGCCGGGAGCGCACTCGACACGGAGTGTTTATGGCGCAAGCAACCCCCTACAGCTATACCGAGCGCAAGCGGATCCGCAAGAGCTTCGGCAAGCGCGAGAGCGTTCTCAACGTTCCTTACCTGCTCACGATGCAGAAGGACAGCTACGTGGCCTTCCTGCAGAAGGACGTGGCCCCCGCCAAACGCAAGCCCGAAGGGCTGCAGGCGGCTTTCCTTTCGGCGTTCCCGATTGTTTCGCACAACGGTTTCGTCGAGATGAAGTTCCTCGAGTTCAACATCGCCAAGCCGCCGTTCGACACCCGTGAGTGCCAACAGCGTGGGTTGACTTATGCAGCCGCCGTGCGCGCGCGCCTGCAGATGATCATCTATGACCGTGAGTCGCCCCAGGCGAAGACGGTCAAGGAAATCAAGGAGCAAGAGGTCTACATGGGCGAAGTGCCCCTGATGACCGACTACGGCTCCTTCATCGTCAACGGTACCGAGCGCGTCATCGTGTCGCAGCTGCACCGTTCGCCGGGCGTGTTCTTCGAGCACGACAAGGGCAAGACGCACTCGTCGGGCAAGCTGCTGTTCAGCGCCCGCATCATTCCCTACCGTGGTTCCTGGCTGGACTTCGAGTTCGACCCGAAGGACATCCTGTACTTCCGCGTCGACCGTCGCCGCAAGATGCCGGTCACCATCCTGCTCAAGGCCATCGGCCTGAACCCCGAGCAGATCCTGGCCCACTTCTTCGTGTTCGACAACTTCCGCCTGATGGACGTTGGCGCGCAGCTCGAATTCGTCGCCGACCGCCTGAAGGGTGAAGTCGCCCGCTTCGACATCGTCGACAAGAGCGGCGCCGTCATCGTCGAGAAGGACAAGCGCATCACCGCCCGCCATGTGCGCCAGCTGGAGCAGTCCGGCACGCAGCACATCTCGGTGCCGGAAGACTTCCTGGTCGGCCGCGTGCTGGCCAAGAACATGATCGACGCCGACACCGGCGAGATCATCGCCAAGGCCAATGACGAACTGACCGACGCGCTGCTGAAGAAGCTGCGCCAGGCCGGCGTCAAGGAAATCCAGGCTCTGTTTACCAACGAGCTGGACGAAGGCGCCTACATCAGCCAGACCCTGGCCTCGGATGAAACCGAGACCCAGCTGGCTGCCCGCGTCGCCATCTATCGCATGATGCGCCCCGGCGAGCCGCCGACGGAAGACGCCGTCGAGGCCCTGTTCAACCGCCTGTTCTACAGCACCGACACCTACGACCTGAGCCGTGTCGGCCGCATGAAGTTCAACGCGCGTGTCGGCCGTGACACGCCCGAAGGCAACATGAACCTGTCCAACGAGGACATCCTTGACGTCGTCAAGATCCTCGTCGAGCTGCGCAATGGCCGCGGCGAAGTGGACGACATCGACCATCTGGGCAACCGTCGCGTGCGTTGCGTGGGCGAACTGGCCGAGAACCAGTACCGCTCGGGCCTCGCCCGCATCGAGAAGGCCGTCAAGGAACGTCTGGGCCAGGCCGAGACCGAAGCCCTGATGCCGCACGACCTGATCAACTCCAAGCCGATCTCCGCGGCGCTGAAGGAGTTCTTCGGTGCGTCGCAGCTGTCGCAGTTCATGGACCAGACCAACCCCCTGTCGGAAATCACGCACAAGCGTCGTGTTTCCGCCCTGGGCCCGGGCGGTCTGACCCGCGAGCGCGCCGGCTTCGAAGTCCGCGACGTGCACCCGACCCACTATGGCCGCGTCTGCCCGATCGAAACGCCGGAAGGCCCGAACATCGGCCTGATCAACTCGCTGGCGCTGTATGCACAGCTCAACGAGTACGGCTTCCTGGAAACGCCGTACCGCCGCGTCGTCGACGGTCACGTCACCGACCAGATCGACTACCTGTCCGCCATCGAGGAAGGCAAGTACGTCATCGCCCAGGCCAACGCGACGCTGAACGCCGGCGGCCAGCTGACCGACGAACTGGTGTCTGCCCGTGAAAACGGCGAATCGGTGCTGACCTCGCCTGAGCGCATCCAGTACATGGACGTGGCGCCGACGCAGATCGTGTCGGTGGCAGCGTCGCTCGTGCCCTTCCTGGAGCACGACGACGCGAACCGCGCACTGATGGGCGCCAACATGCAGCGCCAGGCCGTGCCGGTGCTGCGTCCCGAGAAGGCTTTCGTGGGTACGGGCGTCGAGCGCGTTGCCGCGAAGGACTCGGGCACGGTGGTCGCGGCTCGCCGCGGCGGCGTGGTCGACTACGTCGACACCAACCGCATCGTGATCCGCGTGAACGATGACGAGACCGTGGCCGGTGAGGTGGGTGTCGACATCTACAACCTGATCAAGTACCAGCGTTCCAACCAGAACACCAACATCCACCAGCGCCCCATCGTGCGCCGTGGCGACAAGGTGGCGGCCGAGGACATCATTGCCGACGGCGCTTCCACCGACATCGGTGAACTGGCCCTGGGCCAGAACATGCTGGTCGCGTTCATGCCTTGGAACGGCTACAACTTTGAAGACTCGATCCTGATCAGCGAACGCGTCATCGCCGAAGACCGCTACACCTCGATCCACATCGAGGAACTGGTGGTCAACGCGCGTGACACCAAGCTGGGCGCCGAGGAAATCACCCGCGACATCCCGAATCTTTCGGAGCAACAACTCGGCCGTCTGGACGAGTCGGGCATCGTCTACATCGGTGCCGAGGTGAACCCGGGCGACGTGCTGGTCGGCAAGGTCACGCCCAAGGGCGAAACCACGCTGACGCCGGAAGAGAAGCTGCTGCGCGCCATCTTCGGCGAGAAGGCTTCGGACGTGAAGGACACGTCGCTGCGTGTCGACCAAGGCACCAGCGGCACCGTCATCGACGTGCAGGTCTTCACCCGTGAAGGCATCCAGCGCGACAAGCGCGCCCAGCAGATCATCGACGACGAGCTGAAGCGCTACCGCCTGGACCTGAACGACCAGTTGCGCATCGTCGAGAGCGACGCCTTCGACCGTATCGAGAAGCTGCTCAACGGCAAGATCGCCAATGGCGGCCCGCAGAAGATCGCCAAGGGCACCAAGATCGACAAGGACTACCTGGCTTCGGTCGAGAAGTTCCACTGGTTCGACATCCGTCCGGCCGAGGAAGAGATCGCCAACCAGCTCGAGTCGATCAAGAACGCCCTCGACCAGACCCGCCACAGCTTCGACCTGGCTTTTGAAGAAAAGCGCAAGAAGCTGACGCAGGGCGACGAGCTGCCCGCCGGCGTGCTGAAGATGGTCAAGGTCTACCTGGCCGTCAAGCGTCGCCTGCAGCCTGGCGACAAGATGGCCGGCCGTCACGGCAACAAGGGTGTCGTGTCCAAGGTCACCCCGATCGAAGACATGCCCTACATGGCCGACGGCACGCCCGCCGACATCGTGCTGAACCCGCTGGGCGTCCCGTCGCGGATGAACGTGGGTCAGGTGCTGGAAGTGCACTTGGGCTGGGCCGGCAAGGGCATTGGCCAGCGCATCGGCGACATGCTGCAGCAGCACACCAAGGTGGCTGAGCTGCGCAAGCTGTTCGACCAGCTCTACAACCAGAGCGGTGGCAAGACCGAGAACATCGACGACCTGTCCGACGCCGAAGTGCTGGAGATGGCCGAGAACCTCGCCAAGGGCGTGCCCTTCGCGACCCCGGTCTTCGACGGCGCCAAGGAAGAAGAAATCCGCGGCATGCTGAAGCTGGCCTACCCGGACGACATCGCCGCCAAGAAGGGCCTGACCGAAACGCGCACCCAGGCTTGGCTGTGCGACGGCCGCACCGGCGAGCAGTTCGAGCGCCCGGTCACCGTCGGCTACATGCACGTGCTGAAGCTGCACCACTTGGTCGACGACAAGATGCACGCCCGCTCGACCGGCCCGTACTCGCTCGTCACGCAGCAACCGCTGGGCGGCAAGGCGCAATTCGGCGGCCAGCGTTTCGGCGAAATGGAAGTCTGGGCGCTGGAAGCGTATGGCGCCTCGTACATCCTGCAGGAAATGCTGACGGTCAAGTCCGACGACGTGAACGGCCGGACCAAGGTCTACGAAAGCATCGTCAAGGGCGAACACGCCATCGAAGCGGGCATGCCCGAATCGTTCAATGTGCTGGTCAAGGAAATCCGCTCCTTGGGCATCGACATTGAACTGGAACGCAATTAAGGAGCAGATGCATGAAGGGACTACTCGACCTTTTCAAGCAATTCACCCCCGATGAGCATTTCGATGCCATCAAGATCGGCCTGGCTTCCCCGGAGAAGATCCGCAGCTGGTCGTTCGGCGAGGTGAAGAAGCCCGAGACCATCAACTACCGCACCTTCAAGCCGGAACGCGACGGCCTGTTCTGCGCCAAGATCTTTGGCCCGATCAAGGACTATGAGTGCCTGTGCGGCAAGTACAAGCGCCTCAAGCACCGCGGCGTCATCTGCGAGAAGTGCGGCGTTGAAGTCACGCAGACCAAGGTGCGCCGCGAGCGCATGGGCCACATCGATCTGGCCGCGCCCTGCGCCCACATCTGGTTCCTGAAGTCGCTCCCCAGCCGTCTGGGCCTGGTGCTCGACATGACGCTGCGCGACATCGAACGCGTGCTGTACTTCGAAGCGTATGTGGTCGTCGACAGCGGCATGACGCCGCTGAAGAAGTTCTCGATCATGAGCGAGGACGACTACGACGCCAAGCGCATCGAGTATGGTGACGAGTTCATCGCGCTGATGGGCGCCGAGGGCATCAAGAAGCTGCTGGAGGAAATGGATCTCGATATCGAGATCGACAAGCTCCGCAACGACATGACCGGCTCCGAGCTCAAGGTCAAGAAGAACTCCAAGCGCCTGAAGGTCATGGAGGCCTTCAAGAAGTCCGGCATCAAGCCGAACTGGATGGTGCTGGACGTGCTGCCCGTGCTGCCGCCGGACCTGCGTCCGCTGGTGCCCCTGGACGGCGGCCGCTTCGCGACCTCCGACCTGAACGACCTCTACCGTCGCGTCATCAACCGCAACAACCGCCTGGCCCGTCTGCTCGAGCTGAAGGCCCCTGAAATCATCGTGCGCAACGAAAAGCGCATGCTGCAGGAAGCCGTCGACTCGCTGCTGGACAACGGCCGCCGCGGCAAGGCGATGACCGGCGCGAACAAGCGTGCCCTCAAGTCGCTGGCCGACATGATCAAGGGCAAGAGCGGCCGCTTCCGTCAGAACTTGCTGGGCAAGCGCGTCGACTACTCGGGCCGTTCGGTCATCGTGGTCGGTCCGACGCTCAAGCTGCACCAGTGCGGCCTGCCCAAGCTGATGGCGCTGGAGCTCTTCAAGCCCTTCATCTTCAGCCGCCTCGAAGCCATGGGCATCGCGACGACGATCAAGGCTGCCAAGAAGGAAGTCGAATCCGGCACGCCGGTGGTCTGGGACATCCTTGAAGAAGTCATCAAGGAACATCCGGTCCTGCTGAACCGCGCCCCGACGCTGCACCGCCTCGGCATCCAGGCCTTCGAGCCCGTGCTGATCGAAGGCAAGGCCATCCAGCTGCACCCGCTCGTCTGCTCGGCCTTCAACGCCGACTTCGACGGTGACCAGATGGCCGTCCACGTCCCGCTGTCGATCGAAGCGCAGATGGAAGCCCGCACGCTGATGCTGGCCTCCAACAACGTGCTGTTCCCCGCATCCGGCGAGCCGTCCATCGTCCCGTCGCAAGACGTGGTGCTGGGCCTGTACTACGCGACCCGCGAGCGCACGAATGGCAAGGGCGAGGGCCTGATCTTCTCGGACATCCCCGAGATCATCCGCGCGCTGGAAAACGGCGCCGTGGAAATCACCGCCAAGATCAGCGTTCGCCTGACCGAGTACACGAAGGACAAGGACACAGGCGAATGGGTGGCCGAGACCAAGCTGACGGACACCACCGTCGGTCGTGCGCTGCTGTCCGAGATCCTGCCCAAGGGCCTGCCGTTCTCGAACATCAACAAGGCACTGAAGAAGAAGGAGATCAGCAAGCTGATCAACACCTCCTTCCGCAAGTGCGGCCTGAAGGAAACCGTCGTTCTGGCCGACAAGCTGCTGCAAAGCGGCTTCAAGCTCGCCACGCGCGCCGGCATCTCCATCGCCATCGACGACATGCTGGTGCCCGCTCAGAAGCACACGCTGATCGAGCGCGCCGAGAAGGAAGTCAAGGAGATCGAGCAGCAGTACGTCTCGGGTCTCGTGACGGCCGGCGAGCGCTACAACAAGGTCGTGGACATCTGGGGCAAGGCCGGTGACGAAATCGGCAAGAAGATGATGGACCACCTGAAGGTCGAGAAGACGATTGATCGCCACGGCAAGACCGTCGATCAGGAGTCCTTCAACTCGATCTACATGATGGCCGACTCGGGCGCCCGCGGTAGCGCGGCCCAGATTCGCCAGCTGGCCGGCATGCGCGGCCTGATGGCCAAGCCTGACGGCTCCATCATCGAGACGCCGATTACCGCGAACTTCCGCGAAGGCCTCAACGTTCTGCAGTACTTCATCTCCACCCACGGTGCTCGCAAGGGCCTGGCGGACACGGCGCTGAAGACCGCGAACTCCGGCTACCTGACGCGTCGCCTGGTCGACGTGACCCAGGATCTGGTGGTCATCGAGGAAGACTGCGGCACCGACAACGGCATGGCCATGCGCGCCCTGGTCGAAGGCGGTGAAGTCATCGAATCGCTGCGCGACCGTGTGCTGGGTCGTGTCACGGCCATCGAAGTCGTGCACCCCGAGACGCAAGCCCCGCTGCTGGACGCCGGCAAGATGCTGGACGAGGACACCCTCGACGTGCTGGAACAAGCCGGCGTCGACGAGATCAAGGTCCGCACACCGCTGACCTGCGGCACGCGCTTCGGCCTGTGCGCCAAGTGCTACGGCCGCGACCTCGGCCGCGGTGGCCTGGTCAACACCGGTGAAGCTGTCGGCGTCATCGCCGCCCAGTCGATCGGTGAACCGGGCACGCAGCTGACGATGCGGACCTTCCACATCGGCGGTGCCGCATCCCGTGCAGCCGTCGCCTCGAGCGTGGAGGCCAAGTCGGACGGCATCATCGGCTTCAACGCCACGATGCGCTACGTGACCAACGGCAAGGGCGAGCTGGTCGTGATTTCCCGCTCCGGCGAGATCATCATTGCCGACCCGCACGGCCGTGAGCGCGAGCGTCACAAGGTGCCTTACGGCGCGATCCTGAACATCAAGGCCAGCCAGACCATCAAGGCCGGCGTGGTGTTGGCGAACTGGGACCCGCTGACCCGCCCGATCATCACGGAATTCGCCGGCAAGGCGAAGTTCGAGAACGTCGAGGAAGGCGTGACCGTCGCCAAGCAGGTGGACGAGGTGACCGGTCTGTCGACCCTGGTCGTCATCGACCCGAAGCGCCGCGGCGCCGCCAAGGTCATCCGTCCGCAGGTCAAGCTGCTGGACGCTGGCGGCCACGAGGTCAAGATCCCCGGTACCGACCACTCGGTGGCCATCGGCTTCCAGGTCGGCTCGCTGATCCAGATCCGCGACGGTCAGGAACTGCTGCCCGGTGAAGTGCTCGCCCGTATCCCGGTCGAAGGCCAGAAGACCCGCGACATTACCGGCGGTCTGCCGCGTGTGGCCGAGCTCTTCGAAGCCCGTTCGCCCAAGGACGTCGGCGTGCTGGCCGAGCAGACCGGCACGGTGTCGTTCGGCAAGGAGACCAAGGGCAAGATCCGCCTGCAGATCACCGATCCGGACGGCAAGGCCCACGAGGAACTCGTGCCCAAGGAAAAGAACATCCTGGTGCACGAAGGCCAGGTGGTCAACCGGGGCGAGCTGATCGTCGACGGCGCTGCAGACCCGCAGGACATCCTGCGCCTGCTGGGCATCGAGGAACTGGCGCGCTACATCGTCGACGAAGTCCAGGACGTGTACCGACTCCAGGGCGTGAAGATCAATGACAAGCACATCGAGGTGATCGTTCGCCAGATGCTGCGTCGCGTGGTCATCACCAACCCGGGCGACACGCACTACATCCTGAACGAGCAAGTCGAGCGTTCGGAGCTGCTGGACACCAACGACCGCATGCGCAAGGAAGGCAAGACGACGGCCACTCATGCCGACGTGCTGCTGGGTATCACCAAGGCTTCGCTGTCGACCGACTCCTTCATCTCCGCCGCTTCCTTCCAGGAAACGACCCGCGTGCTCACCGAGGCTGCCATCATGGGCAAGCGCGACGAGCTGCGTGGCCTGAAGGAAAACGTCATCGTCGGCCGCCTGATCCCCGCCGGTACCGGCATGGCCTTCCACGAGGCACGCCGTGCCAAGGAAGCCATGGACGACGCCGAGCGCCGCGCCATTGCGCTGCAGGAAGCTGAAGAGCTGGCTGCCGCCCAGATGGCTGGCGTCGACGCCGGCGACAGCTCGGCCGAGTAAGCCGACGAGGGCCTGGCCCTCTGAAGCCGCCCCGGTTCAGGCCGCGGGCGGCTTTTTCTTTGTCAGTCGGGTTTCCAGAGTTCCGGCTTCAGAATGGCCAGGCCCTTCATTCGGGCGCGCTTGGCCAGTGCCAGCACCGCCTTGTCGCGGGAGATCAGCCAGCGGGCCTGCGTCGCCAGCGCCAGGTCGATGAATTTCTGGTCGTCCGGGTCGCGGCAGACCAGGCGGCCGGCGAGCGGTTGCGGGGCGATGGTCTCGATGGCCTCGGCGTGCGCGTCGAACTGCGCCTCGATGAAGGCCAGGTCCGGCGCGTAGGCGGCGGCAATGCCCCGGCTCAGCACGTGGCGGATCTCGTCCCGCATCGCCGGCGCCACCAGCCAGCGCAGCGCACCCGAGGTTACGGCGGAAGTCAGTGCCTGCACACGTGCATCGCGGAATACCAGCCAGTCCATGACGACCTGGGTGTCGATGACGATGGCCGGCTTCTCCTGGGCGGGCAGGGCAGGGGTCTCCATGTCGTCAGCTTACCCGCGCAGCAGCCGGCATACGGGCAGACCCTTGTGCCGATTTCCACGCCGGTCTACAATCCTCGGCTCTCTGCCTTTTGGGCGTCGCATCCGTGCGCGCTCGAAAACTTGAAAAAGTAGGTGGGGTTCACTGACTTCAAACGGGAACAAGTCGTAATGCCAACCATCAATCAGCTGGTGCGCCACGGTCGAGAGGCCGAGGTCACCAAGTCCAAGTCGCCTGCGATGCAGAACTGCCCGCAGCGCCGCGGTGTCTGCACCCGCGTCTACACCACCACGCCCAAGAAGCCGAACTCGGCTCTGCGTAAGGTCGCCAAGGTGCGCCTGACCAACGGTTTCGAGGTCATCTCGTACATCGGCGGTGAAGGCCACAACCTGCAAGAACACAGCGTCGTGCTCGTGCGCGGCGGCCGTGTCAAGGACTTGCCCGGCGTGCGCTACCACATCGTCCGTGGTTCGCTCGACCTGCAAGGCGTCAAGGATCGCAAGCAATCGCGTTCCAAGTACGGCGCGAAGCGTCCGAAGAAGTAAATCGTTTGTTCGGTTCAGTCACCACTGACTGATCCAACGTTGTTGCGGCCCCTGAAATGTCATGTGGGCCGAGTAAGTGGATGACCCCAGATGTCGGTGGTTGTCCAGCGGAGTCAGGTCAAAAGACCGCCTCCAACTGAAGCAAAAGGAAGAGTGCCATGCCACGTCGTCGCGAAGTACCCAAGCGCGAAATCCTCCCGGACCCCAAGTTCGGTTCCGTCGATCTGTCCAAGTTCATGAACGTCATCATGGAATCGGGCAAGAAGGCCGTCGCTGAGCGCATCATCTACGGTGCCCTGGAGCAGGTCGAGAAGAAGATCGGCAAGGATCCGCTGGAAGTGTTCATGGTCGCCCTGAACAACGTGAAGCCCATGGTCGAAGTGAAGTCCCGCCGTGTCGGCGGTGCGAACTACCAAGTTCCCGTGGAAGTTCGCCCCGTCCGCCGGATGGCCCTCGCCATGCGCTGGCTGAAGGAATCCGCTCGCAAGCGCGGTGAGAAGTCGATGGCCCAGCGCCTCGCCAATGAACTGCTGGAGGCCGCTGAAGGCCGTGGCGGCGCGATGAAGAAGCGCGACGAAGTTCACCGCATGGCAGAAGCCAACAAGGCTTTCTCGCACTTCCGCTTCTAAACTCACTGTCTTTCAGCCGCCTCGGGTTTCTACCAACCCGCTGGCGGCTCATGCCTTCTGGAGCAAACCATGGCCCGCAAAACCCCCATCGAGCGCTACCGCAACATCGGTATTTCCGCGCACATCGATGCTGGCAAGACCACCACGACCGAGCGCATCCTTTACTACACCGGCGTGAACCACAAGATCGGTGAGGTGCATGACGGCGCCGCCACGATGGACTGGATGGAGCAAGAGCAGGAGCGTGGCATCACGATCACGTCCGCTGCCACGACATGCTTCTGGAAGGGCATGGACCTGGCTCGCCCCGAGCACCGCATCAACATCATCGACACTCCCGGGCACGTCGACTTCACGATTGAAGTCGAGCGCTCCATGCGCGTGCTGGACGGCGCCTGCATGGTCTATTGCGCCGTGGGTGGCGTGCAGCCCCAGTCGGAAACCGTCTGGCGCCAGGCCAACAAGTACAAGGTGCCCCGCCTCGCGTTCGTCAACAAGATGGACCGCACCGGCGCGAACTTCTTCAAGGTCTACGACCAGATGAAGCTGCGCCTCAAGGCCAACCCCGTGCCCGTCGTCATCCCCATCGGCGCTGAAGAAAACTTCACCGGCGTGATCGACCTCATCAAGATGAAGGCGATCATTTGGGACGAGGCCTCGCAAGGCATGAAGTTCAGCTACGAGGACATCCCGGCTGACCTGCAGGCTGACGCCGTCAAATGGCGTGAAAACCTCATCGAAGCCGCCGCTGAGTCCAGCGAAGAGCTGATGAACAAGTATCTCGAGTCGGGCGATCTGACCGAGGAAGAAGTCGTCACCGCCATCCGCAAGCGCACCATCGCCGCTGAAATCCAGCCGATGTTCTGCGGCACCGCCTTCAAGAACAAGGGCGTGCAGCGCATGCTCGACGGCGTCATCGACTTCATGCCGTCGCCCATCGACGTGCCGCCGGTGCCGGGCACCGACGAAGACGACCAGCCGGTCGTCCGCAAGGCCGATGACACCGAGAAGTTTGCTGCTCTGGCCTTCAAGCTGATGACCGACCCCTACGTCGGCCAGCTGACCTTCGTGCGCGTCTACTCCGGCGTGCTGCAGTCGGGCGCCAGCGTCTACAACCCGATCCGCGGCAAGAAAGAGCGCATCGGCCGGATCCTGCAGATGCACGCCAACCAGCGTGAAGAAATCTCGGAAATTCTGGCCGGCGACATCGCCGCCTGCGTGGGCCTGAAGGACGTCACCACGGGCGAAACCCTGTGCGACCCCGAAGCCATCATCACGCTGGAAAAGATGGTCTTCCCAGAGCCCGTGATCTCGCAGGCCGTCGAGCCCAAGACCAAGGCTGACCAGGAAAAGATGGGTATCGCCCTGGGCCGTCTGGCCAAGGAAGACCCTTCCTTCCGTCTGCGCACCGACGAAGAGTCCGGCCAGACCATCATCTCCGGCATGGGCGAGCTCCACCTGGAAATCATCGTCGACCGCATGAAGCGCGAGTTCGGTGTGGAAGCCAACGTCGGCAAGCCGCAAGTGGCCTACCGCGAAACCATCCGCAAGACCGCCACCGACGTCGAAGGCAAGTTCGTTCGCCAGTCCGGCGGCAAGGGCCAGTACGGTCACGTCGTGATCACGCTGGAGCCGCAAGAACCGGGCAAGGGCTTCGAGTTCGTCGACGCCATCAAGGGCGGTGTGGTTCCTCGCGAATACATCCCCGCGGTCGAGAAGGGCATCATCGACAGCCTGCCGAACGGCGTGCTGGCCGGCTTCCCGGTCGTCGACGTCAAGGCCACGCTGACCTTCGGTTCCTACCACGATGTGGACTCGAACGAAAACGCGTTCAAGATGGCCGCTTCGATGGGCTTCAAGGAAGCCTGCCGCCGCGCCAGCCCCGTCATCCTCGAGCCGATGATGGCCGTGGAAGTCGAAACGCCTGAAGACTACGCCGGCAACGTCATGGGCGACCTGTCCAGCCGTCGCGGCATGGTGCAGGGCATGGACGACATGGTCGGCGGCGGCAAGGTCATCAAGGCCGAAGTCCCGCTGTCGGAAATGTTCGGCTACTCGACGACCCTGCGCTCGATGTCGCAAGGCCGTGCCACGTACACGATGGAGTTCAAGCACTACAGCGAAGCTCCGAAGAACGTGGCCGACGCCATCATCACGGCGCGCGGCAAGGCCTGATCGGCCTCTGAACTGAATCGCTAGATCGTCTTCGCAGCGGCCCGCCCGCTTCGCCAGTCGGCGGGAAATACGGGCGCTGCGGAAACGCTAAACCAACAGACTGGCGAAATGCTCTTTTTTGGAGATTGAAATGGCAAAAGGCAAGTTTGAACGGACCAAGCCGCACGTCAACGTCGGCACGATCGGTCACGTCGACCACGGCAAGACGACGCTGACGGCAGCGATCGCGACCGTGCTGTCCAAGAAGTTCGGCGGCGAGGCCAAGGCCTACGACCAGATCGACGCAGCGCCCGAAGAAAAGGCCCGCGGCATCACGATCAACACCGCCCACGTCGAGTACGAGACGGCCAATCGCCACTACGCCCACGTTGACTGCCCCGGCCACGCCGACTACGTCAAGAACATGATCACCGGTGCCGCCCAGATGGACGGCGCCATCCTGGTGTGCTCGGCCGCTGACGGCCCGATGCCCCAGACCCGCGAGCACATCCTGCTGGCCCGTCAGGTCGGCGTGAAGTTCATCATCGTCTTCCTGAACAAGTGCGACATGGTCGACGACGCCGAGCTGCTCGAGCTGGTCGAAATGGAAGTGCGCGAGCTCCTGTCCAAGTACGACTTCCCCGGCGACGACACCCCCATCATCAAGGGTTCGGCCAAGCTGGCTCTGGAAGGCGACGCTGGCGACCTGGGCGAACAAGCAATCATGCGACTGGCCGATGCTCTGGACACCTACATCCCCCAGCCGGACCGTGCCGTTGACGGCGCCTTCCTGCTGCCGGTTGAAGACGTGTTCTCGATCTCGGGCCGCGGCACCGTGGTGACCGGTCGCGTCGAGCGCGGCATCATCAAGGTCGGCGAAGAAATCGAAATCGTGGGCATCCGCGAAGTCCAGAAGACCACGGTCACGGGCGTCGAAATGTTCCGCAAGCTGCTGGACCAAGGTCAAGCAGGCGACAACGTCGGCATCCTGCTGCGCGGCACCAAGCGTGAAGACGTCGAGCGCGGCCAAGTGCTGGCCAAGCCCGGCTCGATCAAGCCCCACACCCACTTCACCGCTGAGATCTACGTTCTGAGCAAGGAAGAGGGCGGCCGTCACACCCCGTTCTTCAACAACTACCGTCCCCAGTTCTACTTCCGCACGACGGACGTGACCGGTGCCGTGGAGCTGCCGAAGGACAAGGAAATGGTCATGCCCGGCGACAACGTCGGCATCACCGTGAAGCTGATCGCTCCGATCGCCATGGAAACCGGCCTGCGCTTCGCCATCCGTGAAGGTGGCCGTACCGTCGGTTCGGGCGTCGTCGCCACGATCCTCGCGTAATCACTGCGTGACGTGCGCCGGGCGGACTCCGTTCGGCGCTCAACACCTGCTCTTTAAGGAACCGTCATGCAAAAGCAAAAGATCCGCATCCGCCTGAAGGCGTTTGATTACAAGCTGATCGACCAATCGGCCCTCGAGATCGTCGAGACCGCCAAGCGCACCGGCGCCATCGTCAAGGGCCCCGTGCCCCTGCCGACGCGCATGGAGCGTTTCGACATCCTGCGTTCGCCGCACGTCAACAAGACCAGCCGCGACCAGTTCGAGATCCGCACCCATCAGCGCCTGATGGACATCGTCGACCCGACCGACAAGACGGTCGACGCGCTGATGAAGCTCGACCTGCCCGCCGGCGTCGACGTCGAAATCAAGCTGCAGTAATTCCCAAGCCTTCGGGCTTGTGATCCCAAGGCCCCGGCCCTGTCTCGACAGGCCGGGGCCTTGTCTTTTGTGCTTTGAGGCCTGCTAACGCTTGCATCAGGGCTATCCCGCAGGCTATACTCGCCAGCTTTTCCGGGTTGGCTCCTGCCTGCTCGGATATTCGCGCAGTGTTTCGCAAGAGACTCTGCACAGGTCAGCCCGGCCAATCGATGTCGGGTGTTCGCAATAGCTTCCGAGGCTGCCAAGCCGACGGGGCTGGAGAAAAACATGAGTCTGAGCAACCGTCTCGGTTTGCTGGGCCGCAAGGTGGGCATGATGCGCATCTTCACGGACGATGGCGATGCTATCCCTGTGACGGTGCTGGACGTGTCCAACAACCGCGTGACCCAGGTCAAGACCCAAGAGACCGACGGCTACAGCGCCATTCAAGTGGCGTTCGGTACGCGCAAAGCTTCGCGCGTCACCAAGCCTGAAGCCGGCCACCTTGCCAAGGCAGGTGTCGAAGCCGGTGAAATCCTCAAGGAATTCCGCGTCGAAGCCGACGTCGCTGCCCAGTACAAGGCTGGCGCGACCGTTCCGGTGACGTTGTTCGCCGCCGGCCAACTGGTCGACGTGCAGGGCACGTCCATCGGCAAGGGCTTCGCAGGCACCATCAAGCGCCACAACTTCAGCTCGCAGCGCGCGTCGCACGGTAACAGCCGTTCGCACAACGTGCCGGGCTCGATCTCGATGGCGCAAGACCCGGGCCGTGTGTTCCCGGGCAAGAAGATGACCGGCCACATGGGCGACGAAACCGTCACCACCCAGAACCTGGACATCGTGCGCGTTGACGAAGCTCGTCAACTGCTGCTGGTCCGCGGTGCGGTCCCGGGTTCCAAGAACGGCCACATCGTCGTTCGCCCGGCCGTCAAGGTCAAAGTCAAGAAGGGAGCCAACTGATGCAGCTCGAGCTCCTGAACGAGCAGGGTCAGGCCACCGCCAAGGTGGACGCGCCTGACACCATCTTCGCTCGCGACTACAACGAAGCCCTGGTGCACCAGGTGGTCGTGGCCTTCCAGGCCAACGCCCGCCAAGGCACCCGCGCCCAGAAGGACCGTGAACAGGTCCATCACTCGACCAAGAAGCCTTTCCGCCAGAAGGGCACCGGCCGCGCTCGCGCCGGTATGACCTCGTCGCCGCTGTGGCGCGGGGGCGGTCGCATCTTCCCGAACATGCCTGACGAGAACTTCTCGCACAAGCTGAACAAGAAGATGTACCGCGCCGGCATGGCTGCGATCCTGTCGCAGCTGGCCCGTGAAGGCCGCCTGGCCGTGGTGGATTCGATCTCGGTCGAAGCCCCCAAGACCAAGCTGCTGGCCGCCAAGTTCAAGGCCATGGGCCTGGACTCGGTGCTGGTCATCTCCGACGTCGTGGATGACAACCTGCTGCTGGCTTCGCGCAACCTGGCCAATGTGCTGGTCGTCGAGCCGCGCTACGCCGACCCGCTGTCCCTCGTCTTCTACAAGAAGGTGCTGGTGACCAAGGCTGCGGTCGAGCAACTCAAGGAGATGCTGGCATGAGCGTCACCAAATACTCCGAAGGCCGTCTGGCCTCCGTGCTGCTCGCGCCCATCGTGTCCGAGAAGGCCACGCAAGTTGCCGAGAAGCACAACCAGGTCCTGTTCAAGGTCCTGCGCGACGCCACCAAGCCCGAAATCAAGGCCGCTGTTGAACTGATGTTCAAGGTCGAGGTCGAGTCGGTCAACGTCGTCCAGGTCAAGGGCAAGACGAAGCGCTTTGGTGGCCGTGCCGGCCGCCGTGACCACGTCAAGAAGGCCTATGTGGCCCTCAAGGCCGGTCAAGAGCTCAATTTCTCCGGGGAGGCCGCGTAAATGGCCATCGTCAAAGTCAAGCCTACTTCGCCCGGTCGCCGTGGCGTCGTCAAGGTGGTGCACAAGCACCTGCACAAGGGCGCGCCCCATGCAGCCCTGCTCGAGCCCCAAATCCAGAATTCGGGCCGTAACAACAACGGTCACATCACGATTCGCCACAAGGGCGGTGGTCACAAGCACCACTACCGTGTGGTCGACTTCAAGCGCAACAAGGACGGCATTCCGGCCAAGGTCGAGACCATCGAGTACGACCCGAACCGCACCGCCCACATCGCGCTGGTGTGCTACGCCGATGGCGAGCGCCGCTATGTGATCGCCCCGCGCGGTCTGGAAGTGGGCGCGACCATCCTGAGCGGCTCGGAAGCGCCGATCAAGGCTGGCAACACGCTGCCGATCCGCAACATCCCGGTGGGCTCGACCATCCATTGCATCGAGCTGCAGCCTGGCAAGGGTGCCCAGATGATCCGTTCGGCCGGCACCTCTGCCGTCCTGATGGCTCGTGAAGGCGTCTACGCCCAGATCCGCCTGCGCTCCGGCGAAGTTCGCCGCGTGCACATCGACTGCCGCGCCACCATCGGTGAAGTGAGCAACGAAGAGCACAGCCTGCGTCAATACGGCAAGGCTGGCGCGATCCGCTGGAAGGGCATCCGCCCGACCGTTCGTGGCGTCGCCATGAACCCGGTGGATCACCCGCACGGTGGTGGCGAAGGCCGCACCGGCGAGGGCCAGGTCCCTGTGTCGCCGTGGAACACCCTGACGAAGGGCTACCGCACTCGCAACAACAAGCGCACGCAGACGTTCATCGTCTCGCGTCGCAAGAAGTAAGGGCTAGGCCATGACTCGTTCGCTGAAGAAGGGCCCCTTTGTTGACCACCACCTGCAGGCCAAGGTCGACAAGGCGGTTGCCATCAAAGACAAGAAGCCCATCAAGACCTGGTCGCGCCGCTCGACGATCCTGCCCGAGTTCATCGGTCTGACGATCGCCGTGCACAACGGCAAGCAACACGTGCCGGTCTATGTGTCTGACCAGATGGTCGGTCACAAGCTGGGTGAATTCGCACTGACCCGCACCTTCAAGGGCCACCCGGCCGACAAGAAGGCCGGGAAGAAGTAAGGATGCCAACGATGGAAACCAAAGCAATCGTTCGTGGCGTTCGCCTGTCGTGTGACAAGGGCCGCCTCGTGGCTGACCTGATCCGCGGCAAGAAGGTGGACCAAGCGCTGAACATCCTGGAATTCACCCAGAAGAAGGCGGCCGTCATCATCAAGAAGGCGCTGGAAAGCGCCATCGCCAACGCCGAGCACAACGACGGCGCTGACATTGATGAGCTCAAGGTCACCTCGATCTACGTCGAACAGGGTGCCACGCTGAAGCGCTTCTCGGCTCGCGCCAAGGGCCGCGGCAATCGCATCAGCAAGCCCACCTGCCACATCTTCGTGGCTGTCGGCAACTAAGGCGCAAGAAGACTATGGGACAGAAAATCCATCCGGTTGGCTTCCGCCTGCCTGTCACCCGTAACTGGGCTTCGCGCTGGTACGCGAACAACCAGAACTTCGCCACGATGCTGGCCGAAGATCTGCAAGTTCGCGACTACCTGAAGGCCAAGCTCAAGAATGCCGCTGTTTCGCGCATCCTGATCGAGCGTCCCGCCAAGAACGCCCGCATCACGATCTTCTCGGCTCGCCCGGGCGTCGTGATCGGCAAGAAGGGTGAAGACATCGAAGCGCTGAAGGCTGAGCTGACCAAGCGTCTGGGCGTGCCCGTCGCCGTCAACATCGAAGAAGTGCGCAAGCCTGAAGTCGATGCCCAGCTGATCGCCGACTCGATCACCCAGCAGCTCGAAAAGCGCATCATGTTCCGCCGCGCCATGAAGCGCGCGATGCAGAACGCCATGCGTCTGGGTGCCCAAGGCATCAAGATCATGAGTGCTGGTCGTCTGAACGGCATCGAAATCGCTCGTACCGAGTGGTATCGCGAAGGTCGTGTGCCCCTGCACACCCTGAAGGCCGACATCGACTACGGCTTCTCCGAAGCCAAGACCACCTACGGCGTCATCGGCGTCAAGGTGTGGGTCTATCGCGGTGACCGTCTTGCCAATGGCGAGGCTCCGGTCATCAACACCCCCGCAGGCGCCGAAGACGATCGTCGCCCGCGCCGTAACGCCCGTCCGGGCGCTCCCGGTGGCCGTGGCCGCCCGGGTGGCGACCGTGGCCCGCGTGACGGAGCAGATCAGCCCGCTGCCGCCGCCCCCACGGGTGACGCAGCCAAGCCCGCTGCCAAGCGCGTGGTCCGCAAGGTCCCCGCAGCCGGCGGTGAGGCCAAAGGAGAATAAGCATGCTGCAACCCGCTCGTCGTAAATACCGCAAGGAGCAGAAGGGCCGCAACACTGGTGTTGCGACCCGAGGCGCTGCGGTGTCTTTCGGTGATTTCGGCCTCAAGGCCACCGAGCGCGGCCGTCTGACGGCCCGCCAGATCGAAGCGGCTCGCCGCGCGATCTCGCGCCACATCAAGCGCGGTGGTCGGATCTTCATCCGCGTCTTCCCGGACAAGCCCATCTCGCAAAAGCCCGCCGAAGTCCGGATGGGTAACGGCAAGGGCAACCCCGAGTACTACGTCGCCGAGATCCAGCCGGGCAAGGTGATCTACGAGGTCAACGGCGTTCCTGAGCAACTCGCTCGCGAGGCGTTCACGCTGGCTGCTGCCAAGCTGCCGCTGAAGTGCACCTTCGTGGCTCGCCAGGTCGGTACCTGAGGAAGACACCATGAAAGCAACTGAACTCCGCACCAAGGACGTCGCTGCCCTCGAAAAGGAAGTGACCGATCTGCTGAAGGCCCACTTCGGCCTGCGCATGCAAAAGGCCACCCAGCAGCTGACCAACCACAGCCAGCTGGGCAAGACCCGCCGCGACATCGCGCGTGCCAAGACCGTTCTGGCACAAAAGAAGAAGGAGGCCACGAAATGACTGAGGCCCAAGTCCAAGCCAAGAACACGCGCACCCTGGTGGGCCGCGTGGTCAGCGACAAGCGCGCCAAGACGGTCACCGTCCTGGTCGAGCGTCGCGCCAAGCACGAGCTCTACGGCAAGATCGTGGCCCGTTCCCGCAAGTACCACGCCCACGACGAAAAGGGCGAGTACAAGATGGGCGACGTCGTCGAGATCGCCGAAGGCCGTCCGATCTCCAAGACCAAGAGCTGGGTCGTGACCCGCTTGGTCGAGAAGGCCGAGATCGTCTAAGAAGTCACCGGTCGCATGACCGCTGCACAACCGGCACGCTGGGCAACTGGCGCGCCGGTTTTTTGTTTTCAGAACTCTCAATCAGGAGCGACACCATGATCAAGGTTGGCGACAAGCTGCCCGCGGGCAGCCTGCAGGAATTCATCGAAGTCGAGGGCGAGGGCTGCACCCTCGGCCCCAACAGCTTCGACATCGAGAAGGCCACGGCCGGCAAGACCATTGCCATCTTCGCCCTGCCTGGCGCTTACACGCCGACCTGCTCGGCCAAGCATGTGCCCGGCTATGTCGAGTCCGCAGAAGCGCTGAAGGCCGCCGGCGTCGACGAGATCTGGTGCGTGTCGGTCAATGACGCCTTTGTCATGGGCGCCTGGGGTCGTGACCAGAAGACCGCCGGCAAGGTGCGCATGATGGCCGACGGCAGCGCCGCCTTCGCCAATGCCACCGGCCTGACGCTGGACCTGACCGCCAAGGGCATGGGCGTGCGCTCGCAGCGCTACTCGATGCTGGTCAAGGATGGCGTCGTCAAGACGCTGAACATCGAAGGCCCGGGCAAGTTTGAGGTCAGCGACGCCGGCACGATGCTGAGCCAAGCCAAAGCCGGCTGATCTGACGGTCGGTGGGGCCGCCCAAACCGGCCTCAGCAAAAACTTCTGTGACAGGCATTGACGGCCCAAGGGTTCTCACTGCATAATGCGCAGCTTCGCCGAACGCCAGTGCACTTGCTACGCAAGAGCCCATGCTGGCTTCGGATCCGCCCTCAACCGTTGGGCAGCAAGTGGCGCAATGCTCCGAGCTGTTTGACTTACGGGCCCAAGACTGACCGACGCGCAGCTCAGCTGCAACTCGGGGCAAGTTGGGGACAGACATGATCCAAATGCAATCGCGGCTTGATGTCGCGGACAACACTGGCGCCAAGTCCGTTCAGTGCATCAAGGTGCTGGGCGGCTCCAAGCGTCGCTATGCCCACATCGGCGACATCATCAAGGTCAGCATCAAAGAAGCTGCCCCGCGTGGTCGCGTGAAGAAGGGCGAGGTCTACAGCGCCGTGGTCGTGCGTACGGCCAAGGGCGTTCGCCGCCAGGACGGCTCGCTCGTCAAGTTCGACGGCAATGCCGCCGTGCTGCTCAACGCCAAGCTGGAGCCGATCGGCACCCGCATCTTCGGCCCGGTCACGCGTGAACTGCGGACTGAGCGCTTCATGAAGATCGTGTCGCTGGCACCTGAGGTGCTTTGAGCCCCCACTGTCTGAGGTAAGCCATGAACAAGATTCGTACCGGCGACCAGGTCATTGTGCTGACCGGCCGCGACAAGGGTAAGCGCGGCACCGTGTCCGCCCGCACTGACGTCGACCACGTGGTCGTTGACGGCATCAACGTCGTCAAGAAGCACGTCAAGCCCAACCCCATGAAGGGCACCACCGGTGGCGTCGTCGACAAGACCATGCCTATCCATCAATCCAACGTGGCGATCTTCAACGCCGCCTCCGGCAAGGCCGATCGTGTGGGCGTCAAGCTCGTCGACGGCAAGCGGGTGCGCGTGTTCAAGTCGACCGGCGAAGAGATCAAGGCTTAAGAGGTCCCTCATGGCTCGTCTTCAAACGCATTACCGCGAAAAAATCGTGCCCGGCCTGGTCGAGAAGTTCGGCTACAAGTCGGTCATGGAGGTGCCCCGCATCACCAAGATCACGCTCAACATGGGTGTGAGCGAAGCTGTCGCCGACAAGAAGGTCATGGACCACGCTGTGGGTGACCTGACCAAGATCGCCGGCCAGAAGCCCGTCGTCACCAAGTCGAAGAAGGCTATCGCCGGCTTCAAGATCCGTGACGCCGTGCCCATCGGCGCGATGGTGACCCTGCGTGGCGTCCAGATGTATGAATTCCTGGACCGCTTCGTGACGATCGCGCTGCCCCGCGTTCGCGACTTCCGGGGCATCTCCGGTCGCTCGTTCGACGGCCGTGGCAACTACAACATCGGCGTCAAAGAACAGATCATCTTCCCCGAAATCGAATACGACAAGGTGGATGCTCTGCGTGGTCTGAATATCAGCATCACGACGACTGCCAAGACGGACGACGAAGCCAAGGCTCTCCTGGCTGCGTTCAAGTTCCCGTTCAAGAACTGAGGTGATCTGTGGCTAAAACTTCCATCAAGCAACGTGAACTGAAGCGCGAAGCACTCGTCGCCAAGTTCGCGAAGAAGTACGCAGAACTGAAGGCCATCATCGACGACAGCAAGAAGTCGGATGAAGAGCGCTACGTCGCTCGCCTCGAGCTGCAGAAGCTGCCCCGTAACGCCTACCCGACCCGTCTGCGCAATCGTTGTGAACTGACCGGTCGCCCGCGTGGCACCTTCCGCAAGTTCGGCCTGGCCCGTAACAAGATCCGTGAGCTGGCCTTCAAGGGCGACATCCCCGGTGTCGTCAAGGCCAGCTGGTAATCGGCTGATAGGAGTAATCGCAAATGAGCATGAGTGATCCCATCGCCGATATGCTGACCCGCATCCGCAACGCGCAAATCGTCGAAAAGACGAACGTTGTGATGCCGTCGTCCAAGCTGAAGGTGGCGATTGCCAAAGTCCTGAAGGACGAAGGCTATATCGACGACTTCGCCGTTCGTGGCGAAGCCGCACGTCCGGAGCTGGAAATCTCGCTGAAGTACTACGCTGGCCGTCCGGTCATCGAGCGCATCGAGCGTGTCAGCCGTCCCGGCCTGCGCATCTACAAGGGCCGCCACGACATTCCTCAGGTCATGAATGGCCTGGGCGTGGCGATTGTGACGACCCCGCAAGGTGTCATGACGGACCGCAAGGCCCGCGCTGCCGGTATCGGTGGCGAGGTCCTCTGCTACGTCGCCTAAGCGAAGGAGTCGAAACAATGTCCCGCGTTGGAAAAATGCCGGTCAACCTCCCGCAAGGCGTGGATGTGACCGTCGCCGCTGAGTCGATCAGCGTCAAGGGCTCGCTCGGCACGCTGGTGCGTCCGTCGAACAAGCTCGTCACCGTCAAGAACGAAGCCGGCAAGCTGAGCTTCGTGCCCGCCAACGACTCGGCTGAAGCCGATGCGATGAGCGGCACGATGCGCGCCCTGGTGGCCAACATGGTCAACGGCGTCAGCAAGGGCTTCGAAAAGAAGCTGAACCTGGTCGGCGTGGGTTTCCGCGCCCAGGCCCAGGGCCAGAAGCTCAACCTGCAGATCGGTTTCTCTCACCCCGTGGTGAAGGACATGCCGGCCGGCATCAAGGTCGAGTGCCCCACCCAGACGGAAATCGTCATCAAGGGTGCTGACCGCCAGGTCGTCGGCCAGATCGCCGCTGAGGTGCGTGCCTTCCGTCCCCCCGAGCCCTACAAGGGCAAGGGCATCCGTTATTCGGATGAGAAGGTCACCATCAAAGAGACCAAGAAGAAGTAAGGAGCAGCGCCATGATGACCAAGAAAGAACAACGCCTGCGTCGTTCGCGCCAGACCCGCACTCGCATTGCATTGCAGCGCGTGGCCCGTCTGACGGTGTTCCGCTCCAACCTGCACATCTACGCCCAAGTCGTCTCGGAAGATGGCGCCAAGGTGCTGGCTGCTGCCTCCACGGCCGAGAAGTCGATCCGCGAACAGCTGAACAGCAAGGGTGGCAACGTCGCCGCCGCGACGCTGATCGGCAAGCTGATCGCCGAGAAGGCCAAGGCCGCTGGCGTCGAGAAGGTCGCTTTCGACCGCTCGGGTTTCGCCTATCACGGTCGTGTCAAGGCCCTGGCCGAAGCAGCCCGCGAAGCCGGCCTGCAGTTCTGACGCATCAAGGAATAAGAAATGGCAAAGTTTCAACCCCGCGGCGCTCAGGCTGAAGGCAACGACGACGGCCTGAAGGAAAAGATGATCGCGGTCAACCGCGTGACCAAGGTTGTGAAGGGTGGCCGTACGCTGTCCTTCGCCGCTCTGACTGTTGTTGGTGACGGCGATGGCCGCATCGGCATGGGCAAGGGCAAGGCCAAGGAAGTGCCGGTCGCCGTGCAGAAGGCCATGGAATCGGCCCGCCGCAACATGGTCAAGGTCAGCCTGAAGAACGGCACCATCCACCACAACGTGGTCGGCGAGCACGGTGCAGCTCACGTCATCATGGCCCCGGCTCCTGCCGGTACCGGCGTCATCGCCGGCGGCCCGATGCGCGCTGTCTTCGAAGTGATGGGCGTGACCGACATCGTGACCAAGAGCCACGGTTCGACGAACCCCTACAACATGGTCCGCGCCACGCTGGACGCTCTGAAGCGTTCGACCACGCCGGCCTCTGTCGCTGCCAAGCGCGGCAAGACGGTTGAAGAAATCTTCAACTGATCGCGGAGCACAACATGTCTGACAAGAAAACCGTGACGGTCAAGCTGGTGCGCAGCCCCATTGGCTGCCGCGCCTCGCACCGTGCCACCGTGACTGGCCTGGGTCTGCGCAAGCTGAACAGCCAGAGCACGCTGGAAGACACGCCCGCCGTGCGCGGCATGATCAACAAGATCGCCTATCTGGTGCAGGTGCTCTAAGCGCCACGCACACTGAGGACAAGACGATGGAACTCAACACGATCAAGCCCGCAGAGGGCGCCAAGCATGCCAAGCGCCGTGTCGGCCGTGGCATCGGCTCCGGCCTGGGCAAGACCGCAGGTCGCGGCCACAAGGGCCAGAAGTCCCGCGCTGGTGGCTACCACAAGGTCGGCTTCGAAGGCGGCCAGATGCCCCTGCAGCGTCGCCTGCCCAAGCGTGGCTTCAAGTCGCTGACGCTGAAGTACAACGCCGAGATCACGCTGTCGGACCTGCAAGGTCTGGCCGGCGAAGAGATCGACGTGTCGACGCTGAAGGCTGTCGGCCTGGTGCCCCAGCTGGCCAAGTCGGTCAAGCTGATCCTGTCCGGCGCCATCGAGCGCAAGGTCACGCTGAAGGGCGTGAACGCCACGAAGGGCGCCAAGGCAGCCATCGAGGCGGCCGGCGGCTCGGTCGCTTAAATCCAGCGCACAAGGAACTGACTCAGCGTGGCTACCAACGCGAATCAGCTGGCCAAGAGCGGCAAGTTCGGCGACCTGCGTCGCCGGCTTGTGTTCCTGCTGCTGGCCCTGGTCGTCTACCGCATCGGGGCGCATATCCCCGTGCCCGGTATCGACCCGGCCCAGCTCGCCAAGTTCTTCGAAGGTCAGGCGGGTGGCATCCTGAGCCTGTTCAACATGTTCTCGGGCGGTGCGCTGTCGCGCTTCACCGTGTTCGCGTTGGGCATCACGCCTTACATCTCGGCATCCATCGTTCTGCAGCTGATGACTTATGTCGTCCCGTCGTTGGAGCAGCTGAAGAAGGAAGGCGAAGCCGGTCGTCGCAAGATTACCCAGTACACGCGTTACGCGACGCTGGGCCTGGCGATCTTCCAAAGCCTGTCGATTGCGCTGGCGCTGGAAGGTTCGGCGGGTCTGGTGGTGAGTCCGGGCTTCGGCTTCCGCCTCACGGCAGTGTCCAGCCTGGTGGCCGGCACGATGTTCCTGATGTGGCTCGGTGAGCAGATCACCGAGCGGGGTCTGGGCAATGGCATTTCGATCCTGATCTTTGCCGGTATCGCCGCGGGTCTGCCCGGTGCGATTGGTGGCCTGTTCGAGCTGGTGCGTACCGGTGCGATGGGTTACGGCTCGGCGCTGGTCGTGATCTCGCTGGTCGTGCTGGTGACCTATGCCGTGGTCTTCGTCGAACGTGGTCAGCGCAAGATCCTCGTGAACTATGCGAAGCGCCAGGTCGGCAACAAGGTCTACGGTGGTCAGTCGTCGCACCTGCCGCTGAAGCTGAACATGTCGGGCGTGATCCCGCCGATCTTCGCGTCGTCGATCATCCTGCTGCCGACGACGGTGGTGAGCTGGTTCGCGACGGGCGACGGCCTGCGCTGGCTGAAGGACCTGGCCGGGGCGATCAGCCCGGGTCAACCGATCTATGTGCTGCTCTACGCCGCCGCGATCGTGTTCTTCTGCTTCTTCTACACGGCACTGGTGTTCAACAGCCGTGAGACCGCAGACAACCTGAAGAAGAGTGGCGCCTTCATCCCGGGCATCCGTCCGGGTGAGCAGACCGCCAAGCACATCGACAAGATCCTTTCGCGACTGACGCTGGCCGGTGCGGTGTACATCACGCTGGTTTGCCTGTTGCCCGAGTTCCTGACGCTGAAGTACAACGTCCCGTTCTACTTCGGTGGCACCTCCCTGTTGATCATCGTCGTCGTGACGATGGACTTCTGGGCCCAGGTCCAAAGCTACATCATGAGTCAGCAGTACGAATCACTGCTGAAGAAGGCCAGCTTCAAGGCGTAAGCCTTGGGCTGATCGTTAACCAAGATTGATTTCCACAACCCACACCTGAACGTACGGCATGGCGAAAGACGACGTCATTCAAATGCAGGGCGAGATTCTTGAGAACCTCCCCAACGCCACGTTCAGGGTCAAGTTGGAGAACGGGCATGTCGTTCTCGGTCACATCTCCGGCAAGATGCGTATGCACTACATCCGCATCCTGCCTGGCGACAAAGTGACCGTTGAACTGACACCCTACGATTTGAGTCGTGCTCGCATCGTGTTCCGGGCGAAGTGAGCTGTTTGAATCCCCGGACGCGCCAAGAGCGCAAAAAGAGTTAGGCCAAGGAGCAGACCATGAAAGTTTCGGCATCCGTTAAGCAGATGTGCCGCAATTGCAAGATCATCCGCCGCAAGGGCGTGGTGCGTGTGATCTGCACCGACCCGCGCCACAAGCAGCGCCAGGGCTAATTGGCCGCACGACAGGACTAGAGGACCACCATGGCACGTATTGCTGGTATCAACATTCCGCCGCAAAAGCACACTGAGATCGGCCTGACCTCGATCTACGGCATCGGCCGTACGACCGCTCAGAAGATCTGCACGAACTGCGGCATTCCGTTCGAAAAGAAGGTCAAGGACCTGACTGACGGCGATCTCGAAAAGATCCGCGACGAAGTCAACAAGCTGACCATCGAGGGTGACCTGCGCCGTGAGCAGTCCATCAACATCAAGCGTCTGATGGACCTCGGCTGCTACCGTGGCTTCCGTCACCGCCGTGGCCTGCCGATGCGCGGTCAACGCACCCGTACGAATGCCCGCACCCGCAAGGGTCCGCGCAAGTCGGCTGCGACCGGCAAGAAGTAAGCTGCCCGAACTGAAAGAAGGTCAATATGGCAAAGGCTCCCAACAATTCGGCGGCTCAACGCGTTCGCAAGAAGGTCCGCAAGAACGTTGCTGACGGCATCGCGCACGTCCACGCTTCGTTCAACAACACCATCATCACCATCACCGACCGTCAAGGCGGCGCCCTGTCCTGGGCTTCGTCGGGTGGTCAAGGCTTCAAGGGCTCGCGCAAGTCGACCCCCTTCGCAGCCCAGGTGGCGGCTGAAGTGGCTGGCCGTGCCGCTCAAGAGCAAGGCATCAAGAACCTCGACGTCAAGATCAAGGGCCCCGGCCCGGGTCGCGAGTCGTCGGTGCGTGCCCTGGCAGCGCTGGGCATCCGTATCAACTCGATCTCTGACGTGACGCCCGTGCCGCACAACGGCTGCCGTCCGCAGAAGCGTCGTCGTATCTAAGCTCCAGAATCTGGCCGATCACCTCCAGGTGACAGGGATATTGCAGATTCGGATGACGGTGCGATAATCGCGCGTTTTCCCGGAGCCGGCGGGCACTTTGTGCCGCGCCGGCTTCAGTCTTGAGTCGGCTCCATTTCGGGGTCGCGCTCATAAGCCCACCGTCCAAGCCCATAAAAACACCGGCTGGACTCGCGTCAGGCACCCCCTGGCGTCAGATTGAACAAGGACACTCAAAGTGGCACGCTACCTCGGCCCCAAGGGCAAACTTTCCCGCCGCGAAGGCACCGACCTCTACCTGAAGAGCGCCCGCCGCGCCATCAGCGACAAGGTCAAGTTCGACAGCAAGCCCGGCCAGCACGGCCGCACCTCGGGTCAGCGTACGTCTGACTTCGGCCTGCAGCTGCGCGAAAAGCAGAAGGTCAAGCGCATGTACGGCGTGCTGGAGCGTCAGTTCCGCCGCTACTTCGCCGAAGCCGAGCGCCGCAAGGGCTCGACCGGCGTGAACCTGCTGCAACTGCTGGAATCGCGCCTGGACAACGTCGTCTACCGCATGGGCTTCGGCTCCACCCGCGCAGAAGCCCGTCAGCTGGTTTCGCACAAGGGTGTGACGGTCAACGGCGAAGTCGTCAACATCGCCTCCTACCTGGTCAAGGCCGGTGATACCGTCGCCGTGCGCGACAAGGCCAAGAAGCAGCTGCGCGTCACCGAGTCGTTCAAGCTGGCCGACTCCATCGGCCTGCCGGCCTGGGTGGCCGTCGACGGCACCAAGCTCGAAGGCGTGTTCAAGAAGGCCCCCGACCGCGATGAGTTCGGCGCCGAGATCAACGAATCGCTGATCGTCGAGTTGTACTCGCGTTAATGTTTTCCCCCGCCGACCACGCCTGCAAGGGCGCGGTCGGCGTTTCCTCGTCCGGGCATTTGCCCTTCGTAGGCTCTGCCCGGCTGGTCCTCAGCCTTATCGGTGTAACGAACCGAGGGTATTGAAAGAAAGACCTCATGCAAACCAACTTGCTCAAACCCAAGTCCATCAACGTGGAGCCCCTGGGCGGTCATCGCGCCAAGGTCACGCTGGAACCGTTCGAACGCGGTTACGGCCACACCCTGGGCAATGCCCTGCGCCGTGTGCTGCTCTCGTCGATGGTGGGTTATGCGCCGACGGAAGTGACGATTGCTGGCGTGCTCCACGAGTACTCGGCCATCGACGGCGTGCAAGAGGACGTGGTTCACATCATGCTGAACCTCAAGGGCGTCGTCTTCCGCCTGCACAACCGTGAAGAAGTGACCCTGGTCCTGCGCAAGGAAGGCGAAGGCCCTGTCACCGCGGCCGACATCCAGACCCCGCACGACGTCGAGATCATCAATCCCGAGCACGTCATTGCCCACCTGTCGCAAGGCGGCAAGCTGGACATGCAGATCAAGGTCGAGAAGGGCCGTGGCTATGTGCCCGGCACGATGCGCCGCTTCGGCGACGAGCCGACCAAGAGCATCGGCCGCATCGTCCTCGACGCCTCGTTCTCGCCCGTCAAGCGCGTCAGCTACGCCGTCGAAAACGCCCGCGTCGAGCAGCGTACCGACCTGGACAAGCTGGTCATGGAAATCGAAACCAACGGCGCCATCTCGCCCGAGGAAGCGATCCGTGCTTCGGCCAAGATCCTGGTTGAGCAACTGGCCGTCTTCGCCCAGCTGCAAGGCACCGACCTGGTCGACGCCTTCGACCAGCCGGCCCAGCGCTCCAGCAGCTTCGACCCGATCCTGCTGCGCCCGGTCGACGAGCTCGAGCTGACCGTGCGTTCGGCCAACTGCCTGAAGGCCGAAAACATCTACTACATCGGCGACCTGATCCAGCGTACCGAGACCGAGCTGCTGAAGACCCCCAACCTGGGTCGCAAGTCGCTCAACGAAATCAAGGAAGTGCTGGCTTCGCGCGGTCTGACTCTGGGCGCCCGCCTGGAAAACTGGCCGCCGCAAGGTCTGGATAAGCGTTAATTTTTGAAAGATGGGTGGCGCGTTGACCAACGCCACCCGGTGCACCCGCCAGTACCTGATCCGGCTGGCGGCATTAATGAAGTGAAAGGAATAGCACCATGCGTCACCGTAACGGCCTCCGCAAACTCAACCGCACCAGCGCCCACCGCGCTGCCATGCTGCGCAATATGTGCGTTTCGCTGCTCGAGCACGAAGCCATCAAGACCACGGTCCCCAAGGCCAAGGAACTGCGCCGCGTTGTTGAGCCCCTGATCACGCTCGCCAAGGAGCCCACGCTGGCCAACCGCCGCCTGGCTTTCGACCGCCTGCGTGACCGCGACATCGTCACCAAGCTCTTCAACGTGCTGGGCCCGCGCTTCGCGGCTCGTCCGGGCGGCTACACCCGCATCCTGAAGATGGGCTTCCGCGTCGGCGACAACGCGCCCATGGCCTTCGTCGAACTGGTGGATCGTCCGGAAGGCGAGACCGCTGGCGAAGCCGCCGAATAAGTTCAGCCCCGGCTGATCTGCAAAGCCCGCCTCGAGCGGGCTTTTTTGCTTCCGGCGTCGGCCGCCTCCTACGCGCTGGACGGCGCCGGCCTGACGCTGCATGGGCAGTGACAAGCGCACAGTGAAGCGATCGCTTCAACTGCAGGAGACTGCCATGAGCCTCCATCCCACCATCTCCTCATCCAAGGTCGAAGGCACCGCCGTCTATGACCTGGCCGGCGACAAGCTGGGTTCCATCGACGACCTCGTCATCGACAAGCGCACCGGCCATGTGCGTTATGCCGCCCTCGAGTTCGGCGGTTTCCTCGGCATCGGCACCGACCGCTACCCGTTGCCCTGGGACATGCTGAAGTACGACACCAGCAAGGACGGCTATGTCGTCAACCTGGACCGCGACCTGCTGACGGATGCGCCTCGCTATGCCCACGGCCAGGCGCCGGCCTATACCGAAGACTACGGCCGCAGCGTGTACACCTATTACGGCTTCAACTGGCAGTGACGTCATGAGCAAGCCCCATCTCGGCCGCAGCCACAACGCTCAGTCCGGCCCGGTCCAGCACACCGCGAGCGAGTTCGCCACCAAGGCCACGCAGGGCCAGACGCTGACCAAGCAGGCCAAGCCGCCGGCGCGCGAGGCTGATGGCACGGCGCGCGAAGCGCCCCAGGGCCCGCCACAGCACAAGGTCTGAGGCATCAACGGCGCAGTGGCAGCCAATGCAGCGCGCCGTCACCGAGCACGGCGACCTGAGCCCCCTGCCGGGCCAGGTCGCCGCGCCGCAGCGTCAGCGCACCGGTGAGGCCGCCGAAGGCCGGCAGCACCAGGGCGTGCGGGTGGTGCACAAAGCACGGCCGGCGCAGCCGGTCGCCCGCGCGGCTGCCGATGACGACGGCGGGATGCCAGTGACCGGCCAGCGTGAAGCCAGGTGTGCCGGGCGGCGGCGGTTCATGAGCTGCCGTCAGCGGGCCTAACGTCAACGCCGTGCTGACCGCCTGCAGCGGCAAGCCCGGCGGATGGATGCGTCGGTCGTGGTTGCCCAGCACCAGCACCGTCGGCAACCGCTGCGCGAAGGCGCTCACCGACTCCAGCAGCGAAGGTGTCAGCCCCTCGGCGCTGTGCCAGAAATCTCCCAGCACCACGAGGCGCGTCGCACCATGTGACTCCGCCAGCGCCTCCAGTCGTGCCAGCGTCCGTGCACTGCTGCCGGCCGGCACGGCCTGGCCCTGCGCGCGAAAGGCCGCACCCTTGCCCAGATGCAGATCGGCCGCGAACAGGGTGCGAGCGGCAGGCCACCAGACCGCGCCGTCCGCCAGCAGCCACAACGTCTCGTCGGCCACTTCGATGCTGAGACTCATCGCCGCCTCCGCCGCGCACCGCCGCGCTTCTGGGGCGCCTTGTCGGTTTCCCTGCCGAAGGCCAGCTTCTCGCCCACATCCTGCGGTGCTTCACCACCGCCCGCGGCGGCCTCCAGCTCGGCGAGCATGCGTGTCAGCCGCTGCGTCAGCGTCTCCGTCGTCACCCGCTCGCGCAGCATTTCCACCAGCAGCGGAAATGCCAGCGGCGAGGTCCGCTTCGGGCGCTGCAGATCCAGCGGCAGCGAGGCCAGCCGGTCCAGCGTGCGTGCCAGTGCATCCTCGTCCAGCTCCGCCGACAGCAGCTCCTCCTCGGCCTGGCGCAGCAGGCGATTGCCGGGGTCGTGCTGGCGGAATACGTCGAAGTACAGCGAGCTCGATGCCTGCAGCTGGCGCTGGCTGCGCGCCTCGCCGGGATGGCTCTGGAAGATCAGCCCCGAGATGCGCGCGATCTGCCGGAAACGCCGGCGCGCCAGCTCGCTGGCATTGATGCTGGCCAGCACCTCCTGTCGCAAGGTCTCGCGGTCCACGGCGGCAAGCAGCCCGGGCAGGCGTGATGCCCAGTCGACATCCGTTGCGCTGAGCAGCTCCATCCCGTACTCATTGATGGCCACAGTGAAGGTGGACGGCGTCTCGCGCCCCACGCGCCAGGCCAGCAACCAGGCCAGGCCCAGATGCACGGTGCGGCCGGCGAAGGGGTAGAGGAAGAGGTGATGGCCTTCTGACGAGGTCTGCACCTCGGCCAGCAGGCGCTGCGACCCGGGCAGGGCCGACCACTCGGCCTGCAGCTTCAGCAGCGGCGCGACGAAGCGCATCTCCTTGTCCACAAAGCGGCCTTGGGCCGCCTCGTCGAAGCGCTCCAGCATCGCGTCGGCCAGCGTGTCGGAGATGGGGAACTGCCCGCCGTTCCAGCGCGGCAGCAGGGCGCGGCCCGGCCTGCCGACGCGCACATAGGCGGTCAGCCCTTCGACGCGGACCAACTCCAGTGCGCGGCCGCCGAGCAGGAAGGCATCGCCTGGTTTGAGCCGCGCAATGAAGTTCTCCTCCACGCTCGCGATGCGGCCGCCGCCGAGGAATTGCACGCTCATCATCGCGTCCGACACGATGGTGCCGATATTGCTGCGATGCCGACGCGCCAGCCGCACATCCGGCACGCGCCACACGCCCTCGTCGTCGGGCACGACGCGCTGAAAGTCGGGATAGGCGCTCAGGCTCTCGCCGCCATGGCGCACAAAGGCCAGCGCCCATTGCCAGGCCTCGTCGCTGAGGTGGCGGTACGACGGTGCCGTGCGGATCTCCGGCAACAGCTCCTCCGGCTTGAAGCCGCCACCCAGCGCGACGGTCACCAGGTGCTGCACCAGCACGTCCAGCGGCGCCACCGGTGGATGTCGCGGCTCGATGTGGCCGGCTTGCACCGCCGCGCGCAGTGCCGAGGCCTCGACGATCTCCAGGCTGTGCGTCGGCACCAGGGTGACCTTGGAGCGCCGGCCCGGCGCGTGGCCGCTGCGGCCGGCGCGCTGCAGCAGGCGGGCCACGCCCTTGGCCGAGCCGATCTGCAGCACCTGGTCCACGGGCAGGAAGTCCACGCCCAGATCGAGACTGGCCGTGCAGACCACGGCCTTGAGCTGGCCGGCCTTCATGGCCGCCTCCACCCAGCGGCGCAAGTCTGCGTCGATGGAGCCATGATGCAGGGCGATCAGCCCGGCCCAATCCGGCCGTGCGTCCAGCAGCGCCTGGAACCAGCGTTCGCTTTGCGAGCGCGTGTTGGTGAACACCAGGCTGCTGGCGGCCTTGTCGATTTGCTCGACGACGGCAGGCAGCATGGTCAGGCCCATATGGCCGCCCCAGGCGAAGCGTTCGATGCGTGGCGGCAGCAGCGTCGCGATGTCGATCTTCTTGTCCTGGGCGCCGCGCACCAGCACCGCGTTCGGCGCCAGCACATCTCGCGCTTCCTCGAGATTGGCCAGCGTGGCGGACAGGCCCCAGGTCATCAGCGCCGGGTTCCAGTGTCTCAGCCGCGCGAGCGCCAGTTGCAGTTGCACGCCGCGCTTGCTGCCGAGCAGCTCATGCCATTCGTCCACAACGACGAGGCGCACGCGTTTCAGCACGTCCGGCGCATCGGCGCGCGACAGCATCAGGCTCAGCGACTCGGGCGTCGTGACGAGGCCGGTCGGCCAGCGGCGCTGCTGCGAGGCGCGCTCGCTGGTTGACGTGTCGCCGGTGCGCGCGGCCAGCGTCCAGTCTGGAGCCAGTGTGGAGGCCGCGTCCTGCAGGGCGAGCAGGGTGTCGTGGCTGAGGGCGCGCATCGGCGTCACCCACAGCACGGTCAGCGGCGCCTCGCGCTCGCCGGCGAAAGCCTGCAGCGCGCCGAGCCACACGGCCAGGGTCTTGCCCGAGCCCGTGGTGGCGTGCAGCAGGCCGGAGCGGCCCTGCTTCATCTCCTTCCAGACCGTTTTCTGGAAGGGGAAGGCTTTCCAGCCTCTGGCGTTGAGCCAGTCGATGGTCGGGTTGCTCATGCCCGCACCTTGATAACTCGCGACATCGCGCCGGGAGTTCGCCCCGGCGGGCGACCTACTTTCTGAGCGACCAGAAAGTAGGCAAAGAGTCGCCCTCGAACCGCCCGCCCCTCAGCTTCGCAGCGGGGTGCCCTGCAGTGCGCCACTCTTGAGGCCCCGCGCATAACTCCCGCGGCTACGCTCTGGTCAAACAGTTGCGCGGCGTCAGTCCTTGAGGCGAGCTTCGCTCGCGGCCTCAAGATCGTGCGCTCCTCGGCGGGCTCAAAGGGGGAGTGATTGAACAGCCAGCACCCGCCGGCTGTCGGGCCTGGCAGTCGGTTGCAGGGCCGTTCCAGAAGGCCGCTCAAGCGACCTCCATCAAGACGCGCAGCGTGTCCAACGTATCCGCCTCCCACAACGGCTTGTCATCGCGTATCCGCAGCATGCGCGGAAACCTCACCGCGATGCCGCTCTTGTGCCGTGTGCTGGCCTGGATGCCCTCGAAGCCGAGTTCGAACACCATGGTCGGCCGCACGCGCCGCACCGGGCCGAACTTCTCCACCGTCGTCTTGCGGATCTCGCGATCCACGCGCTTGATCTCCTCGTCGGTCAGCCCCGAATAGGCCTTGGCAAAGGGTACCAGCGTCAGCTCGCCACCGGTCGCGTCCAGCGCGGCTTGCGCCTCGGCGGCGTCGCGCGGCGCGCGATTCCAGACGGCGAAGCTGTAGTCGGTGTAGAGATTGGCCCGCCGCCCGTGCCCCGCCTGGGCGTAGATCAGCACGGCATCCACGCTGAGCGGCGCGACCTTCCATTTCCACCAGGCCCCGACGGTGCGGCCGATGCCATAGGCCGAATCGCGGTGCTTGAGCATCAGCCCTTCGACGCGCCGTTCGCGCGAGCCTTCCCTGGCTGTCGCCAGACCGGCCCAGTCGCTGGCCTCGACCAGCGGCGAGGTCGCAATTCCGAGTTGCTCCAGCCGCGCCCGTCGCTGATGCATGGGCTCCTGCCGCCGGTCCAGCCCTTCGCTTTCCAGCAGGTCATAGGCCAGCAGCCGCACCGGCGCTTCGGCCAGGATGGCCTTGCTCAGCTTGGTGCGGCCGATGCGCTTTTGCAGCAGCGCAAACGGTGCCGGCTCGGCCTCGCCGTGCCTCCAGGCCAGCAGCTCGCCATCGACGACGGTACCGTCCGGCCAGGTGCTCGCCTCCAGCACGACTTCCGGGAAGCGTTCGGTGACCAGCTCCTCGCCGCGCGACCAGATCCACACCTGGCCGTCGCGCTTGACCACCTGGGCGCGGATGCCGTCGTATTTCCATTCGGCCAGCCAGTCGCCCCGCTCGCCCAGGGACGCGGGCTCGGCCTGCAATGCATGCGCCAGGAAGAAGGGGTAGGGCTGGCCGCTGCGCGCGCCGCTCGTGTCCTCGGTCAGCAGCGCCTGGAAGCGCTCGGCCGTGGGCGGCGTGTCGATCTGCGTGTAGCCCATCATGCGCTGGGCGATGCCGGCGGCGTCGGCGCCCGACCATTCGGCCAGCGCCCGCTGCACCAGCAGCTTGCTGACGCCGACGCGAAAGCCGCCGCCCACCAGCTTGACGAACATGAAGCGCTCGTCCGCCGACAGCCCGCGCCAGGCCGCCAACACCGCCTCGCGCCGCGCCGCTGCATCCAGTGCCCGCAACGGCAGGATGCGCTGCTCCATCCAGTCGGCCAGCGGCTCGTCCAGCTTGTCCTCGGGGTCGGGCAGCACATAGGCGATGGCCTCGGCCAGGTCACCCGTCGCCGCATAGCCAGCCTCGAACAACCACTCGGGCAGGCCGGCCGCCTCACAGGCCAGGGCGCGCAGCTCGCCGGTCGGCACCGCGCGGCGCGGCGTGCCGCCCGCCAGCAGATAGAGGCCCCAAGCCGCGTCGCGCGGCGGTGCGTCGGCCAGGTAGCGCTTCAGCGCCGCCACCTTGGCCAAGGTCGATGTGCTGGCGTCCAGGGCCAGATAGAGGGCGACGAAGCGTTTCATGTGTCGCCCCCTTCGCCTTCATCGCCAAATTCGGTGGCAAAGGTCTCGGCCTGCAATCCCAGCTCGCTCAGATAGCGCACCAGCGCCCCCTCGTCGCCATGCGTGACGATGACGCGCCGGGCGCCGGTGGCGTGGATGGCCGACAGCAGCCCGGGCCAGTCCGCGTGGTCGCTGAAGACAAAGCCGCGGTCCACGCTGCGGCGCCGCCGCGCACCGCGCAGTCGCATCCAGCCGCTGGCGAAGGCGTCGCCGTGCGGGCCCAGGGCCTTGGCCCAGCGGCTGTCCTGCACGGCCGGCGGCGCGATGACGAGGGCGCCGCGCAAGGCCTTGAAGTTCGTCTCCGGCGTCACCGTCTCCACGTCGGGCAGGGCGACACCGGCCGCCCGATAGGCCTCGTTCAGCCGCGCCACGGCCGCATGCACCAGCACCGGTCCCGGCGCGTCCGCTGTCGCGAGGCCGGCCACCAAACGCTGCGCCTTGCCCAGGCTGTAGCCCATCAGCAGGGCGTGCTTGCCCTGGGCGGCGCAGTCGGCCCACCAGGCGCGCATCTCGGCCAGCACCTCGGTCTGCGGCGCCCAGCGGTAGATGGGCAGGGCGAAGGTGGCCTCGGTGATGAAGACATCGCAGCGCACCGGCTCGAAGGGCGCGCAGGTGGTGTTGGCATCGCCGGCGCCGCTGACGAAATAGTCGCCCGACACGACCCAGACCTCGCCGCGGTGCTCCACCCGCACCTGGGCCGAGCCCAGCACATGGCCGGCCGGATGCAGGCTGAGGCTCACGTCGCCGATTCGCAGCGGCTCGCCATAGGCCAGGCCCTGGAAGACCATGTCGGGGCCGACCCGCGAACGCATCAGCCCTTCAGCGTCACGATGAGCCAGATAGGCGCCATGGCCCTCGCGGCAATGGTCGGCATGGGCATGGGTGATGACGGCGCGGTCCACCGGCCGCCAGGGGTCGATGTAGAAGCCGCCCGGCGGGCAGTACAGGCCCTCGGGGCGGCGCTGGATCAGGTCTTCGCGGGCGCTCATCTCACGCAAGGGGCAGGCCGCGTGCCCGAAGCCTGCTCACCCTGCTCAAGGCAGGCGCACGACGGCCTGCACGGGCAGGTGGTCGGACGGGAAGCGGCCCTGGCGCGAGTCGGTCAGCGCGGCCCAGCTCAGCACTTCGATGCCCGGCGTGTGGAAGATGTGGTCGATGCGGTCCCGCTCGCTCAGCGGCGCGTCGATGCGAAAGCCCTGGAAAGTGCCTTCCGGGCCATAGGGCGGCGTGCGGCTGCTGTCGCGGGCATCGCGCAGTGCGGCGCGCAGCAGTTGCACCGGCTCGCTGCCGGATGCGGCGTTGAAGTCGCCGACCACCAGCGTCGGTGCGTCGCCGGCCAGGGCTTTCCAGCGGCTGATCAACAGCCGGGCCGATTCGCGCCGGGCCACCACGCCCTCGTGGTCGAAATGGGTGTTGAACAGGTAGAAGCTGGCCGCCTGGGGGCCGCGGCGGTCGCGCAACTCCACCCAGGTCACGATGCGGTTGCAGCAGCGTCCATCCCAGCCCTTGGAAGGACGTTCGGGCGTCTCGCTGAGCCAGAAGGTGCCCTGGCGCAGCAGCTCCAGCCGCGCCGTGCGGATGAAGACGGCCGCATGCTCGCCGCGGCCGGCGCCGTCGTCGCGGCCCACGCCCACGCGGACATAGCCCGGCAGCTGCTCCAGGTCGGCCACCTGCTCGGGCAGGGCCTCCTGGGTGCCGAACAGGTCCCAGTCGTGATGCTGGATCAGCGCCTTCACCTGGGCCCGGCGGTTGGGCCAGTCGTTGGGCGCGTCGCTGGCCAGGTTCAGGCGCAGGTTGAAGGTCGCCACGCGCAGCGGTTCCGCGGCGTTGGCGGTCACTGTCGTCAGCAAGAACAGGGCGGCTGCAAGGCTCGCCCTCCACCCTGTCGGCATGGCAGAGATCCGGTGGCCGTGGAAGTCCCACGCCATCAGCCTACGCCATGCGGGACCGCATCCGCTCATTTGCGGGCCCCGGGCGGAACTCAAACGCCGCTGCCGTGACTCACCACGGGTGCGACCGCCAGGTCATGCCCGCCGCCACTGCTCCGGACCCGACCTTGCTGCCCGATCCCCGCCCCTGCCGACGCTCGCCCTTGCGCCTCAGCCTGCTGGCGGCGCATCTGCTGCTGTGCGGGGCTGCGGCCTGGGCCGCCGGCACGCCGCCGGTGGTGCCCACGCCGGCCGAGCTGGCCCGCCCGCTGGAGACGGCGCGCCAGGCCGAGCTGCCGCCCGAGCGTCCCGCCGTGGCGCGGGAGCTGGGCAAGCCCGATGACGACCTCAGGATCGACGTGCCGGCCTTCAGCCTGGCGCCCGACGCGCCGGCCGCGCTGCGCGAGGCCCTGCCGCGACTGACCGCCGCCTTCACCGGCAAGGACCGCGGCTTCGAGGATCTCGTCAACGCCGCCAACGAGGTGACCCGCTTCCTGCAGCGCGACCTTGGGCTTTACCTCGGCTACGCCTACATCCCCGAGCAGGTCTTCGATGGCCGGACGGTGCGCATCGCCGTGCTGGAAGGCCGGCTCGACCGCGTCGTGCTGAACTGGAGCGAAGGCCTGCCCGTGGATCGCGAGGTCGTCGAGGCCTATCTCGCCCGCCTGAAGCCGGGCGATGTGCTGACCGTGGATGCCGTCGAGCGCACGGTCTTCCTCATCAACGACCTGCGCGGCATCGTCACGCGGGCCGAGGTCAAGGCCGGCAGGGCGCCGGGCACGGCCATCCTCGAATTCACGCCGCGGGCCGAGTCGCGCTACAGCGGCAGCATCGACGGCGACCTGAACGGCTCCAAGGTCATCGGCGGCCAGCGCCTGGGCGCCCAGGTCGTCATGGCCAGCCCGCTGGGGCGGGGCGACGGGCTGTCGGCCTCCGTGCTGGCCTCGACCGGCGGCGGCCTGCTGTTTGCGCTGCTGGGCTATGCCAGCCCGATCGGCGCGGATGGCTTCAAGGCCGGCGCTTCGCTGTCGGCCGTGCGCTACCAGCTCGACAAGAAGGAATTCCCTCTCGGCCTGGACGGCACCGGCACGACGCTCAACCTGTTCGCCCTCTACCCCTGGGTGCGCTCGCGCAACCTCAACCTGTTCGCGCTGGGCGCCGTCGACGCCAAGTTCTATGTCGACAACGTCGCGGCCCTGTCGACGAAGAAGCGCGTGGACGACGCCAGCATCGGCGTCAGCGGCGACTTCCGCGACAGCCTGCTGACCGGCAGCGTCAACACCTTCGAGCTCAACCTGGCCCAGGGCCGCCTGAGCTTCGCTGGCGGCCCGCCGCCCAACAGCGACGACCCGGCCAGCTTTCGCAAGATCAGCTTCACGGCCTCGCGGCTGCAGAACGTGCTCAGCAACCGCCTGCTCGCCTATTTCACGATTCGCGGGCAGTGGGCACTGTCCAACCTCGACTCGACCGAGCAGTTCCGCGCCGGCGGCCCCAGTGGCGTGCGGGCGTTCGGGCCGGGCGAGGGCACCGGTGACAGCGGCCTGGTCGCCAGCCTGGAACTGCGCTGGCTGCCGCCGGCCAGCCTGTTCGGCTCCTGGGCCAACGAGCTGGTGCTGGCCGCTTTCTTCGACGGTGCCGCCATCCGCTACCGCCACGACCCCGACCTGGTCCTGCGCGAGCCCGGCTATGTCAACCGCGCCTGGCTGGGCGGTGCCGGCCTGTCGCTGGTGTGGGCGCGCAGCAATGCCTACGCCTTGCGCACGAGCCTGGCCCGACCCACCCATGGCCACGCCGTCGGCGAGACCGGAACGTCGCGCAAGCTGCGTTTCTACGCCCAGGGCTCCTGGAGCTTCTAGAGATGATGAAGCCCCTCGCCCACCCTTGCATCGCTGAACGCGAGCAAGTCCGGTCGGTCCCCCGAGGGGACGGCGATGCTTGCGGCGTCGAGCCGCAAGCACATCGCCAGACCGGGCCGGCTCGGGAGTGGCCCAGCGCTCAGCCCGGAAAGGCCAGGCGCCGCCTCCAGCCGCTCGTGATGGCCTTGAGCCTGGCCCTGGCCTATCCGGCGGCGCAGGCGCTGCCGACGGGCGCCCAGGTCGTGCAGGGGCAGGTGGCCATCCAACCCGGCCTGATCCAGCAGGGCAGCGACAAGGCCATCGTCAACTGGCAGAGCTTCTCCATCGCCGCGGGCGAGGCCCTGCGCATCCAGCAGCCCGGCGTGAACTCGGTGCTGCTGAACCGCGTCGTCGGCGGCGACCCCTCGCTGATCCTGGGCCGGATGCAGGCCAATGGCCACGTCTTCCTGATCAATCCGCGCGGCATCGTCTTCGGTCGCGGCTCGCAGGTGGATGCGGGCGGCCTGGTCGCGTCCACGCTGGATCTTTCCGACACCCAGTTCCTGGCCGGCAGCTACCGGTTCTCGGCGGGCAAGGACGCCGGGAGCCTGCAGGCCGACGGCAGCATCAGCGCGCCGGGCGGCACCGTGGCCCTGGTGGCTCCCCAGCTCAACATGAGCGGCAGCATCGCGGCGCGGCGCGTCGGCCTCGCGGCGGCCTCCACGGTGCAGGTGGATGTGGAGGGCGACGGCCTCGTCCTCTTCAACCTGCGCAATGACGACGGCCGCGACGTCGCGCTGAAGTTCAGCGGCCGCGTGCAGGCCGAGGGCAGCGCCGAGCTGCGTGCCCAGGCCCGCGGCGGCGCTGCCGGCCAGGTGCTGAACATGGACGGCATCGTGCAGGCCCGCGGCCTGCGCCAGCAGGGTGGGCGCATCGTCATCGACGGCGGCATTGCGGGCGACACCCTGGTCACCGGCCGCCTGGACGCCAGCGGCGACCAGGGCGGCAGCATCACCGTGCTGGGCCAGCGCGTCGGCCTGCTGGACGGCGCGCGGCTGGACGTGTCGGGGCGCGATGGCGGGGGCGACATCCAGGTCGGTGGCGGCTTCCATGGCGAAGGCACGGCGCACAACGCCCAGCGCAGCTTCATCGGCGCCGACGTCGAGTTGCGTGCAGACGCCACCGAGCGGGGCGACGGCGGCCGCGTCGCCATCTGGGCCGACCAGCGCACCGACATGCTGGGCCGGGTCTGGGCCCGCGGCGGCCGCCTGGGCGGCAACGGCGGCTTTGTCGAGACCTCCGGCAAGGAGCTGCTCAACATGCCGCGTGGCAGCGTGGATGTCAGCGCGCCGCGCGGCCGCGCCGGCCAGTGGCTGCTGGATCCCTACAACCTGACCATCACCGACACCGCCGGCGGCGGCGGTGACGTGGCGGGGCCGTCGCCTTTCGAGCCCGCCAACAACAGCGCGGTGCTGGACGTCACCGTGCTCAACAACGCCCTGGCCATGGGCAACGTCGTCGTCCAGACCGGCAGCAATGGCAGCCAGACGGGCAATATCTCCGTCGATGGCGACATCCATGCCACGGGTGCCACCTCGTTCAGCCTGATCGCCCAGAACGCCATCAGCTTCACGGCCAACGGCAAGATCCGCGCGACGGGCTCGGCCCTGGATGTCAGCCTGCAGGCGGCCAGCGTCGACACCACGGCCGGCAGCATCCACACCCTGGGTGGCAAGCTGGACGTGACGGCTTCCGGCACGGTCTCGCTGGGCACGGTGAACAGCGGCGACCTGACGGTGACCACATCGGGCGCCGTGTCGCTGAGCAGCGTGCAGAGCGGCAAGCTGACCGTCGACGCCAGCGGCGGTGTCGGCAATGTCGCCTTGCCCTCCGGCAGCCTGGCCGGCGCGCTGACCGTGACGACGGGCGGCGGCAACATCACCCAAGGCGCCACTGCGCTCTCGGTCGCCGGTGCGGCCACCCTGAGCTCAGGCCTGGGCCATGTCACGCTGGGCAACCTCAGCCCCACGGGCAAGCTCGACATCACGACCAGCAGTGGCAATGCCTCGCTGGGCGCCGGCAGCATCGGCGGCCAGCTGAAGTTCAGCAGCACCAGCGGCTCGCTGAGCCAGACCGGCGGCTTCAGCCTCACGGGCGGCAGCGACATCAACACCGCTGGCACGGTCACGCTGAACAACGCCAGCAACGACCTGGGCGGCACGCTGGACATCACGGCCGGCTCCGCCGATCTGCTCAATGGCGGCAACCATGCGCTGGCGCTGGGCGCGCTGAACATCAGCGGCGCGCTGAAGGCCCGCACCGGCAGTGGCCTGCTGACGCTCGGCCATGGCAATGTCGGATCGCTGGACGCCGCGACCACCGGCGGCGGCAATATCGCGCAGGGCGCGACGGCCCTCGCGGTCGGCGGCGCTGCCGTGCTGAGTTCGGGTGCGGGCAACATCACGCTGGGCAATCTGAGCCCGACCGGCAAGCTCGACCTGACGACCAGCAGCGGCAATGTCTCGCTGGGGGCGGCCAGCATCGGTGGCCAGCTGCAGTTCGCCAGCACCAGCGGCTCGTTGAGCCAGACCGGTGCCTTGAGCGTCAGCGGCGGCGCCGACCTCAGCACGGGCGGCGCGGTCACGCTGAACAACGCCAGCAACAACCTGGGCGGCACGCTGGACATCGCGGCCGGCTCCGCCGACCTGCGCAATGGCGGCAGCAACGGCCTGACGCTGGGCACGCTGAACATCACGGGGCTGCTGAAGGCCCGCACCGGCAGCGGCCTGCTGACCCTGGGCCAGGGCAGCGTCGGGTCGCTGGACGCGGCCACCACCGCCGGCGGCAATATCGTGCAGGGCACCAGCCTGCTCGCGGTCGGCGGCGACGCCACCCTCAGCTCGGGCGCCGGCAACGTCACGCTGGGCAATCTCAGCCCGACCGGCAAGCTCGACATCGCGACCAGCAGCGGCAATGTCTCACTGGGTGCGGCCAGCGTCGGCGGCCAGCTGAAATTCGCCAGCACCAGCGGTTCGTTGAGCCAGACCGGTGCCCTGAGCATCACGGGTGGCGCCGACCTCAGCACCGGCGGCAGCGTCACGTTGAACAACGCCAGCAACAACCTCGGCGGCGCGCTGGACATCACGGCCGGCTCCGCCGACCTGCTCAATGGCGGCAACCATGCGCTGGCGCTGGGCGCATTGAACATCAGCGGCGCGCTGAAGGCCCGCACCGGCAGTGGCCTGCTGACGCTCGGCCATGGCAATGTCGGATCGCTGGACGCCGCGACCACCGGTGGCGGCAATATCGCGCAGGGCGCGACGGCCCTCGCGGTCGGCGGCGATGCCGTGCTCAGCTCGGGGGCGGGCAGCATCACGCTCGGCAACCTGAGCCCGACCGGCAAGCTCGACTTGACGACCAGCAGCGGCCAAGTCTCGCTGGGCGCCGGCAGCATTGGCGGCCAGCTGAAGTTCGCCAGCACCAGCGGCTCGCTGAGCCAGAGCGCCGGCTTCAGCCTCGCAGGCGGCGCCGACATCAGCACCGGCGGCACGGTCACGCTGAACAACGCCGCCAACGACCTGGGCGGCACGCTGGACATCACGGCCGGCACGACCGATCTGCGCAACGGCGGCGCCAGCGGCCTGACGCTGGGCACGCTGAACATCAGCGGCGCATTGAAGGCGCGCACCGGCAGTGGCCTGCTGACGCTGGGCCAGGGCAGTGTCGCGTCGCTGGACGCCGCCACCACGGCGGGCGGCAGCATCGCTCAGGGCGCGACGGCTCTCGCCGTCGGCGGCGCTGCCTTGCTCAGTTCGGGCGCGGGCAACATCACGCTGGGCAATCTGAGCCCGACCGGCAAGCTCGACCTGACGACCAGCAGCGGCAATGTCTCGCTGGGGGCGGCCAGCATCGGTGGCCAGCTGCAGTTCGCCAGCACCAGCGGCTCGTTGAGCCAGACCGGTGCCTTGAGCGTCAGCGGCGGCGCCGACCTCAGCACGGGCGGCGCGGTCACGCTGAACAACGCCAGCAACAACCTGGGCGGCACGCTGGACATCGCGGCCGGCTCCGCCGACCTGCGCAATGGCGGCAGCAACGGCCTGACGCTGGGCACGCTGAACATCACGGGGCTGCTGAAGGCGCGCACCGGCAGCGGCCTGCTGACCCTGGGCCAGGGCAGCGTCGGGTCGCTGGACGCGGCCACCACCGCCGGCGGCAATATCGTGCAGGGCACCAGCCTGCTCGCGGTCGGCGGCGACGCCACCCTCAGCTCGGGCGCCGGCAACGTCACGCTGGGCAATCTCAGCCCGACCGGCAAGCTCGACATCACGACCAGCAGCGGCAACGTCACCTTGGGCGCCGCCAGCATCGGCGGGCAGCTCCTGGTCAGCAGCGGCAGCGGCTCGCTGGGCCAGACGGGGGCGCTGACGGTCAACGGCACGACGGACATCCATGTCGGTGGCGACGTGCTGCTGAACGCATCCGCCAACCACTGGATCGGCGGCGTGCAGATCTTTGCCCGCTCGCTGGACCTGAGCTCGGCCGGCAACCTCAGCCTCACCGGTCTGACGCTGGCCGCCAATCAGGCGCTGAGCCTGCAGGCCCAGGGCAATCTCGACCTGGGCGCGTCCGTCAATCTCGACACGGGCAGCGCCAACCTGACGCTGGCCAGCGGCGGCAGCTTCAACCTGCTGGGCACGCTGCGCGGCAGCAATATCTCGCTGACGGCCGACAGCGGCCTCAGCCTGGGCCACGACATCACCGCCAGCGGCGGGCTCGCGCTGACGACGAACAGCGGTGGTATCACGCAGACCGGTGGTCGCCTCAGCGTCGCCGGCAACACCACGATCTCGGCGGGCAACTCGGCCATCCTGCTGGACCGCACCGGCAATCACTTCGGCAATTCAGTCAGCCTGTCGGGCAGCGATGCCACCCTGTTCGGCAACAGCGGCCTGAGCCTGGGCCTGTCGAACCTGGCGGGCAATCTCAGCATCAGCGCCGCGGGCGCCATCACGCAGACGGGCGCGCTGACGGTGGCCGGCACGACGACGCTGAATGCGGGCAGCGCGGTCATCACGCTGGGCGATCCCCTCAACGACCTGCAGGGCAATGTCGCGGTCACGGGCGCGTCGGTCACGCTGACGACCCTGCACGACCTGCATCTCTTCTCGCTGACCCAGGTGCCGAACCAGGCCCTGGTGCTGGACGCCGGCGGCGTGCTCTACCTGCCCAGCGGCACGGGCAATATCGACACCGGCAATGCGGCGCTGACGCTGTCCAGCCGCAGCGGACCCTTCGCCACCTTCGGCACCCTGCGGGGCGGCAACGTCACGCTGCGCGGCCAGTCGGTCACCCTCGGCCATGACATCACGGCCAGCGGCAGCCTCGATGTGCAGAGCACCGGCGGCACCATCAACCAGGGCCTGGGCAGCATCACCGTGAACGGCGCCAGCAGCTTCAACGCCGGTGGCCAGACTCTCACGCTGAGCGGCTCGAGCAACGACCTGCGTGGCAGCGTCAACTTGCACGCAGGCGCGACCCAGCTGAACACGCAGCAGGCGCTGACGCTGGGCCAGGCCCATATCGCCGGCAGTCTGGTCGTCCAGGCCGGCGGCGCGATCAACCAGACCGCGGTGGGCCTGACGGTCAGCGGCAACGCGAGCTTCAATGCCGGCGGCGCAGCCATCACGCTGGATCAATCGAACAACAGCTGGGGCGGCTCGGTCAGCCTGAGCGGCGCTGCCGCCAAGCTCAGCGGCGCGGGCGCCATCGCCCTGGGCAGTGTTCATGTCGACTCGCTGGAACTGCAGGCCAATGGTGCGGTGACCCAGGGCTCGGCCCTCGTCCTGGCCGGTGCGCTGAAGGTGAATGCCGGCACGGCCAGCATCGACCTCAGCAACAGCGGCAACCAGTTGAGCGGCACGGTCGAGCTGACCGGCGGCGCGACGCTGATCCGCACCCAGGGTGCTTTGTCGCTGGGGCAGGTCAGCGTCAACGGCAATCTGGCGGCGCGCAGCGGCGGCCTGATCAATCAGGTGGCCGGCCCGGTGAGCGTGACGGGCACCGCCAACTTCAATGCCGGCGGCGCGGCCATCACGCTGGACAACGTCAACAACAGCTGGGGTGGCGCGGTCAGCCTGACGGGCGGCGTCAGCCAGCTCCATGGCAGCGGCAACCTGGCGCTGGGCAGCGTCGCCGTCACCTCGCTGGACCTGAAGACCACAGGCAACGTGAGCCAGACCTCGGCCCTCAGCCTGAGCGGGGCGCTGAAGGTCGACGCCGGCAGCGGGACCATCGACCTCAGCAACCCCGCCAACCAGCTCGGCGGCCTGGTCACGCTGAAGGGCGGCGCGACGCAGGTGCAGACTTCGGCCGGGCTAAGCCTGGCCAATCTGGCGACCGGCAACCTGACGGTGGCCGCCTCCGGCCCCCTGAGCCTCGGCCAGGGCCAGGTCGCCGGCAATCTCGTCGCCAGCAGTGGCAATGGCGCCATCAGCCAGACCGGCGCGCTGAACGTGACCGGTGCCGCCAACTTCACGTCGGGCAGCGGCAATATCACGCTGTCCAACAGCGGCAACCAGTTCAATGGCCCGCTGAGCCTGACCGGCAATTCGGTCACCATCTTCAACCAGCCCAGCCTGAACTTCGGCACGCTGAGCTTCAACAGCCTGGACGCCACCAGCAACGGCAGCATCGTGCTGGGCAGTGGCACGCTGAGCGGCACGCTGAGTGCGAAGGCCCTGGGCGGCGCCATCACGCAGATCGCCGGAGGCCTGACCGTGGCGGGCAACGCCACGCTGCAGGCCAGCAGCTTCATCAACATGGCCCAGCCCAATCAGCTGAACGGCCTCGTGAACCTGAACGGCGCCACCACCACGCTGACCAACGTCACGCCGCTGCGCCTGGGCACCCTGGCCACGGGTGCGCTGACGCTGAATGTCACGGGCACGCTGGACCTGGGCCGCGGCAGCGTCGGCGGCGTGCTGACGGCGGTCAGCACGGGCGCCATCAGCCAGTCCGGCGCGCTGTCGGTGACGGGCATCGCCAACCTGAATGCCGGCAGCGCCAATGTCTCGCTGGGCCTGGCCGGCAACAGCTTTGGCAGCAGCGTGAACCTGCGGGGCGGCACCACGGTGCTGACGGCTGCGGGCGCGCTGAACCTGGGCAGCCTCAATGTCGGTGCGCTGACGGCCTCTTCCTCGGACGTGCTGCGCCTCGGTGCGGGTTCGGTGGGCGGCGACCTCAGCGCCAGCGGCAGTGGCATCACGCAGGCGGCCGGTGGCCTGGCCGTCACGGGCGCGTCCACGCTGAGCGCCGGCAGCGGCAACATCGACCTCCCCGAGGCGAATGCCTTCGCCGGTGCGGTCAGCCTGAGCGGCGGCGATGCGACCCTGGTCAATGGCGGCGCCTTGCGCCTGGGCAGCTTCGCGGTGCGCGACCTCAAGGCCAGCGCCGGCGGCAATCTCGATCTCGGCGGCGGCACGGTGAACGGCGAGCTGACGGCCGCGACGCGCGGCAGCATCATCAGCCAGTCGGCGGCGCTGACCGTCAGGGGCCTGGCCAGCTTCGTCGCCGACGGCAGCCTGGCGACCCTGGTGCTGGACCAGGCCGGCAACCAGCTGCTGGGCGGCATCGCCATGCGCGGCATCAACGGCGGCAGCTTTGCCAGCGCGGACATCAGCACCCTGCAGGACCTCACGTTCAGCGGCGACGTGAAGACCCTCAAGCTCAGCAGCGGCGGCCTGCTGACCCTGGGCGGCGGCCACAACGACACGTTGAGCGCCGCGGCGGCCAAGGGCATCCTGCTGACCGGTCCGCTGGAGGTGACCGGCCTGACGACGCTGATCGCCAACGGCCTGGATGTGCCCGTCGATCTGGCCACCCACGGCGCGGCCAACGACCTCAACCGCGTGGAGCTCAAGGCGACGGCCGGCACCAGCCTGGGCCGCGTGCAGTTGCGCGATGGCGATGGCGCGCGCCATGACGGCCTCAAGGTCACGGGCGATGCGGGCCAGCTCGAGGTCACGTCGGCGGGCCCGCTGGACCTCGGCGGCGGCAGCTATGCCAGCCTGAAGATGGACACCAGCGGCAGCGGTGCCGAGATCAAGCAGAGCGGCCCGCTGGCGGTCACCGGCCTCACCACCATCAAGGCCGGCAACGGCAAGGTGACGCTGGACCGCGTCGACAACCAGCTGCCCAGCGTCGCCATCGACAGCGCCGGCATCGCCAGCCTGGTCAGCGCGGGCGACTACAAGGTCAACGCCAGCCAGGTCGCGACCCGCCTCGAGCTCGGCGGGCCTGGCGCCATCAGCCTGGTGGGCCCGCTGTCGGGCAGCGGTGAACTCGTCATGAGCGGCAGCGGCCAGCTGACGATGACGACGGCCCAGACCTACAGCGGCGGCACCCGCATCAAGTCGGGCACCGTGGTGCTGTCGGGGCCCGAGGCCCAGGCCGGCACGGGTGCGGTGCAGCTCGAGAACACCGGCCAGCTCGACCTTCGCGACGGCGCCGTCATGAGCGCCGAGCTGGTCGCCAACGGCGGTCGGGTCATCAACACCTCGGGGGCCGGCACCCTGGCCGGCACGGTGACGCTGAAGGCGCCGGTGACGGAGTTCGTGCCCGGCGCGGGCGGGCTGACCGTCAGCGGCGCCATCACCGACAACGGCTCCGGCTCCGGCCTGCGCCTGGCCGGCGGCGGCACGCTGACCCTGGCCGGCAGCGGCAGCTACAGCGGCACCACCGACATCGCCAGCGGCACGCTGCGCGTCATCGGTGAGCTGCCGTCGACGAGCGCGGTGCAGCTTGCCGGCGGCGCGGTGCTGAGCCTGGGCCGCGACCAGGCCCTGGGCTCGCTGGCCGGCGCGGGCCGCGTCGAGCTGGACGGCTTCACCCTGGGCACGGGCCTGGACGGCAGGAACACGAGCTTCTCGGGCAGCATCCAGGGCAGCGGCGGCCTGACCAAGCTGGGCAGCGGCCGCTTCACCTTGAGCGGCAGCGCCGCCCACACGGGCGCCACGCGCGTGGCGGCAGGCGAGCTGGTGCTGGCGAGCAGCACCGCGCTGAACGACATCACGGCCGTGAGCGTGGACAGCGGCGCGACGCTGACGGTGCAGCAGGGCCTCAACCTCGGCTCCCTGGCCGGCGCCGGCACGGTGGATGTGCAGGCGGCCTTGCTCGGCGTCGGCAGCAATGGCAGCAGCACGCGCTGGGACGGCTCCATCATCGGCAGCGGCGGCCTGGCCAAGCTGGGCGCCGGCGTCTTCACGCTGGCGGGCCACAACACGCTGGCGGGCGATCTGCAAGCCAACGCCGGCACGCTGCAGCTCGAAGGCGCCGGCGCCGTCAAACCGCTGGCCGCCGGCGCGACGACGGGGCCGGTCCTGCCGACGTCTGCCGGCGTCAGCGTGGCTTCCGGTGCGACGCTGGAACTGTTGACCGACATCGATCTCGGCGCCCTCAGCGGCGTCGGCCAGGTCCAGCTCAATGCCAACACGCTGACGCTCGGCACCAGCGGCCGCAGCAGCCGCTTCGACGGCGTGATGGCCGGCAGCGGCGGCCTGACCAAGTCGGGCAGCGGCGGTTTCACTCTCGGTGGTGCCAACCTGTACAGCGGCAGCACGCGCATCAACGGCGGCAGCCTGGTGCTGGACGCGGTGCAGGCGCTGTCTTCGGCCAGCGCACTCGTCATCGCCGCGCCGGCCCAGGTCCAGGCCAATGCCCGCCAGAGCGTGGGCTCCTTGAGCGGCGATGGTGCACTGGTGCTGAACGGCGCCAGTCTGGCGGCTGGCGCCGACGGCCGCGACAGCCGCTTCGACGGCGTTGCGAGCGGCAGCGGCGGCCTCATCAAGCAGGGCGCCGGCGTGCTGACGCTGACGGCCACGCAGGGCAACGGCGGGGCCACAGTCATCGAGGGCGGCACCCTGCAGCTCAGTGGCCAGGGCGCCCTCGGCGCAGGCGAGATCCAGAACCAGGGCGAGCTGCGGTTGTCGCGCAGCGATGCGTTGACGCTGGACCAGGCCATCAGCGGCCGCGGCGCGGTCGTCATCACCCAGGGCCAGGTGACGCTGAACAGCGCCTCCAACAGCTACAGCGGCGCCACCCAGGTGCAGGGCGGCAGCCTGATCACGACGACGGCCGAGCGCCTGTCCGATGCCAGCGCCGTGCAGGTCGCCGCCGGCGCGCAGTTGCAGCTCGGCGGCAACGAGACCATCGCCGCGCTGCAGGCGGCTGGCAGCGTGCGCCTGGCCGGCAACCTGACCACCCAGGCTGAGCAGGTCTATACCGGCAGCCTGACCCTGGCCAGTGGCGCCGGCCTGACGCTGACCGGCACCGTTATCGATGCCAGCCGCAGCAGCAACCAGTTCGGCAGCGCGCCGCTGGGCCTCGCCGGCGGCCAGGCCCTGGTGACGGTCAAGGACGGCCTGCAGCTCGGCGATGTGAATCTCAGCAACGGCGGCCGCATCGAGGCTGATCGCCTGGCCCTGACGGCCAAGCTGCAGCTGAGTGGCGGCAGCCTGGCCCTGGTCGCCAAGGCCGCGCCCGACGATGCCAAGGCGGTGCTGCAGGGCACGGCCCAGGTGCCGGTGGCCGGCCAGTCCCTGGCCGTCGCCGAGGCCACCGTGCAGCAGGGCAGCGCGAGCGCCATCACCGTCGCGGAAAGTGCCAGGCTCGAGGTGCAGGCCGCCAGCGGCGGCTCCGTCGTGCTGGCCCAGGATGCCAACAGCTTCAAGGGCCAGCTCTCGGTGCTGAGCGGCGCGAACTTCAACACTGCTTGGACGCCCAATGCCAAGGGCGGCCAGGCGGTGCAGTCCGAGGTGCGCATCTCCGGCCAGCAGGTGCTGGTGGGCGGCAGCGGCATCGAGGCCGACCTGGTCTACATCCGCGCCGACCAGCTCGCCACCGCCGGCGACGCCAAGCTGGTCGCCCGCATGCCCTTCGACGAGATCGTGCTGGGCAAGGCCCTGTCGGCGCCCGGCATGGTGCTGGAGCTGGCGCCCGGCGCCTTCGGCACGCCGGGCAGCTTCGGTTCCATCAACGGCCAGCCCATCCGCGTCGAGGTCGGCGCGATGCTGACGGGCAACCGCACGACGGGGCCCAATGCCGGCTATCTGAGCCTGCTGCCCAAGGCCGGCGCGCAGGGCTCGACGGCCGTCGTGCTGGTCGGCCCCGAGGTCGGCAGCGCGCCCGCCAGTGGCGGCCCGGCCTATCGCTTCTTCCACGATGGCGCCAGCCGTGCAACGGAGATCCCGGTGGTCTATAACGGAGTCCTGCCGCTGACGCCGGCGGCCTCCGGAGCCCTTTCTTCCATCAATGGCGACGCCGAGGACGCCCGCCGCGCCCGCTTCCAGGAGACCGTGCGCACCGAGAACGTGACGGTGCGCCTGCGGTCCGGCGTCATTGCCGAGGTCGGCCCCGGCCGGCCGTCCACCCAAGGCAGCGAGGGCGTCAAGCCGCCCGAGCTGTGCGATCCCGCGGCCCAGCCGGTGCTGGGCTGCAAGCCTGCGAATCCATGAGCCTGTCCGAATCCCTTCCTGCCGCGCGCCTGGCGCGCCGCCGCTTCCTGTGGGCCTCGCTGCTCGGCGCCGGCCTGGCCGCGCGACCGGTCGCGCGCGCCCAGGCGCTGGCGGAGCCGCTGCTGCCCAGCACCGAGATCCGCCTGGCCCTGCTGCTGGGCAACCGCAACTACCCGCAGCCCTTCGACCTGCCGCCCATCCCGAAGAACCTGCGCGATCTGGAGGCGGTGCTGGAGAGGCGCGGCTTCAAGGTCACCTCGGCCCTGGACCTGGACCTGCCCGCCGCGCGCCGCGCGCTGGAGGCCTTCATCGCCGAGGCCGCGGCCAGCCCGGCGGATGCGACGGTGTTCTTCTACTTCAGCGGCCATGGCGTGCAGGTGGATGCCTCCAATCTGCTGCTGCCCGCCGGCCTCAACCCGTCGGCCAAGGGCGAGCTGCTGCAGAACAGCAGCATGCAATTGCTCAGCGACGTCGTGCGCCGCCTGCCGCCGCGCCGCGACGGCATGGTCATCGCCGTCGTCGACGCCTGCCGCACCGGCCTGCGGGCCGGCGAGGTGGTCGGCCTGAACCAGGTCGAGGCGCCGCCCGGCTGCCTCATCACCTTCTCCACCGGCGCCGGCAAGCCGGCCATCGCGCCGGCCGTGGAGACGCAGAACACCTTCTACACGGGCAGCCTCGTCAAGCTGATGGGGAGCGTGTCCGACCAGACCACCTTCCCCGAGCTGATGCAGCTGGTGCGCAGCGATGTGCGCGAGACCATGCTCAAGCACCCGGTCGCCGCCGTCCGCGAGCTGGCCCAGGACCCCTTCATCGCCGACCACACCCGCGTGCGGTTGACGGTGGAGCCCAAGCGCGCCGGCGCGCCGGCACCGGCCGTGCCGGACATCGACGAGGAAGCCGAGCTGAAGAAGCTGGAGAGGCTGGCCTGGCCGGCCGAGGTGCTGCAGGTGGCCGAGGCCTTCCTGAAGGCCAAGCCCGACAGCCCCTTCGCGCCCGGCGTGCAGGTGGCGCGCGACGGTGCCCGCAGCGCGCTCAAGGCCTTGCAGCGCAGCGACGTGCGCCTGTTCCGCGCCGCCTTCGCCTTCAGCGACGACATGCCCGCCGAGCAGCGCCAGGACCTGCTGCGCTGCGGCCGTGGCGACAAGGACGCCGCCGCCCGCATGGCCTGGCGCGTGCGTGGCAGTGGTGGCGGCAGCGGGGCCAGCTTCGGCAGCGGCTATGGCGGCACGTCGGCCACGCAGTCGCGCTACGAGGGCTGGATGCAGTTCGCCGTGGCCCTGGGCAACGGCATCGCCAGCTACGAGCTGGCCCTGCATTTCCGCAACACCGGCCAGCCCCTGCTGGCCTCCCAGTTCGAGGCGCGTGCCCGCGACCTGGGCTACACGCCGCCGCCGGATCTGGACAACGTGCGCAAGTGACCGCGGCTAGATCGCGCCGTCGATGATGGCTTTGCGCAGCCGGACGATGGTGTCGCGCTGCATCAGCTTCTTGATGTCTTCCACGGCCTGATCCCAGGCGGCTGCGCCCTTGAGCTTGCCGGCCTTCTTCGCGTCTTCCAGGCCTTTCATGGTCGAGGCCGGCAGGTTCACCTGCTTGGCGGCTGACTTGGCGATGAACATGTCGTAGGTGGCGTCGTCCCGCTTGCCACCCCATCCGGCCACCACCAGGAACTCCAGGTTCTCCATCGAGAGTTCCTTCTTGCAGTGTTTCACCAGCAGGGTGCGCAGGCTCATGTCCTTGTAGAAGCCGTCGACGTCGGTGCCGTTGATCTCGGCAACGAATTTCTCGCGGACCTTCTCGAGGGCCTTCTCATGCTCTTCCACGGCCTTGAGGAAGGAGTTCTTCAGCACCCATTGCGTGTCGCCATGCACGCCGGTGACGCAAGCCCGGGCCGTCGTCGCCGCGGCGTCACGCAGCGCCTTGCAGGCTGCTTCCGCGGCCTTCAGCCGTTCGACCTTCTCGACGCCCTTGGCCACCAACGCCAGCGGGAAGGCGCCCTCGAATGCCTTCAGCGCCTTGCCCAGGTTGCCCTTGTCCGTCAGCGTCTTGGCCCGATTGGCATCCCACCAGCGCTGCGTCAGGAGTACCTTGATCTTCTTGTCCATCTGGCGTTCTCCTCGGCCCGTTGTCAGCCCATCACAACAGGCAATCGTTGCGCAGGCGGTTGATGGTGTCGTCCTGGTTCTTGGCGATGTCGGTCAGCGAGGTCTTCATGGCCAGCTTGACCTGCTTTTCCCATTCCACGTGCTCCGCTGCCAGGGCCTTCCAGCGGTTGGCGTTGGAGATGTTGAGCGAGCCCAGGTCGACGTTCTTCAGGTAGGCCATGATCTTCTCGGCATCGCCGGCCACCTTCATCGCTCCCGCCATGAACTGCTGGTTCTCGGTGGAGAACTCCTTGGTGGCCTGCTTCTGCAGCATCTTGAGGCCGCCCGGCAGCCCGCCGATGGTGGCGCGGGTGATCTTGCTCAGCATGTCGTTGTGGCTGCGCCGGTAGTCGGCAACGGCCTTGACCATGTCGTCCCTCAGCTTCTGCAGCTTCTTGTCCTCGGCCTTGAGCTTCTTCAGCACGGCCTCGGTGTCCTTCAGCGCCTTGTCCATCTTCTTGACCAGGTCTGCGTTCAGCACCTCGGCCAGCAGCGCCTTCTCGGCCAGCGCGAGGGCGCGCAAGGCTTCGGAGATGCCGGTCTTGGTCGGCGAGATCTTTTCCTTGAGCGTGCGCAGCGGCAGGCCCTTGGCCTTCCATTGCGCTTCGGTGAGCAATGCGTCCATGTCAGCGATCCTTCAGTGGTGGCCGATTCAACCCAGCTTGCCGGACAGCAGGTCGGCGTATTCCTTGGCGATGTCCTTGTAGAGCTTGGTGAACTCGACGAGGTGCTCCTTGACTTCCGCGGGGCCGGCAGGCGGGTTCAGGTTGCGCTTGGCGCCATTGGCGAAGGGCGTGATATCGGTGGCCAGGCGCCCCGGGGCGGGCAGCTTCTTGACCATGGCGTTGTCCTTGGTCGCCGAGTTCTTCTTCAGCTTGTCGATGTTGACGAGGTTCTGCGAGATGTCGCGGCCGCCGCTGTTCATCTCCTTGTTGTAGGTCTGCACGTCGGGGCTGGCCTTGATGCGCTGGATCACGGCGGCACCCTTGGCCATGCTGCTCTTGAAGCTGGCGCTCAACTGCAGCACCAGCTTCTTCATGTTGGCTTCCTCGGTGGCGGCCTTGCGGGCCTCGTCGTCGAGGGCCTTGGACTTGGCCTTCTCCTTGGCCTCGTCGATCTTGACCATCTCGGCCTGGTTGAGGGCACCCTTGAGGCCGTTCTCGGCGCGGGCAAGGATGGCGTTCATCTCCGTCTGCACCAGCTTGATCTGGCGGTAGCTGTCCGGCAGGAAGGTCTTGACCGGCGTCGGCACCACCAGGCCGTTCTTGTCCTTCATCGACGGTTGCAGCTTCTGGGCGGCGGCCAGCACCTTCTCCAGCTTCTTGGCTTCGTCGCTCAGCTTGGCCAGTGCCACCTTGTAGAGCTTGATGTTGGCCGGCAGCGCCGCGATCTCCCGGTCATTGCCGGCATTGAGCGAGATCTTGTCGATGGCGATCAGCGCGTTCAGCCAGGGCATGGGCTTGCGGATGGGTTCGAGCTCCTCGCTGAGCAGCTCGCCCACAGGCCGGTTGGTCTTCTTGGTCGCGGCGATGTCGCGCGAGAAGATGGCCTCGGCCTTGTTGAACACGTCGCCCCATTCCTTGGTGAAGTCGGTCATCGGTGGTTCCTCGTGATGAAGTGATGGTGGTGGCAGGCCAGGATCAGTCGAGCGACTTCAGCAGCGCGTCGAGATCGAAGTCCATGTCTTCATCAGACGCCGAGGCGGTGTCGCTTGCGACATCACCGCCCCCTGATGCGGGGGTGTCGTCGCTGCCGCCCAGGCTGGCCAGCAGCGCGTCGAGGTCGGCATCGCCCGAGCTGCTTGCCGCACCGTCGTCGCTGCTGCTGTCGAGGTCGAGCGCGGCAAGCACGTCGTCGTCGCTGCCGGCGGACGCCGCCGCAGGCGCCGCGCGCGCCGGCTTGTCGGCGGCCGCAGGCAATCTGGACTTGATGCTCATCTCGATGCCCGCCCGCGCGCCGGCCTTGGAGGCGGCGCCCGCGGCGGCGATGCCCGTCAGGCCCGACAGGCGCACGCTGGGCTCGCCCTTGTGGGCCACCAGCGCGCCCACGCCCCATTGGCCCAGGGCGGACACGGCGCTGGTCGACATGAAGCGCTCGGTGCAGGGCAGGGCCGTGCTGTCGCCGTCGGCGTCGACGTAATGGTGGAAGGGCAGGTCGCCGACGGTCGGCGTGCCGCCCTGGCCCGCCAGCGCGGTCAGCGCCAGCAACGCCGGGTGGCCCCACAGCATGCCGGAGAGGCCGTCGGCGGCCGTGAACTCCTCGAAGGCGAAGGACGAGATCGGGTCGCTCTTCTTGCCATAGGGGTGGCGCAGCAGGAAGCGCGGGCCCAGCAGCACGAGCCGCTTGGCCTCAGGCAACTGCCCCAGCGCCTTGAAGGCCTCGGCCACCAGCGGGTGGGGCGGCTTCTTGGCGTTGGCCAGGTCGTCCACCGCCATCGCGGTGAAGAAGGTGGCGCCGGCCGCGTTGGCGATCCGGGCCATGCGGCCGAGCAGCTCGGTATGGGGCGGCGTGGCCTCGAAGTGGTAGAGGCCGGCGACATAGGTGTAGCCGCCATCCTTGGCCTGGGCGGGCTGGTCGACGAGCAGGCGGTGCAGGCCGGTTTCCGTCAGGTCGTCGTGGGCGCTCAGGTCGGCGGCGAACTCTTCGGCGCTGATGTCGATGAGGTGGACCTGCAGCATCGGGCCCGTCTCCAGGCGGCGCAGCAGCAGGTCCACGCCACGCCACAGCGACTCGGCGGCTTGAAAGTCGGGCTGGTGCAGCACGGCTCGCATGCCGTCGGCGATGGAAGCATCCAGTGTGTTCAGCAGTGCGGCCTTCTCCGGTTTGGCCGAAGGCACGACGAAGGGGCCGATGACGTCGCGCAGCAGGGCGTCGATGCCGCCCCCGCTGGCGGGCGCGCTGGCGCGGCCGGTCAGGCGGGCGAAGTCGTCCAGCCTGGCTCCGGCGGCGGGTGCGGCGCCCCGGGCGCGCGTGCCGCGGCCGCTGCGCGAGGCCTTCCTCTTCGTGCCGGCGAGCTTGGCCACCTCGGCGGCCGCCTTCTCGAAGCTGGCGGTGTTGTTCAGGCGCTTGCGCAGGTCGCCCAGCTTCTTGAACAGGTCCAGCTCACGGAACAGCGTGTCGGGATGAAATGACTCCAGGTCAGCGAGTGCGATCTCGACCGGAGCGCCATGCGCGCCGACGGGCAGGCTCAGCGTGATGCCCTGCTGCCCCAGCCAGTCCTCCAGCGAATCGAACTCCACGGCACGCGGCTTGCGGCGGGCGAGGTCGTCGCTGTCGTCCAGGCGGCCAGCAGCGGCACCGGCGCCAAAGTCGCCGAGCAGGGCGATGCGGATGGGCCGCTTGGCGGCCCAGGCGGGGCCTGTGGCGTTCAACTCGCCGTAGTCGGGGGTCCAGTCGCTCATGGCGTCCTCAATCGGGTCTGAACAGGGCGGCGAAGGCCGCGCCTTGGGGGAGTGCGGGTTGCACGGTTGGGCCGGCGCCGGCGTGCAGCCACAGGCTGCAGCCCTGCAGGCCGTCCCAGGCGGCCTGGCTGAGCAAGGCGGCGAGAGCCGGTGGCAGGCCGGTGTCGGAGGCGGTGACGGGCGTGGGCGCATCGGCCAGCGCGGCGTCCAGGGTTTCGGCGCTCCAGTCGTCATGCAGGGCGTTGACGGCGATCTCCTCGATCTGGCCGGCCCACTGCCACAGCGCGGCCACCTGGGCGCCGTCGTTCGGCCGCTGCAGCGGCGGGCTGATGACGACGAGGGGGAAGTAGCGGCCCACGCGGTCCACCGAAGGGATCATCACGCCGACGCGCAGTGCATCGCCCGAGCCATCGGGCAAGGCGCCCGGCAGCAGCGCGAAGCGCCAGGCCGGGCTGGCCAGGTAGTCGTTCAGCCAGGTGTCGGGTGCGGCCTCGCGCAGCTGGTGCAGGCCGGCGGCCAGCCAGCCGTCCCATTGCGCGATCCACTCGGGTGTGAGCCGGCGCGACGCGAAATCACCGAGCGCCGGCAGCTTCCCGTACCACCCCGCGATCATGTGAGCCCCTCGTCCGACGAGTACGTCGACCGGTCCCCCGAGGGGACGCCGATGCTTGCCGGATCGACCAGCAAGCACATCGGCAGACGGGCCGGCTCGGGAGCGGCCCAGCGCTCGGCCCAGAAGACCGCCAGCGAGGTCATCACAAAGCCCCCGGGCAGCGGAACTGCTGCAGCTCGCGCAGGCGGAAGGGATTGAAGACGCTGCTGGCCGTCACCTCCAGGCGGGCGCGGTGGCCGTCCAGGTTCATGACGACGACGAAGCGCTCGGGCTGCTGCGGCGAACCCTGCACCTCGAAGCGGTCGAAGAGGCGGAACAGCGCCCAGGGGCCGTCGAAGGTGATGGGCGTGCCGCCGCCGGGCGCGGCGCTGAGCTTGATCTGCGAGGACAGGCGGGCGCCCGGCCATTGCAGGCTGACGGCCTGGTTGCTGCCGGCGGTGAACTTGCTGACCTGGCCGTCGATGTCCAGCGTCAACTCCTTCAGGCCATCGGCCAGCTCCAGCACGCGCACGTCGACGCGGAAGGCCGGCGACTTGCCGCCGCCGCGGAAGAAGACCTCGCGCACGCGGGTGGCGCGCTGGAAGTCGGCCAGTGCGGCGGGCGAGACCGGCTTGCTGCCGTCGCCCGTGGGCCGGAAGCTCCAGGGGTTGGTGCCGACATCGACCAGCGGGCTGAGCTTGCGCGTGAAGAAGTCGTCCATCATGCCGCCGGGGGCGAAGAACTGGCCGAAGTCCTCGGGCAGCACATCGACCTTGCTGCCCTGGGCGACCGGATAGCGGCCGGCGATGGCGCGCGAGCAGAACTCGCTGACGGGCTGCAGTTCGCCGGTCAGGCTCTGGCGCTCGACCAGGCGGCTCTGGTTGTCGGCCGCATCGGCCAGGGTCTCCAGCGCGCTGCGCAGGGGCTCGGGCTGCTGGCCGGCAGCGGCCTTGAGCTTGCCGCCGCCGCCACCCGCCGGCGGCGGCGACTTGCTCTTCAAGGCCTCCTGCACGGCGCTGAGCTGCACATAGACCTCGTTGAACATCTTCATCACCTCGTCCAGCGGCGGCGGCGTGCCGGTGACGAGGCGGCGCAGCGAGGCGAAGTGGTCGTCGACGATCTTCTCCAGCGGGCCGTCGCGCGAGATGGACGTCGGCGCCTTGGCCTGGTTGCCGGCCAGGCGGGCCAGCTCGCCGCCCTTGGCGAAGACGGCGTCGTCGGCGCGCTTGTTCAGCTCCTTGTCGAGAGTGTTGGCGTTGCTGACCGGATCGATCAGCGTCGTCTCGCGGGACGCGGCGCGCAGGAAGGCGGCCAGCGGCGAGTCGACCGCCGACACCAGGCGCGACACGGCGATGCCGCGGTCCAGGCCGTTGAGCTTCACCAGGCGCACGTCGGCCAGGTAGGCGTCCCAGACCTTGACGTACTCCTCCAGGTAGAGGCGGCGCACGCGCTCGACCAGGGTCCTGTCGGCCGCCTGGCGCTTGGCCGTGGCGGGGTTGGTGCCCAGCACCCAGGCTTCCTCCTCGGCCAGCTGCTTGGCGGTCTTGTCCACCGAGGTCTGGAAGGCCTTCTTGTAGCCGTCCTTGGTGAACATGCCCGGGATGCCCTGGGTCAGCGGCAGGCCGCTGGCGCGCACGAAGACATTGGGGCTTTGCGGGCCGGCGGCGGCGGCCACCGTGAAGGGCGGCAGGTCGCCGTCGATCTGGGCGCGGCGCAGGCGGCTGAAGATGCGGTACTCGAGCGGGTAGGCGCCCAGCATCTCGCGCACGCTGGACACCAGCGTCTTGTCCATGGGCTGGGCCACTTCGAAGCTGCCGCGCGACAGCAGGGCGTCGAGGTGGTTCTTCAACAGGGCCACCTTCTCGGCGCCGAGGCTGCCTTCGAGGTTGGCGTCCCAGTCCAGGCCCACCCAGGCCTGCAGGCCGGGCTTGTCCAGATGCTCGGGGGTGTAGAGCATCAGGTAGGCCTTCAGCGACTCGTAGGCGAACTCGAGGTTGTCGCGGTTGGCGGTGCGCAGCCTCTCCTCCAGCCGGGCCGCGACGCGTGGCGCCAGGCCGCGCTGCAGCAGGCGGTGGTAGGACACCTGGGCGCCGGCGTCGAGCTTGTCGCCCTGGAAAAGGCCGAAGCCCAGGGACAGCGGCGGCTCGTTCAGCGCGAAGCCGGGCGGCTGGGCCGCGTCGCGGATGGCGGCCAGGGCCTCGGGCAGGGCCGAGGGGTCGCTGCCGCTGGTCGGCGGCAGGGCCGCCACGGTGTCCTTCAAGGCGGGCAGCTTGGCTTCGATGTCGGCGATATAGCGCTTGTTGCCGAAATAGCTGAAGCCCCAGCCGACGCCCAGCGCGAGCGTGACGAGGCCGACGGTCGCCAGGCCCGCGAGGCGCAGGCGTGCGCTGCGCCGCTCGACCTGGGCGTTCTGGCCCACCAGGCCCTGCTCGAGGAAGATGACCTTGCGCAGCAGGTGGTTCAGGAAATAGCTGCGGCCCTTGGCCGCGGCCGGGGCGGTGAGGCGGCGCTCGACGCCGAAGGTGCGGGCCAGGGCGCCCAGCACGCGGTCGATGGGCGTGCCTTCCTGGGTGCCGCTGGTGAAGTAGACGCCGCGCAGGCGCGGTGCTTCGTCCAGCGCACCGCTGCCGCCGAAGACGGTTTCCAGATAGCCGCCCAGCAGGCCCTTCAAGCCGCCGAACTGCTGCGGGAAGGCGAAGATGGTGGCGCGCTTGAGCGTGTCGCTCTCGGCCTCCATGCGCTCGATGAGGCGCTCGCGCAGGCGCTTCTCCAGCGAGGCGAACTCGCCGCCGAAGTTGGCCAGCGTCTCCTCGCCCGGCTGGGTGGCCAGCGGGAAGGTGAAGCCGAAGACCTGGTCGCGCTCCTCCTTGCCCATGGGGCCGAAGGTTTCGTTGAAGCCGGCCAGCAGGTCGCACTTGGTGACCATCACATAGACCGGCACCTTGACGCCCAGGCGCTGCTGCAGCTCCTGCATGCGGCCGCGCATGCGCGAGGCCTGTTCCTTGCGCTGGTCGGGCGGCAGGGCCAGCAGGTCCTGCACGGAGATGGTCAGCAGCACGCCGTTGATGGGGCGGCGCGGGCGGGCCTTGCGCAGCAGGCCGAGGAAGGTGTCCCAGGCCGCCGCATCGGTGTCCTTGTCCGAGTCCTGCGTGGCGTAGCGGCCGGCGGTGTCGATGAGAACCGCCTCGTCGCTGAACCACCATTCGCAGTTGCGCGTGCCGCCGACGCCGCGCACGCTGGCCTGGCCGAGCTTCTCGGTCAGCGGGAAGTTGAGGCCGGCATTCAGCAGGGCCGTCGTCTTGCCCGAGCCGGGTGCGCCGACAAAGACATACCAGGGCAGGTCGTAGAGCGAGCTGCCGCCGAACAGGCCCTTCTTGGCGCCGGGCGCCTTCTTCAGCAGGTCGAGAGCCTGCGTGAAGCGCTCCTGCAGCACCGCCTCTTCCTTGGCCGAGGCGGACGGGCCCGAGCCCATGCCCTTGACGAGGGCGGCGTTGATGCGGCGGCGGCGCATCTGCGACCACACCAGGCGCAGCACGCCCAGCAGCCACAGGACGGCCAGGGCGATCCAGCGCGCCAGGCTGGTGTCCAGCGGCCGGTTCTCGCCAAAGGCGATCAGCGGGCCCACCCACCAGACCAGGGCCGACAGCACGAGGAGGACGAACACGCCGAGCGTGATCGGGTGGAACAGGAAGGACAGGATTTTTTTCATGATCAGCGGCCGTCCTGCACCATCAGGGTCACCTCGACGCGGCGGTTCTTCGCGCGGCCGGCGGGGGTGGCGTTGTCGGCCACGGCTTCGGCGTCCGCGCGGCCCTCGGCGCGCAGGCGTCCAATCTCGACGCGCTCGGCCAGCAGGTTGCGGAAGGCCTCGGCGCGGGACTGCGACAGATGCCAGTTGGACGGGAAGCGCAGCGAGCGGATGGGCTGGTTGTCGGTGTGGCCGGTGATCTGCACCTGGCCCTTCATGCGCTGCAGGGCTTCGCCGATGCGCAGCACCAGCGGGCGCAGTTCGGACGACACCTCGGCGCTGCCGGGGTTGAACAGGCCGTCGCCCTTGATGATGACGATGGAGCGGTCGGCGAGGTCGTTGACCTGCACGAGGCCGGCCTTGATGTCGTTGTCCAGCAGCCCGGCCAGGCGCGGCGCAGCGGGCGGCGGCGCGGGCGCGGCGACGGCGGCCGTCTTCACGTCATAGCCGCGCAGGGCCGTGAAGACCTCGTCCGACGCGCCATTGATGCTGAAGCGCAGCGCGATGTAGACGACCAGCAGCAGCAGGGCCATGGCCGCGGCGATGGCCCAGACCGGCAGCTTGTGGCGCAGTCCTGCCTCGCCGGGCTCGGCGCCCTGCCAACGCGGCGACAGGGCCGGGTCGGGGTTGCTGCCCTGCCTGAGCATCTGGGCCAGGCGGGCGCGCACGCCGTCGAGCTGGGCGCGGCCGTTGTCGACGACGCGGTAGCGGCCCTCGAAGCCGAAGGCCAGGCAGACGTAGAGCAGCTCCAGCAGGTTGCGGTTGGCCGGCACGTTCTCGGCCAGCTTGGCCATCAGCGCGAAGACCTTCTCGCCGCCCCAGGACTCGTTGTGGAACTGCACCAGCAGGCTCTGCGCCGCCCAGGCGCCCGACCCGCCCCAGGGCGTGCTGGCGGCGGACTCGTCGAGCAGGGTGCACAGGATGTAGCGGCCGGCGATGACCTGCTCATTGGGCAGGCCTTCCGCGCGCGCCTTGGCCTCGAAGGCACGGATGCCCTCGGCCAGGGCTTCCTTGAGCCCGGCGGGATTGGGATGCTGGGCGCTGTGGCGCACGCGCGGCGCGGCCGACAGCAGGGGCATGGCCGCGGCCACCAGCGGGTTCATGCTGGCCGTCGTCAGGGCTTCCAGCGCCATCGGCGCTTCCTTGCCCATCGGCGCTGCGGGCATGCCGGCTGGTGCCTGGCCCTGAGGGGCAGCCGGCCGCGCCGGCGGCTGGACGCCCGTCGCCGGCCGGCCCGCGCTGGGCTTGATGACGGTGCGGTCCTGCCCGAAGGCGGCAAAGGGATCGTCGTTGTTGGGATCGCTCATGAGGCGGACCGATCAAAAAGGGGTCGTCAGGCTCTGTGTTTAAGCACGGATGGCCCAGAACTCGAGCTCGAGTCCGGGGAACTCGCCGGCGATGTGCATGGCCAGGCCGCCCGAGGTCTCGAGCTGCTTCCACAGGTCGTTGCCCCGGGTCTCCAGCTCGAAGTAGTTGTGGCCCGCGTGATAGGGGATCTGGCGCGGCGCCACCGGCAGCGGGCGGAGCAGGACGCCGGGCAGCTGCAGGTTGACGAGGTCGCGGATGCGCTCGACCGGGCCGATCTTGACCTGGGTGGGGAAGCGGGCGCGCAGCGCGTCGCCGGGCAACTGGGCCGACACCGCCAGCACGAAGGTGGCCGTGCGCTGCAGGCCGACGTCGGGGATGAGGGCGACGCGCACGCCGTAGGCACGGTCCTGCAGCTCGATGGGGATGGCGGTCTGCTCCATCACCATGGACAGCGACTGGCGCAGGTCCTCGATGACGGGCCGGAAGGTGGCGGCCAGGTCGTCGTGCACATAGTCGGCATAGGCGCCCGGGCGGCGGCTGTCGCGGAAGGTGGCGAGATCGCCGGCCAGGCTCAGGCAGTCGCTGTACAGGCGCTCGGGGTGCAGCACCGACACCGCGCGCAGGTGGTTGAACAGGGCCTGGTTGCGGTTGACGGCTTCCAGCAGCAGGAAGTCCGAGATCTCGCCGACACCGCCGCGCCCCGGAGCGGCCAGGCGGGCCGCCAGGGCCTCGCCGCGCTGGTTCAGCAGGCCGCAGAGTTCGCGCACGTAGCCGTCCAGCACCGGGTGGGCCGGCGCATGCAGCAGCGGCGGCACATAGCCGGGGTCGAGCACGACGCGGTTGTCGGCGCGGCGCTCGACGACGCGGGCCACGCCCAGGCTCGCATAGCCCTCGCCGGCATCGCGCTGCAGCATCAGGCGCAGGTTCAGCCGCCCGATCTGCAGGGCGGCGTCGCGGTCGAGCTGGGAATTGCTGTCGCCGACATTGACCTCGGCCGTCGTGAAGCGCGGCCCCATGGCGCCGGCGGCCTGTTCGGCATCGGTCTCGACGACGCCGGGGCGCTGCAGCGTGACGGCCAGCACGACGATCTCGTTGCGGGCGTCGGCCGGGATGTCCAGGGCGGGCGGGGCGGCGTCGCCCCCGGGGGCGGAGAAGGCCGTGCCGTCGGGCAGCAGGCCCTGGGCGGCGGCCAGGCCGACCTTGCCCAGGGTCAGGGAGGCCTCGTCCAGGCTCAGGGCCGTGAAGCCCCAGGCATAGGCCACGGCCTGCTGCAGGCGTTGGCGCCACTGGTGCTCCCAGTGGCGGTCGTGCTGCTGGAAGTGCTGCGGCTGGAGGAACATGCCCTCCGTCCAGATCACTCGGTCACGCCAGGTCATGGATGGGATCGCCTTGATGGAGCAAAAGAAAACAGGGGGAAGCAGCCACGGCGGCCTGCGATCAGGCCATGAGTGACTGGCGGGCCGGCTTGGTTCCCCGCTCCTTCGGGAACCAATCGGCACCGGCGGTCACTCAGTCAGCGGTTCATCCTGTCTGACCCAACGAGTGCCCGTCATGAAGAAGTTTCGCCCCCTCCTGGTTCTTTCCTTGTGCGGTCTCACCCTGAGTGCCTCCGTGGCCGCCCAGACGCCGGAGATCCCTCCGGCTGCGGCCTCCGCCGCCGAGGCCGTCGACCTGGGCAAGACCGTGCCCACGGCGGATGCCATCAACGAAGGCCTGTTCCCTGACGACAAGTGCAAGGAACTGGAGGCTTCGGGCTTCAAGTGCATGGGTTTCAAGCCCGCCATCAAATACTCCCTGCCGGCCACCTCCTTCAAGGTCGGCTCGGCCGAGCTGCCGGCAACGCTGAAGAAGCAGCTGGACGTCTTCGCCGACGTGCTCAAGACCAAGAAGAACAGCGACCGCAAGGTGCGCGTCATTGGCCACGCCGATGCCTCGGGCACGCCCCAGGCCAACCAGGCCCTGTCCATCAAGCGGGCCGAGTCGGTGCGCAACTACCTGGTCGGCAAGGGTGCCGACCCGGCCCTGCTGGTGATCGAGGGTGTTGGCGCCAGCGAGCCCAAGAACCCCGCCAAGCCCAAGGCCGACGAAAATCGCCGCGTCGAGATCGGCAGGAAGTAATAGCCCCTCGCCCGGCCCCGCCTGCTGAACGCGGCGTGTCCGGTCGGTCCCCCGAGGGGACGGCGATGCTTGCGGCATTGAGCCGCAAGCGCATCGCCCAAGCGGGCCGGCTCGGAAGCGGCCCAGCGCTCGGCCCGAAATACGCGGGTGCCACCCAAGGAGAACGCGATGCCTCAACATGTCTGCAAGGGTGCGCAGCTGATGTGCACCTTCGGCTCCAAGCCCAGCGAATTGGGCGTGCTGCCGCTGAACAAGATGCAGACCAGCAGCCAGCCGGCGGCCAACATCATGGACAACAAGCCCATGGTGAACATCCAGCCCTTCGGGCCCTGCAAGAGCATGGCCAACCCCGCCGTCGCCTCCGCCACCGCCGCCGCCACGGCGGCAGCCCAGGGCGTGTTCACGCTGACGCCCATGCCCTGCGTGCCGGTCTTCCCCGCGCCGTGGGTGCCGGGCGCGCCGACGGTCATGCTGGCCAATATGCCGGTGCTGAACAACACCTCCAAGCTGATGTGCGCCTATGCCGGCGTCGTCAGCATCGTGTCGCCCGGCCAGATGACCGAAATGGTGCCCTGAGCGGGCGGGCACCCACAGAAAAGCCGCCCGAGGGCGGCTTCTCTGTTCCTGCGGGCTGTCGACCTTAATCAGGCCTGAGCCAGAGGGCCAGGCCGGTGAAGTTGTCGTGGTTGGGCTTGGACGCGGCGGCCAGGCGCACGCGCTGGCCGAGGTCGTTCAGCCAGGACTGGGGCTCGGGTGCGAAGGACAGGGCGACGGCGATCTCCTCGTCGGTGATCCATTCCCACAGCCCGTCGGTGCACAGCATCAGGGCCTCGCGGCCTTCCAGCGGCCAGGGCTCGGGGGCGACGCTGATGTGCAGGTCCTCGCCCTGTGTGCCCAGGGCCGAGTAGAGCTCGCTGCGCTTGGGATGCACGCGGGCGCCGGCCTCGTCGAGCATGCCGCCGTCGATCAGCGACTGCACCAGGCTGTGGTCGCGCGTGCGCTGGGCCAGCACGCCGTTGCGGAAAGCGTAGAAGCGCGAGTCGCCGCAGTGGCCCCACAGCGCGGTGCGCTCCTGCAGGTCGATGGACAGCACGACCACCGTGGAATGCATATTGCGCAGCTGCGGGTTGGCATTGCGCTGGGCCAGCAGCTCGCGGTTGGTGTCGACCAGCAGGGCTTCGAGTGCCTGCGGGTGGTGGGCGGGCAGGCTGGCATAGCCCTGCAGCACATGGCTGACGGCGAGCTTGGACGCGATGTCGCCGCCGCCATGGCCGCCCGCGCCATCGGCCAGCACGCAGCAGAGGTAGCGCTCGGAATGCCAGTGGCCGCAGGCGTCCTCGTTGTAGTCGCGGCCGCCTTGTTCCGACATCAATGCGAGCTCGATTTGCACAAGGCTCCTTCTATCGTTGTTCTGACTGCAGAGCGTCGAGCTGGGCTTCATAAGCGCGCAGGAACTCGCGCCCGAAGACCTGGTGGAAGTCGTCCGACAGTTCGCCGGCGATCTGCTGGTATTCCTGCTGGAAGACCGACCAGAGCTGGGCCTTGCGCGCCGCCGGCAGCAGGCTGGACAGCACCGACTTCTGCGTCAGCCGCGATTCCAGCTGGGCCGGGTCGAAGCGTTGCAGCAGGCCTTCCAGCGCGGCGCGCATGCCGGCCAGGAAGGCGAGCTGGTGGGCGCGCAGGTCATCGAAGGCATCGCGCATGGCCTGCTGGGGCGGGATGAAGCCGCGCACCGAGGGGCCCAGCAGATGGCCCAGCGCGACCTCGGCCGTCGGCGAGAACTTCAGCGGGTTGTTCTCCTTGGCGACGATCATGGTCGCCTCGGCGCGCACCTCGCGCTTGAGGGCCGCGCGGGCGACCAGCAGGTCCACCGTGCCGCGCGCCGATTCATGGATGAGCTGGCCCAGCAGGCGCATGAACTCGGGCGTCAGGCCGCTGGCGGGCAGGTTGGGAATTCCCAGGCCTTCGCGGAAGGCGGCGAGCAGTGCGGCCTGGTCGGCCGGCAGGGCCGCGGCTGCACTGGCGACCGGTGCCGCCGGCGCCTTCACGGGCGGCGGAGGCGGCGGCATCAGCGGCGCGGGCGCGGCTGCAACAGCAGCGATGGGCGGCGCGATGGTGGTCTGCGGCGGAGCCTCCGCTTTCTTGCCGGCGCGGATGATGGTGCGGCCTTCGCCGGCGCTGTCGTTCCAGGACACGACGGCCCCCGACAGCGTGCCCGACGGATCCAGCGCATTCAATGCAGCCATCGACGCGGCGGGCGGCCGCGGGCGCTGGCCCGTGGTCGTCGCGGAAGCGGGCGCGTTCGGAGGAATGAAGGGCCGGTTCAGCTCCGAGCTCGTGTCCGGCAGGGCCTGGCCGGCCGCGGCGGGCAGCATGCCCAGGGCCTGCATGGGGTCGGCATGGCCGGCCATATTGGGCTGGGCGACGGCGTCGCCGAGCAGGGACTGGGCCAGCGGGTTGTTGCTGGCCGGCGTCGGGGCGCCCAGGCCGAAGAGGGCGTCCAGGGAATCGCCGGCCGCGCCGCCGCGCGGGGCCGCGCCGGGCAGGTCGGGGATCAGCGGGGCGGGTGCGCCGGCGCCCAGGTCCAGGCCGAGGGCGCGAGCGCCGGCCGAGGCCTGGGGCGCTGCCGCCTGTTTGGGCGCGGCGACCGGCGCGAAGGGATCCCAGTCGGCCGGGATGCCGCCCATGGCCGCGGGCGGCGGCGGCGCGGCGACTGGGGGCGCCGGGACGCGCGGCGTGGCCGGGTTGGTGCCGCCGAACAGGCCCAGCGGGTCGGCGGCCCCGACGTCGCGTCGGATGCCGGGCTGGGTCAGGGCCGTGGCCGGCGCCATGCCGAAGAAGTCGGCGAAGGGGTCGGCGGCCGCGCCGCTGGCGCTGCCGGCCTCGACGACGAGGACATAGCCGCCGATCTGGATCTGGTCGCCGGGCTTGATGGCGGCCTCGCGGCCCTTGCCGAGCTGGATGCCGTTGACGCTGATGGCGTTGCTGCCCTGGTCGACGATGCCGTAGCCGCTGTGGGCGCGAAAGAGCACGCGGGCATGCACGCGCGAGATGGTGCGTTCGGGGTCGGGCAGCACCAGCTGGTTGGTGTCCGCGCGGCCGATGTCGCCGCCGAGTTCATCGAACTGGGCGGACAACGGCTGGCTCACGGGCATGCCGTTGTAGGTGGTGACATTGAGTCGAATCATGGAGAGTGATTCTCAGTGCGCCACGACCGGGCCGCGACCCCTGCAAAATGGGTGTTGGTGGAGGGGGTCATCTGAGCACATAGACCTTGCCTTCGATCAGCGTCAGGCGCAGGGGCCATGCGATATTGCCGAGGCTGGCGTCGTCGTTCTGGCTGCCGAGTATGGGGGCGCCCAGGGGGTTGAGGCATTCCAGCAGCCGGCCGCCGGCCGTCACGCGCAGCAGCAGGGCCTCGGCCGTGGGCGGCTGCAGCGTCGCCAGCAGGCCGGCCTGCCAGAGCTGCTGCACCTGCTCGCGCAACGCCGCGGCGCCCTGGCCGGCCGGGCGCTGGTAGGCCTGGTCGACCTCCTCGAGCTTGAGGCGGCAGGCGGCCAGCAGGCTGTCGGGGTTGCCGCGCGACAGGTCGAAGGCCAGGCGCTGCAGTGTGGCGAGGATGGTGGCGCGGTCCTGCGGGCCGGGATTGACGGCCGGGGCGTCCAGCCAGCGCCAGCGCGGGAAGCCGACGGGCAGTTCCAGGTCCTGGTGCTGGACGGTCGGGGCCTCGAAGCTGGCACCTTCCTCGACGGCCCAGGCGACCTCGGCCAGCACGCGCACGGCCTCGTCGGCCAGGCTCTTGCCCTGGCGCAGCAGCACGAGGCGGGCCCGGGCGTGGGCGGCGCGGGCGGCCACGCGCGGCTGTGCCGGCGCGTTGGGGGCGGCCACGGCCTGGGCGACGGGCGGCGGCGCGATGGCCAGCGTGATGCGGTTGCTGCCGTTCTGCAGGTATTCGTGCACCGTGATCGACTGGCTGCCCGCGCCGCCCGGCAGGGCGAGCACGGGCACGCCATTGACCAGCGCCTCGACGGGTTCGCCGCTGGTCTGGACGTGCAGGCACATGAGGCGGTCCATCAGTGCACCCTCCGCATTGCGGGCCGAGCGACGGGCCGCTCCCTAGCCGGCCCGCGTAGGGCGATGTGCTTGCCGGTCGATCCGGCAAGCATCGCCGTCCCCTCGGGGGCTGAGGCCGGACACGGTGCGCCCAGTGGGCGCGGCGTGCCTGCCGAAGAGCTGCGGCCCAAGCCGCAGCGCGGTCTGCAAGACCGGCCAAGTATTTCTTGGACGAGGGGCATCATTCAGCCGGCACTCCAATCGACCAGGGTAAGGGCGGGCAGCAGCTCGCGGCGCTGGCTCTGCGTGCTGCCATGCGGGTTCTGGCGCAGCAGCATGACGTTGACGGGCTCGATGGCCAGCCGATAGAACCACTGCTGGCCCTGGCCGTCGGGCCGGGCGCGCAGGCCGCATTCGCCCACCACCGCGCCGTGCAGCGATGCGTCCAGCGGGCCGGCCGACAGCAGGGCCGGGTCGCCATTGGCGATGGCGTCCACGCTCAGCGTGAAGGGATGGCGCCATGTGCACTTGGCCTGCTCCAGCCCCTGGCCTTCCGCCGCTGCGCCGCCGCGCTGGTCCAGCTTCATGCGCCATTCGGTCTGTCCTTGCGTGCGCATGCTGACGCGGGCGCGGCTGCCGGCCCATTCCAGTTCACCGGCAAAGCGCAGGTCCAGCATCAGCGCGGCGAAGTCGATGGCGCCCTGCAGGCGCATCAGGACGGCGCCGTCGTCGCCGTGCTGCCAGCCCCAGGTCAGGGCGGCCTTGCCGACCAGCGGGGCGGCGTCGCCTTCGAGGCGAGCGCTGCTGCCGGCCATCTGGCGGGCCCAGGCATTGAAGAGCTTCTCCAGCCCCTGGCGGGTTTGCGGCTGCAGGCCCTTCCAGTCCTTGAGCCAGGGCGGCACGGGCTGGTCCTCGCCCTCGGCTTCCAGCTGGCAGACGGTGCGCGTGGGGGGCGCCAGCGTGAGCTCGGCGTCGGGCCAGGACTGGGAGCTCAGGGCGCCATGGCGGATCTTCAGCAGGCGCTGCGTGGCGGCATGCACCTGCAGGCCGATGTCCAGGCTGCCCAGCGGCGCGCCCGCGTCGCGGATGCCGCAGCTGGCGATGGCCACACGCTGCACATCGGGCGGCTCGCCATGGGCAATGCCTGCCGGGCCGAGCTTGGGGTCGGGCGGCGGCGTCGCGGGGGCGTGCAGGGTCAGGCTGAGCCGGGCGGTGTCCGGTCCCCGCCATTGCAGCCGTCCGGCCGCGCTGTGGTGCACGACCTCGGCATGCCGCTTGGCATCGCAGGACGCCAGCTGCTGCACGACGAGCTGCAGGCGGGCGCTGGCGCCGGCGCCCACGGCGCGGCTCAGCAGGGGCAGCAGCAGGGGTTCCTGCGGCGGCGCGGTCAGCGTCAGCGGCTTGGGCGCCCAGGGCGGCAGGTCGACCCGTTCCCAGCGGTCTTCGACCGGCTGGTAGGCCTGCAGCGGCTTGGGCTCCAGCACGGCGAAGCTGACACTGCCGAGGTCGCAGGTCTTGGGCACGGGCGGCAGCGCCTGGTCGAGATAGATGGAGCGGCCGAGCAGCACCGTGCCCAGGCCGGCTTCCACGGCGCCGAGGGCCTGGTCGAAGGCGGCGGGCGTGAGGGCCTGGGTGGCCGGGCCGGCCTTGGCATGGCGGCGCACCAGGTCCGCGCGCGAGCGCTGGCTCAGCTGGTACAGCTTGAGGCTGGCGCTGAGCACGGGATCGGCGCAGATGCTCGCGGCCCATTCAAAGCCGGCCCTGGCCTCGAAGCCCGAGCCCCACAGGCAGCACAGGCTGGCATAGCGCGCCTGTTCGGCGGCCTGTTTCAGGCCCAGTTGCAGGGCGCGTTGCAGCGCGGCCTCGACGAAGGCCGGCCAGCGCTCCTGCAGGCGCTCGGCCACCGCCGGCCAGGCCTGGCCCAGCAGCTGGACGAGGGAGGCGGCGTCGCGGCGCGCCTGCAGGCGGTCGACGAGTTCCAGTTGCTGCGCGGTCAGGTTCAGCATGGGCTCAGCTCGGCAGGACGGCGCGTTCATCGCGCTGCAGCAGGCCGTCGGCCTGGGACCACCAGACCCAGGCGCGGGGCGTGAGGCTGACCACGGACTGGCCGGCGGCGAAAAAGAGGTCGCGCTGGTCGGGGCTGCAACTGGGCAGCAGGAGCTCCAGCAACTCGGGGTCCCACCAGCTCCAGGGCCGGCGGCCGCCGCTGGGCAGGCGCACCTCGGCGAGGTCGCGCGCGAGTTCGCGCATGGCCAGCAGGGGACGGGTGGAGCGCATCAGCACGCCCCAGCCGCTGAAGGCCGCGGTGGCTTCGTCGATGAGCCAGCGCAGCAGGGCGCTGTCGCGGCCCAGCTCGACGATATAGGTCGCCTGCGCCGCCTGCGCGGGGGACAGGGCACCGCGGCGCAGGCAGTCCCAGTCGGCCTTGGCTTGCGCCAGGCGCGCCGGCAGGTCCGGCACCACGCGGCCGTCGATGACGGCATGCACCCGGGCACCGTCCATGGCCCACAGGGCCGCCTCGAGTTGGGTCAGGCTGAAAGCGACGCTCATGCGTGTCAGAGGTCGTCCAGCTTGTCTGCGGCCTGGCCTGCGGCGTCCTTCGCAGCGTCGGCGCCCTGCTCGGCGACCTTGGGCAGTTCTTCCTGGACCCAGTCCTGCGCGACGTCGATCGCCTGCTCGACGTGCGCATCGGCCGAACCCCCGGCCGCCGTCGCGGTCTCGACGACGTCCTGCACATCGTCCAGGACCTTGCCGAACTCGTTGTCGGGGTCGTCAAGCTCCTCTTGAATGGCGGTCGCGGCCATGCCGCCGGCCGCGGCACCGGCGGCCGCGGCAGCGCCGGCGAGGGCGGCCGCCGCTGCCACCTTCAGGGCGGCGGCCTTGGCGGCGGCGGCGTTGGCGGCCTTCAAGGCGGCTGCCTCGGCGGCCTTCTTGGCGGCCTCCAATGCCGAGGTGTCGGGCGCGGCGATGTCGGCAGCCGCCGGCACGCCGGCCGTCTCCTGAGCGGGCACCAGCGGATCGGCGAGCAGCTTCTCGTAGTCCTCGGCCTTGGCGGGCTGGAGCTCCTCCTGGAACAGGGCCTCGGCGACTTCCTTGGGCTCCGCGGCCGCGGCCGATTCCGCCGCGCCTGCCGAGCCACCGCCGCCGCCGCAGTTCACCTTGACCAGCGGGCCGTCGATGGTGACGCCGGCCGGGCCGAGCGTGATGACGGAAGAGCCGCAGACGATCTTGATGCCCATCGAGGCCTCGAGCACGATCTCAGTGCCGGCCTTGGCCTTGATGTTGAGGCCCTGCATCAACACGTCGGCGGCGGACTTCAGCGACACCTTGCCGGTCGCCTCGCCGACGAGGTTGCCGGTGGACTTGAGGTTGATCTTGCCGTCGCTCTGCACGTTGACGTCGCCGCCGGACTTGAGCGCGGTCTTGCCCGTCACGGCGATGCCGGCGTCGGCCCCGACCTTGAGGCCGTAGTCCTTGGTCAGCATGACCTGCCACGTGGCGCCGCCGGTGGTGAAGATGTCGCCGGCGACTTTGGTGTGCTGGTCCTTGCCGAACTCGTGCATCACGTCCTTGGTGACGTTGACGTACCAGTTCTCGCCGATGACTTCCTTGCGCGTGAGCTTGACCTTCTTGGTCTCGTTCATCTCCAGGTGGTCGAAGGTGTCGCCCTTGACGCGGCGGTAGCTGTCCTTCTGGGCCTGGAAATAGACATGCTCCTTGTCCTTGGCATCGCAGAAGCGCAGTTCGTTGTGCGCGTCGGCGGCGCCGCCCTTGGTGGAGTGGCTGATCCAGGTGGCCACGTCCGCGTGGTCGGGCAGGTCGTAGGGCGGCGGATTGGCGTCGTTGTGCACCGAGCCCGTCACCAGCGGGCGATCCGGGTCGCCGCCGATGAAGCTGACCACCACCTCATGGCCCACGCGCGGCAGCATCCACAGACCCATCTTCTTGCCCGCCCAGGGCGTGGCCACGCGCACCCAGCAGGAGCTGTTCGCGTCCTTCTTGCCCTTGCGGTCCCAGGGGAACTGGATCTTGATGCGGCCGTGGACGTCGGTTTCGATCTCGTTGCCGGAGGCGCCCACCACGATGGCGACCTGCGGCCCGTACATGCGCGGGCGCGGCGTGCTGCGCTGGGGCCGGAACAGGCCGAACTTGGCATTCAGCGCCTCGACGCTGCCGACGAAGCCGTTGCGGTTGCGCTTGATGGTGCTGAGGTCGGCGATGGCCTCATGGTCACCGTACTCGGCATGGAACTCGCAGGCGACGATGAGGTATTCGGCGTTGTCGCTGGGCAGGGGCGCATCCTCGAGCTTGAAGATGGCGCCGCAGGTCATGTGGTGGGCGTTGCATTCGCCGGAATGCAGCTGGTACATCGACTGCGCCGCCTCGATGAGGCGCTTGGCGGCGGCCTTGGCGGCCGCGGACGACGGCTGGCTGGCATCGACGGCCTGGTTGAGCACCGCCTTGGCGGGGAACTCGTAGATCTCGCCGATCTCGCCGCTGGCGACGCCGGAGCCCGAGGCGGTGGCCTCGATCTCGGTTTCCGAGGCAAGGTAGTCGTAGTCGCGCACCACGGCCTTGGCCGCGCGGGCCTCTTCCATCGCATGCCAGTCGGTCATGCGGTCCTGGCCGTCGAACTTGTTCGACCAGCCCACCGTCTTCACGGTCTCGGTCGGCGGCGGATAGTGCTTGCCCATGGCGTCGACCAGCACCAGGGTGTGGCCGCCTTCCGCGTGCTCGAAGAAGTAGTAGATGCCGTGGTCCTCGAGCAGGCGGCTGACGAAGTCGAAGTCGCTTTCCTCGTACTGGACGCAGTACTCCAGCTTGGGCAGGTCGGTGTTGGCCAGCTTCCATTTGCTGTCGCCCTTGTAGGGCTCCAGCACCGCGGTGACGATCTCCTTGACCGTCTTCTTCTGGAACACGCGCGAGTTCTTGCCGCGGGTGGCGAACCACAGCCAAGGCCGCAGCAGCAGGGTGTAGGCGTCGTAGCGCCCGTGGCGCTCGCCGCGGATGGCCCGGATCACCTGGCCGTTGATGTAGCGCTTGGTGCCCAGCTCGTCCAGCGTCACCTTGGCCAGCGTGCCGATCAGGTCGTGCAGGTCGATGAACTCACGGCCGGTGAGGACGGAGGCGTTGCCGACCACCTCGATGGTGTATTCCGGCAGGGTGCTCAGGCGCTCCCGGCCATCGACGCTCAGCGCCAGGAACTTCGGCGGACCCAAGCCCTTGTCGAGCTCCGTCTTGATCGACAGCACATTGCTCATGCCCGCGACTCCTCATGCATGGTGGTGTCAGTCGAAGGCATAGCTGAAGTCGCCGTCGGCCACGCCCAGGCTGACCTTCTGCAGCGGCTGGCCCGAGGCCGTGCGCGACAGGTACTCGATGGACACCTTGGGCAGCACCGTGTTGGTCAGGATGGCATCGATGATGCGGCCGCCGCTCTCCGCGTTGTTGCAGCGCTTGACGATGAGCTCCACGGCCGCGTCGCTGTACTCGAAGGGGATGCGGTGGTTTTCGGCCACGCGCTTGACGATGCGGCCCAGCTGCAGGCGCACGATCTTCGCCAGCATCTCGTCGCTCAGCGGGTAGTAGGGAATCGTCACGATGCGGCCCAGCAGCGCGGGCGGGAAGACCTTCTGCAGCGGCTCGGTGAGCGCCGTCGCCAACGACTCGGGGTCGGGCAGCAGCTCGGGGTCGCGGCACATGTTCATGATCAGCTCGGAACCCACATTGCTGGTCAGCAGGATGATGGTGTTCTTGAAGTCGATCAGCCGGCCTTCGCCGTCCTCCATCCAGCCCTTGTCGAAGACCTGGAAGAACAGCTCGTGCACGTCGGGGTGGGCCTTCTCCACCTCGTCCAGCAGCACGACGCTGTAGGGGCGGCGGCGCACGGCCTCGGTCAGCACGCCGCCTTCGCCGTAGCCAACATAGCCCGGAGGCGCGCCCTTGAGCGTGGAGACGGTGTGCGACTCCTGGTACTCGCTCATGTTGATGGTGATGACGTTCTGCTCGCCGCCGTAGAGCGACTCGGCCAGGGCCAGGGCCGTCTCGGTCTTGCCGACGCCCGAGGTGCCGCACAGCATGAAGACGCCGATGGGCTTGTTGGGGTTGTCCAGCTTGGCGCGCGAGGTCTGGATGCGGCGCGCGATCATGTCCAGGCCATGCTGCTGGCCGATGACGCGCTGGCCCAGCGTGGCGCCCAGGCGCAGCACCGCCTCCAGTTCGTTCTTGACCATGCGGCCGACGGGGATGCCGGTCCAGTCGGCGACGACGCTGGCCACGGCCTGAGCGTCGACGGAGGGTAGGATCAGCGGGGCGTCGCCCTGCAGTTCGCTGAGCTTGGCCTGCGCGGCATGCATCTCGGCGAGCAGCGCATCGCGGTCGGGGCTGCCCCCGGCGTCGGCCGGTTGGCCGTCGCCGCGCAGCTTGGCGCGCAGCTCCAGGATCTTGGCAACGACGTCCTTTTCCTGCGTCCAGCGCGCTTCGAGTTCACCCAGGCGGGTGCGTTCGGCGGCCAGCTTTTCTTCCACAAGGGTGCCGCGGTCACCGATGTGCACGCCCACCTGGGCCTCGCGGCCGATGATGCCCTGCTCGATCTCCAGCGACTCGATGCGCCGCTTGCAGTCCTCGACCTCGGCCGGCATGGCGTGCTGGCTGACCGCGACGCGGGCGCAGGCGGTGTCCAGCAGGCTGACGGCCTTGTCGGGCAGCTGGCGGGCCGGGATGTAGCGGTGCGACAGCTTGACGGCGGCTTCGATGGCCTCGTCCAGCAGCTGGATCTGGTGGTGCTTTTCCAGCACGGTGGCCACGCCGCGCAGCATCAGGATGGCCTTCTTCTCGTCGGGCTCCTCGACCTGCACGGTCTGGAAGCGGCGGGTCAGGGCCGGGTCCTTCTCGATGTATTTCTTGTACTCGGCCCAGGTCGTTGCGCCGACCGTGCGCAGGTTGCCGCGCGCCAGCGCCGGCTTCAGCAGATTGGCCGCGTCGCCGGTGCCGGCCGCGCCGCCCGCGCCGACGAGGGTGTGGATCTCGTCGATGAACAGGATGATGGGCTTGGGGCTGCCCTGCACCTCGTCGATGACCTGGCGCAGGCGCTGTTCGAACTCGCCCTTCATGGAGGCGCCGGCCTGCAGCAGGCCGATGTCCAGCGACAGCAGTGAGACATCCTTCATGTTGGGCGGTACGTCGCCGCGCGCCAGGCGCAGCGCGAAGCCTTCGACGACGGCCGTCTTGCCCACGCCGGCCTCGCCGGTCAGCAGCGGGTTGTTCTGGCGGCGGCGCATCAGGATGTCGACGAGCTGCCGGATCTCGTCGTCGCGGCCGGTGATCGGGTCGATCTCGCCGTTGCGCGCCTTCTCGGTCAGGTCGACGGTGAACTTCTTCAGCGCCTCCTGGCGGCCCATGGCGGCCGGCGCCATGGCGCCTTCGGCCTGGCCGGGCTGGCCCGAACTGAGGGCGCTGCCGTCGGTGGCGCCGAGGCCGGCCTCGCCGGTCTTGCCGATGAGGCTTTGCAGCTTGTCGGCCAGGTCGTCGGCCTTGATCTTCTCGAACTGGCGCGAGATGCCGAACAGCGCTTCGCGCAGCGAGCGCGTGGAAAGCAGTGCGACCAGCAGGTGGCCGGAGCGCACCTGGGCGTCGCCGTACATCAGCGTGGCATAGACCCAGGCCTGCTGGATGGCGTGGGTGATGTGCTCGGAGAAGTCGCTGATGGCCGTGGAGCCGCGCGGCAGGCGGTCCAGGGCCGTCGTCACGTCGCGCGCCAGGGCCGCGGCGTCCAGCCCGTAGTGGCGCACGATGGCGCTCACGTCGGACTCGTTGTTCTCCAGCAGCTGGGTGACCCAGTGCACCAGCTCCACATAAGGGTTGCCCCTGAGCTTGCAGAAGACGGTGGCGCCTTCGATGGATTTGTAGGCGAGCGGATTGAGTTTTCCGAACAGGGCTTGGCGGCTGATATCGGTCATAAGGATCTCCTCAGTGCTTGGTGGACGGCGAGGCCGTTCAGTTCCACCCCCGGGGGAATCCAGATGTCAATCGAGGTGGGCGGGCGCCAGCGAGGGCTTCAAGGGCGTGCGGCAGATGCTCTCGACGTTCATGATGAGCTGGTCGGCGCGGGTGCGCGGCCGCCGGCTGTTGAGCCAGGCGCTGCGGCCCAGCTGGCCGATGCCGGGCTGGCGGCCCAGCGACCAGGCCGGCACCTCGGCGGGCTTGAGCCGCAGCTGCACGTCCCAGGCGAACTCGAAGCCGACGAACTGCCTGACCATGGCCTGCAGGGCTTCGAGCCGCTGGCCCTGGGGCAGGAAGGACTCGAAATCCGCCCATTTCAGCGGGCCGATGACGATGCGGAACTTGTGCTGCACGTCCCAGACCTGGCTGCCCAGCAGCGCGCCTTGGCCCAGGGCCATGCCGGGGCTGGCGTGGCGGCCGACCCGGGTGCGCTCGTCGGGGTCCAGTGCCATCCAGTGGCCGCAGAACTGCTGCACCTGCACCGGCACGCCGAAGCGCAGCGCGATCCAGGACTGCAGCCCGTCGGCGTCGCGCACCGAGCGGGCCAGGCGGCCGACGAAGAAGAGCTTGGCGAAGTCGCCCGACGCGTCGCGCTCGCGCTGCGAGGCTTCGGCCAGGCCGATCAGCGCGCCGACATGGCGCACGATGGGCGCCTCCCGGCCCCTGTCCATGCTGACGACCGGGTTGGCGCGTGCCCAGGACCGGTAGAACAGCAGGCCGAAGCGATGCAGCAGCATGTCGACGAAGGCCGCGAAGCTGCGGTCGCCATGGTGCATCTGGCGCTCGCGCGCGTACTCGGTCAGGTGGGTGGGCAGGGCGCCATTCGGCCCGAACAGGCCGATGACGCGCTGCACCAGGCGCGGCGCGCCGTGGGGGTTGGCCTCGAGCCGGGAGATCGGCCCGGGCGGAAAGTCCAGGGCCGGCTCGCCGCTGAAGCGGATGGGCTCATCCCCCGGGCGCAGCGCGTCGCCCAGCCGCGGCTTGGTGGCGTGGGCCGCTTCGATGCGGCGCAGGGCCTGGAAGAGGTCGAAGCGGCCCGGGCGCTCGGCCAGCGCCTGCAGCAGGGCCGCGGCTTCGTCGGCTTCAGGCGCTTGTTTCACAGCAGTGCGCGGGACCCGCTCAAAGGGGCCCAGCGCTTGAGGTCGCCGCGCGTGCGCGACACCAGCAGGGTCTGCACAAAGCTGTTCATGGACGCGTGGCGGCTGAAGTAGTGGTGCAGCACCTGGCCGAGCAAGGCCGCGCTGCCGCCCTCGAAGGACAGTTCGTCCACGGTGAGCTGCACCTCCATGCCGCGGCCGAAGGCGATGGGCCCCGGCGCCGGGTGGCGGCGCACGACCGGGATCACGCGCACGTCGCGCAAGCCCTCGATCTGGCGCTGCAGGGCCGGCGCGGCGCCCTGCGCGAACACGCCCACCAGTTCACGCAGGGCCAGGGCGCCGCGCTGCGGGTCTTCGTTCATCAGCGACAGATAGTTCAGCGACAGCAACGAAAGCAGCCGCCAGGCCAGCGCGCCCTCGCGCGCCGCGCTGATCGGGCGTGACGGCCCGGCGACGATGCTGATGCCCTGGACCGGCGCGCGCGTCTCCAGTGTCAGCGCCGATTCGCCGCCGCCGGTGGGCATGAAGAGCGGCAGGTCGCGGTTGGTGCAGCGGATCTGGGCCGCCAGCTGGCGCAGCTCGCGGCGGTAGGGCGCGCGCTGCAGGTCCACCAGCGACAGGAAGACCTCGGAGCCGACATAGGCCGAGCGTGGTCCCTCGCGCTTGCCCTTTTCGCTGACGAGGCGGGGCTCGCGCTGGCAGCTGAAGAAACCGGCGGCGCCGGCCGGGTCGGCATGCGGGACGTCGAAGAGGGGCAGGAAGTTCAGCTCGTCGGTGTCGCCGGAGAAGCCGGTGACCGCGGCGACGTCGAAGACCTCGAAATCCGTGCCCGCCAGGCGGTCGGGGATGACCTGGAAGGCGGTCGTGCTGTCGTCCACCGTGATGCGCTCGGCGCGGCGTTCGAAGAGATTGACCGCCGGCACGCAGTTGAGGGCGAAGTTGGCGGGCTCGCCGCTGCCTTCCATGGACGGGTCATGCCGGTCGAACAGGAAGACCAGCTCGAAGCTGTTGCCTGGCGCGCGCGCGAAGGCCTGGGCTAGGCCGGCCACGTCGACGAACAGGAAGCGCTGCGGGAAGGCGAAGTACTCCTGCATCAGCCGCGTGCCGGACAGGCCGCGCAGCGTGACGGGCAGCATGGCCTCGTCGTCGGCCAGGCCGACCGGGCGCACATGGTTGGGCCCGAGGAAGGTGCGCTGGGGCGGCGCCGATGCGCTGCCGCCGGCGCTGGCCAGCACGCCGACACAGCGGCAGGTCAGCAGCTCGTGCAGCTTGAGGGCGACGTCCTGCAGCCCGCCCATGAAGAAGCGCAGGCTGTTCAGCGGCAGCTGCGCGAAGCGCATGCCGGTGGGCAGTTCCAGCTTGACCCGCACGCCGCTCTTGGGGCGGTCGCGCAGCGGCAGGCTGCTCAGCGGGATGTCGGTGGCGCTGAGGAAATACTCGACCTGGGCGACCTTGATGGGCGTCAGCGTGACCGGCTGGGCGGTGCGGAACTCGCAACGCGTCGGCCCCAAGGCCGTGCGCGGCCCCATCAGCGCGCTGCCGCGCGGCAGCGTGAAGCCGGACAGCAGGTTGGGATCGTTGCCCGGCGTCAGCTGGGCCACCAGCATGGAAGGCAGCGGTGCGCCGAGGTTGGGGCTGACCATGTCCAGCAGGCGCTGGGCGAGCTGGGGGAACTCGGCGTCCTGCTTGAGCTGCACGCGCGCGGCCAGGAAGGCCGCGCCTTCGAGCAGGCGCTCGACATAGGGGTCGGCCACTTCCAGGCCTTCCATGCCCAGGCGGCCGGCGATCTTGGGGAATTCGCGCGCGAACTCGCCGCCCATCTCGCGGAGGTAGCGCAGTTCCTGGTTGTAGTAGCGAAGGAGGCGGGGATCCATGTCAGCTGATGGTATTCGGGCCGAGCGACGGGCCGCTCCCTAGCCGGCCCGCTTTGGCGATGTGCTTGCCGGTCGAACCGGCAAGCATCGCCGTCCCCTCGGGGGACCGACTGGGCGCGCCCGCGTTCAGCGCGGCGAGACTGGGCGAGGGGCTCATCTCATGTCCCGGACGGCGGCCTGGCCGGTGTCGACGTCGACGTCGGCACTCAGCACCAACTCGAGCGGCACGGGCTGGTTCCACATCTGGCCCTTGATGGTCAGGCGCAGGCTGGTGGGCCGCAGGCCGGTGCTCATGTCATTGACGATGCGGACCTCGACGGTCGCCGGGTCCAGGCGCGGCTCGAAGCGGATGATGGATTGGCGCACCTGGGCTTCGATGACGGGGAAGTTGTGCACCGAGAAGGCCTGGCCGGTCAGGGGCAGGATGCCGAAGTTGAGCACCGAGTCGCGCGCATGGGGCACGCTCTGCCACAGCGCCACGCGCTCGCGGTCCGGGTTCCAGCGCGGGTCGGGCTCTTCGCAGACGGCATTGAACAGCCACGACAGGTCGCGCAGCACCGCGTCGCGCAGCTGCTTGCGGTTGAGCACGCGGGCTTCGGGAGCCTCGACCCTGGAGCCAGGATCGTTGTCGGTGAGCCGGTCCAGCAGCGAAGGCTGGAGGCGGTCTTGCGCGCCGAGGCCGGCCATCAGGCGCCTTCGGTCGGCGCGTTGAAGCTGATGTCGCGAATGGCCATCAAATCGTGGTCGCCGATGTCGCTGGTCAGCACGCGCTGGCCGAGGCCGGCATAGCGGTCTTCGCCGGGCAGGGGCTGCCACTCGGTCTTGCGCGCCAGGTTGATCAGGCCGTCTTCGCTCTTCTCGGAGCCGGGGTAGCGCGTGGGCACGAGGGCGACGCTGTTGCCGCCGTTGGTGAAGCTCAGCTGGGCCGGCATCCAGACGCAGTCGCGCAGGTCCTCGGGGGCGTCGAAATGGATCTTGGCCAGGTGCTTGAAGGGCACCCAGGTGTAGTGGCCGTTCAGGCAGACCTCGAGCACGGGGCCGAGGCGCGAATCGGCATCGGCCAGCCATTCGAAAGCCTGGCCGTCGATGCTGCCGGCGCTGGTCGGCGCGGCCTCGAAAGCCTTGCTGGCGAGGTCGACGGCAAGCGCGTGATTGCCTTCGCCCTGCTGCTTCAGCGATTCGATCAGCTGGGCCACCCAGGCCTCGGGCTGGCCGAAGACGACGGGCGTGCGCTGGCCGGCGAAGACCTGGGCGCGCAGCAGCTCGCAGCGGATGGCGTGGCCGACGGTCTCGCGCATGGGGATGGCGAGCTTGTCCATGTCGGCGACGACGTTGAGCTGGGTGTGGGCCCGCTCCCACTGGCCCAGCACGCTGAGCAGCTGGGACATGAAGGTGCGCAGCTTGGGGTCGGCCGGCTTGGCGCGAACGGCTTCGGTCAGCCTGGCCAGTGCCGCGCGCGGGTCGCCGGCGCGGAGAAGCTCTTCGGCGGCTTGTTGGGGCGTGAGATCAGAAGCCATGGCCGCAGTCCGTGCAAAAGCGCGCCTGGCGCGAAAGGGTGACGCCGCAGGCCGGGCAGCTCTTGTGGGTGCTGGCCATGTCGAAACCGCACTCGTGGCAGAAGCGCCCGCCCTGGCTGGGCGTCTGGCAGTTGGGGCAGGCCGAGCCGCCGCTGGAGGCGCCGTAGCCGCCACCGCCTCCGGAAGCCGAGGCCGCCTTGGTGGCGCACTCCCGGCAACTGCCCGTGCTGCTGTTCCAGCACTCGCGGCCGGCCCATTTGCGGCAGCTCTCGCAGCGCTCGTACAGCGCTGCGGCGGCGGCCTTGGCTTCGGCCAGGGCTTCGCCCTTGGCGCCCGCCGAACCGGCTTCGGCAAACGCGCCGGTGGCGCGGCTGGCCTTGTTCAGGTCGTAGAACATGAAGGCAAAGCGGCTCAGCCAGCCCGTGACCTGGCCCTTGCGATAGGGCTTGAAGGCCGAACGTGACGTCTCGCCGCATTTCTCGCAGAAGAACTCGAACTGAAAGCCCGCCGACACGTCGCTCATGGACGTGCTGACATCGCGGTAATTGGTCAAAGACATATCAGTAGTCCGGCTTCCTGGCGTGGCACGGTGGCGTCTTTCGGGCCGAGCGCTGGGCCGCTCCCGAGCCGGTCCGTCTGGCGATGTGCTTGTGGCTCGATGCCACAAGCATCGCCGTCCCCTCGGGGGATCGACCAGACTCGTTCAGCGACGCGAGGATGGGCGAGGGGCTCTTCTTCATATCGGCGAACCGATGTTCTTCATGGTGAAGGCGCGCATGGTGCCCTGCGAGGCCGTCTTGGCCGCGCCCTGGGCTGCGTTGCCGTGCGAGTAATGCGAGGGCGGATTCTTGTAGACATAGGCCAGCGCGCCGAACTCGCAGGTCCACTCTTCCATCATCTCCGTCATCAGGTCCGACACCGAGACCACCAGCTTGTAGTCCAGCAGGCGGATCTTCTGGATGGTGAAGACCAGTGAGGTGCCGTCCGCTGCGGTGGCCGAGCGCTTGTGGATGGTGAGGGTGCCCGACGGAAAGATGTCGCCGGCCTTCATCGAGTTCAGCATCTGCGTGCTGGAGAGGTCGATGCGCTTGGTGAAGGTGATCTCGAAATTGCGGTTGCGATCGGCCGCGGCATAGGCGGCTTCGCGCTTCTCGTCCTCGGAGGGCGCATCCGTGTTCTTCTCGCGCTTCTTGCCGATGGCGCTGGAAGAGTTCTGGTAGTCCTTCCAGAGCTTCTTGCGTTCGCTGACATAGGCCGCATGGGCCATGTGCGCATCCTTGCCCGCATCCAGCGCCTTCAGATAGGCCTTGTCGATGGCCTCATCCGCCTTCTCATAGTCCGAGCTGAGGTGCTTGCGCTTGAGCTCGCTGCTCTTCTGGCTGTCGGCCAGTTCGCGCGCCTCTTCATAGGCGCTGCTCGCCTTCTCGGCGTTCTTGCGCTCTTCCTCGTTGTGCAGATTCCATTTCATGGACTCGATCAGCACCTGGCCCTGGAAGAGCTGGGACACGGACTCGCCCACGATCGGCACGCGGGTCGGTCGCAGCAGGATCATGAAGATGTCGGCATCGGCGCCCATGTCTTGCCTGTCTGTCTTAGAGGTCGCCGGAGGGGACCGTGTAGAAGAACGGTGCCGTGGGCAGGTTGTCCTTGCCCATCGCCTTCATGTAGGCGATCTTGATGCTCTTGAAGTTCAGCACCCAGCTCTCGATGACTTCCTTGGAGATGCCGTCGTCCCGCACCTCCAGCGAACAGCTCTCGAAGTAGCCGTTGGTGGCCGCCAGCACCAGGCCCGGCTGGTGGATGAGGCGGCCGCCCTGCTTGATGTTGAGCAGCGTCAGCGACGCGCTGATCACCGGGATGTGGTTGTCCAGGCAGGAGTGCATCAGCGAGGAGCCGACGTCGAAGCGCTTCTTGAAGCTCAGCGGCTCCATCTTCATCGTCACCGTGCTGCCCAGGCCGATCAGCGAACCCGCGGCACTGGCCGCGGCGGCGGCGCGCTCGGCCATCGTGGTCGGCTTCTTCTTGGTGCTCTTCAGGGCATGCATGCCCCAGTCGAACTCCAGGATCTCGATCGAGCCTTCCCAGCCCTCGAGCAGCCCCTCGCCCACCACCGGGCCGGCGGCGGTGATGAGTTGCATGAAGATGTTGGAACGACTCATCTGGTGGACCCCTCGTCCGGTCCCGCCCGCTGAACGCGAGGCGAATCCGGCCGGCCTTGCCGGCCGCGCCGCGGCATGAGCCGCAGCCCTTCGCCAGGCACAGGGCGCCCACTGCGCGCCCTGTGTCCGGGCTCAGCCCCCGAGGGGACGGCGATGCGTGCCGGATCGACCGGCAAGCACATCGCCACGGCGGGCCGGCTTGGGGCGGCCCGGCGCTCGGCCCGGCATGCGAACACGAACAAGACGTCCACCCAGAGAATCAAGCGGACGGCGAAGCCGTGCCGGCCGGGATATCCCAGTTGTAGGTCTTGGGCGCGCCCAGCTTGCCGGACTTGTTGTCCTGCGGCTTGTATTCGATCTTGACGGTCTTGAAGACCATCTCGATCTTCTGCGTGACGTTGCCTTCCTCGGTGCCGCTCTGGTTGACCTTGGTGATGAAGCAGCCTTCCATGGTCATGGTGAAGTAGGTCTCGGGCGTCGCGGTGCCCGTCGTCTTCATCATCTGCAGCTCGACCTTGGGGAAGGCGCGGCCGGTACAGATATAGCCCAGGATCACGGTCGACGAGGTGTCGAAATAGTGTTCCCAGTTCATCTTGCCGGGGTTGGGCTTGCCCACCGAGGCGCCGCCGCCCTTGGTCCAGCTGGTCTCGGCTTCGACTTCCCAGTCCCAGCCCTGGATCTCGATCCACTTTTCCTTGCCCTTCTGGATGGACTCGCCATCGGCCTTGTCGAAGAAGGTGAGGAATGCATTGACTGCCATGTTGATATCTCCTTTAGGGGTTCAAAGCGCGGGAATGGTGGTGATTGAGAAGACCCGTCCTGCTCCCGCGCCGGGCGAGTTCTTCCGAACTGTTTAAGCCGACTTTTCGGACGGCAGCTTGGACACGAGCCTCAGCGACACGGTCAGGCCTTCGAGCTGGTAGTGCGGCTTCAGGTAGAACTTGGACTGGTAGTAGCCCGGCGCGCCTTCCACTTCCGAGACCTCGACCTGGGCGGCCGCCAGCGGGCGCATGGCCTTGGTCTCTTCCGAGGAGTTCATCGGATCGCCGTCGACGTAGTTCAGGATCCAGCTGTTGAGCCAGTCTTCCATCGCGTCGCGCGACTTGAAGGAGCCGACCTTGTCGCGCACGATGCACTTCAGGTAGTGGGCGAAGCGGTTGCAGGCGAACAGATAGGGCAGGCGGGCGGCGAGGGCGGCGTTGGCCGTCGCATCGGCGTCGTCGTACTCGGCGGGCTTCTGCAGGGACTGGCCGCTGATGAAGGCGGCGAAGTCGCTGTTCTTGCGATGCACCATCGACAGGAAGCCGTTCTTGGAGAGCTCGGCCTCGCGGCGGTCCGAGATGGCGATCTCGGTCGGGCACTTCATGTCCACGCCGCCGTCGTCGGTCGGGAAGGTGTGGGTGGGCAGGCCCGTCACCGCGCCGCCCGACTCGACACCGCGGATGCGCGAGCACCAGCCGTACTGCTTGAACGAGCTGTTGATGTTGACCGCCATCGCGTAGGCCGCGTTGGACCAGGTGTACTTGCTGTGGTCGGCGCCTTCGGTGTCTTCCTCGAAGGCGAACTCGTCGACCGGCGCGGTCTTGGCGCCATAGGGCACGCGCGACAGGAAGCGCGGCATGCAAAGGGCCAGGTAGCGGGCGTCGTCGGATTCGCGCAGCGAGCGCCAGGCGGCGTACTCGGGCGTCGTGAAGATCTTGGTCAGGTCGCGCGGGTTGGCGAGTTCCTGCCAGCTTTCCATCTGCATGACGCTGGGGGCGGCGCCGGTCACGAAGGGGGCGTGGGCGGCAGCGGCGATCTTGCTCAGTTCGCCCAGCAGCTCGACGTCGGGCGGGGTGTGGTCGAAGTGGTAGTCGCCCACCAGGCAGCCATAGGGCTCGCCGCCGAACTGGCCGTATTCCTCTTCGTAGAGGCGCTTGAACAGCGGGGACTGGTCCCAGGCCGTGCCCTTGAAGCGCTTCAGCGTCTTGCCCAGGTCCGTCTTGGACACGTTCATCACGCGGATCTTGAGCTGCTCGTCGGTCTCGGTGTTGTTGACGAGGTAGTGCAGGCCGCGCCAGGCGGACTCCAGCTTCTGGAAGTCCTCGTGGTGCATGATCAGGTTGACCTGCTCGGTGAGCTTCTGGTCGATGGCCGCGATCATGGACTCGATGGTCTTGACGGCGTCGTCGCTGAGCAGGGCCGTGTTGGACAGGGCCTGCTGGGCCAGCGTCTGCACCGCCTGCGCCACGGCGCCGCGCGCCTCGTCGGTCTTGGGCTTGAATTCCTTGTTCAGCAGGGCCGCGAAGTCATTGCCTTCGAAGGTCACGCCTGCCAGGGCCGATGCTGACTGTTCCGCTTGGGTCATGTTTGAAAACTCCGGTCGGTTTCTTCTGAGGGCTGCGGCTTATTCGGCCTTGGGGGCGTCGGTCAGCGTCTTCAGCAGCGTCGGGTCGGCGAGCACCTTGGCGATCAGGTCGCCGGCACCGCTCTTGCCGTCCATGTAGGTGATGAGGTTGGACAGCTGCTGGCGGGCCTCGAGCAGCTTGTTCAGGCCGTCGACCTTGCGCGCCACGGCGGCGGGCGAGAAGTCGTCCATGCTCTCGAAGGTGATGTCCACCGGCAGGCTGCCTTCACCGGTCAGCGTGTTCTCGACATTGAAGGCCACGCGCGGCTTCATGGACTTCATGCGCGAGTCGAAGTTGTCGACATCGATCTCGAGGAACTTGCGGTCCGACACCGGCGGCAGCGGGTCCTCGGGCTTGCCCGACAGGTCGGCCATGACGCCCATCACGAAGGGCAGCTGCACCTTCTTCTCGGCACCGTAGAGCTCGACGTCGTACTCGATCTGCACCCGCGGGGCCCGGTTGCGGGCGATGAATTTCTGGCTGCTCTTGCTCATCTCAATGCTCCTTGCGGATGGGATTCAGGGGTTCAGAAAATGTGGGGCCACGAAGACTTCTGCGGGGTGTGCTTGATCAGACGACATCGCAGCACCTGTTGCGACTTTCATTGCAGGCTGTCGGGGTCCACGCCCAGCATACGAGCCACTTCGCCCACGGCATCGGGGGCAAACTCTCGTACCAGCTGCAGGAAGTTGCGGTCGATGAGACGTTGGGCACGGCGCAGCAGGTCGGCGGCCGGGTTGGTGGGCTCGTGCTTCTCGAGGTAGGCGCAGACGAGCTCGATGGCGCGCACGGCGTCGGCGCGGCTCTCGATGGCGCCCAAGCCACCGCCGCCGCCGCTGCGGCCCCGGCGCGCTGGCGCGGGAGCGTCGTCGTCCTGGGCGATGCCGAGGTCATTGAGCATGCCGGCGAGGTCGTCGGAGTCGGCATCGATGCTGACCGGGCGTGGCGACACGGCGACGACGCCGTCCAGCATGCGGCGCAGGGCCGCGAAGTCGGGCACGTCGCCGTAATTGAGGCGCATGGACAGGCAGGACACCAGGGAGTCCAGTGCCTCGACGGCGTCGGTCGCCTGGCTGGCCAGATGCGGATAGCTGGCCGCGGCGTCGGCCAGCATGTTCTCGATCTGTCCCTGCGAGGGCACTGATTCGTCGTCGCGAGCCACCAGGTCGCCCATGGCGATCTCGATGTCCCGCACGCTGATCTGGCCGATGCCCCGGTCGCTCAGCACCAGGCTGGCGCGCACATCGCCGAGGGTCGCGTCCAGGCTGGTCAGCTCGTTCAGCACATTGACGCGGGCGAAGGCGTCGCCGTCGTCCAGGCGCGGGTGGAGTTCTTCCCACCAGCGGGTCAGCAGCTCCTCGAACAGGCGCAGGCTGGGCGCCAGCACCGCGAAGCCCTCCAGGCGCAGCCGGGCGCGCAACAGCAGATTGGCCACGCGCAGGTCGCGGCTGCGGCCGTTGATGTCCTCGGCGCCACTGCGCACCGCGCGCCAGTCCGGCGGCTCGGCGGGGGCGAACTGGGTTTCGGGTTTGCCCGCAGCCGCCTGGGTCAGGGCCAGGAAGTCGTTGTCGTACTCCAGGTCCGGGCCGCAGGGATCGTCTTCAGACACCGGTTCCAGCCAGGGTGCCAGCACGGGATCGCTGTCGAGCGACGGCGTGGTGTCGGGCTGGGCGTCGAAAGGGTTGCTGTCCATGGTGTCCGATCAGGTCCTGCGTCTGGGGCAGGCGGGAGTTCGGCCGGTAAGTAACCCGGGGCTGCGCTTAGTTCCCTGGGCCCTCACTTGTGTGAGGGGAGGCGGGAACGGAATGGCCTGCGGTGACACTCAGCAACTTGGACGTCCCGCCAGCAAGATGAACTCCTCCAGCGATCCGGAAGACAACGACGCGACCATCATCCGGCCGAGCGCCCCCGCGGGCCCGGGAGCCGCGGCGCCCGTCCCCTTCGAGGACGCGCCGACGGTGATGGGCACGCCGCCCACGCCCGAGCCCGAGGCCGCACCGCCGCCGGCCCGCGTCCCGCGCGACGAGGGCGGCAATGCCCTGCCCGTGGGCAGCCGCCAGGCCGAGTTCGAGGTCATCCGCGTGTTGGGCGAGGGCGGTTTCGGCATCGTCTACCTGGCGCGCGACCATGCGCTGGAGCGCACGGTGGCCCTGAAGGAATACATGCCCGCCGCCCTGGCCCTGCGCGGCGACAGCTCCCAGGTGAGGGTGCGCTCGGAGCGCCACCGCGACACCTTCGAGGCCGGCCTGAAGAGCTTCATCAACGAGGCGCGGCTGCTGGCCCAGTTCGACCATCCCTCCCTCGTCAAGGTCTATCGCTTCTGGGAGGCCAACGGCACGGCCTTCATGGTCATGCCCTTCATCGAGGGCAAGACGCTGAAGGACACGCTGAAGGAGATGCCCGAGCCGCCGACCGAGGCCTGGCTGATGGAGCTGCTGGCGCCGCTGACCGAGGCCCTGCTGGTGCTCCACGGCGAGAACTGCTATCACCGCGACATCGCGCCCGACAACGTCATCCTGGTGGCCGGCAGCGGCCGCCCCCTGCTGCTGGACTTCGGCGCCGCCCGCCGCGTCATCGGCGACATGACCCAGGCCCTGACCGTCATCCTCAAGCCCGGCTACGCCCCCATCGAGCAGTACGCCGAGGTGCCCAGCATGAAGCAGGGCCCCTGGACCGACGTCTATGCGCTGGCCGCCGTCGTCTACTGCGCCATCACCGGCCGCACGCCGCCGCCCAGCGTCGGCCGCATGGTCAAGGACGACTATGTGCCGCTGGCCGAGCGCGCCCAGGGCCGCTACAGCGAGCGCCTCGTCAAGGCCGTGGACCGCGCCCTGCAGGTGCTGCCCGACCAGCGCACGTCGTCCATGGGCGAGTTCCGCGAGGACCTGGGCCTGGCCGGCCATTACGCGCCCAAGCCCAGCCAGATGGCGACGCTGATCCAGGCCGCCCCGGCGGCACCGGCGGCCGCCCCTGGCGCCGCTGTTGCCCCGGCGCCCAGCCGCAAGCCCCTGCTGGTCGGCCTGGGCCTGGCCGGCCTGGCGGTGGCCGCTGCCGCGGCCTGGTTCGCGTCCCGGCCCGCGCCCCAGCCCGAGCCCGTCGCCGCCGCGGCGCCCGTCTCGGCGCCGGTTCCGGCACCCGCCCCCGCCGCCGCCGAAGAGCCCGTGGCGCGCGACCTGCCCAGCCAGTTTCGCTCCCTCGTCGCCCGCCACAGCGAGGGCTTCGACGTGCATGCCGAGGCCGAGCGCGGCAAGCTTCGCATCGACCGCGACGAGCTGCGCTTCAGCGTCAGCGCCTCCAGGGAGGGCTATGTCTATGTGCTGCTGGCCGGCCCCGACGGCAGCCTGGTCCAGCTCTACCCCAACGACAAGGCCAAGAACAACCACATCGGCGCCGGCGAGACGCTGCGCCTGCCCGGTTCCAGCTGGCCGCTGAAGGCCAGCGACCCGCCGGGCCTGGAGCACTTCTTCGTGCTGGTCGCCGCCGAGCCGCGCAGCTTCGCGCCCTGGTCCACCGAGAAGGACCCGAGCTATGGCTTCCTGACCCTGCCCGCCCAGGGGCCTGCCGGCCTGCCAGCAGGCGCGCCGAGCTGGCTGCTCGGCCAGCCGGATTGCGGCCATGCCAACTGCCGGGCTGAGTACGGCGCCGCGATGTTCAGCGTCGAAGCCGTCAAATAGGCGGCGGCGCGGAACCCGGTCGCGATCGTGGTTACCCATGACATGCCGGATGTTGATTGCCGGCATCCACCGCCGACTCTGGATCGCGTTCTGAACCCCACCCCAGCCCCTGTCGACCCTGCGCGGGCGACACCCCCGTCGCCCGGTCTGGAGGCCTTCGTGAGCGCCGCGTCCGCCGGGCCACTGCTGTGGGCCAGCCAGGTGGACGGGCGCTTGGAGGTCAGCGGCGGCGCCACGCCGGCTGACGGCGTGTCGATGGAGATAGGCCGCCTCTTCGTCGCCGCCCTGCGCGAGCATTACGGCGAGGCCGCCAGCGCCATCGCCGAGCGGGAATGGCGGCTCAACCAGCGCTCGCGGCGCCTGCTGCAGGCGCGCACGGTCAAGCACGTGGTGGCCTGCGCCGAGTCGGCCTTCAGCCTGCTGCTCGCCCAGTCCAGCCTGGTGCAGATCGAGTTCTCGGCCGTCATGCTGGGCTGGCGTTTCCGCCGTGTCGCCGAAGGGCTGGGTCTGGACCCGGCGGCCCTGGCCGTCGAGCGCCGCCAGGCCCTGGATCAGGCCATGGCGGCGGACTTCAGGCTGCCGCCGCCGGCCGACGCCGATGCCCTCGCCCGGCGCCTGCGGACCCTGCTCGGCCAGAGTCCGCATTGATTTCGTGACGGAGTTCACGGCCTCAGGGGTAAACCCACGCCCGTGAATGCGGGGTGGGGCGGGTCTGCCTTGTCGCGAGTCCCGGGCCAACGGCGTCTGATCAGACAGGGCGGCCATTCCGGCCGCATCACCCGCTCGGAGCCCGCCATGCAGCCCCAGTGCCAACCGATCCGCCACCCCGCAGTTGCCGACCCCAATGTCATCTTCTCGGAGCTGTTCGGCGAACACCGCGACCGCCTCTACCGCTTCGTGCTGCGCCATATCGGCGACAGCACCGAGGCCGAGGAGCTGGCCCAGCAGGCCTTTGTGGAGGCAGCCCGCACGCTGGAGCAGTTCCGCGGTGAATCGCAGCTGTCGACCTGGCTCTATGGCATTGCGATGAACCTGGTGCGCAACCACCTGTCGCGCTCGCCGTCGCGGCTCTATCGCTTCGAGGATGAGACCGCGCTGGACGCGACGCCCTGCCTGCAGGCCAATCCCGAGCAGCAATGCCATATGAACCAGCTGATGGTGCTGCTGCAGACCGAGCTCGACGGCCTGATGCCCGAGATGCGCGAAGTGCTGCTGCTCGTCGCCATGGACGACATGAGCTACGAAGACGCCGCCGCCCTGCTGTCGGTGCCCATCGGCACCGTGCGCAGCCGCGTGTCGCGCGCCCGCTCGCATCTGCGCACCCGGCTGCAAGCCCGCGGCGCCCAGTTGCCTTTCTGAGCGCGCCTCATTTCACGGGCGCCGGCGGGAGCTATTGATAGCTCACCATCGTCGGTGCGTGACCCCGCTGCGCACGCTGGCCGCCGGCCCCGCTTTCTTGGCAAGGAGCGCGGCACGGTGCAGAACGCCGACGCCGCCAAGACACCCATCTGACATCAAATTGCCGGGAGCCTCAAAACCCGTGTATACTGCTAGCTTCAGTCGCGGGGTGGAGCAGTCTGGTAGCTCGTTGGGCTCATAACCCAAAGGTCGTCGGTTCAAATCCGGCCCCCGCAACCAAATACGGAAACCCGTTGAGTCGCAAGGCTCAACGGGTTTATCTATTTCGGTCGGCATTTCGTCTGCGTCGCGGGCTGATGCGTCTCCGGGAAGCGGTTGCCCCGCTTACTACACTCGGGCGATGAACCGCCTTTGCCAGGTTCGGGTTTCGATCGGAGCCACTCTCGCTTTGTCAGGCGCATCGCCTGACGCCCCTGCCGACGCCTTGCCATTCACCCAATGGTTGACCATGAAGGTTGACCGATGTGAAGAGGTCACTTTCAAAGCGCCTGAGGGCAACAGCTCTTATGTGCCCGGTGCCAGCTTCAAGACGGCGGTTGTTTCGGGCGTGGTTTTGACCTCAGGCGTTGTGCCCAACAATTTCGATGCCGGCATGCAGCGATTGGCGGAGCGGGCCGCTGCGGGACTGCCAGCGCCGGGGGAGTCGTTCGAAGTGGCGGTGGTTGGCAGCGGCTATGTGCCGGCGAGTTGCCAAGCATTGAACGGCACCACGCGGAAGTTCCTGCTCCAGAAGGGCAACTGCGACACGCTGCCTTACCGCGGAGCCTGTGTGGTCTCCAAGCCGTTGGCGCTGTCCTTTGCTTCAGCGTAGGTGGTGGACTCGCGCGCACGCCTGAGGTCCTTGCTGCCCAGCGGGCTGCATGCCGCGCCAAAGCCTTTCCGACATCCGCATGAGTGTCTCCGCGCCATACCGATGGCGCAGGGTGTCGTTTATGAACGACGAACTAATGCGCTTGCCTATGGGATTCTGGCATCATGTCGTCTATGAGCGACATGATTCGTTTGCCGACGGAGCTCGGACTGGCAATCAGAGCCGCCCGGCAAGCCGCGGGTATGAGCATCAAGGAGCTGGCGGAACAGTCCGGCCGCGTCCGAGACGTGATCTACCGGTTGGAGGGAGGCAAGGACACTTCCTTGATCTCGCTGTTTGCTGTCCTGTCGGTGTTGAAGCTGACGATGCGGCTGGAACCGGCTGGGCGTCCGACGCTAAGTCAGGTTCAGGCGAGATTCGGCGTGGACGATCAGGACGAGTGATGGCGCTGCCTGACAAGATCCGCGCGCTGGACGTATCCATCAATGCGCGCGCCGCAGGTCAGTTGCTCAAGACCTCGAACTATGAATTCCGGTACGCCACGCCGGATCCCGATCAGCCGAGCGTCGCGCTGCTCATGCCGGCACGCGAACGGCCGACCTGGCAGGACGGCGCGCTTTTCGCCGTGATGGATCAGTCCTTGCCCGAGGGCGAACTGCTGTTGCGGTTGAGCATGATGTTCCCGAAGCATCGGCTGCAGCCCATGCACTTGCTTGCGATGGTGGGGCAGAACGGTATTGGCAACCTCGGCTACGGGCTGCCAGGCGTCGAGCCGTCCACCGCGCCGACTCACATCGAGCGGGAGGCGCTGTTGGCGCTGCCGTTTACACCAGAGCTGTACGAAGATCTGGTGCGGGCCTATCTCAGTTCAGGCGTCGGCATTGCCGGTGTGCAGCCCAAGATCATGGTGGCGGACCGGGCGACCGTACCCATCCCCTCGGTGATCGTGAAGGTCGCTTCGGCGGCTTATGCAGGTCTGGCAGCCAACGAGTTCCTGTGCCTGTCAGCAGCGAAGCGGGCGCAGATCCCGACGCCTGGCTTTGAGCTGTCCCACGACGGCCAGATGCTGATCGTCGATCGCTTTGACCTGAACCATCAGCAGGATGGCCAGATCGAGCGCCTGGGCTTCGAAGACATTGCCTCGCTGATGAACCTGCGCGTTCGCGATGTGCTGTCTGAACGCAAGTACCGCGGGAGTTACCAGCGCATCGGCGAGCTGTTGCGGTACCTGCAGCTGCCGGGGGAGGACCTGCAGCGGTTCTTCGAGCAGGTGGCGCTGAGCGTGATGGTCCGCAACGGTGACGCCCACCTCAAGAACTTCGGCTTGCTCGTGCAGCCGGCCGGCATCCCGAGGTTGTCGCCACTGTTCGACGTTGTGACGACAGCGGTCTACACCTACATCCGCTTCGTTGGCGATGAGGAGCAAACCGACCGCACGATGGCGCTCAAGCTCTTTGCGGGAAAGCATCACAGCAAGGCGTACCCGACGACCGAGGAGTTGCTCCAGTTCGGCACTGAGGTCTGCGGCGTGGTGAGGCCGCGTGCGGTGCTGGAGCGCATTGCCGAAGCGATGCATGAAACGCTGGGAGAGGCCAAGGGGGACGCGCGCATACCGGCTTCGCTGCTGGCCTTGATGCAGCCTGTCTGGGAGGTGGGCATGAAGTACCCATCGTCGTAGGCTCATGACCCAAGGGTCGTCGGTTCAAATCCGGCCCCCGCAACCAAGAATAAAGAGTCCTGTGAAGGACTCCGCAAAGCCCGCCCAGTGCGGGCTTTGTCGTTTCCGGGCCGGTGATCAGTTGACCAGGGCCGCCTGGAAGCCCCAAGCGTTCTTGGCGGGCAGGCGGTCGGCCAGCCATTCGCGCACATGGAAGCGGCTGACGAGCAGGCGGTTGCGCAGCAGCTTGTGCGGGATGCAGCCGGCCGTCAGCGCCTCGACCTGGCTGCCGACAGAGCGGCGGCCCGTCAGGTCCCGGAGTTCTTCCGGCGTCATGAATTCCTGCCATTGCGCGGCGACGGACGCTGCCTTGGCCTCCTGCAGGCCCGGCTCGACGACGGGCGTCGGGGCGGGAGCCGGAGCGGTGCGGGAAGCGCGCGGCTTGGCGACCTCGACGATGGTGTGGCTCCAGCAGCTCTTGACGTTCTCGCCGCACAGGATCTCGTAGCGCTTGGACAGCACCTCGCGGCGGCGGCGGGCCTTCTCTTCGGTGCGGCGGGCGTGGTCGACAAACCAGCCCGGCAGGCGGCTCATCAGTTCGGCGGTGCGGGTGGCGGTCATGGCGGTCGTGGCGTTCATGGCTGTCTCCTGTTGATGGAAGCAGTTTCGGCGCCGGCCGCTTGCGGGGGTATCGCCCCGAGGAGGGGGCGAGGGGGGATGGCGCAGGGAGCATCCCCCTCGTCTCCCCCCAAAGAGGGATGAAGCTCAAGACCGGCGGGGCCGGCCCTGGTCGCAGAGCCTGGCCGGGTCTGCGCGCGTGAACTCGGCCGTCCAGTTGGTCTCCCAGGTCTTGTCGTCATAGGAAAAGGCCTGGGCCCAGCGGGCATGGTTGGCGTCCAGGTTCTCCCAGGTGAAGCGCACCTTGACGGGCTTGTCGCCGTCCTTGTCCTCGGCGTAGAACTCGCCGCGCTTGCCGCCGGCAAAGCCGCCGACGACGGGATTGGGATCGAACTTGCCCGAGGGCGTGGCGACCCAGAAGATGGACCACTGGCGCTTCTCGGTGTCGAAGGTGCGCAGCGTCAGGCCGCGGCGGCCCAGCGTGGGCATGTGGAGCTCATCGACATTGGCGATGCCGTCCAGGTAGTGGGTCATGCAGAGGTTGGACGGGAATTCGGTCCATTCCTGGCTGCCGACGTTGCGGGCCTTGAGGCGGCGCTGCACCGTCGTCCAGGCGCCGCCGAGGAAGTCGAAATCATGCATGTCGCCCTGGCGCGCCAGCGTGTAGCCGGGCGGCTCGGCCGCGCTGGCCGGCAGAGGCGCCAGCGCGGCGAGCAAGGCGAGGGCGGCGATGTTTTGGGTCGATGATGTGGGCATGGGGCGGTCCCTGGCTGGTTGGAAACCCAGTCTAGGAAGGCGTCCCGCGTCGCTCAAAACGATGATTCCTGCGCTTGATCTGAAGCCCTCCTTCAAATGGCCCTGAACCCGTCGCCGCTGCCGCTCGAGTCCCTGCGCGTGCTCGCGGCCTGCGTGCGCCACGGCAATTTCTCGCGGGCGGCGGACGAGCTCGCCATCACGCCGACGGCCGTCAGCCAGCGCATGCGGGCGCTGGAGGCGCAGCTCGGCGTCCAGCTCTTCGGCCGACATGGCCCGCGGCTGCTCGTGACCGAGCGCGCCGTGGCGCTGGCAGCCGGTGTCGAGCAGGCGCTGGCCCTGATGCGCACGGCCGTCGACGACTGCCGGCGTGCCCGGCCGCCGCTGCGCCTGACCTGCGCGCCGACCTTCGCCGCCTGCTGGCTGGTGCCACGGCTGGCGGGCTATCAGGCGCTGCCGGGTGCCGACGCCATCGCGCTGGACGCCGGCCAGGGTCTGTCGCCGGCCGGCAGCTTTGACGTCGCCATCCGCAGCGGCAGCGGGCCCTGGCCGGGCTATCGCGCCGCCCGCCTGTTGCCCGAGCAGGGCACCCCCATGCTCAGCCCGCGCCTGCTGGCGGGCCGCAGCACCTGCACGGTGCAAGAGTTGCTGGCCCTGCCGCTGATTCCCGACCCGCGCTGGCCGGCCTGGTTCCAGGCCGCGGGCCAGCCAGATGCCAGTCCCGGCTATGTCGCCACGCGCTTCCCGAACTACGAGCTGGAGGCCAGGGCGGCGATGCAGGGGCTTGGCGTGGCCCTGCTGTCGCCGCGGCTGTTCGCCGAGCCCTGCGAGCGTGGCGAACTGGTCGCACCGTTCGCAACGCTCATCGAGGGACCGGAAAGCTACTGGCTGCTGGCGCCGGCCGATGCGCCGGTCTCGCATTTCGAGCAGTGGCTGGGACAGCAGTTCGAGGCTTAGACGGCGTTGGTCAGCACCTCGATGCGATGGCCGTCGAGGTCATGGAACATCGCGCCGAAATAGGTCTCGCTGATGTCGGGCCGGGGCCGCGGGGTGAAGATGTCGCGGGCCGCCGAGGCCAGCGCGACTTCGTGGGCGGCCGCGACGGCGATGCGGTCCGGGGCGCCGAAAGCGACATGCGCGCCGCGCGCCACCACCGCCTCGTCCTCGGGCACGGGGTAGAGGAAGAAGCACCAGCGCTCCGGCGTGCCGAAGGCGGCCTCGCTGCCGGTGTCGCGCAGCAACTGCATGCCGAGCGGGGCCAGCACGCGGCTGAAGAAGGCCACTGATTCAGCGTAGTGGCGGGTGCCCAGGGACAGGTGATCGATCATCGGGAAGAACTCCTTGTTGGATGGCCGTCATGCTAGGAACGGCCCCGTGATGAATTCCGGCAAGATGTGTTGACCTTCCGCCGTTTGCCCGCAATTTCCGGCCATGACCGACCTGGACCTCGACCGCTTCGACCGCCAGTTGCTGACCCTGGTGCAGCAGGACGCCGCACTGACCGCCGAGCAGCTCGCCGAGCATGTCAGCCTGTCGGCCTCCGCCATCCAGCGCCGGCTCAAGCGCCTGCGCGAGCAGGGCGTGATCCAGCGCCAGATCGCCGTGCTGGACGCCGCCGCCGTCGGCCGCCCAACCACCTTCATCGCCGGCCTGCAGGTGGAGAGCGAGAAGCCCGAACTGATGGCAAGGCTGCGTACCTGGCTGGACGCTGAAGCCGCCGTGCAGCAGGCCTTCTATGTGACGGGCGAGGCCGACTTCGTCCTCGTCGTGGCGGCCTGGGATGCGGTCGCCTACGAGGCGCTGATGGCCCGGCTGCTGGCCGACAACCCCAATGTGCGGCGCTACACGACGCAGGTCGCCATGGGCGTGCTCAAGCGTGGCCTGGCGCTGCCCATCCCCGAATGACGCAGCCCACCGACTCCGAGCGCCGCAGGGCGCGCGATGCGTCCCTGCGGTCGCTGGACGAAGCCATTGCCGATCACCTGGCCGAGTCCTGGCGCAGTGGCGAGCTGCAAAGCGCCGAGAGCTTCGGCAAGCCCCTGGCCGAGCCCGAGGGCTGGGCGCAGACGCCGGTGGAGTTCCGCCTGCCGTTCAAGATCCTGAAGAACGCCGGCGCGCCGCCGGTGGAGGTCGAGCTGTTCAGGAAGCGGGCGCGGCTGCGCGCCGAACTCGAGGCCGCGACGGCCGACGAAGAGCGCCACCCCCTGCAGCAGCAACTGGCCGACCTGGAGCAGGCCCTGGCCCTGAGGCTGGAAGGCATGCGGGCCAGCGGCAGGCTGTAAAACACGACATGCGTTGACAGGTATGGCGGCGCAGACTGCACGGACCTTGAACTCCGTGGGCTCTGAGCCATGTCGCCAACGCTTCCGAAATCCTCACCACCCGCCGCGCCGGACTGCCGCGTCGTCGAGCTGCGCCAGTACACCCTGCACCCCGGCCAGCGCGACACGCTGATCGAGCTCTTCGACCGCGAGTTCGTCGAGACCCAGGAGGCCGTCGGCATCCGCGTGCTGGGGCAGTTCCGCGACCTGGACGGCCCGAACCGCTTCGTCTGGCTGCGCGGCTTTGCCGACATGGCGGCGCGCGGCGACGTGCTGCCGGCCTTCTACACGGGGCCGGCCTGGGCGGCGCACCGCAACGCGGCCAACGCGACCATGATCGACACCGACGACGTGCTGCTGCTGCGCCCCGCCTGGGAGGGCGCCGCGCTGCCCGCACAAGCGCGCGTCGATGCGCCCACGGGGCTGGTGCGCGCGCTGGTGCTGCATCTGAAGGCGCCGGCCGATGCCGAACTGTTGGCCCTATGTCGCGGCGCGGCCTCTGCCGAGGCGCGCCTGCAGGCCTGCTATGTCACCGAGGCCGCACCCAACAACTTTCCCCGCCTGCCGCTGCGTGAGCAGGAGTCGGTGCTGGTCGCCCTGGCCCTGTTCGACGACACGGCGGCCGGCGCGGCCTGGGCACGCGACCTCGATGCGTTGGCCCAGCCCTGGCTGGCCCGTCCGACGCAGAGCCTGCGCCTGACGCCCACCTCCCGCTCCGCCCTCCACGCCTGAAGGACCCCCATGAGCATGCCATCCACCCACCAGGACTTCGACTTCTTCATCGGCCACTGGAAGGTCCGCCACCGCCGCCTCAAGGAGAGGCTGCTGGGCTGCGAGGACTGGGAGCACTTCGACGGCAGCTGCCGCATGTGGCCGCTGCTGGACGGCCGCGGCAATATCGACGACAACGTGCTGGAACTGCCCGGCGGCAGCTACCGCGCCCTGACGATGCGCACCTTCGATCCGGCCACCGGGCAATGGGCCATCTGGTGGGTGGACGGCCGCCATCCGCACAGCCTGGAGCCGCCCGTCGTGGGCAGCTTTGCCGACGGCGTGGGCGAGTTCTACTGCGACGACGTGCTGCGTGGCCAGCCCATCCGCGTGCGCTATCGCTGGACCGGCACGACGACCGGCAGCCCACGCTGGGACCAGGCCTTCTCGGCCGACGGCGGCCAGACCTGGGAGGCCAACTGGGAGATGGACTTCGAGCGCCTGGCCGACTAGCCCTGCTGGGCTCGCACCGGCGGCGGCACCCAGGCCAGCAGCGTGCGCACCAGCTGGCGCGGATCGATGGGCTTGCCGACGTGGGCGTTCATGCCCGCCGCCAGGCAGTCCTGGACATCCTGCTCCATGGCGCCGGCCGTCATTGCGATAATGGGCAGGCGGGCATGCTGGGGCATGGCGCGGATCAGCCGCGTCGCGGTCTGGCCGTCCATCTCCGGCATCTGCATGTCCATCAGCACGGCGTCGAAGCTCTCCTGGCGCAGGCGCTCGACGGCCTCCTGGCCGTTCTCGGCCACCTCGACCTCCAGCTTCATCATGGCCAGGAAGGCCATGGCCACCTGCTGGTTGACGGGGTTGTCCTCGACCAGCAGCACGCGGGCGCCGTGCAGCGAGCGCAGCGTTTCGGCGAGATCGGCCAGGCTGTTGCCAGCCGGAGCGGCGGCGGCGGCGGGCGGCTCGCCGCGTTGCAGCTGCATCAGGGCGTCGAACAGGCGCGACGGCGTCACGGGCTTGACGAGGACCTGGGTTGCCGCCCGGTCCTGCAGCTCCTCGGCCACGCGCTCGCTGGCGTGCAGGCTGCCCAGCGCGATGACGGCGGGCGGCGGCGCGCCGCGTTCGATGGCGATGCGCCGGGCCGCGTCGACGAAGTCGGCACCGGCCGTCTTCCAGTCCAGCAGCAGCAGTTCGTAGGGGTGGGCCGGGTCGGCCTGGCGCAGCCGGTAGAGGGCCTCGTCGCCAAAGGAGGCCACGCCGACCTGGAAGCGCCAGCTCTGCAGCATCTGCTGCAGGATCAGCCTCTCGGTGGGCTGGGCATCGATGACCAGGGTGCGCATGCCGCGGATGCGGTGCAGGTCGATGCGCTCGGCACCCGGCCTGGCCTTGCCGAAGTCGCAGGTGAAGGCAAAGCAGCTGCCCTGGCCCGCTGTGCTTTCGACCTCGAAGCTGCCCTCCATCAGCTCCACCAGGCGCTTGCAGATGGCCAGGCCCAGGCCGGTGCCGCCGTAGCGGCGCGCAATCGAGGCGTCCGTCTGGCCGAAGACCTGGAAGAGCCGGCCGACCTGCTCGGGCGTCATGCCGATGCCGGTGTCGCGCACGCTGATGCGCAGCCGCATGCGGCCCTCCTGCTCGCCGATGAAGTCTGCCCGCACGACGATCTCGCCCTTGGGCGTGAACTTGATGGCGTTGCCGACAAGGTTGTTCAGCACCTGGGTGAGGCGCAGGCTGTCGCCCACCAGGCGGCCCGGCAGCTTGTCGTCGAACTCGAACAGCAGGTCCAGGCCGGCTTCCTCGAGGCGCACCGAGAACAGGTGGCCGACGTTCTCGATGAGCTCCTCGGGGCTGAACTCCTCGGCCTCCAGCGTGATCTTGCCGGCCTCGATCTTGGAGTAGTCGAGGATGTCGTTGAGCAGGGTCAGCAAGGCCTTGGAGGAGGTCTGCACCTTGCCGAGGTAGTCGCGCTGGCGCTCCTCCAGCCGGGTCTCCAGCACCAGGTTGGTCAGGCCGATGATGGCGTTCATCGGCGTGCGGATCTCATGGCTCATGCTGGCCAGGAAGAGGCTCTTGGCCGCGTTGGCGGCCTCGGCCTGGTCGCGCGCGACGGCCAGGGCCTCGCCCTGGCGGTGGCCGGCTTCGTAGCTGCGGAACAGCTGCGCGTAGAGAGTGCTGTTCTCGAACAGCAGCTCCAGCAGCACGACGGAGCAGGCCACCAGGCCATAGATGCGGCCGGCGTAGAAGCCCAGGTCGAAGCGGCCGGCATTCAGCATCGCCGACAGCGCGATGTCGAGCAGCCAGGCCAGGCAGACCACCATCAGCCACAGGTCCAGCACCGTGCGGGGCTTCTGCCGCCACAGGGCGGCGAGCGCCACGAGGCTGAGCGCCCAGACGGTGCCCACGGTGGCCTGGAAGGTCGGCGAGTAGCGGCCGCCCACCAGCAGGTCGGGCAGCCAGCCGTGGCCCAGCGTCGCGGCGGCGATGGCGGCTGCGGCGGCCACCGCCGTGGCGGCCGGCCACGCCCAAGCCGGCGGGCTGAGGCCGGGCCTGGACTTCAACGCCAGATAGCCGAGCACGAACAGCGGGAAGCCGCCATGCCACAGCATGTAGAGCCAGACCGTCGTCTGCGTGGTGGCGCCGAGCAGGCCGGTGGCGCTGAACAGGCCGGGGAAGGTCAGGGTGTGGGCCGTCGTCAGCGCGGCCGTGAACAGATAGCCGCAGCCCAGCACCATCAGGGCCTGGGAGCGCAGGATGCGGCACTGGCCGAACAGCAGCACGGCCGTGATGAGGTCGGTCAGCACCAGGGCCGACTGGTAGATGGGGATGAAGGCCGGCACCGGCGCCAGCTTGGTCTTGGCGAAGGGCAGCAGGGCCGCGAACACGGCCAGCGACACCAGCGCGACGATCAGCGCATGGCGGCGTTCGCGTGGACCGGCAGGCTGGTCCAGCAGAAAGGCGGGTCCACTGTGGGATGCCACCGTTTCGAAAGGCATACCGCCCGGGTCGGGCCGGTTGCTGGCTTGCACATCGGCTCCCTGCCGCGCCGGACTTCGTGGCGCTCGCTAACAGGATAGTCGAAGTGCATGGCCCTCCGCCCGCGCCGCGGTTTGCAGGCGTTACACGCGGGTCATTTCGTGGCGTTCACCAACGCGCTGACGATGTCCGGGTAGATCTGCGCACCGGTGCTGCGGTTGAACAGTCCCATGCTGTGGTTCTCGGCGGCGGCGCCAGCGTCCCAGTAGACGGGCACCAAGCCATGGGTCCAGGCCGAGCGCGCGACGTATTGGTCCCAGGCCAGTCGGTAGGCCTCGGCGCCGGCGTACTCCGTGCGGCGGATGGCGCCGAACTCGCCGAGGATGACGGGGATGCCCTTGTCGACAAACCTGGCCTTCATCTTCTGGAACTGGGCGTCCGTGTAGGCCTCGTTGGCCCAGGCCTCCGTGGCCTTGGCGTCGGTCGCCGCCGAGCCCCATTGCCAGATCGTGCTCTTGTCGTTGAGCGTGAAGTTGTAGGGGTCGTAGTAATGCACCTCCATCATCAGCCTGTCCCTGGCCGTGTCGGTGGGCATGACGGCGAAGTTGAGGGTGTGGTCGATGTTGGTGTTGAAGCCCTGCACGACGAGATGGCGCAGCGCGTTGTTGCCGCCGGTGGCGCGCACGGCCGTCACGAACTGCTGGTTGAAGCCGTTCTGCACCGTGACGTACTCGGCCTTGGGCGTGCCGTAGTCGCCCTCCACCATGACCTCGTTGGTGCCGGCGAACAGCAGCGTGTCGTCGTAGGCCTTGAAGCTGTTGGCGATCTGCGTCCAGAACTTCGTGATGCGCGTGTTGGCCGCGGCTTGGGCGGCGAAGGTGGGCTGCATCCAGCCGCCGTCCCAGTGGATGTTGATGATGGCGAACAGGCCGGCGTTCCTCGCGTAGTCGACCACCTGCGTGACGCGCGCCATCCAGGTCGCGCTGATGACGTCGCTGGCGTCGGCGTACTGCTTCCAGGAGACGGGGATGCGCACCGTCTTGAAGCCGGCGGCCTTGACCGCGTTCATGAAGGCCTGGGTCGTCGCCGGGTTGCCCCAGGCGGTCTCGCCGCCAATGGCCTCGAGTGAATTGCCGAGGTTCCAGCCGGCACCCATCAACTGGCTGAGCTGCAGGCTGGTCAGGTCGCGCATGCCTGAGGGTGCTGGGGCAGGGGCAGGGGCAGGGGCAGGGGCAGGGGCAGGCGAGGGAGCCGCCGTGGCACCTCCGCCGCCGCAGCCGGCCAGGGGCAACAGGGCGATGACTGCGTGGCGTCGCTTCATGCTGACACCTTCTGCAGGCTCAGCAGCACGACGTCGTGGCTGCGCAGCTTGATCGTGACGGAGGTCGTGCCGCCGGCGCCGATGCGCAACTCGCGCTGCACTTCGGGCTTGTCGGTCGTCAGCGCCTGCAGCTCGGCAAGCTGCCCGGCATCGAGGTTCTTGGGTGAGCCCATCTTCAGATACGCGGTGTGCGCGTCGTTGATCTCGAAACCGGTGCGGCGCTGCGTCAGCTGGTAGCGGCCGGGCGGCAGATGGCGCAACTCGACGGTCACGCTGCCGACGTCACGCGAAGGCTGCGGCTTGCCGAAGAAGCTGCGGTTGCTGAGCTTCTGCCCGGTGTTGCGCCAATCCCAGACCAGGGCCTGAACCTGCTTGCCGTCCGTGGCGGCCCAGCTGAAGCCATCCTTGCTGGGCACTTCCCGGCCCTGCAGAGCGGCGAGGTATTTGTAGGCAAACCAGGTTGGCTTGCGCACGCCCTCGCGCGTCATCAGGCCGAAGCCGCCGTGAAAGGGGGCATCCGGCGGACCGGGCTCCTCGAACAGGTCGCTGTAGACCCAGTAGCTCATGTGCTGGGCGAGGCCCTGGGTCTGCTTCAGTTTGGTCAGCACATAGGCCGCGCTCATGTAAGAGTCGTGCACCAGGTCGCGCGGGTTGTAGCTGGTGCTCCATTCGGTGAAGAAGAGCGGCAGGCCTGGCAGGTGGGAGGCTTCGATCTCCTTGCGCACGCGCCTCACGTCGCCGACGATGGCGTCGGGCGAGGGCGAGAGCTTCAGGTCTTCCTTGCCGAATTCATCGAGGAAGCCGTTGTCGACGCCATAGGTGTGGGTGGTGATGAAGTCCACCGGCGTGTTGGTCGCTTTCGCATGCGCCAGGAACTCCGGCACCCAGGCCGCGCCGGCCGTGGACGGGCCGCCGACGCGCAGCGCACCGTCTATCGCCTTGATGGCCTTGGCCGTGCGCGTGTAGAGGTCGAAGTAGGCCTTTTGATCAGCCTTCTCCCAGAAGCCATCGAGGTTGGGTTCGTTCCAGACCTCGAAGTACCAGCTGCGCACTTCCGTCGCGCCGTAGCGCTGCAGCAGGTGGCGGGTGAAAGCCTCGATCAGTGCGACCCAGCCGGTGGGCTCGGGGTGGGACGTGTTGCCGGCCCAGTAGAAGATCTTCAGGTCCGAGGTCTTCAGCGCCAGCGGCGTGAAGCCCAGCTCGATGAAGGGCTTGATGCGGCGGGCCAGCATCGCGTCGTAGAGCTTGTCGATGTTCGTGAAGTCGAACACCAGCTGGCCCGCGGCATCGCGCGTGACCGTCTTGAACACGTCGTGGAAGATGGCGTGAAAGCGCAGATAGCGGAATCCCAGCTCGTCCACGGCCGTCTTCAGCTGGGCCAGCGAGTCTTCGCGGAACAGCGTGCCGGGGTAGTCGGCGCCGACGCAGTGGTCGAAGAAACGGTCCAGTGGCTGCTTGGCCTGGGAGAGGTCCAGCACGATGCGGCGCTGGGCCGGCTTGGCTTGGGCGGCGAGCGGCAAGGCCGCGGCGGCGGCGAGAAGTTGGCGGCGGGAGCTCATGCGGTCAGGCCTCGGTAGATGAAGTTGCGGGCGCGGACTTCACCAGCGCCGGCGCTGAACAGCGCGATGCGCAGCGAGACAAAGCCGCCGAAGACGTTGTGATGCAGGCCCGAGACCTCCATCTGCCAGGGGTGCTGAACCCAGGTCTTGCCGTCATCGCGCGAGTAGCGGAAGGTGATGACGTTCTCGCGATTGACGAGATGGATGCGCACGCGGCGCGTGGCCATGGACTCGCGCATCCACGCATGCTCCTGGCCATAGCCATAGGTCAGCAGTTGCGTCGTGCTGAAGGCGATGCCGACATGGCCGCGCTCGTCGTAGAACAGGCCCAGGCCGCCATGGCCGTCGCCGCTGATTTCCAGATCGACGCTGCATTCATAGCTGCGGTCGCCGGCGATGCAGACCAGGGGCGAACAATCGGCCAGGGACTTGCCCTTGCCGCGTATGCTGAGGCTGTTGTCCTGCCAGCGCAGCCGCGCGAGTTCGTCGGGGCCCGGCGCGTGGAAGGTCCATTGCACGCCCATGCGGTTGCGCGAGAAGTCGTCGGACAGCGCGGCGCCTGATGGGCCGGCCTTGCCGCCGCGCGGCTTGGGCAGGGGGCGGTCCAGCGTGCCGCCCTTGGCGCGCGGCCAGCCGTCCTTCGTCCACTCGACCGGCTCCAGCAAGGCCTGGCGGCCCAGCGTACGCAAGCCGTTCTCGTAGCCGTGATAGACCATCCACCAGTCCCCCGCCGGTCCTTCGACGAGGCTGGCATGGCCGCGCGACCACCACGGCTCGCTGGCGCTCCTCGTGCGCACGATGGGGTTGTTCGGAGCGTTCTCCCACGGGCCATGCACGGACCGCGAGCGGGCGACGGTGACCATGTGGCTGGTCGGTGGCCCGGCGGTGCCGCCGACGGCGGAGACCAGATAGAACCACTCGCCGCGCTTCAGCAGCTTGGGGCCCTCGGGCGCGAACATCTCGACGACCCAATCCTTGGGGTATTGCCAGGGCGTCCAGGACTTGTCTTCCAGCGGGCCGTCGGTGGCGAGACCGTCGTCCTTCAGCCGCACGCGGCGGCCGCCGTTGACGAAGAGATAGCGCCTGCCGTCCTCGCCAACGACGTGGCCAGGGTCGATGCAGCCGGGGATCTTGAGGTCCACCGGCGCGCTCCACGGCCCGCGGATGTCGTCGGCGTGGATGACGTAGATGCCGGTGCCGGCGTCGTTCAGCGCCGGGATGTAGAGGTAGTAGCGGCCCTGGTGCTTGATCAGGTCCATGGCCCAGACCGTGCCGATGGGCTGGGTCAGCGCGGCCGTGACCGGCACCCAGTTCACCAGGTCCGTGGAGTGCCAGATGACGGCACCCGGGTAGGACTGGAAGGACGAGAACGTCATCCAGTAGTCGGCCCCGTCCTTCAGGATGGTGGGGTCGGCATGGTCGCCGGCGACGATGGGGTTCAGATAGGTGCCGTTGCCCAGGTCGGCCTTGCGCTGGCCTTCGATGCCGTTGCCAAAGCGTGGCGAGGCCACGGCGGGGACGCTGGCGCCCGCCAGCGCCAGTTGCAGGGCGTGGCGGCGCGACAGCGTCATACGGTGCCTCGCGTGGCTTCGAGCTGCTTGCGGATCGCCAGCATGCGAGCCTCGGTCAGCGGGAAGCGCAGGATGGCGATCAGGGCCAGCACCAGGCCGATGACCGGGATGCCGGACAGCAGGATGCGGATCCAGAAGATGGCCTGCGGGTCCTGCACCGTCTGCTTGGCGTCGAAGCCGGTGAACTGCAGGATCCAGCCCGAGGCGCCCACGCCCAGGGCGATGCCGACCTTGGAGATCCACGACTGGCAGGCCGAGAACGAGCCTTCGCGGCGCTGGCCGGTCACGGACTCGTCGTAGTCCACGACGTCGCCGATGGTGGCGGCGTACAGCGTCCAGAAGCCCGCGCCGGTGAAGGCGACAAAGCCGCAGGCGAAGAGCTGCAGCACCGGCAGCTCGGGGTCGTAGAGCCACCAGTCGCCGATGAAGGCGCAGATGGCCAGGGCCAGCACGCAGGCCAGGCCGGTGCGCTTGCCCCAGCGGCGCGCGATCCACGAGAAGAAGGGGATGCCCGCGAAGCCGAAGCCCATGCCGGCCAGGCCCATGGCGGTGTTCCATTGGGTCGCCAGCACGACGTCGCCCTTGCAGACGTAGTAGACGGTGGCGTAGTAGCCCAGGGCGCCGACCATGGCCGTGCCGATGCTGTAGGCCAGCGACATGGTCAGCACGGCGCGGAATGGCCCGCAGCGCAGCGTGCGCCAGAGCGTGTCGGCGAGCGGGATGCGGGCCTGTTTCTGCGACACCAGCTTCTCGTAGTAGCGCTCGCGCACCAGCAGGAAGATGGCGATGGAGACGGCCACCATGATGGCGCCGAGGATGCCGGTGTAGACCTGGGCGCCGCGCAGGATGTCGGGCTTGCCGTCGGCGTCGTGGAAGAAGGACAGGGTCGTGAACTGGGCGGCGAAGAACATCGCCAGCTCCGGGCCCTTCTGGATGGCATTGCGGATGGCCATGACGCTGGTGCGCTCGTGATAGTCCGGCGTCATCTCGGCCCCGAGGCTCACCCAGGGCATGTTGAAGCAGCTCATGACCGGTACATAGATCACCATGCTGATCAGCATGAAGACGAAGTACTGGGTGTCGGTCCAGCCCTTGCCGACGGCGAACATCAGCGGCAGGCCGATGCCGGCCAGCACGCCGCCGACGAGGATGAAGGGCCGGCGCCTGCCGTAGCGGCTGCGCGTGTTGTCGGACAGCCAGCCGAAGACGGCGTCGGAGCCGGCGTCGATGACGATCTTGATGGCCTGCACCGTGGAGATCAGGCCCGGCGCCACGCCGAGGAAGATGTTGAAGACCTGGAAGGCCAGCGAGGCATAGAGCCAGTGCCCCCACATGTCGAGGATGGAGCCGAGGCCGAAGCCGACCTTCTGCCGCATCGGCAGTCGCTCGGTGGCGGCGGGAGGCGCGGCCCGCGCCATGTGGAGGGTGCTGGCGTTCACAGGATTCGTCGTTCCTTGATGACGTGGGCGTAGTAGTAGGCAGACAGCTTGGGCGTGCGCTTGTGGGTCTGGAAGTCGCAGTGCACGATGCCGAAGCGGCGCTGGTAGCCGTCTTCCCACTCGTAGTTGTCGATGAAGGACCACAGGAAGTAGCCCTTCAGCGGCACACCGTCGGCAATCGCGCGGTGGGCCTCGCGCAGATAGCTGCGCACGTAGTCGCGGCGGTGCAGGTCGAAAACCTCGCCGTTCACGACCGGTTCGTCGTCGTAGCCGCAGCCGTTCTCGGTGATGTAGATGGCCTGGTGGCCGTAGACCTCGTGGCTGAAACGCGTGGCCCAGTAGATGGACTGCGGCACGAGGCGCAGCCAGGGGCTGTCGGCGCGCGGGTAGTTGACCGGGTGGGGCAGGGCCTCATAGGCCGCGCCGCCCTTGCCGGCGCGCACATAGGTGCCGCTGTAGATGTTCAGGCCGAGGAAATCTGTCGGCAGGCTGATGAGGCCGAAGTCACCAGGCTTGACGTCGGGCGCATCGGCCCCGGCGCGCTTGAGGAAGTTGGCCGTGTACTTGCCGGCCTGCATGGCGCCGAGGATCTGGGCATTGCGGTCGGTGAACCAGGCCTTGGCGGCGGCGATGTCGGCCGGCGTTTCCGTCGCCGGCACGGCCACCGCGCAGTTGTCGGTCAGGCCGACGACGGCGCCCTTGCCGCCGAACTTGCGCACCGCACGCACGCCGTGGCCGTGGCAGAGCAGCGCATGGTGGTAGGTCTGGTTGACGACCTTGTCGCTCTCCTTGCGGCCCGGTGCCTTGCTGCCGGTGCCGTAGCCCAGCAGCGTGAAGCAGAGGATCTCGTTCAAGGTGATCCAGTGCTTCACCTCGCCGGCGAAGGCCTTGACGACGGTGTCGGCGTACCGCGCAAAGGCATCGACGGTGACGCGCGAGGTCCAGCCGCCGCGGTCTTCGAGGGCCTGGGGCAGGTCCCAGTGGAAGAGGGTGACCCAGGGCGTGATGCCGTGCTTCTTCATGCTGGCCAACAGCCGGCGGTAGAAGTCCAGCCCGGCCTGGTTCAGCTCGCCGTCGCCCTTGGGATAGATGCGCGGCCAGGCGATGGACAGGCGGTAGGTCTTGATGCCGAGCGAGGCCATCAGCGCGAAGTCCTCATCGAAGCGGTGGTAGTGGTCGCAGGCCACGTCGGGCGTGTCGCCGTTGTGGACCTTGCCGGGGATGCGCGCGAAGCGGTCCCAGACGGACTCGCCCTTGCCGTCCTCGAAGGCGGCGCCCTCGATCTGCGCGGACGCCGCCGCGACGCCGAAGACGAAGTCGGCGGGGAAGCGGCTTGAGTAAGTCAGCGCTGTCATCGCCGGCGCGGCAGCGCGCTGCTGAGGTGCGGCCAGTGCGGCGGGCGCGAGTACCGGCAGCGTGGCGGTGGCAAGCAGTTGGCGGCGGCGCAGGGGGCGGGTCGGAGTCATCGGAGGGTCCTCGGTAGGCCGCAGGACGGGCGACAGGCCCACGGCGGCGCGAGGAATATAGGCGTCTCGGTCCAGTTCCGCCTTCCAGCCTTTGCGGGCCGAGCGCCGGGCCGCTCCCTGGCCGGCCCGCGTATGGCGATGTGCTTGCGGCTCAACGCCGCACGCATCGCCGTCCCCTCGGGGGACCGGCTAGGCTCGCGCGCGTTCAGCGCGGCGGGACTGGACGAGGGGCTCACAGGATGCGGCGTTCGCGGATGACGTCGGCGTAGTAGTGCGCCGAGAGCTTGGGCGTGCGCACCTGCGTCTCGTAGTCGCAATGCACGATGCCGAAGCGGCGCTGGTAGCCGTCCTCCCACTCGTAGTTGTCGATGAAGCTCCACAGGAAGTAGCCGTGCAGGGGCACGCCGTCGCCGATGGCGCGGTGGGCTTCGCGCAGGTGGTTGCGCAGGAAGTCGCGGCGATGCAGGTCCAGCACCTCGCCGTTGACCACGGGCTCGTCGTTGTAGCCACAGCCGTTCTCGGTGATGTAGAGGGACTGATGGCCATAGCACTCGTGGGCGAAACGCGTGGCCCAGTAGATGGACTGGGGCACGAGGCGCAGCCAGGGGCTGTCGGCGCGCGGATAGTTGACCGGGTTGGCCAGGGCCTCGAAAGCCGCGCCGTGCTTGCCGGCGCGCACATAGGTGCCGGTGTAGATGTTGAGCCCGAGGTGGTCGGTCGGCAGGCTGATGAGGTCGAAGTCGCCGGGCTGGACCTTCGGCGCGTCGGGGCCGACGCGTTCGAGGTAGTCGGCCGGGTAACGGCCGGCATGCATGGCACCCAGCACATGGGCGTTCTTCTCCAGGAACCAGGCCTTGGCGGCGGCGATGTCGGCCGGCGTTTCGGTGACGGGGATGCAGACGTCGAGGTTGTCCGTCAGGCCGACCTGCGCGCCAGCACCGCCGAACTCACGCACGGCGCGCACGCCGTGGCCGTGGCAAAGCAGGGCGTGGTGGAAGGTCTGGTTGACGACGGCCAAGGGCTCGGTGCGGCCCGGCGCCTTGGTGCCCCAGCGATAGGCCAGTTCGGTGAAGCAGCGGATCTCGTTCATCGTGATCCAGTGCTTGACGGCGCCGCCGAAGGCCTTGACGACGGTGTCGGCATAACGGGCGAAGGCGTCCACCGTCACGCGTGCGGTCCAGCCGCCGCGGTCTTCCAGCGATTGCGGCAGGTCCCAGTGGAAGAGGGTCACCCAGGGCGTGATGCCGTGCCTGGCCATGCTGGCGAAAAGGCGGTGATAGAAGTCCAGCCCGGCCTGGTTGAGCTCGCCATCGCCGTTGGGGTAGATGCGCGGCCAGGCCAGCGACAGGCGGTAGGCCTTGAGACCCAGCGAGGCCATCAGCGCGAAGTCCTCGTCGAAGCGGTTGTAGTGGTCGCAGGCGACGTCCAGCGTGTCGCCGTCGTGCACCTTGCCGGGCACGCGGCTGAAGCGGTCCCAGATGGATTCGCCCTTGCCGTCGGTGAAGGCAGCGCCCTCGATCTGCGGGGCGGCGGCAGCGACGCCGAAGAGGAAATCGGCGGGGAAGGGGCTGGAGTAGGTCAGGGAGGTCATTGGGGGGCAGGAACTGGCGCCGTCAGGGCGCCATGAGGGAGGTCAGGGGAGCGTCCAGGCTGCGGGCCCAGATCTCGTAGCCGGCCGGGCTGAGGTGCAGCCAGTCGGGCAGGATGTCCTTGGACAGCGTGCCGTCCGGGTTGGTCAGCGCGCGGCCGATGTCGAGGAAGACGACCTGCCCGCCATCGGCGAGGGCCGGCAGCAAGGCGTTGATCCTGGCGTTGTGCCGGCGCATGAGGTCGTCGGGCTTCTCGCCGCGCGGGAACAGGGCCAGCAGCAGCACCTTGGCCTGGGGCTGGCGGCTGCGGATCTCGTCGAGGTTCTTCCTGATGCCCGCGACAGTCAGCGCCGGGTCTTCCAGCCGCTCGCCGGTGTTGTTGGTGCCGATCATCATGACGATGGCCTTCGGGCTCATGCCGTCCAGCTCGCCCTGCTGCAGCCGCCACAGCAGGTTCTCGGTGCGGTCGCCGCCAAAGCCCAGGGCGACGGCGTTGTGTTTCGCGAAATGCGCCGCCCAGGCCGCCTTGCCTTCGTTCTCCCAGCCTTGCGTGATGGAGTCGCCGAGGAAGACGAGGTCAACGCGTCGGCCGGCCTCGCGGTGGGCCTTGATCTCGGCGAGCTTCTGTTCATGGCGCGGCAGCCACCAGTCCACGGCCCAGGACTCCTGAAGGCGTTGGGGCGTGACGGACTGTTTGCGGTAGTCGGGGCAGGCCGTCGTCGCCTTGCCTTGCCTGTTGATGCGCAGCTTGCTGATCTGCACCTCGCCGCTGCCCGTGCCTTCCAGCGTGAAGGGCCCATCGACGGCGCTGAAGTCGTCGCCCTCGCGCCAGAAGCACTTCAGCGCGAAGGACAGATGCTGCCTGCCCTTGCCGATCAGCGCGCGGCCGGCGAAGAGATAGGGGATCTTGCGCTCGCAGTCCTTGCCACAGCCGAGCTTGAACTTGATGCCGCCATTCGCCAGGTCGATGACGTTCAGGTCGAACTCGACGGTGCCCTGGGCCAGATAGGGATTCAGGTCCAGCGGCTTGCCGCCCTGCCAGCGCAGCTGGGCGATCCAGCTGTTGGAGAACTGCAGCGTGAGCGCGCCGTCGTCATTGCGGCGGGCTGCGACATGGCTGTTGGGCACGCGCGGGTTGGCGGGCTTGGGCACGGTGACGCGGTCGCCGGCGAGCGTGGCCTCGCCTTCGAAATCGGTGACGGCGATCTGCCAGCCCTTGAGGTCGATGGCTGACGCACCGAACGGCAGCAGGGCGAACAGGGCCAGGGAGAGGAGCTTCTTCATGCAGTTCATTTCACGGTGCGTGACTGGCCGGGCTTGAGCTTCAGTTCGACGATGCGGTCGCCGATGCGAACACGCCCACCGCCCGAGCCGGCCACGGAGTGCACGGTGGCGCTCGTCACGCGACTGTTGGCCCAGGCGATGTCAACCACAAAGCCGCCGCGCGCACGCAGGCCCTTGACCGAGCCATCAGCCCATGCGGCGGGCAGGGCGGGCAGCAGGGCCATGACGCCGTCCTGCGACTGCAGCAGCATCTCGGCGATGGCCGCGGTGGCGCCGAAATTGCCGTCGATCTGAAAGGGCGGGTGGGTGTCGAAGAGATTGGGATAGGTGCCGCCCTGATGCACTTCGGCGCCCTGCAGCGCGACGCGTGCGCCAGGCGTGGCGAGCAGGCCGCGCAGCAGGCGGTGGGCATGGTCGCCATCGCGCAGCCGCGCCCAATAGGCCATCTTCCAGGCCATGGACCAGCCGGTGCTGACGTCGCCACGCGCCTCCAGTGTCTTGCGTGCGGCGGCGGAAAGCTCGGGCGTGCGCGCCGGCGAGATCTGGCGGCCGGGAAAGAGGGCGAACAGATGCGAGACATGGCGGTGGGTGTCGCGCGGCGTGTCCAGCAGCGGGTCCTTCAACTCGTCCTGCCATTCGAGCAACTGGCCCCAACTGCCGATGCGCGGGCCGGCTAGGCGATCGCGGATGCTGGCGGCCTTGGCTTGCGCGGCCTTGTCGCCGAGCACAGCCGCGGCCTGCGCCAGGTTGTCGAAGTGATCCCAGAGGATCTGCTGGTCGTAGGCCACGCCGTCCTGGATGGGGCCATGCTCGGGCGACCAGCCGTTGGGGGCGACGAGCCTGCCGTCGGGCGTCCGCCTGAGTCTGTCCTCCCAGAACTCGCCGACCTCCTTCAGCACGGGCCAGGCGGTGTTGCGCAGGAAGGCCCTGTCCTGGGTGAAGGCGTAGTGCTCCCAGAAGTGGCGGGCATACCAGGCGTTGCCCGTCATGTTCCAGAGATAGCCCTGGGCGCCGAAGGGATTGGTCTCGGTGCGCAGCGCCCAGCCGCGGGTGGGTCTGCCGTCCTGGGTCAAGAAGGTCTCAAGGGGGGGCTGGACCGAGTGGTCCCAGGGCGGCGTTTCAGGCGGAAGCGATGTCGCATCCTTGAGCGCCTGGGCGGCCCGCTCGGCGACAGGCTTGCGCCACTCGGGAATCAGGTGCTGCACGAAGCGATGCAGCGGCCGCGCGGCTTCGGCGAGGTGGGTCACCTCGGCCGGCCAGTAGTTCATCTGCAGATTGATGTTGGAGTGGTAGTCGCTGTTCCAGGGCGGCTGCAGATGGTCGTTCCACAGGCCCTGCAGATTGGCGGGCAGGGAATCGCGCGAGCTGGAGACGAGGAGATAGCGGCCGAACTGGAAGTACAAGGCCTCCAGCTCGGGGTCGCCGCCGTCTCTTGTGTAGGCGGCCAGACGGGCATCCGTCATCAGCGCGCGGCGGTCGGGCGCGCTGGCGCCGAGGTCCAGACTGACGCGACCCAGCAGCCGGGAGACGTCGCGCTCGTGATCGGCAAGCAGCTGCGGCCAAGGCTTGGCGGCAGCGACTTGCGCCTGCACGCGCGGCAGCGGCGGCTGGCCGTCGGCAAAGCTGGTGCCGGCGCCAAGCAGGAGGGTCAAGGCATTGCAGCCGCGAAAGACAAGCGTGTTGCCGTCGATGGCGACGTTGCCGCCTTCGTTGATCACGCGCAACTGGCTGGCGTAAGCGAGGCCGTTGGGAAGCGAGCCCACGGCGGTCAGCGCCTGGTGGGCCGCCGACAGCGCCGCGCCATGCCGGTCGGTCAACGCGATGCGGCCGTTGTAGCGGCCGGGTCGGTCGGCCGTCAGCCGCCAGGCGATGAGCTGGGCGGAATGGCTGGCGATGGCCTGGCGTGTGAAGCGCACGCCGGCCTGGGTGTAGCTCAGGCGATTCACTGCACGAGAGATGTCCAGCTCACGCCGGTAGCCGCTCACTGGCGCGTCATCCAGCGCCAGCACCACGTCGCCAAAGGGCTGATAGGCGCCCATGGTCTTGGCATCGCCTGTCCACAGCGTGATGTCGTTGAACTGCAGCCGGTCGCGTGTGACCTGGCCAAACAGCATGGCACCCAAGCGGCCATTGCCGATGGGCAAGGCCTGCTGCTCCCAACCCTGGGCCGTATCCGGCGCGGGCTGGGCATAGCGCAGCACCAGCTCGGCCGCGTGCAGCGGCGAAGCCAGGCTCAGCGTCAACGAAAGCAGCAGGCGACGCAGCATGGCTCAGCGCGGGCGGCCCATCTTGACCTTGAGCATGACGGGCTCGGCGGGCAGGTTCAGGCCGTAGTCGACCTGGTCGCCGTTCCACACGCGCTCCATGACCCAGCGGCCCTGGGCGTCGAAGCGGCCTTGCTCGGCGCGCAGCAGCATGCCCTTGGTGCCCTCGGCCGCCTCCATGCGCACGCGCACGCGCTGGCCAATGAGCAGGAACTCGTCGGGGGCGATCTGGGCCATGGCGACGCCACCGTTGGGGTTCTCGGTGCCCGGCGTCGGCTTGGCGAACTCGCCACCCCAGGCCGCCTCGCCGAAGCGGCCCAGGCGATAGGTCAGCCTGGCCGTCCAGCCGGGGAAATCGAGCTGCTGGGGCTTGCGGTCGTCGCCTTCGCCGATGCCCTGGGTCTTGCCGTCGAAGGCCCACTGGGCCCACTGGCGCTGGATGGGCGCGAACATGCGGTAGACCGGCTCGAAGGGCTCGACCAGCGTCTTGTCCGTGGCCGTCGTGCCCAGCGGATGGTTGGTGTAGTTGAAGTAGTCGACACCGAAGGGCGACACGCCGATGGCGCCGCGGCCCAGCATCGCGTACAGGAAGCGGCCATAGGCCGGCTTGGTGCCGATCTCCGGAATCCACAGCGCGTTGTCGGCGCGGCCGAACAGGCCCAGGTTGGCATTCACCTGGGCGGACTCAGGCGAATAGATGTCGGGAGCGACGATGTCGATGGCCGGCGCGGCGGCCTTGTAGATGTCGATGACGTCATGCGTCGGGCCGCCGCTGGCAAAGTCCTTGTTCCAGGGCTTGGGCGGCTGGTCCAGCGGGTTGCGCAGCGCGTTGTTGACATACATGGGCAGGTCGTAGACGGCACGGCCGGCGGCGGCGATGTCGCCGATGTAGCGCGCGATGGCCCAGGCGTGGAAATACTCGTCGGCGTAGTCGCCATAGACCTCGCGCCAGTTGCCCGATGCGGCGGCCTTGGGCTTCTGGCGCGCCAGCACGGCAGCCGGCACGGGCTGCTGGAAGGCGGCTTGCGCCGCGGGTGCGAAGTCGCGCACCAGGCCATAGGTGCCGACCTCGTTCTCGACCTGCACCATCAGCACGGTGCGGTCGGTCGAGTCGATCTTCTTCAGATGCCCCATCAGCGCGACGAAGGCTCGTCTGTCGGCCTTCAGCGTCTCGGTACCGAAGGGGCTGAGGCAGTAGCTGGGCTTGCCGTCCTGGTCCCGCATGGCGGGGAAACGCTCGGGGTTGAGCTTGACCCACTCGGGCGTGTACTGGGCGCTGGTGTTTTTCCAGGTGGCGAACCATAGGATGACCAGGCGCTTCTTCTGCTGGCGAGCCTGCTTGACGAGGGTGTCGACAAAGCTGAAGTCGAACTTGCCCTCCGCCGGCTCCACCTGCTCCCAGGCCACCGGCATCAGCACCGTGTTGGCCTTCAGGTCATGGGCCGCGTCCCACACCGGTTTCAGGGCGCCGGGGTAGTTGCTGGAGTTGTGCGCCTGAGCGCCAAGGATGAGGAAGGGCTTGCCATCGACGAGCAGTGCATGGCGGCCGTCCTGGGTCACAAGGCGGGGCAGCTCGGCCGCATGGGCCGCGCCGAGCAGTCCCGCCAGCGCCGCCGCGAGGAGGAGGTGTTTCGTCTTCATCGGAGTTCCGAAAGAAGCCCGATGGCCGCGGGGCCACCGGGCGTTGCCAACGCTCAGAAAGAGTAGCTGGCCTGCACCGTGTAGCGGCGGCCGGTGTAGTTGACGGCGCGGGTCATCATGCCGATGTTCTGCTGCATCAGCTGGCGCGCCAGCGAGTTGTTCAGGTTCTGCCCTTCCAGGCTGAGGCTGAACTTGTCGTTGAAGCGGTAGGTGATGCCGGCGTCAACCTGCCCGTAGTCGTCGCTCCAGGTGGGCAGCGCATAGGCCACCGACGTGGAATCGGCCAGGCGGCCGTCGCCGTTGCGGGTGCCGTTGACGTTGACGCCCTGCAGGTACTTGGAGCGCCAGCTGTAGGCCACGCGCGCCGAGACCGGGCCCCAGTCATACAGCAGCGCCAGGTTGTAGGCGTTCTTGGACAGGTTGGTCAGCGGCAGGTTGCCGAAGGTGCGGCCATCGGTGTCGCAGCCGTTGATGTTGAGGTTGAGGTTCTCGGCGCCCGTGCTGGTGCCGGCGCAGAAGGGCGAGGTGACCGGGTTGTAGGGCTTGGTCTTGCTGTCGACGTAGGTGTAGTTGGCCTGCACGCCGATGCCCGCCAGCCAGCCGGGCAGCATGTCGAGGTAGCGCTGGAAGGCGATCTCGAAGCCGCGGGCGTGGCCCTTGGCGCCGTTCACCGGCGAGGTGACGGTGAAGTTGAGCGGGTTGTTGGCGGCGTCGCGCAGCTGCACCGTCGCCGACTGCTTGACGATGATGTCGGTCAGCTGCTTGTTGAACACCGCCAGCGTCAGCGAGCCGTTCTTGGAGAAATACCACTCGGCCGTCAGGTCCATCTGCGTGGACTTGATGGGCTTGAGCAGCGGATTGCCATTGGCCGTGCCCGACAGATTGACGGCGTCGATGACCAGCACGGTGTCGTTGTTCTCCGTGTGCTTGGTCGTCGTCAGGTCCATCGTCGTGTAGGCCTGCATGTCCGAGAAGTCCGGACGCGAGACGCCCTTGGCGAGCGCCGCGCGGAACTGCAGCGTATCGCTGGCCTTGAAGCGCAGGTTCATGCTGGGCAGCACGTTGAGATAGCTCTGCTCGGCGCTGATCGGCGTCGCGAAGTTGGCGATGTTGGGCACCGCCACGCCGCGCACGGTCTGGTTCGGGTTGGGCTTGTCGGCCTTGTTGTTGAAGACGGTGTAGCCGCTGGCCTTCATGTCGGTGCGCACGGCGCGCAGACCCAGGTTGCCGTCGATGGGCGCGCCGGACTCCGTGAAGTCGAAGCGCAGCTGGGCATAGGCCGCCTGCGAGCGCTCGTGCTGCTCGTTGTCGCCGGACGGGTCGGTGCCGAAGCTGGCCGGCGCCCAGGCCGCGCAGCCGCTGCCCCAGCCGTTGGCGGCCGTGAACTCCTGGCAGCGGATGTCGTGGTACTTGTGCAGCGTGACGTAGCTGTTCGGATAGTCCTTGGCCAGCGAGACGTCGGGCACATAGACCGCCGGCACGCTCTGGCCGCCGAAGAAGTTCTTGAAGGGGTGCAGGCGGGTGGGTGCGTTGAAGCGCGGGTCGCTCAGGTAGGCGACGTCGCTGATGTCCCAGCCGCGTTGCCAGGTCTGGGTGATGGCCGACCAGTTGTAGTCCGGCACCGTCTTGGTGGTGCGCGCGTCGCGGTCGGTCAGGCGCACGCCGAAGGACAGGTCCTGCAGCACCGCGTGGTCGAAGTTGAACTTGCCATCCGCGCGCCAGGCCTTCTGCTCGGCCTTGCTGCGGTCCAGGTGTTCCATCGTGAACGCCCAGTAGTAGTTGGCCTTGTTCTGCAGGGCCGCCAGGTCGCTCGCATCGAAGACGACGCGGGGCGTGGAGCCCGTCAGGTCGAGGTTCTCCTTGGGCATCAGCAGGCCGGTGGCGACGGTGGAGTCGAAGCCGCGGGTGTCGGACTTCACCAGCTGCAGGTCGGTGCTGAAGCTCCAGCGGTCGCTCGCCTTCCAGGCCAGGTTCCAGGCCAGGTCGCGGGTCTTGGAGTTGCGCGTCATGTAGCGCGTGTCGGCGCCGAAGTTGACGCCGCCGTCGGCCGGCGCGGTCAGCGTGCCGCTGACGAAGACGTTGTTGCTGTTGTACTTGGCGTCGTTGCCGATGACGAGGTTCCAGGGATTGGTCTGCGCGAACAGCGCGTTCTCGTCCCACTGCATCTTGTACTTGGACTGGAAGTAGGTGAGCGTGCTGCTGACGCTGTCCTTCTTCCACTGTGCGGCCGCATAGGTGCCGTCGCGGTTGCGCTCGAAGTTGGAGTCGCGCCACTGCGCACCCTTGGGCGCCCAGTGCGTGCCGTCGATCTTGTAATAGGGCTCGACCTGCCAGAGGTCGGTGCGCGTCGTGCTCTTGCTGCGGGCCAAGCTCAGCAGCAGGCCGATCTCGCCCAGGTCGGTGCTCCAGCGGTTGGACAGCAGGCCCGAAGTCGACGGGCTGAAGCGGCCCTGGAGCTGGTTGTAGTTGCCGCTGGCCGTGATGTGGCCCTTGAAGCCGGCGTAGTCGAAGGGCATGGCCGTGCGCAGGTTGACCAGGCCGCCGATGGAGCCCTCGATCTGCGCCGCCGTCGGGTTCTTGTAGACGTCCACCGCGGCCATCAGCTCGGGCGGCACGTCCTCGAAGTTCAGTGCGCGGCCGCCGTTGGCGGAGAAGGTGTCGCGGCCGTTGACCTCGGAGCGCACATAGGACAGGCCGCGGATGTTGACGCTGCTGCCTTCCACCGAGTAGTGCTCGGGGTCGCCCTTGGCCATGGTGCGGTCGATGGTCACGCCGACGACGCGCTGCAGCACTTCGGTGACGGAGCGGTCGGGCAGCTTGCCGATGTCGTCGGCGACGATGGAGTCGACGATCTCGTCGGAGTTCTGCTTGATCTTCTGCGCCGTCTCCAGCGCCGCGCGGCGGCCGGAGACGGTGACGGTCTCGATCTTCTGCGGCTGCTGGGTCTTGGCCTCGGGCGCGGAGGCGGCGGCAGCAGGGGCGGGGGGCGTCTGCGCCAAGGCCATGCCGCTGCAGAGCAGGGCGGCCTGGGCGGCGGCCAGGGATACGGCGGTGCGTTGTAGTGTCTTCACGGGTGTCTCCTCGTTGTGATCTGTCTCTGTGGGACTACTGGTTCGGCGGGGATTCGGGCGTCAGCAACATCGGCTGCGCTGAGCGAGGGTTCGGGTCATGGCAGCGTTGTCGGTCCGGGCGCGTTGAGGCGGTGTGCGGTGAAACTGGTCGTTGGGGCTCAGCCGCGGAAGCGGTTGACGAGGTTCTCGAAGACTTCCTGGCGGCCCGACACGGGCGCAACGTCGGTGTTGCTCTCGAGCACCTGGTCGGCGAGGTCGCCCAAGGAGCGGCGGCCTTGCAGGATGTCCTGGCCGGCGGGCGTGTCCCAGCCGGCATAACGGCTGTCCACGGCGGCTTGCAGGCGGCCGTCGTTGATCATTTTTTCAGCGACCAGCAGGGCCTGGGCGCAGACGTCCATGCCGCCGATATGGCCGTGGAAGAGGTCGGCCGCATCGATGGATTGGCGGCGCACCTTGGCGTCGAAGTTCAGGCCGCCGCTGCCGAGACCGCCGGCCTGCAGCACGTGGTACAGGGCCACGGCCGTCTCGGGCACGTTGTTGGGAAACTGGTCGGTGTCCCAGCCCAGCTGCGGGTCGCCGCGGTTCATGTCCAGGCTGCCGAGGATGCCCAGGGCGCCGGCCGTGGCGATCTCGTGCTCGAAGCTGTGGCCCGACAGCGTGGCGTGGTTGGCTTCGATGTTGACCTTGACTTCCTTCTCGAGGCCGTAGCGCACGAGGAAGCCGTAGACCGTCGCCGTGTCGAAGTCGTACTGGTGCTTGGACGGCTCGCGCGGCTTGGGCTCGATGAGGATGGCGCCCTTGAAGCCGATCCTGTGCTTGTACTCGACCACCATGTTGAGGAAGCGGCCGAGCTGGTCCATCTCCTGGCCCAGGCGGGTGTTCAGCAGGGTCTCGTAGCCTTCGCGGCCGCCCCAGAGCACATAGTTCTCGCCGCCGAGCCTGAGCGTCGCGTCCATCGCGTCGCGCACCTGCAGGGCCGCCATGGCGAACAGGGCCGGGTCGGGATTGCTGGCCGCGCCCGACATGAAGCGGCGGTGGCTGAACAGGTTGGCCGTGCCCCACAGCAGCTTCAGGCCAGTGGCCTGCTGCTTCTCGCCGAGGATGTCGACCAGGCGCAGGAAGTTGTCGTGGCTCTCGCGCGGCGTGGCGCCTTCGGGGGCGACGTCGCGGTCATGGAAGCAGTAGTAGGGCAAGCCGAGCTTGGCGAAGAACTCGAAGGCGGCATCGGCCTTGGCCTTCGCGAGTTCCATCGGTGTGCCGCCCTGGAACCAGGGGCGCTCGAAGGTGGCGCCGCCGAATGGGTCGAGACCGGTCCAGACGAAGTTGTGCCAGTAGCACGCCGCAAAGCGCAGGTGCTCTTCCATGCGCTTGCCCAGGACGATGCGGTCCTTGTCGTAGTGCTTGAAGGCCAGCTCGTTGGGGCTGTCGGCGCCCTCGTAGCGGATGTGGGGGATGTGTTCGAAGTAGCTCATGGATCAGGCGCCACTCAGGCGCTGGTACAGGTCACGGAAGCGCGCCAGGCGCGGGGCCAGGCGGGCATGGCGTTGGGGATCGGGAGAGAAGAGGGCGGCGACGGGCGGCCGGGTGCAGACGGTGGCGATGTCGCCACCGCAGGCTAGCCAGCCCAGGCGCGCTGCGCCCAGGGCGCCACCGGCTTCGCTGCCGGTGTGCAGCACGATGTCGACCTTCAGCGCATCGGCGACCAGCTGGGCCCAGAAGTGGCTGCGCGAGCCACCGCCCACCAGCGACAGCTGATGGACCTGGGTGCCTGCAGCGCGCAGCGCATCCAGGCCGTCAGCCAGGCCGAAGGTGACGCCTTCGAGGACGGCATAAGTGCAGTCGGCCCGTGTCGTCTGTGCCTTCAGGCCATGGAAGACGCCGGGCGCAAACGGGTCGTTGTGAGGCGTGCGCTCACCGGCGAGGTAAGGCAGGAAGATGGGCGCATTGACTGCGCTGTCATTTGGCAAAAACGAAGCGAGCTCGGCCAGCAGCGTGGCCTCGTCCGAGCTGACAAGGGTGCAGAACCAGCGCAGGCAGCTCGCTGCCGACAGCATCACGCTCATCTGGTGCCAGCGCTGAGGCAGCGCATGGCAGAAGGCATGCACGGCTGATGCCGGGTTGGGGCGGTAGCGGTCGTTGACGACAAAGAGCACGCCCGAGGTGCCGAGGGAGATGAACCCATCGCCGGGCTGGGTCGCGCCGATGCCGATGGCGCTGGCCGCGTTGTCGCCCGCGCCGCCGGCCACGATGACTTCGGCGCCCAGGCCCCAGGCCTTGGCGAGTTCGGGCTTCAACACGCCGCTCGGTTCGCTGGCTTCGACCAGGCGCGGCATCTGCGCGCGCGTCAGGCCGCAGGCGGCCAGCAACTCATCGGACCAGTCGCGTCGCCCCACGTCCAGCCACAGCGTGCCGGCGGCGTCGCTCGGATCGGAAACCTTGTCGCCCGTGAGTTGCAGCCGCAGCCAGTCCTTGGGCAGCAGCACGCTCTTTACGCGGGCGAACACCTCGGGCTCGTGCTTGCGAATCCACAACAGTTTGGGCGCCGTGAAGCCGGGCATGGCGAGGTTGCCGGCGATGCCATGCAGCCGCGGCGCGGTGGCCGTCAGCGCTTCGCACTCGACATGGCTGCGGCCGTCGTTCCACAGGATGGCAGGGCGCAGGACGGCATCGCTGCCATCGAGCAGGACGGCGCCATGCATCTGGCCCGACAGGCCGATGCCGCGGATGGCGGCGAACTCGGCAGGATGGGCGGCGCGCAGCTTGGCGATCGCAGCCTCGGTGGCATGCCACCAGTCGGCCGGGTCCTGCTCCGACCACAGCGGCTCGGGCGAAGACAGCGCCAGTGCGCTGCCGGCCGTGCCGACGATGTTGCCTTCCCCGTCAAGCAGCAGCAGCTTGACTTCGGAAGTGCCGAGATCGATGCCGAGGAACATCAGTGGGCCTCCTCGGTTTCGGCGACGACCGCGCCGCTGTCGGCCAGCGGCAGGGCCGGGCGAGTCAGGCGATAGCGCGCCAGTGCTGCGGCACCCACGGCGACGGCATTGGCGCCGAACATCGAGATGCGCACGCTGGGCGGCGGCAGGCTGGCGGCGTTGGCGTAGTCCAGCAGGGTGTCCAGCGCCGGCTTCAGGAAGGGCTCGCCCAGCTCGACGACCGAGCCGCCCAGCACGATGCTGGCCGGGTCGTAGGCGGTGGCGAGGTTCTGCAGCAGCACGCCGAGATAGCGGCCGGCGGAGTTGACGGCTTTCAGCGTCTCGGCGTCCTCGTCCACCAGATGGGCGCGCACCTCGGCCAGGGAGCGCAGGGCCGTGCCGTCTTCGCTGCCGCCCAGCATGGCGCGCGTCGCGATCAGCGCTTCGGCGCAGCCGCGGCGGCCGCAGGAGCAGCGCGGGCCGCCCAGCTGCAGCACCATGTGGCCGACCTCGCCTGCAAAGCCGCGGCTGCCGGTCAGCAGGCGGTCGCCGACGATGACGCCGGCGCCCAGGCCCTGGTTGATGGACACGTAGAGCAGCGGGTCGGACGCCGGCGCGGGATTGAATTCCATCTCGCCCAGGGCCGCGACATCGGCTTCGTTTTGTATGAAGAGAGGCACGCCGGCCAGGGCCGTGTCCTGCAGCTTGTCGGCCAGCAGGGCGCCGAAGGGAATGTCGCGCCAGCCGAGGTTGGGCGCGAAGTGCAGCAGGCCGCGGGCCTCGTTGACACCGCCGGGCAGGCCGACGCCGAGGCCGAGGATCTGCTGTCTGGCGTCCAGTTGCTTGCTGAGCTTGATCAGCGCGCCGGCCAAGCTGGTGATGCAGGCCTTGGCGGTGCGGCTGGCGCCGTAGTTGGCGACGGTGCAGGCCTTGACCTCGCCCGTCAGCGAGGTGGCGACGACGCGAACGGATTCGATGCCGACTTCGGCGCCGAGCAGCAGCAGGCGGTCGGGATCGATGAAGAGAGGCGTGGGGCGGCGGCCCAGGTCGCCGGTAGCGACGACCTCGCGCTCGATGAGCCAGCCTTCGGCGATCAGCTCGCGCGTCAGCATGCTGACGGTGGACTTGGTCAGGCCGACGGCGCCGGCCAGGTCGGCGCGCGACAGTCCCGGGTGGGCGCAGAGCTGCCTGACCAGCGCCATGCGATTGATGACCTTGAGCAGCTGTTGGCTGCCGGCGGCTTCGGCCTGCATTTGTCTCCTGTCGTTGTCGGTATTGCCCATGCTTCGACGGGCTCGGAGGCCATATTAGTTCGGCCATCGAACGAAGTAAATACGGTGTTGACCCCTATCGCGATGCGGCCCGCCTCGCCGAAGATCGCGCCGCCCGCCGGACTCGCGGTGAGGCACACAAGAATTCCTTTGGCCCGAGACAGCCATGACCGATTCCCCCATCCGCAAGATCGTCATCGTCGGCGGCGGCACCGCCGGCTGGATGGCCGCCGCGCCGCTGGCCCAGCGCTTCGCGCAGGCGGGGCAGGGCGCTTGCGAGATCGTTTTGGTGGAGTCGCCCGACATTGGCACCATCGGTGTCGGCGAGGCCACGCTGCCGCCCATCCGCGCCTACAACCGCACCTTGGGCCTGGATGGCGCCGACTTCGTCAAGAAGACCCAGGGCAGCTTCAAGCTCGGCATCGAGTTCCGCGATTGGGGCCGCGTCGGCCACCGCTTCTTCCATGGCTTTGGCGACTTCGGCCCCGCCATCGAGAACCGCTCGGCCTGGCAGCACTGGCTGCGTCTGTCGCGCATCACGGATGGGCTGCCGGGCTATGAGGACTGGTCCACCTCCACCGTGATGGCGCGGAGCAACCGCTTCACGCCGCCCGAAGGAGGGGCGCCGTCGGCCGCCAATGCCTATTCCTTTGCCTATCACTTCGACGCGGGCCTCTACGCGGCCTATCTGCGCGAGTACGCCACGCAGCGCGGCGCCCAGCGCATCGAGGGGATGATCGTCGATGTCGAGCTGCGGCCCGAAGACGGCTTTGTCGCCGCCGTCAAGCTGGCCGATGGCCGCCGCATCGAGGGCGACCTCTTCATCGACTGTTCGGGCTTTCGCGCGCTGCTGATCGGCGGCGCCATGCAGTCGCCCTTCGAAGACTGGAGTGCCCTGCTGCCCTGCAACAGCGCACAGGCCGTGCCGAGCGAGCGCGTCGAGCCGCTGACGCCCTACACGACCTCGACCGCCAAGGCCGCGGGCTGGCAATGGCGCATCCCGCTGCAGCACCGCACGGGCAATGGGCATGTCTACTGCAGCCACTTCATCAGCGACGACGAAGCGGCCAGCACGCTGCTCGCCGGCCTGGACAGCAAGGCCCTGGACACGCCGCGTCAGCTGCGCTTCACGACGGGCCGGCGCAAGGCGGGCTGGGTCAAGAACGTCGTCGCCATCGGCCTGGCCTCGGGCTTCCTGGAGCCGCTGGAGTCCACCAGCATCCAGCTCATCATGGACGGCGTCGGCCGGCTGATCCAGTTCTTCCCTGACAGGGCCTTCAAGCCCCATCTGGCCGCCGAGTTCAACCGGCTGATGGCGCGCCAGTACGAGTCCATCCGCGACTTCATCGTGCTGCACTACAAGCTGACGGACCGGCGCGACAGCGAGCTGTGGCGCTATTGCGCGGCAATGCCGATCCCGGACTCGCTGGCCCACCAGATCGAGCTCTTCCGCAGCGCGGCCCGCGTCGCCATCTACGACCCCGACGGCTTCGCCGAGCCGTCCTGGGTGTCCCTCTTCCTCGGCCTGGGCCTGCAGCCCGAGAGCCACGACCCCTTCGTCGACCACATCGATCCCCAGGCCCTGCTGCAGCATTTCGCGCGTCTGCGCCAGGCCATCCAACAGACCGTGGGCGGCATGCCTGGCCACGGGGACTACATCCGCCGCCACACACAGGCACCACCCCTTTGAGGAGTTTGAGACAGCCATGAAGTTCACTGACGGACAGTGGATGCTCCAGCCGGGCGTCGCCGCGCATTACGCGGCCGAGGCCTATGCGCTGGAAGTCCACGAAGACCGCCTGGTCGTGCTCGCCACGACCCGCCCCATCAAGCATCGCGGCGACACGCTGCAGGGCCCGACGCTGACCGTGACGCTGAGCTCGCCCCTGCCCGGCGTCATCCGCGTCAGCGTCGAGCACTACACAGCCTCCCAGGCGCCGCGCTTGCACATCCCCATGGTCGGTGCGGGCCAGCACCCGGTGCAGATCGTCGACGGCGAAACCAAGGCGACGCTGACCTCCGGCGCGATCTCGGTTGACGTGAAGAAGGGTGAGGGTTGGAGCCTCACCTTCCGCGAAGGCGATCGCATCCTGACCAAAAGCGACTGGCGCGGCCTCGGCTACATCCAATGGGGCGCCAAGGGCAACCATGTGCATGAGCAGCTGAGCCTGGCCGTCGGCGAGAACGTCTACGGCCTGGGCGAGCGCTTCACGCCCTGGGTCAAGAACGGCCAGATCGTCGAGAACACCAACAAGGACGGCGGCACGGCCTGCGAGCAGGCCTACAAGAACGTGCCCTTCTATCTGACCAACCGCGGCTATGGCGTGCTGGTCAACGAGGCCGGCCCGGTGTCCTTCGAGGTCGGCTCGGAGAAGGTGGCGCGCGTGCAGTTCAGCCGCGAGGGCGAGAGCCTCGACTACTGCGTCATTGCCGGTCCCACGCCCAAGGAAGTCGTTGGTCGATTGACAGCGCTGACAGGCCGATCGCCGCTGCCGCCGGCCTGGAGCTTCGGCCTGTGGATGACGACCTCGTTCACGACGCAGTACGACGAGGCCACGGCCACCCACTTCATCGACGAGATGGCGCGCCGCGAGCTGCCGCTGTCGGTCTTCCACTTCGACTGCTTCTGGATGCGCGAGTTCCAGTGGTGCGATTTCGAATGGGACCGCCGCGGTTTCCCCGAGCCCGAGGCCATGCTCAAGCGCCTGCATGCCAAGGGGCTGAAGATCAGCTTGTGGATCAACCCCTATGTGGCGCAGAAGTCGCCGCTGTTCGCCGAGGGCGTGAAGCAGGGCTACTTCATCAAGAGAACGAACGGCCTGACCTTCCAGACCGACCAGTGGCAGCCCGGCATGGCCATCGTGGACTTCACGAATCCCGCCGCCAAGGCCTGGTACCAAGGCCATCTGCGCCGCCTGCTGGCCACCGGCGCCGACTGCTTCAAGACCGACTTCGGCGAGCGCATCCCGAGCGAAGGTGTCAGCTATTTCGACGGCTCCGACCCCGTCGAGATGCACAACCTCTACGCCCTCCAATACAACCAGGCCGTGTTCGAGCTGCTGGAAGAAGTGCAGGGCAAGGACGCCATCGTCTTCGCCCGTTCCACCTATGCCTCGGGCCAGCGCTTCCCAGTGCACTGGGGCGGCGACTGCTGGAGCACGTTCGAGTCCATGGCCGAGAGCCTGCGCGGCGGCCTGTCGCTCACCTCCTGCGGCTTCGCCTTCTGGAGCCATGACATCGGCGGCTTCGAGGGCAACCCGCCGCCGGCCGTCTACAAGCGCTGGATCCAGTTCGGCTTGATGTCCTCGCACAGCCGCTTGCACGGCAGCAGCTCCTACCGAGTGCCATGGCTGGTCGACGAAGAAAGCTGCGACGTGCTGCGCGTCTTCACGCGGCTCAAGCACCAGCTCATGCCCTATCTCTACGCCAAGGCCCACGAGGCGAGCGAGACCGGCGTGCCGCTGATGCGCTCCATGCTGATGGAGCACCCGCAGGACCCCGCCTGCACGACGCTGGACCGGCAGTACCAGCTCGGCGAGAGCCTGCTCGTGGCGCCCGTCTTCACCGAGAACGGCGAGGTGGATGTCTATCTGCCGGACGGTAGCTGGACGCATCTGCTGAGTGGCGAGAAGAAGCCCGGGGGGCGCTGGCATCGCGAGGTGCATGGCTTCCTGAGCATGCCCGTCTATGCCGCGCCCAACAGCGTCATCGCCTGGGGTGCCGAGACCGAGAAGCCCGACTACGACTACGCGCGTGGCACCGTGCTGCGCGTGTTCGAACTGGATGACGGCAAGAGCGCGCCCTTCACGGTCGTCGGCGTCGACGGCAGCGTCGCCGCGCGTGGCACGGTGGCCCGCCAAGGCGGCCAATACACGGCCCACGTTGCCGAGGGTGCGCTGCGCGACTGGAGCCTGGACGTCGACGGCCGCCGCAGCCCGGTGCAGTCGGAAGGCAAGGAGTTGCGCTGGGCCCCGTGAGGCCCGCTGCCGGGCCGCGCTGCCGCGCGGCCCGGTGTCTTCACTCACCCGCATTGACCCCAATGTCTTGCGACTGACAGCGTTGTCATAATCGACTTCTCCATGAGACCCATCGTGCTTTCATTCCGCCTTTTCGCCGTGGCCGGCCTGTGGCTAGGCGCCAGCGCCGCGCTGGCCCAGGCGGCGGCCGTCAACCAGGTGGGCTATCTGCCTGGCGCTGCCAAATGGGCTGCACTCCCTGCCGGCGCAGGCGACGAGTTCCGCGTCGTGCGCGTGGGCGGCGACGAGGTCGTGCTGCGCGGCCGCATGGCGCCGGCGAAGACCTGGGCGCCGGCCGGCCAGGCGGTGCGTCTGGCGGACTTCTCCGCGTTGAAGGACCCCGGCGACTACGAGCTGCGAGCGGACGGCGTGAGCACGTCGCCGCGCATCCGCATCGCCCCTGACGCCTACGCCGCGCTCACTGCCGCCAGCCTGAAGGCCTTCTATTTCAACCGTGCGGGACTCGCGCTCGAGGCTCGCCACGCCGGCCGCTGGGCCCGGCCCGGCGGCCACCCCGACACCGAGGTTCTCGTCCACGCCTCGGCCGCCAGCGACAAGCGCCCCGAAGGCACGCGCATCTCCGCGCCCAAGGGTTGGTACGACGCGGGCGACTACAACAAATACATCGTCAACTCCGGCATCACCGTCTACACGCTGCTGGCCGCTTGGGAACAGTTCCCGGCATTGTTCAAGGCGCTGCGGATCGACATCCCCGAGACCGGCGACGTCCTGCCGGACGTGCTGAACGAGGTGCTGTGGAACCTCGAGTGGATGCTGGCCATGCAGGACCCGGCTGACGGCGGGGTCTATCACAAGCTCACCAACAAGAGCTTCGACGGCAACCAGATGCCGCATGAAACCAAGGGCACGCGCTACGTCGTTGCCAAGAGCACTGCCGCGGCGCTGGACTTCGCCGCCGTGATGGCCCATGCCAGCCGCGTCTTCAAGCCCTTCGAGGCGCAGCGGCCGGGCCTTTCCGCCCGCATGCGCGATGCGTCCGTCGCCGCCTGGCAATGGGCGCGTGCGAATCCACAGGCCGTCTACAAGAACCCGCCCGATGTGCGCACCGGCGAGTACGGCGACGCCAAGCTCGACGATGAGTTCGCCTGGGCGGCCGCCGAGCTGTTCATCACGACGGGTGAAGCCGCCTACCGAGACGCGCTGAAGCTGGAGTCGCAACCCATCCGTGTGCCGGGCTGGGGCGACGTCGTCGGCCTGGCCTGGACCAGCCTGGCCCAGCATCGCGACCAGCTCTCCAAGGCCGACGCCGATCTCGTCACGCGCCGCGTGCGCGGCTTTGGTGATGAGCTCGCGGCGCTCTGGCAGGCCTCGGCCTATCGCCTGACGATGGAGGTGACGACCGACTTCGTCTGGGGCAGCAATGCCCATGCGCTGAATCAGGCGCTGATGTTGATCCAGGCCTATCGCCTGGACGACGACCGCCGCCGGCTCGACGCCGCGCAATCGGTGCTGGACTATGTGCTGGGCCGCAACCCGCTGGCCATGAGCTATGTGACCGGTTTCGGCCAGCGCTCGCCGCTGCACCCCCACCACCGGCCCTCCGAGGCCGACGGCGTCGACGCTCCCGTGCCCGGCTTCATCGTCGGCGGCCCCAACCCGGGCCAGCAGGACCAGAAGAACTGCCCCGTGCGCTACCCGTCGGCCTTGCCGGCCCTGTCCTATATCGACCACGGCTGCAGCTATGCCGCCAATGAGGTCGCCATCAACTGGAACGCGCCGCTGGTCTATGTGTCGGCCGCGCTGCAGGTGCTGACGCCTGCGCCTCGTTGATCAGAGAAGAAGACCACGGAGACCCCATGACCTCGACCTCCCGCCACCCGCTCGTCTGGGTGCCCTCCCTCTACCTGGCCATGGGCCTGCCCAATGTGATGGTCGGCGTCGTCGCGGCCATCATTTACAAGAACCTGGGCATCTCCAACGAAGACATCGCCCTCTACACCTCGCAGATGTACCTGCCCTGGGTGCTCAAGCCGCTGTGGGCGCCGCTGCTGGAAACCTACCGCAGCAAGCGCTTCTGGGTCATCAGCATGGAGTTCACGATGGCGGCGGCCCTGGGCCTCGTCGCGCTGTGCCTGCCGCTAGAGAGCTTCTTCAAGCTGTCGCTGGCCTTCTTCTGGATCGTCGGCTTTGCGTCCGCCACGCAGGACACCTGCGCCGACGGCGTGTTCATGACCACCGTCTCCAAGACCGACCAGGCGCGCTACTCAGGCGTGCAGGGCATGTGCTGGAACCTCGGCGCCGTGGTTGCGTCCGGCCTGCTGGTCTCGCTGACCGGCTATCTGCACAACCACCAGGGCCTCTCCTGGGTGCAGTGCTGGGTCGTCGTCGTGTCGCTGGCCGCGGCCTTCATGGCCGTCTTCGGTGTCTATCACCTGCGCGTGCTGCCGCCGGGCTCGCCCTCGCACCTGCACGGCGCCGGCCTGGGCGGCGGCCTCAAGGCCACGGCCGAGGCCTGGATCACCTTTTTCCAGAAACCGCAGATCTGGATGATGCTGGCCGTCATCTTCTTCTACCGTTTCGGCGAAGGCTTCATCGAGAAATTCGGCCCGCTCTTCCTGCTGGACACGCGCGCCGCCGGCGGCCTGGGCCTGGACAACGAGTCGCTGGGCCACATCAACGGCACGGTCGGCACCCTGACCTTCATCGCCGGGGCCTTCCTGGGCGGATTCCTGGTGGCGCGCCGCACGCTGCCGCGCACCTTCTTCACGCTGGCCCTGGTGCTGAACGTCCCGCACCTGACCTATTTCTACCTAGCGCAGTCGATGCCGACGGACACGTTCACCATCGCCGTCGTCGTCTCCATCGAGAAGTTCGGCTTCGGCATGGGTTCGGTCGGCCACATGCTTTACATGATGCAGCAGATCGCCCCGGGGCCCTTCCGCATGGCCCACTACGCGATGGCCACCGGCGTCATGGCGCTGACGAAGTGGGGCACGGGCAGCGTCAGCGGCCTGCTGTGGAACTATGTGAACCACCAGTACGTCAGCTTCTTCGGCTGGGTGCTGATCTTCTCCATCCCGCCGGTCATCCTGGCCTGGCTGGCGCCCTTCCCGCATGACCACGAGGAAGCGCCCGAGGGCAACGAGGCCCCGGTCGGCGCGCATTGATGATGAGCCTGTTGCTGGCCATGGCCCTGGCCGCCGCCGAACCCGCCTGCCCGCCCGAGGCCCTGAGCACCTCGCGCACGCTGACACTCAAGCGCGAAGGCGCGGCCTGGGGCAGCGCCCAGCATGTGGCCCTGGCTGGTCTGGCGCCCAAGGAGGTCGTGCTGACCTTCGACGACGGCCCTCGCCCCGAATCCACGCCCGTGGTGCTCAAGGCACTGGCGGAACAATGCGTCAAGGCCAGCTTCTTCATGAACGGCGAGCCGCTGCGCCAGCATCCCGCCCTGGCCCGCCAGGTGCGCGAGGCGGGCCACACCTTGGGCATGCATGGCAACCGCCACGACAATTTCTCCCGGCTGCCGCCTGCTGCCCAACTCGCCGACCTGGACGCGATGACGGCGGCCTACCGCGAGGTGCTGGGCAGTGAGCCGGCGGCCTGGCGCTTCCCCTTCCTGGCGGAATCACCCTTCATGGTGGCCACGCTGCGCGAGCGCGCCATCACCGTCATGTCCATCGACGCCGGCGCCGAGGACTGGCTGCCCGATCAGACGCCGCAGATGCTGGCCGACAAGCTGCTGGGTGGATTGGCCAAGAGTGGTGGCGGCATCATCCTTTTGCACGACAACCAGGACCAGACGGCGAGGGCGCTGCCGTTCCTGCTTCGGTCGCTGAAGGCCAGCGGGTATCGCGTCGTCCACCTGAGCTGGCAGTGACGACCTAGGGTTTGTCCGTCAGGCAGTGCCACGTCCAATTGCTTGACGTTTGAACTATTGATTTCTAAAGTGGTGCGATGCGCATCACCTGCATCGGCGGCGGACCCGCCGGCCTCTACTTCGCCCTGTTGATGAAGAAGGCCGACCCGGCCCATCAGGTGCGGGTGCTGGAGCGCAACCGTGCCGGCGACACCTTCGGCTGGGGCGTCGTGCTGTCGGACCAGACCGTGGAAGCGCTGCGTGAGGCCGACCCCGAGACGGCCGAAGAGATCAGCGACGCCTTCAACCACTGGGACGACATCGCCGTCCACTTCAAGGACCGCAGCATGGTCTCCAGCGGCCATGGCTTCTGCGGCATCGGCCGCAAGAAGCTGCTCAACATCCTGCAGGCGCGCTGTGAGGCGCTGGGCGTGGAGCTGGTCTACGAGACCGACGTGGCCGACGACGCCGGCATCGAAGCCGACCTCATCATCGCGGCCGACGGCCTGAACAGCCGCCTGCGCCAGAAGTACGCCGCCACCTACCAGCCCGACATCGACCTGCGCGCCTGCCGCTTCGTGTGGCTGGGCACCACCAAGCTGTTCGACGCCTTCACCTTCGATTTCCAGCCCACCGAGTGGGGCTGGTTCCAGGCTCATGCCTACCGTTTCGACGCGACGCATTCGACCTTCATCGTCGAGGCGCCGGAAGATGTCTGGCGCGCCGCCGGCATCGAGGCCATGAGCAAGGAGGAGGGCATCGCCTTCTGCGAGCAGCTGTTCGCCAAGGTGTTGGGCGGCCACCCGCTGATCTCCAATGCCAGCCATCTGCGCGGCTCGGCGTCGTGGATCCGCTTCCCGCGTGTCGTCTGCAAGACCTGGGTGCACCGCAACGAGAGCGGCATTCCCGTTGTGCTGATGGGCGACGCCGCCCACACGGCCCATTTCTCCATCGGCTCGGGCACCAAGCTCGCGCTGGAAGACGCCATCGACCTGGCACGAGACATCCAGGCGCATGGCGACCTGCAAACGGCGCTCGACGCCTACCAGGCCACGCGCAGCATCGAGGTGCTGCGCATCCAGAACGCCGCGCGCAACTCCACCGAGTGGTTCGAGAACGTCGAGCGCCATGCGCGCCTGGCGCCCGAGCAGTTCGCCTATTCGCTGCTGACCCGCTCCCAGCGCATCTCGCACGAGAACCTGCGCCTGCGCGACGCCCGCTACGTCGGCGAGTTCGAGCGCTGGCTGGCGGCACAAAGCGGCGTGGACGCGCAGGTGCCACCCATGTTCACGCCCTTCAAGCTGCGCGGCGTCACTCTGAAGAACCGCGTCGTCGTCTCGCCCATGGCTCAGTACAGCTGCGAGGCCGGCATCCCCGGCGACTACCACCTGGCCCATCTCGGCGCGAGGGCTTTGGGCGGGGCAGGGCTCGTCTTCGCGGAGATGACCTGCGTATCGCCTGACGCGCGCATCACGCCCGCCTGTCCTGGCTTGTGGAACGACGCCCAGGGCGCCGCCTGGCAGCGTATCGTCGAGCATGTGCACGCCAGCAGCAGCGCCAGGATCGCCATGCAGCTCGGCCACGCCGGCCCCAAGGGCTCGACCCGCGTGCCCTGGGAAGGCGAAGACCTGCCGCTGCCCGACGGCAACTGGCCGCTGATCTCGGCTTCTCCGCAGCAATACCTCGCCGGCATCAGCCAGGTCGCCCGCGCGATGACGCGCGCCGACATGGACCGAGTCCGAGGAGACTTCGTCAACGCCGCCCGCCGCGCGGCCGATGCCGGCTTCGACTGGCTGGAGCTGCACTGTGCCCACGGCTATCTCCTGTCCGCCTTCATCTCGCCGCTGACCAACCAGCGTGACGACGACTACGGCGGCTCGCTGGAGAACCGGCTGCGCTATCCGCTGGAAGTCTTCAACGCGCTGCGCGAGGTCTGGCCGCTGGACCGGCCCATGTCCGTGCGCATCTCGGCCCACGACTGGGTGGCTGGCGGCACGACGCCCGAGGATGCCGTCGCCATCGCCGCCGCCTTCAAGGCTGCAGGCGCCGACCTCATCGACGTGTCCTCCGGCCAGGTCAGCAAGGCGCAGAAGCCGGTCTATGGCCGCATGTTCCAGACGCCGTTCTCGGAGGCCATCCGCAACCGCGTCGGCATCGCGACCATGGCCGTCGGCGCCATCTCCGAGGCCGACCACGTCAACAGCATCATCGCCTCCGGGCGCGCCGACCTTTGCGCCATCGCCCGGCCGCATCTGGCCAACCCAGCCTGGACGCTGACCGAAGCCGCCCGCATCGGCTACCGCGGCCCCATCGGCCTGGAGTGGCCCAGGCAATACCTCTCGGGCAAGAGCCAGCTCGAGCGCGAGTTCGAACGCCAGCGCTCGGCAAGCGTGGCCGCGGCCGAGCAGGCCAACAAGGCATTGGGCGTATGAAACAGCATGCAGTGATCACCGGTGGCGGCAGCGGCATTGGCGCGGCGATCGCGAAGCGGCTGCTGGCCGACGGCCTGCGCGTCACGCTGATGGGCCGCAGCCTGGAACGCCTGCAGTCCCAACAGGCCGAACTCGGCAACGTCGCCATCCAGATCTGCGACGTGTCCGACGAGAGCAGCGTCGCGGCGGCCTTTGCGGCCGTGGGCGACGTCGACATCCTCGTCAACAACGCCGGCCAGGTCGAGACCGCGCCTCTGCACAAGACCTCGCTCGAACTCTGGCAGCGCCTGCTCAATGTCAACCTCACCGGCAGCTTCCTGTGCAGCCGCGCCGTGCTGCCGGGCATGCTGGCGCGCAAGCAGGGCCGCATCGTCAACGTGGCCAGCACGGCGGCACTCAAGGGCTATGCCTACGTGGCCGCCTATTGCGCGGCCAAGCATGGCGTGCTGGGCCTGACCCGGGCGATGGCGCTGGAAGTGGCGGCCAAGGGCGTGACGGTCAACGCCGTCTGCCCCGGCTATACCGAGACCGACATCGTCGCCAACGCGGTGGACACCATCGTCGCCAAGACGGGGCGCACGCCCGAGCAGGCCAAGGCCGAACTGGCCAAGGCCAATCCACAGGGGCGGCTGATCCAGCCCGAGGAAGCGGCCGACACCGTGGCCTGGCTCATCAGCGCCGGCGGCGTCAATGGGCAGGCCATTGCCGTCTGCGGCGGGGAGACGGTGTGAACGATCTCGACCTCGAGACGCGGCTGTCCGACGAGGACCACCAGGCGCTGAAGCTCTGGCTGCGCCTGCTGTCCTGCACGACCCGCGTGGAAGACCAGATCCGCCAGCGCCTGCGCGCCGACTTCGGCACCACGCTGCCGCGCTTCGACCTGCTCGCCCAGCTGGAGCGCCACCCCGATGGCCTGACCATGCGCGAGCTGTCCAGGCGTCTGATGGTGACGGGCGGCAATGTGACCGGCATCACCGACCAGCTCGAAGCCGAAGGCCTGGTGCTGCGCGAGACCCGCGCCGACGACCGCCGCAGCTTCATCGTCAAGCTCACGCCCCAGGGCCGCCGCCAGTTCAAGCGCATGGCGGCCACCCACGAGGGCTGGATCGTCGAGCTCTTCGCCGGCTGGACGCCGGCCCAGAAGACGCAAGTCCACGAATTGCTCGCCCAACTGAAAACGCATCTGGCCAAGGATTCCCAATGACGCCGCACCTCACCTCCGGCAACCACCTGAGCCTGGTGGGCCACGAAGCCCAGCACTTCCTCTGGCAGCAGCAGGGCGCGGTCGGCGTCATCACGCTGAACCGGCCCGAGCGCAAGAACCCGCTGACCTTCGCCTCCTATGCCGAGCTGCGCGACCTGTTCCGGGCGCTGTCCTATGTGGACGAGGTCAAGGCCATCGTCATCGAGGGCGCCGGCGGCAACTTCTGCTCGGGCGGCGATGTGCACGAGATCATCGGCCCGCTGACTGGCATGAGCATGCCCGACCTGCTGGCCTTCACGCGCATGACGGGCGACCTCGTCAAGGCCATGCGCGCCTGCCCGCAGCCCATCCTTGCGGCCATCGACGGTGTCTGCGCCGGCGCCGGCGCCATCATGGCCATGGCGTCCGATCTGCGCGTGGGCACGGCGCGCAGCAAGACGGCCTTCCTGTTCACCCGCGTGGGCCTGGCCGGTTGCGACATGGGCGCCTGCGCCATGCTGCCGCGCATCGTCGGCCAGGGCCGGGCGTCGGACCTGCTCTACAGCGGCCGCAGCCTGGGCGGCGAAGAGGCGCTGAACTGGGGCTTCCTGAACCGTCTGGTCGAGCCCGAGCAACTGCAGGCCGAGACGCTGAAGTGGGCAGGTGACATCGCCAGCGGCCCCAACTTCGGCCATGCCATGACCAAGCGCATGCTGCACCAGGAATGGTCCATGGGTGTCGACGAGGCCATCGAATCCGAGGCGCAGGCCCAGGCCATCTGCATGATGACCAAGGACTTCCATCGCGCCTACGAGGCCTTTGTCGCCAAGCAGAAGCCGGTCTTCCAGGGAGATTGAAGATGTCCCATCTCGACTGGCCCTTCTTCGAAGCCAAGCATCGCGAGTTGGCGACCGCGCTCGATGCCTGGTGCGGCGAGCATCTGCGGCATGTCGACCATGATGGCGACGTGGGCGGCGAATGCCGGCGCCTCGTCGCGCTGCTCGGCCAGGCTGGCTGGCTGAACCACGCGGTGGCCGGCGAAGGCCAGGCCATCGACACCCGCGCCATCTGCCTGATCCGCGAGACCCTGGCCAAACATGACGGGCTCGCTGACTTCGCCTTCGCCATGCAGGGCCTGGGTTCGGGCGCCATCTCGCTGCAGGGCACGCCGGCCCAGCGCGAGCGCTATCTGCCCCGTGTGGCGCGGGGCGAGGCGCTGTCTGCCTTTGCGCTGTCGGAGCCCGAGGCCGGCTCCGACGTCGCCGCCATGCAGTGCAGCGCCACCGAGGACGGCGACGGCTACCTGCTCAATGGCGAGAAGACCTGGATCTCCAACGGCGGCATCGCGGACTTCTACGTGCTGTTCGCCCGCACGGGCGAAGCGCCCGGAACGCCCGGTCAGGGTGTTCCTCGTCGAGACACGCGTGGCATCTCGGCCTTCATCTTCGATGCCGGCATCCCGGGCTTTGACATCGCCGAGCGCATCGACGTCATCGCACCCCACCCGCTGGCCCGTCTGCGCTTCACCAACTGCCGCGTGTCCAAGAGCCAGATGCTCGGTGCGCCCGGCGAGGGCTTCAAGCTGGCCATGCGCACGCTGGACGTCTTCCGCACCTCGGTCGCCGCCGCAGCCCTGGGCTTTGCGCGACGCGCACTGCAGGAGGGTTTGAGGCAAGCCAAGGCGCGCCCCATGTTCGGCGCCCGCCTGGCCGACCTGCCGCTCACGCAGGCCAAGCTGGCCGACATGGCCTGCACGGTGGACTCATCCGCCCTGATGGTCTACCGCGCCGCCTGGCTGCGTGACCAGGGCAGGACCATCACGAAAGAGGCCGCCATGGCCAAGCTGATGGCGACCGAGGGCGCCCAGCAGGTCATCGACGCGGCGGTGCAGCTCTTCGGTGGCCGTGGCGTGCGCCGCGGCGAGATCGTCGAATCCCTCTATCGCGAAATCCGTGCGCTGCGCATCTACGAGGGCGCCAGCGAAGTGCAGCAGCTGATCATCGGCCGCGAACTGTTGAAGCAGGCTTGAACATGCATCCTTCGGCCCATCTGGACACCTTCGCAAGAGACCACCTCCCGCCGCAGGACCAGTGGCCGGAGCTGGTTTTCGACCTGCCCGAGCTGCAGTTCGGCCCCCAGCTCAATGCGGCCACCGAACTGCTGGACCGCTGGGTGCAGCAAGGCCTGGGCGACCGGCTCTGCGTGCAGGGCGGCGCTGTGAAGTGGACCTATGCGCAGCTGCAGGCCGAGGCCAATCGCATTGCCAACGTGCTGCGCAACGAACTCGGCGTCGTGCCCGGCAACCGTGTGCTGCTGCGCGGCGCCAACACGCCGCAGCTGGCGGCCTGCTGGTTCGCCGTCATCAAGGCCGGCGCCATTGCCGTGGCCACCATGCCGCTGCTGCGCGCCGGCGAACTGGGCAAGGTCATCGCCAAGGCCGAGGTGACGCATGCCCTGTGCGATGCGGCGCTGGCCGACGAACTCGCGGCGGCGCAGTTGCAGAACCCGATGCTGCGGGGCATCTGCCACTACCGCAGCAGCGAGCCGGATGGCCTGGAAGCCCGCGCGGCGCGTCAGCCGGCCACGTTCAGCAATGCGGACACCGCCAGCGATGACTGCGCGCTGATCGCCTTCACTTCGGGCACCACGGGCCAGCCCAAGGGCACCATGCATTTCCATCGCGACATCCTCGCGATCTGCCGCTGCTGGCCGGTGCATTGCTTGCGTGCGGAGGCCAGCGACGTCTTCATCGGCAGCCCGCCGCTGGCCTTCACCTTCGGCCTGGGCGGCCTGCTGCTCTTCCCGATGAGCGTGGGAGCGTCGACGGTGCTGCTGGAGAAGCCAGCACCCGACCTGCTGCTGGCTGCGATTGCCGAGCACCGCGCGACGGTCTGCTTCACGGCGCCGACCTCCTACCGGGCGATGGCGCCCTTGGTGGCTCAGCACGACATCTCGTCGCTGCGCAAATGCGTCAGCGCCGGCGAGGCCCTGCCGGCCGCCACGCGCGCGCTGTGGAAGCAGGCGACGGGCATCGAGCTGCTGGACGGCATCGGCGCCACCGAGCTGCTGCACATCTTCATCTCGCACACCGAAGAGAACGCCAAGGCTGGCGCCACCGGCAAGCCCGTGCCCGGCTACCAGGCCTGCATCCTCGACGACGCCGGCCAGCCGCTGCGCGCCGGGCAGGTCGGCCACCTGGCCGTCAAGGGCCCGACCGGCTGCCGCTATCTGGCCGACGAGCGCCAGCACCAGTATGTGCAGGACGGCTGGAACCTGACGGGCGATTCCTATCTGATCGATGACGAGGGCTACTTCGTCTACCAGGCCCGCACCGACGACATGATCATCTCGGGCGGCTACAACATCGCCGGCCCCGAGGTCGAGGCAGCGCTGTTGAGTCACCCTGCCGTTGCCGAATGCGGCGTCATCGGCGTGCCCGACGAAGAGCGTGGCCAGCTGGTCAAGGCCTTCGTCGTGCTGCGCGAGGGCCATGCCGGCGACGTGAAGGCGCTGCAGGAGCATGTGAAAGCGACGATCGCGCCCTACAAATACCCGCGTGCCATCGAGTTCCGCAACAGCCTGCCGCGCACCGAGACCGGCAAGCTGCAACGCTTTAAGCTCAAAGCCTGACCCCATCCATGGAGACCTGCGCATGAAGAAGACCTTTGCCGCCGTCACCCTCGGCCTTGCCTTGCTCCCTGCGGCTCAAGCCGCCGACAAGCTCAAGATCGGCTTCCTCAGCACCCTGTCCGGCCCCGGCGCCGGTTTGGGCGTGGACATCCGCGACGGCTTCGCCCTCGGCCTCAAGCACAGCGGCGGCAAGTTCGGCGGCCTGCCCGTCGAGATGGTCACGGCCGACGACCAGCAGAACCCCGAGGTCGCCAAGCAGAGCGCCGAGCGCCTCATCAAGCGCGACAAGGTCGACTTCATGACCGGCATCGTCTTCTCCAACATCATGCTGGCCGTCGGCCCGGCGGTGTTCGATGCCAAGGTGCCCTATGTCAGCGCCAACGCCGGTCCATCGCAGTACGCCGGCGAGCAGTGCAACCCGTACTTCTTCAACGTCGCCTGGCAGAACGACAACCTGCACGAGGCCGTCGGCAAGACGGTGACGGAGAAGGGCTTCAAGAAGCTGGTGCTGCTGGCGCCCAACTATCCCGCGGGCAAGGACGCGATGACGGGCTTCAAGCGCTACTACAAGGGCGCCGTCGTCGAGGAGATCTACACCAAGCTCGGGCAGCTCGACTACGCCGCCGAACTGGCCCAGGCCCGCGCCGCCAAGCCCGATGCGATGTACATCTTCCTGCCCGGCGGCATGGGCATCAATTTCATCAAGCAGTTCGTCGGGGCTGGCTTATCCAAGGACGTGACGTTGTTCGGGCCGGGGTTCTCGGCGGATGAAGACGTCATCAAGGCCGTCGGCGAGCCCATGCTGGGCATGTTCAACAGCTCGCATTGGGCGCATGACATGGACAACGCGGTGAACAAGAAGTTCGTGGCGGACTTTGTGAAGGACTACGGCCGTCTGCCGTCGCTGTATGCGAGCCAGGGCTATGACGCGGCGCTGCTGATGAATGCGGCGGTGAGGGATGTGAAGGGCAAGACGGAGGACAAGGCGGCGGTGTTGAAGGCGCTGAAAGCCGCCAGGTTCGAGTCGGTGCGCGGGCCGTTCAAGTTCAACAGGAACCAGTACCCGATTCAGGACTACTACCTGCGCGTCATCACCAAGGATGGACAGGGAAGGGTGACGAATCGGACGCTGGGGAAGATCTTCACGCAGCATGAAGACGCGTATGCGTCGGCTTGCAAGATGTGAGTGTTGAGATGGGCTTCGCTGAAGGATCGGGTTTGCGAGTGAGGCCCAGCCGGGAGTTCGCCCCGGCGGGCGACCTACTTTCTTGTGCGAACAAGAAAGTAGGCAAAGAAATCGCCCCCGAACCGCCCGCCCCTCGCACAGCGAGGGGTGCCCTGCGATGCTCGATCCTTGAGGCCCCGCGCGAAACTCCCGCCGCTACGCTCTGGTCAAACAGTTGCGCGGAGTCAGAGCTTGGAGCGTGCTGCGCACGCGGCCTCAAGGACCTGCGCTTCTCGGCGGGCTCAAAGGGGGGAAGACAAATACCTCGGTGCGACCGGCTTCCGGGTTTGGTCAAGGCTATCTACTGATGGACTGGATTCTCATCACCGAGCAAGCCCTCAACGGCCTCCAATTCGGCCTGATGCTCTTCCTGCTCGCCGCGGGCCTGACGCTCGTGTTCGGCATCATGGACATGATCAACCTGGCGCATGGCTCGCTCTACATGGTCGGGGCCTACCTCGCCGCCGCCACGGCCGCCGCCACCGGATCCTTCCTGGTCGCCGTCCTTGCCGCCCTGGCAGGAACGGCCATCCTCGGCATGGCTCTCGAAGTCACCCTGCTGCGAAAGCTCTACGCCAGAGACCACCTCAGCCAGGTCCTCGCCACCTTCGCCCTGATCCTGATGCTCAACGAAGGCGTGCGCATCGTCTGGGGCGACCAGCCCCTGATGCTGAACACGCCGGCCGCGCTGTCTGGCCCGGTCGAACTGCTGCCGGGGCTGCACTACCCGGCCTACCGCTTGCTCATCATCGGCGTCGGCCTCGCCGTCGCCTTGCTGCTGTGGCTGCTGGTCACGCGCACGCGCTACGGCGCCTGGGTGAGGGCGGGTGCGTCCAATCGCCAGATGGCCACGGCCATGGGCGTCAATATCCGCCTGCTGTTCACGGCCGTGTTCGGCTTCGGCGCCGCGCTGTGTGCGCTGGCCGGTGCACTGCTCGGTCCGTTGCTGGCCGTGCAGGTGGGCATGGGCGAGAGCATCCTGATCCTGGCCTTCGTCGTCATCGTCGTCGGCGGCATCGGCTCGGTGCGCGGTGCGCTGGTGGGTTCGCTGCTGGTCGGCGTCGTCGACACGGCCAGCCGCACGCTGCTGCCGGCCCTGCTGCGCCAGCTCGCCTCGCCCGAGGTCGCGTCCAACCTCGGCCCGGCCCTCGCTTCCATCCTCATCTATGTGCTGATGGCCGCCATCCTGTTCTGGAAGCCGAGAGGCCTCTTCCCTGCCCATGGCTGAATCTCGCAGCCTCCATCACCGTGGGCTCGGCCGTTGGCTCTGGCTGCTGCTGGTCGTGCTCGCCGCGCTGCCGCCGCTGCTGCAGGCCGTCGGCCTGGAGTTCTATACCGTTGTCGCGACACGCATCCTCATCTTTGCCATCGCGGCGTCCAGCCTGAACCTCATCCTCGGTTTCGGCGGCCTCGTGAGCTTCGGCCATGCGGCTTACATCGGCCTGGGTGCCTACACCGTCGGTGTGCTGATGGATGCGGGTATCTCGTCAGCCTGGATCGCCTGGCCGGCCGCGATGCTCGTCAGTGCCATCGCGGCGGCAGTGATCGGCGCCATCAGCCTGCGCACCCGCGGCGTCTACTTCATCATGATCACGCTGGCTTTCGCCCAGATGTTCTATTTCCTGGCCGTGTCGCTGAAGGCCTATGGCGGTGACGACGGACTGCCGCTGGCGCAGCGCTCGGTGGTCGGGCTGGGGCTCAACCTCAAGGACGACGCCAGCTTCTACTGGGTAGCGCTGGCGCTGTTTGCCGGCGTCATGCTCGGCCTGCAGCGCCTGGTGAACTCGCCCTTCGGTTGGCTGCTGCAGGGCGCACGCGAGAACGAAGTGCGTGTCGCCGCAGCGGGTGGCCGTGTGTTCGCCCTGCGCTGGCAGGCCTTTGTGCTGGCAGGCGCCATCGCCGGTCTGGCCGGCGCCATGCTGGCCAACCTGAACGGCCTGGTGTCGCCGCATCTGATGCACTGGTCGCAGTCCGGCCAATTGATGGTCATGGTCATCATCGGCGGCGCCGGTGCGCTCTGGGGCGGGCCGCTGGGCGCCGCGGCCCTGCTGCTGCTGGAGGAGCTGCTGTCCGGCTACACCCTGCACTGGCAGCTGGGTCTGGGCGCGCTGTTGCTGCTCGTCGTGCTGTATGCGCCGCGCGGCTTGGCGGGATGGAGTTGGAAGGGGCGCCGTGCTTGAGATCAAGAACCTCGTCAAGCGCTTCGGCGCACTGGCCGCGACCGATGGCGCGAGCTTCGAGGTGCGGGCGGGCGAGCTGCATGCGCTGATCGGCCCCAATGGTGCCGGCAAGACGACGCTGATCCACCAGATCTCCGGCGCCCTGGCGCCAGATTCCGGCCAGATCGTCTTCGACGGCCAGGACGTCACCCGGCTGGACATCGCCCGCCGCGTGCAAGCCGGCCTGGTGCGCAGCTTCCAGATCACCAGCCTCTTCAAGCCCTGCACGGTGCGTGACAACTTCGTGCTGGCCCTGCTGGCCCGAGACGAGCGTGCGCCGTCGTGGTGGCGGCCGGCGCGGGCCGATGCCGCGGCACATGATCAGGCCGACCGCCTGCTGGCGCGCGTCGGCCTGAGCGCTCAGGCCGACCGCATGGCCGGTGAACTGGCCCATGGCGAGCAGCGCCAGCTCGAAGTCGGTCTGGCCCTGGCCGCCCGGCCGCGCCTGCTGTTGCTGGACGAACCCTTGGCCGGCATGGGGCCGGACGAATCGGCCCGCATGGTCGAACTGCTGCAGGCCTTGAAGGCCGAGGGCCAGACCCTGCTGCTGGTCGAGCACGACATGGACGCCGTCTTCCGTCTGGCTGACCGCATCTCCACACTGGTCGGCGGCCGCGTCATCGCCAGCGATGTGCCGGCGGCCATCCGCGCCCATCCCGAGGTCAAGCGCGCCTATCTGGGCGACGAGATGGAGGCGGCGGCATGAGCGCATTGCTTGAGATTGATGGCCTCGAAGCCGGCTACGGCGCCAGCCAGGTGCTGTTCGGCATGCAGCTCGCCATTAAGCCCGGCGAGGTCGCCACGCTGCTGGGCCGCAACGGCATGGGCAAGAGCACGCTGCTGCGCTGCCTCTGCGGCTGGCTCCAGCCCAGCGGCGGGCGCATCCGCTTCTGCGGCGAGGATGTCACCGGCTGGCCAGCCGACCGCATCGCGCGCCTCGGCCTGGCCCTGGTGCCGGAGGGCCGGCAGGTCTTCCCCAACCTCAGCGTGCGCGAGCATCTGGACGCCTTTGCGGCCAACCGCAGTGGTGCGGCCGAGCAGTGGACGACGGCGCGCGTCTTCGACCTCTTTCCGCGCCTGGCCGAGCGCGCGGGCAACTCAGGCCAGCAGCTGTCCGGCGGCGAGCAGCAGATGCTGGCCATCGGCCGGGCCCTGGTCACCAATCCGCGCCTGCTGGTGCTGGACGAAGCGACCGAGGGCCTGGCGCCCCTGGTGCGCGAGGAGATCTGGCGCTGCCTGGACCTGCTGCGTGCCGCCGGCCAGACCATCCTCGTCGTCGACAAGTATGTGCAGCGCCTGATCCGCCTGGCCGACCACCACACGCTCGTTGAGCGCGGCCGCGTAGCCTGGGCCGGGCCGTCTACAGCGCTCGCCGCCGAGCCCGCGCTATGGCAGAAGCATCTGGGGGTCTGACGATGGGCGGGTTTGCCTTCCAGCGTGAGCAGCTCGTGCGCTTCGGCCATTGCGACCCGGCCGGCATCGTCTTCTACCCACGCTATTTCGAGATGCTGAACGAGCTGGTCGAGGACTGGTTCGCCAACGACCTCGGACTGCCTTTCGACGTGCTGATCGGCCAGCGCCGGGTCGGCATGCCCACGGCCCAGCTGGACACGCGCTTCCTGCGCGTCAGCCGGCATGGCGACCATCTCGTGCAGCGCATCCGTATCGAGCGCCTGGGCGGCAGCTCGGTCAAGCTGCGCATCGCATTCGAGGGCGCCGACGGCCCGCGCGTCGAGTTCACGCAGGTGCTGGTCTGCACCTCGCTCGCCACCCACAAGCCCCAGGCCTTTCCCGACGACCTGCGTGCCGCGCTGGAGCGCTCGCTCGCCGCACAAGAACAGGAGACAAAACCATCATGAGCAACAACAAGCAAATCCTGCAGCCCGCCGGCTGGACCCAGCCGCGCGGCTATGCCAATGGCGTGGCCGCGAGCGGACGCCAGGTCTTTGTCGCCGGCCAGATCGGCTGGAACGAGCGCTGCGAGTTCGACAGCGACGACTTCATCGCGCAGGTGCGCCAGACCCTGCTCAACATTCGCGCCGTGCTGGCCGAGGCCGGCGCCGCGCCCGAGCACATCGTGCGCATGACCTGGTACCTCATCGACAAGCGCGAGTACATCGCGCGTGGCCGCGAGGTGGGCCAGGCTTACCGCGAGGTGCTGGGCCGAGACTACGGCATCGCCATGAGCGCCGTGCAGGTGTCGGCGCTGATGGAAGACCGTGCCAAGGTGGAGATCGAGGTCACGGCTGTCGTGCCGACTTGAGTGGCAGGCGCCACAACTCATAGCGCTCCTGGCCGGCGGCCACGCGGCCGGCAAAGTGGTCGTTCAACGAACTGGCCGTGAAAACCAGATCGCCGTTGGGCATCAGGGCCGGCGTATCGGGCCAGTGCACGCCGTCGTCGGCCCCCGCCAGCGTGAAACGCCCGGCGCGTGGGTCGTAGCGGGTGATGCCGTTGCGCGTCACGTCGGTGATATAGACCGCACCATCGGCAGCGACGACGAGACCGTCCGTGTTGCCCCCCACATCGCCCAGATTGCGCACGGCGGCGGCGAGCCGGGCGTCGGTCGCCTTCGCGTCACGCAGCAGCGCCGTCGGTGCAGAGAACAGATGCGTGCCCGTTGTCACCGCCCAGTACAGCGTGGCGCCGTCGGGCGACAGGCCGATGCCGTTCGCGCCCAGCACCAGCGGGTTGCCGGGCCAGACCTCGGCGCCATGTGACACCACCTTGGCGCCAGGTTCGGGCAACATGCTGGCGTGGCGATGCAGCACGCGGCGTGCGCTGCCTGAGGCGAAGTCCAGCACGATGAGGCCGGCCTGGTTGTCGGGCGCGCTGCGCAGGCCGCTGTCGGAGATGAAGGCGATGCGGCGCTTCTCATCGACGGCGATGTCGTTGAGGAAGCTGCCGCGCCGGTCGGCCGCGCCGTCCAGCGGCAGCGCCTTGATGAGCTTGCCCGAGGCCAGATCGAACACGAGCACCTTCTGCGCACCGGCCGGTGCTTCGGCCTCGCCGGCGACAAAGCCCTGGTCCAGCGCCCACAGCCAGCCGTTGCGGCGGTCGATGTGGAAGCCCAGCACGCTGCGCAAATGCGTGGCGGGTGCGGCGGTCGGGTCGTTGGCCTCGGCGGACGGGAAGGCCGTCAGCCGGGCGGGGCCGCGGGTGGCCGTGGTGTCGAGGCGGCTCAGCGTGGCCGGCGTGTGGGCGGCCAGCACCCGCGGTGTGCTGACGTAGGCACCGCCCTTGGCGTCGAAATGCAGGCCGGCGATAGGCGACTTGGCCGAGTCGGCATAGGGCGCCGGCGCGGTCCAGGTCACGCCGGTGTAGCTGCGCCAGCGTTCCAGCGGCGTGTCGGCAGAGGCGGTGTGGCTGAAGGCCAGGGCGAGCAGAAGCGATGAAGTGAGTTTCATGATGACGAGTCCTTCGATCAGTGGGCCAGCGGGCGGGCGCCGGAGGGCATGCGGGCGGGCTGCCCTTCGCGACGGTCGAGAGTGCCGCTGCGTTGCGTCAGCGCGAGGGCGACGAGCACGACGAGGGCGCCGATCCAGGGCGTATGCATCAGGCCCAGGTGGGTCACGATGAGGCCACCAGCCCAGGCCGCGAAGGCGATGCCGAGGTTGAAGGCCGCGATGTTCAGGCCCGAGGCCACGTCCACCGCTTGCGGCGCGAAGCGCTCGGCCTGGCGCACCACATAAAGCTGCAGGCCCGGCACATTGCCGAAGGCGACGGCGCCCCACAGCAGCACGGTGGCCAGGGCCGCCGCCTTCGAGTGGATGGTGAAGGTCAGCGCGAACAGCACGACGGCCAGCAGCGCGAAGATCAGCTTCAGTGCCGCGATGGGGCCCTTGCGGTCGGCGAGCTTGCCGCCCCAGATATTGCCGGCAGCGACCGCCACGCCGTAGACCAGCATGACGAGGCCCACCGAGCCGGCGCTGAAGCCGGCCACGTCCTGCAGCAGCGGCGCCAGGAAGGTGAAGGGGATGAAGGTGCCGCCATAGCCGATGGCCGTCTTGGCATAGACCAGCAGCAGCCGCGGCTCGCGCAGCACGCGGGCCTGCTGGGCCAGCGAGGCCGGCGGCGCGCCGCGCAGGCCGCGCGGCACGAAGGCCAGGCTCGCGACAAAGGCGATGGCGCCCAGCAGCGCGACGGCCAGGAAGGTGGCGCGCCAGCCGAAGTGCTGGCCGATGAAGGTCCCCAGCGGCACGCCGGTGACCAGGGCCACCGTCAGCCCCGTGAACATGATGGCGATGGCACCCGCGGCCTTGTCCTTGGGCACGAGGCTGGTGGCCAGCGTCGAGCCGATGGAGAAGAACACGCCGTGGGCCAGACCCGTCAGCACGCGCGCGGCCACGAGCGCCTCGTAACTGGGTGCCTGCCAGGCCAGCAGGTTGCCGGCCGTGAAGAGGGCCATCAGCGCGACGAGCAGTGCCTTGCGCGGCAGGCGGCCGGTGAGGGCGGTCAGCACCGGGGCGCCGATGGCGACGCCCAGCGCGTAGAGGCTGACCAGCAGGCCCGCCGACGGCAAGGTGATGCCCAGGTCGGCCGCGACCGTGGGGATGAGGCCGACGATGACGAACTCGGTCGTCCCGATGGCGAAGGCGCTGATGGTCAGCGCGAGGAGTGCAAGCGACATGGCAGAAGTCCAGAGACTGCGAAGGCCCGCAGTGTGTGGATTTCATTCATGCCGAAAAAGCCATGTTGGCGCAGAATATTCTTGATTCAAAGTCAAAAATGAAGACCAGCCTCGACGAACTCCTCGCCTTCACGGCCGTCATCGACACCGGCTCCATCACCGCCGCCGCCGAGCAACTGGGGCAGACGGTCTCGGGCGTGAGCCGCGCATTGAGTCGCCTGGAAGAGAAGCTCGGCACGACGCTGTTGACGCGAACCACCCGCCGGCTGGAGCTGACGCCCGAGGGCCATCTCTTCCTGGCCAGTGCGCGCAGCATCCTCGCCTCGGTGGAGGCTGCCGAGGAGCAGATGGCCGTCTGCCGCCAGAAGCCCGCGGGCCGCCTGCGCGTCAACGCGGCTTCGCCCTTCATGCTGCACGTCATCGTGCCGCTGGTGGATGATTTCCGCCGCCGGTTCCCCGACATCGAGCTGGAGCTGAACAGCAACGAGGACATCATCGACCTCATCGAGCAGCGCACCGACGTGGCCATCCGCATCGGCACGCTGCGGGATTCCACGCTGCATGCGCGGCCGCTGGGCAGCCACCGCCTGCGCGTGCTGGCCAGCCCGGCCTATCTGGAGCGAGCGGGCCGGCCGCGCAGCGTGGCGGGATTGGGTGGGCACAGCCTGATCGGCTTCACGCAGCCCGACAGCCTGAACCAGTGGCCGCTGCGCAGCGCTGCGGGCGAGCGCTACGAGATTGCGCCATCCATGCGTGCATCCAGTGGTGAGACGGTGCGGCAGTTGGCGCTGGCCGGCGCAGGCATCGCCTGCCTGGCGGACTTCATGACCGCCGAGGACCGCAAGCGCGGCGATCTCGTGCAGATCCTGGCCAAGGACACCGTGGAGGTGAGGCAGCCGGTCAATGCGGTGTACTACCGGAACACGGAGCTGGCGTTGAGGATTCGGTGTTTCTTGGACTACTTGGCGGAGAGTCTTGGAGAGCTGGACTCTCTGTAGGACGATCAGATCGCTTCGATCTGCCTCCGCAAGAAATGTTCTGCGCGGGCCAGATCCTCAGGGCAGTAGTCACCCCAGAAACCCGACTGTTGCCAATATTGAATGAGCCTGATGAGGCATTCAATCTGCTTGTTTTCGAGACGAGAGAGCCTCTGCGCGGTCTCGTCCTCGAACTCCGGCTTCGGTCCTAAGTTGTAGATGAGGTACTCAGTCGACGAATTGAGGTCGTCTGGCTCATCAAGCACATGGCGTAGGTACGAAGGTAGAACCCATTCAAAGCCCTTCGACGAAAGCGTCGTCAGGTCATCGAACAGGTAGGCGACGGCAGACGCAGGCAGTTCAGGATGGGTGTACTCGCTGAGGTAGTCGCGAGACATCGCGCAGTGACAACAGTCAGGCCCGTGAAACGACAGCTCGCCCAGGCTAGGCCGCGGCACAAACGGAAAAACCTCTTCGATCAGTGCTCGAATCGAAGCTTGATTCATTGGCATGTCGCTGGACATGAGTGGCGCCTCAGGCCAACACCACCTCAATCCCCCGCCCCCTCAACTGATCCACGATGGCCTGATCGGCCCCGCTGTCAGTGATCAGCATGTCCAGCTGCTCCACCGGCGCAATGACCGACAGGTTGCGCTTCATCAGCTTGGACGCATCGGCCACGGCGACGACCTGGCGGCTGATCTTCATCATCTGGGCGTTGAGCTGCGCTTCGAGCAGATGCGGCGTCATCAGGCCGATGTCGGGGTCGAGGCTGTCGACCCCGAGGAAGAGCCGGTCGGCATACAGGCCCTGCAACGCAGCCACCGCCTGCGGGCCGGACAAGGAGTACGAGTTCGGCCGCAACTGGCCGCCCGGCATGATGAGGTTGATGTGGGACACCGGCGCCAGCAGGGCGGCGATGTTGAGCGCATTGGTGATGACGTTGAGCGACGTCAGGCGCAAACCGCGGATCTGCTTCGCGATCTCTTCGGTGGTGGAACCGGAGTCGAGCAGGATGGTCTCGCCGTCGCGGATCAGCTTGACCGCCTCGGCGGCGATGCGGGCCTTCTGCTCGTGGCGCAGCTTCTGCTTGACGCCGATGGGCACTTCCTCGGTGTCGCGCTGGGCCAGCGCGCCGCCATGCGTGCGCAGCACCGCGCCGGTGGAGGCCAGCGCGTTGAGGTCGCTGCGGATGGTGACGACGGAGGTGCCGAAGCGGTCGGCCAGTTCGTCCACCGTCACGCGGCCCTGGGACTGCACCAGCTCGCGGATCAGCCGGCGCCGCTCGTCGATGAGCAGCGGGCTTTCGGTTTTCGCGGGTGGGTTGGCGGTGGCAGGCATGCGGGATCGAAAGGCGGGAACGGCTTTCGAATGATATCGACGGGCCTACGCGAGCTTGCCTAGGGCTTCAGCGGACAAGGGCTGGCCGGCCAGGCGGGCGGCATAGAGGGCGGCGCCGAGTTCGGGGCCAAAGCGCGGGCGCTTGAGCACGGCGCCGGGCAAACGGCGGGCGAGGGCGGCCTGCAGCGGGCCGAGCACCAGCTCGCCGGCCGCGAAGACGCCGCCGGAATAGGATACCTCCGCCGCGGCGCCCGCAGGCACGCCGAGGTTGCGCGCGGTGCCGGCGGCCAGCAGCGCAAGTTCGTCGCCGGCACGCACGAGCAGCTGGCGCGCCTGCACGTCGCCCGCATGGGCGGCGGCCGTGGTCACGCGGGCGAGCTGGGCGAGTTCGCTGCGGGCGGCGCTGCCGTTGATCTCGCCGCAGAGGTCGAGGTCGTGGCTCAGTTCGAAGTGCTCGCGCACCAGGCCGACCAGCGGGCCCGGCTCGGCGCGGCCGTCCACCATGCGCGAGAACAGGGCCAGCACTTCACGCGCCAGCCAGTGGGCCGAGCCTTCGTCGCCGAAGACTTCGCCCCAGCCGCCGCAACGCGCGCTGCGGCCTTGCCATTCGCCATAGGCGATGGAGCCGGTGCCGGCGACCAGGCTGATGCCGTCGCCGCCCGCCAACGAGCCGGCCCAACTGCAGACCATGTCGTTGCCGACGGTGCTGCGCGGCACGACGTCTTTCAGCAGCGCATCGAAGCTGCCGAGCAGCTCGCTGTCTTCGCCATGCGCGGGCAGGCCGGCAAAGGTGTGGGCGACGTCGCTCGCCGGCACGCCGGCCTGGCGCAGCGCGGCCTGCACGCCGTCATGCAGCAGGGTGCGCAGCGCGTCGAAGCCGATCTCCAGGTAATAGCTCGTCGTCGACTCGTGGCGCGCCAGCAGGCGGCCGCCGCCGTCGATGAGGACGAAGGCCGTCTTGGTGCCGCCACCGTCGATGCCGAGGAAAAGCGCGCTCATCTCTATTGCTGCTGCTGGGAGGTCAGGGGGTGGATGGTGACACCTTGCACGACGCGATTCACCGTGCCCGAGGCGCTGGGGTTGTCGGGCGTGATGCCCAGTTGCAGCGAGGCGAGCAGGGCCAGGCATTGGGCGAACACCAGGGCGACAGGGGCCAGCGCCAGGTCGGGGGCGCTGGCCGGCAGGGCCAGGTTCACGTCGTCGGTGTGCGGGGCCTCGGCGCCGTTCAGCGACGAAGTCCTCAAGGCCAGCACGCGGGCGCGGCCTTCGCGGCGCAGCTCGTTGAGCAGGTCGAGGTCGTACTGGCGGGTGTAGGCGTCGTTGGACAGGAAGATGACGACGAGCGTCTTGTCGTTGAGGATGGTCTTGGGGCCGTGGCGGAAGCCCAGTGGCGAGTCGGCCAGGGCGATGAGCTGGCCGTCGGTCAGCTCCAGCAGCTTCAGCGCCGCCTCGCGGGCCAGGCCGAGCAGGGCGTTGCTGCCGAGGTAGACGACGCGCTCGAAAGGTTTCTCTTCGGTCAGCGCATAGAGGCGGTTGGTCTCGGCTTCGGCCAGCGTTGCGGCGGCGCGGCCCAGCTCGGCCACCGGCGCCAGCGGCAGCCCGAAGGCCCAGGCGGCGGCCAGCAGCATGCCGGTGAAGCTGGACGTCATGGCGAAGGCGCGGTCATGCGTCTCGTCGGGCAGCAGCAGCACATGGGCCCCGTCCTGACCGGCGAGGCGGCGGTTCAGCGTGCCGTCGGCGGCGCAGGTCACGACGAGATGGTGGCAGCGCTTGACGAAGCGGTCGGCCAGCTCGACGGCGGCCAGGCTCTCCGGGCTGTTGCCGGAGCGGGCGAAGGAGACGAGCAGGGTCGGCACCTCGGGCTGCAGGCACTGCTCGGGGCTGGAGACGATGTCGGTCGTGGCCACGGCCTCGACGCGGATGCCGGGGCGCTGGCCGAGCAGCTTCAGCAGGGCCGGTGCCAGGCATTGGCCAATGAAGGAGGAGGAGCCGGCGCCGGTGAGCACGATGCGCAGGTCGGGCAAGGCCAGCAGGGGCTGCAGGAAGGCGTCCAGCATGGGGCGCTCGGCCTGCAGCTGCTGGTGGATGGCCTGCCAGACGTCGGGCTGATGGGCGATCTCGCGGGCGGTGTGCGTGCCGCCACGGTGCACGAGGTCGGTGGGGTCGAGGTGCAGAAGAGTCATGTTCAGGCGGCGCAGGCTTGCAGGTAGGGGCGCAGGGCTTGGACGGTGCCGTCGCGCAGCAGGGAGTCGGTCTGGGTGTTGATGCGGCCGTCGCGCACGGCCTCGTACTGGCGGGGCAGGTATTGGCTCAGCAGCGTCAGCGGCGGCGGCGCGGCGTCCAGGCGGGCCAGCATGGTCCGGCAGGCCTCGCGAACTGCGGGGTGGGCCCAGTAGTAGCGGATGCGATCGCTCAAGCTGTAGGCGAGGTCGACATCCAGCCGCGCCGGGTCCTGGTAGTAGCCGCGCCAGTGCTCGGGCTCGGCGCGCATGACGCCGAGCACGGTGTCCACGAGGCCATCGCCTTCTCCCACCCATTCGCGCTCGACGGCGGCCAGGGCCCACAGGGTCTCGCGCAGCGCGAAGGTCACGCCGGGGCCGACCTTGAGGATGGCGAAGTGGTCGCGGGCCAGTTGGGCCAGGCGCTCGGGGGTCTGGTAGTCGGTCGAGTGGGCCTCGAAGACCAGGCCGGGCTGGCTTTCGATGAAGGCGCTTAGAGATCGCGCCTTGTCCGGCCGGTAGTCGATGACCTTGTGGTGGTCGAACTCGACGCCCGGCTGCACGACCATGGCGACGACGCGCTCCCAGGCCAGGTCCAGGCCGGCGCGGGCGAAGGCGTGGCGGTGCAGTTCCAGCGTGGACGAGGCGGCCTCGGGCGAGGTGACGGCCAGGTCGGTCAGGTCTTCATGCGCGCCCCCGGGCACGGGCACCTCGGTGCCGATGACGTAGACGGGCGGCTCGCCGCGGTCGGGGCTCGCTGCCCAAGCGGCTTCAGCCGCGCGGCACAGGCGCACGGCGCGGGCGGCGATCTCGGGCTCGGGCAGGGGCACCGGGTCGCCGGCGCAGCTCATGGAGCAGTCGAGATGGATCTTGCGAAAGCCGGCGGCCACGTACTGGGCCACCATGATTTCGGCCTTGGCCATCGCGACCTCGGCGGGCTGCCTGCGCCAGGCGTTGGGACCGAGGTGATCGCCACCCAGCAGCAGCAGCTCGGGCGCCAGGCCCTCGTTGGCGGCCATGTCCTGCACGTAGCGGCGGAAGTCCTGCGGCGTCATGCCGGTGTAGCCGCCGTCCTGGTTGACCTGGTTGGACGTGGCCTCGATGAGGGCCGGGCGGCCCTGCGCCGCGCACTCGCGCAGCGTGGCGGCGATGACGACGGGATGGGCGGAACAGACGGACGGGATGCCGATGGCGGTGGCCTGGTCGCCATTGGCAGCTTGCTTGTGGCGGCGCACGAGGTCGAGCATGAGCTTCATGCGGCGTCTCCTTGAACGGGTTGGGAAGAAGAAGAAGGGGTTTCGGGCTGCAGGGCCAGCAGCAGGGCGGCCAGCAGGGCCAGGGCGATGCCGGCCAGCTTGGTGCCCGTGGGCGCGGCGCCGCTGAGGGCCATGGAGAGGACGGCCGTCAGCAGCGGGCCGCCGGCGTTGACCAGCGGCGACACGACCAGGGCCTTGCCGTAGCGGAAGGCGTAGACCAGCATCAGCGCGCCCACCGCGTTCAGCACCTGGATGGCGGCGGCCAGACCGGGACCTTGCCAGCCCCAGTTGATGGGCTGGGAGAAGTCGGTCATCCACAGCGCGAAAGGCACGCAGGCCAGGGCGCCGACGGCCATGTAGAAGAAGATGCTCTCGGCGCTGGTGCCCACATTGGCCAGCTTGATGAAATAGGCCTGCAGGCCCCAGGCGACGAGCACGGCCAGGGCCAAGACGAACCACAGGCCGATGGCCTGTCCCTGCTGGCCGGACTGGAAGTCGAACAGCGGCAGCGAGCACAGGGCCAGCGCGATGCCGGTCACGCCCAGCTTGCCGGTGCGCTCGCCCAGCAGGCCGAAGGACAGGGCGATGGTGATGGCCGGCGACAGCGACACGATGGGGAAGACCAGATAGGCCGGGCCCAGTTGCACCGCACGGAACAGCAGCATCTGGCCACCGGCGCCCAGCAGGCCCACAGCCAGGCCCAGCACGACGGAGCGGCGGTCGCGGTCCAGGCGCCAGCCGGCGCGGGCCAGCACGATGACGGCCGGCACCACCATGGTCAGGGCCCAGACGGCATAGATCAGCGTGTCGGGAAAGCCGTGCTCGGCGGGCAGGCCGGTGAAGGCGCCCCACACGCCCCAGAGCAGGGTCGTGATCAGCGTGTAGGTGAGCCAGTTGCTCTGCATGGAGAAGTCTTTCGTGGGGTCGGGAAGCGCCGTTGGCAACTTTCGAGCGAAAGCATAAACGAACAAAAACGAAAACACAACGCCGAAAACACTTTCGTATGCAGAATCCCGCAGGTCGGGGGTGAAACTCGATATAGCTCAGGACGTTCCCTCTATGTCAGCCCTGTGGAAGGCTTTCGTGGCATGCTTCAACGAAAGCATTTGGCATCCGTGAAAACTCTATACGAAATCAAACGAAAGAATTCGTAGACTTGCGATCAAGCCGGTTCGAGGGGCACCCGAGGAGCCGGCAACCCGCACCGGGGGAGAGCTGCCCCGGCATCCAAAGCAGATGACATCGCGCTGCCCTGACGGCAGCCCCGACACACAAGATCAAAGGAACTGTTCGATGAGTCCTCGCCTGCAACCCCGATTTGCGCTGAACCCGCTGACGCTGGCCGGCCTGGTGGCCCTCGCTGCCTTCGGTGCCGCCGCTCCCGCTTTCGCCCAGGAAGCAGCCAAGACCGACAAGGACGTCAACGAGCTGGAGCGCGTCGAAGTGACCGGCACCCGCGCCAGCCTGCAGAAGTCCCTGGCGCTGAAGCGCAACGCCGCCGGCGTGCAGGACAGCATCAGCGCGACCGAGCTGGGCCGCTTCCCGGACAACAACGTGGCCGATTCGCTGAGCCACATCACCGGCGTGTCCATCTCGCGCACGGCCGGCGGCGAAGGCCAGAAGGTCAGCATCCGCGGCCTGGGCCCCGAGTACACGATCACGACCTTCAACGACCGCCTGCTGGGCACCGACAGCGCCGGCCGCTACTTCGCCTACGACGTGCTGCCCGCCGACGTCATCAGCGGCGCCGACGTCATCAAGTCCACCCAGGCGTCCATCATGGAAGGCGCCATCGGCGGCCTGGTGAACCTGCGCTCCGCCAGCCCCTTCGACCAGAAGGGCCAGCGCGGCCTGCTGCGCGTGGAGGCTGACCGCAACCAGATGAGCAGCCTGAACGGTCAGAAGGTGTCGGCCACCTACAGCAACACCTTCGGCGACAAGATCGGTGTGTTGCTGGGCGCGGTCTACGCCAAGCGCGATGTGCGCACCGACACGGCCGGCAACGACGGCGGCTGGTCGCGCAACCCCATTCCCAGCGACCCGAGCCAGTTCTGGCAGTGGGGCAACACCTGGGGCGGCGCCATCGACCCCAACGGCAACGGCCAGCTCGACCTGAACGAGGAAGGCCTGATCGGCCCGGGCCAGTTCCGCTTCGGCTCCATCATGGAGAACAAGAAGCGCCTGGCGCTGTCGGGCAAGGTGGAATGGCGGCCGAGCAACGACCTGAAGGTCGTCGTGGACGGCTTCAAGACCCGCCTGGACTCGCCGCAGGTCGGCTACCAGCTGTCGTTCTACCCGCTGTACGCGCCGGGCCGCTGGTCCAACATGAAGATCACCAACGGCGTGGTGACCGACCTGACGCTGGCCAGCACCGACCCCGAGATGCGGCTCAACCCCGAGCTGCTGAACAAGACCGAGTACCGCGTCGTCGACACCGCCTTGTATGGCGTCAACGCCGAATGGAAGGTGTCGCCGTCGCTGAAGCTCAAGGGCGACCTCTACGAGTCCACGTCCAAGCGCCACTCGGGCGGCAACGACAGCTATGTCGTGCTGCGCATGAACCAGCCCAACGTCACGCGCATCCAGCTCAACGGCGGCGCCGTACCCGACGTGAAGACCACCTTCGCCGACGGCCGCGACCTGCAGACCGGCCTGGACCAGGGCCTGTTCAAGGCCAGCGACTTCAACACCCACTACTACAGCCGCGCCGGCGACAACATCGACGACAAGATCAATGGCGCCAAGGTCGACGCCGAGTGGGCTGTGGACCGCTTCTACATCGACCGCCTGAAGTTCGGCCTGAACCAGACCAACCGCAAGAAGTCGCGCGACCTCATCAACAACGCGCTCAACTCCGGCGCCGACCACTACTCGGGCCAGAACGCCATCAACGTCGGCGCGCTGGGCGGCAACGTCATCAACCAGTCGTTCAGCCCCAAGGGCTTCCTGGACGACGTCAGCGGCAACTTCCCGCGCAGCTTCCTGGGCTTCGACGTCGCCAACTACGCCGAGGCGCTGAAGGCTTGGGACGGCAAGCCCCGCCCCGGTGGCGGCGTCTACAGCTCCACCATCTCGGCGCCGCAGTGGAACCCGCTGGAAAGCTACCGCGTGACGGAGAAGACGACCACGGCCTACGTGCAGGCCGACCTGGCGGGCGAGAGCTGGAACGCGGACGTCGGCGTGCGCTTCGTGCGCACCAAGACCACGGCCCAGGCCTGGGACGCCAAGATCCTCGACATCATCGAGAACGGCCCGTGGAACTACCAGGCCGTCTACGCGCCGCCGTCCTCCGTGCAGCAGGATGCCACCTACAGCTTCGCGCTGCCGGCGGTCAACTTCACCTACCTGCTGACCGACGCCCTGCAGCTGCGCCTGGGTGCCGCCAAGACCATGGCGCGCCCCGCGGTGGACAAGCTCGCGCCGACCAACACGACGGCCAGCATCTCCTGGGGCGACTTCACGCAGATCTACGGCGGCAATGCCGAGCTCAAGCCCTACAGCGCTCGCCAGGTCGACGCGTCGCTGGAGTGGTACTACGCCAAGGACTCGGCGCTGACCTTTGCCGTCTACCAGAAGAACATCAAGAACCAGATCACCAACCTGTGGCTGTCGGGCCAGGACATCGGTGCGCCGGGTGGCCGCCTGTTCAATGTGCAGCGCCCCATCAACGGCGACAAGGCGACGGCGCGCGGCTTCGAGGTCGGCTTCCAGCACCTGTTCGACAACGGCTTCGGCGTGCGGGCCCAGTACACCCGAAACAAGTCCCGTGCCTGGGTGGCCGACGTCGAGCGTCCGCTCGAAGGCATCGCACCGGCGACGGCTTCCTTCGGCGTGCTGTACGAGCGCGGCCCGTGGAGCATGAGCGCCACGGCCGACCGCACCGACGGCTTCGTCACCGCCACCAACGTGATCGGCGCCAACTTCAACGAGACGGCCAACGCCGTGACCTGGGTGACGGCGCAGGTGGCCTACCAGGTGAACGACATGCTGCGCATCAGCCTGGAAGGCAACAACCTGACGGATGCGGTGCAGGCGCCCAAGCTGGGCAACGGCAATGTCAGCCTGCCCAATGGCTACTACCGCTACGGTCGGGCCTTCACCCTCGGCGCTTCCATCAAGTTCTGATGCGATCTCTTGTCTCCTCCTTTGCCGCCCTGCTTGCCGGGGCGGCTTTTTCTCAAGCTCATGCCGTCGAGCCGAGCTACACGATGGCCGACTACGGCCGGGTCGTGAAGGTCGACGTGCACATGCATCTGCACAACCCGTCGCCGGCCTTCATGAAGGCGGCCCAGGTCCAGAACTTCAAGGTGTTGACGATCAACGTCGACTACCCGGACTTCCCGCCGCTGGACGACCAGCAGCGCGTCGCCATCGACCTGAAGAAGCAGTTTCCGCAGGACGTTGCCTGGGCGGCCAGCTTCCCGGTCGATGGTTCAGACCAACCCGCCTGGCTGCCCGCCACCCGCCATCGCATCGGCGCAGCCATGAAGGCCGGCGCCGTCGGCGTGAAGGTGTGGAAGAACATCGGCATGAGCCTGAGGGGCGCCGACAGCAAGCTGGTCATGATCGACGATGCCCGCTTCGCGCCGCTGTTCGACGACTTCGCCAGGCAGGGCATCCCGCTGCTCGGCCACCAGGGCGAGCCGCACAACTGCTGGCTGCCGCTGGACAAGATGACGGTCAACAATGACCGCGAATACTTCAAGGCCCACCCGCAGTACCACATGGCCCTGCACCCCGAGATGCCGAGCTGGGAAGCCCAGATGGCCGCGCGCGACCGCATGGTGGCGGCGCATCCGAAGCTGCACTTCATCGGCGTGCATCTCGCCTCGCTGGAGCGCGACGTGGGTGAGCTGGCCGCCTTCCTCGACAAGTTCCCGCAGGCGAAAGTGGACGTCGCCGCGCGCATCGGCCAACTGCAATACCAGAGCCAGCAGGACCGCGAACGCGTGCGCCGCTTCTTCATCAAGTACCAGGATCGCATCCTCTACGGCAGCGACATCGCCCAGGCGCCCGACCAGGACGGTGCCGCGCTGGCCAAGGAGGCCGAGGGTGTGTGGCGCATGCACTGGCGCTACTTCAACACGGCCGACAGCTTCCAGGTGGCCGACCTGGACAAGCCCGTGAAGGGCCTGGCCCTGCCCAAGACGGTGGTGGACAAGCTCTACCGCAGCAATGCCGAACGTGCCTTCCCCGGCGCCTGGGGTGGCAAGCGATGACGGCACGCCGTGCCTTTCTGCAATGGCTGGGCGCCGCGCCACTGGCCACGCAGTTGCCGCTCGCTCAGGCCGCCGACGGCAAGGGCCATGTGCGCCTGCAGGACGCCGCGCTCGCGCTGCAGTTCGACGAGCAGATGCGCTGCCGCGTCGTCAGCCTGCTCGGCAAGCAGCCGGTCACGCTGACCGGCTTCGACGCCAGCGAGCACCTGGTCGCCAAGGGCAAGGCGCTGAGCCGCTTTGCGCTGCGCAAGGCCGAACCCGGCACCACCACGACGCCCTTCGGGGCCGGCCAGACGCTGGCACTCGTCGGCCGTTCGGCCGAGGGCATCGAGAAACGCGTCACCGTCACTCTGCTGGCCGAGCATCCGGGCGTGGCGCTGCTGGACGTCAGCTACATCAACGCCAGCGACAAGCCGCTCGTCATCGATGCCTGGGTCAACGCCGCCCACCGCCTGGCCGCAGCGCCGCGACACGCGGGCGGCTGGTGGACCTACTCCGGCGCCAGCCACCAGGACCGCCGCGACTGGGTGCAGCCCGTCAAGCGCGGCTTCGACCAGCAGAACTTCATGGGCATGAATGCGTCGGACTACGGCGGCGGCACGCCTGTCGTCGATGTCTGGCGAAGGGATGTCGGCCTGGCCGTCGGCCACCTGGCCCTTCAACCGCAGCTCGTCGCGCTGCCCGTGAAGGCCAGCGGCGACCAGGTCGACATTTCTCTGCGCGGCGATGCGCCGCAGACTGTTGAGCCCGGCGCCACGCTCACCACGCCGCGCAGCTTCCTCGCCGTGCACCGCGGCGACTTCTATGTGCCGCTGGACCGCTACCGCCGCCTGATGGCCGCCCAGGGCCTGGCCGCGCCCGAGCCGCCTTCGAGCGCCTACGAGGCGCAGTGGTGCGCCTGGGGCTATGAGCGCGACTTCTCGCTGGACTATGTGCGCGCCACCCTGCCCAAGGTGCAGGAGCTGGGCTTCAAGTGGGCCGTGCTGGACGACGGCTGGCAGGTCAAGACCGGCGACTGGACGCCCGATTCGACGAAGTTCCCGCGCGGTGCCGAGGACATGAAGGCGCTCGTCGCCGACATCCATGCCCGCGGCATGAAGGCCCGGCTGTGGATCGCGCCGCTGGCCGTCGCGCCCGGCAGCGACGAACTGCACCAGCACACCGACCTGCTGCTGCTGGACAAAGACGGCGCGGTGCAGGACGTGACCTGGTGGAACAGCTTCTACCTCTGCCCGGCCTATGAGAAGACCCAGGCCCGCCTGGCCGCCACGATCCGGATGATCATCGGCGACTGGGGCTTCGACGGCCTCAAGGTCGACGGCCAGCATCTCAACGGCGTGGCGCCCTGCTTCAACCCCAAGCACAAGCATGCGCGGCCGGAGGAATCCGTCGAGGCCGTGTCGACCTTCTACAAGGTCATGCACGACACGGCCCATGCGGCCAACCCGGAAGCGGTCGTCGAGGTCTGCCCCTGCGGCACCAGCTATGCCTTCCACAACATGCCTTTCATGGACCAGGCGCCGTCGTCGGACCCGCTGTCCAGCTGGCAGGTGCGCCACAAGGGCAAGACGCTGAAGGCGCTGATGGGGCCGTGGTCGGCCTATGCGGGCGACCATGTGGAGCTGAGCACCGGCGGGCAGGACTTCGCCTCCAGCGTCGGCATCGGCGCCGTCGTGGCCAGCAAGTTCACCTGGCCGGTGGATCCCAAGCCCAAGGACAGCTTCCTGCTGACGCCCGAGCGCGAAGCGCACTGGCGAAAGTGGGTGGACCTCTACAACAAGCAGCGGCTCGCCGAGGGCCGCTACCGCGGCGAGCTGTATGACCTGGGCTTTGACAAGCCGGAGACGCATGTCGTCGAGCGCAGCGGCGCGCTGCACTATGCCTTCTATGCCGAGCGCTGGGACGGCCCGGTCACGCTGCGGGGGTTGAGCGCCGGCCGCTGGACGGTGTTGGACTCGTTGACCGGCACGGAGCTGGGCAAGGTCAGCGCTGACAAACCGACGCTGCCGGTGCGCTTCACGCACAGCCTGCTGATCGAGGCGAGGCCCGATGCGCCCGACACGCTGCCGGTCGCCTTCGCCGGCAAGGTGTCTCAAGTCGGTGTCGACGGCTTCCCGCTGGCCTCGCAATGGGCCGACGCGCCGGCCGCCTTCTTCCGCCATGACTGGCAAGGCAGGGCGCTCGCCGGCCCGCAGTCCACCCGCGTGCAGTTGCTGCGCGGCGCAGACAGGCTCTACCTGCGCTTCATCTGCAAGTACGAGGCGCTGAGCACCTTCGACCGCGCCGGCTCGGCAACGGACATCTACCCGCTGTGGGAGCGCGACGTCGTCGAGGTCTTCCTGCAGGCGCCGGACCGCGCTGGCTTGAAGAGTTATCGCGAGGTCGAGGTGTCGCCCAACGGCCTGCTGCTGGAGATCGCCGTCGAGGCCTCGGGCAAGAAGCGCATCGTCGGCGAGAGCCGCGCCAAGTCGCAGATCGACGCCAAGGCCAAGGTCTGGACGGCGGAACTCACCGTGCCGATGCGAGGGGCAGACGACGGCTGGCGCCTGAACCTGTTCCGCGTCGAAGGCCAGGGCAAGGACCGCGTGTATTCCGCGTGGAGCCCGACCCAGACCGCCACGCCCGACTTCCATGTCCCGGCCGCTTTCGGCCGCCTGCTGCCCGCCGCATGAAGCTTCTTGCCCTGTCCCTGCTCGTCGCGTTCTCCGCGCAAGCGCAATCGCCGCTGGCGCCCACCGGCCGCTGGCAGCACCAGCCCGTCGGCACCTCGCCGACGCCGCCCATGGGCTGGTCGAGCTGGAATGCCTTCCGTGTCGACATCACCGAGCAGAAGGTGCTGGCCTCGGCCCAAGTCATCGTCGACTCGGGCCTGGCCGCCGCCGGCTACCGCAACATCAATGTCGACGACGGGTGGTGGCTCAAGCGCCGCACGACGGACGGCCGGCTGCTGGTGCGCACGGGGCTGTTCCCGAGCGCGAATCTCGGTGCCGGCAAGGACTCGTCGCTGCGGCCCTTCACCGACCGCATCCACGCGATGGGCCTGAAGGCCGGGCTCTACACCGACATCGGCCGCAACGCCTGCTCTCAGGCCTATGACGCCGACAGCCCCAATCTGCCCGAAGGCACGCACGCCGAACGTGAGGTCGGGCTGATGGGCCATATGCGCCAGGACGTGGCCCTGTTCTTCAAGGAGTGGAACTTCGACTACCTGAAGGTGGACGGCTGCGGCCTGTCTTCCTATGGCCGCGACCGGCCGCATGTGGCCTCGGGCCAGTACCGCGAGTACAAGCCCACCATCGTCGAAGGCAGCATCAACCAATCCGACATCGAGGGCACCAAGAAGCTCTATGGCGGCTTGAAGCAGGCGCTCAATGAGGTCCGTCCGCGCGGCGACTACACGCTGTCGGTCTGCCTCTGGGGCACGGTCAATGTGCGCAGCTGGGGCCAGGACTACGGCTCCATGTGGCGCAGCAGCCGCGACATCTGGAAGGGCTTTGCCCAGATGGTGCACAACTTCGACACCGTCGCCACGCGCGAGTTCTATGCCGGCCCCGGCCGCTGGAACGACCCCGACATGCTGGAGATCGGCAATGGCGACTTCGGCGACGGCCATCTGCTCGAAGCCCGCACGCATCTGGGCCTGTGGGCCATCGTCGCGGCGCCGCTGATGATTGGCACCGACCTGTCCAAGGCCTCGCCGGCCATCATCGACATCCTGAAGGCGCCCGAGGTGGTCGCCATCAACCAGGACCCGGCCGGCCACCAGGGCGTGCTGGCCTATGCCGACAGCGACCGGCAGATCCTCGTCAAGACCTTGGCCGATGGCCCTGGAATCAACAGGAAAGCCGTGCTGCTGTTCAACCGCACCGGGGCGAACGCGAAGTTCACGCTGACCGCCGAGCACCTGAAGATGGATGCGACCATGCCCATCGCGCTGCGCGACGCCTGGGCGCGCGCGGACGCAGGCAGCTTCACCGGCCAGCGCGAGTTCGAGTTGAAGCCGCGCGAGGCGCTGCTGTTCACCGCCACCGGCAAGCATGTGCTGCCGCGCGGCTACTTCGTGTCCGAGCGGCCCGGCAGCGTCTATGTGGCGCGTGACGGCATCCGCGCGCTGGAGCAGGACCCCGTCGTCTATCGCGCGCTGGCTTCCTGGTCCACCACGGACAACGGCGGCACCCGCCCGGCCTACGCTGGTTGGGGAGGCCCGCGTGCTGATTCGACACCGTATGACCAGGCCCTCAGCGTGCAGCGCCAGGCCTTCCGCCATGGCATCGGCATCCTGGCCGACTCGCGCCTGCAGGTGCAGGTGGCACCCGGCTCACAGCGCTTCAGCGCCCGCGTGGGCGTGGACGACTCGACGCGCGGCAAGGCCGCCGCGGTCAGCTTCGAGGTCTGGGGCGACGGCCGCCGGCTCGCGAGCACCGCACCGATGAAGTTCAACCAGCCGGCGCGCGACCTCAGCGCCGACCTGCGCGGCGTGAAGCTGATCGAGCTGATCGCGCGCCAGCACGGGGCCGACACCGCGGGCCCCGTCGTCGTCACCTGGGGCGAGGCTCGCATCGAGTAGCCGCCCCGCCACTCCGCTCCCACTGACTTTGGCACCGGTCGCGCCGGTGCCCCGGCCGCGTTCGCGCTGACGCGGCTGGCCCACCCCTGTCCAGCGCACTGCGTGTCCACACCCTCGGGCCTGACGCCCGATCCCCTTGAGGAGAACCAGATGCCTTCCATGAGCCCCTGCCCCCTGCCGCGCACCGTGGTGAAGCTCGCCGGTCTCGGTGCCGTGCTGCTTGCCGCGATGCCGGCCAGCGCCGCGCCGGTCGTGTCCAACCCGCTGGGCGCCTGCCTGGAAGCCAAGGTCGACACCTGGGACATCCGCCTGGCCAGCTGCAATGGCAGCGCGCAGCAGGACTTCGCCTTCACGCCCGTCAGCACGGGCAGCAACATCTTCACGATCAAGAACGCGTCGGCCAACCTCTGCGTCAACGCCACCGGCACCGGCACGGGCTCCTTCGTCGAGCTGAACACCTGCCAGCCCACGCAGACGCGCCAGCGCTTCCAGACCGTCGCGCTGGCGGGCGGCTCGACCTTCCAGCTCAAGCTCGCATCCGCCAACGTCTGCCTGACCGCGCCGACCCAGGTGGGCCAGGTCGCCTTCTCGGTGGCGACCTGCAGCACCGGCAATGCCAACCAGGCCTGGCGCAACAACGCGCCTTCGCCCTCGCCGACGCCGGCCCCTTCGCCCACGCCGACGCCGGCTCCCTCGCCGACGCCCACGCCGGCACCTTCGCCAACGCCCACACCGGCTCCGTCGCCTTCCCCCACGCCCGCCCCCGCCCCGGTTGAAACCAGCTTCACCGCCAGCACCGCCGAAATCGCCAACCCGGAGCGCGGCATGTATGTCTGGGCGGCCGACAATCTGCTGCTGTGGACCCAGGCCGATGCCGATGGCCAGTTCCAGGCAGGCTATCGCGTCGTCTACGCGCCGGTGCGCCTGGACGCCTATGCCAACGCGGCGCTGCCCGCCAGCGTGCTGACCCAGCTCAGCAACGCCTTCGCGATGGCGCGCCGCGCCGGCCTGAAGCTGGTGCCGCGCTTCCTCTACAACTACCCCGAGAACGAGACCGAGTACCAGAACGTCAAGGATGCGCCGCTGTCGCGCGTGCTCGGCCACATCGGCCAGCTCAAGCCCGTGCTGCAGGCCAATGCCGACGTCATCGCCTATCTGCAGGCCGGCTTCATCGGCGCCTGGGGCGAATGGCACACCTCGTCCAACAACCTGACCGACACCGGCCCGCGCACGCAGATCCGCGACGCGTTGCTGGATGCGCTGCCGGCCGACCGCTTCCTGCAGCTGCGCTACCCGGCCTATCTGATGCAGTGGGCTCCGACCGTGCCGGGCTGGCGCGACGGCTCCGCCGCCTCGCGCATCGGGGCGCACAACGACTGCTTCCTGGCCTCGGCCACCGACGTCGGCACTTACAGCGAGAACGCCAGCGAGCGCACGACGGAGCGCAACTACATCGCTTCGCTGTCCAAGGTGGCGCCCTTCGGCGGCGAGACCTGCAATCCCGCCGACGAGGAGGGCGCGGTGCCGCGCACTGCCTGCGCCGACATCCTCAACGAGGGCCGGCAGTTCAACCTGAGCTATCTGAACAACGACTACTACCGCGACATCTTCCATGTGCGCTGGGAGCAGCAGGGCTGCATGGCCGAGGTCAAGCGCAGCATGGGCTACCGCTTCGAGTTCTCGACGCTGCGCCACAACGACGCGGTGACGGCCGGGCAGTCGGGCACGCTGCTGCTGACCGTGAAGAACAACGGCTGGGCGCGCGCCTTCAACCCGCGTGCGGTTCAGCTGGTCCTCAAGCACAAGACCAGCGGCGCCGTCGTGCGCATCGCGCTGCCGACGGTAGACGCGCGCACCTGGCTGCCCAACGCGACGGCCACCGTGTCGGCCGGCTTCACCGTGCCCGCGGGCACGCCGACGGGCGCCTATGACGTGCTGCTCGCCCTGCCCGACGGCGCGGCCTCGCTGAGCGCCGACGTGCGCTACAGCGTGCGCCCGGCCAATGCCGACAACGCCGCCAAGGCCCAGGCCTGGGACGCGACCCTCGGTGCCTTCCGCGCCGGCACCACGCTGACCGTCCGTTGAAGCAAGCGCTTCAGGAGAAACAAATGTCCAAAATCCGACTCAAGCTCGCCACCGCGAGCCTGCTGACCCTCGGCGCCACGCTGGCTCCCGCCGCTCCCACCGGCTTCGGCATGGTGGCCTACTGGGGCGAGACCGCCAGCACCTATGGCGGCCAGATCCCCAGCGGTGCCTACGTCGTCATCAATCCCAACAGCGGCTCCACCGGCCTGAACGCCAGCCAGGTGACGAACTGGAAGGCCGTCATCGCCAATATCCGCGCCCAGGGCGGCAAGGTGCTGGGCTATGTGGCCACCGGCTACAACTACAACACCGCCGACGAGCTGGCCCGCTACAACGCCATCAACGCCAACCTGACGGCCTACAAGACCACGTTGGGCGGCGTCGACGGCTTCTTCTTCGACGAGGCCGCCTTCGACGACGCGGCCCTGACCGATGCGCAGAAGTGCAATGGCACGCCCTCGAAGTTCAGCGCGGTGCGCGCCAAGATGGCCGCCACCGGCACCGGCGGCACCGTGGTGTGGAACGCCGGCTGGCCGGGTGCCAGCAGCTGCTTCGTCAACGCGGCCAGCTATGGCGAGCACCTGGTCATCTACGAGGCCCGCTACAGCGACTACGTGGCCGCGGCCAGCTGGCTCAACGGCGGCGTGCAGAGCCTGGCTGCGTCCCTGGGCGTGAAGACCTGGCTGCTGGTGCATTCCGCCACCCAGGCCGAGATGCGCACGACGCTGAAGGGCTCGGCCGCCAACTATGTCTTCGTGACCAGCATGACCTACAACCCGAGCCTGCCCTGGGGCGGTCCGATCTGGAACTACACGCCCACCTACTGGGGCAACAACAGCCTCAACGGCTCGGAGCGCTGGTGCCTGAACAGCCTCAACACCGGCGGCAGCTGCTGAGCGGAGCCCACACCATGAAACGCTTGAAGACCCTCATCGCCACGCTGGCCCTGGCGGCCGCGTCGCCCTTCGCGTCGGCCATCGAAATCATCGTGCCGGCCTATTTCTATCCGTCCTGGATGCCGTCGCTGAACGAGTGGCACCAGTTGACCTGGGCGGCCCAACAGGGTGCCGACGTCACGGCCATCATGAATCCGGGCAACGGCCCGGGCACGTCCTTCAACAGCGACTACGCGGCGTCCATCAATGCGCTGCGCGCGGCGGGCGGCAAGGTGATCGGCTATGTCTACACCTGCTATGGCATCAACCTGTGCACGCCTGAAGTGCCGCCGACGCGCTCGACCAGCGAGGTGGTGGCCGACGCCCAGAAGTACGCCGACTGGTACGGCGTGGACGGCGTCTTCCTCGACGAGATGGCCACCCAGCCCGGTGCGCTGTCCTTCTATCAGACGGTCAGCCATGCGCTGAAGGCATCGCATCCGTCGTGGGAGATCGTCGGCAACCCTGGCGTCACGCCCACGGCCGGCTACAACGGCCTGGCCAACACCTTGATGAGCTTCGAGGGCTCCTACACCGACTTCGTCAACGGTCCCTTCCTGAGCGGACTGACGAATGCGGCTGCGACCGGCGCCATCGTGCACACCGTCATGACGGTGCAGCAGATGCACGAGGTGATGGGCCTGGCCAGGCAGCATGGCCTGGGTGCCATCTACATCACCGACGGCACCATGGCCAGCGGCAATCCCTATCTGCATCTGCCCAGCTACTGGCAGGCCGAGGTGCTGGCGGCGGCGGTGCCGGAGCCGACGCAGACCGCGCTGCTGGCCTCAGGCCTCGGTCTGCTGGCCTTGCTGAAGAGGCGCCGCTTGTCTCAGGTCGCCGGGAAGTCATCCACCTGGATGACCTTGTCCGCCGCGCGCAGATAGGCCAGCGCCGTCTCGGGTTTGGGTGAGGCTGCGGCGGCGGATTCCAGCGAGCGCGTGCGGCGCAGCGCGCGGTTCAGTTCCGTCACCTCTTCGCCGAGCGCGTCGGCCAGGCGCAGGGCCTCGGCCAGGTCGTGCAGGCCGCCGCTGGCCGGCGGGATGAAGTCGGGGCAGAGCCGGGCGACCAGCGCAGGCGTGGTGCGCAACGACTCCGACAGCGCGACGAGGTCGCGATCGCGCAGCGGTGCCAGGTGGCGCGTGCCCCTCAACAGCAGCGGCGACAGCGCCCTCAAGGCCCCCGAGGGCAGGTTGGCGTGCAGCTCGCGCAGCGTGGCCGCGGCGGCCTCGAGCTGGAAGCGGACGGCCGCGCGCGCAAAGGGCAGCAGGGCCTCGTCGGCCTCCACCTGGAAGCGCCACACGCTGGCGGCGGCCAGGTAGAGGTGAGAGAGCACGTCGCCCAGGCGCGCCGACAGCAGCTCCATGCGCTTGAGCCGCCCGCCGAGCAGGCCCATGGCGAGGTCGGCCGTCAGCGCGTACTTGGCGGACACGCGGGCGATGAGGCGGGCTTCCTTCTCCAGCCCCGGCGGCACGCGCCCCTTCAGTCCCGCCCCGAACAGGCTGGCGCCGAGGTTGCGCAGCACATGCGCGGCGTGAGCGAGGAGGGCGCGACCCAGCGCCGCTTCGTCCTTGGCCTGCACGGCCGCCATCTCGTCCGTCACATGCGGGTGGCAGCGCACGGCGCCCTGGCCGAAGATGATCAGCGCCCGCGACAGCAGGTTGGCGCCCTCCACCGTGATGGCGATGGGCGCATGCCGGTAGGCCACGCCCAGCAGGTTGCTCGGGCCGTTGATGATGCCCTTGCCGCCCAGCACGTCCATGCCGGTGGTAACGGCGCGGCGGCCGGCCTCGGTGAGCTGCACCTTCAGGATGGCGCTGGCCACGCTGGGCCGCTCGCCGGCGTCCAGGGCCGCGGCCGTATAGCGCCGCGCGGCATCGCTGGCGTAGAGGTCGGCCGCCGTGCGGGCGATGAGACCGGCAATGGCTTCGAAGCGTGCAATGGGCAGGCCGAACTGCTCGCGGATGCGGCCATAGCCGGCCATCACGTAAAGCGCCGTCTGCTGCATGGCCGCGCCCAGGGCCGGCAGCGAGATGGCCCGGCCGGCGGCCAGGCATTCCATCAGCATGCGCCAGCCCTGGCCCACCTGGGCTTCGCCGCCAATGACCCAGTCCATGGGCACGAAGACCTCCTCGCCGCGGATGGGGCCGTTCATGAAGGCCGAATCCATGGGCCGGTGGCGGCGCCCGATCTGCAGCCCCGGCGTCGGCACCGGGATCAGCGCGCAGGTGATGCCGAGCTGCTGCTGGCCCTCGGGCCGGGACGGGTCCACGGCCTGGAAGGCCAGGCCGACGACCGTCGCCACGGGGGCGAGGGTGATGTAGCGCTTGTCGAAGCGCACGACGAAGCCGCGCACGCGCTGGCCGTCAATGTCGCGTTCGGTCAGCACGCCGGTGTCCGGGATGGCCGCCGCGTCCGAGCCGGCATAGGGCGAGGTCAGGCCGAAGCAGGGAAGGTCGCGGCCATCGGCCAGGCGGGGCAGGTAATGGGCCTTCTGAGCGTCCGTGCCGTAGTGCAGCAGCAGCTCGGCGGGGCCCAGCGAGTTGGGCACCATGACGGTCACCGCGGCGGCCACGTTGACGGTGGCGATGCGCGTGACGACGGCCGCATGGGCGAAGTGGCCGAAGCCCAGGCCGCCCTGCTCGCGCGGGATGATCATGCCGAAGAAGCGCCGCTCGCGCAGGAATTGCCAGACCTCGGGCGGCAAGTCGCGGGCCGCGTCGATGGCGAAGTCGTCGAGCATGGCGATGAGCTCGGCGACATCGCCGTCGAGGAAGGCCTGCTCCTCGGCGGTCAGCCGGTTGGGCGGCATGGCCAGCAGGCGGTCGAAATCGGGCCGGCCGCTGAACAGCTGGCCTTCGAAGCCGACGCTGCCTGCCTCGAGCGCGGCACGCTCGGTGTCGCCCATCTGGGGCAGGGCCTTGGCGAAGGGCTCGAAGGCCCAGTGTCCCAGCAGGCTTGCAATCACGGCAGCAGTCTCCTTGGTGCCATGCTGCGCCAAGCGTGCAAGGCCGTGCGTCAGCCGTGTCTGATTCTGGGGGGCGGCAACAAACGAAACCAAACTCCGCTTGAGCGCCAAGGCGTCGCTGGCGCACAGTGGCGCCTGATCACAGCCCTCAAGGAGCCTTCCCATGCCGTTGCACGCCATCTCCCTTCGCCGTGTCATCGCCGCCGCCGTCGTCGCCTGCGCCTTCGCTGCGGGCACGGCCCAAGCGGCCGACGCCTTGCAAGGGGTGGAGCAGGCCCTCAACGTGGCTCTGCAGGACAAGCGCGGCATCACCCTCTACGTCGCCGGGCAGACGATCTCGGGCGCGGTCACGCGCATCGAGGCGGGCAAGTGGGTGGAGCTGCGCAATCAGCAGTTCGGCCGCATCATCGTGAGGCTGGACCGCATCGACGGCATCGCGGCGCCCTGAGCGGGCCAGCGACAGCAGCCGCGCAGCCCTGCCAAGCGGTCGCTGCGCGGATCGTCGCCCCGAAGAAGGCGGGGTGGGCGACCGCTCCGGTCAACCCACCCCGCGCCAGGCTCAAGCCGCCAGGGCCGCCTTCACGGGCGCCGGGGCGTAATGGTCCAGCTGCATCGTGAACTGCGCGCGGCCCGAGCTGAGGGCGCGCAGATGGCCGATGTAGCCGAACATCTTTTCCAGCGGCACATGCGCCGTCACGACGACGGCGTTGCCGCGCGCGTCCTGGCCTTGTACATGGCCGCGCCGGCGCAGCAGGTCGCCGATGACGTCACCGAGGGGCTCGGCCGGCGTGATGACCTCGACGGCCATCACCGGTTCCAGCACCAGCGGCGCGGCCTTCAGCACCGCTTCTCGCAGTGCATGCGCCGCGGCCAGCTCGAAGGCCAGGGCCGATGAGTCGCGCACATGGGCGCTGCCGTCGACCAGCGTGGCTTCGAAGTCCACCAGCGGATGGCCCGCGAACGGACCCGCCTGGGCGGCCTTGCGAATGCCCGCCTCGACCGCCGGGATGAACTCGCGCGGGATGGCGCCGCCCACCACGGTGCTGGCGAAGCGGATGCCGGTGCCGCGAGACAAGGGCGCCACGCGCAGCGTCAGCTCGGCGAACTGGCCGGGGCCGCCGCTTTGCTTGCGGTGCAGATGATGGACCTCGGCAGCCGCCGCGATGGTCTCGCGGTAGGCGACCTGGGGACGGCCCACCTGCACTTCCACGCCGAAGCGCGAGCGCAGCTTTTCAACAGCGACCTCGAGCTGCAGCTCGCCCATGCCGGACAGCAGCGTCTGGCCCGAATCGGCGTCCTGGCGCAGCCGCAGCGACGGGTCTTCGCGCACGAGCACGCCCAGGCCCTTGGCCAGGGCCGTGGCGCCTTCCTGGTGGCGCGCTTCGATGGCCACGTCGATGACGGCCTCGGGCACGGCGATGCTTTCCAGCACCGGCGCGTCCTTGGCGGACGCCAGCGTGTGGCCGGTCAGCACATCCTTCAGGCCGACGACGCCCGCGATATCGCCCGCGACGAGTTCGTCGCGCTCGACACGCTGGTCCGCATGGATCTCGTACAGCCGCGCCACGCGCTCGGCCTTGCCGGTGCTGGCGTTGAAGACCGTGTCGCCGCGCTTGAGCGTGCCGCTGTAGACGCGCACGAACACCATCGCGCCGTGGTCGTCGGCGGTCAGCTTGAAGGCCAGGGCCGACAGCGGACCGTGGGTCTCTACCGCGCCGGGTGCTTCACCGGGCGCGGGCAGATAGGCCAGCACGGCATCCAGCAGCGGCTCGACGCCGCGGTTGCGGAAGGCCGAGCCCGCCAGCACGGGCACCAGTTCGTTCGCGACGGTCGCGGCGCGCAGGCCGGCGCGCAGGGTCTCGACCGACGGGCTCTCGCCGCGCAGCCAGGCATCCAGCAGCGCGTCGTCGCGTTCAACAACGGCTTCCACCAGGCGAGCGCGGGCCGCCTGGGCCGCGGTCAGCAACTCGGGGGGAATCTCGTCGACGCGCACAGGCGCCTTGGCATCGTCCCGGTCCCAGACCAGGGCCTGCATGGCGAGCAGGTCCACCACGCCACGGAAGTCGCCTTCCGCGCCTATGGGCAGCTGCAGCGGCAGCACGCGCGCACCGAGGCGCTCCTGCATCATCGAGACGACGCGGGAGAAGTCTGCACCGGTGCGGTCCAGCTTGTTGACGAAGGCGATGCGCGGCACGCGGTACTCGTCCGCGAGGCGCCAGTTGGTCTCGGTCTGCGGCTCGACACCGGCCACGCCGTCGAAGACGACGACGGCACCGTCGAGCACGCGCAGCGAGCGCTTGACCTCGATGTTGAAGTCGATGTGCCCGGGCGTGTCGATCAGGTTGATCTGCGTGTCCTGCCAGTGCACGGTCGTGGCCGCACTGTGGATGGTGATGCCGCGCGCGCGTTCCTGGGGGTCGTAGTCCATGACGGTGTTGCCGTCGTTGACGTCGCCGATGCGATGGTTCTCGCCCGTGTAGAACAGGATGCGTTCGGTGGTCGTGGTCTTGCCGGCGTCGACGTGGGCGATGACACCGATGTTGCGCAGGTTGCGATAAAGATTGTTCGAGTTCATGGTGATTCCGGATTCGGGGTGCATTGCCAGCCCCGTGGGAATCACGGGCCTAGCGCTCGGTGAGGACGCCGAAGCGCAGACGCGACAAAGCCGCGCTTCGGCGCTCGGGAATCGTGGCGATCAGCTTGTCGAAGGTGCGGGGACGCATGGTTTGAACTCTGGAAAAACAAAACCCCGGAGGGACGAGCCTGCCGGGGTTGGTTTGGACCGGAAGGCGGGCGCCTTCCGAACACGGTCGAAGGGCGCTTCAGTTGTTGAGGCGGGCTTGGATCGTGTGATTGAGCTTCATGATGGAGCGAATTATCCGTGCTTCGAAATGTCGGGCCAGCCGTGGGGCTTTCAAGCCCTCAGCAGCGGCGTGGCCGCCAGCTGGGCGGTCGTCGCATTGCGATAGGGTGCGCAGAGCTGCTCGACATAGGCCTGGTGCTGCGGCAGGCCCGCGACGGTGCGCGAGACCTTGAGCTGGATGTCGCCGAGGAAGGTGCTCAGCTCCTGCTTGCCCATCAGGTCGGCCACGGGGTGGTAGTGCTCGGGGATCAGCCCCTGGCCCATCATGACCTGGACCCAGGAGTTCTCGGCGAACAGTTCGTCGCTCGGCCGGAAGACGCGGGCGCTTTCGCGGAACATCTGGATGCGGTGCTTCAGCGTGGCCGGCAGCTCCATCGTGCGCACATGGTTCCACAGCGCGGAGTCGCTGCGCTCGGTGACGTGGTAATGCAGGATGATGAAGTCGCGGATGTGAACCAGCTCGCGCTCGCACTGCATGTTGAACTCGGCCACGTCGGCGGGGTTGATGCCGCCGGTCGGGAAGAGCTGCATCAGGCGGATGGCCGTGCGCTGGATGAGGTGGATGCTGGTGGACTCGAGCGGCTCGATGAAGCCGCTGGCCAGGCCGACGGCGATGCAGTTGCGCTCCCAGACCTTGTGGCGCTGGCCGGGCGTGAACTTGAGCACGCGCGGCTGGATCAGCAGCTCGCCCTCGACGTTGCGCTTCAGCACCTCGGGGGCGTCGGCGTCGCTGAGTTCCTTGCTGCTGAAGACCAGGCCGTTGCCGACGCGATGCTGCAGCGGGATGCGCCATTGCCAGCCGAAGGGGTGGCAGATGGAGCGGGTGTAGGGCCAGGCCTCGCGGACCGAGGCCGTCTGCACGGCGACGGCGCGGTCGCAGGGCAGCCAGTGCGACCAGTCTTCGTAGCCCACGCCCAGGGCTTCGCCGATCAGCATGGCGCGGAAGCCCGTGCAGTCGATGAAGAGGTCGCCGTCGATGCGCGTGCCGTCCTGCATCTGCAGGGCGGTGATGTCGCCAGCGCGGCCCTGTGGACCCTCCATCAGCACGGCGGCGATCTTGCCCTCGATGCGCTGCACGCCATGGCTCTCGCTCATGGCGCGCAGGTATTTGGCGTAGCGGCCGGCGTCCAGGTGGTAGGCGTAGTTCAGGCCGTTGCGCGCGGCGTGGGCGAAGCGGTTGGCATAGGCGGCCACCGTCTCGGGGTTGTAGTCGGTGTAGGTCCTGGACAGGCCTTCCTTGAGGCCCTTGAGCCAGAAGTGCTGGAAGCCGGCACTCCAGTGGTCGTTGCCCGTGGAGCCGAAGGAATGGAAGTAGTCCTGGCCGATGTCCTTCCAGCCCTCGAACTTGATGCCGAGCTTGAAGGTGGCATTGGTGGCCGCCATGAACTCGGCCTCGTTGATGCCGAGCAGGTTGTGGAAGGTGTGCAGGGCCGGGATGGTGGCCTCACCGACGCCGACGGTGCCGATTTCCTCGGACTCGACCAGCTTGATGTCCAGGCGCTTGCCGAGCAGCTTGCTCATCAGCGCGGCCATCATCCAGCCGGCGGTGCCGCCGCCGGCGATGACGACGCGGTTGAAGGGCTTCATGGTGGTGTTCATCGCTTCAGCTGGGTCAGGAGTTGCGCGCGGGCCTTGCGCGAGGTGGTGTCGTCGATGGGACCGAGCAGGCCACGGGCGGCTGCGGGGATGTGGTCCCAGGTCGTGTCGTCGGCACCGAAGACGAAGTGCTGGAAATGGTGCTGCCAGACGCGGCGTTCCTTCTCGGGCAGGTCGCGCAGCGTCATCAGGGCCAGGTGCAGGGTGGCGAGCGGTGAGTCGACGTACTCGGGGGTCTGGCGCCACCAGGCGTTGATCAGCAGGTTGACCGGCGCCAGCCCCTCGATGTGGTGGAACCACATGCTGGGGATGAAGATGGCGTCGCCGGGCTCCAGCTCGGCCACCATGCCCGCATCCAGCGCGCGGGCGAAGCGCGGGAAGCGTTCCAGGTCGGGCTTCTCGAAGTCCACCAGGCTGACGGGCTGGCCGGCGGGCGTCGGGTCCAGCGGGCCCATGTAGAGGTTGTGGATCTGCTCGGGCGGGAAGATCGTGAAGCGGCGCCGGCCGGCGGCGACGACGGCGAAGTTGTCGGGCAGGTCGTAGTGGGCGGCGATGCGGGTGCGATTGCCCAGCCACAGGCTGACGAGGGCGTCGCGCTCGCCCAGGCCCATGACGTTGGCGTCGAGGAAGCCCGGCAGCACGGCCTCCACCGTCGTGGAGCCGACGTAGAGCGCCGGTGGTTCCGGGTTGTGAGCTACGCCCAGCAGGCCGGTGAGCACCTGGTCCAGCGTGGCGGCGTAGCGGTTGAAGTTGAAGCCGGTCAGCGTCTCGTCGGCGTAGAAGACGCGGCCGCGCGCCTCGGGCTCCAGCTGGAAGAGGCCGATGCGCACGCCGTTGTACATGGCCATCAGATAGCGGGCCAGGGCTTGGTCCGACTGGCGCGCCGCCTGCACGACGGGCCAGTGTGCGAAGCCGCCGCGCACGACAAAGGGCTGATCGCCGGTCAGCAGCTCGGCGGGAAGATTGCTGGGGTCAAACGACCCGGTCCAGGCGGGTACTGCTCGCATGGGGTTTCAGTTCAAAGGCGGCTGGCTCGCTCGACGAGAACGGGCAGTTGGGCCAGCGAGGCGATCTGCATGTAGATGGGCAGCAGATGGCCTTCGCGCGCCAGGGCCTCGAGCGCCGCGCCGGGCAGGGCGGCCAGGCGCTCCTCGTGGATGGTGAAGAGGCCGGTCAGCCGGCCCTGCTCGCCACCCGGCATCTCGATGTCGAGGACGAAGGGCTCCAGCAGCTGGTGGCGGGTCAGCGCCTCGATGAAGAGCGGCAGGTGCTGGGCCTGGGCGTGCAGATGCTCCATCAGCTGGATGGCGTGGTCGAGGTAGTCGCTGAAGCCGCCGTGCGGCATGAAGAGGGCCGTGCCGATCTCGCCTTCCTCGGGCCGCACGATGCGCGGGCTGTCCAGGTCGATGTGCAGCTGCAGCGTGCCGTCGGGGGCGCTGCCTATCATGAAGGGATCGCGCTGCAGGGCCATGGGCACGACGGGAGCGTTCCAGCCGGTGCTGGTCAGGAAGACGTTCTGGCCTTCTTCGAGGCCGAACAGGGCCACGGGCTGGAAGCCGACGTCGCCCTCCACCAACTGGAAGACGATGGGGAAGTGGGCCTGCAACTGGCGGAACTCGGCCGGCAGGGCCAGGGCCGACTGGCGGGCGTCGCCGAGGGCGGCGGAGCGCTCGGTGCGGATGCGCAGCTGGCGGTGGGTGACGTTGTCGAGCAGGGCGGGGCGGGTCATGTCTCGGTCTTGTGGATATGGTCGATCAGGCTGCGGTGGCCCGGCAGGCCGGGCACGAAGCGGCGGGCCTGGCGGGCGGCCTCGTCGAAGCAGGCCTGCGCTGCCTGGAGTTTGGCGGGGGACAGGGCCTGGGTGTCAGGGCGGAAACCCATGCCGTAGAGCACGTATTGGTAGCTGGCCGATGGAAAGACTTCGTCGATGCGGCCGAAGTCGTGGCGGGCCGGGGCGCGCAGCTGCCACATCGGCAGCAGTTCGCGCAGGCGCTCGGGCCAGGTGGCCGGATCGCGATGGGCGCGCCAGTAGTCGCTGTCGTCGCGGCTGCTGAGGGCGTAGTGCAGCTTCAGGAAGTCGATGACGCGGCTCCAGCGGTAGCTGAAGTCGTCGTTGAAGCGCCGGGCCACGGCGTCCATGGAGGCCCGGGTCATCGGCAGTTCGTCGCACAGGCGCTGGGCGGACAGCTCGACCAGTGCCAGCGCCGAGGCTTCCAGCGGCTCGATGAAGCCCGAGGCCAGGCCGATGGCGACGCAGTTGCGCACCCAGAACTGTTCGCGGTAGCCGGGGTCGAAGCGGATGGAGCGCGGCGTGGGGCGCTCGGGCGGTGCGCCGGTGGCGTCGAGATAGGCCTGCAGGGCTGCCTGGGCCTCGTCCTCGCTGGCGTGGGCGCGCGAGTAGACGCAGCCGACGCCGCGGCGGCTGGGCAGGCCGATGTCCCAGATCCAGCCCTTGGCCCAGGCCGTGGCGACGGTGACCGAGGCCAGCGGCGCGTCGGGCGTGGCATAGGGCACCTGCACGGGCAGGGCAGCGTCGTTGAAGAGGACGTCGCGCTCGCTCTTCAGCGGGATGCCGAAGTGCTGGCCGATGAGGCGGGCCGCGAGGCCGGAGCAGTCGATGAAGAGGTCGGCCTTGAGCTCGCCGTGCCCGCGGGTCTGCAGGGCGGCAATGTCACCGTTTTCATGCGAGATGACGGCGTCGACGTGGTCGATGACGTGTTGCACGCCCAGCCGTTGAATGGCGTGCTCGCGCAGCATCTGGCCGAAAAGACCCGCGTCGAAGTGATAGGCGTAGTTGGCGACGGCGCCGAACTCGGGCGTCTGCACCTGCTTGGGCGCGCGGCCGGCCTCGCAGACCTGCACCGACGGGCTGACGACGTCGGCGAAGGGGCGCTGGCCTGGCGTGGCCAGCCAGGCCTGCACGAGGTCGGCGTCGCCGTAGCCGACGGGCAGCATGAAGGGGTGGTAGTAGCGGTCGCCGTCCGCGCCGGCGGCGCCACGGGCCCAGCTGTCGAAACGGGAACCCTGCTTGAAGGAAACCTGGCAGCGGCGGATGAAGTCGGCCTCGGACAGTCCGATCTTGCGCAGCGTGTCGCGCATCGACGGCCAGGTGCCCTCGCCGACGCCGATGGTCGGCACGTCGCTGGATTCGATGAGGGTGATCTTCAGCTCGGCGTGCTCGGCGGCCAGCAAGCCGGCCACCAGCCAGCCGGCCGAGCCGCCGCCCAGCACCACCACTTCACGCAGTCTGTCGTTCATCTCTTGTATTTAACTCTGGAACGGGCCGAGTGCCGGGCCGCCCCAAGCCGGCCCGTTGGCGATGTGCTCGTGGCTCAAGGCCGCGAGCATCGCCATCCCCGCGGGGATCGGCCGGGCACGCCCGCGTTCAGCGGGGCGAGACCGGACGAGGGGCATAAAAAAAGCCGCTCGCGCGGCCTCGCCAAACGGCGAACAAGGACGGTGCCTCAGAGCGCAAGCACCGCCGAACCAGACTTTGCCTCACAAGGGAGAGCCGGGGAGTCCCGACTTTCCTTGAGGGCCGGCTGTCGCCGGCCCCGAGGCTTTCTCTTATGCCATGCCGCTTGCAGGCGTCATGGCCTTCGTCAGGCGTCGGACAAGCCGCAGGGCTTGTCCTCGGTCCGGTCTCAGAACTTGTAGCGCGCGCCGATGATGATGCGACGGCCCAGCTGGGTGACGGCACCCATCTGGTTCTCGTTGCGAAGATGCGTGCGGGTGTACTCGTCCGTCAGGTTGATGGCTTCGAACTGGAAGCGCAGGTGCTGGTTGAAGTTGTAGCCCACGCTCAGGTCCAGCTGGCCGAAGGGTTCCACATACAGCGGCTGGGCGCCTTCCACGCCGCCGAAGTTGGCAGCCAGGAACTTGCCGCGCCAGTTGTAGGCCAGGCGGGTCGTGAAGGTCTCGTTCTCGAAGAAGCCGACCAGGTTGCCCGAGTCACCCAGGCCGACCAGCACGTCGGTCTGCGCACCGCGCTTGTTGTTGTCATAGGCCAGGTTGGACTTCACCTTCGTGAAGTTGGCCGACACGCCGAAGCCGCTGTTGCCGAAGATGTGCTGGGCGTTCAGCTCGACGCCGCTGAGCTTGCTGGTGCGGGTGTTGTTGACGTAGGTGCCCACGTTGAACATCAGCAGCGGGTCACCCGGCTGGGCGGTGATGCTGCCCAGCGAGGTGCCCGACGTGCCGCTGACGCCCGGCGCGGTCGGGTAGTTCGTGAAGATGTACTTGCGGATGCAATCGGAATCCGCGCCGCAACCGCCCACCGTCTGGGCCTGGTTGTACATCGCGCTGCCGATGGGCGTGTGCAGGTTGAACAGGTTGGTGCGGGTGATGACGGCTTCGTTGTAGTCCTTGAGGGACTTGCGGAAGTAGCTCGCCGCGACATAGCTGCTCTTGCCGTAGTAGTGCTCGGCGGAGAAGTCGAAGTTGCTCGACTTCAGCGGCCTCAGGTTGGGGTTGCCCACCGAGCCCGAGCCGCCGTCGACACGCGCCAGCGGATCCAGGCGCTGCCCGCCCTGGATGGCATTCCAGAGGGGACGGCCGATGGTCTGGCCGTAGCTGACGCGCAGCTTGGTGTCGCTGGTCACGTCAGCGCTCAAGTCGATGGACGGCAGGAAGTAGTCGTACTTGCCCGAACGTTCGGCGGAGCGGGTGCCGTTGAAGGTGATGGGGATTTCGTTGTTGGCCACCCAGGCCACCGACACCGGGATCTTCTCGGTGGAGGGCGAGCTCACCTTGGTGCGCTCGTAGCGGGCGCCGATGGCGGCGTCGAAGGGGATGCCCCATTCCCAGGCCAGGTTGTACTGGCCGAACAGGGCCTGCGACTTCTCGGTCGTGCGGTACTCGTCCTGCCAGTCGAAGGAGGCCTTCAGCAGGGCGTCCGAGCCCAGGGCCTTGATGGCCGCGGCGCGCAGGTCTTCGAAGTTGAAATAGAAGAACTGGTTGAACAGGCGCGGGTCGTTCGAGCCGGGGATGCGGCTGAAGTACTTGCTGATCGAGTCGGTCTTCCAGATGTCATCCGGCATGGCGGCGGGGCCGCCCGCGGCGTTGGCGCCCCAGGTGTCGCGCTGCACGTTGGCGAAGGCCGAGCGGTTCTTCACTTCGGTCAGCGTCAGGCCGAAGTCCAGGCTGCTGTCTTCGCCGAGCTTCCAGTTGCCCTTGGTCTGCAGCTGGTCGACTTCGTTCTTCTGGTAGCTGTTGCCGAACACCGAGCCCTGCAGTTCCTGCTTGGTCGGGTCCAGCGAGCTGCCCTTGATGTTCAGCACCGGGAACTTGTTGCTGAAATCGACATAGGTGTCGCCGCGGTTCATCGAGGCGGTGGCCAGCGTGACGCTGGTGCCCAGCGGGTCGTTGGCGCCCGAGGTGGCGGTGGACTTGTGGCCGTCGAGCTCGAAGCTCAGCGCGTCGGTGGCCTTCCACTTCAGGTTCAGGCCGATCTGCTGGTTCTTGTTCTTGGTGTTGATGCGCGACGCCCCCATGGCCAAGTCGGAATTGGTCATGTGCTCGCCGTAGATGATGGGCGAGGAGGGCGAGCCGGTCTGGTATTCGCCGAATTGACCGCCGTAGTTGAACCAGGCGGAGATGTCGTTGCGGCGCTGGCGGAACTTCTGCTCCGACACGACGAAGTCCAGCGTGCCGACCAGGTCCTTGACGGGCTTGAACTGCAGCACGAGCTGGCCGTTCTTGCGCTCGCGGTGCACGCCGGTGAACGAGTAGTTCAGGTTCTGCGGCACGCTGTAGATGGAGCCGATGGCCGGACGGTTCTTGATCTCCGTTGCCTGGGAGGCGGGCGGCAGGCCGCCCCAGACGGCATTGGAGCCGCCCCAGTCGTTGTCCTGGATGCCGTCGAAGGTCTTCCAGCCGCTGCTGACGTTGGCCTGCGCATAGCCGGAGTCGCGCACCTGGCGGGTGCCCATCAGCGCAATGCCGAACATGCCGTCGGCGAACTGCTGGCTGTAGAGGAAGCTCAGCTCGGGGGTCAGGCTCTTGCCCTGCTCTTCGCCAGGCAGGCGGCGGGCGGACTGGTCATTCACCGCCTTGGCGCCGACCTGCAGGATGAATTCCTTGGTGTCGAAGGGGCGGGGCGTGCGGACGTTGATGGTCGCGCCCATGCCGCCGGTCGGGCTGCTGGCGCGGCTGGTCTTGTAGACCTCGAGGGCCGACACACCGTCGGCGGCGAGGTTGGAGAAGTCGAAGGAGCGCGAGCTCGGGGCGCTGCCGTCGAGGGCGGAGCCGGGCATCTGGCGGCCGTTCAGCAGCACCAGGTTGAAGTCGGGGCCCATGCCGCGCACCGTGATGCGGGTGCCTTCGCCATTGGCGCGGTCGATGGACACGCCGGAGATGCGGCTCAGCGATTCAGCCAGGTTGGTGTCGGGAAACTTGCCGATGTCTTCGGCAACGATGCCGTCCACCAGGCCCGAGGACGAGCGCTTCAGGTTGACCGAGGTTTCCAGCGACTTGCGGATGCCGGTCACGACGACCGTTTCCAGCTGCGTGGTGCTGGCCAGCGCCTGCGGCACCGAGGTGCTCGGCGTGGGGCCGGTGTTGGGGTTGCCGCCTTGGGCCAGCACCGCCGTGCTGGCGAACAGCAGGCCGCTGGCTGCAGCCAGGCTTGTGAGGCGAAGGGCAGGACGAGGCTGTCTCATTCACTTGTCTCCAGAGTTATGAATCTTGTCGAGTGATGCTCGATGACGAGCTGAAAGCGCTTTCAAGAATACGTCATTGGCAGCGCTTTCAACCTAGGCAACACCCTTGGTCTGCTGCGCGTGAGCAACGGCAATCCAAGGGGCTGCGCCCAGCCCTGGAGACGCCGTCGATGCCGCGTTTTCCCTCGGTGCAGCGGCGTGCCGACGGCGGCACTAGGGGTTGTTCTGGGTTGAAAAGCCGCCATCAGCCAAAGCTGATGAAAGCGCTTTCAAATAATGATGCGCTGCGGCACGGTGATCGACCACATGGTTTACCCGGGCCGAGCAACAGCTGGCAGCGTTGTCAGGCCATTGCCGAGCTACTGCCGGCGGCGAACAAAGGAGGGCTTGGCGTCGCGGGCGCCTGGATCAGCGCTGCATGCGCCGCGTGCTCTCGCGCACGACGAGCTCGGGTCCGGGCAGCTGGGCCTTGGGCTTGCCGCCGCGCAGCATTTCCAGCATGGCCGTGGCCGCCTCGACGCCGATCTCATAGACCGACTGGCGCACCGTGGTCAGCGGCGGCATGGAGTAGCGCGCCATGATGAGGTCGTCGAAACCGACCAGGGAGACGTCGTCGGGCACGCGCAGATTGCGCCGGTGCAGGCCCAGGCAGGCGCCGATGGCCATCTGGTCGTTGGAGGCGAACAGGGCCGTGAAATGAGCATCGCGCTCCAGCAGCCGCGTGACCGACAGCATGCCGCCGGCCTCGGTGTAGTCGCTCTGCACGATGAGGTTCTGGTCGACCGGGATGCCAGCCGCCGCCAGCGCGTCGAAGTAGCCGTTCTGGCGCTCGACCGCGTCGTCGTGCATCAGGTCGCCGGCGATGAAGGCGATGCGCCGGTGGCCCTGCTCGATCAGGTGCTGGGTGGCCAGGCGGGCACCCACGCGGTTGTCGAAGCTGAAGCTGAAGAGCTGTGGCCCGGACAGCTGGCGGCCGACGACGACGACCGGCAGGCTGTCAGAGACCCTCGTCAGCTCGGCGTCCGAGATGCGGCCCGCCAGCACGATGACGCCGTCGACGCGGCGCGACAGCAGCGTCTCGATGGCCTTCTTCTCGTCGTCCTCATGCCAGTTGCCGGAGACGAACAGCGGCACATAGCCGGCGCGCTCGAGCTCGCGCTCGATGCCCAGCAGGGCTTCGCCGTAGAAGGGGCTGGAGATGATCTGGGTGACGACGCCGACCGAGAGGGTGCGTCCACCGGCCAGGCCGCGGGCCACCGGGTTGGGCCGGAAGCCCAGTTCCTGGATGGCGGCCTGCACGGCGTCCTTCTTGGCCTGGCTGACGGCGGCGGTGCCGTTCAGGATGCGCGAGACGGTACTCGGCGACACGCCGGCCAGTTCGGCGACTTGCTCCAGCGTGACCACGCCGTCGGGGCGGCTTGAAGGCGCTTTCTTGGCGGGGGTCGGCTTTGCGTTCATCAGAAATGGGCAGGCGAAGCCGCGAGTGTAGGCGCGGACGGCTGCCCGCCCCTCGCCCGGCCTGGCCGCGCTGAACGCGGGCCGGCCAGTCGGTCCCCCGAGGGGACGGCGATGCTTGCCGGATCGACCGGCAAGCACATCGCCTCACGCGGGCCGGCTCGGGAGCGGCCCAGCGCTCGGCCCGCAAGTTTCTCTAGAGTTTGGTGAACTTGATCCAGTTCAGGTTCCACCCGCCTTGCGCCGCAAACACGCCGACGTTGTAGGTGCCGGCATTGATGTTCACGGTCTGCGAGATAGTGGTCCAGTTCTGCCAGCCGCCAGTGTTGGGCACGCCGACCTGGCCCAGCACGACGCTGCCGGCATTCAGATCCAGGGACACGGTGCCGCCGGCCGCGCTGGCCACGCGGTACTCGACGCGATAGCTGCCGCTGCTCGGGAAGTTGACGCTGTTGTAGGCCATCCAGTCGTTGGTATCGATCCAGCCGACGTTCTGGCCGCCTTCCGAGCAGGCCTCGAGCTGGACGCCGGCCTGCGCGCTGAAGGCTTCGGCTTCGATCTGGCGCGACCACGCGGGTGTGGAGACCTTGGAGACGACGACGGAAGTGGCGCGGTCGTTGAAGGCCTGGTCCACGAGGCAGCCGGTGTCGCCGGTGCGGGTCACGCTGGCGCCGCTGAAGTTGTCACCGTCGAACAGCTGCACCTGGTAGCCGGCGTTCACGCGCAGCGACGACAGATCGTTGTCGGTCACGCCGCGGGCCTGCAGCTGGGCACGGGTGTAGCTGCCCTCGGGCAGGCCCGCCGCATAGCCACCGTAGTTGCAGTGCTGGTAGACCGTGGCCACGCCGCCGGAGGAAGCGGGGGCGTACACGCGCACATAGTCCACATGCATCTTGGCGGGCAGGGCGGCGGTGTTGACGTTGAAGCCCGGCCAGTTGCCGCCGATGGCGAAGTTCAGCAGCAGGAAGAAGTCGTTCTGGAACTCGCTGGTGCCGTTGACGCCGTTGGCGATGCTGGCCTCGTGGTACTTCGTGCCGTCCACATACCAGCGGATGCTGTTGGTGTCCCACTCCACGGCGTAGACATGCCAGTCGGTCACGGTGGTGCCGATGTTGCCGCTGTACTGGGCGTAGGTGTTGTTGTGGTCCTGCCAGTGGATGGTGCCGTAGACCTTCTGCTCGTCGTTGATCTTCTCCATGATGTCGATCTCGCCGGAGGCCGGCCAGCCGACCTGGGGCAGGTTGGCGCCCAGCATCCAGAACGCCGGCCAGGCGCCCAGGAAGGAGGGCAGCTTCATGCGGGCCTCGATGCGGCCGAACTTGAAGGTCTTGAGCCCCTGCGTCTTCATGCGCGCCGAGGTGTAGGCCATGCCGCCGAAGTTCTCGCGCTTGGCCGTGATGACCAGCGCGTTGTTCTCGATGGTGGCGTTCTCGCGGCGGTAGTACTGCAGCTCGTTGTTGCCCCAGCCGCCGGAGCCGGTGCCGATCTCGAAGGCCCACTGCGGGCCGATGCTGCCGTTGAACTCGTCGCTCCAGACGAGTTGCCACTGGGCGTGGGCCACGCTGCTGGCCGCGGCCAGCAAGGCGGCGGCAATGAATCTCAACGATCTCATGAATGTCTCCTGGGGTGGTGGGAAATGCTCCGAGTACTTGGCTCAGAGCTTGGTGAACTTGATCCAGTTCAGATTCCAGCCGGCGGCCGGCGCGTAGACGCCGACGCTGTAGGTGCCCGCGTTGATGGTCACGGTGTGCGAGACCGTGGCCCAGTTCTGCCAGCCGCCCGTTGCGGGCACGTTCACCTGGCCGAGCTGGATGCTGCCGCCGTTGAGGTCGAGGGACAGGCGGGCGCCGCTGACGCTGGCGACGCGGTACTCGACGCGATAGGTGCCGCTGGTCGGGAAGTTGATGTTGGCGTAGGCCATCCAGTCGCCGGCGTCGATCCAGCCGACGTTGCTGCCGCCTTCGCTGCAGGCCTCGGTCTGCACGCCGCTCTGGTTGCTGAAGCTCTCGGCCTCGATCTGCCGCGACCAGGACGGAGTGCTGACCTTGGAGACGACGACGGAGGTGGCGCGGTCGTTGAAGGCTTGGTCCACCAGGCAGCCGGTGTCGCCGGTGCGGGTCACGCTGGCGCCGCTGAAGTTGTCGCCGTCGAACAGCTGCAGTTGGTAGCCGGCATTCACGCGCAGCGAGGACAGGTCGTTGTCGGTCACGCCACGGGCCTGCAGCTGCGCACGCGTGTAGCTGCCTTCGGGCAGGCCGGCCGCATAGCCACCGTAGTTGCAATGCTGGTAGACCGTGGCCACGCCGGTGGGCGGGCTGCCGATCTCGGCGCGCACCGCGGCCAGCAGGTTGTTGGCGCCGGCCGGGTCCTGCGACAGCTCCCAGATCATCACGCCAGCGCCCTGCTGCAGGGCCAGGCGCGTCTTGGCCTTGATGGTCGGAATGCCGTTGTAGGTGATGTAGGCGCAGCTGGCGCAGAGCTGGCCGATCAGGTCGGTCTGGGCCGCGGCCGCGCCGAACTGGTTGACGATGTCCGAGAAGGCGTAGCTGGCTGCATAGCCGTTGAAGCCATAGCCATAGAAGGGCAGGCCCAGCACCAGCTTGTCCTTGGGCAGGCCGCGCGCCTGCCAGGTGGCGATGTGGCTCTGGGCCATCGAATAGGTCGAATGCTCGGTGCCCACCGTGCCCCAGCCCGGGCCGACGGCGTCATAGGCCATCAGCGTGACGAAGTCGAAATGGGGCAGCGACGACACCGGCACCATGCCGCCCTCGTAGGTGGCCGTGGCGGCGGTGACGAGCTTGCCCGGCAACGCGTTGCGCAGGGCCTGGATGAAGGGCGTGTAGTTGCCGGCGTTGTCGATGGAGGTCAGCAGCGCGCCTTCGATGTCGACGTCCACGCCGTCCAGCCCGTAGCTGTTGACGAACTGCACCAGGCTGTTGACCACGGTGGCGCGGCTGCCCGGCTGCAGCAGCGTCTGCCAGTTGCCGGAGCAGCTCGGGATGACGCCACCCGCCAGCGAGACCAGCACCTTGACGCCAGCGGCATGGGCCTTCTGCACCACATAGCTGATGTCGGCGCCAGTCGCCGCCTCCATGCAGGCGGGATTGCCGCCGTTCAGGAAGCTGCCGCCCGGGGCTGGGTTGGCGAAGGCGAGGTTGATGTGGGTGAGCTTGGCCAGGTCCGTGCGGTCAGCGACGGCACGCAGGCCCTTGTACGAAGGGATGTAGCCGACGACCTTGGTCTGGGCGAAGGCGGTGCCGGCCAGGCCCAGCAGGACCAGGGCGGCGGTAAGGGGACGAAGCAGTCTCATTGGAAATCTCCAGGGTTGAGGTGCTCACCGCCAGGTACCGCGTCAGCTGAAAGCGCTTTCAAGATTAAGCGGACGAGGACCTTGGCGGCAACACGGTCGTGTGCCAGAACTCAGGGACGGGGCTACCCGAGGGCGGGTTTCAACGGGGTATTCGGGCCGAGCGCCGGGCCGCCCCTAGCCGTCACCTCGGGGGCTGAGGCCGGACACATCACGTCCAGTGGACGTGATGTGCCTGCCGAAGAGCTGCGCCATTGGCGCAGCGCGGTCTGCAAGACCGACCAGGCTGGCCCGCGTTCAGCAGGCCAGATTGGGCGAGGGGCTAAGGCAAGGCGTTCAATGCGTTGCGCACGCCGTTGGAGAAGGACTGCCCATCCTTCTTGTCCCAGTTGATGGACCAGGTCATCACGCCGCTGAAGGTCGGGTAGGCCACCGCGGGCTTGATGGCGCCGCACTGGGTCAACCGCGTCAGGCAGTTCAGTGCCGCAGTGATGGTCGCGACGCTGGCCTGGCCGGAGTTGGCCGACGACGGACCGGATGGGATGCCGAGCGACACCTGATCCGGCCGCAAGCCTGCGAAGCGGTAGCTGCCGGTGCCGTTGTTGGTCGTGAAGCCTTCGATCAGCATCTTGCTCGCGCCGACCAGCATGTCCACGCTGCCCTCGGCCAAGCCCTGGGTCGCGTAGGGCGTGTAGAGCGCGCCGTTGTTGTAGTACTGGACATGCAACAGGTTCAGCTCGTTGCGCAGGCCGTCGATGATGGGCAGGTAGGCGCCCCAGATGCCGCTGTAGGCCGTGTAGCCGCCTTGCACATACGGGTGCTCCGGCGCCATCGACAGGTAGAAGCTGCTGCCGATGCGGGCCTTCAACTGCTTGACCGCGGTGACGAGGTTGGCGATCACCGGCGCACCGGATGTGACGCCGGCACCGCTCTCCAGGTCGATGTCGATGCCGTCGAAGCCGTACTTGCGCAGGATGGCCTCGACGCTGTTGACGAAGTTGGTCACGTTGGTCGCGTTGTTCAGCGTCACCGTGCCGTTCTGGCCACCGAAGGACAGCACGACCTTCTTGCCCTTGGCCTTGGCGGCCGCGATGTCGGCGATGAACTTGGCTTCGCCACCGGCGCCCGGGTCCAGGTTGAAGGTGATGCTGCCGTTGCCGCCGTCGTCGGCGAAGGCCACGACGATGACGTCATAGGCGTTCGGCACATTGGCGATCGGGAAGGTCGGGCCGGACGGGTTGGTGAAGTTGTGCCAGTAGCCGACCAGCTGGTGCTTGCCATTGGGCGACGGCGAGGGGGCCGGGCTGGGGCTCGGTGATGGCGAGGGACTCGGGCTGGGGCTGGGGGACGGAGAAGGAGAAGGAGAAGGGGCAGGCGCCGGGGGCGGCGGGGGCACAGGCCACGGGCCGCCGGTGGCGCAGGTGCCCTGCGATGTCCACGGCTGGCCGCTGCCGCTCGGGCCGTTGTTGGTGGCGGGGTCGTTGCCCTGGGTCCACCAGTTGGCCTTGTAGTTGGTCGTGCCCTTGCTGGCGATGGCGCCGCCGTTGTAGGCGGTGGAGGCCACCCACACGGACGCGCAGGCGCCGGCCGGTGGGGGGGCGGGAGAGGGTGGAGGAGGGGTGACGGGGGCAGGCGTCGGCGCAGGCGTGGGGGCCGGGGTGGGCGCGGGCGTCGGCGAGGGCGCCGGGCCGTTGGCGGCGCCGATGTCCGTCCACAGCGAGGCGTTGGTCGGATTCCAGCCGGTGCTGGCGTAGTCGGTCTGGTTGACGTTGGCACGGTAGATGCGACCCTGGTAGGTCACCACCGTGCCGGCCGTGTAGTAGACGTCCGGTGCCCAGGCGGGATAGCTCTGGGCAAAGGCGGCGGAAGAGAAGGCGAGGGCGCCGGCGAGCAGCCAGGGGCCAGCCGCGCGCGGCAGGGGTGGGCGCGAGATCATGGAGTTCTCCGAGAAGGGATGGAAAAGGCCGCCGCCCGGCAGACCGGTGCGGCGGCGATTCAGCTCAAGGCGAGCTGCTTACTTCCAGGGCGCGTTCTGCAGCGCCGGGTCGTCGACGAGGTTGAGCACGCCGGCGGCCTTCTTGCCAATGCTGCCCGGCGATGCCAGCGGCGCGCTGCCGCAGCTGCCGCTCGCCGTCTTCAGGGCCTGCCACAGCATGGCGCCGTCACGCGGGTTCTTGTTGGCCAGGTTGCTGGTCACGACCGCGTTCAGGTAGCGCTCCACCGAGTAGGGCTGGTTGATGTTGACGCCATAGCTGTTCTGCAGGATCACGGAGCCCGTGCACTGTGCATCGGCGTTGTTCACCACCAGGTTCGCGCCGCTCCAGCCTTCCGGCGACGTCTCGAAGCCGATGGACACGATGGTGCTGCTCGGGAAGAGCTGGCGGTACTGCTTCCAGGACGTCGGGCCGTCGAAGTGCTCGAAGCGCGCGTCGTAGGTCATGATGTTGACCAGGTTGAACGCGGTCTTCAGCGCCGGGTAGCTGTTGACGAGCTGGCGTTCCAGGCCGGCCTTGCCGCCCCAGTAGCTGACGCCCACGCCCGCGCATTGCGGATCGTTCTGCGTCGCGCCCGTGCAGTCGGCACCGGTGGACCAGCCGGCCACGCTGAGGATGCGCCCACCGCCGGCCAGGTCGACCGCCTTGCGCATGGCCTTCACGGCGCCGGCATAGGCATCGAGACCTTCGATCTCGAAGTCCACGTCCAGGCCGTCGAAGCCCACGTCCTTCATGATGTTGGACAGGGCCGTGATGGTCGGGCCGCTGCCGGCATGGCCCTCAGCGGACAGGGTGCCCCAGCTGTTGTAGGTCGCACCGCCCACGGCCAGGATGACCTTGATGTTGCGGGCGTGCAGCACGTCGATGGCGGCCTTGATGTCCGACGGCCGGCCGTTGAAGTTGATGCCGGTGCCCGACCAGTTGTTGGCCGCCATGCCGCCCCAGGTGAAGTTGGGCTGGGCGAAGGCCGCCACCACATGGGTGTAGTTGGCCGGGATGCGCGCGAAGTTGCTGGCCTGGAAGACCTGGTTCATGGTCTTGCCGGTGGCATCGAACCAGTTGTCGCTCCAGCTCGGGTAGTAGACCGTGTAGGCGCGGCCGTTCTGGTTGGCCGACTTGGCGGCCGGGTCGCTCAGGCCGGGGGCCGGAGCGGGAGAGGGTGCCGGGCTGGGCGAGGGGCTCGGGCTGGGCGACGGAGAAGGCGAGGGGCTCGGGGACGGGCTGGGGCTCGGGGCCGGGCCGGTCGTGCAGGCGCCTTGCGAGGTCCAGGGCTGGCCGCTGCCGACCGGGCCGTTGTTGGTGGCCGGGTCATTGCCCTGGGTCCACCAGTTGGCCTTGTAGTTGGTCGTGCCCTTGCTGGCGATGGCGCCGCCGTTGTAGGCCGTGGCGGCCACCCACACGGGTGCGCAATTGCCACTGGGTGCGGGGGCAGGGCTGGGGGCGGGCGTCGGGGCCGGCGTGGGTGCGGGCGTCGGCGCAGGCGTGGGGGCGGGCGAAGGTGCGGGGCCGTTGGCGGCGCCGATGTCCGTCCACAGCGAGGCATTGGTCGGGTTCCAGCCGGTGCTGGCGTAGTCGGTCTGGTTGACGTTGGCGCGATAGAGGCGGCCTTGGTAGGTCACGACGGTGCCGGCCGTGTAGTAGACGTCGGGGGCCCAGGCGGGATAGGCCTGGGCGAGGGCGGCCGTGGCGCTGGCGCCGAGGGCGAAAGCGGTTGCGGTGATGGCGGCAAGGCGACGCAGTTGGTGCATCGGGATGCTGGATGAGGGCTGCTTCATGGGAGACGTCCTGTGCTGTGGCAAGAGCTCGTTGAAAAGAAGAGTCCCAACGGGGGCTCTCCGGCGGCTGGCCTGCCTCTCCGAGCAGGCTCTTGGAGCTGGTTCTAACTGGTATGCATCCAGTTTGCGACTGCTACCACCTCTTGAATACCACTTTGCCACCAGTGATTCCGGCGTCACCGGTAAAAACCCGGAGCAAGGGTGTCAAAACGTTGCTGACGCGGGTTTCTAGGGAGGCCGAGCCTTCGTCTGGAGTTGTCCTAGGGTTTGTGCTGCTGGGGCGCTGCACCCGCTGCAAGCACAATTCTGAAAGCGCTTTCAGAACTATGCGAGACCAGCTTTCCCTTCCCCGTCGCCACCTGCTCGCGGCCGCCCTCGGCGGTGCCGCCGGCCTGGGCCATGCGAAAACGCAGGCGCCGCTGACGGTGGCGGCCTTTCCGCTGGTCGACGTGATCGCCAAGGATGTGCTCAAGGGCTGGAGCCAGCGCCACCCCGAAATGCGGACCGAGGTCATCAGCCGCCAGTACGACGATCACCACACCGCGATGACGACGGCGCTGTCGACCTCTGGCCATCTGCCCGACGTCATCGCGCTGGAGACGAGCTACCTCGGCCGCTTCTCGCTGGGCTCGGGCCTGGAGGACCTGTCGGCCCCGGCCTTCGGTGCGGAGCGCTTCAGGGATCGCTTCGTGCCCTTCGCCATCGAGACGGCGCGCAACCGCCAGGGTGCCATCGTGGCCCTGCCCACCGACATCGGCCCGGGTTCGCTGTTCTATCGCACCGACCTGCTGGCCCAGGCCGGCTTGAAGGAAGCCGACCTGACGCAGTCCTGGGAGAGCTATGTCGACGCCGGCCTGCAGCTCAAGGCCAAGACGGGTGCCTATCTGATCGGCGATGTGCGCCTGTTGAAGGACATCATCGTGCGCGGCGGCACGCCGGCCGGCGAAGGCCAGTTCTTCGACAACCAGGGCCGGCCGCAGATCACCTCGGCGCGCTTCGTGCGCGCCTTCGAGCTGGCCCAGAAGGTGCGCCGCCAGAAGCTGGATGCGCGCGTCGAGGTCTGGTTCAACGACTGGGCCGAGATGCTCAAGCGCGGCCGCCTGGCCACCGAGCTGTCGGGCGGCTGGATGGCCGGCCAGATGGCCAACTGGGTGGCACCGCAGACGGCCGGCAAATGGCGCATCGCGCAATTGCCCGAGAACACCTTCTGCTCCTACGGCGGCACCTATTACGCCATCCCGCGCCGCTCGGCGCCGGAGAAAAAGCAGCTCGCCTGGCAGCTGGTGCAGGAGCTGACGCTGGACCGCGCGCGCCAGCTCGAGGCCTTCAAGTCCCAGGACGCCTTCCCGGCCCTGCTGGACGCCCAGCAGGACGCCTTCTTCGACCAGCCCGTGCCCTTCCTCGGCGGCCAGCACGCGCGCGTGCTGTGGCGCGAGGCGGCGCGTCGCATCCCCGTCGTCAAGATGCACAAGCAGCACAAGTTCGCCGACGAGGTCATCAACGCCGAGCTCGACAACGTGCTGGAGTACGGCAAGCCCATCCCCAAGGCCCTGGAAGACGCCCAGGCCCTGCTGGTCCACCGAGCGAACCGCTGATGAAGCTGCGCATCCCCGCCCGTGTTCCTGCAAGTTGGACGCCCTATGTGCTGGTCAGCCCCTTCCTGATCCTGTTCGCCGTCTTCGGCCTGTTCCCGCTGCTGTTCTCGGCCTGGCTGTCCTTCCAGTCCTGGGAGCCCACCAGCGGTATCGCCTCCATGCAGTTCGTCGGCCTGGACAACTATGTCTTCGCGCTGACCGACGGCTGGTTCTGGAAGTCGCTGCGCAACACGCTGTGGCTGGCCTTCATGTCGGGCGCGCCCCAGCACCTGGTGGCCCTGCCGCTGGCCGTCTTCCTGCACCAGGCTTTCGGGCGCTGGCGCGGCCTGTTCTCGGGGGCCTATTTCCTGCCCTACATCACGTCCACCGTCGCCATCGCGATGCTGTTCGGCTCGCTGTTCTCGACCGACTATGGGCTGGTCAACCAGGCGCTCGAAGCCCTGTTCGGCATCGACGAGCACATCAACTGGATGCGCTCGCCCGATGCCGTCAAGCCGGCCGTGGCCATCATCGTGTTCTGGCGCTATGTGGGCTTCAACGTGGTGCTGTATCTCGCGGCCCTGCAGACCATCCCGCACGATCTCTACCAGGCCGCCAAGCTCGACGGCGCCAATGCCTGGCAGCAGTTCTGGCGCATCACCCTGCCCAGCCTCAAGCCCATGATCCTGTTCGGCGTCACGCTGTCCCTGATCGGCGGCCTGCAGCTGTTCGAGGAGCCCTTCATCCTGACCAATGGCAAGGGCGGCGCCGACCAGCAGGCCATGACGGTGGCCATGTATCTCTACCGCGAGGCCTTCGACTTCAGCGACTTCGGCGGCGCCAGCGCCCTGGCCTGGATCATGTTCGGCATCATCGCGCTGCTGACCTGGCTGACCAACAAGGCCTTCGCGGACCGGAGGCCGGCAGCATGACCCGGTCCATGCCGAAGTACGCGGCCTATGCCATCGTCGGCGTCGGCGCGCTGATCATGCTGGCGCCGTTCTATTTCATGTTCGTGTTCGCGACCCAGTCGCGCACCGACATCTTCAACGTGCCGCCGCCGCTGTTCTTCAGCACCGAGCTGATGAACAACATCGCCGTGCTGACGACGCGCCTGCCGTTCTGGAAGAACGTCGGCTGGAGCCTCTATGTCGGCCTGATGTCGACGGCGCTGACCCTGCTGTTCTGCTCCATGGCCGGCTATGCCTTCGCGATGCTGGAGTTCCGCTTCAAGAAGGCCCTGTTCGCCCTCGTCATGGCCACCATGATGGTGCCGGCCTTCATGAACATGATCCCCAGCTTCATGGTCATGGACGCCCTGGGCTGGATCGACACCCACCGGGCCCTCTACCTGCCCGGCGCGGCCAGCGCATTCGGCATCTTCCTGATGCGCCAGTTCGCGGCCAGCACCGTGCCGCATGAGCTCATCAACGCCGCCCGCATCGACGGCTGCAGCGAGCTCGGCATCTACTGGCGCATCGCGCTGCCGCTGATGAAGCCGGCCCTCGGCACCCTCGGCCTCATCACCTTCATCAGTTCATGGAACAACTTCATGAACCCGCTGATCGTCATGCGCACGGCCGAGAACTACACGCTGCCGCTGGCCCTGCGCAGCCTCTTCAGCACCACCAGCACCGAATGGGGCGCCCTGATGGCCGGCTCGGCCATCGCGACCCTGCCCCTGCTCGTCCTCTTCGTCATCTCGTCGCGCCAGCTCATCGCGGGCCTCACCGCCGGCGCCGTCAAGTAAAGCAACAAGAAGCTCCCCATGTCCCAAGCCCCATTGCATCGCCAGTTCCCGCCCAACTTCGTCTGGGGCGTGGCCACCAGCAGCTTCCAGATCGAAGGCGCCGCCTTCGCGGACGGCAAGGGCGAGTCCATCTGGGACCGCTTCTGCAAGCAGCCCGGCGCCATCGCCGACGCCAGCAACGGCGAAGTGGCATGCGACCACTTCCACCGTCTGGAGGAAGACCTCGACCTGATCGCGTCGCTCGGCGTCAACTGCTACCGCTTCTCCATCGCCTGGCCGCGCGTGCAGGCCCTGGGCCATGGCGAGTTCAACCCCAAGGGCCTGGACTTCTACGAGCGCTTGGTCGACGGCCTGAAGAAGCGCGGCATCCAGGCCTTCGCGACGCTGAACCACTGGGACCTGCCCCAGGGCCTGCAGGACCGCGGCGGCTGGAACGACCGCGACACGGTGCACCGCTTCGTCGACTACGCGCGCCACGTGAACGCCCGCCTGGGCGATCGCCTGGACGGCATCACCACGCACAACGAGCCCTGGGTCGTCGCCGTGCTGGGCCACGAGCAAGGCAATTTCGCGCCCGGCATCAAGAGCCGCAAGATCGCGACCCAGGTCTGCCACCACCTGCTGCTCAGCCACGGCCTGGCCCTGCAGGCCCTGCGTGCCGACGGCGCCAAGAGCCAGCTCGGCATCGTGCTCAACCTGTCGTCGTGCGTGCCGGCCACGGCCATGCCCGCGGACATCGCCGCCGCGGCCATGGCCGATGCGCGCGGCCGGCGCTGGTACGCCGACCCGCTGTTCAAGGGCAGCTATCCCGAGGAGGTGCTCGCCGAACTCGGCGCCGATGCGCCCGTCGTGCATGCCGGCGACATGGGCGCCATCGCGCAGCCCATGGACTATCTCGGCGTCAACTACTACACCCGCACCGTCGTGTCGGCCAGCGGCGCCGACTGGAAGCCCGAGGAGCGCGGCCTGCCGGTGTCCGACATGGGCTGGGAGATCTATGCCCAGGGCCTGGACGACCTGCTCTGCCTGCTGCACCGCGACTACCCTGGCCTGCCGCCCGTCTACGTGACCGAGAACGGCGGCGCCTTCAAGGACCAGACCGTGACGGGCGGCCGCGTGCAGGATGACGACCGCATCGCCTATCTGCGCGACCACATCGCCGCCGTGGCCAGCGCCATGCAGCAGGGCGTGCCCATGGCCGGCTATATGGTCTGGAGCCTGATGGACAACTTCGAGTGGGCCAGCGGCTATCTGAAGCGCTTCGGCATCGTGCATGTCGACTACGAGACCCAGGCCCGCACGCTCAAGGCCAGCGCGGAGTGGTACCGCGACTTCCTGCGTGACTGGCGCGGCTAGATGAGACCACCCCTACCGGCTTCCGCCGGCCCCTCAAGGGGCGTCGCCAGCGGCCTGGCAAAGCCAGTTCCGCGGCGCCCGCTTGGGAATGCACGACGCCTGACAAGAAAACTACGGAGACAAGACATGAACAAGATCACCCCGGCACCCAGCCCCTGGCGCCGTACCCTGCCCGTCATCGCCGCCGTGCTGACCGCCTGTGGCGGCGGTGGCGGCTCGGCCACAGCGGCCCCCGCCGCGCCCACGCCGGCGCCCGCTCCGGCCCCAGCTCCCGCGCCTGCACCCACGCCCGCGCCGTCCAACAAGTGGACCCTGGTCTGGAGCGACGAGTTCGACGACGCCGCCGGCACCGTGCCCAAGGCAGCCAACTGGAACTACGACCTCGGCAATGCCGAGAACAACGGCTGGGGCAACCACGAGCACCAGTACTACACGTCCAATGCGCGCAATGCGCAGACCGACGGCGCCGGCATGCTGGTCATCACCGCCGAGAAGGCGACCAACCCCGGCCCCTGCTGGAACGCCAAGCCCTGCGACTACACCTCGGCGCGCATCCACACCAGCAACAAGGTCAGCTTCACCTACGGCAAGGTCGAGGCGCGCATGAAGCTGCCCACGGGCAAGGGCGTCTGGCCGGCCTTCTGGGCCCTGGGTACCGACATCGCCACCAACCCGTGGCCGAAGTCGGGCGAGATCGACATCATGGAGTTCGTCCCGCAGACGCCCAACACGACCTACGGCACCCTGCATGGTCCCGGCTACTCGGGCGCGCAGGGCATCGGCAAGCCGGTCGACCTCGGCGCCCCGGTGATCAACGATTTCCACACCTACACCATCATCAAGCGTCCCAACGAGATCGTCTGGTACGTCGATGGCAAGGAGTTCCACCGCCTGACGCCATCCCTGCTGACGGCCGGCGGCACCTGGGTGTTCGAGAAGCCCTTCTTCGTCATCCTCAACCTCGCCATCGGTGGCGACTGGCCCGGCGCGCCCGATGCGACGACGCCGGCGTCGTCGCAGATGAAGGTCGACTGGGTGCGCATCTACAAGGAAGACTGACCGCGGCGGAGCTGCCGCGCCGCGCGGATGGCGGCGGTGCGGCACAGCCTGGGTTGCCATCTAACGTCACATCCTTGTTGACCATGCAACGCCTGATCTCAGCCCTGTTCCTGACCCTCAGTCTGCTCGGCGCCACGGCCAACGTCCAGGCTGCCGATGTGAAGACTTCCTTCGGCGGCTTTCAGGCGCCGGACGGCGTGTCCGAGGTAAACCGCGAGGAAAAGCCCGACAAGGCCGGCAGGCCAACCGGCATGGCGGTCTACTCGCGCACCGACGATCCCAAGGCGGTCTTCATCGTCGTGTGGAGCTACGCCGAACCCGATCCGGCCAAGCCCTATGACGTGCTCGACGGCGCCGTCAAGTTCGGCAACCCCTTCGACAAGAAGCTGAGCCGCGAAGCGGCCAAGCCGGCCCTGGTGGGCGGCGTGGAGGGCGGCCGCTACGAAGGCAAGCTGCCCAATGGGCTGCGCTCCATCAGCTATGTGGCCGTCAACGGCGGCTATCGACTCATCGTGCTGCTGAAGGGGCCGGACAACAAGCCCTACAAGGAAACCATGGACGCCTTCGCCAAGGGCGTCGAGGGCTTTGCCTGGGCGCTGCCGGCGCAGGACGCGGCCTCGGCGGCTCGCTAGGCGCCTCAGTCGCGCTGGAAGGCGATTTCGACCTCGGTCGTGCGCGCCTGCGCGAGCGGGGCGAAGCGCCATTGCAGGATGGCTTCGGTGGCGGGCTTGGCGAGGCGGCGCGGCACGTTGGCAGCGGCCTCGGCCTGGCTGACCGTGCCGTCGGCTTCGACCGTGAGGCGCACGCGCACATGCCGCGCACCCGCGCCCAAGGTGGCGTGGACGGCCGGCGTGACGATCGGGGCCACGAAGCTTTGCATGCGCAGGGGCTCCTCCTCCGCTTCATCGGCCTCGGCTTCAGGCACCTGCGCCGATGGCATGGCAGCGACCGGCTCCTCCGGCTGAACCACGGCGGCGGCCGGCGTGAAACCGGCCGTCAATGCCTTGCCGCCGACGGCGTCGGGTGCTACGGCTTCTGCTGCCGGTGCCGCCGCGACGATGTCGGGCGCGGGGCGCGCCTGTTGCACGGGGCGGGGTGGCGCTGGCGCACGCGCCGGCTTGCTGCGGATGGTGTGGAACTTGATGACGCTGAACACGCGCTCGGCCTCGCGTTGGGCGCGTTCGGCGGCCGTCAGGGGAGGTGTGTCGGCCTGGGCCATGGCCCCTGACGGCAGGATCAAGGCCAAGGCAGTCAGCAGGCTTGGAAGGCTGGGGCGGTCGGGCATGGTGGTGTCGAGCAGCGGGGCGGCGATTGCAGCAGGTCTTCGTGACAGCTTCAGGACCTTGTCCCATGCAAGCGCCGTGCCGCCGGCATCCCCAAGCTCGCAGTGCCGGTGGCCGTTGCGGGGCCGCGGTTCGTGAGAGCATGCCCGGCCGTTCGCCTAGCCTCGCATGTCCCGTATCCCGTTCCGCCTTTCCATCTATTCCGGCCTCTGCTTCACCCTCTGCCTGTGCACCATCTCCGGCACCGCCCGCGCCCAGTCAGTGCCGGCTGCCCAGCCGACCGAGCTGCGCCGCAACGACGCGCTGCTGACCCTGGAGTACCAGACCGTCAAGGTGCCGGGCGACCGACCCATCGACCTGCTGGGCTTCCATGCCTACCAGAAGGTGCTGGACGGGGTCTATCTGGGCGGTGGCTTCTACGCGCCGCTGGTGCGCGGTGCCTACGGCGGCTTCGTCGCCGCCGACCTGGGCGTGCATCTGCGCCGCCCGATCGCCGGACCGGTGTTCGCGATGGCCGGCCTGTCGGCGGGCGGCGGTGGGGGCGGGCGCAGCGTGGAGCACAGCAAGCTGCTGTCCGGCAGTGGCGGCTTCGCCAAGGGCTATGCCGGGCTGGGCTATGACTTCGGCGGCTTCAGCGTGGCCGCCAATGTCTCCAGGATCAAGTTCCGCCAGGCCATCATCGACGGCACCCAGGCCAATCTGATGCTGGAGATGCCCTTCGGCTATCTGACCGGGCCCTTCTCCAGCCGCGGCCAGGCCTTGTCGGCGGCCGACGACCGCTTGGCTGGCGAGGCCATGGGCGAGAACATGCTGACGCTGTCGCTGGACAACTACCGCCAGCGCTCACCCCAGGGCTCCAGCAAGGGCACGATCGGCCTGGCCGACCTGCAGTACGCCCACTTCTTCGGCGCCGACAGCTACTGGTTCGCTTCGCTGGGCATGGGCTATCACGGCCTGCCGCTCTACAACCAGCTGCTGGGCGGCGTGGGCCAGCGCTGGCGCGTCACGCGCGACATCACCCTCTACGGCCAGCTCGGCCTGGGCTCGGGCGGCTATTCGTCGGAAGTGATCGACACCAGCTCCGGGCTGCTGGTGTATCCGAAGCTGGCCGCCGAATACGCGCTGACGCGTGACCTCGGCCTGGCCTTCTCGGTGGGCCATATGGCCGCGCCCAAGGGCAGCTCGCGCAACCAGACTTTCGGCCTGAGCCTGACGCACCATCTGCGCTCCGGCCGCAGCGCCGACGCCACCGGCCCGGCCCGCTACGAAGGCCTGCGCCTGTCGGTGCTGCACCAGACCGAGCTGAACCTGAGCTACCGCGGCGTCGACCGGCCGTCCTTGCAGATGCTGGGGCTGCAGCTCGACATCCCTTTCAGCGAGCGCTGGTATCTGCCCCTGCAGGCCTCGGCGGCCTACAACGCCTATCTGGGCTATCCGGGCTATGCCGAGATCCTGGGCGGCCTGGGCGTGCAGACGCTGGCGGGGCCAGGGGACCGTGTCCAGGCCTTTGGCCAGTTGCTGGCCGGCGCCAATGTGCATGGCAAGACGGCCAAGGCCAGCGCGGGCCTGCGCTGGCTGCTGGACGAGCGCCTGGCGCTGAACTTCAGCGTCGGCCGCGTCGAGGCCCGCAGCGCCGGTGGCGGCCAGTTCAAGGCCGACAACGTCGCCCTGGGCCTGGACTACCGGTTCGCGATCCCGACGCGCTAGTCAGCCGCGCGCGGCGCGCCGGCGCCAGGCCACCCGGCCCATGACGGCCAGGCCGGCCAGCCACAGCGCGGTGGTCTCGGGCTCGGGCACCGCGACGGCGAAGTCCAGCATGGCCACCGGCAGTTCGCCGAGCTTCACCGCAGCACCCGTGGCGAGATTGATGGTGTGGAATTCGGTGTCGAAGCTGCTCGAGTCGGCTCGGTCGAGCGACCAGTAGGCATTGCCGGAGGCGCCGATGTCCAGCCCGGCCGGGCTGGCCAGGATGGGGCTGATGCCGGTGTCGCCCACATCGATGAGGGCGCCGGTGTTGGGGCTGGGCACGCCGTTCACGCCGCCGATGGTCGACAGCATGCCCCAGCTGATGTTGTAGGCGTACAGCGTGGTCTGGGTGGCGCCGACGTGGTTGTTCGCATAGGCAATGCCGCGCACCTCACCGCCTGACAAGGCGGTGTCCTGCGCGGCGACACCGCCGGTGTTCGGATTGATCCGGTAGTTCGCGCCGTTGCCGGACACCACGCGCAGCCGGTCGACGACGGGGTTGAAGTCGATGGAGACCCAGTTGCCCGGATCCGCCGCGAAGCTGAAGCCCCGGCCCACGGTGGACGCCATGGCGTTGTGCATGTCGATGGTGTAGAGCTGGCCACTCGTGCCCGACGTGGCCAGGCCGTAGAGCAGGCCGTCGGCCGGGCGGAAGTCGATGGAGCGCAGCTCCAGGCCGCCGAGGATGCCGCTGACCGAGCCGACGACGCTCAGGCTGGTCGGGTTGGCCGAGTCGAAGGTGAACAGCGTCGGGTTGGCGCCGGCCGTCAGGCCGTAGATCGTCTCGGCTTGTGCCGCCGGCAGGCTGGCGGCAAGGGCGGCTGCGAGCAGGGCGCTGGCAAGGCGGAAATTGGGCATGGGCACTCCGGTTGGCGCAGGAAAGTGCGCCAAGTTAGGTTTGCCCCGCGCCAGCGTCGACACCTAATTCGTCAAACGCCCCCCGACTGAGGGGGCCGCCTCCTCAAACTTCCAGCCTGTCCCCGGCGGCATCGAACCACAGCGTCTTGCTGGCGTCGAAGCCGAAGCGCACCTGGGCCCCGTCCTCCACTTCCGGCTGCCCCGGCAGCACGGCCGAGACGGTGACACCGGCGCAGCTCAGCCAGACGACGTGCTGGTTGCCCAGCGGTTCGACCAACTGGATCTCGGCGGCGAAGGGCTGGTCGGCGCCCAGGTGCATGTTTTCGGGCCGTACGGCCAGCGTCAGCACCTCGCCCTGCCGGCGCGAGGCCAGGGCGGGTGGCAGCGGCAGGCTGAGGGCGGGCGACACGAAGAGGCTGCCCTCGCCGACCTGGCCTTCGATGCGGTTGATGGCCGGCGAGCCGACGAAGCCGGCCACGCGCAGGTTCTTCGGCTTGTCGTAGACCTCCGCCGGCGTGCCGATCTGCTGGATGAGGCCCTGGTGCATGACGACGATGCGCGTCGCCAGTGTCATCGCCTCGACCTGGTCGTGGGTCACGTAGATCATGGTGTTGCCCAGGCGGTGGTGCAGGGTCTTCAGCTCGCGGCGCAGGTCGGTGCGCAGCTTGGCGTCGAGGTTGGACAGGGGCTCGTCCAGCAGCAGCACCTTGGCTTCGCGCACGACGGCGCGGCCGATGGCGACACGCTGGCGCTGGCCGCCGGAGAGCTGGCTCGGCCGGCGGTCCAGCAAGGGGCCGAGCTGCAGCATGTCGGCCGCGGCGGCTACGCGCTTCTCGAGCTCGGCCTTGGGCGTCTTGGCCATCTTCAGCGGGAAGGCGAGGTTCTCCTTCACCGTCATCGTCGGGTAGAGGGCGTAGCTCTGGAACACCATGCCGACGCCGCGCTGGCTGGGCTCGGCCCGCGTCATGTCCTGCTCGCCGATATGGATGCTGCCGCCGCTGACCGGGTTGAGGCCGGCGATGGTGTGCAGCAGCGTGGACTTGCCGCAGCCCGAGGGGCCCAGCAGCACGAGGAACTCGCCGCTGTTGACGTCGAGGTCGAGGTTCTTGATGACGTCGTGCGTGCCGAAGCGGATGCTGAGGTCCTGGATGTGTACGCGGGTCAAGGCTTGTCTCCTGTCTGCAAGATTTTTATGAGGGTCTGCTGCACCGTCTGCACGGGGATGTCGCGGTTCCAATAGTCGCTGACGGCGTTCTGCAGCGCCGTCAGCTGCAGCGGCGCGAGCAGCAATTCGGTATTGCCCACCAGGCGGCCGGCATCGCGCAGGGCGGCGGCGCCGGCCTGGGCGCAGGCGTCCAGCGTGCGGGTGTCGAGGTCCGTGCGCACCGGCACCGAGCCCTTGCGGGCGCTGAAGGCGAGCTGGGTGGCCGGTGCGGTGGCGACGCGGGCCAGCAGGGCTTGTGCGGGCCGGGCGGCGCCGTCCTTGTCCTTTGGAAAGACCAGCACGTCGCCGCTGACGATATAGGGCGAGCGCGCGCCCAGGCCCGGCGCGCAGCCGTAGTCGCGGCCGGCCTGCTGGCCGGACTGGGCGAACTCGCCCTTGGCCCAGTCGCCCATGAACTGCAGGCCGGCGCGGCCGCTGACGAGCAGGGCCGTCGTGTCCGCCCAGCCGCGTCCGGGCGAGGCCGGGTCGACGTAGCGGCGCAGCTTCTTGTAGCTCACGAGCACCCGGCGCAGGGCCTCGCCCTGCACGGCCGCCGCATCGCGGTCGCGCAGCACCGCCAGATAGAGGTCGCGCCCGCCCTGGTTGGCCAGCAGGGCGATGAAGAGGTTCAGGTCCTGCCAGGGCTGGCCGCCATGGGCCAGCGGGATCAGGCCGGCGGCCTGCAGCTTGTCCAGGGCCGCGAACAGCTCGTCCATGCTGCGTGGCTCGGCCTTGACGCCGGCCTTGGCCAGCGCCGCCTTGGAGCTCCACAGCCAGACCGGCATGTGGATGCTGACGGGGGCGGCATAGACATGGCCGTCGACCTTGACGGCCTCCAGCAGCACGGCCGGCAGCACTTCGGCCCAGCGGCCCTGGGCCGCCACCTCGTCGATGGCATTGAGCCGGCCTTCACGCGCCAGCCTCACCAGGGCGCGGGAAGGATTGAACTGCGCGGCCATCGGCGGGTTGCCGGCCGCGATGCGCTCGAACACGACGGACCGCGCCTGCTCCGACGCCCCGACGCCCAGCTCGCGCCACTGGCCGCCGGCCGCGCGATAGGCCTCGGCCAGGGCCTGCTGGGCCGCGATCTCGCCGGGCGAAGTCCACCAGTGCACGACATCCGACGGCGTCCCGGCCTGGGCCGCGGCGGCCAGCAGGGCAGGGGCGACACGGAGCAGGGCGCGCAACATCCCGGCATCATTACCGACAATTAAGAAACTTAATATCGTATTAACCATAAGCCGGGCCGCCGCTAAAGTCCGCAGCCATGAACCTGCTGCTTGCCGAAGACGACACCCTGCTGGCCGACGCCCTGCAGCAGCAGTTGCTGAACGCTTCGTTCAAGGTCGAGTGGGCCGAGAACGGCGCCGTGGCCGAGTACCTGCTGAAGAAGCAGGATTTCGACATCGCCATCCTCGACCTCGGCCTGCCGCTGGTGGACGGCCTGACCGTGCTCAAGCGCGTGCGCGAGGCCGGCCGCAGCCTGCCCATCCTGGTGCTGACGGCCCTGGACGCGCTGGAGCACCGCGTCGCCGGCCTGCAGGCCGGGGCCGACGACTACCTGACCAAGCCTTTCGACTTCCCCGAGCTGGAAGCCCGCCTGCACGCCCTGCTGCGCCGCGGCCGCCCGGCCACCCAGACCCAGCAGCTGCGCCGCCTCAGCGTGGACCGCGCCGCGCGCCGCGCCAGCATCGGTGGCGAGCCGCTGGAGCTGAGCCCGCGCGAGTGGTCGCTGCTGGACCTGCTGCTGACCGAGAAGGACCGCGTCGTCACCAAGGCGCAGATCGTCGAAGCCTGGGGCGCTGACGAAGGCGGCTCCATCGAGGTCTACATCCACCGGCTGCGCAAGAAGCTCGAAGGTTCGGGCCTGGCCGTGCGCACCGTGCGCGGCCTGGGCTATCTGCTCGAAGCCACCGCATCGCCGTGAACAAGCGCTCGCTGCACCGGCAATTGCTGTTGTGGCTGGTGCTGCCGCAGATCGTGCTGTGGCTGGTGGCGGCCTTCGGCGCCTACCGCCTGGCCAGCCGGCATGCCGATGAGCTGGTCGACACCAGCCTGCTGCAGGCGGCCCGAGCCCTCGCGCGCCAGATCCGGCCGACGGCCAGCGGCCTCTTCGTCGACCTGCCGCGCTCGGCCCAGGACATCCTGGCGGCGGACCCCGAGGACCGGGTCATGTACATGGTCAGCTCGCCGCCGGGGCAGTTGCTGCTCGGCGATGCGCGCATGCCGCCGCCGCCGGGCGAGCCGGTGCTGAACGAGCCCGTGTACTTCAACACCACCGTACCCGAGGCCATGCGCGTCGTGTCGCTGGACCTGCACCTGGGCGCCGCCGGCGCTGCGGACTCGACGCTGCGGGTCCAGATCGCCCGCTCCAGTGCGCCGCGCGATCTGCTGGCGCGGCGCATGCTGCTGGACACGGCCCTGCCGCTGTCCCTGCTGATCGCCTTGATGAGCATGGTGGTCTGGGCCGGCATCCGCAAGGGATTGAAGCCGCTGGCCGAGCTGCAGCAGCAGGTCGAGGGCCGGCGAGCCGATGCGCTGGACCCCGTGCAGTTGCGCGCCGCGCCGCCCGAGGTCAGCGCGTTGGCCGGCGCCGTCAACGAACTGCTCGGCCAGGTCCAGCACAGCCTGGCCACGCAGCGCCGCTTCATCAGCGATGCGGCCCACCAGCTGCGCACACCGCTGGCGGGCTTGAAGAGCCAGACCGAGCTGGCCTTGGACGCGACCACCGATCCGGCCTTGCGCCAGCGCCTGGAGCGCGTGCACGAGAGCGCCGTGCGTGGCGCGCGCCTGGTGTCGCAGCTGCTGGTGCTGGCCCGCGCCGAACCCGAGGCCGTCGCGGCCCAGGGCTGGGCGACGGTGGACTGCGGCCGGCTGGTGCACGAGGTCACGGCCGAATGGGTGCCGCGCGCGCTGGCGGCCGGTTGCGACCTCGGTGTCGAGGTCGTGGACGAAAACCTGAGTGTGCAGGGCGTCGAGCTGCTGCTGCGCGAGGCCCTGGTCAATCTCATCGACAACGCGCTGCGCTATGCCGGCGCCGGCGCCACCATCACCGTCAGGCTGCGCCGCGCCGGCGACGATGTGTGGATGGATGTCGAGGACAACGGCCCCGGCCTCGCGCCCGAACTGCGCGAGCGCGCCTTCGAGCGCTTCGTGCGCGGCGCGACGACGGGCGAGGGCTGCGGCCTGGGCCTGGCCATCGTGCGCGAGATTGCCGAACGGCATGGCGGCAGTGCCGAACTGCTGCCGGCCGCGCCGCGCGGCTGCATCGCGCGGCTGACCCTGCCTGGCGTTCAGGCGTAGCGGTCCACGCCTTCAACGAGGCGCTGCGCCAGCCGTGCGTCGCTCAGCTTCTCCAGCCACCAGGCCAGAGCGCGCCCGTCGCCGGCCCGCCAGCCGACATAGAGCGTATTGGGCTCACGTGGCACGGCCACGGTCTTGGCGACCAGCTCGCCACGCTTGATCAACGAGGCCACGCGCTGCGCGGGCAGCCAGCCCACGCCCAGGCCGGCGCGCTGGGCCTCGATCTTGGCGGCCATGCTGGGCACGGCCAGCCGGGCCTGGCCGGCGCCATGGCCATAGGCACGGCCGTCGCCGCGCCGCGAGGTGTCGGCCACGACGACGGCGCGATGCGCCTGCATCTGATCGGCCGTCAGCGCGCCCTTGACCTTGGCCAGCGGGTGGCGCGGCGACACGGCATAGACCCAGTGCATCTCGCCCAGCTCGCGCCACTGCACGCTGATGCCGGCCGGCGGCTCGTTGGTGGCGCCGATGACGAGGTCGCCGCGGCCCTCGGCCAGGGCTTCCCAGGTGCCGCCCAGCACCTCATGCGTGAGGCGCAGGCTGACGCCCGAGTCCAGCGCATCGAAGTCCCGGATGACGGGCAGCAGGGAGTCGAACTCGATGATCTCGTCGGTGACGATCCAGAGGCGGTCCTCCCAGCCCTTGGCGACCTGCGTGACACGTCGCGTCAGGCGCTGCATGTCGTCGCGCAGCCGGGTGGCCTCGCGCACCAGCAGGGCGCCGGCGGGCGTGAGCTGCAGCCGGTAGCGGCGGCGGTCGAAGAGCAGGGCGTCGAAGCGAGTCTCGATCTGGCGCAGCGTGTACGACACCGTCGACGGCGCCTTGCCCAGGCTGGCCGCGGCGCGCGTCAGGCTGCCGCTGGCCCCGATGGCCTCCATCAACTGGATCTCTTCGTCGCTGAGCATGGATGTTCGAAAACCTTGCACGAGTGGGCCAAGACGGCCGGACGTCAAAAAGGGATGCGCGGCCGAGTATCGAGTCCACGGCAGACAAGCCGCTCAACCTCCCACTCGAAAGGAAACATCATGGCCCGCTTCTCCAACAAGACCGTCCTCGTCACCGGTGGCACCTCCGGCATCGGCCTGGCCGCCGCCCGCGCCTTCAAGGCCGAAGGTGCCCATGTCATCGTCACCGCCCGCCCGGGCAAGGCCCACGAGGCCGAAGGCTTCGAGCTGGTGGCCCTGGACGCTTCCGACGTCATCGGTGCCCGTGCCCTCGGTGCCCACCTGGCCGCCGCCGGCCGCACGCTGGACGCCGTCTTCGTCAACGCCGGCATGGCCGAGTTCGCCTCCCTGGCCGATGCCAGCGAAGACCTCTGGGGCCGCACCTTCAACACCAATGCCAAGGGCGCCTTCTTCCTGATCCAGGCCCTGCGCCCGGTGCTGGCCCGCGGCGCCTCCATCGTGCTGAACGGCTCCATCAACGCCCACATCGGCATGCCGAACTCGGCCATCTACGCCGCCAGCAAGGCCGCGCTGATCTCCATGGCCAAGACGCTGTCGGCCGAGCTGCTGCCCCAGGGTGCCCGTGTCAATGTGATCAGCCCCGGCCCGGTGGCGACGCCGCTGTACGGCAAGCTGGGCTTCGATGCCGAGACGCTCAAGGAAGTCGCCGCCCAGATCCAGAGCCAGGTGCCGCTGGGCCGTTTCGGCACGGTCGAGGAAGTCGCCTCCACGGTGCTGCATCTGTCGGCTCCCGAATCGGCCTTCATCGTCGGCACGGAAATCATTGTTGACGGCGGCATGAGCCAACTCTGAGCTTGCGACAATCGCGGGGTTGTAGTTCGGCTCAGCCCTCGCGATTGCCATGACCACCCGTACCGTCCACGGCGCCTGCCCCCACGACTGCCCTGACACCTGCGCCCTGCAGATCACCGTCGAGAACGAACGCGTCATCAAGGTGCAGGGCCGCGCCGAGCACCCCAACACCCATGGCGCCCTGTGCACCAAGGTCTCGCGCTACCCCGAGCGCACCTATCACGCCGAACGCCTGCTGCACCCGCTCAAGCGCGTCAGCAGGAAGACCGAGGCGCCGCAGTTCGTGCAGGTCACATGGGCCGAGGCCATGGCCGACATCGCGGCAAAGCTGAAGGCGATCAAGGACCCGCAGTGCATCCAGCCCTACAGCTATGCCGGCACCATGGGCCTGATCCAGGGCGAGGCCATGGCCGGGCGGCTGTGGAACGCGCTGGGCGCGGCGCGCCTGGACCGCACCATCTGCGCCTCCGCCGGCGGCGCCGGCCTGGCCGCCACCTATGGCCACAAGCTGGGCATGCACACGCGGCACTTCGCGGGCGCCAAGCTCATCGTCATCTGGGGCAGCAACAGCATCACGTCCAATCTGCATTTCTGGACCTATGCCAACCAAGCCAAGCGCGAAGGCGCCAAGCTGGTCTGCATCGACCCGCGCAAGACCGAGACGGCCGACAAATGCCACCAGCACATTGCCGTGCTGCCCGGCACCGACGGCGCCCTGGCCCTGGGCCTGATGCATGAGCTGATCCAGAACGACTGGCTGGACCAGGACTACATCGACAGCTATGTGGACGGCTGGGACGAGCTGCGCGCCAAGGCCCTGGCCTGGCCGCCCGAGCGTGTGGCCGAGGTCTGCGGCATCACGGCGGATGAAGTGCGCGGCCTGGCCCGCGACTACGCCACCATCAAGCCGGCGGCCATCCGCATGAACTACGGACTGCAGCGCGTGCGCGGCGGTGGCAATGCGGTGCGCCTGATCGCGCTGCTGCCCTGCCTGACCGGCGCCTGGCGCCACGAGAGCGGCGGCGCGCTGCTGTCGGCCTCGGGCTGGAATGCGCCCTACAAGAACGCTGACCTGGAACGCCCCGGCCTGCTCGCGGGTCGCAACCCGCGCATGGTCAACATGAGCACCATCGGCGACGCGCTGCTGCAGGCCGATCCGCCGATTCAGGCTCTGGTCGTCTACAACAGCAACCCGGTCGCCGTGGCGCCCGAGTCGCCCAAGGTGGTGAAGGGCTTCCAGCGCGAGGACCTGTTCACCGTCGTGCTCGAGCACTTCATGACCGACACGGCCGACCTGGCCGACTACGTGCTGCCGGCCACGACCCAGCTCGAGCATCTCGACGTGCACACTTCCTACGGCCACACGGACGTGCTGATCAACCATCCCGCTATTGAGCCGCTGGGCGAGGCCAAGACCAACACGCAGATCTTCCGCGAGCTGGCCGCGGCGATGGGCTTGACCGATCCCTGCTTTGCCGACAGCGACGAGGACCTGGCCGCCCAGGCCTTCACGGCCGACATCGACATGGCCCTGCTGCGCGAACAGGGCTGGCAGCCCCTGCCGATTCCCGAGGCGCCGTTTGCTCAAGGGGGCTTTCGCACGCCCAATGGCCGCGCCCAGGCTGCGGGTGCCGACTTCGTGCCCAACTACGAGAGCGTGCAGACCTCGCCCGAGCTGGCCGCGCGATACCCGCTGGCCATGATCTCGCCGCCGGCGCGCAACTTCCTGAACAGCAGTTTCGTCAACGTGAAGAGCCTGCGCGACATCGAGGGCGAGCCGCTGATCGAGATGCATGCCGACGACGCCGCGGCGCGCGGCCTGGTCGATGGCGCACTCGTCTCGGCCTTCAACGACCGTGGCCGCTATGTGGCCAAGCTCAAGGTCAGCAAGCGTGCCCGCCCCGGCGTCGTCAATGGCCTGGGCGTGTGGTGGCGCAAGCTGGGTGTAGCCGGCACCAATGTCAACGAGGTGACGCATCAGCGCCTGACCGACATGGGCAATGCGCCGGCCTTCTACGACTGCCTGGTCGAGGTGGAACCAGCTTGATCCGGCGCCTGCTGCTGTCATCCTCGCTGCTGCTGCTCGGCGGCTGCAGCGCCGTTGGCCATTGGGGCCAGGCGGCGGGAGGGCATCTGGGCATCATCCGCGCCGCCAGGCCGGTGCCGGACTGGCTGGCCGATCCGGCCACGCCGGCCGACCTCGCCGAGCGGCTGAGGCTGTCACAGCAGATGCGCGACTACGCCAGCGCGCAGCTGGCCCTGCCGGACAACAACAGCTACCGCCGCTACGCTGACCTGGGCCGGCCGGCCGTGGTCTGGAACATCGTCGCGGCGCCCGAGTTCGGCTTCCAGCTCAAGACCTGGTGCTATCCCATCATGGGCTGCGCCGGCTACCAGGGCTGGTTCGACCGCGACGCCGCCCAGGCCCATGCCGACGAGCTGAAGGCCGAGGGCTGGGAGGTGCAGGTGCAGGCCATCCCCGCCTATTCGACGCTGGGCTGGAGCCGATGGCTGGGGGGCGACCCGCTGCTCAACACCTTCATCCGCTACCCCGAGGGCGAACTGGCGGCCATGATCTTCCATGAGCTCAGCCACCAGCGCGTCTACACCAGCGACGACACCGGCTTCAACGAGGCCTATGCCAGCGCCGTCGAGATGATCGGCGCGCGCCAGTGGCTGGCAGCCAAGCCCGAGGCCCTGGCTGCCTTCGAGGCCGGCCGCGCGCGCCGGGCGCGCTTCCTGGCGCTGGCCAGGGAAGGGCGGGACAAGCTCAAGGCCGTCTATGCCGGCCCGGCCGAGTCGCGGGCTGCCGGCAAGGCCGCCGTCCTGGCCGAGCTGCGCGAGCGCGCGCCCAAGGAGGCGCCGGGCTACGAGGCCTGGTTCCAGCGCGCCAACAACGCCAGCTTCGCCATCCTGTCGGCCTATGACGAGCTGGTACCGGCTTTCATGCGCCTGTTCGAGCGCGAAGGCCGCGACTGGGTGAAGTTTCACGCCGCCGTCGAGAAGCTCAAGCCGCTGGAACGTGAGGAACGCCGGGCTACATTGAAGGGCCAAGGAGGTCCCGATGTCCCTGATCCTCAGACGCGCACGGCCCAGTGACGCGCAAGCCCTGGCCGAGCAACTGGCCGACCCCGAGATTTTTCCTGGCCTGCTACAGGTGCCCTATGCCAACGTCGAGCTGTGGCAGCAGCGGCTGAACACGCCGCCGGTGGCGGGCTCGGCCGAACTCTTCCTCGTTGCTGAGCGCGAAGGCCGCATCATCGGCAGCGCAGGGCTGCACCCCGCCGCGACCCAGCTGCGCCGCCGCCACGCGATGATGATGGGCATCTCGGTGCTGTCGGAAGTCCGCGGCCAGGGCGTGGCCAGCGCGCTGATGAAGGCGCTGCTGGACTACGCCGACAACTGGGCCCAGGTGCTGCGCGTCGAGCTGACGGTCTTCAGCGACAACGAACGCGCCATCCGGCTGTACGAGCGCCACGGCTTTGAGCACGAAGGGCGGCTCAAGGCCTATGCGCTGCGAGATGGCGTCTATGTGGATGCGCTGGCGATGGCGAGGCTGCATCCGAGGCAGCCGTTGGTTCGCGCAATGAAAGCTGCTCGGCCTGACTAGGCGTCAGCTCAAGGGCTGCTCGTCAATGCGCTCAACGGCCTGCGCCCAGAAATGGATCGCTGGATCTTGCTCCAAGCTTGACACTCGAATCCGAGCGGCCTCCATGCCGCTCGCCGAAAAGTCCGAAATCGACATTCCCGAGTAGTTGCCGTCGTATCCCTCATCAATCCTTAGTTGATGAATGCCGGAGAACTGAAGGATGACTTCTCTTGCGTCTTCGCGGCTGTGAAGCCGCATGACAACACGATTCAGGCTGAAGTCGACTTGGAACTCGACCACGCGGTAAGCGAAAGGCCGTTCCAGGACTCGATGCGGCGTTCCGTCTTGCTCGATCATGCCTATCGTGCTCAGGGCAAGGCCTCCCCCCGCGCCGTCACATACAGCCGGTACCACTCATCCCGGCTCAGCTGGATCTTCGTTGCATCCGCGCAGGCGCGAATCCGCTCCGCATTGCCGCTGCCGATGACGGGCTGGATGCTGGCGGGGTGCCGAAGCAGCCAGGCCAGCAGCACGGCGTTTGCTGTGGTGCTGTGCGCCTCGGCAATCTCGTGCACGGCCTTGGCGGCGGGTGAGGCGGCCGGGTCGTTGAAGCGTCCTTGCGCCAGCGAGCCCCAGGCCTGCAGCTGCACGCCGTGGCGCTGGGCGTATTCCAGCGTGCCGGCCCAGGCGACGCAGCCGGGGCGGGTGGCGGCCTGCGGGTCGTTGAAAGTGGTGCCAACGTCGATGGCATCCAGCTTGGCCAGGCTCAGCTCCAGCTGGTTGGCAACAATGGGCTCGGGCAGGGCCATCTGCAGCCAGCGCATCTGGCCGGCATGCATGTTCGACACGCCCAGGTGGCCGACCTTGCCGGCCGCCTTGAGCCGGCCGAAGGCGCGGGCGATCTCGGCCGGCTCCATCAGCGCGTCGGGGCGGTGCAGCAGCAGGATGTCGATGCGCTCGACGGCCAGGCGCTGCAGGATGCCGTTGACGCTGTCCTCGATGTAGGCCGCGCTCAAGTCATAGCGGCCGACGTTGCTGTCGTCGGCAAAGCGGATGCCGCATTTGCTCTGCAGCCTCACCTTGCCGCGCAGGCTGGCGTCGCGCTTGAGCAGTTCGCCAAAGACGGCCTCGGCCTTGCCGCGGCGGTAGATGTCGGCGTGGTCGAAGAGCTTGACGCCGATGTCCAGGGCCGCCTCGACGGCCGCGTGGGCCTGGGCGATGTCGGCCTCGGTGATGGGGCCACCGCCCCAGTCGCCGCCCAGGGCCATGCAGCCGTAGACAAGGGGCCCGACGTCAATCAGGTGGGCATTCAGCGGCAGCGGGCGTGTCATGTTCATGCAATCGATGTGGGGCCGGAATCATGCGTCAATGCTTGGTGGTTACGCCAGCCGAACAGGCCGGCCAGGGCCGCGGCCAGGCCGGCAATGAGGGCCGTGGCGCTGGCGATGTGCAGCACGCGGCGGCGCTGGCGGGCGTTCAGCATGGCCTTGCGCTTGGGGTTTTCGGCAAGGTCGTGGATCAACATGATCTCGTGCTGGCGCTCCTCGATGAGGCGGGGCAGTTCCGTGCCGTGCTCGAAGCGCCGGGCCAGGTCGCGCACGGCTTCCAGCTCGCGCTCGCGGATGCGCAGGCCGGGTGCCTTCAGCGGGCTGCCCATGGCGCGGGCCCGCATATAGAGGGCCTTGGCGGCCAGGCGGTCGGGCTGGCAGCCCCAGCCCGATTCCAGGCAGCTGGCCAGGTTGAATGTGGCGTCGGCATGGCCCATGGCCGCGGCGGCGGTGTAGAGGGCCACGCCGCGCGGCGCGTCGGGGTCGCCGCCCCAGCCGGACAGCAGGATGCGGCCGAGATGGAATTTGGCGGTCAGGCTGCCTTCGGCTGAGGCGCGCTCCATGTTGCCGCGCGCCTGCTCCGGGTCGCGCGGCAGGCCCAGGCCTTCAAGCTGGCACAGGGCCAGCAGGGCGAGACCCTCGGCATCGCCCGCATCGGCAGCGACGCGAAACCAGTAGACGGCCTGCTCATGGTCGGGCTCGGGAGCACGGAAATGCACCAACCCTTCCATCAGCGGGTCGAGGACGAGCGGGTCGGGGTCGGCAAGGCGCATGGATCCTCCCTGGACTTCAGCTGGCTTGGCGCCAGGCTTATTCGGCGCGGAGTATGCGTGCAAACGGCTTGCCGGAGCTGGCGCCGGCCTTCTCGCTTAGAGTGGGGTGCACGAGACACAGGAGAGCCCCCGATGGCCGAGATCCGCATCCACCGAGACCACGACCTGGGCCTGAAGAAGGCGCGCGAAATCGCCTGGAAGTGGGCCGAGCAGGTCGAAGAGAAGTTCGACATGGAATGCACGGTGCACGAAGGCGACGACGAGGACACCGTGGAGTTCACGCGCTCCGGCGTCAAGGGCGAGCTGACCGTGGCGGCCGACCATTTCGAGCTGGTGGCCCAGCTCGGCTTCCTGCTCGGGGCCTTCAAGAAGACCATCGAGGGCGAGATCCAGAAGGAGCTCGACACCCTGCTGGCCGCCAACAAGAAGAAGGCGCCAGCCAAGAAAAAACCGGCCTGAGGCCGGTTTTCTTTGGGGCGCCGAAGAGGCGTTACTTCAGGGACTCGATCAGATCGATGTATTGCTGCATGGCGTCGTCATTCGACGTGCCCTTCAGCTCGTTCCAGGCATCCCACTTGGCGCGGCCGACCATGTCGGTGAAGCCGGGGCGCTTGCCGTCGACGTCGCCGGCGCTGCCTTGCTTGTACAGCGCGTACAGCTTCAGCAGGGTCTGGTTGTCGGGCCGCTCGGGCAGGTCTTTGGAGCCGGCGACAGCGGCTTCGAATTGGTCTTTCAGGCTCACGGGGTTCTCCAGGCTGAATCAGGGGCGTCGATCTGGTGACAATCAGTCGACGGGCCGCCGAGTTTAGGCCCGCTCCATAACGAATCCGAGGAGGCACATGGGCCCGAGCAGCGAACGCATGTCCAAGGTGGATACCGCCTGGCTGCGCATGGATACCGAGGCCAACCTGATGATGATCGTCGGGGTCTGGTCCATCCGCCCCGGCATCACGCTGGCCGCCCTGCGCGAGCGCGTGGCCGAGAGGCTGCTGCAATATCCGCGCTTCAGGCAGAGGGTCGTCGAGGACGCCCTGCTCGGCGCGCAATGGGTGGCGGACCGCGATTTCGACATCGCCCGCCATGTCGTCGCCGAGGTGCCGCTGCCGCTGCGCGGCCAGAGCCGCGACGAAGTGCTGCGCGAGCGCGTCGGCGAGCTGTGCTCCGAGCCGCTGGACCCGGCCCACCCGCTGTGGCAGTTCCAGCTCATCGAGGACATGGGCGATGGCACCAGCGCGCTGATCGCCCGCATCCACCACTGCATCGCCGACGGCATCGCGCTGATCGCCGTCATGCTGTCCATCACCGACGGCGGCAAGGCGCCGCCCAAGCGGGCGGCCAAGGAGCCGGAGGAAGCCCATGAGGCGGACTGGCTGCTCGACGCCTTCCTGCGCCCCATGAGCAACCTGACCGTCAAGGCCATCGGCATGACGGGCAAGGGCATGGCCAAGGGGGTGGACCTGGCCATGCGCGGCGACACGCCCATGGACTCCTCGCTGGAGATGGCCCGCATGGGCTACCAGGCCGTGTCCGACGTGGCCGCCTTCGCGCTGATGCCCGACGACTCGCCGACCCGCCTCAAGGGCAAGCCGGGCGCGACCAAGACGGTGGCCTGGGACGACAGCCTGGCCCTGGACGAGGTCAAGGCCGTCGGCAAGGCCCTGGGCGCCTCCATCAACGATGTGCTGCTGGCCTGCGCGGCCGGCGCCATCGGCCGCTACCTGGCCGACAAGGGCGAGGACCCGGCGGGCAAGGAGATCCGCGCCATGGTGCCGGTCAACCTGCGTCCGCTGGAGCAGGCCTGGCAGCTGGGCAACCGCTTCGGCCTGGTGCCCCTGGTGCTGCCCATCGGCATCGCCAACCCCATCGAGCGCCTGTTCGCGGTGCGGGCGCGCATGAGCGAGTTGAAGGGCAGTTTCCAGCCCGTCATGGCCTTCGGCCTGCTGTCGGTGGCCGGCCTGCTGATCAAGCCGGTGCAGCACGCCATGCTCAACCTCTTCGCCAAGAAGGCGACGGCCGTCATGACCAATGTGCCCGGCCCCGCCCAGGCGCTGAAGTTCTGCGGCTCGACGGTGGAGAAGGTGATGTTCTGGGTGCCGCAGTCCGGCGACATCGGCATGGGCGTCAGCATCCTGACCTATGCCGGCCGCGTGCAGTTCGGCCTCATCACCGATTCCGGCCTGTGCCCCGACCCCGAGGCCATCATCGCCAACTTCGCGCCGGAGTTCGAGAAGCTGCTGATGCTGTCGCTGATGATGCCATGGGAGGGCGATGCGGCCTAGCGGCTGGCGGTTCTGGGCCGCCCTGCTGATCGGATGGCTGGCACAGCTGGCGCCGGCGTGGGCCGACGAGGAGCTGATGCTGGAGCGGGCGGTGCTGGTGCTGGCCGACGGCTCGCGATCCGAGGTGGTCCTGCCCGACACCTGGGCCATGCGGGGCTTGCCCATGAGCGGCGCGGCCCGCTACGAGCTGGTGCTGGATCTTGCCGACTCGCCCGTGGGCAACTGGGCGATGTACCTGCCGCGGGTGTCGACGCGGCACGCCATCACCATCAACGGCGTCATCGTGCAGGACCAGCGCCGCCGCAATGCGCGGCCACGGCCCGAGCCTTCCGTGCTGGCCCTGCCGCCGGGGCTGCTGCGCCCGGGCCGCAACACCGTGGACGTGGCGGTGGAATATGGCATCCGCGGCGGGCTTGACGTTGTCTGGGTGGGAGCGTCCGAGCTCGTGCGGGCGCGGGCGTCGCGCGACCTGCAGTGGGAGTCGCGGCTGCCGCAGGCGCTCAATCTGGTGGCGCTGACCCTGGCCCTGACCATGCTGCTGCTGTGGCTGCAGCGCCGCGAGGACGGCGTGCTGGGCAGTTTCTCGCTGCTGGCCTCGATGGCCTGCGCGCGCAACCTGGCCTATTTCGACCAGGGCTTCAGCCCGCCGGCACCCTGGCCCGACCTGCTGTTCTTCATCGCCCAGGTGCTGTCGGCCTATCTGCTGACCCGGCTGGCCCTGGCGGCCAGCGAGGTCAAGCCGCGCGCGCTGCGGCGCCTGGCCGACATCCTGGTGCCCGTCCTGCTGGTGCTGGGCTGCGTGGCGGCGGCGACCGAGTCCATCGTGATGGCGCGGCGCTGGCTCTATCCGGCCCTGCTGCTGATCATCGTGCCGGCCATCGGCCTGCTGCTGGCCCATGCCTGGCGGCAGCGCGGCTGGCCGGTGGCCCTGGTGGCGTCCGGTGCGGCGATGGTGGTGGGTGCCGGCGTGCACGACTACTTCTACGGCCTGGGCATGCTGCCCGTCACCGGCACGCTGTGGATGCCGGAGGCGGCGCCCATCTTCCTGATGCTGTTTGGCGCCTGGCGCCTGCGCGGCCTCATGCTGGCGCTGGCGCGCGGCGAGCGCCTGAACCGGCTGCTGGAATCGCGCATCCAGCAGCGCACGCGTGCGCTGAACCGGGCCAACGGCGTGAAGTCGGCCTTCCTCGCGGCGGCCAGCCACGACCTGCGCCAGCCCATCCTGGCCGTCAGCCTGATGGTGGGCATGGCACGCCAGCGCGCGGTCGATGCGACGCAGGAAGGCTTGCTGGACCGCGCCCAGCAGGGCCTGGACGGTCTGCAGCGGTTCATGAGCGAACTGCTCGACCTGTCGCGCCTGAGCACGGGTGCCGTGAAGGCCACCGTGGCCGAGGTGGCGCTGCAGCCGCTGCTGGACGAACTGGCCCTGCACCTGCGCACAGAGGCCGACGCCAAGGGGCTGGAGTTGCGGGTGCGCCCGACGGCGCTGGCCGTGCGCACCGACCCCACGCTGATCGCCCAGGTGCTGCGCAACCTGGCCGGCAACGCCGTGCACCACACCGAAAGCGGCGGCGTGTTGGTGCTGGCCCGGGCGCGCAAGGGCCAGGTCTGGCTGGAGGTCTGGGACACGGGGCCCGGCATTCCAGCCGAGCAGCGTGAATCCATCTTTGACGAGTTCGTGAGGCTGGACCAGCGCGCCGCGGGAACGCCGGGCTGGGGCCTGGGCCTGGCCATCGTGAAGCAGAGCCTGGCGCTGCTGCGCCATCCGCTGGAACTGGACAGCCGGATCGGTGCCGGCTCGCGTTTCAGGGTGAAGCTGCCTCGGGCGTGATGCGCAGGCCCATCCCGGCCGCCGCGACGACGGCCTGGGTGCGGTTGCTGGCGCCCAGGCGCCGGAAGATCTCGGCCAGGTGCGTCTTCACCGTGGAGGTCGACAGCCCCAGGCGGCGTTCGATGACCTTGTTGCTGGCGCCGCGCAGCAGCTGCTGCAGCACCTCGTGCTGGCGGGCGCTGAGCTGATCCAGGGCCGTGGCCTCGGGGCGGGCGCTCTTTTGCAGCAGCCGAGGCGGCAGCGGGATGCCGCCGCCCGCCACCATGGCCAGGGCCTTGCTCAGCTCCTCGAAGCCGGCGCTCTTGTGCACGAAACCGGAGGCGCCGGCGTCGATGCAGGACTCCACGGTGGCGTTGTCCTCGTGGGCCGACAGCATGACGACACGGGCCGCCGGGCAGCGCTCCATCAGCGCGGGGATGCCGCCCGGCCCCTGGCTGTCGGGCAGGTCCAGGTCGAGCAGGATGACATCGAGGTCCTGCCGCTCGCCGGCCAGCTTCATTCCCGCGCCCAGGGAGCCGGCCTGCACGCAGGTGGCGCCGGGGTTGGCGCTGGTCAGCAGCAGGGCGAGCCCTTCGCGCAGCATGGCGTGGTCGTCGATGAGCAGGAAGGACATGGGTCAGTGCGAGGGCAGGTCCGGGCGGGGCAGCATGGCAGGCCGTTGGAGGCTCTGCTTCCCCGAGCGGATGTTGTACCTGCAGTCTGCCGCCGGCCGGCCGGGACCGCCATCGGCCAAATGGCTGATCTGCCGCGACACCGGCCTCAGTCCACGAAGGTCGCCGCAGGCCCCGGGCCTGGAATGCTCTTCAGCCGGATCACGCCACGGGAATCGGTATCGCGCACGGCGGTATCGGTCGCGGCATCGATGGCTTCTCCCGCCAGCAGACGATCCATGAAGCAGTCCACCAAGGGCTGCTTGCCGAAGCTGTCCCGGACGAAGACCGTGTGGTTGAACCAGCTCTTGCAGCAGGTGCCGATGTGACTCAGGTCGACATAGCGCACGCCTTCGGCCAGGGGTTCGTACCAGCGCACGCCCAGGCCCAGCGCGCGCACGCCCTCCTCACGCTGGTCGGTCGCGGCATTGAGGACGATGTCATCTCGATTCCAGGTCACCCAGACGGACTCCGTGCTCGCCAGCCGGCGCATCCAGACCTCATGGTCCTTGCGGTCGGCGTCGGGCTCGGAGAACACGATGCGCTCGAACAGCTTCAGTTGCTGGGGCCAGGCGCCGCGCTCGACGCTGCGCTGGATCACGATGGCGCCCATGCTGTGGACCAGCAGCACCGGGCGCGGCAGGTCGGGCTGAGTCTCCCGCAACCGGGCATACGCCTGCAGGAACTCGGCGAAGGCTTCGGCGGCCTTGTCGACATGGCTCAGCGGGGTCTGGCGGTCGGACAGGCTTTCGGGCTTGGAATTCCAGTTGAACATGACGGGCCGCAGGCCGCGTTCCGTCAGCTTCTTCAGCGCCTGCCCCTTCACCAGACCGCCCATGCCGACCACGCTCTTGAGGGGCTCTTTGCCGCGGCCATGCACGAACAGCAGCGCGCCAGGCCCTGCCTTCAGCCATTTGGCCATGTCATCGACATAGCCTGAGGTGCTCTGGGCGCTGTAGTCGCAGGCGCCGACCAGCGCGTAGAACGGTTGGTCCGGATTGAAGGCCGGATCCGGCTGGCGGGGAATGCATTTGCCCCCTTTGCCGTGGGACCTGGTGAGCGCCAGCGCTGCCGTGCCCTCGGCCTCGGCGGCAGGCGGCACGAGGACGGCCAATGCGGCAAGGGCCAGGATCAGAGCCTTCATGGGCAGTCTTGTGAGGTGGCGACGGCGCCGGAGCTTACGCTGCGGTGCCGGGTTTTGCCCCCTCACATCTGCCGTGACGGCAAAGCGACGCCTTGGCCCGCAGCGCTCGACTGCGGCACATGCATGGCCGCCCGGCCTTCGCAGGCCGGGTTCCGAGCGTCCTCACCCGGCGTGAGCCGGGCCGCGACCCGCTATTTCGACTTGGGCGCCACGACGGCGGTGTTGGCGACCTTCTTGGCCTTGGCCTTGCCGGCGGACGTGGGGTAGGCCATCGTCACCGTGGCCGGGTCGGCCTTTTCCAGATAGGTCGCGTACTGCGCTTCGTCGCAGGGCTTGGCGTCGTTGTAGTAGCGGTTGTCGCCCTTGTAGCGCTCGCCGGTGAAGGCCTGGACCGGGCCGCCGGTGGCGTAGTAGGCGCTATGGCTGGCATAGGCCTGGGCACATCCATCGCGCAACACGGCCTGGGCATGGGCGGCCGGGGTGTCGGCCGCCAGGGCCGGCAGCGCGGTAACCAGAGACGCAATGACGACTGCGAGGGTTCTCATGGCTGACCTCCTTGCTGCTGAAGGTGAGAGAAAGACTACGCCTAAGTGCAAGCAAATGCACGCCGCAGTGCATCAAACATGCGGCCGCCGCTTGCCCGGGCTCAACCCCTGGCAGGCGCGGAAGGTGCCGTCACCGGCTTCTTGGCCTTGGGGCGGCCGGCGGCGGACGGGTAGGCGCGCATCACGAGCGACGGCTCGGCGCGGTCGAGATAGGCGGCCAGCTGCTCCTCGGTGCAGGGCTTGGCGTCGGCGTAGTAGCTGCTGTCGCCGGGTGCCTTCTCGCCGCGGTACTCGGGCGCGTTGCCGGCCGGCTGGTGGGCGATGAAGCTGGCGTAGCTCTGGGCACATCCGGCGCGCAGTTCCTGCCGGGCCTTGTGAACATCGGTGTCATCGGCAAGCGCTGGCAGGCCGGCCAGGCAGGCGAGGGCGGTCAGGAGGATCTTCATCGCGGGCTCCTTGCAATGTCCATTGAGTTTGAACATTAGGCCGGCCGCGCCGCAAAAACAAAAAGGCGCTCCGAAGAGCGCCTTAGCGGGCTGACGTTTGGAAACGATCAGCAGGGAATCACAGACGGAAGGGCTCGGCCTTCTTCTTGGCGGTCGGGCGGCCGGCGGCCGTCGGGTAGGCGGCCATCACCTTGGCCGGATCGGCCTTGTCCAGGTAGGCGGCGTATTGGCCTTCGGTGCAGGCCAGCAGCTTGCCGGGCTTGGCTTCGCCCTTGTACTTGCCGTTGGCGTAGACGAACTGGTACTCGTTGGACGCGACCGGCGTGGCGATGCTGCTGGTGTCGGTGTAGCTCTTGGCGCACTCGGCGCGCAGCTCGGCCTGCTCGGGCGTGGCGTTGTTCGCGGCCTGGGCGGCGAAGACGGTAACGGCAGCGAAAGCGGGGATCAGGAACTTCATGGCGCGGTCTCGTGTGGGGGGTGGCTGATGGGGACGAAGCTTACGCCGCCATGCGCGGACTTGCACCCCCGGGGCGCGGGAGATCGGGTCGTGACGGAGTTCACGACCCGCTGCTCGAGCCGTGAATTACTCCTCAAGTTCCTCTTTGGCGAGCTCGATGTCGAGCATTTCCATCGCGTCCATGGCCGTGCAGGCGGCCGCGTCGGCATACAGCTTTTCGGCTTCCTTCATCCGCTTGTCGCCCTCCAGCATGACGAGGCCGTTGGCGCGCTCGATCATGGCGATGGCGCTGGCCGGATTGAGCTTGATGGCCTGCTCGAACATCTTCAGGCCGGTGGCCGTGTCGGCGCCCTGGGTGCGGCCCAGCAGCTTGCCGACCTTGTCGATGACCTCGGCATGGAAGGCGCCCAGCGCGATATGGGCGTCGGCATGCTTGGGGGCGAGTTCGATGGTGGTTTCCAGCGCGCCCTTGACCTTGGTGCCCAGGCCCTGGGCCAGCGCCTTGGCGACGCTGATGCCCTGGCCATAGCGGCCGAGAGCGTAGGCCTGCCAGTACCAGGCATTGGCGTTCTTGGGCTCCTCGCCCTGCTGGGCTTCGGCGCGCTCGGAGATCTCCAGGAACATCTCCAGCTTCGCCTTCTCCTTCTTCTCGAGGTAGTTGGCGTAGATGCCCTGGGCCTTGTTGGCGACGGTGATGCCGGCGCCGCCGGCGGCCAGGCCGGCGTCATAGGCGGCCTGGAATTCACCGGCGTGGAAGTGGATCCAGGCCTGCACGACGGCGGCGTCCTTGGGGAAGGGTTCGGCATCGCCAGCATGCAGGCGGGCCCAGTTCTTCTTCAGCGTGGCCGCCGTGTAGACGAAGGCGCTGTTGTCGTAGGGAAAGGCGGTCCACTTGGCCATCGCGATGTCTCCTTCAGGGTTGTTGGTAGTTGCCGGCGAGCTTGAACAAATGATCCTTGGACGCAGGCTCAAGGTAGGGTAGCAGCAGGCTCAGCGCATGGAAGGCGCCGCGCATCAGGGCCGCGCCGGCGCGATCGGGCTCCAGCGCATGGCGCGGGTCGCGCACGTATTCGTAGCTCAGCCAGTAGCTGACCACCACCACCATGGCGTTGGCCGTCGGCGCGGCCTCGCGCAGTTCCATCTTCAGCGCGCCGCCCAGGTGCAGGCCCGACAGCACATGGCGCATGGCCTGTTCCTTGGCGGCCAGCAGGCTCTGGAAATGGGTCTCGAGGCGGCGGTTCTTGAACAGCAGGTCGTTCAGGTCGCGGTACAGGAAGCGGTGCTTCCAGATCAGCTCGAACAGCATGTGGAAGAACAGCCAGGCGTCCTCCACATTGCGTACGTTGTCGGCGGCGGCCAGCAGCTCGCTGAGCTCGGCCTCGTAGCGGCCGAACAGGGCGTTGACCAGCTCGTCCTTGGCCGGGTAGTGGTAGTAGAGATTGCCCGGGCTGATCTTCAGTTCAGCGGAGATCAGCGTCGTCGACACATTGGGCTCGCCGAAGCTGTTGAAGAGGTCGAGGGTGACCTCCAGGATGCGCTCGGCGGTGCGGCGGGGGCGTTTGGGCGTAGGCATGCGCGGGTCATTCTGGCAGCGAAAGGCGCTTCAGAAGGGTCAACTTTTAGAATCGCGCCCCATGCCAAATCAGACCTCCCCGCCCGCCATCTCCTTCGAGAACGTCAAGAAAACATACCGGGGAGGGCAGGTGAAGGCGCTGGACGGCGTCAGTTTCGACATCCACTGCGGTGAGTTCTTCGGCCTGCTCGGCCCCAATGGCGCCGGCAAGACGACGCTGATCAGCGTGCTGGCCGGCCTGGCCAAGGCCACCGAAGGCCGGGTGCGGGTCATGGGCCATGACGTCGTGGACGACTACGCCGCCGCCCGCAAGGCTCTGGGCGTGGTGCCGCAGGAACTGGTCTTCGACCCCTTCTTCAGCGTGCGCGAATCGCTGCGCATCCAGAGCGGCTATTTCGGCGTGCATGGCAACGACGACTGGATCGACGAGCTGCTCGCCAACCTGGGCCTGGCCGACAAGGCCAACGCCAACATGCGCCAGCTCTCCGGCGGCATGAAGCGCCGCGTGCTGGTCGCCCAAGCTCTGGTCCACCGCCCGCCCGTCATCGTGCTGGACGAGCCGACGGCCGGCGTCGACGTGGAGCTGCGCCAGACGCTGTGGCAGTTCATCGCCCGCCTGAACAAGGAGGGCCACACGGTGCTGCTGACCACCCACTATCTCGAGGAAGCCGAGGCCCTGTGCCAGCGCATCGGCATGCTGAAGCAGGGGCGCATCGTGGCCCTGGACCGCACCTCCCAGCTTTTGGCCGGCACGGCCTCGACCATGCTGCGCTTCAAGACCGATGTGCCGCTGCCGCCGGACATTGCCGAGCGCGCCCGCGTCACGGGCCGCATCGTGCAGGTGACGGCCCACGACGCCGCCGAGGTGGAAACCACGCTGGCCGCGCTGCGCGCCGCCGGCGTGCCGGTGGAGGACCTGGAGATCGGCCGCGCCGACCTCGAAGACGTGTTCCTCGAAATCATGCAGGGAGAGCACGCATGAGCGCAGCGCAGGACCGCTCCAAGCAAGCTCGCTCCCGCTCGGCGGGACAGCGCGAAGCGCGAAGGGTGCACACATTCAGCGGCGCTTCGACGCTCTTCAAGAAGGAAGTGCTGCGCTTCTGGAAGGTCGCCTTCCAGACGGTCTGCGCGCCGGTGCTGACCGCCTGCATGTATCTGCTGGTCTTCGGCCACACGCTGGAAAACCACGTCAAGGTCTACGAGACGGTCGGCTACACGCAGTTCCTCATCCCCGGCCTGGTGATGATGAGCGTGCTGCAGAACGCCTTCGCCAACAGTTCGTCCAGCCTGATCCAGAGCAAGATCACCGGCAACCTGATCTTCCTGCTGCTGACGCCGCTGTCGCCGTCGGCCTGGTTTGTCGCCTATGTGGGCGCCGCCATCGTGCGCGGCATGGCCGTGGGCGTGGGGGTGCTGGCCGTGACGGCGTGGTTCGCGCCGCCGGGCCTGGACAACCTCTTCTGGGTGCTGGCCTTCACCGTGCTGGGCGCCGGCCTGATGGGCACGCTGGGCCTGATCGCCGGTCTCTGGGCCGAGAAGTTCGACCAGCTGGCGGCCTTCCAGAACTTCATCATCATGCCGATGACCTTCCTGTCGGGCGTCTTCTATTCGGTGCACTCGCTGCCTGCCTTCTGGCAGGGCATCAGCCACCTGAACCCGTTCTTCTACATGATCGACGGCTTCCGGCGCGGCTTCTTCGGCGTCAGCGACGTGTCGCCGTGGCTGAGCCTCGGCGTTGTGGGCGTGAGCTTCGCAGTCACGGCAGGGCTGGCCCTGTCGCTGCTGAAGAAGGGCTACAAGATCAGATCCTGATGAACTTGTAGTCGGTCTTCAGGTTCTTCAGGCTCGTGCTGCCGGTCCGACCGCCTTCAGTCTTGTAGTCGTACCAGAAGCGCTCATCGCCCTTGAGGTTGACGTTGGTGGATTCGCTCTTGCCGCCGGTGATTTCGCGGAGTTCGCCTGTTGCCATGAACTTGAAGACCATCCCGGGCTTGACTTCGGCGGGCATGGTGGCGATCAGCTTGTCGACCAGCTTCTTCTTTTCGGCCTCGAGCGCATCCTTCTGCTTCTCGATGACGGCTTCCAGCGGCTTCAGCGGCAGCGGACGATTGCCCCATCCTTCATAGACGGCCACGAGCGCCTTTCGGTAGTCGTCAAACTCCTTGATGTTGTGGGTTTCGAGGCTCTGGACGCGCGCCAGGTTCTCCGACCTCAACTTGTCGACGCCGTCGTGGGCCGCCGCGATCTTGGCGTAGGTCTTGTTGAACTCGTCGGCGGCGCTCCGGAACTCTTCGAAGGTCTTCTTCTTGGTGTCCAGCAGCTTGCGAAGTTCGGCGATTTTCTTCAGTCCCATGATTGGCTCCGGTAGAACGACGTGGCCCGCGTTGGTAACTGACGAAGCGCAGGCGTTCCCGGCCCGGCGCCTGGATTTGCAACGCCTCCCTACAATCGCGCCCTGGTTTTCCCTATACGAGCCATGCCCGATCCCACCCCGCAGGACGTCCACGACTACATCGCCGCCGGCCTGCCCTGCGCACATCTGCAAGTTGAAGGCGACGGCCGCCACTTCTTCGCCACCATCGTGTCGGCCGAGTTCACGGGCCTGTCGCGCATCAAGCGCCACCAGCGCGTCTACGCCGCCCTGGGCGAGCGCATGCGGGAGCAGATCCATGCGCTGTCGATGAAGACGCTGGCGCCCGAAGAATGGAATCCGCAATGAGCGCCGGCCTGACGCTGGCCCTGTCCAAGGGCCGCATCTTCGAGGAGACGCTGCCGCTGCTGCGCGCCGCCGGCATCGAGGTGCTGGAAGACCCCGAGACCTCGCGCAAGCTCATCCTGCCGACCAACCGCGAAGGCGTGCGCGTGGTGCTGGTGCGCGCCAGCGACGTGCCGACCTATGTGCAGTACGGCGGCGCCGACCTCGGCGTGGCCGGCCGGGATGTGCTGCATGAGCAGGCGCTGGCCCAGGGCGGCTCGCATGGCCTGTACCAGCCGCTGGACCTGAAGATCGCCCGCTGCCGCATGAGCGTGGCGGTGCGCGCGGACTTCGACTACGCCGCCGCGGTGAAGCAGGGCTCGCGCATCCGCGTCGCCACCAAATACACCGAGATCGCCCGCCAGCACTTCGCCGACAAGGGCGTGCACGTCGACCTCATCAAGCTCTACGGCTCCATGGAGCTGGCGCCGCTGACGGGCCTGGCCGAGGCCATCGTCGACCTGGTCTCGACCGGCGGCACGCTGCGCGCCAACAAGCTGGTCGAGGTGGAGCAGATCATGGACATCTCCTCCCGCCTCGTCGTCAACCAGGCCGCCTTGAAGCTCAAGCGCGACCAACTGCGCCCGCTGATCGACGCCTTCGCCCAGGCCATCGCATGAGCCTAGTTCGCCAACTCTCGACCGCCGACGCCGATTTCGCCGCCGAATTCGAGCGCCTGCGCCACTGGTCGGCCGAGACCGATGCCGCCATCGAAGGGCGCGTCGCCGAGATCCTGGCCGATGTGCAAGAGCGCGGCGACGCCGCCGTGCTGGACTACACCGCCCGCTTCGACCGCGTGAAGGTGGACAGCCTGGCCGCGCTGGAGATAGCCCAGGCCGAACTGCAGGCCGCGCTGGCCTCCATCACGCCGGCTCAGCGCGATGCGCTGCAGGCGGCTGCGAAACGTGTCAGGGCTTATCACGAGCGCCAGCTCGAAGCGTCCGGCCGCAGCTGGAGCTACCGCGACGAAGACGGCAATCTGCTGGGCCAGAAGGTCACGCCGCTGGACCGTGTCGGCCTCTATGTGCCCGGCGGCAAGGCCGCCTACCCGAGCAGCGTGCTGATGAATGCCATCCCGGCCCATGTGGCCGGCGTGCAGGAAATCATCATGGTCGTGCCGACGCCCGACGGCGTGCGCAACCCGCTGGTGCTGGCCGCGGCGGCGGTCGCCGGCGTGCATCGTGTCTTCACCATCGGCGGCGCCCAGGCCGTGGCGGCCCTGGCCTATGGCACGGCCACCGTTCCGCGCGTCGACAAGATCACCGGTCCGGGCAATGCCTATGTGGCCTCGGCCAAGAAGCATGTCTTCGGCCAGGTCGGCATCGACATGATCGCCGGTCCCAGCGAGATCCTCGTCATCGCCGACGGCACGACGCCGCCGGACTGGGTGGCCATGGACCTGTTCAGCCAGGCCGAGCATGACGAGATGGCGCAGAGCATCCTGCTCAGCCCGGATGCTGCCTTCCTCGACGCCGTGCGCGCGAGCATGGAGCGCCTGCTGCCGGAGCTGCCGCGGGCCGACATCGTCCGTGCCTCGCTGCAGGGCCGCGGCGCGCTGATCCTGACGCGCTCGATGGAAGAGGCCTGCGAGATCAGCAACAGCATCGCGCCCGAGCATCTGGAGATCAGCGCGGCCGAGCCCCAGCGCTGGGAGCCTCTGCTGCGCCATGCCGGCGCCATCTTCATGGGGGCGTACACGAGCGAGTCGCTGGGCGACTACTGCGCCGGCCCCAACCATGTGCTGCCCACGGCCAGCACGGCGCGCTTCTCGTCGCCGCTGGGCGTCTACGACTTCCAGAAGCGCAGCAGCCTCATCGAGGTCAGCGAAGCCGGCGCCCAGGAACTCGGCCGCATCGCGAGCGTTCTCGCCCACGGCGAGGGCCTGCAGGCCCACGCACGGGCTGCGGAACTTCGATTGAAGTGAGCGGCGCGCACGTGTCCGCGGGCCGAGCGCCGGGCCTGCCATGGGCCAGAGGCCCATGGCCTTCCGTAGGCGCAAGCAGTCCGCAGGGACTGCTTGTGTCCGACTCCAGTTCACCTAGCCGGCCCGCGCTGACGATGTGCTTGCCGGTCGATCCGGCAAGCATCGTCGTTCCCTCGGGGGACCGACCAGGGCGCCCGCGTCCAGCGCGGCGCACTGGGCGAGGGGCTCTCAGGCCACGGCCTTGAAAGGGCTGCGCTCCGGCGGCTCGTCATGCTCGGCCGTCTTGGTCAGGGCCGTCGTGATCCAGTTCAGCGCCGACACGCGGTGGCGCACCGCGCAGCTCAGCGGCTCCGGCTTGCAGCCCATCTTGGCCTTGGGCTCCAGCGCCGTGCGGCCCAGGCTCAGGCGCGTCGAGCCGAAGGCGATGGCGTCCTGCACCGTGGACTGCAGCAGGGCCAGGTAGATGGGCGCATCGGCATTGGCCGCGCGGTCGTAGCCGATGTAGTAGCCCAGGGCCGTGGCGCCGTCGTGCACGCTGGTCACGAAGCCCAGCCAGCGGCCGTCGGCATGCTCTGCCACGCGGCAGCGAAAGCGCGGCCCCAGCGCAGCCGCCATGGCCGGCAGATAGCCGGGCGTCAGCGTCGCCAGCCGCAGGCCCTGGGCCTGGTGCACCTGGCCGTAGAGGGCATGCAGCTCGTCGGCGCGCGCGGCCATCTCCTCGGCGGTGATCTCGCGCAGCGTGATGCCGCCGGCGCCGCAATCCTTGATCAGCTTCTTGGCCGCGCTGCGGTAGCCCGAGGTCATGCTGGCGAGGTAGTCGTCCCAGCTGCGCCATTCGGGCCGCAGCGTCAGCACCATGTCGGGTTCGGTCTCGACGCTGCGATAGCCCAGCAGGCGCAGGGCCGGCGGCACGTCGGCGACCGGCATGCCGAGATCCTTGATGAGCGCGAAGTCGGATTGGCCGTCCAGCTTGTCGGCGCGGCGCAGCCGGTAGATGGCTTCGCAGATGCCATGCCAGAGCTGGCCTGGGTCTGCATGCGGCGCCAGGGCCATGGAGCGCGCTCCCCAGACCAGCAGATTGCCGCAGACCAGCAGATGCTCCTTGAGCCCGGCCATGGGCGCATCGACCAGCTTCTTGCTGCCGGGCTTGCGCAACTGGCCACCACCGACGGCCACGCGCTGCAGCAGCAGCGCCGCCACCGGTTCGCCGTCGGCATAGGCCATGGCGTAGCGCGGTTCCAGGTTGTCCGGCGCATGCTGCTCCAGCACGCGCAGATAGTCGCGCGACAGGAAGACGGTCTGGGCCGCCAGCGCATCCCAGTGCTGCGGGTTCAGAAAGTCGACGCGGTCGGCCAGCACCAGTTGCAGGCCCGAGGCCGTCCGCCTGGCGATGCGCCTGGCCTTGATGTCCTGCAGCGCCTGGACAGGGTTCACCGATTCAGGCTTGAGCTTGCCGAGGGCGCGGCCGGTGCGCTTGAGCTTGGCGACGGTGGCCTGCAGGGGTTTCTTGGCGAGGCGCGACAAAGGCATCGGGAAGGGGCGGGTGGCGGGATACACAGGCTAACCCACGCGAGCTTGCCGAGATTGAAGGGAGGCTGTCGCTTCGGATACGCTGGCGCACATGGTCCTGAGACGACGCGATCTCATCCTTTCTTCGGCCGCCCTGCCGCTGGCGGCCGCCCATGGCGCACTTCGCCGCCTGCGCATCCCGCAGGTCTCTGCGCGCACCGACCTGCAGCGCAGCTATCCGGCCCAGTTGCTCGACCAGGCCCTGGCCGCGGCCGGCATGCCGGTCGTGCTGGAGCCCACCCCGGAGCTGATCCCGCAGAACCGGGCCCTGCAGGAGCTGGGCAAGCACCGCCGCCTGGACGTGCTCTGGACCATGACCTCGGTCGAACGGGAGCAGCAGGCCCATCCCATCCGCGTGCCCATCTTCAAGGGCCTCTATGGCTGGCGCCTGCTGCTGGCCTCGGCCGAGGTGGCGGCGCGCATGGGAGAGGTGAAGGCGCTGAACGAGCTGCGCCAGTTCTCCCTGGTGCAGGGCCTGGAGTGGCCCGACACCGGCATCCTGCAGGCCAACGGCCTCAAGGTCGTCGTGTCGCCCAGCTATGACGCGATGTTCAAGCAGCTGCGCCTGGGCCGGGCCGACGCCTTCCCGCGCTCCGTCGAGGAGATCTGGTGGGAGCTGGAGCGCTATGGCCAGGGCCTGAGCGTCGTGCCCAACATCTGCCTGCACTATCCGGCCGCCATCTACTACTTCGTGGCCTTCGAGGACACCGAACTGGCCGCCGCCATCGAGTTGGGCCTGAAGCGCATTCGCGCCAGCGGCGCCTTCGACAGCCTGTTCCTGAAGCACCATGGCGAGGACCTGGCCCGCGCCAGGCTGGGTTCGCGGCGCATCATCGAGCTGCGCAACCCCTTGGTCCCCCAGCAGACGCCGCTGGACAGGCCGGAGCTCTGGTACCGGCCTTAGCCCGGATCAAGCGCGGGTTATTTCGACACGAAGTTCGTGCAACACGAACTTCGTGTAATCTCCGGCTCATGAAGAACGTCACCGTGTCCATGGACGACGCCGTGGCCGAGTGGGCCCGGCTGGAGGCCGCGCGGCGCAACACCAGCGTGTCCCGGCTGCTCGGCGAGCTGCTGGCAGAGAAGATGCTGCACGACGATGCCTATGAGCGAGCCCAGCAGGACTGGCTGCACCGCGAGCGCTCCTGGGCCTCCGATGGCCAGCCCTATCCGGGCCGACAGGTGCTGGGATGAAAGACCCGGTCTTCGTCGACACCTCCGTGCTGCTGTTCAGCGAGGACGGCGCCCGCCCCGCCGAGCGCGAGCAGGTGCTGGCCTGGCTGCGCGAGCTCTGGGCCACGCGCCGCGGCCGGGTGTCGGTGCAGGTGCTGAACGACTTCTACCTGCTGGCGACGCGCCAGATCCGCCCGCCCATGCCGCAAGGCGATGTGCGCGCCGAGGTGCGCCGCTACCAGCACTGGCAGCCCTGGGCCGCCGACCAGGCGACGGTGGAATCGGCCTGGTCGCTGGAAAGCCGCTTCGGCCTGCCCTTTGCCGACGCCCTCGTCGTCGCCAGCGCCAAGGCTCAGGGGTGCACCCGCCTGCTCAGCCTGGCCCTGCCGCATGACGCCGTCTACGACAGCGTGCAGGTCCTCAACCCCCTCGTCGTTCCCGTTCCTGCAGCGCCATGACCGCTCCACTCGACCAAGCCCTCGCCCAGATCCGCCCCGACGTGCGCGCGGCCCATGCCTATGTCGTGCAGCCCAGTGCCGGACTGCTGAAGCTGGACGCGATGGAGAACCCCTATCGCCTGCCACCCGAACTGCAGCGGGCCCTGGGTGAGCGCCTCGGCGCCCTGGCCCTGAACCGCTACCCGGCCGAGCGCACCGCCGAGCTGGGCCGCGCCCTGGCCCGCCATGCCGGCGTGGGCGACGACGTCGGCGTGACCCTGGGCAATGGTTCGGACGAGTTGATCGGCCTGCTGACCCTGGCCGTCGCCCGGCCCGGGGGCACCGTGCTGGCCCCCGTGCCCGGCTTTGTCATGTACGAGGCCCTGGCGCGCCAGCAGCGGCTGGAATTCGTCGGCGTGCCGCTGCGGGCCGACGACTTCGAGCTGGACGAGGCTGCCATGCTGGCCGCCATCGAAAAGCACAAGCCCGCGCTGGTCTACCTGGCCTACCCGAACAACCCCACCGCCACGCTGTGGGACGCCGCCGTCATCGAGCGCATCGCCCAGGCCGCGCCGGGCATCGTCGTCATGGACGAGGCCTACCAGCCCTTCGCCAGTGCCGACAGCCTCGCGCTGATGGCCCGCCAGAAGAACGTGCTGGTCATGCGCACCATGAGCAAGTTCGGGCTGGCCGGCGTGCGCATCGGCTATCTGCTGGGCGCGCCCGAGCTCGTTGAGCAGGTCGAGAAGCTGCGCCCGCCCTACAACATCAGCGTGCTGAATGCCGAGGCTGCCTTCTTCGCACTGGAGCATGCCGAGGTCTATGCCGCCCAGGCCGCCGAGCTGCGCCAGCAGCGCGAGCGCCTGTTCAAGGCGCTGCAGGCCCAGCCCGGCATCGCCCCCTGGCCCAGCCAGGGCAATATGATTCTTGCCAGGGTTCAGGACGCGGCTGCCACCTTCGCGGCGCTGAAGGCCCGGGGCGTGCTGATCAAGAACGTCTCGGCCATGCACCCGCTGCTCGCAAACTGTGTGCGCCTCACGGTCGGCACGCCCGACGAAAACACCCGCCTGCTGGCTGAACTCCCGAGCTGCCTATGAACGCCCCTCGCACTGCCGAAGTCACCCGCAACACCCGCGAGACGCGCATCACCGTGCGCATCAACCTCGACGGCACGGGTCAGTCCAAGCTGCAGACCGGCATCGGCTTCTTCGACCACATGCTGGACCAGATCGCCCGCCATGGCCTGATCGACCTGGACATCCACTGCGAGGGCGACCTGCACATCGACGGCCACCACACGGTGGAAGACGTCGGCATCACCCTGGGCCTGGCTGTGGCCAAGGCCGTGGGCGACAAGGCCGGCCTGACCCGCTACGGCCACAGCTATGTGCCGCTGGACGAGGCCTTGTCGCGCGTCGTCATCGACCTGTCCGGCCGCCCGGGCCTGCACATGGACTGCAAGTTCACGTCCGGCAGCATCGGCGCCTTCGACACCCAGCTGACCTTCGAGTTCTTCCAGGGCTTCGCCAACGCGGCCCTGGCCACCGTCCATATCGACAACCTGAAGGGCCACAACGCCCATCACCAGGCCGAGACCATGTTCAAGGCCTTCGGCCGCGCGCTGCGCATGGCCACGACGGCCGACCCGCGCTCGGCCGGCGTGATCCCGTCGACGAAGGGCTCGCTGTGACGCGGACTGGCGGGCCGAGCGACGGGCCGCCCCTGGCCGGCACCCATCCCCTCGGGGGATCGGCGAACGCACCCGTTCGCCGAGGGGCTCGCGTTGTGGCGGTGGTCGACTACGGCATGGGCAATCTGCGCTCGGTGTCGCAGGCCGTCATCCATGCCGCCGAGGGCCAGGGCTTTGATGTCGCCATCACCTGCGACCCTGAAGTGGTGCGTACCGCCGAGCGCGTCGTGCTGCCGGGCCAGGGCGCCATGCGCGACTGCATGCGCGAACTGGCCGACTCCGGCGTCAAGGAAGCCGTGCTGGAAGCCGCCGCGAGCAAACCGCTGCTCGGTGTCTGCGTCGGCATGCAGATGCTGCTGGACCACAGCGAGGAGCAGGACACGCCGGGCCTGGGGCTGATCCCCGGCCGCGTGCAGCGCTTCCGCCTGGAAGGGCGGCTGCAGCAGGACGGCAGCCGCTTCAAGGTGCCGCAGATGGGCTGGAACCGCGTGCACCAGCCGCGTGCCCATCCGGTGTGGGATGGCATCCCGGACGAAAGCTGGTTCTACTTCGTGCACAGCTTCTACGCGACGACCGCGTTGCCGCAACACAGCGTGGGCGAGACCGACTACGGCACTCGCTTTACCTGCGCGGTGGCCCGGGATAATATTTTTGCGACCCAATTCCACCCCGAGAAAAGTGCCGCGCTGGGCCTCGCCCTCTATCGCAACTTCCTGCACTGGAAGCCCTGACCGGGTCAGCACCTTCTCGTCCCTCCCTTCCTCTTCCAGCCCCCCTGCCTTCGGCCATGCTGCTGATCCCTGCCATCGACCTGAAAGACGGTCGCTGTGTCCGCCTCAAGCAAGGCGACATGAACGACTCCACCACCTTCGGCGAAGACCCCGCCGCCATGGCGCGCCGCTGGCTGGATGCCGGCGCGCGCCGCCTGCACCTGGTGGACCTGAACGGCGCCTTCGCGGGCAAGCCGGTCAATGAGCCGGCCATCAAGGCCATCATCAAGGAGGTGGGCGACGAGATCCCCATCCAGCTCGGCGGCGGCATCCGTGACCTCGACACCATCGAGCGCTATCTGGACGACGGCCTCAGCTACGTCATCATCGGCACGGCCGCGGTCAAGAACCCCGGCTTCCTGAAGGACGCCTGCAGCGCCTTCGGCGGCCACATCATCGTGGGCCTGGATGCCAAGGACGGCAAGGTCGCCACCGACGGCTGGAGCAAGCTGACGGGCCACGAGGTCATCGACCTGGCGCAGAAGTTCCAGGACTACGGCGTCGAAGGCGTCATCTACACCGACATCGGCCGTGACGGCATGCTGACCGGCATCAACATCGAGGCCACCGTCAAGCTGGCCCAGGCCCTCACCATCCCGGTGATCGCCTCGGGCGGCCTGTCCGACATCGCCGACATCGAGCGCCTGTGCGCCGTCTTCGGCGACGGCGTTGAGGGCGTCATCTGCGGCCGTTCCATCTACACCGGCGCCCTCGATTTCGCCGCCGCCCAGACTCGTGCGGACGAGTTGATGGCGGCGGCCGGCTGAAGCTTCGCTTCAGCGCCCGATGCGCCGGCGGCGCAGGAAGGCCAGCAAGCCGAGGCCGCCCAGCATCAGCCCGTAGGTCTCCGGCTCCGGCACGGCCGTCACGAAGGTGCGGATCTCGCCGCCCGGGAAGGTCGTCGAGTGGATATTGAAATAGGCGTTGCCCGACAGCAGGTTGCTGATCAGGCGGGCCTCGGCGGCGGCGGCCGTGCCGCCGCTGGCGGTCACGAAGGTGGGGCTGTACTGGTTGGCCTGGGTCAGGTCGATGATCTTGACGTAGGAGCCGGAGGTCGCGCCCAGCGGGAAGCTGGGCAGGATGCCGCCCTGGGCCAGCGCCACACCGGCCGTTCCGGCGTTGGGATTGGCGGTGCAGCAATGGATATGGGCATTGCTGGTGTTGCCCGACAGGCCCGCCCAGGTCGCGTTGATGAGCAGGGTGTGGCCATGCTCGTCGTATTCCATCGACAGCGTGCCGCTGCCCGTTGCGCCGACCGCCTCGGGCGCGAAAGTGCCGGCAAAGAAGATGGAATGGGCCGAAGCGGCGGTGCTGCCCAGGGCCAGGGTTGCGGCAAGCAGGGCAGGGGCGGTCAGTCTCATCGTCGTCTCCGTGGGGTGGGTTGAACAGCCGCGATTGGGCGATGCTTCAAGCCCGCTGCGAAGACCTAATCAGCAAAGGAATAATCCGGGCTGGTTTTCCGTCCCCCTCACATGCTCGCCAAACGCATCATTCCCTGCCTCGACGTCACCGCCGGCCGTGTGGTCAAGGGCGTCAACTTCGTCGGCCTGCGTGACGCGGGGGACCCGGTGGACATCGCCGCCCGCTACAACGAGCAGGGCGCCGACGAACTGACCTTCCTCGACATCACCGCCACCAGCGACGGCCGCGACCTCATCCTGCCCATCATCGAAGCGGTGGCAGCCAAGGTCTTCATCCCGCTGACCGTGGGCGGCGGCGTGCGCGCCGTGGCCGACGTGCGGCGGCTGCTGAATGCCGGCGCCGACAAGGTCAGCTTCAACTCCGCGGCCGTGGCCGACCCCGAGCTCATCCGCGCCGCCAGCGACAAATACGGCGCCCAGTGCATCGTCGTCGCCATCGACGCCAAGCGCCGCGCCGATGGCTCCGGCTGGGACGTCTACACCCATGGCGGCCGCAAGAACGTCGGCCTGGATGCCGTCGAGTGGGCGAAGCAGATGGCCGAGTTCGGCGCCGGCGAGATCCTGCTGACCAGCATGGACCGCGACGGCACCAAGAGCGGTTTCGACCTGGCGCTGACCCGCGCCGTCTCCGACGCCGTGCCCGTGCCCGTCATTGCCTCCGGCGGCGTCGGCTCGCTGGAAGACCTGGCCGACGGCATCACCCAGGGCGGTGCCGACGCCGTGCTGGCCGCCAGCATCTTCCACTTCGGCCAGCACACCGTGGGCGAGGCCAAGGCGCTGATGGCCGCGCGCGGCATTCCCGTCAGGCAGTGAATGGGTGAGGTTCGCATCATTGGCGGGCAGTGGAAGCGTTCCAAGCTGCCCGTGCCTGACGTGCCGGGCCTGCGTCCCACGTCGGACCGCGTCCGCGAGACCCTCTTCAACTGGCTGGGCCAGACGCTTGACGGCTGGCGCGTGCTGGACGCCTTTGCCGGCAGCGGGGCGCTGGGTTTCGAGGCCGCCTCGCGCGGCGCGGCTGCCGTGGTCATGGTCGAGCGCGAGGCGGCACTGGTGGATGGGCTGCGGGCCAGCCAGAAGCGTCTTCAAGCCACCGCCATCAGCATCCATCGGGCCAATGCGCTGAACTGGATGACGGCTTGCCCGGACCGTTTCGACCTGATCTTCCTGGACCCGCCGTTCGCGGATGACCTGTTCGACCGCGCGCTCACCGCCGCCATGGCGCTGCTGGCGCAGGACGGACTGATCTACGTCGAATCCCCGCACGAGATCTCGCCGCCGGCTGGATTCACCGCCTGGCGCCAGGGCCGTGCCGGCGCCGTGCACTACCAATTGCTGAGACGCGAGGACAATCCGGCAAGATGACTATGCCCCCACGCTCTCTTTGCTCGCTGCCCCCCGAGGGGACGCATCAGCGCCTTCGGGCGGCCGGGCGGCGCTGACATGACCTCCCGCACCACCATCACCGCCGTCTACCCGGGCACCTTCGACCCCATCACCCTGGGGCACGAGGACCTGATGCGCCGCGCCGCCGCGATGTTCGAACGACTGGTGCTGGCCGTGGCCGTCGGCCACCACAAGAAGACCATGTTCACGCTGGAGGAGCGCCTGGCCATGGCCCAGGAGGTGGCGGCGCCGCTGGGCAATGTCGAGGTCATCGCCTTCGACGGCCTGCTGCGCGATTTCGTCCGCACCCATGCCGGCCGCGTCGTCGTGCGCGGCCTGCGCACCGGCGGCGACTTCGAATACGAGTTCCAGATGGCCGGCATGAACCGCAAGCTCATGCCCGAGGTCGAGACCATCTTCCTGACGCCGGGCGAGAAGCACCAGTACACGTCCAGCACCTTTGTGCGCGAGATCGCGACGCTGGGCGGCGAGGTGGCGGAGTTTGTTTCTCCTGGCGTCTTGGCGCGCCTGAACGACAAGTTCAAAGGAGCTTGAAATGGCATTGATGATCACTGATGAGTGCATCAACTGCGATGTCTGCGAGCCCGCTTGCCCGAACAGCGCGATCAGCATGGGCGAGGAGTTCTACAAGATCGAGCCCGGCAAGTGCACCGAATGCGTCGGCCACTTCGACGAGCCGCAGTGCGTGATGCTCTGCCCCGTCGCCTGCATTCCCGTCAACCCGGCCCATGTCGAGAGCCGCGAGACGCTGATGCAGAAATACCAGCGCCTGACCGCCGCCTGAAGCACGCCTGACGCCAGGCGCAGCAACATTCGTTCACCTTTGCTCACGCCGGCAAGCGGCGTGCCTGCCTAGAGTCGCCTCGCGACGCAGGAGGCAGCGTGGACGGCGACAAGAGCGATTCAACGGTGCTCGATCAGGCCCCGCCTGAACTGGGCGCGGGCATGGCTTCGGCAGCCCTGGCAGCGGCGGCGCTGCTGGCTGCCTGTGGAGGAGGCGGTGGGGGCGGCTCGGAGCCGGGCGGTGCCACGCCGGCCGGCTCCGAGCCCACGCCGAGCGCGCCGCCCGCTCCACCACCCAGCCGGCGCGACGCGGCCCGCTTCCTGAGCCAGGCCAGCTTTGGCGCCACCGGTCCGGCCCAGGTCGATAGCCTGGTGAGCCAGGGCTTCGACGCTTGGCTGAACGCCCAGTTCGCCAGGCCGGCGGCCCTGCACATGGACTATCTGAACGGCCAGCGTGGCCGTGACCAGAAGCCCGGCGACAAGCCGCGCATCAGCGAGGAGATGAGCTACGAGGCTGTCTGGCAGCAATGGCTGACGGGCGAAGACCAACTGCGGGCGCGAGTCACCTGGGCCCTGCTGCAGATCTTCGTCATCAGCAATATCGCCCCCGACATCCGCCCCGCGGCCATGAGCAGCTATCTGGACATGCTCAACCGCAACGCCTTCGGCAACTGGCGCACGCTGCTGCAGGAAGTGGCCCTGCACCCGGCCATGGGCTACTACCTGAACATGCTGGAGAGCGAGAAGGAAAACGCGAGCAAGGGCACCCACCCCAACGAGAACTTCGCCCGCGAGGTGCTGCAACTCTTCTCCATCGGCCTCATCCAGCTGAACGCCGACGGCACACCCAAGCTGGACTCGGCGAGCAAGACGCAACCGACCTATGACGAGGCCGTCGTCAAAGGCTTTGCCAAGGCCTTCAGCGGCTGGAGCTTCGGTGCGCTGGACAACAGCAAGGACGCGCAGTTCCACAAGCATGACGACAACGTCGAAGGCCTGTGGGTGGTGCCGATGAAGGCCTGGGCCAGCTACCACTCGAGTAGCGCGAAGACCCTGCTGGACGGCAAGACGCTCACCGCCGGCCAGACGCCCGAGAAGGACATGACGGACGCGCTGGACACCATCTTTCAGCACCCCAATGTGCCGCCCTTCTTCTGCAGGCAGCTCATCCAGCGCCTGGTGACGAGCAACCCGACGCCGGCCTATGTCGGCCGCGTGGCCGCCGTCTTCGTCAACGACGGTGCCGGCGTGCGCGGCAACCTGAAGGCCGTCGTGCGCGCCGTGCTGATGGACACCGAAGCCCGCGGCGACAGCCCGGCCGCCAATGTCGCCAAGCAGCGCGAACCCGTCATCCGCTTCGCCAACATGCTGCGCGGCCTGGGCGCGAAAAGCAGCAGCGGACTGAACCGCATCCAGTACCTGGACAGCAGCGACGACGCCCTCGGCCAGAGCCCCCTGCTGGCGCCCTCGGTCTTCAACTTCTACTCGCCCGGCTACCGTCCCGCGGGGCCGATTGCCGCGCAGGGCTGGGTGGCGCCCGAGTTCCAGATCAGCGGCGAAACGGCGGTCGCCGGCTCGCTGAACTTCTTTGCCGACCTCTTCAATGGCGGCGGCTATGGCTGGCCCGAGGAGCACCGGCTGAAACTCGACCTCGCCAGCCTGGCGGCCCTGGATACGGCCGCGCTGATCGACCGCCTGGATCTGCTGTTCTTCAACCTCGGCATGAGCAGCTCGACGCGCGAGCGCCTGACCACCCTCATTGGCGCGATCAAGGGCAAGACCGACAAGGTCAAGGCCGCCCTGATCGTTACCGCCCTCAGCCCTGACCACGTCATACAGCGATGAAGCGCCGTCACCTGCTCCAACTGGGCGCGGCCGCTGCGCTCAACCCCTGGGCCCAGATGCGCGTGCTCGCCCAGACCGCGCCGGCCGCGAGCGACTACCGCGCCCTGGTCTGCGTCTTCATGTTGGGCGGCAACGACGGCAACAACCTGCTGGTGCCGACCGATGCGCGCTACGCCGCCTACCAGCGCGCCCGGCCCAATCTCGCGCTGAACAGCGCGACGCTGCTGCCGCTGACGCTCTCCAACGCGACGGGCCTGGGCCTGCACCCCGCCTTCGCCGGCCTGCAGGGTCTGGTCAATTCGGGCCAGGGCAGCGTCATCGCCAACATCGGCCCGCTGCTGCAACCCACCACCAAGGCGCAGTACGACGCCCGCAGCGTGCCCTTGCCCTACAACCTGTTCTCGCACAGCGACCAGCAGGGCGCCTGGCAGAGCGGCGTCGTCGAGGCGCCACCGCGCAACGGCTGGGGCGGGCGGCTGCTGGAGCGGGCCGTGGCCGAGGGCCAGGCCAACCGGGGCTATGCGGCCATCAGCCTGTCCGGCGGCAATGTCTGGGAGGCCGGCGACAAGGCACTGACGCCCTACCGCGTGTCGGCCGCCGGCCGCTTCGGTTTCGACTTCTACAACCCCAATGCCAGGGCCGGCAGCGACCCGCTGTCCGTGGCCGTCGCCGCCACGCTGGCCGAAGCGCGCAGCCACCCCTTCGAGCAGACCTGGCTGAACATGATGAGCCGCAGCCTGGAGGTGCAGCGCACCCTGGCCGCGGCTCTGACCAGCAGCACGGTCACGACCGTCTTCCCGGACACCGGCCTGGGCCGCCAGCTCGGCATGGCCGCCAAGCTGATCGCCGCGCGCGGGTCATTGGGCCTGTCACGCCAATGCTTCTTCACCTCCATCGGCGGTTTCGACACCCATGGCGACGACCAACTGCAGCGCCAGAACGAGAACTTCCTCGAGATCGACGCCGCCGTCACGGCCTTCAACACGGCGATGGCCGCGATGGGCTTGGCCGACAGCGTGACGCTGTTCAGCGCCAGCGACTTCGGCCGCAACCTGAGCAGCAACGGCGCCGGCACCGACCATGGCTGGGGCAGCCACCACTTCGCCGTCGGTGGCGCGGCGCGAGGAAGCAATGGCCGCAAGCTGCTGGGCCGCATGCCTGAGCTGGCGATCAACGGGCCGGACGACGTGGGCCAGGGCGTGTGGCTGCCGACGACGGCGACCGACCAGCTCGGCACCGAGCTGGCGCGCTGGTTCGGCGCGGATGCGACGACGCTGGCGGCCGTGTGGCCGCGTGGCGGGGGCTTTGACCGGTTGGCCGGCTTGGCCTAGTTGGGGAAGGCCGTCTTCAGCAGCCAGGCCAGCCGGGCGCCGGCCCTCGTCAACTGCTGGCGCTTGATCGCATCGGCCCGGGCCTCATAGCCCTCGGGCAGGCTGATCTGCCAGTTGTCGCCCTGCTTGGGCGCGAAGCGCAGGCCTTCATGGGCCGTGGTGGCCAGGACCACCGACTCGCTGCCCCAGCGCGCTGGCCAGTCCAACGCGTCGCCCGCATCGCGCGGCACCTGGCGCGTCTCGGCCAGCCACGCGGCATCGACGCGTTGGGGTCTGAGGGCCTCGGACACGTTGTCCCAATACGAATGGAAGTTCTTGGACCCGGTCGCGGGGTCGAGCAGCAAGCTGTTGCCGCCGATGGTGAAGCTGGCGCGATCGAAGCCCCGCTTGTCGGGGTCGACGCGACGCCCCTGTGCATCAAGATAGATGCTGCCGACATGCAGGGGCTGGTGGATGTCGCCCACCAGATGCGCGAGCACGATCAGCGCCTCGCGCTGGCTCTTGAAGCTGGGCTGTCCGGATGAGGGCTGGCCCTGCAGCACGCGGATGGCCGCGCGCAGCGCGCCGACGACATCGTCGGGCCGCGCACCGACGGTGCCCGGCTGGTAGCGGCCGCGCTGCACGGCGATGTCGGCGTAATGGGTCTGCTTGTGGCAGCTGTCCTCGTCCAGGCCGATCTCGCACTGGCGGTCATTGCGCTTCACGTAGTCGGCCATCTCGGCGATGCGCTCCGGCGTTTCCAGCGGGGCGCACGAAGGGTATTTGCCGGGGTTGGGGTAGGTGTAGCCCTGGGCGGGCGAGATGCCCTTGACGCAGTCGCCCCAGATCGAGGCCAGCGGCAGCGACATGTCGCCCAGCAGGGCCTTGACGCGGGCCTCGGCCGGGCTGCCCTGGATGAGTCCGGCGGCAATCGTCGCGACGGTCTGGTGGCCGTCGGCGCCCCAGGCGTGGGCCATCAGGGGCAGGGCGGTCAGGGCGGTGGCAAGCAGGCGGCGCATCGGGCGAGGGGCTGTCGATCAAACCCGCATCTTGCCCGCTCCGCCGCTAGCATCAACCCGCTCGCCTTCCGAATCAGGAGATCCGCCATGAGACTTCAGCTCGCCCGCCTCATCGGCGGCTTCTTCCTCTTGTGCCTGAACCTCGCCTGGGCGGCGCCGGCCGACGTGGCGCGCAGCAAGGACCACCCGCTGCTGACGCGCTACCCCAACTCCCACATCGTCGAATACGCCAAGAACTTCAATGGCGCGGACTTCGCTGTCGCCCGCGGTGCCGACGGCAGCCCGACCCGCAAGCGCGTCGAGGGCGACATGACGGACATCGTCTATTTCCACAACGATGTCGACAAGCAGCCCAGCGCCCTGCAGCTGCTGCGCAACTACCAGAACGCCATCAAGGGCATTGGTGGCGAGGTGGTCTACGAGCGCCTGCCCAAGGACGGCGACGGCGGCGAGACGACGCTGCGCGTGAACGCGGGCGGCAAGGAGGTGTGGGTGCTGGTGGAGCCGGGCATCTTCAGCGCGCCGACGCAGAGCTACAAGCTCACGGTGGTCGAGGTGGCGGCCATGCAGCGGGTGGTGAGCGCCAACAAGATGCTGGACGAGATCAACAAGAATGGCTTCATCGCCCTCTACATCAACTTCGACACCAACAAGGCCGAGCTCAAGCCCGACGGTCAGGCCGCGGTGCGCGAGATCGTCGCCATGCTGAAGGCGGCGCCGGCGCTGAAGATCGCCGTCGAAGGCTACACCGACAACGTCGGGGCGGCGCCAGCCAACAAGACCTTGTCGGACCAGCGCGCCAGGAGCGTCATGAATGCCGTCGTGGCCGGTGGCGTTCCGGCCGCGCGGCTCAGCGCCGCGGGCTTTGGTGCGGAGCGGCCGATCGCCGACAACCGCAGCGAAGAGGGCCGGGCCAAGAACCGGCGCGTCGAGCTCGTCAAGAAGCCCTAGCCGATCAGTCCCGCCAGCCTGCCGGGCTGGAAGTGCAGGTCGACGAAATCCGCCAGGCCGTCGAAGACGGCATCCAGCGAGCGGCCCGACTGGCCGAACAAGGCCTTCAGCACGGCGGGCTGTTCGAACAGGCCGTGCGCATAGACGCCCAACACCTGGCCCGACTGCCAGCCCACCGCCTCGCCGGCGGCGTTGCGCAGGGCCACTTGCGGTGGTGGCAAGCCGGCATGGGGCTGGGTGCGGCCGTGGCGGATCTCGTAGCCGCTGGCATGCACGCCGGCCAGGGCCTGCCAGCCGCCGTCGATGGACGAGGCAAAGCTGAAATCCGTGCTGCGCAGCAGCTTCTCGGGCTCGAAGGCGGTGACGAGAGGCAGCAGGCCCAGGCCCGGTGCGTTGCCGTCCACGCCATGGGTGTCGATGAGGGCCTCGCCCAGCATCTGCAGCCCGCCGCAGATGCCCAGCACGCGGCCGCGGTGGGCGTTGATGGCGAGGTCCAGCTTCTGGGCGCGCAGCCAGGCCAGGTCGGCCGCGGTGGCCTTGGAGCCGGGCAGGATGATCCAGTCCACGCCTTGCAGATCCTTGGGCTCGCGCGCCCAGGACAGGCGCACGCCGGACAGCTGGCGCAGGGGCTGGAACTCGTCCAGGTTGGAGATGCGCGGATAGGCGATGACGGCGATGCGCAGGCCGCTGCCTGTGGCTGCATCGTCGAACACGCCGTCCTCCTCCGGCAGGCCGTGGCCGCGCCACATCGGCAGCGTGGCGATGGTGGGCACGCCGGTCAGATGCTCGAGCTGCTCGGGCCCCGGCGCCAGCAGGCCGGCATCGCCGCGGAAGCGGTTCAGCACGAAACCCCTGACCTGGGCGCGCACGTCCTCCGGCATCAGCTGGTGGGTGCCGTAGAGATGGGCGAAAGCGCCGCCGCGGTCGATGTCGGTGACGAGCAGGCAGGCCGCCTTGGCATCGCGCGCCGTGCCGAGGTTGACGTAGTCGCTCGGCGCCAGGTTGATCTCGGCCGGCGAGCCCGCGCCCTCGATGACGACGACCTCGTTCTCGCGCAGCAACTCGTGCAGGGCAGCACGAGCGCGGGGCTTGAGCAGGGCGCTGCGTTCGCGCCAGGGAACGCTGGACAGCGCCGGGTCGACCTCGCCGAGCACGACGACCTGGCTTTGCGTGTCGGCCTCGGGCTTGAGCAGCACGGGATTCATGCGCACCTCGGGCACGCGGTTGGCGGCCAGGGCCTGGAAATATTGGGCCGAGCCGATCTCGCCCATCAGGCCGTTCAGCCCGGGCACGACGCGGGCGTTGTTGCTCATGTTCTGGGCCTTGAAGGGCGCCACCTTCAACCCCTGGCGTGCATACCAGCGGCACAGGGCCGTGGCCAGCCAGCTCTTGCCCGCGCCGCTTGTCGTGCCCAGCACCATCACCGCTTTACCGCTCATGAGTCTTCGCTTTCGATTTCAAGCAAGGCCTGCTGCAGGGCCTGTTGGGCGGCCGGCGGCTGGGTCGACAGGCGCACCCAGCCGGGCAGGCCGAAGGAGGTTGCATCGCGCACGCGGATGCCGCGTTCGCGCAGCCGCGGTGCGTAATCGCTCCGCGGCGGGCGGGCCAGCCAGAAGTTGGTGCAGCTCGGGCGCTGCTGCCAGTCGAGGTCGGCCAGCAGGGCGCGTTGCTGCGCGGTCCAGTCGCGCAGTTGTTGGCGCGCCGCCGCCAGCCAGTGGTTCGTCTCTTCGCTGGGCCAGTGCATCAGCAGGGCAACGCCCTCTGCCGACAGCACCCAGCTCGGTGCGAGGGACAGGGCCTGTGCCCAGACCTCGTCAGCCGCCGGCGCGACGAGATAGCCCGCGCGGATGCCGGTCAGACCCAGGGCCTTGTTGGGGCAGATCAGCTGCCAGGCGCTGGGCGGCAGAGCGGGCGCCTCGCCGTCCAGGCGCAGCGGCTCATAGGCGCGGTCGACGGCGACGAGATGGCCTTCCAGCGCCGGCCAGGCGGCTTCGCTGCCACCGGTCGGGTTGCAGGGCTCGCAGATCCAGACCAGGGCCGGCGCCGCGGGCCGGATGTCGGCGGGCGCGGCATAGGGCTTCACGGCCAGTCCCAGGGCCTGGGCGGCGATGGCGTAGTCGCCGAAGCCAGGCTGCGGCACCCAGACCTCGCGATGGCCGCTCATTTGGGCTGCCAGCGTCAGGCGGCGAATGCCCTCGGCGCCGCCGGCCGTGGGCAGCACGCGCTCGGCATCGCCGAGGTGGCGGCGCAGCGCGCGGTAGCTCGGGTCGGGGTAGGCCCGGCGGTCGGCCGCCTGCACGGCCTGCATCAGGGCCGGTGGCGGGCCCAGCGGGCTGGCGTTGGTGGAGAAATCGAACGTCGCGGCCGGCCCGTCGTCGGGGCCGCCATGCTCGGGCAACAAGGGTGGGGTCATGACCTCAGCGTCCAGGCCAGCAGTGCAGTCAGCGCGGTTGCCATGACCACAGCGTGCCATGCCACGGCGCGCGCAGCGTGCAGGTCGTCGGACGCTGGCGACCGGCCGTCGGCATGCAGCGTGTAGACGCCCGGCTTGCCCAGGCGCAGGCCCAGCCGCAGTGCCATCGCGGCCATCGGCCAGCCGCTGTTGGGCGACGGCGTGCGGCGAGCCTCGCGCAGCAGCGCGGGCAGGGACGGTGGCAGCAGCAGCAGGGCCGTCAGGCGCGCCGGCAGCCAAGACAGCAGGTCGTCGGCCCGCGCCGCCCATTTGCCGCACCACTCGCGCTCGTCGCGGTAGCCCCACATCGCGTCGGCGGTATTGGCGAAACGGTAGATGGCCGCGCCGGGCAGGCCCAGGATGGCGAACCAGAACAGCGGCGCGATGACCGAGTCGTTGAGGTTCTCGGCCAGCGTCTCGATGGCGGCCTCGCGCACTTCGGTCTCGGTCAGCGCCGAGGTGTCGCGGCTGACCAGGCGCGACAGGCGCACGCGGCCGGCTTCCAGCGACTCGTTCAAGGCCGCCTCCACGGCCAGGGCTTCATCCGCCAGCATGCGCCAGGCCAGCAGCGGCTTGAGCAGCAGCCCGATCAGCACGGCGCCGCCGACGAGGCGCAGCGGCGAGGTCCAGGGCTGCAGCAGTAGCAGCACCCAGCCTTCCAGCCACAGCGCGATGAAGGCGACCCCGGCCGCCCCCAGCATCCAGGCCAGCGCGCCGGCCACGAAGCCCAGCGCCGGCGGCAGCTTCGTCAGCCTGAACCAGCCCAGGTAGCGGCCCATGCCGACGACCGGGTGCATCCAGGTCGGCGGTTCGCCGAGGCGGTCCACCAGCAGGGCCACGACGATGGCCAGTGGCAGCAGCAGGCTCATCATCCGGGCGGCGGCAGCCGTGCCAGCAGGCCGGTCTTCAGGCAGGCGGGCCGGCGGCTCCAGGCCAGCAGGCCGTCACCGGCCTCGGCGTGCTGGGCGGCCACGTCCAGCAGTGCGTCGACGCTGGCCGCGTCGGGCGCCAGCTGCCCGAACAGATAGCTGTGCTTGCCAGTGCCTTGCAGAGCGGCGGTGCAGCTTTGCTTGCAGGCCGCCATGCAGGCTTGGCCGCGTATGGCCAGCGGCAGGTCCCGCGCCAGCGCTTCGTTCTCGGCGGCCTCCAGCAGCCGCTGCCCCTGGCCATCGGCGCAGGTGGTGCAGATGGTGAGAACGCTCAATCTTCTATGCCCCGCTGGGCCGGCACGCCGGCCTTGTAGTGGTGCTTGACCAGGGCCATCTCGGTGACCGTGTCGGCCAGCTCGATGAGTTCGGCCGGGGCGCCGCGACCGGTCAGCACCACATGCACATGCGGCGGGCGCTCGCGCAGGCAGGCCAGCACCGTCTCCAGCGCCAGCCAGCCGTAGCGCAGCGGATACATGATCTCGTCCAGCACGACGAGGAAGTGGTCGCCCGAGCGGATCACCGACTCGGCGCGTGCCCAGCCCTCGCGGGCCAGTTCGGCTGAATGCTCCAGGTCCTTGCTCTTCCAGGAGAAGCCGTCGCCCAGGCCCTCGATGGGGACGCCCAGCTGCTCGAAGACGCGGTGCTCGCCGAAGCGGGCACTGGGCACCTTCATGAACTGGTAGATGCGCACCGCCTTGCCGCGGCCGTGGGCCCGCAGCGCCAGGCCGAAGGCCGCCGTGCTCTTGCCCTTGCCGTCGCCGGTGTGGACGAGGATGAGGCCGCGGCGTTCGCCGCTGGGGATGACGCGCTCGCGGTCGACGGGAGGTTTCTCGATTTCCATCTGCGTTCAGCCGGCGAAGAAGGCGCCAATGGCCTCCGGGTTGGACGGGAAGTAGTGGTGCACATAGCTTGCCCGCAGCGAGCCCTGCTGGTAGAGGGCCTCGGCGGTCTTGCCGCCGTTGGGATTGCTCGCCCGCGCGATCGGCGCAAGCGCTGTCTCCAGCGTCGAGTAGTGATAGCTGTGGCCGCGCAGCGGGCCTTCGGGCCAGTCCAGGGCCTGCAGGCCCAGCGCCGCGAGCCGCTGCTGCACGCGGGCGCTGCCAGGCATCAGGCCGGCCATGCGGTGGGCGCCGCCCTTGGCGTCCACCAGCGTGTCCAGCAGGGCCAGCATACCGCCGCATTCGGCCAGCAGCGGCTTGTTGGCATCAAGATGTGACGTTAGGGAATTCGCCAGTGTCGGATGGCTGCCCAGGGCCTCGGCATGCAGTTCGGGGTAGCCGCCCGGCAGCCACAGCGCGTCGCAGTCGGGCACGGCTTCGTGGCGGATGGGCGAGAAGAAGGCCAGCTCGGCGCCCAGTGCCGTCAGCAGGTCGACGTTGGCCGGGTAGATGAAGCCGAAGGCGGCGTCGCGGGCGATGGCGATGCGGCGGCCCTGCAGCAGCCGCGGCAGCGGGGGCTCGGTCGTGGACTGGAAGCTCAGCGGCTTGAAGGCAAAGCCCGGCCGCAGGCCGGCCTCCCAGGCATCGGCCCAGGCGTCGAGCTGGGCATCCAGCCCGGGCTGCTCCAGGGCCTGCACCAGGCCGAGATGCCGCTCCGGCAGGCTCAAGCCCGGGTCGCGGGCCAGGGCGGCAATCAGCGGCAAGTCATCGGGCAGGCCTTCGCCGACCATGCGGCCGTGGGCCGGGCTGCCGACGCGGTTGGCGACCACGCCGCAGTGGTGCAGCTCCGGCCGGAAGCGCGCCAGGCCGGTGGCCAGGGCGGCGAAGGTCTGGGCCATGGCCGAGGCGTCGATGACGCAGACGACGGGCAGGCCGAAGGCCGCGGCCAGGTCGGCACTGCTGGGGTCGCCGTCGAACAGGCCCATGACGCCTTCGACCAGGATGAGATCGGCTTCGCGCGCGGCTGAAGCCAGCAGGGTCTGGCAATGCTGGAAGCCGCCCATGAAAAGGTCGAGCTGGTAGGCGGGCGCACCGCTGGCGCGCTCGAGGATGCCGGGGTCGAGGAAGTCCGGGCCGGTCTTGAACACGCGCACCCGCTTGCCGCGTCGGGCATGCGAGCGGGCGATGGCGGCCGTGACGCTGGTCTTGCCCGAGCCCGAGGAGGGCGCGCTGATGAAGAGGGCGGCGCAGGCGCGACTTGGCGCACCCTTCGCGCTGCGCGCTGTCCCGCCAAGCGGGAGCTGAGCCCCTTCGGGCGGCCGTGCGGGGCTCATAGCGGCAGGGCGACCCAGCGCCCCTCGATCTGGGCGATATGCAGGCGCGGGCCGAAGACGCGTTTCAGCGCCTCGTGCGTGCCGGCTTCGCCAGGAGCGCCGGTGTGCACGACGCGGCCATCGGCCATCAGCACGAGATGGTCGGCCTGCAGCGCCAGATGCAGTTCGTGCAGCACGCTGACGACGCTGTGGCCAGCCGCGACGCGCTCGCGCACCAGGGCCATCCATTCGGCCTGGTGGGGCGGATCCAGGTGGGCCAGGGGTTCGTCCATCAGCGTCAGCGGCGCATCGACGGCCAGGGCACGGGCCAGCAGCACGCGCTGGCGCTCGCCACCGGACAGCGAGCCCAGGCGGCGCTCGCGCCAGTCCCAGCTCTGCGTGGACTCCATCGCACGGCGGACGGCCGCATGGTCGGCGGCGGTGGGCGGCGCCAGCCAGGGGCGATGCGGCAGGCGGCCGAGCTGCACGACGTCCTGGGCCATCAGGTCGTCGGCGCCGGTCTCCTGTTGGCCCATCCAGGCGAGCTGGCGGGCGCGTTCGCGGCTGGGCCAGTCGGTCAGCGGCTTGCCGGCGAGCTGCACCTGGCCATCGAATCGCTGCAGGCCGGCGACGGCGCGCAGCAGTGTCGACTTGCCGGCGCCGTTGGGGCCGACGATGGCCGTCCAGCGGCCTTGCGGCAGCGCCAGATCGATGCCGTGAATGAGGTCGCGGCCGTCGATGCGGACGCGGGCGATGCGGGCGTGCAGGGCGCTCATCGCTTGGGCGCTCCGCGGCGATGCATCAGCACGAGCAAATAGACGCCGCCGAGCAGGGCAGTGACCAAGCCGACCGGCAATTCCTGCGGCCGCATCAGGCCGCGCGCCACCACGTCGGCGACCAGCAGCAGGGCGCCGCCGGCCGCGGCCGACATCAGGATCAATCGCCCATGCAGCATGGGGCAGAGGGTGCGCACCAGATGGGGCGCGACCAGGCCGACGAAGGCGACGATGCCGGTCTGGGCCACGGCGGCGCCGGTGGCCAGGGCGAAGGCGAAGATCAGCAGCAGCCGCATCAGGCCCATGCGCACGCCCAGCGATGCGGCGGTGGCCTCGCCCAGGGTCAGCGCGTCCAGGGCCGGGCTGGCCAGCAGGCCGATGACGACAGCGCCGATGCCGCAGGCCGTCATCACGGTGACGCTGCTCCAGCCCAGCAGGCCGGTGTTGCCGAGCAGGAAGGCCTGCATGGCGCGCAGGATGTCGGGCGCCCACAGCGTGGCCAGGCCGGTCAGCGCATTCAGCACGACGCCGACGACGACGCCGGCCAGCAACAGGCGCAGCGTCTGCTCAACGCCGCGCGCCAGGATCAGCGTCAGGCCCACGCCCACCAGGGTGCCGACAAAGGCGACACCGGTCAGGCCCACATGGGCCAGCAGCGAGGAGGTCTGCGGCGAGATGCCGGTCAGCGCGAGGGCAATGGCCACCGCCAGGCCGGCACCCGAGGCGCTGCCCAGCAGATAGGGGTCGGCCAGCGGATTGCGGAACAGGCCTTGCGACATCGCGCCGGCCATGCCGAGCAGGGCGCCGGCCCACCAGGCGCCCAGGGACCGTGGCAGGCGGATCTCCCACAGGATGATGCCCATGCTGTCGTTGCCGAGGTCGGCCCAGCCGGTGCTGCCGATGAGCACGCCGGCCAGCACGCCGCCGGCGCCGACGATGAGCAGCAGGGCCAGCAGCAGGCCGGGACGCAAACTCATCAGGAGACCGCCTTCTCGCGCAGGCACCTGGCCATGATCTGTGCCGCCTCGGCCATGCGCGGGCCGGGGCGGGCGAGGATGTCGCCTTCCTCGGGCTTGAAGATGCAGACGCGGCCGCGCTTGATGGCGTCGATGCGATCCCAGCCCGGGCGTTGCGCCAGGCCTTCGGAGCCGCGCTGGCCGATCATGATCAGGGCCGGGTTGGCCTTGACGACGAACTCGGGATTGATCTTGGGGAAGGGCCCCAGCTCGGGCGGGATGATGTTGCCGGCGCCGAGCCTGGCCAGGGTCTCGCCCATGAAGGACACGGTGCCGGCGGCCCAGATGCCGCTGGCGACCTCGTAATAGACGCGCACGCCGCGCGCCGCGGGCGGCACGCTGCTGGCGGCGGCGGCCACGCCGGCCTCGATGTGGCGCCAGACGCGCTGCGCGTCGTTCACGCCCAGCACCTGGCCGATGATGCCGAGCACGCGCTGCACGTCCTTGTAGGAGCGCGGCTCCAGCGCGATGACCTTCATGCCCAGGGCGCGCAGCCTCTCGGCCACGCGCGAGGACACGGCCACCAGCACGACATCGGGCTTCAGCGACGCGATCAGCTCGACATTGGTGTCCTCCATGCCGCCCAGCTTGGGCAGGGCGTTGACGCTGGCGGGGAAGTTGGAATAGCGGTCGACGCCGACCAGCCGGGCGCAGGCGCCGAGTTCGCAGACGGTCTCGGTCAGCGAGGGCAGCAGGCTGACGATGCGCTGCGGCGGTGCACTGATCCGTGTGACGTGGCCGAGATCGTCCTTGATGTCGAGGGCCTGCGCAGGCAGGGCCAGCGCCAGCAAGAGCAGCGCGAGAAGGCGTTCAAGCATCGTTGGAATCCTCGACGGGGCGGGTCCAGGCCTGGCCCGCCACCATCAGTGTCAATCGGCCGCAGCGGCGGGCGATGTCCTGGTTGAGCCGGCCAAGCTCGTCCACGTAGTTGCGCACCTCGCGGCCCAGCGGGCTGACGCCCCAGCCGACCTCGTTGGACACGAAGACGACGCGCGACTGCAAGCGCGGCAGCAGGTCCAGCAGCGCGGCGCGCTCGGCCTGCCAGCCGGCGACGTCAGGCGCACCGCTGATGGGCATCAGCCAGTTCACCAGCCACAGCGTCAGGCAGTCGACGATGACCAGGGTGTCGGCAGCGTCGGCTTGTTGAAGGGCCGCGCTCAAGGCCAGCGGGGCTTCGAGGGTGTCGAAACTCGCCGGCCTGGAGGCGCGGTGATGGGCAATGCGCTCACGCATCTCGGCGTCTAGCGCCAATGCCGTGGCGATGACCGCCACGCGGCCCGGCCAGGCCAGGGCCAGCCTCTCGGCCCGGCGCGACTTGCCGCTGCGCTGGCCGCCGACGATGAGTTCGTGTGCGCTCATGCGCCCGATTAGAGCTGCGGGGACCAGCGCAGGCTGACCAGGGCCGTGCGCGGCGCGGAGGCGAAGCCATAGGCCGTCGTGGTCTCGCGGTCGAAGGCGTTGTCCAGGTTCAGCTGCAGCTTCAGGTCGCGGCGGATCTTGTATTGCGCGTTGAAGTTGACCAGGCCATAGCCACCCAGCTTGCGCGTGTTGGCGGCGTTGTCCCAGCGTGCGCCCGAAGCCTGCACATTGGCTCCCAGCAGCCAGTCGCCCAGCTCGGTGTCGGCGCCCAGCGTGGCGTGGCGCTTGGCGCGGCGGGCCAGCAGCAGGCCGGTGCTGACGTCGGTGGGCTTCTGGAAGTCCATGGTGGCGCGCAGGCTCACGATGCCGAGCTTGGTGTTGCCGGTCAGGCTCAGGCCCTGCAGGCGGGCGGCCGAGACGTTCTGGTAGCAGCCGAAGGCGCTGTTGCAGCTGCCCGCCGCGCCGAAGATGATGAGATTGCTGATGCGGTTGCGGTAGGCGGTGGCGCTGAGCTCGGTGTCACCGACGCCGTACTTCAGGCTGATCTCGGCATTGCGGCCCTTCTCGGCATCCAGCGCGTTGCCGCCGGGCTTGCTGAGATCGGGGCCGTAGACGGAACCCTGCTGGTAGAGGGTCGGCGCGCGGAAGGCGTTGCCGACCTGGCCGATGAGGCGCAGGCCGGTGACGATCTCGTAGCCCGCCATCAGGGTGCCGGTGTCGGCGCTGCCGAACTGGCTGTCGTTGTCATGGCGGGCATGGGCCTGCAGGCTCAGCGGGCCGGTGCTGTACAGCCAGCTGGCGCCCATGGCGTTGCGGTGGCGCTTGCCGACGCCGGCCGTCACCAGGCCGCTGTTCTGCAACTCATCTTCGATGCGCTCGACGATGCCGTTCAGCTGATGGCCCTTGGCCAGGGTGTAGGAACCGGTCAGCTCCAGGACGCGCACCTTGGTGATGGTCAGATAGGGCGAGGGCGTCGTCTCGTAGCGGTCGCGCGATTCGCCGTAGCTCATCTGGGTGTTCAGCGCGGGCGTCCATTGCGAAGTCCACAGCAGACGAGTGGCGTCGGTGTCCTGCACGTTGCGGTCGTCGGCCAGGGGACGCGACTTGGAGGCGTCGTACTGGCCATTGCCGTGGCTGCGCGTGGCGACGAGCTCGACGCGCTGGCCTTCGCTCAGCTGGGCGCCCACGCGGGCCGTGCCCTGGTATTTGCGCCAGCCGTCGCGGTCGGGGATGAAGCTGAAGGAGCCGGGGTAGTCGACCGTGGCGTTGAAGCCGTCGCTCTCCTCGACGGCGCCGGAGAAGGCGAAGTCGATGATGCCGGCGCTGCCGAACAGGCCGCCGTCGACCTTGTGCGTGGCCTGGGTGCCCAGCGACACGCCGAAGTCGCCAGCGATGCTGCCGCCACCCTTGCGAGTGAAGATCTGCACGACGCCGCCGACGGCGTCCGAGCCGTAGATGGCGCTGGCCGGGCCCTTCAGCACTTCGACGCGCTCGATCTGGGCGATGGGAATGCCTTGCCAGCTGGCGCCGCCGGTGGACTGCGAGTCCATGCGCACGCCGTCGACCATGACCAGGGTGTGGCGGGTGTCGGCGCCGCGCAGGAACAGGGAGGTCGTGGAGGCGGCGCCACCGTTGCGAACCATCTCGGCGCAGCCGTTGTTGCGCAGCAGGTCGGCCACGCTGGCAGCGGCCTGGCGCTCGATCTCGGCACGGGTGAGGACGGTCAGGTCGGCCAGCACGTCCGACAGGCGCTGGGGCACGCGGGCGGCCGTGACGACGACGGTGCCGAGCTTGTTCTGGGCGTGGGCGGGCGAGGCCAGGGCAGCCAGCGCGGCCAGGGCGAGCAGCGACCGACGGGCCGCGAGGAGGGAGTGAGACATGAGATGAGACGCGAACGAACACTCAGCCGTGCTGACCCCCGCAGCAAGGCTGATAAACGGCCGCGTCGCGAATGCGCGAGGCGGCCCCGTCGTTGGCCGGTATCCGGGCTGGTGGACTTCCGTTCGACGCCTTCCCGGTGCAAGCACCAGTGGCCATGTGGTCGAAAGGGGAGGCGTGAGAGCCTCGTCCACTTACCGTTGCGGGGACAGCTCAGGTTAGATCCGCGATGAAACCGCTCGTCCTCCTGATTCCCGTTGAACTGCGGCTGCCTTGAAGGCAGTCGCGAGCACCAACGGCGGGCATTCTATCGATGGCCGCTGGCGGCGGTGGCGGGCTTGTGGGGTTTGGCCGTCTTGGGCGGCTTCAGCTGGGTGACCTGCGGGCTTTTGGCGGGCTGGACGGCAGCGGGAGGCTGCTGCAGCCCGATGGCCTGGGCGCGCAGGTGGCGGGCCTCGGCCTCGCTGGCGCGGCGCGCCTGGGCCATGGCGGCGGCCTGCTTGGCGTCGGCCAGGTGGCGGTGGCGGGCCGCCTGGCTGTCGGCGGCGCTGGGCTGGTCGAACTCCACGCTGCTGGCCGCGCTGCCGCCGGGGCAGGGCGAGTCGCGCAGGTCGCGGCCCTCGGGGCCGCAGCGGTAGACCTGGGCGCTGCGGGTCTGCGTCTGCGCCAGCGCCAGCGCCGGGAGCGTGAGGGCGAGGGTCAGAAGCAGCGGCAGGGTCTTCATGAGGCTGGAGTTTCCACCGGCGGCTGCGGTTTGGGGGGCTTGGGACGCGGCGGTTTGGCGTGAATCTTGGCCAAGGCCTTGTCCATCTGGCCGCTCAGCATCAGCTCGACGGCGGCATAGCTCTTCTCGATGCAGTCCTCCACGGCCTGACGCTCGGCCAGCGGTGGCTTGCGCAGCACATAGTTGGCCACCTCGGCCTTGTGGCCCGGGTGGCCAATCCCCAAGCGCAGGCGCCAGAAGTCGCCGCTGCCCAGCTGGGCGCGCATGTCTCTCAGGCCGTTGTGGCCGCCGTCGCCGCCGCCCTTCTTGAACTTCATCTCGCCAGGGGGCAGGTCCAGCTCGTCGTGGATGGCCAGGATCTCCTCCGGCGCGATCTTGAAGAAGCGCGCCAGTGCCGCCACCGACTTGCCCGACAGATTCATATAGGTCATGGGCTCGAGCAGCCAGACCGGGCCGCTGGCGCCGGGGGCGTGGTTCACCCGGGCCACCAGGCCGTGATAGGCCTTGTCGGGTTGCAGGCTCACCTTGAGGCCCCGGGCGAGGCCGTCTATCCACCAGAAACCGGCGTTGTGGCGCGTGTCTTCGTATTCGGCACCCGGATTGCCCAGGCCCACCATCAGCTTGATCATGAACGTGATCGTAGCTTTGGCCTCCAGCAATGGTTTAGCTACATTCGGCCGGGAAACTTGGCTGCAACCAGGAGTGGAGCGAATGCAGAACAAGGATTCCAAGGGCAGCAACAAGACCTGGATCTGGGTCGTGGTGGCCGTCATCGCCATCGCGGCCGCGCTGTGGTGGTGGAAGGGCCGTGGCGGCGAAGGCGGCGCCGAGGGGCCGGCCGGTGCGGCTTCGGCGGCATCGGGGGCCGGCTCGGGGCGCCCCGCGGGCGGGCGTTTTGGCCGCAGCGGACCCCAGCCCGTCACCGTCGCCGCCGTGCACAAGCGCGACATGGCCGTCGTCGTCGACGCCATCGGCAGCATCGCCTCGGCCAACACCGCCGTCGTGCGGGCCAAGGTCAGCGGCGAGCTCAAGGCCATCTATTTCCATGAAGGCCAGCCGGTGAAGGCCGGCCAGGTGCTAGCCCTGATCGACCCCAAGCCCTATGAGATCGCCCGCGACCAGGCCCTGGCCACGCTGGCCCGCGACCAGGCCCAGCTCGAGAACGCCCGCGCCGACCTGGCCCGCTACAAGGACCTCGTCGCCAAGGACGCCGCGCCGCGCCAGCAGCTCGACACCCAGCAGGCCCTGGTGCGCCAGCTGCAGGCCACGCTGCTGTCCGACCAGGCCGCCGTGGACAACGCCAAGCTGCAGCTGTCCTACACCCGCGTGACCGCGCCCATCGCCGGCCAGGCGGGCTTGAAGCAGGCCGACCTGGGCAACAACATCACGCCGGGCGATGCCAACGGCCTGCTGACCATCGCCCAGACCCAGCCGGCCGCCGTCGTCTTCGCCGTGCCCGACGCCCGCCTGCCGCGCATCCGCCAGCAGCTCGGCGACAAGCAGGCCCTGCCCGTGCAGGCCTGGGATCGCGAGCGCCGCAACAAGCTGGCCGAGGGCCGCGTGGCCAGCACCGACAACGCCATCGACGCCACCACCGGCACCATCAAGGTCAAGGCCCTGTTCGGCAACAAGGACGGCAGCCTCTTTCCCAACCAGTTCGTCAATGTGCGGCTGCAGCTGGACACCTTGAAGGACGTCCTCGTCGTGCCGACGGCGGCGGTGCAGCGCGGTTCCCAGGGCATCTTTGTCTACGTCGTGGCCGACGGCCAGGTGGCCCTGCGCAAGGTCCAGACCCTGGCGGCCGATGGCGACGCGACGGCCGTGCAGGGCGATCTGAAGGAGGGTGACCAGGTCGTCACCGACGGTGCCGACCGCCTGCGCGACGGCGGCAAGGCCGAAGTCATCAAGGCGCCGGCCGCGGGCGCTGCAGGCTCAGGTGGCCGTGGCCGTGGGCGCGGTGCCGCAGCGGCGGCGAGTGCCGCCAGTGCTGCTGCCAGCGCGGCCAGTGCCACCGAAGGCGAGCGTCCGCGCTGGGAGGCCCGCGTGCCGCCCGAGATGGTCGAGAAGCTCAGGGCCATGACGCCCGAGGACCGCCGCGCCTGGCTGCAGCAGCACCGTGCCTCGGCTCCCAATCCCTGAGCCCATGAACCCGTCACGCCTCTTCATCGCGCGGCCGGTCGCGACCTCGCTGCTGATGCTGGCCATCGTGCTGGCCGGCGCGCTGGCCTACCGGCTGCTGCCGGTCTCGGCCCTGCCCGAGGTCGACTACCCGACCATCCAGGTCACGACCCTCTATCCCGGCGCCAGCCCCGACGTGATGACGTCTTCCGTCACCGCGCCGCTGGAGCGCCAGTTCGGCCAGATGCCGGGCCTGGCGCAGATGTCCTCCACCAGCTCGGGCGGCGCCTCGGTCATCACGCTGCGCTTCGAGCTCAGCCTGGCCCTGGACGTGGCCGAGCAGGAGGTGCAGGCCGCCATCAACGCCGGCAGCAATCTGCTGCCCAGCGACCTGCCCATGCCGCCGGTCTACAGCAAGGTCAACCCGGCAGACGCGCCGGTGCTGACGATTGCGGTGTCGTCCACCACGCTGCCCATCACGCGCGTGCACGATCTGGTGGAAAGCCGGCTGGCGCAGAAGATTTCTCAGGTGCCAGGCGTGGGCCTCGTCGGCATCGCCGGCGGCCGCAGGCCGGCCGTGCGCATCCAGGCCAACCCTGGCGCGCTGGCGTCGCTCGGTCTGTCCATCGACGATGTGCGCACGGCCATCTCGGGCGCCAACGTCAACCAGTCCAAGGGCAGCTTCGACGGCCCCTTGCGTGCCTCCACGCTGGATGCCAACGACCAGCTGCGCAGCGCCGGCGAATACGCCAACCTTGTCATCGCCTACAAGAACGGCAATGCGGTGCGTCTCAAGGACGTGGCCCAGCTGGTGGACGACGCCGAGAACCTGCGCCTGGCCGCCTGGGCGGGGCAGGCCAGCAAGTCGTCGGTGTCGGCCGTCATCCTGAACGTGCAGCGCCAGCCGGGCGCCAACGTCATCGAGACGGTGGACCGCGTGCGCGCCGTGCTGCCTCAGCTGCAGGCCAGCCTGCCGGCGTCGCTGGACGTGCAGTTGCTCAGCGACCGCACCACCACCATCCGCGCCTCCGTCACCGACGTGCAGCACGAGCTGCTGTTCGCCGTCGTGCTGGTCATCGGCGTCATCTTCGTCTTCCTGCGCAGCCTGCCGGCCACCATCATCCCGGCCGTCGCCGTGCCGGTGTCGCTCGTCGGCACCTTCGGCGTCATGTACATGGCGGGCTTCTCGATCAACAACCTGACGTTGATGGCGTTGGTGATCTCGACGGGTTTCGTGGTCGATGACGCGATCGTGATGATCGAAAACATTGCGCGGCATATGGAGGAGGGCGGCGAAGCGGTCACGCCCTATGACGCGGCGCTGACCGGCTCCAAGCAGATCGGCTTCACCATCATCTCGCTGACGGTCTCGCTGATCGCCGTGCTGATCCCGCTGCTCTTCATGGGCGATGTGGTCGGCCGCCTCTTCCACGAGTTCGCCATCACGCTGGCCGTGTCCATCCTGATCTCGGCCTTTGTGTCGCTGACGCTGACACCGATGATGTGCGCGCGCCTGCTCAAGCATGAGCATGACGAGGACCACGGCTGGCTGTGGCGGCGCGTCGGCAAGGCCTTCGACGACACCATTGCCGGCTATGGCCGCATGCTGAACTGGGTGCTGGACCGCTCGGCGGCGACGCTGGTCGTCTTCGTCGCCACGCTGGTGCTGACCGGCGTGCTCTATCTGCTGGTGCCCAAGGGCTTCTTCCCGGTGCAGGACACCGGCCAGCTGCAGGGCATCACCGAGGCGGCACAGTCCACCTCCTTCGGCGCCATGGCCGAGCACCAGCAGCGCCTGGCCGAGCGGGTGCTGAAGGACCCGGCGGTGGACAGCGTGTCTTCCTTCATCGGCGTGGACGGCGGCAACACGACGCTGAACCAGGGCCGCCTGCAGATTGCGCTCAAGCCCAAGGAGGGCCGGGGCGCCAGTGCCGCCGAGGTGGCGCGCCGCATTGCCGACGCGGCTGCCGACGAGCCCGGCATCTCGCTGTATCTGCAGCCGGTGCAGGACCTGACGATTGAAGACCGCATCGCCAAGACCCAGTACCAGTTCACGCTGAGCTCGCCCGATGCCGCCGAGCTGAGCCGCTCGACGACGGCCGTGCTGGAGAGGCTTCGCGGCATCACGCAGATCGCCGACGTCGCCAGCGACCAGCAGGAGAAGGGGCTGCAGGCCTATGTCGACATCGACCGCGATGCGGCCGGGCGGCTGGGCGTCAGCGTGGCGGCCATCGACAGCGCGTTGTACAGCGCATTCGGCCAGCGGCTGATCTCGACCATCTTCACGCAGAGCAACCAGTACCGCGTCGTGCTGGAAGTGGCGCCCGAGTACCGCCAGGGCCTGGATGGGCTGAAGGGTCTGTATGTGCCCGGTTCCGGCGGGGTTCAGGTGCCGCTCAGCTCGGTGGCCCGATTCAGCGAGCGCCTGGCCCCACTGGCAGTCAACCATGTGGCGCAGTTCCCGTCGTCGACCATCTCCTTCAACCTTGCGCCGGGTGCCTCGCTGGGCGAAGCGGTCAAGGCCATCCGCGCTGAGGTGGATGCGCTTCAACTGCCGCTGAGCGTCGAGACCCGCTTCGAGGGCGCGGCCCTGGCCTTCCAGGCCTCCCTCACGAGCACGCTGCTGCTCATCCTGGCGGCCATCGTGACCATGTACATCGTGCTGGGCGTGCTCTACGAGAGCACCATCCATCCGCTGACCATCCTGTCCACGCTGCCGTCGGCCGGCCTGGGCGCGCTGCTGGCGCTGCTGGCCTTCCGACTCGACCTGGACATCATCGCCATCATCGGCATCGTGCTCTTGATCGGCATCGTCAAGAAGAACGCGATCATGATGATCGACTTCGCGCTGGAGGCGGAGCGTGATCTGAAGATGCCCGCGCGTGAAGCGATCTATCAAGCCTGCCTGCTGCGTTTCAGGCCCATCCTGATGACGACGATGGCGGCCCTGCTCGGTGCCTTGCCGTTGATGCTGGGCACGGGCGTGGGCAGCGAGCTGCGCCATCCGCTGGGCGTCGTCATGGTGGGCGGGTTGATCGTCAGCCAGCTGCTGACGCTGTTCACAACGCCGGTCATCTATCTTGGCTTTGCGGCACTGGCGGCAAGGCTCAAGCGCGGTCGCGGCAAGTCCGAGGAGGCTGCGGCGTGAACCTGTCACGCGTCTTCATCGAGCGCCCCATCGGTACGGCGCTGATCACCTGCGGCATCGCGCTGGCCGGCGCCATTGCCTATCTGCTGCTGCCCATTGCGCCGCTGCCCCAGGTCGAGTTCCCGACCATCTCGGTCAGCGCGTCCCTGCCCGGCGCCAGCCCCGACACCATGGCCGCCACCGTGGCCACGCCGCTGGAGAGGACGCTGGGCAGCATCGCCGGCGTCACCGAGATCACCTCGTCCTCGTCTCTCGGCAGCAGCCGCGTGACGCTGCAGTTCGACCTCAGCCGCGACATCGACAGCGCCGCCCGCGATGTGCAGGCCGGCATCAACGCTTCGCGTGCCTTGCTGCCCACGGGCATGCCCAGCAACCCGAGCTATCGCAAGGTCAACCCGGCCGACGCGCCCATCATGATCGTGGCGCTGACGTCGGACACGCTGACGCGCGGCCAGATGTACGACGCGGCGTCCACGGTGCTGGCCCAGCGGCTGTCGCAGGTCGAAGGCGTGGGGCAGGTCAGCGTCGGCGGCGGCGCCTTGCCGGCGGTGCGCATCGAGCTGGACCCCAACAAGCTTTCTTCGCAAGGCATCTCGCTGGAGCAGGTGAGGGCAGCCGTCGTCGCGACCAATGCCAACCGGCCCAAGGGCCAGCTCGAGAGCGATGACCGCTACTGGCAGATCGCCGCCAACGACCAGGCCCGCACGGCCGCCGACTACGCGCCGCTGGTGCTGAGCTACAGGAACGGCGCCGCCGTGCATCTGCGCGACGTGGCCCAGATCGACGACAGCGTGCAGGACCTGCGCAACGACGGCTTGGCCAACGGCAAGTCGGCCGTGCTGCTGATCCTGAACAAGGCGCCCAGCGCCAACATCATCCAAACCGTCGACACGGTGCGGGCGCTGCTGCCGCAGCTGCGCGCCTCGATCTCGCCGGCCATCGATGTCGATGTGGTCATGGACCGCACGTCCACCATCCGCGGCAGCATCAAGGAGGTGCAGCGCACGCTGGCCATCTCCTTCGGCCTGGTCATCGCCGTCGTCTTCATCTTCCTGCGGCGCTTTCGCGCGGCCCTGCTGCCGGCGGTGGCCGTGCCGGTGTCGCTGGCCGGCACCTGCGGCTTCATGTATCTGCTGGGCTACAGCATCGACAACCTGTCGCTGATGGCGATGACGGTGGCCACCGGCTTTGTCGTCGATGACGCCATCGTCGTGCTGGAGAACATCTCGCGCCACATCGAGCGCGGCGTGCCACCGCGCGAGGCGGCGCTGAAGGGCGCGCGCGAGATCGGCTTCACCGTCGTCTCCATCTCGCTGAGCCTGATTGCCGTCTTCATCCCCATCCTGGCCATGGGCGGCATCGTCGGGCGGCTGTTCCGCGAGTTCGCCGTCGTGCTGTCGGTGGCCATCCTGGTGTCCATGGTGGTGTCCTTGACGACGACGCCCATGATGGCGGCGACGCTGCTCAAGCCCCATGCGGCGGCGAAGAGGCCGGGCCGTTTCGGCCAGTTGCTGGCCCGCATGCAGCGCGGCCTGATGCGCGGCTATCGGCGCTCGCTGCGCTGGACGCTGCGCCACCAGCCCATCGCGCTGCTGCTGCTGGCCGGCGTCGTCGCGCTGAACGTGCATCTCTACATGACCATTCCCAAGGGCTTCTTCCCGCAGCAGGACACCGGCCTGATGACGGGCGGCGTGCAGGCCGACCAGGCCTCCTCCTTCCAGTCCATGCAGCTCAAGCTGCGCACCTTCCACGACATCGTGCGCGCCGACCCGGCCGTGGCCCATGTGACCGGCTTCACCGGCGGCGGCCAGCGCAACAGCGCCAATATGTTCATCAGCCTGAAGCCGCAGGCCGAGAGGAAAGAGAGCATCGACGCCGTCATCAACCGCCTGCGCGGCAAGCTCGCCAAGGTGCCGGGGGCCAACCTCTTCCTCGCGCCGGTGCAGGACATCCGCATCGGCGGCCGCCAGGCCAATGCTTCGCTGCAGTACACGCTGCAGGCCGACGAACTTTCCGACCTGCGCACCTGGGAGCCGCGCATCCGCCGCGCGCTGACCGAGGTGCCGGAGATCACCGACGTCAACACCGACCAGCAGGACAAGGGCACCCAGACATCCCTGGTCGTCGACCGCGACGCGCTGGCGCGGCTGGGCATCACGATGAGCGCCGTCGACGGCACGCTGAACAACGCCTTCGGCCAGCGCCAGGTCGGCGTCATCTACAACCCGCTCAACCAGTACCGCGTCGTCATGGAGCTGGCCCCTGTCTGGCTGCAGAGCCCCCAGACCCTGGACCGCCTGATGCTGACCAGCGGCGGCGGCCTGCAGGTGCCGCTTTCCAGCGTGGCGCGCGTGGAGACGACCAACACGCCGCTGTCCGTCAGCCATCAGAGCGGCACGCCGGCCAGCACCATCAGCTTCAATCTCGCCGAGGGCGTGGCCTTGTCGGATGCCGTCTCGGCCATCAACGATGCCGTGGCCGGCACAGGCGCGCCGGTCTCGGTGCGCGGCAGCTTCCAGGGCACGGCCCAGGCCTTCCAGGCCTCGCTGAAGTCCCAGCCCCTGCTCATCCTCGCGGCCATCGTGACCATCTACCTCGTGCTGGGCATGCTCTACGAGAGCCTGATCCACCCGATCACCATCCTGTCGACCCTGCCCTCGGCCGGCGTCGGCGCGCTGCTGGCCCTGATGGCCTTCAAGACCGACTTCAGCATCATTGCGCTGATCGGCGTCATCCTCTTGATCGGCATCGTGAAGAAGAACGCCATCATGATGCTGGACTTCGCCATCTCGGCCCAGCATGCGGCGGACGAGCGCGGCAGCCGCCTGTCGCCGGGCGCCGCCATCTACCGCGCTGCCCTGCTGCGCTTGCGCCCCATCCTGATGACGACGGTGGCCGCCGTCTTCGGCGCCGTGCCGCTGGCCCTGGGCCATGGCGAAGGCGCCGAGCTGCGCGTGCCGCTGGGCATCTCCATCGTCGGCGGCCTGCTGCTGAGCCAGCTGCTGACCCTCTACACCACGCCCGTCGTGTTCTGCTGCATGGACAGGCTGAGCCGCAAGAAAAAGCGCAAGCCCGGCCCGGCCCCCGTCCTCCAGACCGCGACCTGAAGCCATGCTGAAGACTGCCTTTCTTCTTCCTCTCGTCCTGGCCCTTGGCGGCTGCGCCATCACGGCGCAGCGCCCGCCCGCCGAGCCAGCGCCGCCGGCCAGCTTCAAGGGCTCGGCCGAATGGCGTCGGGTGGCGCCGGACGTCGCCGTGCCCGAAGCCTGGTGGACGATGTTCAAAGACCCGGTGCTGGACAGCCTGCAGGCTGACCTCGTCGTCGGCAACCAGAACCTCGCTGCGGCTCTCGCCCAGGTCACATCTGCGCGCGCCGTGCTGGGCGCCAGCCGCTCGGCCATCTTCCCGACGCTTTCCGTCAATGGCGGCACGACGCGCTCGGCATCGGTGGAGAACGGCAACGGCCAGCGCACGGTGTCCACCAACAATTCCCTGACCGCCAATGCGGCCTGGGAGATCGATCTGTGGGGCCGCCTCGCCGAGGGCGTCAAGGCCGCCGGCGCGAGCTACCAGGCCAGCCAGGCCGACCTGGCGGCCCTGCGCCTGTCCGCTCAGGCGACGCTGACGCAGAGCTATTTCGCGCTGCGCACCGCCGAGGCCCAGCAGGCCCTGCTGGAGCGCACAGTCGCCGCCAATCAACGAGCGTTGGAACTGACCGAGGTTCGCTACGCCAGCGGCGTCGTCGCCCAGACCGATGTGCTGCAGGCCCGCGCGCAGTTGCGCAGCACCCAGTCCCAGCTCAGCGACTTGCGCGCCGAGCGCGCGCAGCTGGAGCATTCCATCGCCACGCAGATCGGCAAGCTGGCCAGCCAGTTCCAGCTGCTGCCGAGTTCAGATCCCTCCCGCCTGCCCGAGCTGCCGCCTGTGCCCGACCTGGTGCCGTCCACACTGCTGGCTGAGCGCCCAGACATCGCCGCCGCGCGGGCTCGGCAGGCGGCGGCCTACGCCCAGATCGGCATCGCTGATGCAGCTTTCTTCCCGTCCATCGACCTGTCGGCCAGCGCCGGCTACCGAGGCTCGTCCTGGTCCAACCTGGTGTCGGCGCCCAATCTGCTGTGGAGCATTGGCGCCGCCGTGGCTCAGCCCATCTTCGATGGTGGCCAGCGCAAGCTCGCCTCGGCCCAGGCGCGCGCCTCGGCCGATGCCGCAACGGCCAACTACCGGCAGACGGTGCTGACGGCCTTCCAGGAGGTCGAGGACAACCTCGTGCAATTCGCCGAGTCGGGTGCCTCGGTGGCGCTGCAGCGCGACGCTTATGAAGCCGCCGGCCGCAACCTCCAGATCGTGCTGGAACAGTACCGCGCCGGCACGGTCAGCTTCCTCAACGTCAGCGCCGCCCAGGCCTCGGCGCTGTCCGCCGAGGGCAATCTGCTGTCGTCGCGCAACCGGCAGCTGGCGGCGGCGAATCTGCTGTTGAAGAACTTGGGTGGACGGCTTCCCGAGCCAGTGCAGCAATGAAAAAGGGCTCCCGAGGGAGCCCTTGATCGTTGGCAGAAGCCAGCAAGAATTACTTCTTGCCCTTCTTCTTGCCCTTGCCGTCGTCGGCGGCCGGAGCGGCGGCGACGATGACTTCTTCAGCCTTGGGCTCGACCGGCGTTGCCAGGACGGGGTTCGGCTTGCCGTGCGTGACGACCTTGACGCCAGCGGGCAGCTTGATGTCATTGACGTGCAGCGAGTGGCCCTTGGTCAGACCCGACAGGTCGACTTCGATGAACTCGGGCAGTTGCTGGGCCAGGCAGGTGATCAGCAGCTCGGTCACGACGTGGTTGACCGTGCAGTGGTCGGTCTTGACGGCCGGGGAGGTCTCTTCACCGATGTAGTGGATCGGGACCTTCTTGGTGATCTTGGTCGTGCCGTCCACGCGCTGGAAGTCGCAGTGCAGGACTTGCGGCTTGTACGGGTGCATCTGGAAGTCGCGCAGCAGCACTTGCGTGGTGGCGCCAGCCAGTTCCATGTCCAGCAGCGAGCTGTGGAAGGCTTCCTTCTTGAGGGCGTGGAACAGCGCGTTGTGATCGAGTTCGATCATGACGGGCTCACCGGCGCCAAAAACAATGCCCGGCACCTTGCCGGCCACTCGCAGGCGGCGGCTCGCTCCGGTCCCCTGCAACTTGCGCTCAAAAGCGACAAACTTCATGGTTTTCTCCAAAAAGAGAAACGGCACCCGCGACCAGGCGCCGTTGAAAAGCCGTCTTGCGACGGCGACGAATTCGGATCAGAAGTTGTTGTTCTGTTCCGAGAAAAGGGAGGTGACCGACTCGCCGTCGGAAATACGGCGGATGGTCTCGGCAAACAGGAAGGCCACCGACAGTTGGCGGATCTTCTTGCAGGCCTTGGCCGCGTCGGTCAGCGGAATGGTGTTGGTGATGACGACTTCGTCCAGCTGCGAACCGGCGATGCGCTCGATGGCCGGGCCGCTCAGGATGGGGTGGGTGCAATAGGCGAAGACGCTCTTGGCGCCGCGGGCCTTCAACACTTCGGCCGCCTTCACGAGGGTGCCGGCGGTGTCGATCATGTCGTCCATGATCACGCAGTTGCGGCCGTCGATCTCGCCGATGACGTGCATCACTTCGGAGACGTTGGCGGCCGGACGGCGCTTGTCGATGATGGCCAGGTCGCAGCCCAGCTGCTTGGCCAGGGCGCGAGCGCGCACGACGCCACCGACGTCAGGCGAAACGACGACCAGGTCCTGGTAGTTGCGGCTCTTCAGGTCCGACAGCAGCACCGGCGACGCGTAGATGTTGTCGACCGGGATGTCGAAGAAGCCCTGGATCTGGTCGGCGTGCAGGTCCATGGTCAGGACGCGCTCGACGCCGACGGTTTCCAGCAGGTTGGCGACGACCTTGGCCGAGATGGGCACGCGGGTGGAACGCGGACGGCGGTCCTGGCGGGCATAGCCGAAGTAGGGGATGACGGCGGTGACGCGGCGGGCGCTGGAGCGCTTCAGGGCGTCGGCCATGATCAGCAGCTCCATCAGGTTCTCGTTCGTCGGCGCGCAGGTGGGCTGGACGACGAAGACGTCACGGGCGCGGACGTTCTGCTGGATCTCGACGGCGACTTCACCATCGGAGAATCGGCCGACCACGGCCTTGCCCAACTCGAGACCGAGATGGGTAGCGATTTCCTGGGAGAGGACCGGGTTCGCGTTGCCGGTGAAGAGAACCGTGTTGAGCAGCACTTGGAGCCTCTGGTGTCAGTGGCTCGCTGAAGCAGAGCCCGGTTCAGCGAAAAACAGAAATTTGGCAGGGGAGGAAGGACTCGAACCCTCGCATGTCGGAATCAAAATCCGATGCCTTGACCAACTTGGCGACTCCCCTACACAGGACACAGCAGAGCTGCTGCACCCCTCAACCTTTTCGGTCGACCCAGCCCGCGAGCGGGTGTTGAGCCAGACTGCGGCAGATTCGACCGGTCCACTCTGAAGGTCTGCCCTTCAGCAATGTCGCCAGGGACTGGTCGTCCTTGCCATCTTTTCCGTCCCCGGTGAGCCGGGCAAAGACTGCTGCTCCAGAGCCCGTCATCCGGGCGTTGCCGAAAATCTCGGACAACTGATGCAACGCGTCTCGCACTTCACTGCTGATTCCTTCGGCTGCCGGCTGGAGGTCATTGCGACCGAAGCCATTTACCAAGTCATTCGCAGTTCTTGCCGAGGCAGGAAAGCCCGCGACTATAGCCAAGTTTTCGGACCTTGCCAAGCTTGGACTCGAAAAGATGTCCTTGGTCGCCAATCCCGCCGGTCCCTTGAGCACCGCAAAGCGCTGCTCGGGCAATGCCAGCGGATGCAGGATCTCGCCTATGCCTTCGACAAATGCCGGGCCGCCGCCGAGGAAGAAGGGCACATCGGCACCGAGCTTCAGCCCCAGGGCCAGCAGGCGTTGCAGCGGCAGGCGCAGGTCCCAGAGGCGGTTCAGGGCGAGCAGCGTGGTCGCTGCGTCCGACGAGCCGCCACCCATGCCGGCGCCGGCGGGCAGGCGTTTCTCGAGATGGATGTCCGCACCCAGCGTGCAGCCGGTCTCGGCCTGCAGCAGCCGGGCGGCACGCAGGCAGAGGTCGTCGGCCGGCAGGTCGCCACCCAGAACGTCATGGCGATGCAACTGGCCATCGGCGCGCGCTTCGACATGCAAGGTGTCCGCCCAGTCGACCAGCACGAAGACCGACTGCAACAGGTGATAGCCGTCGGCGCGCTTGCCGACGACATGCAGGAAGAGATTGAGCTTGGCCGGCGCGGCCAGGTCGTACAGGGCCTTCATTCCCCGCCGTCCAGCCTGGCGCGCAGCGTGACTGTGGGCGTGGCCAGGCGGGTGGCGACGAGGGCCGGCAGCTTGGGCTCGATGCGCCAGCCCAGTTGCTCGAAGCCGCTCGCCGTCTTCTGGTGGGGCGCGGCGGGCCAGGGGCGCGCCTGCAGCCAGTCGAACAGGGCAGCCACGGGCACGGGCTCGCCCAGCAGTTCGCGGGTCAGCGCGTCGAGGTCGTCGAAACGGCGCTCGTCATTGGGCGTCTGCAGCGTGACGCGGCCTGGCTGCCAGCTGGCGCGGGCCACCAGGGCGCCGAGGGGCGAGGTCAGTTCCAGTCGCCCGGCCTGCGGGCCGCCGAAGAGTTCGAAGCTGGCCGCCCCGCCGGTGCCCCGGTTGTGCACGTCACCGGCCACGGTCACGCTGATGCGGCCGCTGAGGCGTGATTCCTGGCTGACGGGAGGCGTCTGGGGCAGCTGGGCGCAGCCGGTGATGGCGATCGCGAGGAGGAGGGCGGCCCACTTCATCGCGGCTTCACCTTCAGGCGGTCCAGCGTCTCGCGCAGCGCCTCGTTGGCGGGTTCGCGCTGGGCGGCCTCGGCAAAGACGCGGCGGGCTTCATCTTCGGCGCCGCTGGCCCACAGCACCTCGCCGAGATGGGCGGCGATCTCGGCATCGGGCCGGGCCGAGTGGGCCTGGCGCAGCAGCTTGGCGGCCTCGGGCAGGTTGCCGAGGCGGAATTCGACCCAGCCCAGGCTGTCGACGATGAAGGGCTCGCCCGGAGCCAGCTTCAGGGCCTTCTCGATGAGTTCCTTGGCCTCGGGCAGGCGCAGATTGCGCTCGGCCAGCGAATAGCCGAGGGCGTTGTAGGCGTGGTGATAGTCGGGCTTGATCTCGATGACCTTGCGCAGCAGCGTCTCCATCTCGTCGAACTTGCCGGCCTTCTCGGTCATCATGGCCTGCTCGTAGATCAGGTCGGGGTCGGCCGGGAAGCGCAGCGTGGCCGTCTTCAGCACGGCCAGCGAAGCCGGGTAGTCGCGCTGCTCGCGCATCAGCTGGGCTTCGGCCAGCAGGGTGGCGCGGGTGTCGGCATCGCTGGCGTCGGCGGCCGGCTGCAGCAGCCGGCGGGCCTCGGCCAGCTTGCCCTGGCGCGCCAGCAGGCTGGCGCGGCGGTAGCGCAGGTCCAGGCCATTGCCGTCGACCTTCTGCAGCGCCGCTTCGGCGCCCTTCAGGTCGCCACGTTGCTCAGCCGCCTGCGACAGCATCAGCCAGGCCTGCTGGCGGCCGTCGGTGCGCGCCTTGATCTCGGCATCGGTGCCCGAGGCCGGCGTGTCCAGGCGTTTCAGCCCCTCGCGCAGGGCGGCCTCGGCAACGGCCGGGTGCTTGAGCTCCAGCTCGATGGCGCCCAGGGCCAGCCAGGGTGCGGGGTTGTCGGGCGTCGTCTCGGTCAGCAGGCGGAACTCACGCGCGGCGTCGACGGGGCGCTGGGCGAGGATGAGGGCGCGTGCATAGGCCTGGCGCAGCGCGTGCTGCTCGGGCTTGAGCTGCAGCCTCTCGGTGATCAGCCCTTCGGCCTGAGGGTTGGCGGGCAGCAGATCGACGGCCAGCTGCATCGCGTCATCGTTCTCGGGCTCGAGCTGGTTGAGCTCGCGGGTCAGCATCAGGGCCCGCGAGTTTTCGCCGGCATTGATGGACAGGCGCGCCTCGGTGAAGAGGGCGGCGGGCTTGAGCGGGCCGGTCTGGGCCTGCAGCACCGGCCGCAGGGCCAGCAGCACGGACTTGGAATCGGGCGAGCGCTGGAACAGCCGCGGCAGGGCCAGGATGAAGCCGGGGCGCTGGGGCGCCGGCGCGACGCGCAGCAGCGAGGCCAGCGGCTGAGGGACCTCGGCCGGCTTGTTCATGACGGCGAGCAGCTGCACGCAGTTCTGCAGCGCCTCGGACGAGGTCGGCACCGTCTCGGCCCAGGCGCGCGCGGCCATCAGGGCCTGGTCGCCGGCCCGCGCCTGGATGGCGATATTGACGACGCGCTTGAACAGCTCCTCGTCGCCGGTGCGGCGGGCGGCGTCCAGCAGCACCTGGAAGGCGACGCCGGGCTGGCCGCTGCGCAATTCGATTTCGCCGATCAGCAGCTGATAGAACAGCGGCGCGTCCATGGCCGAGTTGGTCGGCTCGGCGGCAGGCGGGGGCGCGGCGGGGGTGGTGTCCTGGGCGTGGGCCTGCAGGGCGGCCAGCAAGGCGGCCGCAGCGATCACGCGGCGAGAGGGCAGGGGCATTCGAACTCCGACAGACAGGGCCTGATTATGATTTCGCCCCCATGCCCGAGTTGCCCGAAGTCGAAGTCACGCGCCGCAGCTTTGCGGATGCCATCCAGGGAGCCCGGGTGACCGGGCTGCGCCTGGGTAAACCGCTGCGCTGGCCCATAGGCGTGGAGCCCGAAACCCTGCTCGGCAGCAGCGTCGGCAGCACGCAAAGACGCGGTAAATATTTGTGGCTTCCCCTGGGAAACAGGGGTGGACTGCTGATGCACCTGGGCATGTCGGGCTCGCTGGCCTTCCTGGAAACAACGCCGGCACCGGGCGCGCATGACCATTTCGACCTGCACACCGACCGCGGCCTGCTGCGCCTGACCGACCCGCGCCGCTTCGGCGCCGTCGTCTGGGCCTCGGCCCTGGACGCCGAGCCGGTGGCGACGCTGCTGGGCGGCCTGGGCCTGGAGCCCTTCGACGAGCGCTTCGATGGCCTGCACCTGCATGCGGCCTTGAGCGGTCGGCGCGTGTCCATCAAGCAGGCCCTGCTGGCGGGCGACATCGTCGTCGGCGCCGGCAACATCTACGCCTGCGAAGCCCTTTTCATGGCCGGCATCGCCCCGACCCTGCCCGCCGGCAAGCTCAGCCGCCCGCGCGCCGACAAGCTCGCCGCCGCCGTGCGCACGGTGCTCGGCCAGGCCCTGGGGGCCGGCGGCACGACGCTGCGCGACTTCCGCGACGCCCACGGCGTGGCGGGCAGCTTCCAGATGCAGGCCCAGGTCTATGGCCGCGAAGGCGAGGCCTGCCGGCGCTGCGGCACGGCCATCCGGCGCATCGTGCAGGGCCAGCGTTCCACCTTCTATTGCCCGTCATGCCAGAAGCGTTGATCCCGGACTTCGGCAGGACCGTCGTCGCCTGGCAGCGCCGCCATGGCCGCCACACCCTGCCCTGGCAGAACACGCGCGACCCCTACCGGGTCTGGCTGTCGGAAGTCATGCTGCAGCAGACCCAGGTCACGACCGTGCTGGGCTATTACGAGCGCTTCCTGGCGCGCTGGCCGAAGGTGACCGACCTGGCCTCGGCGACGCTGGACGAGGTGCTGGCGCAATGGGCCGGCCTGGGCTACTACAGCCGCGCGCGCAATCTCCACGCCTGTGCCAAGGCTGTGGCGGAACTGCATGGCGGTGCATTCCCGCCCACGGCGGCCGGCCTGCAGACGCTGCCCGGCATCGGCCGCTCCACGGCGGCGGCCATCGCGGCCTTCTGCTTTGGCGAGCGGGTCGCCATCCTGGACGGCAACGTCAAGCGCGTGCTCGGCCGCGTGCTGGCCTTCGACGGCGACCTCTCCAGCAGCGCCGCCGAGAAGCGCCTGTGGGACCGCGCCGCCGAGCTGCTGCCTTCACAGGACGTCGACCGCTACACCCAGGGCCTGATGGATCTGGGCGCGACCGTCTGCACGGCGCGCTCGCCCGACTGCCTGCTCTGCCCCGTGCAGCCCCTGTGCCGAGGCCAGCAGGAGGGCGACCCGACGCGCTACCCCATCAAGACCAAGAAGCTCAAGCGCGGCCGCCGCGAGAACTGGTGGCTCTGGGTGGAGAAACCCGAGGGCCAGGTCTTGCTGCAGCAGCGCCCGGCCACCGGCGTCTGGGCCGGGCTGTGGACCCTGCCCATGTTCGACGACGAAGCCGGCGCCCGCGCGGCCTTGCCCGATGTCGCCCTCGAGACGCTGCCGCGCATCCAGCATGCGCTGACCCATTTCGACTGGGTGCTGCACACGCTGCGGGCCGAGACGCTTGGGGGAAACCTGCAGAGATTGGAGCCGGCCACCTGGGTGGCCCGGGAGAAACTCGCGGCTTATGCGCTGCCAGCGCCCCTGAAGAAGTTGATCGAAGAGAGTTGAGCCCATGGCCATGCAACCGCACATCAAGAGCGGCATCGAATACGCGGTGATCACCCTGCTGATCGGCCTCCTGTGCCTGTGGCAGCTCATCAGCAGCACCCAGGACGGCGAGCCGCCGGCCAGCAAACTCGCCCTGCTGGGCCTGGGCCTCGCCGTGGCTTGCGCGATGCATTGCGTGTTCATGATCCAGCTGGTGCGCCGCACGGGGCGCTCCGTCGTGCTGTGGTTCCTGGCCATCGTGCTGGTCCCGCCCATCGGCACGGCGGTGCTGCTGGCCCTGCTGCTGAGCGAATCGGACGCGCCCCAGGGCTGATCCGCGCATTGCCGCGGGGCGGCGAAACGGGCACAGTGGGCCGACACGACGGGAGGAAGCCGCGATGCACGCATTGCCGCCGCGCCAGGCAGGCCGCCGCCGGTGGCTGCTGGCCGCGTTGGCCGCCGGTGCGGCAGTCAGCATGGCCCAGGCGCAGCCGGCCTCGGCGCCTGCGTCCTCGGCCGCAGCGGCGCTGCGCATCGCCACCGGCGAGTTCCCGCCTTATGCCACCGCCAGCCGTGCTGACCAGGGCCTGGCCCTCGCAGTCGTGCGGCGCGCCTTCGAGCTGGCGGGGCGCCAGGTGCAGTTCCATTTCCTGCCCTGGCCGCGCGCTCTCGCCGAGACGCGCGACGGCCACTGGGACGCCAGCGCGCACTGGGGCGTGACCCCCGAGCGCCGGCGCGACTTCCTGCTCAGCGACAACCTCTACACCGAGCACTGGCAGCTGCTGCACCGGCGTGACATGGCCCTGTCCTGGCGCAGCATCGACGATCTGCAGCCCTACAAGCTCGGCCTGGTACCCGAGTACACCTACACGCCCGAGCTCTGGCAGGCGGCGCGCAGCGGCCGGCTGCGCTATGAGCAGCCCCGCAACGACATCGCCAGCCTGCGCATGCTGCTGCTGGGCCGCATCGACGTGCTGCCGCTGGACCGCAATGTGGCCTGCGACCTGCTGGCCCAGCAGTTCACGCCGGCCGAGGCCCAGGCCCTCAGCGCCCACCCGCGGCCGCTGAACGACCACTTCACGACGCATGTGCTGTTTCCGCCCGTGAAGGCGGGCAGCGAGGCGCTGCGCAGCGCCTTCAACCGTGGCCTGGCCCAGCTGCGTGCCAGCGGCGAGTACCAGCGCATGACGCGTGCCGCGGTGCCCTGTCCCCCGCATTGGCCGCTGCCGGACTGAAGGCGCGCTGCCGAGTGTCAGAAAGCTGACAGAAGTCGCGGAAAACGCAGCTCTTCCCGCATTGCCTGGCCCCGGGGAAAGAGGCACAGTCGTTTGCACAACGACAAGGGGACAGCCGTGGATGGACTGAAGAATCTGCGCGTCGGCACGCGCCTGAGCCTGGCCTTTGCGGTGCTGCTGGCCCTGATGCTCGCGATGGCGGCCATCGGCACGCTGCTGGCGAAGTCCATCAACCATTACGCCGAGTACTACCCCCAGAACATCCTGCCCTCGCTGAGGGTCGTCCATCAGGTCGATGCGGCCCTGTCGGACGCCCGGCGGCTGGAGCAGCAGCATCTGCTGACGGACGACGACAAGGAGAAGAAGTCCCTGACGGCGCGCATCCTCAAGTCCCGCGACGACCTGCGTCAACGCCTGAAGGACTATGAGCTGCTGAGCGCCGATGACCAGGACCGCGCCCTGCTCAAGCAGGTCGGCGAAGGGGCCGCGGCCTATTTCGCGGTGCAGGACAAGGTGCTGAAGGCCTCCGAGGAAGGCGCCTCCGACCCGACGCAGACGACGGCCGCCAAGGAGCTCACCTTCGGCGCCGCGCGCGCGGCCTTCACGCCGGTGCGCGAAAGCATCAACAAGTGGTGGGACTACAACGAGAAGCTGGCCGGCGACACCACGGCGGCGGCCGAAGCCGCCTACAAGCGCGTGCTGTGGATCTTCGGCGTCGCATCGATCGTGGCCCTGGTGATCGGCGTGCTGGCGGCCCTGTCCATCACCCGCTCCATCACCGGCCCGGTGCAGAAAGCCTCCGAGGCCGTCAGGGCCGTGGCCGGGGGCGACCTGACCCAGCGCCTGCAGAGCAGCTCGCGCGACGAACTCGGCCAGTTGCTGAGCATGCTGGACGAGATGACGCAGAACCTCGCGCGCATGGTGTCGGGCGTGCGTCTGGGCTGCGACCAGCTCAATGTGGCGGCGGCCGAGATCGCCCAGGGCAATGCCGACCTGTCGGCCCGCACCGAGAGCCAGGCCTCCAGCCTGGAGCAGACGGCGGCGTCCGTCGAGCAGATGGCCGCGCAGATCAAGGCCAATGCCGACAACGCCCGCCAGGCCGACCAGCTCGCCAATCATGCCTCCGAGGTGGCCGGCGCGGGCGGCACGGCCGTGGGCGAGGTCGTCACGACGATGGACGCCATCTCGACCTCCAGCCGCAAGATCAGCGACATCATCGGCACCATCGACGGCATCGCCTTCCAGACCAATATCCTGGCCTTGAACGCGGCGGTGGAAGCCGCCCGGGCCGGCGAGCAGGGCCGCGGCTTTGCCGTCGTGGCCGGCGAGGTGAGGTTGCTGGCCCAGCGCAGCGCCGAGGCGGCCAAGGAGATCAAGAGCCTGATCGGCGACAGCGTCACCAAGGTCGAGAGCGGCAGCAGCCAGGTGCTGGCCGCGCGCGAGACCATAGGCCAGATGGTCAACGAGGTGCGCAAGGTGACCGACCTCGTCGGCGAGATCACCGTGTCCAGCCGCGAACAGAGCGAGGGCGTGGGCCAGATCAATGCCGCCGTCAGCCAGCTCGACCAGGCCACGCAGCAGAACGCGGCGCTGGTGGAGCAGACGGCCGCGGCGGCCGAGAGCATGCGCATGCAGACGGCCAAGCTGTCCGAGGCCGTGGCGGCCTTCCGCGTCGACGCCAGCCACGCGCCGGCCCCCGCGCCGCGCAGCGCGCCCAAGCCGGCGCCGCGGCCCGCCGCGGCAGCCCAGGCCGTGGCGCCCAAGCCGGCACCGCGCCCCATGGCCAAGGCGGCGGCTGCGCCGGTTGCCGCTGCTCCGGCACCCAAGGCTGCGGCAGCCGCGCCCAGCGCGGCCGAGGGCGACTGGGAAACCTTCTAGGCCTGGCGGGCCGGCCGTGCGCCGTTCAGTCGGCGGCCGGGGCCAGCGCCTGCAGCATCGACCACGCCGCTTCCACGCGGGCCGGAATGGGGTAGTTGCGATTCGCCAGCATCACGAGGCCGACCCGCCGGGACGGAACGAAGGCGACATAGGCGCCGAAACCTCCCGTCGAACCCGTCTTGTTGAAGAGGCGCGGTTGATCTGGCGTCGCGCCGGTCAGCCGTTGCGCCGGCTGCGCGCCGAAGATCATTTCGGCCGAGTTGCCGCCCAGCAGCCACTCGCGTGAGACGGGGTAGGGGTATTGCTCCCAGCCCAGCCCCTGCACGAGCGGCCCGGAACGGAAGTGCCCCTGCTGCGTGGCCTCGACAGCACGGCGCATCGCCGGCTCCAGCGAGCCCGGATCGATGTTCGCCTGCACGAAGCGAAGCAGGTCCGCCGCCGTCGTCCTGACGCCATAGGTGGGCTCGGCAAGTGGCCCCGGCTGCATCCTGACCTGCTGGCCGCCACGATGGCCCCAGGCGTAGTCCTGCATCGCGCGATCGGGCAGGCGTACGTGGCTGCGGGCCATGCCGAACGCGGGAAACAGGCGGGTCTCGAGGGCCGTCGCGAAGTCCTGGTCCAGCGCCTTCGCCGTGACCAGCCCGAGCAGGCCCAGGCTTGGATTGGAGTAGCTGCGCACGGCTCCGGGGCTGTGCGCCGGCTTCCAGCTCCTGAAGTAGCCCAGGGCTGCCGCGTCACCCGCAACCGCATCAGGAAACTGCAGCGGCAGGCCGCCGGCCGTGTAGGTTGCGAGGTGCAGCAGCGTGGCCTTGTCGATGGCTGTGCCCTTCAGCTCGGGCAGGTATTTGCCGGGATGGTCGCCCATCGACAGCTTGCCGGTGCTCTGCGCGTAGGCCGCCAGGGTGGCGGTCAGTACCTTGCTCACCGAGCCGATCTCGAACAGCGTGGCGTCCGTGACGGGGGCCTGGGCCTGCCTGCCGGTGACGCCGAAGTTGAAGAGGTGGGAGCGGCCGTCGACGCTCAAGGCCACGGCCATGCCGGGGATGTCGTGACGCGACATCAGCGGCAGGATGGCGGCTTCCACGGCGCCACGGATGCGGCTGTCGTCGTCTGCTGCGTGCGCTGCGGCGGACGCCAGCGAAGCGCAGATGGCGAGAAGCGTTCTGGCTGGAACCTGCATGGGATCCGGCTAGAACAGCGTGGCCAGTTGCTGCACGGCGTCTTCGGACTGGGCCCGGTCGGGCGTGAGATCGGCATTGCCGAAATCGCCCACGCCCATGGCCGCGACGAGCAGGCCGTCGCGGCGCGGCAGCACGACGAGGTTGTGGCCGCGGTAGATCAGCGCGTAGTCCACCTCGGGCTGCGGGATCAGCCGGGCCGTCTGGCCGCGCACCGGCGTCATGCCGATGTCGTTCAACAGCCGGCGGGCGCCGTCGCCCATGCAGTTGACGACGACGCGCTCGGGCAGGCGGGCGAAGTCGCGCGGCGTGCGGAACTCGCGCTGCACCAGCTCGCCGCCGTCGCGGGCAAAGTCGTCCAGCAGCAGGCGCTGATAGGCCGGGATGTTGAAGACCAGCTGGGTGAAGCGGCGCGCATGCGCGGCGCGGAAGGGGTGCTCGCCGGCCGCCAGCGCCTTGCCGCGCGGGCGCAGGTCGGCGACGCGTGAGGCCAGCTCGGGGTAGTCCGGCTCGCCGATGTGGCCGGGCAGGGGCTGGTTGAAATCCTCGTCGGCCACGACATAGCCGTCATGCCATTCGACGGGCCCCGAGGGCAGGCCGAGGTAGCCCTGGTGCACCTTGAACGAGGCCCGCGCCATGGCTTCCCAGTCCGCCGTCCAAGCCTCGCTGGCATGCTCGCTGGCGATGATGCGCGAGTCCGGTGTCCACAGCCCGGTGGCGGCCGAGGAATGCACGCGCGGCGGGCGGTCCTTGGCGTAGAGGCTCACCTTGTAGCCGGCCTGCTGGGCCGTGCGCGCCGTGGTCAGGCCGATGGCGCCGCAGCCGATGACGGCGATGCGCTCGCCCGGCCGCGCGCCGCTGGCCTGGATCAGCGCCAGCGCGCGCTGGGCCGAGCCCCAGGACAGCGACCAGCCGCTGCCACCATGGCCGTAGTGGTGGACGACGGTCTTGCCGTGGCGCCTCTCGGCCTCGATGCGCGGCCCCTGGGCACGGAAGGGACGGATGCCGACGGCGATGTCGATGATGCGGTCCGTGCTGGCGCGCATGGCGGCCGGCAGGCGCGGCGGCGCGAAGTCGAGCGCATGGACAGGCAGGCCCAGAGCGGCGCTGCCGGCCGCGAGCAGATGGCGGCGCTGCATGTTCAGGAGCTTTGGCGGGCCAGTGACTTGCGGATCAGCGCCGCGTCGCGCAGGCGGTTGGCCGAGCCGTCGGCATCCAGCAGCACGACGGTGACCGGCCGCTTGCCGTTTAGGATGCGCATGGCCAGGCAGCGGCCGGCCTCCTCGGTGTAGCCGGTCTTGGAGACGCGGATGTTCCAGCCCTTGGCGCCCACCAGGCGGTTGGTGTTGCGCAGCTCGCGCGGCCGGCCATCAACGGTCGCCTTGGCCTTCTTGACGCTGGTGATGCGCTCGATCTCGCCATAGCGCGCGGCGGCGGCCGTGACGGTGGCCATCTCGGTGGCCGTGGACATATTGGCGGGCGACAGACCCGTCGAATCGCTGATGGTCGTGCGCTTGAGGCCGAGGGCGCGGATCTTGGCCTGCATGGCCTTGACGAAGCCGGCCTCGCCGCCGGGGAAGGTGCGGGCCAGTGCCGCGGCGGCGCGGTTCTCGGACTCCATCAGCGACATCTCCAGCGCCGCCTGGCGGCTCATCTGCGTGCCGACGCGCACCCGCGAGCGGCTGTGCTTCAGCGTGTCGACGTCGTCGCTGGTGATGCGCAGCTTCTCGCCGGGGTCCAGCTTGGCGTCCAGCACCACCATGGCCGTCAGCAGCTTGGTCAGCGAGGCGATGGGCACGACGGCGTCGGCGTCGCGGGCCATCAGCACCCTGCCCGTCGCATCGTCGATGACGACGACATGCTTGGCATTGACCGGCAGGCGCAGCTGCTGGGCCGGTGGCACGACCTCTGCGGCCGCGGGGGCGGACTGGGTGGCGGGCGCCGCCGGCACCTCGACGGGATCGCGGGCCTTGGCCTGCACGACGAAGCTGGTGGCGGCGATCAGCAGGGCCGGCAGGGCCAGCTTCCAGCCGGTGGCCTGGGGACGGGGGGCGAGCAGGCGCTCGATGCGGGCCAGCAGTTGGCCGCCGCGGGCGGCCATGGCGAGGGGAGTTGGGGTCATGGGAGAGGAATTGAGTTCGGACAGTGCGTGCAGGGCCAGGGCCAGGCGGCGCCGGCCATCGCTCTGGCCGAGCAGCTCGGCCGAGATCTCGTCGGCCACCAGTTCGCGCTCGTGGCGCATGCGGGCGGACAGCCACCACACGACGGGATGGAAGAAGAGCAGGGCCTCGACGGCGCTCTGCAGCAGGTTGGCGAGGTAGTCCCAGCGCCGCACATGGGCCAGCTCGTGGGCCAGCAGGGCCTCGATCAGGTCCACCGGCAGGCGGGAGAGCAGGGCAGCCGGCAGCAGCACGCAGGGCTTGAGCAGCCCCAGCGCGATGGGGCCGGCCAGGTCGGGCAGCAGGCGCAGCGGCACCCTGCGCTTCAGGCCCAGGCGGCGGGCGAGGGCATCCAGCCGCGCCTGCCATTCGGCCGGGGCCGGCGTGGACCGGCGGCGTGCCCGGCCGACCCAGGCCAGGCCCAGCGCCAGGCGAGCCAGCATCAGTGCCGTGCCCAGGGCCCAGGCGGTGACGAGGGCCGGCAGCTGCTCGGCCAGCGGCGGCAGTTCGCCGATGAAGTCGGCCTCGCCCGGCGCGAAGTCCAGGCATTGGGCCAGCGGTAGGCCCAGGCAGAGGGCCAGGCCGGCGGCGCAGACGGCATAGCGCCAGCGCGCCGAGGCGCCACGCATCAGCGCCAGCAGCAGGGCCACGGCGCCGCCCACCACGGCACCCTGCCAGACGAAGTTGACGAGGGCCCAGCCCCAGGCATTCATGGCGAGTTCAAGGCTCATGCCTTGTCTCCCTTCTCACCCAGCAACTGGCGGATCTCGGCGCGTTCCTTGGCGCTGACATGGCTCTTCAGGGCGGCCAGCACCAGGGCCTTGCCCGAGCCGGCGAAGGCCTTGCTGATGAAATCCTTCATCAGCGATTGCTGCAGCTTGTCCTGGGCCTGCACGGGCGCATAGAGCTGCGGGCGCTGGCTCTCGTCGCGGCTCAGCAGGCCCTTGCCGTGCATGACCTGCAGCTGGCGCAGCACGGTGGCGTAGCTGGCGTCGGGGCGCTCGGCCAGCAGGGCCTCGTGCACGGCCTTGGCGTCGGCGGCCCCAAGGCGCCACAGCACCTGCAGCAAGTCCAGCTCGGCGGCCGTCGGCTTGGCGGAGGGCGTTGAATTCATACATTCAGAATATCTGTTCTAGAACTCAATGTCTAGAACAAACATTCTGAAACTACCTTGCATCCAGTTCGCGGTGGCGCTTCAGCACATGGCCGTGATGGCTGAACTGCCTGGCCAGCATCTCGACGAGATAGACCGAGCGGTGCTGGCCGCCGGTGCAGCCGATGGCCACGGTCAGGTAGCTGCGCTGGTCGGCCGCGAAATTGGGCAGCCAGCGCGACAGGAAGCCCGCGATCTGGCCCATCATCAGGCCGACCTCGGGCTGGGCCGCCAGATAGGCCGCCACCGGCGCGTCACGGCCGGTCAGCGGGCGCAGCTCGCGGTCGTAATAGGGGTTGGGCAGCACGCGCACGTCGAAGACGAAGTCCGCGTCGCTGGGCACGCCGTGCTTGAAGGCAAAGCTCTCGAAGACCAGGGTCAGCTTGGTGCCGGCATGGGGGCCGACGAGGTCGCTCAGCCAGGCGCGCAGCTGGGCGGCGCGCAGCTGGCTGGTGTCGATGACGGTGGACTCGGCCTTGAGCCCGCCGAGCAGCTCGCGCTCCAGCTGGATGGCGTCCAGCAGCAGGCGGTGGCTGTCCTCGGCGGCGCCTTCCAGCGCGCCGAAGCCGGTGTCGCGGTCCTCGCGCAGCGGGTGGGGGCGGCGCGTCTCGGAGAAGCGCCGCATCAGCGCCTCGTTGTTGGCGTCCAGGAAGATGGAGCGCACCGGCACGCCCTTGGCGCGCAGCTCCTTCAGCAGCGGCAGCAGCAGCGGCAGGGAGCCCGCCGAGCGCACGTCCACCGAGATGGCGACGCGGCGCTCGCCGCGCTGCTGCTCCAGGCGCAGGAAGTCCAGCAGCAGCTCGGCGGGCAGGTTGTCGACGCAGAAATAGCCGGCGTCCTCCAGCGCGTGCATGGCCACCGACTTGCCGCCGCCGGACATGCCGGTCAGCAGCACCACGTCGCCATGCGGGTCGGTGTCCATGTTCATTGATGCACCCTTCGGCCTGCGGCTTGTCCCGCCAAGCGGGAGCGAGCTTGCTTGGGGCTGCCCGGCGCTGCGCTCATGACCTGGCCTTCTTCGGTTTGGCCGTGGAGGCGTCCAGCATCTCCTGCGCATGCGCGAGGCTGGTGGACGACAGGCGCTCGCCGCCCAGCATGCGGGCGACTTCGGCGACGCGGGCTTCGCCGGCCACGGGGCTGACGGAGCTGACCGTGCTGCCGTCCTGCAGGGCCTTGGCGACGACGAGATGGCGGTCGGCGCAGGCGGCGACCTGGGGCAGGTGGGTGACGGCCAGCACCTGGCGCTGCCCGTCGGCCGCATGGCCGAGCTGCTTCATCAGGCGGCCTACCGTCTCGGCCACGGCGCCGCCGATGCCGACGTCGATCTCGTCAAAGATCAACGTGCCGGGGGCGTTGCCGGTAGCGGCCTGGCTGGTGGTCACGGCGATGGCCAGCGCGATGCGCGACAGCTCGCCGCCCGAGGCCACCTTGGCCAGCGGCCGCGGCGTGCTGCCGGCGTGGCCGGCGACGAGGAACTCGGCGGATTCGAGGCCGAAGCTCTGCGGACCGTCGGCCGGCTGCAGCGCGATATCGAACTGGCCACCGGCCATGCCGAGCTGCTGCATGGCCGCCGTGACGGCGGACGCGAGCTGGGGCGCGGCCTTCTTGCGGGCCCGGCTGGCGGCCTGGGCCTCGCTGTCGAAGGCCTTGCGCGCCGCGGCCAGGGCAGCCTCGAGCTGGGCCGGGTCGCTGGCAGCGTCGAGCGCGGCCAACTCGGCGCGCCACTGGGCGAGCAGGGCCGGCAGCTCCTGAGGCTGGCGGCGGTAGCGTCGCGACAGCGTCATCCAGGCAGACACGCGCTCATCGAGCTCGGCCAGGCGGGCCGGGTCGAGGTCGGCCTTGTGCAGATAAGCCGACAGCGTGTGGCAGGCGTCCTGCAGCTGGGCCTGCACATCGCGCAGGGCCTGCACGGCGGGCAGCAGGCGGGCGTCGTGGTCGAGCACGCGTTCCAGCTGGTCCAGCGCGCCGCCGGCGAGGGATTGGGCACTGGGCTCGGCTTCGTCCAGTGCATCCAGGGCCGACTTGGCCGCGTCGATCAGCGACTGGCCGTGCGACAGGCGCTCATGCTCGGCATTCAGCTCGGTCCATTCGCCCTCGGCCGGCGCCAGGCCGTCGAGTTCGCCGATCTGCCAGGCCAGGCGCTCGCGTTCGCGCTGGGCCTCGGCCTGCAGGCCCTGGGCCTTGGCCAAGGCTTCCGACGCCTGCTTCCAGGCCGCGTGGGCACGGGCCAGCGGCGCGGTGTCCAGGCCCGCGAAGCCATCGAGCAGCTCGCGCACGGAGGCCGGGCGGGTCAGGCCTTGCCAGGCATGCTGGCCGTGGATGTCGAGCAGGTGGTCGGCCAGCTCGCGCAGCTGGGTCAGCGTGGCCGCGCCGCCGTTGATCCAGGCGCGGCTCTTGCCGGTCGTGTCGATGACGCGGCGCAGCAGCAGCGTCGCTTCGTTGTCGTAGCCGGCCTCGTCCAGCCAGGCGCGCAGATGCGCCGGCGTGTCGAACTCGGCGCAGATCTCGGCCTTGGCCGCGCCCTCGCGCACCACGCCGGCGTCCCCGCGGCCGCCTAGGGCCAGCTGCAAGGCGTCGATGAGGATGGACTTGCCGGCGCCGGTCTCGCCGGTCAGCACGGCGAAGCCGGGCTCGAAGTCGAGCTCCAGCGCGGGAACGATGACGAAGTCTTTCAGGCTCAGGTGCCGCAGCATCTAAACGTACCACCTCAGTTTGCGACGCAAGGTCGCGTAATAACTCCAGCCCTTGGGGTGCAGGAAGCGGACTTGGTGCTGGCTGCGCCGCACGGTGATGGTGTCGCCGTGCAGCAGGCTGGCGAGGCTTTGCATGTCGAAGTTCACCGAGGCGTCGCGGCCGGCGACGATCTCCATGCGCACCTCGCCCAGGTCGGGCAGCACGATGGGCCGGTTGGACAGGGTGTGGGGCGCGATCGGCACGATCAGCCAGCCGGCGATGCTGGGGTGCAGGATGGGCCCGCCGGCCGACAGCGCATAGGCCGTGGAGCCGGTGGGCGAGGCCACGATCAGGCCGTCGGCGCGCATATTGGCGACGAACTGCTCGCCGACGTTGACCTTCAGCTCCACCATGCCGGAAGTGCCGCCGCGGCTGACGACCACGTCGTTGAGCGCCAGGCCGGAGAAGATGGACTCGCCGTCGCGCCAGACCGCGCCTTCCAGCATGGCCCGCGGCTCGACCTCGTAGTCGCCCGCCAGCACCGGCGCCAGCGATTCGCGCCAGCGCTCGATGGGGATGTCGGTGATGAAGCCGAGGCGCCCCTGGTTGATGCCGACCAGCGGAATGCCGTGGCGGGCCATGTCGCGCGCAAAGCCCAGCATGGTGCCGTCGCCGCCGATGACGACGGCCAGGTCGCATTGCCGGCCGAGCTCGTCGTTGGACAGCGCTTCGTAGTCGGTCAGGCCGGTGTTGAGCGCGGTGTCTGCTTCCAGCGAGACATCCAGCCCCTGGCTGCACAAAAATTGGGCAATCTCTTCCAGCACCGGCTTGATGCCTGGCGCCTGATGCTTGCCCACGATGGCGACATGTCTGAAGCGCTCGGCCATGCGGCAAATTACACCACAGGGGTATCGCCTCTCCCGGGAGGAAACGGGGGTTTCATAGAATGTACGGATGCTCGACGAGCGATCCAAATCCCTGCTGAAAACCCTGGTCGAACGGTATATCGCCGACGGCCAGCCCGTGGGGTCGCGCACGCTGTCCAAAGCCTCGGGCCTGGAACTCAGCCCCGCGACCATCCGCAACGTCATGGCCGACCTCGAAGAGCTCGGCCTCATCGCCAGCCCGCACACCAGCGCCGGCCGCATCCCGACGGCGCGCGGCTACCGCCTGTTCGTCGACACGATGCTGACGGCCCAGCCTGGCCTGATCGGTGTCGAGACGGCCCAGCTTCAGCCCGACCAGCCCCAGCGCGTCATCGCCAGCGCGGCGCAGATGCTGTCCAACCTGTCCAGCTTTGTCGGCGTCGTCACGGCGCCCAAGAAGCCCAGCGTCTTCCACCACATCGAATTCCTGCGCCTGGGCGAGCGCCGCGTCCTCGTCATCCTCGTCGCGCCCGACGGCGACGTGCAGAACCGCGTCGTCTTCACGGCCCAGGACCTCAGCCAGGGTGAATTGCAGGAGGCCAGCAACCGGCTGAATGCCGGCTATGCCGGCCTGACGCTGGAGGCCGTGCGCGAGCGCTTGCGCCATGAAGTGGACGCGCTGCGCGGCGAGATCGCCGGCCTGATGAGCGCCGCCGTGCAGGTGGGCAGCGAGGCCATGCAGCAGCAGGAAGAGCGGGTCGTCGTCTCCGGCGAGCGCAACCTGCTGACCGTGCAGGACTTCAGCCACGACATGGGCAGCCTGCGCCGCCTCTTCGACCTCTTCGAGCAGAAGACCCAGCTGATGCGCCTGCTCGACACCTCCAGCCGGGCCGAGGGCGTGCGCATCTACATCGGCGGCGAAAGCCAGGTTGTGCCCTATGAGGAGCTGTCGATCGTGTCGGCACCTTATGAAGTGGATGGCCAGGTGGTGGGCACCCTGGGCGTCATCGGCCCGACCCGCATGGCCTACGACCGCATGATCCAGATCGTCGACATCACATCGCGGATGGTGGGGCAGGCGCTGTCGCAGCGCTGAGGGCGGCGTCGCCTCGGCCCTGACTAGAATCCGCGCCTCCTCCCCGGGGGCCGTTAGCTCAGTTGGTCAGAGCAGAGGACTCATAATCCTTTGGTCATTGGTTCAAGTCCAATACGGCCTACCAACAAAATCAACAGGTTAGCTGCGAAAGCTGGTCTGTTGTTGGCATTCGGTGTCAACGAACTGTCAACCCGTGAATGCGGAGGCATCCATAGTTGCGCCGTCCCTTCATCGCTCCAATCAAGCGCAGGCTAGATGTCGGCTGCAGGCGGTCTGCTGTCCTTGGCCGGCGGCGTCCCGGGGTCAGCAAAGTGCCCAAAGCGGAAGTTCGCCGTCCCTCGGCGACAGGCTACTGGTGGTCAGTCCAGAATGACTGCTTCCTGGCCGTTCTTCTAGGCGTCAAGTGATACCCCCGCTGACCGGGCAGCCATGGTGTCCATGGGACTGCGCACAGCCCCACCGCCAACCTTCAGCACATGCGTGTAGATCATGGTGGTGGCCACGTCGGCGTGTCCTAGAAGATCCTGCACCGTACGGATTTCGTAGCCATCCTGAAGCAGGTGCGTGGCGAACGAATGCCTCAGTGTGTGCGGCGTCGCGGGTTTGTGGATCCCGGCGCCTTGGACCGCTCGCTTGAATGCCCGCTGAAAGGTCTGGTCGTATAGGTGATGGCGGCGCACGACGCCCGAGCGCGGATCCACAGAATGGTGATCCTGCGGAAACACCCAGAACCATGCCCAGGATGCACCAGCCCTTGGGTACTTGCGCTCCAACGCGTCGGGCATCTCGACGCCGCTCTTGCCGGCGGTCTGGTCGGCCGACCAGAGAACGTGTGAACGCTGCAGCTGCATCTTGAGCTGGCTCTGCAGAGCCTCCGGCAGCATGAGCACTCGATCCTTGCCGCCTTTGCCTTGCCGGACGATGAGGGCGCGATGCGCGAAGTCCAGGTCTTTGACTCTGAGCTGCAGCGCCTCAGTGATGCGAAGCCCCGTGCCATAGAGCAACTGCGCCAACAGTGCATGTTCGCCCTGCATGAGCGCAAACACACGACCCAGCTCCTCTCGCGTGAGCACGACGGGAATTCGGCGCTGACTACGCGGCCGACCAATCTCCTGCATCCAAGGCAGGTTCACACCCAGCACCTTGCCGTACAAGAACAGCAAGGCTGACAGCGCCTGGCGGTGAGTCGAAGAGGCCACCCGGCGCTCGTCAGCAAGCCAGCTCAAGAACGCCTCGACGGCATCTGCGCCGAGGTCCTTCGGGTGCTGCAGCCTGTGGAAGCGGATGTACGCCCGGCACCAGTACACGTACGCGTCCTCGGTCCGGAGGCTGTAGTGCAGGAAGCGAATACGCTCCCTCAGCTGATCCAGGAGCCGCTTGGACTGCAACGGAGGCAAGTCGGCGGCTGGCACTGGTGGCGGCACTCTCTCAGGCGCCATTGACGAACCCAGCATCCTTGCCTCCAATCCGCCCCGAAGGTCGCGAGCCTGCGGATGGAGGCCTAGACCATGACCTCCGCGACGCAACTGATGGAATGCCGGCTTGCCGGCATTGTTGATGCTGTATAAATTAACAGACAAACAGCTTGAAATCAAGCAATGGCGCGGCCTGCGGGCCAGAGAGGTGTCCGATGTTATGCAGACAGGTGCCGGTGTTATGCAGCAAAACAGTCGCCCTACAACCTAGTTATGCAGCAGGTTAGGTTGAACTCCATTAGTGGCTTTGTGCCGGGCTTGCGCGGCGGCCTCGTCGCGCCGGAAGCTGAGCGTTCCGCGAAGCCGGATGAGCGCGTTGCGGTGTCACGCGTTGCCAGCTCCGAGGTTCGGTATTCCGCCCGCATTGCGCTCCCGGCTAGTCCACCAGGCCTGCTCGCCTCATCCTGCGGTGGGCGTCAGCTTCGGCAGCTTCGGGCTGCCGCCACCGCTGTGCCTTCGAATGGCGGGGCTCGGCATAACCCGTCGCTTCAGCGGACGGCTTCGCCGCCCGCTGAGCTTGGACGTTAGCCATGGAAAGCGTCGATGACAGTGAACTGCGAGCAATTCAGAAGAAGTTGCTGGACGGATTCATCGGAAGCCCGCTTGCACCTTGTGTAAGCGAGGCCGACGTCTCGGCATTTGAAGATGTTCATAGGATTGAACTGCCAGCTGAATACCGTGCCTTCATAACGAAGATAGGCAATGGCTGTAGTGAACTGTTCGGGCTTGGCGAAATGGGGGATGGAACCCATTGGTCTCAGAATGATGGGTTCATTGGTGAGCTTGCCAAACCATTCCCTTTCACTGATGTGTATAACGACCTGCGAAGTTTCCCCGAGTACGAGGAAGAGCGTGCCCATGATCCGGAGTGGATTGAGGCCTACGAGGCGCGGCGGGATTCGTTCGACAAGATCTACTTCAGGCCGCTCGACGGGGCGATTCCAATCTCCGAATTGGGATGCGCAATAAGGGAGTGGCTAATCATCACAGGTCCGGAAAGGGGAAACATCTGGCATGACGATCGCGCAAATCTTGAGGGGCTTCGACCGTATCGGGGATCTGACAGTCCCCGCCTGTCATTTCTCGAATGGTGCAAAGGTTGGCCCAATGGCTAACCGGTTGCTGCAGCGGACGGCTTTGCCGCCCGCTGAGCGCCGACGTTATGCAGCAGGCTAGGTCGAACTCCATCAGAGGCTTTGTACCGGGCTTGCGCGGCGGCCTCGTCTCGCTGGCGACCGAGGGTTTCGCGAAGTCGGGTGAGCGCGTGTCGGCGTCACGCTTTGCAAGCGCCCAGGTTCGGGCTCCCGCCTGCATTGCGCTTCCGGCTAGTCCACCAAGCCTGCTCGCCTCAGCCTGCGGCGCCTTTCAACTTCGGCCGCGTCTCCGTGTCGTGGTCATCGGCGCTTCGACAAACGGCGCTCGGCATAACCGGTCGCTGCAGCGGACGGCTTCGCCGCCCGCTGACCTTTCACGTTGAGCATCACGTCCGAGGCAGTTGTCCATCGCATAGAGTCAAGCATGTCACGTCAATTCCTCGGTCGATCAGCCATCGCAGACATCATCAAGAGTCGCGAGCGCACAAATGCTATCCAACGGCGAGAAGGCCTGACTGCGCATCCTGTCAGCTTCACCTTTTGCGGGTGCACAACTCCGAACTGCGGTGGCTGGCACACGATAGAAACTGATCGGAAGGTCCCATCCCCCGAAGAATGCGCGGACATCATCAAGGCCGCCAGCTCAGCGAGAAAGCGCGCCAAGCGCAAGGGTGCCAAGGCCTGAGACGTGAGGCCAGTTATGTTCACCTCAGCGATGCCCAACCCTTCGCTCCAGCGGACGGCTTGGCCGTCCGCTGAGCTTGCACGTTAGGGCGCGATGTTCGACGACCGTTCTCTGCGACGCGCGCTTGCCTCACCAATTGTTCAGTGGCTCGCGTCCCTGACGCTGTCCGCCATGATTGTTCTTGTGGCGGTTTTGGCAGTTTTGGGATTGGTGGATCACGCCTACATTCAGCGCAACCCCGTCGCCGCTATCGAAGAAGATCTTGGCTATGGGCTCGTTATGGTGGGCTCGCTCATCGCTTGCGCGGCAGTGGCGCTGCCTGTTTGGGGTCTACTGTCCTGGCGGATCAAGCGAGCTTTTGGGCGAAGGCTTCGTTGAGCATGCCGCGCCCTAACCTGCCATTGCAGCGGACAGCTACGCCGCCCGCTGAACTTCAACGTTAGGCCTCACACAACTACGAGTCAACAACAATTATTTGCCCCTGTGAGTCAGCGCAGCACTTCGCGCGCAGACAGACAGCATGGCTACGCGGAGGAGTTAAAAATGGACGACCGACAGTTTCAGACTCACTTGGAATCCTTCAAACTCGAGCACGATTTTTTGAAGCACCTGGCTTCACTGAGCACCGGTTCGATTCTTCTGATGGTCACGTTCCTAGAGAAGCTTTTCTCGAAGCCAGTTGCCAAAGAGCTCGTCGCGGTTTCCTTGGTTGCGTTTGTCGCTTCGATCACTGGCGCGCTGGCAATTCACTTTCTGTCGCTATTGCGAATGGAAGATCCACCCGAGAGCAAGATGGGTGCTGCTCAAGTCATCTTCGGCGCACTGCTGAGCCTTGCGACGTTTGGCGGCTTCCTGGTGGGACTGGGATCTCTGGTTTGGTTCGCCCTCAAAAATCTATGAGTTGGGTTTCAGTCCTTCTCCATCGTCGACATTGAGTGCGGTGAGGCCTAACCTGTCGCTGCAGCGGACGGCTTCGCCGTCCGCTGAGCTTCAACGTTAGGCCTCTAGACGACAGGGCAACCGAAGATCTTCGGCGACAGTGGGTTCGAACTGAGGCGTACCTTCTAAGCGCTCGGGAGCAGTTGCCGTCCGAGGCGCTCGTCGCATGTGCGCAAGATCTGAAGCAGGTCGACGAATTCATTCAGAACAATGAGCTCGGCTTAGCGGCAGATTGGTTGAATTCAATAGTGCGAGAGTTCGGAATTGCGGCCATAGATGCAATGCAGTTCTTGGCTCTTGCTGAGGCGAGCATGGGTCGGTCGGAAAACGTTAGGTCCATTGATCTGCTTTTGTCCACCTTGCTAGGGAGAGAGCATGACACCACACTGCCATCAGCTGCCTAACCAGTCGCTCGAGCCGACTCGCGTCGGCAGGCCGCCGCTCGCAGCTCAGCTTCAACGTTGAGCAGCAGGCATATGAACCTACTTTTGAGAGTCGAGGACACTTTCGAAATCCCGGCCTTCGGCGGCCTCGTGGTTGTGCCCGGCCCGCTCGCCCAGGACTACGGCGGTCCAGCCAATCTGGAAGTCCAGCTGCGCATGCCCAACGGTTCCGCCGTGCAAGCAACGCTTACGGTTCAGTGGATTTCGCAAACACCGCCGCCCAAGGAGTTGCGGTGGGGTTGTGTCTTCCGCGGGCTCTCAAAATCAGATGTTCCTGTGGGTACTGAGGTCTGGTACCAGCCTGCTGCCCAACCTTTCGCTCCAGCGGACAGCTTCGCCGCCCGCTGAGCTTTCACGTTGTACGGCAGCGCATGGCAACTAAGCTCACCTGGGACGACCTCTTTCTCCAAGATCCGCGCCTCGATTTCGAGCGCATCTTTAGCTGCTGGCCGCAGATCGGCGGCAAGGTCCGACCGATTGGACTCTCGGCGTTCGGAGACGCGTTCTTCGCGAAGCCCGATGAATCGGTGTGGGTGCTCGATGCTTTCTCTGGCGAGGTCCGCACGGTGGCGGCCTCCCAATCGGAGTTCGCCGCAAACATGAATTCGCAGCCGTGGCAGGAACGAAACCTTCGGAGCGAGTTGGTTCTGGCGCTGCGCGAGCGCGGCACAGAGCGCGGTCCGTTGCAGGTATTTGCTCCGGTTCCTCATCCAGCGCAGGTCGGCGCGGTTCTCCTAGATCGCGCGCAAGTTCTCGATGCCGTCGTGTGGCACAGCATCAGCAGTCAGGCGCTAGCGCAAGGCACCGCTGTGTCCGGCAAGAAAGCCTGGTGGAGGTTCTGGTGAAGCCGCCGTACAACCTTTCGCTGCAGCGGACGGCTTCGCCGCCCGCTGATCTTTGACGTTAAGCCGCATGCCAAAGCACTGTTGCGATGCGATGCAAGCTCAAGCGGAGTTCGCTTGCCCTGTCCATCCCGAGCCGGAGGACTGCCCTGACGCGCTCATCAGCTACTCAGACAGATTTCGGGAGTACGGCCTCTTCCTACAGGACGGCGGGTCGAGCTCAATGGCAATCCACTTCTGCCCTTGGTGCGGAACCAGGCTCCCCGACTCCCTACGCACTCGGTGGTTTGAAGAGTTGGCGGCCCGTGGCTTCGATGATCCGTGGTCGCAGGAGATTCCTGAGGCATTTCGTACTGGTGCTTGGTATGGTGCGGCTTAACCCTTTGCTGCAGCGGACGGCTTCGCCGCCCGCTGAGCGCGAACGTTACGCATCATGGTTACACCGGATCCCATTGCAGAGGCAGAAGTATTCATCGCCTATGGTCGCAAGGCGCAGGCTATCGAGCTGCTCAGAGAAGCGGCGCGCGCGTATCCAGAGCGAGATGACATTCGCCAACGTCTGGGCTCGTTGGAACTCGCCTCCCCCGCGGGCACCACACACCAGAACAAGTTCGTTCTCGCGCTTGCAGTCATCGCTGTGCTCGTCGTCGTCGTGGCGGTGAGCATGGCCGCCTTCTGAGTCTGGCTGGATCGTAGATGCACACGCTCAAGGCGCACGTGGCGAGAATGATGCCTAACCAATTGCTGCAGCGGACGGCTTCGCCGCCCGCTGAGCGCAAACGTTCGCCGTCACATGCTTAGCCTTGAGATTGCTCCGCCGGCGAAGACGGGTTCATGGCTGTACGCCGACAGCATGCCTTGCGAGGTACGCATCGTTCGACATCACACGCTGTACGGCACCGGTGACCATGAGGATCCGCCAGATATCTCGGAAGACAGAAGCGTCGAGTGCTTCTACGTGCTCTTTAGCACGCCCGTGGGCCAGCCTAAATGGGTAGGCGGAGGTGCCGCGCTCAGCCTCTTTGGAGCCGTTGCGTTGGCGGAGCAGAAACTTGGTCCATCGTTGGTCTGGGACACATAGAAATGCAGATCACATCGCATTGGTCTTCCCGCGCACACCCCTTCGTCACGGTGATGGCGAACCCTTCACTGCAGCGGACGGCTTCGCCGCCCGCTGAGTTTTGACGTTAAGCGGCATTGAAGGAAGTCATGGCGTACATCAAAGGCTCGACGTACATCTGGTCCGACGGGGAGAGTCTCCATCTGTGGTCCGAGACTGGGCTCGACAACTGGCAGTCAATGGAGGCCTATCGGGACAAGCCCAACGCGTCTGGTGTCCAGATTGCCGAGGCGGCAGCAGACGAATTTGCGGTTATGCGTTTCGCAGAACTGGTCAAACTTGGAAAAGCTCATGAAGTCATAGATCGGGCGCTTGTTCATGGCAACTTTGGAGGCACGGCGTTGGCAGAGCTGGCTTCTACTCTCAAGGCTATGCACCGTGGCAAAAATGCCTCTTAACCCTTCGCTCGATCCGACCCGCGACGGCATGCCGCTGCAGGCCGTCATTTCATTCTCGGCCTTCCGCGTCGTGCCGCCGCGGTCGGCTCAGCTCGAACGTTATGTCTCAGAGCAGCAGCGGTGAGAACGCCTCCATTCAAGTCCTATCGCCGTAGCGCCCCCAGCAGAGTCGGTGTGTACAACCCGCTAAAGCGGCGTCGCGCATACTGGCCGTTCCTGTTGATCGCCGAATTGCGGCTCCTGATGCATGGACTCTCCGAATGGGAGGAGCGATCGCGAGGCGCTATTAAGACGCGAATCCGTAGAAAGCGTGTCGAGGCCGTCCAGTTCTATCGCAAGAAGTTCGGCGGTCTCAGCGCAGACCGGTACTGGGTAGGCGAACGCATGCACACGAAGATTGGCGAGCAGGGGTTGCACGATCCAAAGACCGAGCAGAAGCGCGGGGTTATGTGGCATGAGACATAACAAGGCCGTCAACCCGGACGCCTTGCGGCGTCCCGGCGCTGCGCGCCTCCCTGCCGCAAGTCGCCGGTTACGTCTACGTTATGCCTGACCGGCCAATCCCATCACGCTTCACTCGCTCTGCGGAACTCGAGCCCCATGAGCTCAAGGAGTCCTTCGGCTGGGGCAAGTTCGTTCGCTATATTGAGTTCGCGGAAGACTCCTTTGCTCTCCGTCAAGTCGACGTTTATCTCAACGGCAATTCCGTTGCGTACGATCGCGAGCACTGGGAAGACGGCTTCGGCTGCCTGGCCGACTTCCGCTACGGGCACAAATGGGTGCAGCACTGGGGCGAGGCCATCGAAGTTTCGTCGCAAGAGTTTGAGCGGCACTGGTCGCGTGCCGAGTCGCTCCGTTCAAGCTTGAACTCGCCGCGTGTCACGCAACGGACCGCGCCGTGGATCGAGCTCTTCCAATCCGGCAAGTGGAAGGGTCAGGCATAACTATGTGTTGCAGCGGACGCCGGGGACGTCGTACGTCTCAACCCACCACCGCGGCCCGGCGCCGCTGAAAACGGCGTTGAGCCGCACATGATTCCCGTTGCTCCATCGGACTTCTGCCTCATTACGGACGAAGAGTCCTTGGCTTATGTGCGTGACATCGTCGAAGAATTGATGCGCCGCTTTGGCATCACGCGGGACGAGTGCGTCGGCCGCATCAATCAAGCCTGGTCGCACTGGCCTTCCGTCACCGGCGAGTACGAGCTTTATCGTGAGGCGCCGGCCTACTGGGCACATGAAGTCATGTTCGGGCACGATTCATTCTGGTGGCTCTCGGAGTCTGAGCGCACGCGTCAGGGCCTTGGTGCTTTGCGGCGCAGACCATACGCGGCCCATGCGGCCCAACCTTTCGCTCCATCGGACGGCTTCGCCGCCCGCTGAGCTTTCACGTTAGAAGGCATGCGATCCATCGTCATTGATTGCGGCGCAGTTCAGTCGGAGGCTGACTTCTGGTCCGCGTACGTTCGCACCGCCGAGCCAGAAGGCGCTGGCTACTTTGGCCGGAACCTTGATGCCTTCTGGGACGGGCTGAACGGCGGCCCAGGTTGGCCTGGCGAATGCCGGCTCCGGTTCATCAATACTTCTCCTCTCCAGGCGTTGCGTGGAGGGACGTTTCTTGAGGTGTTGCGCGATATCGCCAGCCGATCTACCGCAGTGGAGGTCAGCTTTGAGGGAGCCTTCTAACCTGTCGCTGCAGCGGACGGCTTCGCCGCCCGCTGACCTTGCGCGTTAGCCATCGGATAGACATGCTCGTTTTACGCGTTCAAGTGAACGAAGAGCCGCCCGTTGTTGGCGGGGCTGATGATCTCGGCGTCCTAAACGCGATCGTTACTGCCGCAGGAAAACTCGGCGATTCCGCGCGTTCAGGACGACCTGACGAACCGCCTGACATTCATCTGTTGGTTGGCGGACTGACGTCCCGCGCGGCGGGAGTTCCCGACGAGCACTTGCGCTGGGTAGGGCATCGCGAACTCCGCGTTGGCGATCGAATCGTCGTGGAGGTGCTTGAAGCCAATTCGGCAGACCCCATTGAATCGGGGCATGCCGCCAAGCAACGCGAAGACGACGAGCTCGAATACTTCGAACATTGCAAGCGCGCTTACTTGGAACTCCGGAGCAAATATGAGCCCGAGGGCTAACCTGTCGATGCAGCGGACGGCTTCGCTGTCCGCTGAGCTTGCACGTTGAAGCTCACGGAGGCATGGCTGTGACGAGTTCGGAGTTCGCGCTCATCCTCGCTTGGGTTCTATTTCCGCCGTGCGTGCTTGCGATTACGGTTCTTCTCGTTCTGCATCGCAAGAGCGCGGGTCGCCGCGTGAGCCGGACAGTCGCGGCCGCTTTGGTCTTGGTTGCCGCTTCGGCCTTTTTCTCGCTGGCGATGGTGTTCGCCAGCCCGTCAGGTCTTGGCTCGTATATCGGCATCCGAGATACGCCGGTTATGTGGGCACCGTTTGCCTTCATCGCTGTCGCGCTCGCGTTGCCTATCGCCATTTGGTGGGCGGCGCGAGGTAGGCAATGTTGAGCTTCAACCTGCCATTGGAGCGGACCGCCTTCGGCGTCCGCTCACTTTCACGTTGAACATCACATGGAACCAGTGGTAATCATCGATAGAGCAGAACTGGACGCTGATCCGAGTGCGCGACTGTGGGCACTCGTGCTCTATCTCGCAGAGCATCCCGATGATCAGCACCGCTCGGAGTTTCGTTCGTTCTGGCTAGCGTATAGCTATGACGCGCAGGTGCTGAATGGCGGACATCTTCAGTACTTTCACAACTGCGGAACTGGCGACGTTGCTGCGACCCTCGAAGCCCTTCATCAAGTCGGTGCTCTCGGTCGGGCAAAGCTGCTACCGGAGTGCTGGAGCCAAGTGAGGCGCGATCCCGTTGAGCCTGTTCGATCACTTCATGACTATTCGATCCTGGCGGCTCAGCGAACTTTCGCCGCAGAAGATGCTGCGTACTACGTTGAACGGCCGGAGCTTCTGACTCTGCTTGAGAGTCACTATGAACCTCTGCTTTCTGAAGCAGTTGCTGTTGATGTTCAACCCTTCGCTCCAGCGGACGGCTGCGCCGCCCGCTGAGCGCGCACGTTAGAGCCCACCAAGCATGTGGCAGCCAATCACTATCACCGAGTTGGATGCGATCGTGTCCGAGCAGTTGGGCGCGTGCACGTCGGAGCAGCAAACAGCCTTTGCCGGATATCGCGTGCCGTTCTACGCGGTTCCCATCCGCAGACTAGGGGCAGTTGAAAGCGTCTTCGTTGTCGCTGAGTTGCCCAACGGCCTGCTCTATTTCGCAGATGTGGAGGATGGCTTTGAAATCTCAGCGCTCGGCGCGGATGGCGCCATCCCTGACCAAGGTTGCAACCAGTACGAGCTTCGTCATGTTCTTACGCAAGCCGGGCTCTAACCTATTGCTGCAGCGGACGGCTCCGCCGCCCGCTGAGCGCCAACGTTAGGCCGCACAGTCAACCTCAGCAGTACGTCCCATAGCTAATCGCTGCATACCATGCAAAGCAGACTAAAGCGAACACAGAGGATTCACGAGAACGCCCGCCACGGTGATGTGCTTACCCTCGATGAGTACGCCCGCTACACGAAATCGCGTCGCAGGCTTCTCGTCGGTATGCTGGTAGCCGTCGGCTACTGTTTCGGCGTTGTACTCTTTGACAGAATCATTACTCTTGAACCGTATGGCTTGTACATCGGTATCGCCCTGTTTCCCATTACAGCATTTGTCATCTGGGGAATGGCTGGGTTTCGGTGTCCTGTATGCCGCAGCACTCCACAGGCAAAGTCCTTCAGCTTCGGTTCAAGTGAGGCGGCGTACTCTTCCATGGTCGCACTGTTCCCCAAGAACTGCTCGCACTGCGGGGTACGTTTTGCACCGGGCCCGTTGCGGGGCGAGGCCTAACCAGTCGCTGCAGCGGGCGGCGAAGCCGTCCGCTGAGCTTTCACGTTGAAGCGCATGGACAACGACTCGCTCACTTCCGCAGAGGCCTACTTGGCCATGTATGCGTTTTTGTCAAAGCAATACGACTTGGGTTGCGAAGAACTAGGCGCGATCCTCGGTTCGATGTCGCTCCTGCCGGACGGCGCCGCTGCAGATCCGGCGCTTGATCAGGATTGGAGCGAGGCTGTATCGGCGGCAAAGGCCGGCCGTGTCGACGCTAGGCTGCAGTTGAGCGAAGGCTCAGCAACATGATGGGCAAGCCTCTCTGCCACATTCGCTTCAACTTGTTGCTGCAGCGGACGGCTTCGCCGCCCGCTGAGCGCCGACGTTAAGCCGCATGCCAAAGCACTGTTGCGATGCGATGCAAGCTCAAGCGGAGTTCGCTTGCCCTGTCCATCCCGAGCCGGAGGACTGCCCTGACGCGCTCATCAGCTACTCAGACAGATTTCGGGAGTACGGCCTGTTCCTACACGACGGCGGGTCGAGCTCAATGGCAATCCACTTCTGCCCTTGGTGCGGAACCAGGCTCCCCGACTCCCTACGCACTCGGTGGTTTGAAGAGTTGGCGGCCCGTGGCTTCGATGATCCGTGGTCGCAGGAGATTCCTGAGGCATTTCGTACTGGTGCTTGGTATGGTGCGGCTTAACCCTTTGCTGCAGCGGACGGCTTCGCCGCCCGCTGAGCGCGAACGTTATGTCTCAGGGCAGCAGCGGTGAGAACGCCTCCATTCAAGTCCTATCGCCGTAGCGCCCCCAGCAGAGTCGGTGTGTACAACCCGCTAAAGCGGCGTCGCGCATACTGGCCGTTCCTGTTGAACGCCGAATTGCGGCTCCTGATGCATGGACTCTCCGAATGGGAGGAGCGATCGCGAGGCGCTATTAAGACGCGAATCCGTAGAAAGCGTGTCGAGGCCGTCCAGTTCTATCGCAAGAAGTTCGGCGGTCTCAGCGCAGACCGGTACTGGGTAGGCGAACGCATGCACACGAAGATTGGCGAGCAGGGGTTGCACGATCCAAAGACCGAGCAGAAGCGCGGGGTTATGTGGCATGAGACATAACAAGGCCGTCAACCCGGACGCCTTGCGGCGTCCCGGCGCTGCGCGCCTCCCTGCCGCAAGTCGCCGGTTACGTCTACGTTGGGCATCACCATGAACGTCGCGAGTGGCGTACCGGAAAAGGTCGAGCAGCGCGCACTGGCCGCGGTGGCCACTCACCCCTTGCATGCGGAGGCAAAGTCCTGGGCGTACTGCGTCAGTGATGTTTTCGAGGAGGCCAAGACATTCGTTGAACGATTGCGCCTGACGGATCAGGAGAAGGCGGAAGTTCAATCAGCTCTTCAGGACGTCGAAACGGTACTTGTGGTGAGCTACTGGACCGCGGAGCGGAAGCCGGAGCCAATGGCTGGCGGCGGAAAGCACTATGCGTTTTTCGTTCATCCACGGTCGTTTGTTGTTCTCCATTCAGGGGTGGGCACGTGGCGTTCATAGCGCGCTCCGTGTGCGCTGCCCAACCTTTCGCTGCAGCGGACGGCTTCGCCGTCCGCTGAGCTCGCACGTTATGCCGCAACGTAAGTACCGCGTGGTGCCGAGACATCTAAAGCCCTACCCAGGCTGTCTGGCTCGCATGCAGCCGGAGAGATTCCGTGGTGTCATCCGTAGCTGTTCCGTCCGGGTTAGAAACACATCTGGCGCTGCAAAGCGCATCCTGGCCCGTCGGTTAGAGCGATATGTGCACGCATACGTCCGCCGGTTTGGAATCGACGCCTTCGTTGAAAAGGCTCACGACTTACTTAGGCCGGTACGTCGTCGCAACTGGTTGCCCGGCGGGTATGCCCACTGGAGAGCGCAAAGAAGGGCAGCGGGCAGCAGTGGCCATGCGGCATAACAGGTTCTTCGACACGGACGCGCGGGTGCGTTCGCTCTCTCCGGTCACGCCCGTCGCGCGCGCCGGTCAAGTCCAACGTTGAGCGTCGAGTCAATGGAGGGCCGATGACCGTCACTGTGAGCAGCCTCGCCATTGAGCTCATTAAGCGAAAGCGGGTCTCCTTTTCCTTCTTTCTGCCCGGTGAAAGCCGTGAACGAGCGGCAGTCACCGTTCGTGAGTGCGAGGAATACGACTTCGCCGAGTATGGAGAACCCTATGAAGAAGGAGGAATGTTCGACGTTGGGCCAGCCGCGCCGGCGCACAAACCTACAGTCACAGAGTTGGAGTTCGAATCGGTCCATGAGGCCGGTCGAGCAGTCCTCGAGCGGCGTGCGTCAATCCAAGGCGAGCCTTGGCAAGACTCCTAGGACCAGCATGATGCTCAGCGATGCCCAACCCTTCGCTGCAGCGGACGGCTTCGCCGACCGCTGATCTTTGACGTTAGGCGGCAAGGAGTCATCTGTGGAGGAACCGTGGTTCATCCTCAGTAAACGCTACGGCGGAGATATTCGGGAGCCATCAGCTGAAGAGCTGAGGTCTGCGCTCTCAGAGGTCTACGTTGAAGACCATCCAAGCTTGACTCAAGCAGACTATGAGGAACATCCATCCGCATTCGTTCGGTATGGCACCGACTCGGGGCCAATGTATGTTCTGTATATCGGCCGTTCGAAAACGGCAACACTCGAGCAGTGGGCAGATCAAGACTTTGGAGACGAGCTTGCCCAGCCACTGTCCGTAGAAAACGTTTCACTAGAAGCGGCCATAGCCATGTGTAGCCAACTTCAAACAGGTCAAGTTGATGCGCTGCGCACTAGCTTCCAATTGCGCGGCAAATGAAAATCACACGCGCCGTGGTGCGCGAAGACTTGCCGCCTAACCCTTCTACAGGGACTTCCCGTTAAATAATCTCGTTAGCTTTGGTTGCTTCGATACGGGCCTTTCTGTTCTTCCTTCAAGACCGGATTCGGGTTCGATGCAGCGCCACAGAGAACAGACTGCACATCTACAGGCGGCCTTGTTGCACTCGTGGTCGGTGCGGGCCCAGATACCAACCGCTCAGCAGGGCTCCATTCATTCGCCGCCGTCGCCATGCATGGCGCGGCACAGGGTTAGTCGAGCTGGCCTGCTGCCGGTCTGACCTGTGTGATGCATCTTCGAACGCATGTCGTTGGGGAAGAAGGTGTTGCTGGTGGATAGGGCTCAGCCCGGCGTCGCAGCCGCTGTTGACGGCACCTCACCAGGCTTGACCGACACGTAGTTCGCGTCGAACTGTCGCCCCTTGGCCAGCAGCGCCCAGACGATGCGCGCGTTCTTGTTGGCCAGCGCCACCACGGCTTTTTGCCAGCCCACGCGGGTCAGCAATTGCACCAGCCACTGCGAGATCATGTCGCTGCGTTTGTGGGCCGTCATGACGGCCGATTTGGCGCCCTGGATCAGCAGCGTGCGCAGGTAGTCGTCACCGCGCTTGGTGATGCGCCCGAGTTGCGTCTTGCCGCCGCTGGAGTTCTGCCGGGGCACCAGGCCCAGCCACGAGCCGAACTGCGCGCCGTTCTTGAACTGCTTGAAGTCGCCCACTGTCGCCACCAGTGCCGGGGCGGTCACGGGGCCGATGCCACTGAGTTGGGCGGCCCTCTTGGCCTGCTCGTCCGAGCGCACATGCGCGGTGATGCGCTCGTCGCAGCTGGCGATGTGACACTCCAGCTCGACCCAGTGCAGCCGCGCCTCCTGCAGCGCCAGGCGGGCGATGCCGGGCAGCTCGTTGCTGGCGTCTTCCAGCACGTCGGCCAGGCCCAGGCGCAGTGCGTCGGGACTCTGCGCGAAGACGATGCCGAACTCGGTGAGCAGGCCGCGGATGCGGTTGATGCAGGCGGTGCGGTCTTCCTTGTAGCCCTCGCGCAGCCGGTGGATGGCCAGCAGCGCTTGCTGCGCGGACGTCTTCGCGGGCACGAAGCGCATGTGCGAGCGGCCGGCGGCCTCGCAGATGGCCGCCGCATCGTTGGCGTCGTTCTTGCCGCCCTTGCCAGCCATGCGATAGGGCGTGACGAAGTGGCCGGCGATGAGTCGTGCATCCAGGCCGAAGCCGCGCAGCTTGCGCGCCCAGTGGTGGGCGCCGCCGCAGGCCTCCATGGCGACTAGACAGCCGGCGGGCAGTTGCACGCACCAGGCGGCGAACTTGTCGGTGGGCAGCGCCTTGGCGACAACCACGCGGCCGTTGGCATCGACACCGTGGACCTGGATCACGCGCTTGGCCAGATCGATCCCGACTCGGGTAATCTCGTTCATGGGCTTCCCCTTTCACATGGCTGCAGATTGACGATTCGCACCATCAATCTAGGCGCTTTGACGCCGTTGGCCAGAAGGTGGGAAGTCCCTTCGTATTCCATCGAGAGGACTCGCCCCGGCAAGCCGGGGCGAGCCTCTCATGTCAAACGTTATGCAGCATGACTGAAAGAGTCGACCTCATCCGCCAGCTCATTCCGCTTTGGTACGCCGAGATGGCCTGGGCGAAGCAGTTGATCGTCCGAGCCTTTCAACTAGAGAAACCCGACGACATCCTGGGCATGCGGGGCCGGCGACCGATTCCAGGAACCAACTGGACCGTATGTACCCACGGCATTGGTGTTGATGTCTACAAGACGCCGGCTACTGGAGGGATTGATTTCGACTTCGACAAACCCGATCCGGACGTCTGGCGACTGCAGCTCTTCTTTGAGAAGCAGCTGAACGATGGCGCGCTGAACTACGACATGTATCGAGAGCTAGCCGAGAACGAGGAGCTTCTAGTCGCCTCGATCAAGGAGGCGCTCAATGCTGCATAACCTGCCATTAGAGCGGACCGCCTTCGGCGTCCGCTCACCTCCACGTTAGACGTCATGGACCAGGAGCGGTTGTCCGACCTCATGTCCCAGAACTTCCCTTGGGTCGAACCCGAGGACTTCACGTGGACCAACGTCCATGACGGCGTGGGCTCGAAGACTGACGTCATTTCCGAGATGCTGCGCGCAAATCTAGGCACTGGTGACGTCTTCGTCCAAGTGCTCCAGGACGAAGACGTCTATGTGGATCTTCCGGCGCATAGCGCGGCTGCATTCATCAGTCAGCATGTGCTCCAAGGGCGTATTCACGCATCGAACACCGACTTCAGTGGCTTTCTCGTCGTACTGCCCAACGGCGTCGCTACTGCGTGGACGTCGAGCTGGCCATGACGTCTAACAGGTCGTTCGACACGGACACGCACCGGCAGTACGCCGCAAGGCGCCTTGACAAGCCTGCGCCGTGCGGCGTACTGCCGGTGCGCGCCGATCGACTTCGACGTTAGACCTCATGGAGATCAAGCTCCTCGTCTGGCTCGGAGTTCCCGCTTTCGGCGCGTTACTCGGCCTCTTCATCCGACCAAGAACGTTGGCGTGGGTCTGCCTGGTTATTTTCGGAATTGCTGTTGCCGGCATCTTTGCGGGATACCAGACGGGGGACGAGAACTCTGGTTTCGCATTTGGCGTCGCTTCAATGGCGATCCCGTGGCTCGGTGCGCTTCTTGTGGGCGGAGCAGCAGCTAGCCGTGCCATCTTCAAGCGAGGTTCAGCGAAGAAAGATGGGAGCGATGGGGTCTAGCAGGGTGTTCGACCCGGACGCTCAAGCGCGTCCGCCTATGCACTACTACTGGTTCGTGAGCGCCGGTCAACTACGGCGTTAACCATCGTGGAAGCCAGCCTCGCAAGGAAGGCTGCCTCGTGCTCTGGCTTGTCATGCGCAAGTGAGATTCAGGGTGGCCGCAGGCGCGAGCTTCTTGATGCGCGCTTCCGAGCCTCCGTACTTCTCGGCGCTCACCACAGCTTCACACGCTGCTCCGGCGCCCGGTACATCTTGTCGCCCAGCTTGATGTCGAAGGCCTCGTAGAAGCCGGCCTGGTTGGCCAGCGTGCCCTTGACACGGAATTCGCCGGGCGAATGCGGGTCGCTCTTGAGCTGGACGATGGCGGCCTCTTCGCGCTGCAGCGTGCGGAACTTGACGGCCCAGCCGATGTACAGCCGCTGCTCGCCGGTCAGGCCGTCGATCACGGGCGAGGGCTTGCCGCCCAGGGACTTGCGGTAGGCCTTGTAGGCGATGGTCACGCCTGAGTTGTCGCCGATGTTCTCGCCCAGCGTGAACTGGCCGTTGACGTGGTAGCCCGGCACCGGACTGAAGGCGCTGTACTGCTGCACCAGGCCGTTGGCGCGTGCGGTGAAGGCGGCGCGGTCCTCCGCCGTCCACCAGTTGCGCAGATTGCCACGGCCGTCGTAGCGGCTGCCCTGGTCGTCGAAGCCATGGCTGATCTCGTGGCCGATGCTGGTGCCGACGGTGCCGTAGTTGATGGCGTCTTCGGCCCTCACGTCGAAGAAGGGCGGCTGAAGCAGCGCTGCCGGAAAGGTGATGGCGTTCTGCAGCGGGCTGTAGCTGGCGTTGACTGTCTGCGGCGTGAAGCCCCATTCGCCACGGTCCACCGGCTTGCCCAGCTTGCCGATGCCGCGGTCGAAGGCGTGACGGCGACCGGCGCGCACGTTGGCGATCAGGTCGGTGCTGCTGGTGGTCAGGGCCGTGTAGTCGCGCCAGACATCGGGGTAGCCGATCTTGGGCGTGAACAGCGCCAGCTTGGCCTGTGCCTCCTTCTTCGTGGCCGGGCTCATCCACTCCAGTTCAGCGATGCCTTCGCGGAAGGTGGCGAGAAAAGTGTTCACCATGGCCAGCACCCGCGCCTTGTTCTCGGGCGGGAAGTGCCGGGCCACGTAGAGCTTGCCCACCGCCTCGCCCATGACGGAGTCGACGAACACCTGAGCCTGGCGCCAGGGCGGTTCGTTCTCGGGCACGCCGCGCAGCACTGTGCCGGTGAATGCGAAGCGCTCATCAGCCGCGGCGCGCGCGAGGTAGGGCGCGTAGGCCGCCAGCACCTGCCACTTGAAATAGCTGCGCCACTGCTCCAGCGGCGCCTCGGCCACCAGCTTCGCCAGGCCCGCGAAGTAGCTGGGCTGGCGCACCACCACCGAATCGGCCTTGCCCGCGATGCCTGCAGCCCGCAAGTAGGCCGACCAGTCCAGTCCCGGCGCCTCCTCGGCCAGTTGCGCGAAGCTGCGGGGGTTGTAGGTCTTCAGGGCGTCGCGGCTCTCCACGCGGGTCCATTGCAGCTGCGCCAGCCGGGTCTCCAGGGCCAGCACATTGGCCGCGTGGCGCTCGGCCTGCGCGTCGCCCTGCATCGTGAAGAGCTTGGCGATGTGCTGCACATAGGCCTGCCGCACGGCCGTCAGCTTCTTGTCCGTGTCATTGAGGTAATAGTCGCGGTCGGGCAGGCCCAGCCCGGACTGGGAGGCGTAGACGACGTAGCGGTCAGCGTTCTGGGCATCCTGCCCGACGAAGACGCCGAAGGGCACGGTCACGCCCTGGCGTTCCAGCTCGGCCATCAAGGCGGCCAGGTCCTGGTGGCGGGTGACGGCCGCGATGCGCTCGAACTCGGGTACCAGCGGTGCAAAGCCGCGCGCGTCGCGCGCCTTGTCGTCGATGAAGGTGGTGTACAGGTCGGCGATCTTGCGGGTCTCGCTGCCGGCGGAGCCCGGGTTCTTCAGCACGTCCTCCAGGATCGCCCGCACCTGCAAGGCTGCCGTCTCGCGCAGCTCGTCGTAGGTGCCCCAGCGTGCCTTGCTGGCGGGGATCTGCGTGCTGCGCGCCCAGCGGCCGTTGATATAGGCGTAGAAGTCGTCCTGCAGCCTCACGGCCGGATCGAAGGACTTGACGTCGACCCCCGAGATCAAGGGCGTGCCTGCCTGCGCTGGCGTATCGGCCGCGAGCGCAGGCGCGGCCAGCCCCGACGCAGCCATGAACAGGAGACTGATGCAGGTCGACTTCATGACTTTCCTCGATGGGGCTTTCGATTCCGGTCATTTTTGCAGACGTCCCCCCTGACGCCACGTGCCAAACGTTTGCCCGGCCCGCAGGACTTCAGGACCGCAGGCGCTGCGTGTTCGCGCCAGCAGGCGCCCGCCGCTGCCAACCCTCCACCGCCGTCACCACCCCTTCCCACGCATTGCGGTCATACGTCACCGCCGCAAACAGGTTTTCCTTGCTCGGCTGCTGCCGGACCGCCGTGCTGGCGAGCCGCTCCAGCGGCTCACGCGCCGCGGCGACGCAGCCGGTCAGGTCGGTGAAGGTGGTGCCCAGGCGGTGGAAGAGCACGCCGCGCTGGAGTTCGGTGGCCTTCAGCGAGGCCGTCTCCTTGGCGCGCAGGAACACGCGCGCCTGGCCGTCGCCCAGCAACTCGACGCAGAACTCGCGGCGCCAGCCGGTCAGGGTTTGTTCAGTGGTCAGCGTGGTCGGGGCGTCATCGATGTGCAGGGTCATCGAGGCAGTCTGCATCACGCCCTGTGACACCCAGCCGACGGATGTATCGCGATGCTTCGAGGCAGGCCCAAGTGGGCCGCCTGCTAACCGCCGATTGCGACAAGTTGCGCGCTGTTTCCTGCGCTAGCGGACGAAGCTGATCCTCAGCTTGCCGTTGACGACCTTCACGTCCTGCACCACCAGCCTGGCCAGCGTGCCCTTGGCCGTGCGGGTGTCGATGGTGTAGACGGGATGGGCCTGCAGCTGTGACTTGATGACCTGAGGCCCGCGCCACTTGACGATCTCGGCGTATTCCGCGGGCAGGCCTTCAAACTCCAGCGTCGTGATCTGCAGGTCGTCCAGGAAGAGCTGGCCTTCGGCCGGCACATAGCGCGGCAGGCCGGAGAAGCCGACGCGCCCCGTGCGCTCGCGGTTGCCGGCCTTGACCTTGGCGTCGAGGTTGAGGCCGATGCGGTCCTCGCCCTCGGCCAGCACAACCACGGGGTTGGACAGGTCCAGGCATGCGATGACGATGCGGCAATGGTGAGTGGGAAAGCGCGGCTCGATGCGGGCCTGCAGTTCAGCCCGCTCGATGTCGAGGTGGGTGCTCGAGGCGCAGCCGACGGTGGCACAGGCGGCCAGGGCGGCGACGAGGGTGGCAGGGCGCAGGCTCATGGTCAGGCCCAGTGTGCCGCGCCGGCCGCGGCGATGACGTTGGTCATCGCAACAGGCCGTTATCTCAGCGCGAGCCCGTCGAAGGTGGTGGAGGTGACCCAGTCCAGGATCTGCTCGTGCGTGTACTGGCCTGAGTCCTTCAGCAGGGCGACGACGGGGTCGCAGGCGCGCGCGAACAGCGTGTAGAGCACGACTTCCGGCGGCAGGTCGGGACTGAGCTGGCCCCCGGTCTGGGCTTCGGTGATCCAGATGCTGAGGCGGTTGCTCAGCGCCAGCAGGCGGTCCATGTAGGCGTCGTTGGACTGCAGCGACGCACTCAGGTTGGAGTTGTGGGAGGGCAGGGAAGGCATCTCGCCTTCCAGCTGGGTCTGCATGGCCCAGCGCGCGACGGCCTTGAGCTGGGAGATGGCGGGGGTGTCGGAGCGCTCGCGCAGCGAGTCGACGAAGCCCAGCGCCCGGTCCAGCGCGCCCACCATGGCGGCGCCGGCCAGCTCTTCCTTGGAGGTGAAGAACTTGTACAGGCTGGCCTTGGCCAGGCCCGCCTCGGCGGCCACCTCGTCCACCGTCATCGCGTCATAGCCCTTGGTGGCCAGCAGGCGGTTGACGGCGCCCACGATGGCGTCCTGCCGCACGCGCTGCATCTGGTCTCGGATCGACGGACGGGCTCCCATGGGGTGGATTCTAGACCGCACGGATCGCTGCAAAAACTATTTGGTGCAAATTTTGAACTTATGAGTTATTGTTTGAACTCATCAGTTCACGTTTTGCTCTGACCAGTTCAGAAAAGGCCATCATGCAGCGCATTGCCGTCATCGGATCGGGGATTTCAGGCTTGGCAGCCGCCTGGCGCCTCACGTCCGCGCCGGGCGAGCACCGCGTCAGCCTGTTCGAGGCCGGCGGGCATTTCGGCGGCCATGCCAACACCGTGGACCTTTGCCTGGACGGCGTCGAGCATGGCGTGGACACCGGCTTCCTGGTGTTCAACCGCCGCACCTATCCGCTGCTGATCCAGCTCTTCGCCGACCTCGGCGTGGCGACGGCCGACTCCGACATGTCCTTCTCCGTGCAACTGCCCCGGGCCGACGGCCGCCCGGGCCTGGAGTGGAGCGGCAGCTCGCTGAACAGCGTGTTCGCCCAGAGGCGCAACCTGCTGAAGCCGCGCTTCTGGCACATGCTCAAGGAGATCCTGCGCTTCAACCGCCTGGCCACACAGCTGGCCGAAAGCGATGCCGACCTGGCCCTGCAAGGCTCGGTCGAGGGCTTCCTGGACCAGCACGGCTTCGGTGCCGGTTTCCGCGAGCACTATCTGCTGCCCATGATCGGCTGCATCTGGTCCTGCCCGGCCGACCAGATGCTGAAGTTCCCCATCGGCACGCTGCTGCGCTTTTGCCACAACCACGGCCTGATCCAGGTCAGCGACCGGCCGCAGTGGATGACGGTGAAGGGCGGCTCGCGCAACTATGTGCGGCGCATCGTGTCCCAGCTGCAGGACGCGCGGCTGAATACGCCGGTGCTGGGCCTGCAGCGCACGGGGCGCCAGGTGAGGCTGCAGACCGCCCAGGGCTGGGAGACCTTCGACGCCGTCGTGATGGCTTGCCACAGCGACCAGGCCCTGGCCCTGCTGGGCGGCGGCGCCAGCGATGACGAGCGCGCCGTGCTCGGCGCCATCCGCTACCAGCCCAATGTGGCGGTGCTGCATACCGATGCGGCGGTGCTGCCGCAGCGCGAGCTCGCCTGGGCGGCCTGGAACTACGAGCGCGCGGCCCACGCCGCCACCGAGCAGTCCCAGGTCTGCCTGCACTATCTGATCAACCGCCTGCAGCCTCTGCCCTGGCAGCAGCCGGTCGTCGTGTCCCTGAACCCGGTGCGGCCCATCCGCGACGAGCTGGTGCATCAGCGCATCGAGTACAGCCATCCCATCTTCGATCTGGCCGCCCTGCAGGCCCAGGCCCGCGTGGGCGAGCTGCAGGGGCGCCAGCGCACCTGGTTCTGCGGGGCCTGGTGCGGCTATGGCTTCCATGAGGACGGCCTGCGCGCCGGCTTCGCCGCGGCCGACGGCGTGCTGCAGGCCCTGGACGCCCGGGTGCCTGAAGCCGAGCGGAGCGCCGCATGAACGTCCCCTGGATGGGCTTCGGCACCATCTGGCACCGGCGCCTGCGGCCGGTGGCGCATGAGTTCCGCTACGGCAGCTATTTCCTGCTGCTGCCGCTGCGCAGCCTGCGCGAGCAGCCCAGCCCGGCGCTGAAGCGCAACCGCTGGGGCTGGTTGAGCTTTCACGACAGCGACCATGGCGCTGGCGGCAGCGATGCGCTGGCCTGGTTCGAGCAGCTGCTGGCCAGCGAGGGCATTGACGATGCCGACGGCGAGGTCTGGCTGCAGGCCTTCCCGCGCGTGCTGGGCTATGTCTTCAAGCCCGTCAGCTTCTGGTACGCCCATCGTGCCGACGGCTCGCTGGCCGCCGTGCTGGCCGAGGTCAACAACACCTTCGGCGAGCGCCATGCCTATCTGCTGGCCGGGCCCGAGCTGGCCTGGGGCGCCGAGAGCGCGGCGCGCAAGGTCTTCCATGTGTCGCCCTTCTGCGGCGTGGACGGCGAGTACCGCTTCCGCTTCGAGCGGCTGACGACGCTGGACGGCCTGCCCGCCCATTCGATGGCGCGGGTGGACCTGCATGACGCCCAGGGCCCGCTGCTGCAGACCAGCCTCGGCGGCGCGCTGGTGGCGCTGACGGCCGCCAGCGTGCGGCGCGCGATCTTCGGCATGCCCTTCATGACGCTGGGCGTCGTGCTGCGCATCCACTGGCAGGCGCTGCGGCTGTGGATCAAGCGCGTGCCCTTCTTCAGCAAACCCCAGGCACCCCAACGTTTCGTGAGCCGATGAGCATGAACTCACAACCCTTCATTGCCAGCCCGACGCGGCCGGCTTCCTTGCCAGCCCCCGCCACCCGCCTGCTGCGCCTGCTGGAGCGCCTGCCCGTCGGCCAGCTCGAGCTGCGCTGCCCCGACGGCTCGATGCTGCGCTTCCCTGCTCGCGCGCCCATCGCCGGCGAGATGCGCGCCACGCTGCAGCTGCACGACTGGGGCCTGTTCGAGCGCACGCTGAAGTCCGGCGACATCGGCTTCGCCGAAAGCTTCATTGACGGCGACTGGGACAGCCCCGACCTCAGCCAGCTGCTGCGCCTGTGCCTGGCCAACCGCGAGCACATCGAAGGCCTGATCTATGGCCGCTGGTGGGGCCGCCTGGCCTATCGGCTGCGCCATCTGCTGCGACGCAATTCCCGCGCCGGCAGCGCCAAGAACATCCACGCCCATTACGACCTCGGCAACGATTTCTACCGCCTCTGGCTGGACCCCGGCATGAGCTACAGCGCCGCCTGGTTCGAGGGGCAGGACGCGCGTGGCGCCGACCTGGTGGCGGCCCAGGCGGCCAAGTTCCGCCGCGCGCTGCGCGAGGCCGGCGTGGCGCCGGGCGCCCGCGTGCTGGAGATTGGCTGCGGCTGGGGCGGCCTGGCCGAGCTGGCCGCCAGCGAGTTCGGTGCCGAGGTGACGGGCGTCACGCTGTCCGCGGAGCAGCTGACGTGGGGCCAGCAGCGCATGCGGGCCGCCGGCCTCGAAGACAAGGTGGAGCTGCGCTACCAGGACTATCGCGACCTGCCGGCCCGCCATGCCCGCGAGCCCTTCGACGCCATCGTCTCCATCGAGATGTTCGAGGCCGTCGGCCACGAGTACTGGGCCGGCTACTTCCAGACGCTGAACGCCTGTCTCAAGCCTGGCGGCAAGGCCTGCATCCAGAGCATCACCATCCGCGACGACCTGTTCCCGCGCTATCTGCGCTCGACGGACTTCATCCAGCAGTACATCTTCCCCGGCGGCCTGCTGCCCAGCCCGTCGGCCTTCGAGGCCGAGGCCCGCCGCGCCGGCTTCGTCGTCGAGAACCGCCTGGCCTTCGGCGCCGACTATGCCGAGACGCTGAGGCGCTGGCGCGATGCCTTCGTGGCCCGTCTCGATGCCGTGCAGGCCCAGGGCTTCGACCGGCGTTTCCAGCGCATCTGGAGCTTCTATCTGGCCTACTGTGAAGCCGCCTTCGACGCCGGCAACACCGATGTCATCCAGTTCACGCTGAGAAAGCCCGGCCCATGAGCCGCCAGGCGCTGTCGCGACGCGGGGCCCTGGCCCGGCTTGCGGCCGCTGCCGCCATCCATCCCATTGCCATGTCACAAGCCATCGCTGAAACCCCGCCTTCCACCGAAGTCCTGGCGCTGCTGCCCCAGGCCCGCTTGCAGGGCAGCGGTGTGCTGCGCTTCTTCGGCCTGCGCGTCTACGAGGCTCGCCTGTGGACGGCGCCGGGCTTCGAGGCCGACGGTTACGCCAGCCGGCCCTTCGTCCTGGAGCTGGCCTATGACCGCCGCCTGGAGGGCATGGCCATCGCCGAGCGCTCGGTGGCCGAGATGCGGCGCGTCGGCAGCTTCGACGAGGCCAAGGCCAAGCGCTGGCTGGCGCTGATGGCCAAGGCCTTCCCCGATGTCATCGCCGGCGACCGCCTGCTCGGCTTCAACAACGGCGAGGGCGAGGTGCGCTTCTTCCACAACGGCCGGCTGACCGCGCAGGCGCTGGATGCGGAGTACGCGCGCCTGTTCTTCGGCATCTGGCTGGCGAAGCAGACCTCGGCGCCCGCGCTGCGCGAGTCCCTGCTCGGCCTGTCGCGCTGAATCCAGGCCAGCCATGTCCGCCTCCGCCATCGCCACCGCAGCGCCCGCCCTCGGCTGGCGCCGTGGCCTGGCCTATGGGGCCCTGGGCGTGCCGCTGGCCTTCGTGTCCCTGCCCCTCTACGTCAACCTGCCCTACCACTACGCCTCGGCCTTCGGCATGCCGCTGGCCACGCTGGGCCTGGTCATGCTGGCCGTGCGCCTGCTGGACGCCTTCATCGACCCGGCGCTCGGCCGCGCGGCCGATGCGCTGTTCCGCCGTGGCCGCGCCTGGCAGGCCGCGGCTTTGGGCAGCGTGGTGCTGGCCGCCGCCTTCGCCGCGCTGTGGCTGCCGCCGTCGACCCGGCCCGATGCGCTGCTCGCCTGGCTGGCCGCGGCCCTGCTGCTGAGCACCCTGGCCTACAGCGGCGTCAGCATCCTGCACCAGTGCTGGGGTGCGCGCTGGGGCGGCGGGCCGGAGTGGCGCGCCCAGGTGACGGGCTGGCGCGAGGCCGGCACGCTGACCGGCGTGCTGCTGGCAAGTGCGCTGCCGGCCCTGCTGGGCTGGACGGCTACCAGCGTTGCGCTGGCCGTGCTGCTGGTGGCGGGCCTGCTGGGTCTGAGCCGGCTGGAGGTCGCGAAGACCTCTGACGTCGATGCGCGGCCGGCCGCAGCTTCGGCCTGGCGCGACGCGGGCTTTCGCCAGCTGCTGGCCGTCTTCATGCTGAACGGCATCGCCAATGCCGTCCCGGCGACGCTGCTGCCCTTCTTCATCGCCGACCGCCTGCAGCTGCCGCATTGGCAGGCGCCGCTGCTGCTGGCCTACTTCGGCGCGGCCGTGCTGGGCCTGCCGCTGTGGGTGCGCGCGGCCGGCCGCTGGGGCTTGGCGCCCGTGTGGCGGGTCGGCATGGTGGCCAGCGTGCTCGCCTTTGCCGCCACGCCGCTGCTGGGTGCCGGCGACGGCATCGCTTTCGCCGCCATCTGCGGCCTCAGCGGCCTGGCCCTGGGCGCCGACCTCGCGCTGCCGGGCGCGCTGTTGACCGGCGTCATCCACCGCAGCGGCGCGGGCCAGAGCGGCGAGGGCGTCTACATCGGCTGGTGGACCTGCGCCACCAAGCTCAATCTCGCGCTGGCCGCCGGCCTGGCCCTGCCGCTGCTGGCGGCCCTGGGCTATCGCAGCGGCGGCGCCGAGCCTGCCGGCCTGCAGGCCCTCGCCCTGGCCTATGGCGGCCTGCCCTGTCTGTTGAAGCTGGCCGCCGCCGCCGCGCTGTGGCGCGCCGAGGGCCTCAACCCGAGCTGGAAGGAACGCGGATGAAAGCCATCCCCCGCCGAACCCTGTTGGCCCTGACCGCCGCCGCCACCCTGGCCGGCTGCGCGGGCCCGCAGGTGCATGACTACGCCCGCGAGGCGCCGCGCCTGGACCTGCGCGACTTCCTCAGCGGCGAGCTGACCGCCAAGGGCATCTTCACGGACCGCTCGGGCCGCGTCGTCAAGCGCTTCAGCGTGAAGATGAGCGGGCGCTGGGAGGGCGACAGCGGCGTGCTCGACGAGCATTTCCTGTACAGCGACGGCAGCACCCAGCGCCGCATCTGGCGGCTCAAGTCCCTGGGCCAGGGGCGCTACAGCGGCACGGCGGACGATGTCGTCGGCGAGGCCTTGGGCGAGAGTGCCGGCAATGCCTTCCGCTGGGCCTACACCCTGGCCCTGCCGGTGGACGGCAAGGTCTGGAACGTCGTGCTCGACGACTGGATGTTCCTGATGGACGAGCGCACGATCCTGAACCGCTCGGCCATGAGCAAGTTCGGCCTGCACCTGGGCGACGTGACCCTGGTCATCACGCGGAACTGATCCATGTCGCTGTTCTCGCCCCTCAACCCACCGCTGCATGACTGGCAGGGCCGCTGGGTCTGGGTCATCGGCGCCTCCTCGGGCATCGGCCGCGCGACGGCGGCCGCGCTGGCGCAGCGGGGCGCGCGCGTCATCGTCTCGGCCCGGCAGCGCGAGGCCCTCGAGGCCTTCGCGCGCGAGCACCCGGGCGCCATCGCGCTGCCGCTGGATGTCACGCAGCCCGACGCCATGCGCGCCGCGGGCGAGCGGGTGCAACTGCACGCGCAAGGCGCGCCCGCGCTGGTGATGTATTGCGCCGGCCATTACCAGCCCATGCGTGCCACCGCCTTCGACAGCGCCGAGGTGCAGCGCCATCTCGAGGTCAACTACCTCGGCGTGCTGCATCTGCTCGACGCCATGCTGCCGTCGCTGGTCGCCGCGGGCCGAGGCCATCTCTGCCTGGTGGGCAGCGTCGCGGCCTACCGCGGCCTGCCGCTGTCCCTGGCCTATGGCCCCACCAAGGCCGCGCTGAACAACCTGGCCGAGACCCTCTACCTGGACCTGCATCCGCTGGGCCTGGGCGTGTCCATCGTCAACCCCGGCTTCGTCGACACGCCGCTGACGGCCGGCAACGAGTTCCACATGCCGGGCCTGATCTCACCCGAGCAGGCAGCCCAGCACATCTTGCGTGGCTGGGCCCGGGGGCGCTTCGAGATGAACTTCCCGCGCCGCTTCACGGCTTTCATGCGGCTGCTGCGCTGCCTGCCTGATGCCTGGTATTTCGCCGCCGTGCGCCGCACCACCGGCGCCTGAATGAGAAGCTAGGGGGGGGGGCGGCCCCGGCGCCGAGCGCATATCCATCTGCGCAAAGCGGCGTTCCCTGTTTGCCGGGTGCTGCCTAGAGTGCCGGGCAATGACACGCCTGCTCACCTTCCCCGACTCCCAGCACCAGGTGCTGTCGATCCGCGCCAAGGCCTTGGTGTTCGACGACCCGGCCTCGCGCGCCCTGCTGGCCCAGGCCGAGCGCGTGGCCGCGAGCGACGCCACCGTTCTCATCATTGGCGAGACCGGCACCGGCAAGGAGCTGATCGCCCGCCACATCCACAACAGCAGCGGTCGCCGCGGCCCCTTCCTGGCCGTCAACTGCGGTGCCTTCACCGAGCAGCTCGTCGAGGCGGAACTCTTCGGCCATGAGGCTGGTTCCTACACGGGCGCCACCAGCGCGCGCGCCGGCTGGTTCGAGGCCGCGGCCGACGGCACGCTCTTCCTCGACGAGGTCGGCGACCTGCCGCTGTCCGTGCAGGTCAAGCTGCTGCGCGTGCTGCAGGAGCGCCAGGTCGTGCGGATCGGCTCGCGCAAGCCCATCGACGTGCGCGTGCGCCTGGTGGCCGCCACCAATGTGAGGCTGGAGCAGGCCGTGGCCGCCGGCCATTTCCGCGCCGACCTGTACTACCGCCTCAGCGTCGCCACGCTGCAGCTGGCTCCTCTCGCCCAGCGCCCGGGCGACATCCTGGCGCTGGCCGAGCATTTCATCGAGGTCTACAGCCGCCGCCTCGGGCTGACCCAGGTGCGCCTCAGTGCGGAAGCGCGCGACGCCCTGCTGAGCTATGCCTGGCCCGGCAATATCCGCGAGCTGGAAAACGTCATCCACTACGCGCTGATCATCTGCCGCGACGGCAGCATCGCCCGCGAGGACCTGCAGCTGCATGCCGTTGCGCGGCCCGTGCCCGCCACCGCCGTGGCCACGCCGCCGGCCGAAGTGGTGGCCGAGGAAGTGCTGGAGCGCGTCTTCGATCGGCTGTTCGACGAGGCGCCCCAAGCCCTGCATTCGCGCGTCGAATCCGCGCTCATCCGCGCCGCCTACCGCCACTGCCACCACAACCAGGTGCATACCGCGGCCCTGCTCGGCATCACCCGCAATGTGCTGCGCACCCACCTGAAGCGCCTGGACCTGCTGCCCGTGCCGCGCGCCACGCCGGCGCGCATTGCTCACGAGGCGGTGCATGAGCCTGACCACCAGGACGATCGTCTTCACGTCGCTGCATGAGCTAAGGCGAGAAGCTTAGTTCGTGCTTCATCGTGCGCTGCGCACACTGCAGCGCCCCCATCGAATCCCCGCCCCCCAAAGCCGATGAACACCTCCACCTTTTCCCGCCGCGCTCTCGCGCCGCTCGCCCTGCTCCTCGCCGCCGGCGCCGCCCAGGCCCAGGGCGACAACCCCTATGGCCTCGCCTCCGTCTGGTCGAACAGCGACGCCGTCACCAAGGCCGTGCTGTTCACGCTGATCGCGATGAGCGCGGGCAGCTGGTACGTCATCATCACCAAGCTGCTGCAGCAGGCCCGGCTCAGCGCCCAGTCGCGCGCCGCGCAGAAGGACTTCTGGAGTGCCGGCACCGTCAAGGCGGGCGCCGAGAAGCTGTCGCCCAAGAGCCCCTACCGCTACATCGCCGAGGCCAGCCTGGAGGCCACCCAGCGCCACCAGGGCCTGCGTGCCAAGGTCGACTTCGCCGACTGGGTGGACCTGTCCCTGCACCGCGCCACCGAGCGCGTGCAGCGCCAGCTCTCCACCGGCCTGAGCCTGCTGGCCACCGTCGGCTCCACCTCGCCCTTCGTCGGCCTGCTCGGCACGGTCTGGGGGATCTATCACGCGCTGACGGCCATCGGCGTCGCCGGCCAGGCTTCCATCGACAAGGTGGCCGGCCCGGTGGGCGAGGCGCTGATCATGACGGCCATCGGCCTGTTCGTCGCCGTGCCCGCCGTGCTGGGCTACAACGCGCTGCTGCGCCGCAATGCCCTGGTGCTGGACGAGGTGCGCGACTTCTCCGGCGAGCTGCACTCGGTGCTGCTGGGCTCGGGCCATGCAGAGCCTGCCGCGGCCGACGAACAACCCGCCGGCCTGGCCCCCGCGCTGGTCTGATCCGCCATGGCCATCCAGCTCGCCCAGGGGCCTGACGAGGCCGTCTCGTCCATCAACACGACGCCGCTCGTCGACGTCATGCTGGTGCTGCTCATCATCTTCCTCATCACCATCCCGGTCGTGAACTTCTCGGTGCCCGTGGAGCTGCCCAAGCAGCGCAACGAGGTGCGCGAGAGCGAGCCCAAGGACGTCGTCATCACGGTCTCGCGCGACGGCCGGCTCTACTGGTTCGACGCGCCGCTGGCCAGCAAGGACGTCTTGTTCGAGCGCCTCAAGGGCATCGCCCAGCAGCAGCCCCAGCCCGAGGTGCATGTGCGCGGCGACGCCGGCAGCGACTATGCCCCCGTGGGCCGCGTGCTGCTGGCCGCCCAGCGCGCCGGCATCGCCAAGGTGGGCTTCATCACCGAGCCGCCGGCACGCAGCCTATGAGTGCCTCGCCCCTGAAGAAGGCGGCCCGTGCGCGCCGCCGGATCGACTCGGCCCTGCCCGTGCCCGACATCAACACGACGCCGCTGATCGACGTGATGCTGGTGCTGCTGGTGATGCTCATCATCACCATCCCGGTCCAGCTGCACAGCGTCAAGCTCAACCTGCCCATCGCGCCGCCCAGTGCGCCACCGCCCGTGCCGCCCGAAGTGGTGCGCCTGGACATCACGCCGGACGCCGTGCTGTGGAACGGCGAGGCCATCGCAAGCGAGGCCGCGCTGCGCGAGCGCCTGGATGCCGCCGGCAGGCAGCCCACGCAGCCCGAGGTGCATGTACGGCCGCAACCCGGTGCCAAGTACGACAACTTCGCGGCCGTCATGACGGCTGCCCACCAGGCCGGGCTGAGCAAGCTCGGCGTGACCGGCAGCGAGCAGTTCCTGAACGACTCGCAGTAGGAGATTCCATCCATGAGTGCAGTTCTCTTGCCCGGCGGCCTGACGCTGGACGACACCCGCCCCGCGCCGCGCCGCCTTGAGCCCCACGCCCCGCCGGCACCCCTGGCCACCACGGCACCGCTGCGTTCGCAGCTCAAGCCGCCGGCCAGCGCCAACCGCGGCACCGGCATTGCCGTCGTCGTCGGCCTGCACCTCGTGCTGGGCTGGGCGCTGACCAGCGGCCTGGCCACGAAGGCCGTCGAGGCCATCAAGAAGCCCATCGAGATGGCGCTGCTGCCCGAGGTGCTGCCGCCTCCACCGCCCCCGCCGCCGCCGCCCAAGGTCGTCAAGATCGAACCGGTGCAGAAGATCGCCCCGCCGCCGGCCTATGTGCCGCCGCCCGAGATCGTGCCCGCCGTCACGCCGCCGCCTCCGCCCATCCAGGTCGTGCAGGCCACGCCGCCTAAATCTGATCCTCAGCCCGTCGTCATCGCCGCGGCTCCGGTGCCCGCGCCGCCTCCCGCACCTCCGGCCATCGTCAAGCGCGAGATCAGCCTGGCCTGCCCCGGCTACGAGGCCGTGCTGGCCTCCGCGCTGGAGGAAGCCATCGACCGCGTCGGCATCCGCGGCACCGTGCAGACGCTGATCAAGATCCGCGGCAACCAGGTTGTCGACGTGACGCCGACCTCAGGGCCCAAGGAATATCACAAGTATGTGCAGGCGGCGGTCAAGCGCATGCGCTGCACGGCGGGTGGCGCCGATGAAGTCCAAGTCTCCTTGCCCGTGATCTTCTCCTGAGCTGATGACCTCTCCTTCCCGACGCGGCCTGCTGCAAGGCCTGGGTGCACTCGCCCTGCTGCCGGCCACGGCGCGTGCCGCCGACACGCCGCCCAACATCCTCTTCATCCTGGCCGACGACATGGGCTACGCCGACCTCGGCGTCTACGGCCAGCGCGACTTCGCCACCCCCAACCTCGATCGCCTGGCCCTGCAGGGCATCCGCTTCACCCAGGGCTATGCCAACTCGGCCGTCTGCTCGGCCACGCGCTTCGGCCTCATCACCGGCCGCTACCAGTACCGGCTGCGCGGCGGGCTGGAGGAGCCGCTTGCAGGTGCGGGCGGGAACGCCTTGGGCCTGCCGCCCGAGCATCCGACGCTTCCCTCGCTGCTGAAGGCACGCGGCTACCGCACGGCGCTGTTCGGCAAATGGCATCTGGGTGCCCTGCCCAAGTACGGCCCGCTGAAGAGCGGCTACGACGAGTTCTTCGGCAATACCGGCGGCGCGGTGGACTACTTCACCCACAAGGCCGGCGTCGGCGCCGACCTGCCATCCGATCTGTTCGAAGGCGAGGTGCGCGTGGACAAGGCGGGCTACTACACCGACCTCATCGCCGAGCACGGCCAGGCCTTCCTGCGCCGGCAGACCGCCGCGCAACCCTTTCTGCTGTCGTTGCACTTCACCGCGCCGCACTGGCCTTGGGAGGGGCCGGGCGACGAGGCCGTGTCGCGCCAGCTGAAGACGCTGAACCACGGCGATGGTGGCAGCCTGAAGAAATACGGCGAGATCGTCGGCGCGCTGGATGCGGCCATCGGCCGCGTGCTGGCCACGCTGGAGGCGCAGGGCCTGGCGCAGAACACCCTCGTCGTCTTCACCAGCGACAACGGCGGCGAGCGCTTCTCCAACACCTGGCCCTTCAGCGGCCAGAAGTCCGAGTTGCTGGAGGGTGGCATCCGCGTGCCCACGCTGCTGCGCTGGCCGGCGCGCGTCAAGGGCGGGCAGGTCAGCGAGCAGGTCGTCATCAGCATGGATTGGCTGCCGACGCTGCTGGCCGCCGCCGGCGGTGCGCCGCGGGCCGACTATCCGAGCGACGGCGCCAACGTGCTGCCGCAGATCCTCGGCCAGGCCGCGACTGTAGAGCGCAAGCTGTTCTGGCGCTACAAGTCCAACGCCCAGCGCGCCTTGCGCGAGGGCGACTGGAAGTATCTGCAGGTCAACGGCAACGAGTTCCTTTTCAACCTCGCCCAGGACTCACGCGAGCGCGCCAACCTGGCCGATCGCGAGCCGGAGCGGCTCAAGCAACTGCGGGCCGACTGGCTGGCCTGGGACGCGACCATGCTGCCGATCACGGAAGAGGTGAGGAGCTACAGGATCAGTCCGAAGGTGCAAGCGGATCGGCCGGGGGTGTGAGGCGGGACACGCCGGGTGCCTTGCGCGCAGGCTTGCTACGCAGCGCGGTGTGCACACGCTGCGCGTCACCATCAAGCCGCCGGCCTCGGCCAAGAGTCAGCGATCCGCAGGCTCAGTGGCGGTCTGCGCGCGGCGGCAATGCGTCCACGCTGCCGGTATCGGCGGACGGCGCGATGGCATTGCTGGTCATCTCGCTGGGCTCGAGTTCACCGGCGCGTCGATCCCGCAGCACCGAGCGGGCTTCATTGAGGCAATCGGCCTGCGACTGCTGGGTCCGGCCGGCCAGGCAGTCGGCACGTTCCTGTTGGTAGAGCTGGGTGGCGGACTGCGTCTGCGCGGTGATGGGCAGGACGATCGCGACCACGGCCGCTGCGGCAACGCTGGCGCGCAGCGGTGTCTGCCATGAAGTGGTTCGGCGGATGCTCATGACGTACTCCTGAGGGTCAGGCACTGATCGGGCTTGGCCAGCGGGGCTGTGCCGGTGCTCATCGCTGGCCCGTCCAAGGGGCAAATCCAATGCCCGACACGCCTGGCGGCTCTCCGAACTGACGCTTCCGGTTACTCAGCATGACTTGTCGACGCCGTTTTGACGCCGCAGCAGCGATCTCCCGGTGGCGCCCTCAGCGCTCCATGGCCAGCGGTGTCGACTGCACCAGGCGGAAACGGCCGGCTGCCTCGTCCAGGTCCCAGCGCTCCACCACCGCGCCGGGGCCGGCTGTGGTGCGGATCACGTTGACCGAATTGGAGATGCCGCCGCGCAGCCGGTGGCTGACCGCCGTGCCCGCCTGCACGGCCGAGACGGCACGCGGCAGGTCGGGCCAGGTCTGCTTGAGCGGCAGCACATAGGGCAGGTGGATGTGGCCGCCGACCACGGCGTCGACGCCGGCCACGGACCAGCGCCGCACCGCGCGCTCGTGGCCGCGCAGCAGGTTCTGCACGTCGCTGGCCTGGGTCACGGCCACCGGCTGGTGCACGGCCACCAGGCGGAGCTGCCCTGGCTTGGCGCGGGCCAGGCGCTCGGCGACGCGGTCGATCTGCGCCTGCGACACCTCGCCGTGCCGGTGCCGGTAGCGGCGCGTCGTGTTGATGCCGATGACCAGCAGATCCTCGCTCTCGAACTCGCCCTCCAGCGCGCTGCCGAAGACGCGGGCATAGCGGCCATAGGGGTGAAAGGCGCGTGCCCACACGTCGTACAGCGGGATGTCGTGGTTGCCCGGGATGATGAGCTGGGCCGGCACGCCGAGGCTGTCGAAACAGGCCTTGGCGCGCGCGAACTGGTCGGGCCGCGCACGCTGCGTGATATCGCCAGTGACCAGCAGCAGGTCGGGCCGCAATTCCGCGCTGAGACTCTGCAGCGCGACCACGGCCACCGGCCTTTCCGTGCCGAAATGGGTGTCGGAAATCTGCAGCACCACCGTCATGTTGCGGTCTCCGGCGATGAGGCCTGCGCCAGTTGCCGCTCCTGGGCCAGGCCGGCGGGGCGGATCAGCATCAGCGGGTGCCGGGCCACCTCGAAGGTCAGCGGCAGCGGCATGTGCAGCACCTCGCCGTCGGTCGCGACCTTGATGTGCCGGGCGCCGAAGGCTCGCGCCTTCACGGTCAGGCGGCGAAAGGAAAAGCTCCGCACATCGTCCGCCTCACCCAGGCGGCCGAAGGCGCCGCGGGCGAGCAAGGCCAGCAGGGCCCAGCGCCCGACGGGCTTGAGCACCACGCCGGCCAGGCTGCCTGCGTCGATGTCGCGCGCCTCGGGCAGGCCGACCTGCTCCATCTGCAATGCGTTGTTGCCGACAAACAGCGTCGGCGTGCGCACCTGGCGCGAATGCCCGGCCAGCTCGATGCTCAGCCTCAGGCTGCGATGCCCACGCAGGATGGTGCGGATGCCGGCGCCGAGGGCCACCAGCCGGCTGCGGCCGAACTGCTGCTTCCAGCCTTCGCGGTCTTCCAGCGATTGCGGGTACAGGCCCAGGCTCGCGTTGACGAGGAAGACGCGGCCGTTGACCTGCCCGGCCTGCACGGGCATGGCCTGCTCGTTCAGCAGCACGTGCAGGGCGCCGTCCAGCTCGGACGGGATGCCGTGCGTGCGCGCGAAGTAGTTGAAGGTGCCGCGCGGCAGCACGCCGAAGCGGCAGCCGCTGCCGAGCACGGCCTGCGCGACGCAGTTGATCGTGCCGTCGCCCCCTGCGGCCACGACGACGCCGTCGACCTCGCGTGCGCGTCGCACGGCCTCGCGCGCCGTCTCGGCCAGGCACCCCGGCTGATCGACGGGCAGCAGTTCGCAGCGGCGTCCGGCGGCGGCACAGGCCGCCTCTACGGCCGGGCCGACCTCGTCGCGGTCGCCATGCCCGGAGGCAGGGTTGAACACGACGAGCAAGGGCGCAGAGCTGGATGTGGCCGGGGGTGTCATGGCGGGAGGGATGACGGCTTCGGCGCCACGATAGCCGCCGCGCCCGGGTCCGCGTGCATGTGCAGCGCACAACGCGCTGTTGTCCGACACGGCCGCATCAGCGATCCGAAGCCGCCTTCTCCACCGGCTTGATGTGCAGACCCGACAGCGCCGGCAATGCCAGCTGGAGTTCGCGCTGTTCGCTGCCGATGGCGTACACCAGGCGCAGGCGCTGCGGTGCCGGTGTGACGGGGAAGAAGGCGCTGCGCCGCAGCTCAGCGCCGGGCGCGAGCCCGGCCGGCAACCTGAAGCCGCGGCGCTGGATCTCGTACTCGATCACCTGGGCGTCGGCGTTGGCCCTGCTCTGGCTGCGGTAGGCCGAGACGCCGCCCACCAGCAGGGCCAGCGGCAGGATGGGCGCCAGGATGGTGTAGCCGGCCGCGCTGGCCAGCACCAGGACGCCGGCCACCGCGCCGGTGGAGCCGATCACGACGATGCGCCCGGCCGTCTTCATGGCTTCGACGTTGCGCGTCGTCTCGCTCTTGAGCTGATCGGGCGCGGTGCTGTGCCTGACCTCGTCGAGGACGTCGTTGGCCAGCGTGATCGAGCGCAGCTCGACCTGCATGCCGCTGCCGTTGCGGATGATCAGCGCGTACTCGTCCCAGTCGGCTTCTCGCACCCAGCTGGCCGTGTCGTTGCGGACGATGAGGCGCTGCACTTCCAGCTTCACGCCATCGGCCGCCTCGGCGCGCCAGCCCAGGGTCGCCGCGGTGTCGGCGGCGGGTGGATGTAGCAGCCTTGACTTGCCCGCACAGCCGGCGAGCAGCAGTGCGACGGTTGCGCAGGCGAGCACCCTCAGGGCGGCTGAGATGAAGCTGGCGGGTCGCTGCATGCTGCCCCTTCGGATGGAAGCCATCGGGCCGCGCTCACTATAGGCGCGGGCGCTTGCGGTAGATTCCCTTTGCCTCCCAACATCAACCGCCATGAACCGCCTGCAGTCCGAGTTGCACCGCCTGTACCTGTTGCCCTCTCCCGAAACGGGCGGGCAGCTGATGGACGCATCGGGCCAGGTGCGGGCCATGGTCATGGAGCTGAGCGGCCCGGCCGATTGGGACGAACTGTCCAGGGTCTGGCGTGGCGTGCAACTGGACCTGGAGCTGCCGGCGCCCGGCATCGCCGTGTCAGGTAACGAGGGGCTGCAGCTGTGGTTCTCGCTGCAGCAGGCGGTCAGCGCTTCACGCGCGGCGGCCTTGCTGGCCCAACTGCAATCACGCTATCTGGCGCACATCGCGCCGGCGCGCTTGCGCCTGAGTCCGTCGGCACAGGCATTCGATGCGGCTCTCGTGCCGGCGGAGCAGGTGGCGACGGGCAACTGGTCGGCCTTCGTGGCGCCCGACCTCGCGCCGGTGTTTGCCGACACGCCCTGGCTGGACATCCCGCCCAGCGCCGATGGACAGGCCGATTTGCTGGCGCGGCTGCAGAGCATCAAGCCCGCGGCCTTCGAAGCGGCGCTGAAGGAGCAGGGCGCGGCGCCGCTGGCGCAGGCATCGGGCGATGTGGACCCGCGGCGCTTCCTGCAGCAGGTGCTGAACGACGAGACGGTCGCGCTCGCCCTGCGCATCGAGGCGGCAAAGGCGCTGCTGCGCTAAGTCAGGCTGAGTGCCGCCTGCAGCACCATGGCTGCGGCCCGGTCGTCCCGGCCGTTCAGCATCGGCCGCTGCAGATAGAAGTCCAGCGTCGGCCCGGCCGGTGTGCCGGCGCAGACGTCGCGAAAGCCGCCGTCGGCGTCGATGCGCGACTGCACGCCGGCCCAGGCGCGAGCGATGGGGCCGTCCAGTTCACCGGCGGGCAGCCAGCCCTGGCGGCGTGCCGTTGCAAGCGCCGTGAGGTTCATGGCCGTGGCGGTCAGCTCGGGGGCGGCGCCGGGGTGGTCCAGCACCTGTCGCCACAGGCCGTCGTCGCCTTGCAGGGGCAGCACGGCTTGCAGATGGCGCTGCAGAGGGGCCAGCAGCGCGGGTGCCCTGGGCAGGGCCAGCGCCAGGGCCAGCGCCGCAAAGCCATTGCCGCGGCCCCAGGCGATCGGCGAAGCGTCAGCATGGTTGAACAAGCCATCGGCACGCTGCAGGCGCGCGGCCATGTCCAGCAAGGAGCTGCCCAGGGCCAGCGTCGCGCGCGCCTGCTCGCGGGCGGGCAGCAGGGGCAGGGCGCGGTCGAACAGCAGCGCGGGCATGAAGAGGTCGTCGGTCCACGGCCGCAGCCCGGCGATGCGCGGCCCTGGAGGTGTGTCGACGATGGAGGCGCGCAGGGCCTGCCGCGCCAGCTCGGGATCCGTTTCAGCCAAGGCGGCCATGCCGGCGCGTTGCGGCCAGTCGGCCGGCAGGGCGGCCGGAGCCGCCGGGAGGGCCGGCTGGAGGCCCAGGCGCTGCTGCGAGGCGGCGATCAGCGCGGTGACATAGCCCAGCGATGCATGGACCGGGTAGTGCACGGCCAGCTGCCGCGCGACATCCACGGGCGAGGCAGCAAGGCCAGTCATCGGCAAGGCGACGGCCGCCAGCAGCAACTCGCGGCGGATCACGCCGCCACGCCCGCCAGCGTCAACGCAAAGCCCAGGGCCGCGCACAAGGCCAGCAGCGGCAGCACGCCGAGCTTGAAGCGGAACAGCGCGATGCCGGCGCCCACGGCAATCAGGGCCGAGACCCAGTCGAAGCGGCCGCTCCAGCCCTGCGGCCACAGCACATGCCAGGCGAAGAACATCGCGAGATTCAGGATGACGCCGACGACGGCGGCCGTGATGGCCGTCAGCGGCGCCGTGAACTTCAGCTTGCCGTGGGTGGACTCGATCAGCGGCCCGCCGGCCAGGATGAAGATGAAGGAGGGCAGGAAGGTGAAGAAGGTCACCACCGCCGCCGCGGCGGCGCCGGCGAGGAAGAGGGCGTCGGGCCCGAACAGGGCCTGCGTCCAGCCGCCGACAAAGCCGACGAAGGCGACGACCATGATCAGCGGCCCGGGCGTCGTCTCGCCCAGGGCCAGGCCGTCGATCATCTGCGCGCCGCTCAGCCACTGGTGCTGCTCGACGGCGCCCTGGTAGACATAGGGCAGCACGGCATAGGCGCCGCCGAAGGTCAGCAGCGCGGCCTTGGTGAAGAACCAGGCCATCTGCGCCAGCGCGCCTTGCAGGCCGTGGAGGGCGACAAGGCCGGCCATGGCGGCTGCCCACAGCCCGAGGCCGATAGCGAGCACACGGGCCAGGCGCGCGCGGGTGAACAGCGCGTGCGGCGGTGTGGGCGTGTCGTCGTCGATCAAGGCCGGGCCATGGCCCTGTTTCGCCGCGCCATGGCCGCCGCCGAGCGCGAAGACCTGGGGCGCGCGCCGCCCGCCGAAATGGCCGATGAGGGCAGCGCCCAGCACGATCAGCGGGAAGGGCGTGTCCAGCGCAAAGATGGCGACAAAGGCCGCCGCCGCGATGGCCCACAGCCAGCCGTTCTTCAGTGCCCGCGTGCCGATGCGGTGGGCCGCATGCACGACCAGGGCCGTCACCGCGGGCTTGAGGCCGTAGAACAGGCCGGCCACGACGGGCAGCGTGCCGAAGGCCAGATAGACCCAGGTCAGCGCGATGAGGATGAAGAGGGAGGGCAGCACGAAGAGGGCGCCGGCGACGATGCCGCCCCAGGTCCGGTGCATCAGCCAGCCGATATAGGTGGCGAGCTGCTGGGCCTCGGGGCCGGGCAGCAGCATGCAGTAGTTCAGCGCATGCAGGAAGCGCTGCTCGCTGATCCAGCGGCGCCGCTCGACCAGCTCGGCATGCATGATGGCGATCTGCCCGGCCGGGCCGCCAAAGCTGATGAAGCCGAGCTTGAGCCAGAAGCGGAAAGCTTCCCGGAAGCTGATGGGTTGCGGCGCGTCGATGGCTGGGGCTCCGGGTTGAAGACCAGCCGCAATGTAGGCGCTGTTCACCGCCCCTGGACCTTCGCGATGCTGTCGCGCAGCGAGGCGGCGATGTCGCTGTCGGCCGGCACCTCGGCCAGCACACGGCGCCAGTAGCCGACAGCGGCTGCGCTGTCGCCGCGCTCATGGGCGGCGCTGCCGAGCAGGGCCAGCGTCGGCACATGCCGGGCGTCGAGCTTCAGCGCCCGCTGCAGCAGGGCCTCGGGCTCGCCGTCCAGGCCCTTGCCCTGCACGAGGGCCAGCGTGACGGCGTGCTGGCTCAGCGGCTGCGGGTCCTCGGGGCGCAGGCGCTCGAGCTGGGCATAGGCCGGCAGGGCCTCCTGCGGCCGGCCGAGCTGCTCATAGGCGCGGGCCAGCAAGGCCCAGCCCTCGGCGTCGTCGGGCGTGCGCTGCAGCCTGTCGGCCAGGCGCTGCACCATCTGCTGCACGGGGCTGGCGGGCGGCGGATGGATGGCTTCGGGGCGGCCCAGCTGGGCGTAGAGCAGGGCAGCCGCCAGCGGCAGGCCCAGCGCCAGGAGCGCGGCGCTGCGCCAGGCGCGCGGGCCTGGGCCGGCGACCAGGGCCGGCGCCAGCGGCAGCAGGGCGAGCAGGGCCAGCGCGGTGGCAGCGAGATGGAAGAGGGGAGTCATCGCCTTGCGTTGCGCCAGTAGACGAGGCCGCCGACGGCCAGCAGGCCCAGGGGGCCCAACCACAGCGGCAGGGTGCCGGCATGCAGGGCCGGGCGGTAGAGCACCTGCTCGCCATAGCGCTGCACCAGCTCGTCGCGCAAGTCCTGTTCGCTGCGGCCGGCGGCCAGGCCCTCGCGCAGCTGGCGCTTCATGTCGACGGCCAGGGGCGCGTTGGAATCGGCCACGCTCTGGGCCTGGCAGACGACGCAGCGCAGCTCCTGGGCCAGGCGTTCGACGCGGCTGTCGAGGTCGTCGGCCTGCGCGGCCGCCATCAGGAAGAAGAGCAGCAGACTACGCACGCTTGAGCCTGGCTATGAGGGGCAGCAGCCGCTTGTTGAGGTCCTCCGCCGTCACCGGCCCGGTGTGGCGCAGCCGCACGATGCCGCGCCTGTCGATGACGAAGGTCTCGGGAACGCCGGTGACGCCCCAGGCCAGGCTGCCTTTGCCTTCCGGGTCGCGCCAGGTCAGCGCATAGGGATTGCCGTGCCGCCTCAGGAAGGCCAGACCCAGCTCGGGCGTGTCGCGGTAGTCCAGGCCGACGATGCGCACGCCGCCCTGTTCGGCCAGCTGGCCCAGCACGGGCAGCTCGGCGCGGCAGGGCGCGCACCAGGAGGCGAAGACATTCAGCACCCAGACCTCGCCGGGCTGGGGCTGGGCGCCGCCGTCCAGGCGTTCGAGGTCCAGCACGGGCGCGGGCCGGCCAACGAGGGGCGACGGCGTCTCGGCGAGCGCGTCGCGGTGCAGGCCGCGGGCCAGCAGCGCGACCAGGGCGGCGCTGGCCAGCAGGGGCAGGAGGGCGAGTCGGAATCTCATGGCGTGGACAGCGTGGGGATGAGGCGGGGCTGGGGCTCGACATGGGTCTGCGCGCGTGGGCGCCGGCGCCGCGCCAGCGCGCCCCACAGCCCGCCCACGGCCATCAGCAGGGCGCCGACCCAGACCCAGCCCATGAAGGGCTTGACCTGGACGCGCAGCGCCCAGCGGCCCTCGGCATCGGCCTCGCCCAGGCTGGCGTAGAGGTCGCGCCAGGGGCCGCGGGCGATGGCGGCTTCGGTCATGGCCATCTGGCGGCGGGCATAGACGCGCTTCTCGGGCTGCAGCAGCACGGGCTCGCCGCCGCGATGCCAGATCAGGCGGGCGCGGGCCGCGCGGAAGTTGGCGCCTTCCACGGCCTCCAGCTTGTCGAAGTGCAGCAGGTGGCCGGCCACGCGCACCTGCTCGCCGGGGGCGAGCTGCAGATCGTGGGACTGCTCCAGGCTGCGCACCAGCGTCACGCCCAGCACGAAGACGGCCACGCCGGCATGGGCCAGCCACAGCGGCAGGCTCTGGCGCCAGGCGCCGCGCTGGCGCCAGGCCAGGGCCGCGGTACCGGCCAGGGCCCACAGCCCGGTGGCGACGCCGGCCGCCATCCACAGCGACCCCTGCAGGGACAGGGCCAGCACGGCGGCGCTCACCAGCGCGGCAGCGGCCAGCGGCAGCAGGGGCTTCATGGCGCCGAGGGCCGCCGCCCGCCAGCGCGCCAGCGGCCCGACGACGAGCAGGGCCACCAGGGGCAGCATCAGCGGCGGGAAGACGGCGTCGAAATAGGGCGCGCCCACCGAGAGCCGGGTGCCCGAGATCACCTCGGCCGCCAGCGGGTAGAGGGTGCCCAGCAGCACCGTGCCGGTGGCCGTGACCAGCAGCAGGTTGTTCAACAGCAGCAGGGATTCGCGCGAGCCCAGCGTGTAGCTCCCGGCCGCGGGCAGGCGGCCCACGCGCAGGGCGTACAAGGCCAGCGATCCGCCCACCGACCCCGCCAGCAGCATGAGGATGAAGAGGCCGCGCGCCGGGTCGCTCGCGAACGCATGGACCGAGCTGACCACGCCCGAGCGCACGAGGAAGGTGCCCAGCAGCGACAGCGAGAAGGCCAGCAGGGCCAGCAGCAGGCTCCAGCGCAGGAAGCCCGGCCGCTGCTCGGCCACGGCCAGAGAATGGATCAGGGCCGTGCCCAGCAGCCAGGGCATGAAGGCCGCGTTCTCGACGGCGTCCCAGAACCAGAAGCCGCCCCAGCCCAGCTCGTAGTAGGCCCAGAAGCTGCCGAGCAGGATGCCGCCGGTCAGGGCCGACCAGGCGGCCAGCACCCAGGGCCGGGCCCAGCGCGTCCAGCGCGCGTCGGTTTCGTCGTCCAGCAGGGCCGCGACCGCGAAGGCGAAGCCGACCGCCAGGCCGACGTAGCCCATGTAGAGCAGCGGCGGGTGGGCGGCCATGCCGGGGTCCTGCAGCAGCGGGTTCAGGTCGCGGCCGTCCAGCGGCGCGGGCAGCAGGCGGGCAAAGGGGTTGGACGTGAAGGCGATGAAGGCGAGGAAGCCGGCCGCCACGACGCCGAGCACACCCTGGACGCGCGCGGCGAAGGCGGGCGGCAGGCCGCGGCTGCGCGCCGCCACCAGGGCGCCCCAGGCCGACAGCATCCACACCCACAGCAGCAGCGAGCCCTCATGCCCGCCCCAGCTCGCCGTGATGCGATAGCCCAGCGGCAACTCGCGGCTGGCATTGGCGGCCACATAGGCGACCGAGGTGTCGATCTGGATGAAGCTGGTGACGAGGGCGATGAAGGCGGCGCTGACCAGGCCGAAGCCGACGCCGGCCAGCGGCCGCGCGAGCGCCATCCAGCGTGCCCGCCCGGCCTGGGCGCCCCACAGCGGCAGCACGGCCTGCGCGATGGCGACGGCGAGCGCCAGCAGCAGGGCGAACTGACCCAGCTCGGCCGTCATCGCGCGCTCGCCTGCTTCAGCGCTGCGGCGGCTTCTGGCGGCATGTAGTTCTCGTCATGCTTGGCCAGCACCTCGTCGGCGACGAAGCCCAGGCCGGCGAGCCGGCCCTGGGCGACGACGCCCTTGCCTTCGCGGAACAGGTCGGGCAAGGGGCCGCGGTAGCTGACGGCCACATCGCGCGCACCGTCGGTCACCGTGAAGCTCGTCAGCCCGTCGCTGCCGCGCTGCACCGAGCCTGGCGCCACCAGGCCGCCGAGGCGAAAGCGCGTGCCGGCCGGCGCCTCGCCGCGCACGATCTCGCTCGGCGTGACGAAGAAGACCAGGTTCTGGCGGAAGGCCTTCAGCACCAGGCCGCCAGCGAGCGCCAGCAGGGCCAGCATCGCCAGCAGGCCGAAGAGGCGGAGGTGGCGGGGCTTCATCGCCGCAGGCCCCACAGCTCGACGGCAATGCCGGCGGCCACCGCCACAAGAGAGCTCCAGACGTAAAACGCATGCGCGCCGAACAAATCACTCATTGCTACGGCCTTGGTATGTGTTGGGTTCATCGAGTGGAACCCGTGGAACTGGCTTTGCCAGGCCACTGGGTTCGCCCCCTTGAGGGGGAGGCGCGACGCGCCTCGGGGGTGGGTGATTCATGCCAGGCTCCCCAGGGCGCGCGGCCAGCGGGCCTCGGACTCGACGCGCGCCTGCAGCAGACGCCGCGACCGCGCCAGCACGGCCGCAGCGGCATAGGCCCAGAAGCCCAGCGTCGACAGCAGCAGGCCGGCCAGCATCTCCGGCGCGATGGCGCTGCCGCGCGTGCTGATGGAGGCGCCCTGGTGCAGGGTGTTCCACCAGCTGACCGAGAAATACAGCACCGGCAGGTTGAGGGCGCCGACCAGGGCCAGCAGCGCGCCGGCCTGGTCGCCGCGGCGCGGGTCGTCGGGCGTGTCGACCGCCGAGGTCAGCGCGATGAAGCCGACATAGAGCAGGGCCAGCAGCAGGGCCGAGGTCAGCCGCGCATCCCAGACCCACCAGGTGCCCCAGGTCGGCTTGCCCCACAGCGAACCGGTCAACAGCGTCAGCAGCGCGAAAAGCGCACCGGTCGGCGCCAGGGCCCGCATCAGCACAAAGGCCAGCCGCGTCTTCCAGGCCAGGCCCCACAGCGCCCAGAAGGCCATGGCGCCGTAGCAGACCATGGCGATCCAGGCCGCCGGCACATGCAGATACAGGATGCGGTAGGCCTCGCCCTGCTGGGCGTCGGTGGGCGCGATGAAGAGGCCGAGCGCCAGGCCGGCGAGGATGCCGAGGGCAGCGATGGCCCACAGCGCGGGCAGCAGTCGCCCGGTCAGCGGCAGGAAGTGGGCGGGGCTGGCATAGCGCCAGAAAGGGTGGGGCTTGCTCATTCAGTCCAACATCAGTGAGAGGGCCGCGGAGGTCGCCCAGGGCGCCAGGGCCAGCAGCAGGGCCAGCCAGGCGCCGAGCAGCAGCAGGGCCGTGTCCGCATGGGCGCCGCCTTGCGCTGCGGCCGTGCCGAAGACCAGCACCGGCACCTCCAGCGGCAGCAGCAGCAGGGCCAGCAGGCCCGCGCCGGCGCGGGCGTGCAGCACCAGGGCCGCGCCCAGGCCGCCAAGCAGGGCCAGGGCCGGCGTGCCCAGCAGCAGGCTCAGGGCCAGGGGTATCGGGTCCTCGATGCCGAAGGCCAGCGCCAGCAGCGGCGTGATGAGGACCAGCGGCAGGCTGCCCAGCGCCCAGTGCACGGCCAGCTTCAGGCCGACGGACAAGGGGCGCGGCAGCGGCGACAGCCACCACTGCTCCAGGCTGCCGTCGGCCAGGTCGGGCGCGAACAGGCGCGGCAGGGCCAGCAGGCTGGCCAGCAGGGCGGCGATCCAAAGCAGGCCGGGCGCCAACTCGCGCAGCCGCGCCGGCTCGGGCCCGAGGCCGAGGGGAAACATGGCCGCCACGCCGACGACGAAACCCAGCGGCGTCAGCCATTCGGCCGGCTGGCGCCAGGTGCTGGACCACTCCCGCCGGGCCAGGGCCGCGGCGGCTTGCAGAGCAGCGGCCATCAGGGCCTCCCGAGCTGCAGGCTGCGAACGCTGCGCTTGAGCGGCAGGGCCTGGTGGCTGGTGAAGACGACGCTGCCGCCCTCGCCGGCATGCCGGTCCAGGCGCTGGGCCAGGCGGTCGGCCATGGCCGCGTCCAGGGCCGCCAGCGGTTCGTCCAGCACCCACAGCGGGGCCACCCGGGGCAGCCACAGCTGGGCCAAGGCCGCGCGGCGGCGCTGGCCTTCTGACAACTGGGCCAGGCGCAGGCCGGCGGCTTCGTCCAGGCCGACGGGCGCCAGCGCCGCCAGCGCCTCGCCTTCGCTGCAGGGATGGCCCGCGAGGGCCGCGCTGCTGCGCAATTGCTCGATGACGGACAGCACATCCTTGAGGCCGGGGCGATGGCCGATATAGAGCAGTTCATGCTCCACATGCACCCGCCCCTCACGCGGCGCGCTGAGGCCGCAGATCAGGCGCAGCAGGCTGGTCTTGCCGCTGCCGTTGGCGCCCTGAACCCACAGCAGCTGGCCCGGATGCAGGGCCAGGTCCAGCCCGTCGAACAGCGGCCGCGCGCCGCGCGACTGCCCCACGCGCTGCAGGATGAGCACGGGTGGCGGGGTGAGCGAGGCGGCGGCAAGGGACATGGCCGCCACTCTAGGCAGCGGGCCCCGCCGCGCCAACGAAGCAAAACGACTGAGCTAGTGCAGTCGGCGTTGGCTTCAGGCCTTGCGCGTTACAGCATGCGCAGCCAGCGCAGGCTGGTCGCGATGCTGGCCAGCGCTTCAGCCGGCTGGTCGTGCTCGACAAAGAAGTGCTGGATGCCGCGGCTGGCCGGGTCGGCGAGCAGGCCGGCGAAGTCCACCGCGCCGGGGCCGACCTCGGTCATCTGGGCCAGGGCGTCTTCCATCTTCATGCCCAGCGCGTCGTTGCCTTGCAGGGGCGGCAGGGTCTTGAGCTGCTTCAGATGCACGAGGGGGAAGCGCCCCGGGTGGGCCCGCAGCAGCTTCAGCGGGTCCTGGCGGGCGGCCACGGCCCAGCACAGGTCCAGCTCCATCCTCACCAGGGCCGGGTCGCAGTCGGCCAGCAGCAGGTCATAGGGCCGCCGGCCCTGCAGCACGGCAAACTCGAAATGGTGGTTGTGATAGCAGAACTGCAGGCCGGCGCGGCGGCAGAGTTCACCGGCACGGTTGAAGCTTTCGGCACGGCGCTTCCAGCCGTCGAGGTCGCGCCAGTGCGCCTCGTCGACCCAGGGGATGACGAGGTAGCGGTGGCCGACCGCCAAGGCCTGGTCGATGAGCCGCTGCGCGTCAGGGCCGAGCAGGCCCTCGCCCACATGGGCCGACGGCGCGGCCAGTCCGAGCCCGTCGAGCAGGCTGCGCAGGGCCGCCGGCGACTGGTCGAAATAGCCGGCGAACTCCAGCTCCCGGTAGCCCAGCGCCGCGATGCGCTCGAGGGTGCCGCGGAAGTCGCGCTTCAGCTCGTCGCGGACGGTGTAGAGCTGCACGCCCGGACGGGCGATGCGCGGTGTGCTGGCGGCCCAGGCGGGCGCGGCGCCTGCCGCGAGCAGGCCCTTCAGCAGGGTGCGCCTGTCCAGGCTCATGCCGGCACCCGGTAGATGGCGCAGAGCTTGTTGCCGTCGGGGTCGCGCACATAGGCGAGGTGGAAGTTGCCCAGGCCATGCTCGCGCAGCCCCGGCGGCGCTTCGATGGAGGTGCCGCCATGGGCCACGGCCACGTCGTGGAACTGCTTGACGCGCTCCGGCGAGTCGCATTTGAAGGCGATGGTGCCGCCGTTGGCGAAACTGGCCGGCTCATCGTTGATGGGCTCGCTGATGGCCAGCGTGCTGCCGTTGTGGCGGTAGAAGAGGCGCTTGTGGCCCGAGGCGGCCGTGTTGGGAACGGGCTCGCCGGCGCCGAGGACGGCCAGCACCGCGTCGTAGAAGCGCTTGGACCGCTCGAGGTCGTTGCTGCCCACCATGATGTGATTGAACATGCCTTCTCCTGGTTTGTCGGGTTTGTCGCAGTCGGCAGCAGTCTAGGCGCCAAGGATTACCGCTGCGGCTGCTGATTCCGTGTGCCCCCACAGCCGCGATCAAGAACTCCCCACAGCCCGCCCAGAGTGCCCTGCCTAGAGTCGGTTGAAGCGATCCGAGGTCTCGTTTCGCCATGCAGACAAAACGGGAGTGGATGATGCTGAACCAGATGCGCCTGAGGGCCAAGCTGATGCTGGGGTTTGGATCGCTGGCGGCCGTTGTGCTGCTGGTGTCGGGCCTGGCCCTGAGCTCGCTGGGCCGATCCAACGACAGGTTCACCGACTACCTGGGCAGCGTCGGCAAGCGCGAGCACCAGGCCACGGAGCTGCGCGGCTACGCGACGAGGCGCGCCATCGCGGCACGCAACCTGGTGCTGGTGACCGAGCCCGCCGACCGCGAGGCCGAGAAGGCCGCGGTGACCAAGGCGCATGAGGACATGCAGAAGTCCCTGGCGAGGCTCAAGGCCATCATGGCCGAGTCCCATGACCTGACCGACCATGAGAAGGCCCTGGTGGCCGAGATCGAGCGTGTCGAAGGCCAGTACGGCCCGGTCGCCCTGACCATCGTCGGCATGGCCCTGGACGGCAAGCGCGAGGAAGCCATCACCAAGATGAATGCCGAATGCCGGCCGCTGCTGGCGGCGCTGCTGAAGGCCACCAACGAATTCATCGGCAACGAGGAACAGCAGGCGGTGCTGCGGGTGCAGCAGGCCGAGGAAGGCTATGGCCGTGACCGCTGGGTCATGCTGGCGGCCTGCGCTGCCGCCATGGGCGCCGCCGTGGCCCTGGGCTGGGCCCTGAGCAATGCCGTCACGCGGCCGCTGGAGCGCGCGGTGCGCCTGGCCGAAGCGGTGGCTTCGGGCGACCTGAGCACCGACATCGTCGTCGACCGCAATGACGAGACCGGCCAGCTGCTGGCGGCCCTCAAGCGCATGAACGACGGCCTGGTCGACATGGTCGGCCGGGTGCGCCAGTCGGCCGACAGCATCGCCACGGCCTCACGCGAGATCGCCAGCGGCAACCATGACCTGTCCAGCCGCACCGAGCATCAGGCCAGTGCCCTGCAGCAGACGGCCGCCTCCATGCAGCAGATGACTTCCACCGTGCAGCAGACGGCCGAGAGCTCGCGCCAGGCCAGCCAGCTGGCCAGTGCCGCGACGGAAGTGGCCGGCCGTGGCGGCGACGTCGTGCAGCGCGTGGTGACGACCATGGGCGAGATCAGCGACTCCAGCCGCAAGATCGCCGACATCATCGGCACCATCGACGGCATCGCCTTCCAGACCAATATCCTGGCGCTGAACGCCGCGGTGGAAGCCGCGCGTGCCGGCGAGCAGGGCCGCGGCTTTGCCGTCGTGGCCGGCGAGGTGAGGGCCCTGGCCCAGCGCAGCGCCCAGGCGGCGCGCGAGATCAAGGGCCTGATCGGCGCCAGCGTCGAGAAGGTGGCGGCGGGCAGCCAGCTCGTCGGCGAGGCCGGTTCGACCATGGGTGACATCGTCACCCAGGTGCGCCGCATGACCGACCTGATGTCCGAGATCAATGCCTCGGCCAATGAGCAGAGCAGCGGCATCGGCCAGGTCAACCAGGCCGTGGCCTCCATCGACCAGGGCACCCAGCAGAACGCGGCCCTGGTGGAGCAGAGCGCCGCGGCGGCCGAAAGCCTGCAGCAGCAGGCCTCGGGGCTGATGGATGTGATCGGTCAGTTCAAGACGGCCCACGCTTGAGGGACGGCTGGCTCTTTTTCTTCTGCGGGTGGATGGTTTCGCCGCGCCGGAGCATGTCGACGAGTGTCTCGATCTTCTTCTGGCGCCCCGCCGCCGTCTTCATGTTGTGGACGCGAAAGATGAGGGCGAAGCGGTTCTGGGCGTTGAGGCTCGCCAGCATCCTGCGGGCCTCGGGCACCGCGTCTATGGCCGCCTGCAGGTCGTCGGGGATTTGCATCTCCTTGGCGCTGTAGGCCTTGTCCCAGCGGCCGTCCGCCTTGGCCGCCTCCACTTCCCTGAGCCCGTGCTCGGTCATGCGGCCTGCCTGGACCAGCCGCGCCACGTTGTCGACATTGACCTTGCTCCACACGCTGCGGCTGCGCCGCCGCGTGTAGCGCTGCAGAAAGCTCTGCTCATCCAGCCCTTTGCGCAGGCCGTCGATCCAGCCCCAGCAAAGCGCCACGTCGATGGCCTGCTTGGGTGTCACGGACGCCAGCCCCGAGCCCAGCTTGTGGATCTTGATCCAGACTTCGTCCGCCTGGCCGTGATGGCGGGAGAGCCAGTCCTCAAAGCTCTGTTCATCGGCGAACTCGCGGACGTTGTTGGGGTCGACTGTGACGGAGGCCATGGGATGAATTCGTCGAACAAATGGGTTAGCGAGACCGCACCGAATCGCTGAGGTTCTTGTCGGGGTAGTGGCGCTTGAAGGCCCGCCACGCAGCGCCGGATTTCCCGATGTTCTCAAGCATTTGCAGGGCCTGCTCGCGATCGGCTTCGCTCAGCGACGAGCGGCGGCTCACATAGGCGCCGCTCTCGCCCCAGGGCAGTTCATCCACGGGCTCGGCATGCAGGCGATCAATCCAGGCGCTCAGCTTGGGATCGGTCCGCAGCGCGCCCGTGACGACCGTGGGCGTGATCACCGCCACATCGGCGATGCCGGCGTCGAGGGCGCGGGCCAGTGACACCGGATCGCTGGACTCGATCAGCCGGCCTTGCGCCATCAGCTGCTTGACCAGCGACTGGTAAACCCCGTCGTAGTCATAGCCGCGCACCACCGCCACGCGCAGCTCGCGCCGCTCCAGCAGGTCGGCCACGCTGTGAGCCGGCAGCTGGCGCGACTGCAAGGACAGCAGCACCGCGCGGCTGCGGATCATGGGCACGAAGATGCCATGGGCGTCGCGGCGCGCCGAGCGGCGGGCCGGCAGCAGGATGTCGGCCTGGCCGGTCTCGAACAGCATTTCCTGGCGCGAGCGCGGCACGACCTGGAATTCGACCTTGCAGCCCGTCTTCGCGAGTTCGGACCGCAGCAGCTCCGGATAGATGCCGCCGACCTCGCCCTCCTTGACCGTGACGGCCAGGCCGATGGCCGCCACCGGCACCTGCAGGGCGCGCAGGCATTCGGCCTGGGCCCCGAGCGACACGGAGCCCAGCAGCAAGGCCGCGAGGGTGGCTTTCATGGGGCAAGCGTAATCGAGACGCCTGGAACGGACCTCCTGCTCGGCATCCCTGTCGATCCCGGCCGTGCTCGTTTACGGCAGCTTCAGCGCGGGCGATCTGATGTTGGTGCATGTGCTGCTGCGCCTGCGCTCGACGGGGCTGTTCGGCGAGCTGCCGCGGCTGGCCGCCTGTGTGGCGCGCGGCGAGGCCCGGCCGGCCTACCAGCGCGCCTTCGCGGCCCAGCTGGCGGTGAACCGGCGCGCCTGACTCAGAGCCCGGCGGCCCGTGCCGCCAGCGTGCCCAGTTCGCCATACAGCGGCAGCACGTTGGTGCCGGCCGTCGGATGGACGCGGTTGGACAGCAGCACGAAGAAGCTGCGGCTGGATGGGTCCAGCCAGAAGGCGCAGCCGGTGAAGCCGGTGTGGCCGAAGCTGGTGGGCGGGTAGAGGCTGCCGCGCGGGCGGGCGAAGGGAGAGGCGATGTCCCAGCCCATGCTGCGCTTCTCGGAGAGCTCGGACGGGGATTGGGCCGTCGTCAGCAGGGCCACGCTCTCGGCCGACAGCAGGCGCCGGCCATCCTCGGCCACACCGCCGGCCAGCAGCATGCGCGCGAAGCGGGCCAGGTCGGCCGTCGTCGTGAACAGGCCGGCATGGCCTGCCACGCCGCCCATCTTGCGCGCTGTCGGGTCGTGCACCTCGCCGCGCAACACCTGGCCCTCTCCGTTGAGTCCAGCGAGCTGCTCCGTCGGCGCGATGCGCGCGGCGCTGAAGCGGCGCAGCGGCAGGTAGCCGCTGTCCCGCATGCCCAGGGGCTTGAACAGGGCCTGCTCGGCGAGGTCTTGCAGGGCCATGCCGCCGGCGCGTTCGACGATGAGGCCGAGCAGGATGAAGTTGACGTCGGAGTAGCGGAACTGCGTGCCCGGCGCGGCCGTCGGCGGCAGGGCGCAGGCGATGCGCAGCGCGTCTTCCTTGCCGGCCCAGTCGCCGGCGCCGTTGCGCGGCAGGCCCGAGGGCAGGCCGGAGCTGTGGGTCAGCAGCTGGCGCAGCGTGATGCCGGCCTTGTCGGCGCCGCCGCATCCGGGCAGATAGCGCTGCAGCGGCGCCTCGACGTCGAGCTGGCCGCGTTCGCGCAGCCATTGCACCAGCGAGGCCGTGACGACCGGCTTGGTCAGCGAGGCGGCGTCGAAAAGGGTGGCCTCGTCCAGCGGCTCGGGCGCGGGGAGGACGGCGCGCCGGCCATAGGCGCGGTGGTGGCTGCCATGGTCGACGCGTTCCATCCATAGCGCGGCGCCCGGCAGCTGGCCCTGGGCGATGAAGCGCTCGACGGCCGCGTCGGCTTCGGCCAGCGGCGCGGGCGCAAGGCCGGGGCGATGGGCGCAGCCGGCCAGCAGCGCGGCGGCCAGCAGCGTGGCTGTAGCGAGGGCGGTAGCGAGGGCGGTTCTCATGCGCACGCATTCTCGGGGCTGGTTGCGTTATGTTTGGGGCATGAAGCTCCGCCGTTTGCTGCTGGCCGGGTCGGCCTTCGCCACGTTGCTGCTCGCCGTGCAGGGGCTGCACGCCCAGGCGCCGGCCCAGGCCGCCCGCCAGCTCGTGCAGGCCACGCCGGCGCCGCAGCGGGCCGAGCTGCTGCAGCCCTTCACTGAGGCGGCCCGCGGCGACTGGCATTACACGCCGCGCCGGCGCGCCGGCATCGCCTGGAAGGCCATGTCGCCTGCCCAGCGCGAGGCGGCGACGGCCCTGCTGCGCTCGGCGCTGAACGAGGGCGGCCTGGACAAGGTCAGGTCACTGATGGCGCTGGAGATCGCGCTGCGCCAGCTGGAAGGCTCGGGCAACTGGCGCGACCCCGAGAACTACGCCATCGCCCTGTACGGCGAGCCCGGCGCCGTGGCCTGGGGCTGGCGCCTCGAGGGCCATCATCTGTCCCTGCACTTCAGCCTGGACGGCGACCGCCATGTGGCGACGCTGCCGCAGTTCTTCGGCGCCAACCCGGCCACCGACCCCAAGCAGGGCTTTCGCCTGCTGGGCAAGGAGGAGGACCTGGCCCGCCAATGGCTGGCCAGCCTGACGCCAGCGCAGCGCACCCGTGCCGTCTTCAGCAGCCGCACTTTCGGCGACATCGTCAGCCGCAACGCGGCGCGCGCCCAGCCGCTGGACGCCCTGGGCCTGCGCCTGGCCGACACGGAGGCCGGCCAGCAGGCCCTGGCCCTGAAGCTGATCGCCGTCTTTGCCGATCACCTGCAGCCCGAACTGGCGCAGGCCCGGCTGGCGCGCGTGCGTGCCGAGGCGCTGGACGCCATCCGCATCGGCTGGGCCGGCTCCGTCAAGCCGGGCGAGCCGCACTACTTCCGCATCCAGGGTGCGGGCTTCCTGATCGAGTTCGACAACTCCGGCGGCAACCACATCCACTCGGTCTGGCGCGACTTCGATGGCGATTTCGGCCGCGACGTGCTGGGCGAGCATTACCGCAAGGCCGAAGGCAGCGCGCATCGCCACCGCCCGCCTACCTCACCTTGATCACCACCTTGCCCTTGGCCCGGCCCTTCTCGACATAGGCCAGCGCGTCGTTGGTCGATTCGAACGCGAAGACGCGATCCACGACCGGGCGTATGGCGCCGGCGTCGACCAGCGCGGTGATCTCGCGCAGCTGCTGGCCGCTGGGCCGCATGAACAGGAAGGCGTAGTTCAAGCCAAGGCGTGCCGCCGTCCTCCTGACGCCGGCACTCAACAGGCGCACGACGAGCTTCACAAACCACGGCGAGCCGATGCCCTTCGCGAAGGCAGGATCGGGTGGGCCGGAGATCGAGATGAGGGTGCCACCGGGCTTGAGCACGCGCAGCGACTTGTGCAGCGTCGCGGTGTCCTGGCTGTGCAGCACGACGTCGTAGTCCTGCAGCACCTGCGCGAAGTCGTCCTTGCGGTAGTCGATGATGACGTCGGCACCGAGGCGCTTGACGAGCTCGATGTTGGCGCTGCTGGTCGTGGTGGCGACGGTGGCGCCCACGTGTTTGGCCAGCTGGATGGCGAAGCTGCCGACACCGCCCGAGCCGGCCTGGATGAAGACCTTCTGCCCCTTCTTCAGCTTGGCCACCTCGATGAGGGCCTGCCAGGCGGTCAGGCCCACCAGCGGCAGCGACGCGGCCTCTTCCATGCTGAGGGCCTTGGGCTTGAGCGCCAGGGACGGCTCCCTGACGGCGACGTATTCGGCAAAGCTGCCGATGCGGAAGTCGTCGGGCCGGGCGTAGATCTCGTCGCCAGGTTTGAAACCCTGCACGCGCGGCCCGACCTGGGTGACGACGCCGGCCACGTCATGGCCCAGCACCAGGGGCAGTCGGTAGGGCAGGATGAGCTTGAACTCGCCGCTCCTGATCTTGGCGTCCAGCAGGTTCACGCCGGCGGCATGGACCTGGACGAGTACTTCGTCATCGCGCAGGGTCGGCTCGGGTGTCTCTGCCGACCGCAGTTCGCGGTTCTTGCCGTAGCGGTCGAGGAGGAATGCTTTCATGACGGGTTCGCCAGCGAGGCCGCATCGAGCCGCAGGTCGCGGCGAATGCCGGCATCCACCATGCCTGCGGGTGCGAATCGGCGCAGCATTCGCAGGCGGCTTGCCAGCCTGCCGGCCGTGTAGCGGAGTTTGGGCTGCGCTGCGCTGGCGGCCTTCAACACGACGTCGGCGACGACGCCCGGCTGGTCCGCGGCCGCCATCACTTGCCTGACCCTCTCGGTCACGGCTGCGCGTGCCTCGCGGTAGGCGTCGAGCGTGGCGTCCGGTGCCAGGAAATTCGCGTCGAAGGGGGTCTTGGTGTAGGCCGGCTCGACGACCGAGACCCGGATGCCGCGGGTGCGCAGCTCATGGTCGAGAGACTCGGAGTAGCCTTCGATCGCGTGCTTGGTCGCCGCGTAGAGGGCGCCGTAGGGCATGGGCAGGAAGCCCAGCACGGAGCCGATGTTGATGATGCGGCCGCTGGCCTGGCGCCGCATCTGCGGCAGCACGGCCCGCGTCATGCGGACGATGCCGAAGAAGTTGGTGTCGAAGATGGCCTGTGCCTGCTGGATGGAGCTTTCCTCCGCGCCGGCCGGTGCGACGCCAAAGCCGGCGTTGTTGACGAGCAGGTCGATGCGGCCGTGCAGCGCCACCACCTTGGCCACGGCGGCCTCGACCGAGTCGTCCAGCGTCACGTCCAGGGCCAGCATCTCGAAGCCGTGCTGTCCTGCCTGTCGTCCCTGCCGGCTGGTGCCGTAGACGGCATAGCCCGCCTTGGCGAGGCGTTCGGCGGTGGCCTGGCCTATGCCCGAGGAGGCGCCCGTCACGAGGGCGACCTTGCTGTTCATCTTCATGGTGTTTCCTTCGTCCGCGTGTGAGGTTCAGGAGCTCGCCGGCGTACGCGGAGCGCGCCGGGTCAAGGAGGCTGGAGTTTTATTTCGCATGATGTTCGTCATGCCTATGGGCGAGCCGGGAGGCCGATGTCCATCGGCGCAGTTCAGAGGTGGGTGGGGGTCAGGCGCTTGAGCGCCGCATCGAGCAGGCTGTCCGACAGCGCGGGCTCGTCAACGGCACGCGCCAGCATCAGGGCGCCGACCATGGTGGACAGCGCCACCAGTGCCTGCTCGTGAGCCGCGGGCCGGCCCCAGTCAGGCGACTGGCGCGCGATCAGGTCCACCATGGCCTTGATGTGGCGGGTGGTCACCCGGCGCACCTCGGGGGCCTGGCGCGATGTTTCCGACCCCAGCGCTGCCAATGGGCATCCGAGTTCCACCTGATCGACATGAGCCTTGGAGAGGTAGGCGCCGAGCAGGGTCTGCAGCGTCTTGTCGGGTGGGGTGCGGGCCACGGCGTCGGCCGCAGCGGCGGCCGACTGGGCACAGGCCAGCGCGGCAGCCTCCGCCAGCATCGCCTCCCGGGAGGCGAAGTGGGCGTAAAAGGCGCCGTGCGTCAGGCCGGCTTCTTTCATGATGTCGGCGACGCCCGTACCGTCGTAGCCGCTGCGGCGTATGGCCCGTGCCGCCGCCGCCACGATGCGCTCGTGGGAAGCCTCCTTGGCCGCGGCTCTGGCGTTGGTCGTCGCTTTTGACATGACGACCATCATACGTCACATGAGGCGAAGCCGTCGTGACTTCTTGGCGCGAACCAGCATCAGGCCGGCCACCAGCATTGCCCAGGTGCCCGGCTCGGGCACGGCGGTGACGGTGAAGTTGTCGAAGGTCGCGTCCATGCCCTGGCCGAACAGGCGCTCCGCAACCGGGATGGAGACGGCCAGGTCCGGCCGGTCGGGGTGCTGGAAGGGGTAGGCGTCGAGCAGGCTGAAGAGGCCGTGGCCTAGGGTCAGGTTGCGGATCTTGCCGCCGAGGGCTTCGCCCGGGCCGTAGGACGGGTAGATGCCGGACCAGGCCACGCCACTCTGCTGGTCGAGCGGGATGCCGACGTTGTCGACCTGGGACACCAGCTTGCCGTCGAGGAAGTAGCTGACGCTGCCGGTATCGCTGTAGGTGATGGACACCTCGTGCGGGCCTGGGCCGATGTCGACCTGCTTGATGATCTGTGTGTACATCTTGTCCATGCCGACGTAGTTCGGGTCGCTGGCCGGCAGGCTCGGGTTGGTGACGGCCGACGGCAGGCGTTCGATCAGCGTGAAGGCGGTCGAGCCCGAGATGAACCAGTCGAACAGCTGGCCGGTGGAGAAGTCGATCATGTTCATCACGGCGCCGGCCTGCTGCCCTTCGAGGGCCAGGGCCGAATAGGGCAGGCCGCTCTGGATGTAGCTGCCGTTGATGACACGGCCCGCAGCCTGGGTGTTGTGGGCGGTGGCGGTGATGGTGGAAGAGAAGGTCAGCGAGCCGCCCACCGGCACGGCGAAGGCCTGCGTGCTGGTGGCGATGTACTTGAGGTGGTCGTAGACGCTGAAGTCATAGCCCGTCTGGAAGACCGGTGCCTTGATGGCAAACGTGCCGCCGGAGAAATTGCGCGTGTCGGTGAGGGCCATTTCGCCCAGGCCGTAGGGATTGGCCCATTTGGCGGCATAGCTCGCGATGGCGTAGGCCGGTGTGTCGAAGCTGTCGTAGATGATGGTGTCCGCCGCGGCGTGGCCGGCGGCGAGCGCCAGGGCTACCTTCAATGCCGTGCACCGGAGTGCGGCGCGGGTCCAGTGAATCTGGCTTGAGTCCATGAATTGCCCCTTGATGTGAGGCTTCATTGCCTCTGCGCCGACACTCGGGCATCGCGGGGCGGCCGGTACGCAGGTTTTCCCAGGCATGAGGCTTTTGCTCCTCCTGATTGGGGACAGCCTGGGGCATGACCCGGTGGCGCCTTGACCGGTGGCGCGGCGGGTGTGTTTCACCACAGCTCATGGCCCGTGAAGCTGCCTCCCTCCATTCAGTCGCCAAGTTGACTGCTGAGGGCGCTGCTCAGGCCTTAAGGTCGAGGCTCTTCGTTTGTCTCCTCCTCCCGCACGGGTGGATTCAGCCCTTCGGGCCGGTGCGCCGGTCGAAGGGCTTTTTCTTGGTCTGCAGGCCCTTGCGCGCAAAGCTCATAAACGTCCGCGTTTTGCTTCGTTTGCTGAAAAAGCCCTGAACCCTAGCCTTGCTCGGTTTTCGCATGAGAGCCGACATGAGCACCGTTGCCGTTGATGAACCCGAAGTCCTGGTCCGCGCCCGCGAGGCCGCCCAGGCCGCCGCGCTGCCCTTTGCCGGCAGCGTCGCGCCGCGCGACGCCTGGGCCCTGGTCCAGGCCGGCCGAGCCGTCCTCGTCGATGTGCGCAGCACCGAGGAGCGCCATTTCGTCGGCCATGTGCCCGGCAGCCTGCATGTGGCCTGGGCCACCGGCACCTCGCTGAACCGCAACCCGCGCTTTGCCAAGGAGCTGGACGCCAAGGTGGGCGCCAAGTCCGGCAACGAGCTGCCGGTGCTGCTCTTGTGCCGCAGCGGCAAGCGGTCCGCGCTGGCCGCCGAGGCTGCCACCAAGGCCGGACTGACAGCCGTCTTCAATGTGCAGGAAGGCTTCGAGGGCGACAGCGACGACCACCAGCAGCGCGGCCACTTCAATGGCTGGCGCTTCCATGGCCTGCCCTGGGTGCAAGATTGATGGGCGCGACAGACCCGATCGACGATCTGTCGGGCATCGTCTCGGCCCTGCGCGGCGCTCGCCGCCGCTGGCGCGACGAGCACCGCCGCTGGGGCGATGGCGGCCGCGAGCTGCCGTCGCGCGAGCTGCTGGCGGCCGTCGTGCAGCAGTTGGCCGGCGCGCTGTTCCCGATGCGCCTGGGCCCGCCCGACCTGCAGCCCGAGGGCGAGGACTATTACGTCGGCCACACCCTGGGCGCCGCGCTGTCGCGGCTGCGCCAGCAGGCGGCGCTGGAGCTGGGCCATGAAGCCAAGCTGCGCGGCGTCGAGGCGCCGCCCTTCAACGAGGCGGCCGAGCGCGCCGCCCGTTTCGCCGCCCGCCTGCCCGCCGTGCGCGAGCTGCTGGACAGCGACGTCATCGCCGCCTTCCAGGGCGACCCCGCGGCACGCAACGTCGACGAGGTGCTGCTCTGCTATCCGGGCCTGCATGCGCTGATCAGCCACCGCCTGGCGCACGAGCTCTACCGGCTGGAGCTGCCATTGATCGCACGGGTCATCTCGGAGCTGGCCCATGCCCAGACCGGCATCGACATCCATCCCGGCGCCAGCATCGGCGCGGGCTGCTTCATCGACCACGGCACCGGCGTCGTCATCGGCGAGACGGCGGTGCTGGGCCAGCGGGTGCGCATCTACCAGAACGTCACGCTGGGCGCCAAGAGCATCCCGACCGACGAGGCCGGCCATGCCCACAAGGGCCAGCCGCGCCACCCCATCGTGGAGGACGACGTCGTCATCTACGCCGGGGCCACCGTGCTGGGCCGCATCACCATCGGCCGCGGTTCGGTCATCGGCGGCAATGTCTGGCTGACCCGCAGCCTGCCGCCGGAAAGCCGGATCTCCCAGGCGGCCTCGCAGGCCGATCCGAACTCGGCCTTCCAGTCGCTGAGCGCCTGAACTTTTTACCCCCACCCCCAGGAGTCCATTCCCCATGGCCGAAACGCCCCAACTCGCGCTCAGCGACACCGCTGCGCGGCAGCTTGCGAACGCGACCAAGACCGTCCCCCAGCTCTCCACCATCACGCCGCGCTGGCTGACCCATCTGCTGCAGTGGATCCCGGTCGAGGCCGGCATCTACCGCCTCAACAAGGTGGCCGACCCCGAGGCCGTCAAGGTCGCCTGCGCCAAGCGCGACGAGGCCGAGCTGCCCGTCACCTTCGCCGACTACGACGCCGCCCCGCGCGAATACTTCCTGAATGCGGTGGCCACGGTGCTGGACGTGCACACCCGCGTGTCCGACCTCTACAGCAGCCCGCACGACCAGATCAAGGAGCAGCTGCGCATCGTCATCGAGACGATCAAGGAGCGCCAGGAGTCCGAGCTCATCAACAACCCCGACTACGGCCTGCTGGCCAATGTCGCGGATGAACAGCGCATCTCGACCATCACCGGCGCGCCGACGCCCGATGACCTGGACGACCTGCTGAGCAAGGTCTGGAAGGAGCCGGCCTTCTTCCTGACCCATCCGCTGGGCATCGCCGCCTTCGGCCGCGAGTGCACCCGCCGCGGCGTGCCGCCGCCCACCATCAGCCTGTTCGGCAGCCAGTTCCTGACCTGGCGGGGCATCCCGCTGATTCCCAGCGACAAGGTGCCGGTCAACGACGGCAAGACCAGCATCATCCTGCTGCGCGTGGGCGACAAGCGCCAGGGCGTCGTGGGTCTCTACCAGCCGGGCCTGCCGGGTGAGCAGGGGCCGGGCCTGTCGGTGCGCTTCATGGGCATCAACCGCAACGCGATCGCCTCCTACCTGATCAGCCTGTATTGCTCGCTGGCGGTGCACAGCGACGACGCGCTGGCGGTGCTCGAAGACGTGGAAGTGGGCAAGTACCATGAGTACCCTGACACCTACCGCTGACGTGGCCGAGAGTCCTTTCGACGTCGCCGCGCTGGGCCGGCTGGCCAACGAGCTGTTCGGCAGCTTGAACGGCGGCTCGCTGCCTGCGGCGCAGCCGCTGCAGTGCGCGGGTGGCCTGAATGTGCCTGCCAACCCCTTGCCGCCTGGCCTGCCCAGCGGGCCGCTGCCCCAGTCCACCACCACGCAATTCGGCGGCTTCGGCGCCGCCGCGCCGGGGCTCAACCTCGCGCCCACCGGTCCCGACCATGTCGCCGCACTGGTGCGCCCGTCGCCCGCCCGCGCACCGCACGCGCAGGCCGGCAACGGCGTGCCCGATGTGCTGCTGACCAGCGTGCCCGGCATCGACGGCCGCAGCGGCGGCCAACTGCTCGGCGTGCCTCAGCAGATCGAGCCGCCGCAACGCGAAGCCGTGCCTTCGGGCTACTACTTCGTCGAGCCGTCGACGGTGTCGCAGCAGCCTTCGCTCTATGTGCTGGACCTGCAGCGCCACCCCGGCGCACATGGCCATCACGCCGGCGAACTGCCGCACAAGCATCAGCTGCAGGGCCAGCGCGTGCCCTTCGATGTCAATGCCATCCGGCGCGACTTCCCCATCCTGAAGGAGCGCGTCAACGGCAGGCAGCTCGTCTGGTTCGACAACGCCGCCACGACGCAGAAGCCCCAGGCCGTCATCGACCGGCTGAGCTATTTCTACGAGCACGAGAACAGCAACATCCACCGCGCCGCCCATACGCTGGCCGCGCGGGCGACGGATGCCTACGAAGCTGCCCGCAAGACGGTGGCGAGCTTCGTCAATGCGCGCTCGGCCGACGAGGTCATCTTCGTGCGTGGCGCCACCGAGGCCATCAACCTGGTGGCCAACACCTGGGGCGAGCAGCATGTGGGCGAGGGTGACGAGATCGTCGTCTCGCATCTGGAGCACCACGCCAACATCGTGCCCTGGCAGCAGCTCGCGGCGCGCAAGGGTGCTCATCTGCGCGTGATCCCGGTGGACGACACCGGCCAGGTCATCCTGAGCGAGGCTCAGAAGCTCATCAATTCGCGCACCAGGTTGCTGGCCGTCACCCAGGTCAGCAATGCACTGGGCACGGTGGTGCCGGTGCAGGAGCTGGTCGGCCTCGCGCAGCGCCAGGGCGTGACGACGCTGGTGGACGGCGCGCAGTCGGTCTCCCACCTGGCCGTGGACGTGCAGGCCATCGGCTGCGACTTCTTCATCTTCAGCGGCCACAAGATCTTCGGCCCCACCGGCATCGGTGCGGTCGTCGGCCGCAAGGAGGTGCTGGACGCCATCCCGCCCTGGCAGGGCGGCGGCAACATGATTGCCGACGTGAGCTTCGAGCGCACGGTGTTCCAGCCGGCACCGGCGCGCTTCGAGGCCGGCACCGGCAACATCGCCGATGCGGCCGGGCTGGGTGCGGCGCTGGACTATGTCTCGCGCATCGGCCTGGCAGCCATCGCCCGCTACGAGCATGACCTGCTGGCCTACGCCACCGAAGCCATCCGTCCGATCAAGGGCGTGCGCCTCATCGGCACGGCGGCCGACAAGGCCAGCGTGCTGAGCTTCGTGCTGGCCGGGCATGAGACGGCGGCCGTGGGCAAGGCGCTGGCCGAGGAGGGCATCGCGGTGCGCTCGGGCCACCACTGCGCCCAGCCCATCCTGCGCCGCTTCGGCGTGGAAGCGACAGTGAGGCCGTCGTTCGCGTTCTACAACACCTGCGACGAGGTCGACCACCTCGTCTCCGTGGTGCGCCGGTTGGCCAGGGCCTGACGAGCTGACGCTCCAGCAAGGCGCAATGCAGCCGTGCATTGCGCCTTTTTCGTTGGGCGCATAACCGTCCTTGTTTTGCTTCGTTTGCCGAAGAAGGTGGCGGCCCTAGCCTTGTGTGGTTTTCGCATGAGGGCCACCATGAGCGCCACAGTTTTCGAGGAAGCCGCTGCCGTGGCAAAGCCAACCTCTTCACGCATCGAGATCCGCCGCATCGAGGGCAGCTTTGCCGCCGAGGTGCTGGGGCTGGACCTGAGCCAGCCGCTGGCGGACGAGGATTTCCGCCGCATCCACCGCGCCCATCTGGATCACCATGTGCTGGTCTTCCGCGACCAGCGCATCACGCCCGAGCAGCAGATCGCCTTCAGCCGCCGCTTCGGCCCGCTGCAGATCCATGTGCTGCACCAGTTCCACCTGCAGGGCCACCCGGAGATCCTCATCGTCTCCAACATCGTCGAGAACGATCAGCCGGTTGGCCTGGGCGACGCCGGCCATTTCTGGCACTCCGACCTGTCGTACAAGGAAACGCCCAGCCTGGGCTCCATGCTGCTGGCCCAGGAGCTGCCCAGCGTTGGCGGCGACACGCTGTTCGCCGACCAGCACCGGGCCTGGGATGCCTTGCCCGAAGGGCTCAAGCAGCGGGTGCGCTCCCTGAAGGCCGAGCACTCCTACCTGGCCAAGTACGAGGAGCTGCGTGAGCGCAGCCCCTGGCGCCCCAAGCTCAGCGACCAGCAGGTGGCCCAGGTCAAGCCAGTCGAGCAGCCGGTGGTGCGCACCCACCCCGAGACGGGGCGGCTGGGTCTTTTCGTCAGCGAGCACTTCACGACCCGCATCGTCGGTGTGACCGAGGACGAGAGCCGCGAACTTCTGGCCGAGCTGTTCAGCTACGGCACCCTGCCGCAGCTGCAGTACCGCCACCGCTGGCAGCCCCACGACATGGTGTTCTGGGACAACCGCTCCGTCACCCATCTGGCCGCGGGCTGCCCGCCCGAACTGCGCCGTCGCCTGCACCGCACCACCATCGAGGGCGACAAGCCTTTCTGAACATGAAAATTCGCAACACCCTGCGCCGCCTGGCGCTGACGACACTTTTTGCTGCCCTGCCGCTCGCCGCCCAGGCCGAAGGACGCATTCGCATCGCCGAGCAGTTCGGCATCGTCTATCTGCTGCTGGACGTGGCCAAGGACCGGGGGCTGATCCAGAAGCACGGCAAGGCGCAAGGCCTGCCCGAGGTGCAGGTCGAGTTCGTCGAACTCTCCGGCGGCGCGGCTGTCAACGAGGCGCTGCTGAGCGGCGGCATCGACATCGCCGGTGCCGGCGTCGGGCCGCTGCTGACGATTTGGGACCGCACCAACGGCAAGCAGAACGTGCGCGGCGTCGCGTCGCTGGGCAACTTCCCCTACTACCTCGTCAGCACCAATCCCGCCGTCAGGACGATTGCCGACTTCGGCGACAAGGACCGCATCGCCACCCCGGCGGCCGGCGTGTCGGTGCAGTCGCGCATCCTGCAGCTCGCTTCCGCCAAGCTCTGGGGCGATGCGCAGTTCAACAGGCTCGACAAGCTGCAGGTCGCGCTGCCGCATCCGGAGGCGACGGCGGCCCTGATCAAGGGCGGCACCGAGGTCAACGCGCATTTCGGCAACCCGCCTTTCCAGGACCAGGTGCTGGCCGGCAACCCGCAGGCCCACATCGTGCTGAAGAGCTATGACGTGCTGGGTGGGCCTGCCTCGGCCACGGTGCTCTACGCGACCGAGAAGTTCCGCAAGGACAACCCCAAGACCTATCGGGCGTTCACGGATGCGCTGGCTGAGGCTGCGAAGCTGGTCAAGGCCGATCCCGAGAAGGCGGCCGACATCTATCTGCGCACCAACAAGAGCAAGGTCGACCGCGCGCTGCTGCTGAAGATCATTCGCAACCCCGAGGTGGATTTCAAGCTGACGCCGGAGAACACCTTTGCGCTGGCGGATTTCATGCACCGCGTGGGCGCGATCAAGAACAAGCCGGCGTCGGTGCGGGATTACTTCTTTGACGATGCGCACTTGGCCGGTGGCAGTTGAATTGGCGGCGTCGCGATGGTGTGCGGTTCAGGGCCTCTTCTTTGGTGACTTTGGCTTCGCCGCAACTTCGTTGTCTTCTGGACCGCAGAAGAAAACCGAAGGTTTCGCCAAAGTTACCCGGCCGCCGGGACGGACTCCCGGCAATGCAGCGATCAGCTACGTGCCTTCACCGAAGCAAACCGGTCCGTCAACCAGCGTCGACAAATCATGAGCGCCACCGACCCGCAGGAACACGCCGCGCTCGCCGCAGCGCCACCTCCTCCCCTGCTGCAGGTCCGCGACCTGAGCCTGGAATATCGCAGCGAGAACCGCACCGTCCGCGCCACGCACGAGGTGTCCTTCGACGTTCAGCAGGGCGACCGTTTCGTCCTCCTCGGCGCCTCCGGCTGCGGCAAGAGCAGCCTGCTCAAGGCCGTTGCCGGCTTCCTGCCGCCCCGTTCTGGCGAGATCCTGCTGCAGGGCCGTCCCATCACCGAACCCGGACCCGACCGCGTCGTCGTGTTCCAGGAGTTCGACCAGTTGCCGCCGTGGAAGCGCGTCATCGACAACGTCGCCTTCGGCCTGCTCGCCTCCCGCCAATGCGGCAAGGCTGAAGCGCGCGAACGCGCCGCGCAGGCGCTTCAAACCGTTGGCCTGGCGCGCGCGGCCGACGCCTTCCCGCACCAGCTTAGCGGCGGCATGAAGCAGCGTGTCGCCATCGCCCGCGCGCTGGTGATGCGCCCGCGCGTGCTGCTGATGGACGAGCCCTTCGCCGCGCTGGACGCATTGACCCGCCGCAGCCTGCAGGAAGAGCTGCTGCGGCTGTGGAACGAGCTCGGCTTCACGCTGCTCTTCGTCACCCACTCGATCGAGGAGGCGCTGCTCGTCGGCAACCGCGTCCTGCTGCTTTCGCCCCACCCGGGCCGTGTGCGCGCCGAGCTGGACGCCGAAGCCTTCAACTTCGCCAGCGCCGGCAGCGCCGCCTTCCAGGCACAACAGCAGCGCATCCATCGCCTGCTGTTCGAAGCATGAGCTACGTCCACCGCCCCGAGTTCGAGCGCGAACTGCCGCCACTGCCCGCCTTCGCCGCCGTCGCGCCGCTGAGCGCCGCCCAGCGCCTGTGGCAGCGCGACGGCATCCGCCAGATCGTCGTCCTTGTGCTCATTGCCTCGCTGTGGGAGCTCGCCGCTCGCTGGGCCGGCAACGACCTGCTGCTGCCCGGCTTCCTGCAGGCCGCGCAGGCCTGGTGGGACGACCTGCGCAATGGCGAACTGCTGGTGCGCACCGCCGCCTCGCTGTCGCTGCTGCTGCAGGGCTATGCGCTGGGCGTGGTGCTGGCGCTGACGCTGTCGGCGCTGGCCGTCGCGACCCGGCCCGGGCGCGACGTGCTCGTCACGCTGACGTCCCTGTTCAACCCGCTGCCTGCCATCGCGCTGCTGCCGCTGGCCCTGCTGTGGTTCGGCCTCGGCTCCGGCAGCCTGGTCTTCGTGCTCGTGCATGCGGTGCTGTGGCCGCTGGCGCTGTCGACGCTGTCGGGCTTCCAGGGCGTGCCCGAGACCCTGCGCATGGCCGGCCGCAACTACGGGCTGCGCGGACTGCGCTATGTGCTGCAGATCCTGGTGCCGTCGGCCCTGCCGGCCATCCTGTCGGGACTGCGCATAGGCTGGGCCTTCGCCTGGCGCACGCTGATCGCGGCTGAACTCTTTTTCGGTGCCTCGTCGGGACGCGGCGGCCTGGGCTGGTACATCTTCCAGAGCCGCAACGAGCTGATGACCGACCGCGTCTTCGCCGGCCTGGCCACCGTCGTGCTGATCGGCTGGCTGGTGGAGCGCTTCGTCTTCGACACCGTCGAGCGCCTGACCGTCAGGCGCTGGGGTGTGCAGCGCTGAAGCCTGTCAGCCGCTGCGCCGTCGCCGCGCGAGGGCCAGCAGCCCCAGCGACAGCAGCGCCCAGCTTGCGGGCTCCGGAATCGGCGCATTGCCGATGCCGGCGCTGAACTCGAAGGCATAGCCCGGGTCGACGCCGGCGGCGAAGGAGAAGACAGGGTCGATATAGGCGGTGGCACTCGCCGACGGCCCCGACGAGGCGCCTGCGAAGGCATCGGCCGTCAGCGTCACGAGGTAGACATGGCCGGGCTTGAGCATGAGTGCGACGTCATGGCTGAAGCTCTGGGCGAAGCTGCCCTGCAGCGTGCCGGTCTGGATGCCTTCGCTGAAGACCGGCGCCAGGCCGAGGCCGACATCTTCCAGCAGCCATTGCGCCTTCATCGCAAAGCCGGCAAAGGGGTCGACGGTGTTGGACGAGCCCGTGACCCGCCCCGCCACGGTGGCGTTGACGCCCACCTCGGCATTCGGATCGGCACCTTGCGGCGCCACGACCTGCATCTGGTAGGTCAGCTGCGCGCTGGCCCGGCCGGTGAAGCCGGGGCCTACACCGACCTCGCCGTACAGCGACGGACTGGGCTGCGGCGACGCGTCGAGCCGCAACTCGCCACCCGGCCCGACCAGCGGGAAGCTGCCAAAGCCGTTGACCTGGATGCCCGCCGGCGGCTGGAAGTTGAAGAACACCGTGCCGGCCACGCCGGCCGGCGCGAGGGTGTTGGCCTGGGCGAGGCTGGCGGCGGCCAGCAACAGGGCGCCGGCACAAGCCAGCGCGATTCGCGAGATGGACATGGAGGCCTCCAGCCCGGCAATGAGCGGAGGCCAAGCGTAGGCCCGGCGGGGCGGTGGGCGGCAGCCTGGGGTTCTAGGGGGCCGCCCCGCGTCTGTGGGCTAGACGTCCTTACTGTGCATTGACCTTCAGCCAGTTCAGGTTCCACTCCTTGCCGACGGATTTCAGGCGCAGCGTGTGGTTGCCGGCCGTCAGCGCGAAGGGCGTGCTGGTCTTGGTGACCCAGGTCTGCCAGCCGCCGGTGTTGGGCACTTCCATCGCGTTGACCACCTTGGCGCCATCCACCCAGACCTCGAAGCCGGTGCTGCCATTGGCGGTGGCCAGGCGGTAGTCGATGGTGAAGTTGCCGGCGGTGGCGACGTTGATCTTGAATTCGATGTAGTCGTCCGGATCGAAGTAGCCGACGTTCTGGCCGCCGCCGGCGTCGCTGCAGTTTTCCAGCTGGACGCCGCTCATGGCCGTGAAGGCCTCCGCCTGCAGGGTCGCGGGGACAGGCGCGGCGGTGATGGCGGTGCTGGCGGCATCGCTGTAATAGCTTTCGTTGGCCGCGGTGACTGAGGTCACGACGTAGAAATAAGTCGTGCCGCTGGCTGCCGTGCTGTCCGTGTGGCTGGCAGTGGCGACCTTGTCGGCGATCTTGCTGTAGTTGCCGCCGGCGCCATTGGCACGGTAGACGTTGTACCCCGTGACCTTGGCGTCGGTGCTGGCGGTCCAGCTCAGGGCGTTGCTGTTGCTGCCCTCCACCAGCTTCAGGCCCGCGGGCCGCGCCGGCAGCTGGAAGACCTCCGGCACCGCGGTGCTGGTCATCCACTGCGCCAGGCCCGAGTGGGCCTCCAGGGTCTGGGTGGCATAGCTCTTGAACAGGGCCTCGATCTCGGCCACGGTGGCGGTGGCGAAGTCCACCTTGCCGTTCATGTCGATGACGTCCTTGCCCTGCACCGGCTCCTTGTCGACCAGATACATCTCGGCCCAGCTGTTGGCACTGCCGTTGTCCTTGAAGACGCCGCTCAGCGTGTAGGTCTGGCCGCCCTGCAGGGTGATGGCCTGGTAGACGCCGCCATTGATCTCGCCGCTGACGCCGGCAGGGCGCGTCACGCGCAGCACGGCACCCTCGCTGCCGGCCGGGGCCTTGCCCGCGGTGGCGTCATTGAAGTCCAGATTCAGCTTGCCGCTGATGGTCAGCGCGGTCCAGCCGCTGCTGGAGCCGAAGCTGCCGTTGCTGATGGCTTCGGCATTGCTGGCGGTGTTGGTGATGCTGATCCTGTCGAAGCTGACGTCGGGGTTGCTGCCGCTGACCGCGCCGCTCTTGATGACGAAGTAATAGGTCTTGGCTCCCGTGCCGCCGACCTTGATCGTCGGCGCTTTGACCGCGCAGGCATTGGCGAAGCTGGAGTCCCAGCCGGCGCAGTCCCAGGTGCTGGCCTTGGCCACCATGCCGACGCCGGTGTCGAAATTGGTGTTGACCGCATTCGTGACCATGCCCCAGGTGCCCTTGCCCGAGCCGCCGGCCGGGCTGACCAGCTTGTAGGACCAGGACGTGGACGCCCAGCCATAGCCGGCATAGGTGTCATAGGTGGCGCGGCCGATCTGGCCGCCGAGGTCCAGGCCGGCGCCCTGCCAGGGCTGGAACTCGCCGACGAGCAGGGGGATCTTCAGATCGCTGACCTGCTTGTTGTAGCCGCAGACGCCACCGGTGCCGCTGGCGCCGCAGCGCAGCCAGTCGCGGTGGACCATATAGGCCGAGTCGCCGGGCCGGTCGCCGAACAGGCCGGGGTAGGGGTGGATCTCGAAGGCGACGTTGGTGAAGCCCTTGGCGGTCGGGTTGCCGTAGCCCTCGATGCTGCCGTAGTGGCTGGGCAGCAGCACGATGTGCTTGTCGTCGATGGCGCGGATGGTCTTGTACAGGTCCTCGACGCGCGCCACCATGGCCTCCGAGGTGGAGCCCCAGGGTTCGTTCAGCGGGTCGTAGGCCGCGACGGCCGGCTCATCCTTGTACTTGGTCGCGATCTGCTGCCACAGCCATCTGGTGCGCTCCTGCGCCTCGGTGTCCGTCCAGTACTTGTTCTGGCCGGCGCAGCCGGTGTGGTCGTTGGGCGTCTGGCCGCCATGGGCGCCGTGCAGGTCCAGGATCACATAGATGCCGCGCTTCTTGGCCTCGGCGATGCTCCAGTCCAGATACTTCCAGGCATCGGCACGCAGGGTCTTGGGCTTCTTCTCGTCCTCGATGACGCTCCACAGGATGGGCAGGCGCACGATGTTGAAGCCGAAGGCCTGCAGCTGGTCCCAGTCGCGGGTGGTCATCCAGCTGTCGCGGAAGAGCTTGATCAGCCTTTCCTTCTCCTCGTAGCCGAAGCGCTCGGTCAGCTTGGCCTCCAGCGTGCACTGGTCGGTGACGCCATTGCCGCCCTGGCCCATCATCCAGAACTCCTGCACCAGCCAGTTGCCGAGGTTGGTGCCCTTGAGCAGCACCTGGGCGCCGCTGGCCTTGACCCATTTGCTGCCGTCGGTCTTCAGCAGCGTGAGGCCTTCGGGCGCCGGGGCAGGCGCAGGTGCTGGCGCCGGGGCAGGAGCCGGGCTGGGGGCCGGCGAGGACGCGCCTCCGCCGCCGCAACCGGCTAGCAGCGCCGCACCCAGCAGCCCGCCCAGCAATGCGCCGCGCGCGGAACTTCCCAGCGGGGCGGCACTGCCCCCCACGAACCCTCGTTGTGTCACGTCTTGTCTCCGTCTGTTGTATGGAACCGGTTCCAAATCAGTATCCAAGACGGGCTCGATGCTTGTCAACGGTGCCTGGGAAAGGTCCTAGGGAGGGAGGCGTTTCCAGGTTGTTCCGGGTTTTGGCGTGGAATCGATTCCATGGCATCGCGAGCTACGCTCGAGCTGGCCATGGCCGGTTTGCTAGGCTAGCGCTCCGACATCAGAAGGGGAGCTTCGTCAATGCTCGACAAGATCAAGGGCCTCGGAACGCAGGTCGCTTCGACGGCCAGCGACGCCGTCCAAGGCATCACGACTTCGGTCAAGACCGGCGCGGAATCCATCGCGAATGCAGCGAGCTCGGCGTCAGAGGCGATCAACGAGAAAGCGGTTCGCGTTTCGACGGCGCAAATGTGCAGCATCCTGGAGATCGCCGTGGCGGAGCTGAAGTCTCGGCCGCTCGCGGAACGCCCGGTCTCGCTGACGGCCACCGTGAATTTCGGCGTGGCCACGCTGGAGATGCAGATCCATCTGCCCGCTGGTTCGCAGGACAGCATGTCCGCGGCGACCGGAACGGCGGTGCAATCGGCTGACTAGGCGCGGCATGTCTGGCGGCCTTGCCGTCCGCGCGCTCGGTGCAGAAGACCTGCCCGTGATGCGTCGCATGCTGAATCTCTCCAGCAAGGCCTTCGACGATCCGTCCCACCGTCTGGCGCAGCCTAGCCGGTCTCAAGAGCCATAGGACGGGATCGCTCGATTCATCGAACCGGTGGTGTTGAAGGCCCTCTGACTATCTCAGCCCCACCCACCAGCGCTTGTTGCCGCGCGGCTGCCCCACCGTCATGACCTCGCCGATCTCGGGCGTGGCCAGCTCGATGCCCTGGGCCTGGGCCAGGTCGGCCAGCCGGTTCAGCGGGTCCTGCCAGGTGTGGAAGGCCAGGTCGAAGGTGCTGTTGTGCACCGAGAACAGCACCTTGGCGCGCAGGTCCCGGAAGGCCTTGACGCTCTCCTCGGGCGTCATGTGCACGGCGGGCCAGTAGGCGTCGTAGGCGCCGTTCTCCATCAGCGCGAGGTCGAAGCCGCCGAAACGCTCGCCGATCTGCTTGAAGCCGCCGAAATAGCCCGAGTCGCCGCTGTAGAAGAGGCGCTGGCCGCCGCTCTGGATGACCCAGGAGGCCCACAGCGTGCTGTTGCGGTCGGAGAGAGTGCGGCCCGAGAAATGCTGAGCCGGCGTGGCGGTCAGCTGCACGCCGGCATGGCTGGCGCCCTGCCACCAGTCGAACTCCTGCACGCGCTCGGCCGGCACGCCCATCTCCACCAGGCGGGCCTTCACGCCCAGCGGCACGAAATAGCGCTGCGCCCGCGTGGCCAGGAACTCGATGGTGGGCACGTCCAGATGGTCGTAGTGGTCGTGCGACAGGATGACGCCCTCGATGGGCGGCAGCTGCTGCAGGGCCAGCGGCGGCGCGTGGAAGCGCTTGGGGCCGGCGAAGCTGAAGGGCGAAACCCGCTCGCCAAACACCGGGTCGATGAGCCAGAACTTGCCTTGGAGCTTCAGCAGATGCGAGGAATGGCCCAGGCGCACGAGGTGGTTGGCCTGCGGGTCCAGCGCCTCGAGCTGGGCCGTCGTCAGCGGCCTCACGGGAATGGCGTCGACGGGCACGGTGCCGGTCTTGCTGGCGAAGATGAAGCGCGTCCAGATCGACCAGCTGCTGGCGCCCGGCGGTGTGTCGGGATTGGGCGGATTGGCGAAGAGGCAGTTCTGCAACTGCGGCGAGGCGGCGTAGGGCGAACCGCAGTCGCTGTTGCTGGCGCAGCCGGTGAAGAGGGCAGCCAGGCCGGCGAGGGCGAGCAGGCGAAGGAGGGATCGCATGCACCCAGTTTGCATGAGACGCGTCGCCAAGCGCTTGCAAAAAAAGGAAAACCCGCCGGCGGCGGGTGGGAACTGACGGCAGCGGGGGGTCAGACGCGGCGGACAGCCGTCGGGGCTGCAGCCACCGTGGTTTCGACCGGCAGGGCGCGGCGGCCTTCGACGATGACGCGCGGCAGCTTGGCGACCACCGTGGCGTCGGCACGCTTGCCGACCACGACCACACGCTCCAGCTTCACGATCTCGGTCGTGGGCGCTGCGGTGCTGTTGGCCAGGCCCACGCCGAGGACGGCGGCAGCGGCGACAGAGGCGAGGGCGACGACGAAGGTCTGGGCGGCGGTGTTCATGGTGGGCTCCGGTGGGTTGGCTGTGTCAGTGATTGCAGTGTCTGCAAGCACGAGCAGCGGCGCGAGCGCGACACGACCAATCGCCGGCGGGGGCGGATGAACTGCGGCTGGCGGTGATGAGCCGGGGCCTGCCGCAGCGGTGTCGCAGCGGAATCCTGTTGAAACAGTTTTGCGCCGCGCTGGCTCCTAACATGGCCATTCCACTCACCATTGCACGGGGCAACCATGGAAACGCAGGAGCTGCACCGCGGCCGGCTGATCGACCACATCCAGCTCGTCGTGCGCGACCTGCCGGCCAGCCGGCGCTTCTACGAGGCCATCTTCCAGGTGCTGGAGATTCCCATCGGCGGCAGCGCCGAGGACTATTTCTGGGCCGATGAGCTGTTCGTGTCGACGGCCGACAGCCAGGCGGCCCAGGGCAGGCTGACCGGTCGCGTCCACCTGGCCTTCCAGGCGCGGGACCGGGCCATGGTCGACGCATTCCATCGGGCCGCGCTGGCCAGCGGCGGCCAGGACCACGGCGCGCCGGGTGAGCGGCCCTACCACCCGGGCTACTACGCCGCCTTCGCCACCGACCCCGACGGCAACAACATCGAGGCCGTCTTCCATGGCGCCGCCCAGCGCAGCGCGGCTTCGGTGAAGCTGACGTTCTAGAGGTCTGCTGGCACGTCGATTGCCGCGCTTCGGCCTGTTTCAGGAGAGACGACATGCATGCCAACAGCGCCATCACCCTGCTGCTGAAATCCGCCGGCCTGGCCGGCCTGCTCTGCCTGGCCTCGCTCGCCTGGGGGCAGGCCGCGCAGACGGTCACGTCGAAGGACGGCACGCGCATTGCCTACGACAAGCTCGGCCAGGGCCCGGCGGTCATCGTGGTCGGCGGCGCGCTGTCGGACCGCAAGGGCGCCGCCGAACTGGCGCAGTTGCTGTCGGCCCGCCTGACGGTCTACAGCTATGACCGCCGTGGCCGGGGCGACAGCGGCGACACCCAGCCCTATGCCGTCCGGCGCGAGGTGGAAGACATCGAGGCCCTCATCGACAAGGCCGGCGGCTCGGCCTACGTCTATGGCAAGTCCTCCGGCGCAGCCCTGGCCCTGCACGCGGCGGCGGCGCTGGGGGGCAAGGTCAGGAAGCTGGCCCTCTATGAGGCGCCCTACAGCGAGGCCGACGGCGCGGCCAAGGAATGGAAGGCCTTCGCGGCCCGCCTGGACAAGCAGCTCGCCGCCAAGGAGAACGCCGAGGCCGTCACCGCCTTCATGAAGTTCGTCGGCGCACCGGATGCCGCCGTGGCCAAGCTGAAGGCCTCGCCGGCCTGGCCGGGCATGTTGAAGATGGCGCCGACGCTGGCCCATGACAACGCGCTGCTGGGTGACGACCGCTCCGTGCCTGTCGCCATCGCCGCCCAGGTCAAGGTGCCGACGCTGGTGCTGGACGGTGGCGCCAGCCTGGGCCCCATGCCCTTCATGCGCGCGACGGCCGACAAGCTGGCCCAGGCCATCCCGGGCGCCCAGCGCCAGGTGATCGAGGGCCAGGCCCATGACGTCAGCGCCAAGGCCTTGGCGCCGGTCCTGCTGGCCTTCTTCAACTGAGCTGGGCGAGCGCGTCGGCGATTTCGCTGGCGCCACCGGGCCGCACCACGCGCGCGACCTCACGGCCGTCCTTCAGCATGACGAGGGTGGGCCACAGCTTGATGCCGAAGGAGCGGCCCAGCGGCCGCCCGCGCCCATCCTCGACTCGCAAATGACGCAGCGGCGTCGGCGCCGTATGCGCAGTCAGCGCACCCGCAATGGTGGCTTCAGCGGCCTGGCAGATGCCGCACCAGTTGGCGCCGAACTCCAGCACGGTGGCGCCCGCCAGCGCGTCGACTTCGCTACGGTCGGGCTGGTCGCTGGCATAGGGTGGGAGAAAGCTCATCAAAGGCTCCTGGGGCCGTGTCAGCCGGGTGCGGCAAACGCGATGCCCGGCCTATTTCTCGAACAACTCGATCGCATCCCCGCGCTTGCCGGCACGCAGGCGCGACAGGTGCAGGCTGACCAGCGGATCATCGGGCCTGGCGCCTGACAAGGCCTCGAAGGCGGCCAGGGCCTGGTCGCTGTCGTCGCGCATCAGCTCGTAGGCTTGCTGGTAGTCGGGGTCGGGCGCCGACAGCGGCTCATGCACCAGCAGATAGCTGCTGCGGCCAGCCAGGCGCAGCCGGCCGACGGGGCGCGCCGGGGCGCCCGGGCAGCCGGCCAGCGTCGCCTCGGACACGCAGATCAGCGTGCCCAGCTGCTTGTTGGCGCTCTCCAGGCGGGCGGCGGTGTTGACCGGGTCGCCCAGCGCCCGGTAGTCGAAGATGGCCTCGCCGCCGAAGTTGCCGACAGTCACCTCGCCGGTGTGCACGCCGATGCGCGTCTCGGAGAAGGGAATGCCCTGGCGCGCCAGCTCGTCGACGTAGGCGCGCGAGAAGGCGTGCATGGCCAGCGCGCAGCGCAGGGCGCGCTGCTCATGGTCCTTCTGCTCGACGGGCGCCGAGAACATGATGGCCACGGCGTCGCCGACGATGCGGTCCAGCGTGCCGTCGTGCTCGAAGGCGATGGCGATCATGCGGTCGAGGTAGCGATTCACCAGGCCGACCGCGGTCGCCGGGTCCATGCTCTCCATGAGCCGCGTGAAGCCGGCCAGGTCGGTGAAGACGAAGCTGCAGCGCTGGCGCCGGCCCTCCAGCGCCAGGGCCTCGGGGTGGGTGATCAGGTAGTCGACGAGATTGGGCGACACATAGCGCGAGAAGGTCTGCTTCATCCAGCGCTGCCGGCGCTCGCTCTGCAGATAGCGCATCACCGTGGTCGGGATGAAGACCAGGGCCATGCCCAGCATGGGCATGACGGGGTCGGCCAGCACGCCGGCGCGCACGAAGGCCGTCCAGGCCGCCAGGCCCATGGCGCCCGACAGCAGCAGGAAGCCGGCCGACGAGGCCGCGGCGCTGCGCTTCATGGCCAGCAGCCCCACCAGGACGCAGCCCAGCAGCATGGCCAGCCACTCCGCCGCCGGCATCCAGCCCGGGCGGCCAAGGTGCTGGCCGCTCAACAGCTGCTCCAGGGCCTGGGCATGGACTTCGACGCCGGGGATGATGCCGCCCAGCGGGCTGAAGCGCAGGTCCATCAGGCCCTGGGCCGAGGTGCCCACCAGCACGATGCGGCCCTTGAGCTGGCCCGGCGGCAGGCTGCCGTCGAGCACCCGCCAGGCCGGGATGTAGCGCCGCGGTTGCGGGCGCGCATAGTGCACCCAGAGGGCCGCGCCGGCGTCGGTGGCGATGAGCCTCTCGCCGATGCGCACATCGATGACGCCGCCGCTGTCGCCGGCGCTGCGCACGGTGTAGTGCGAAACGCCCTCGGCCAGCCGCAGCGCCTCGGCGGTCAGCGAAGGCACCAGCCGCCCATCCAGGTTCAGCACCAGCGGCACCTGGCGGACGATGCCGTCGACATCGGGGATGAAGGTCATGGCGCCCTGGCCCGCGGCGGCCCGCTGCAGCTCGGGCAGGTTGGCCACGCTGGAGGCGAAGGTCGGCAGGAAGGGGGCAGGGTCGCCCCCGAGCGGGAAGTAGCCGGCCTTCAGCTCGAGGCCGTCGTCGTTGGGATCGGCGCCCGCTGCCGGCGTGGCGCGGCGGGCCGTCATGCCAAAGCCGAGCACCACCCGCTGCTGCGTCAGGACCTGCGCGAGTTCGGCATCGCCACCGCTGCGGTCGCGCTCGGCGAACAGCACGTCCACCGCGATGGAGGCCGGTTCGGCCTGGCCGATGGCGGCCAGCAGCTTGGCCACCTGTTCCCGCGACCAGGGCCACTGGCCAACGCGGCGCAGGCTTTCGTCATCGATGTCGACGATGCGGACCGGCGGGTCGTCGTAGGCGCGAGGCTGCCAGCGCTGGAACTGGTCGAAGGCGGCGTAGCGCAGGCCCCGCAAGGCCGGTGGCTCCAGCCAGGCCAGGCCCAGGGCCAGCAGCAGCGCGGCCAGCGGAACCACCCAGGCCCAGCGGGCCAGGCGCGGCTCAGTCCTGGGCGAGGGCATGCAGGTCGGCGGACAGGGCCGCCCGCGTGGCATGGACGCATGGCAGGAAGAAGTCGCCGATATAGCCCTGCTGCAGCACCAGGTCCAGGAAGGCCAGCTTGTCGTCCAGGCCGAGGGGCCGCCGCCATTCGCGCGCCAGGCGCTGCTGCACGCGCAGCGCGTGCGCGGCGTCCAGCCCGATGGAAGGCAGCAGGTCGGCCTCGCACAACAGGCGCGCGAGCTGGGCCAGTTCCGCGTCGGCTACCAGCGCGGCCAGCTCCGGCGCGCCGGCGGGCACGGTCAGCGCCAGGGCCGTGCGGCCGGCATGGGCGCGGCAGGCGGCGGCCATGAAGGACGTGCCTGCGACGGGGTCGGTGGCCAGCACCAGCACCCTCAGGCGGTCGATCTGCGCTTGCTCCAGCCCCGCCACTTCCAGCAACTCGCGCATGCTGTCGACGCTGGCGCGCTCCTGCACGAAGGCGGGCTGCGGGCGCCCCTCATGGACGATGTCGTGGATCATGGCCGCCAGCAGCAGCAGCTGGGCGGTGTCCGCGCCGAGGCGGTGCACCAGGCACAGGGCATAGGCCGTCAGCGCGACCTCGCAGAAGTGCTGGCGGTTGTGATACGCATGGCGGTCGAAGAGGGCCGGCTGGGCATCGATGGCTGTCGCCACCGCCGCGCAGGCGCGGGCCAGGGCGGCGTCGCCAGCGCCGTGCAGGTCGGCCGAGATGTGGCGCTCGACCCATTGCATCTTGTTGCGCACGTGGCTGACATGCTCGAACAGCGCCAGCAGCTCGCCGGCCAGCCGCGGCGCGGCGCCGGGCCTGGCCGCGTCACGCAGACCTGCCACCGCGCTAGGCATGCGGCACCAGGGCGTAGAAGGGCGTCGGATCGGTGACGTCGATCTGGTCGGCGCCGAGGTGCTTGCGCGCGAACTCCAGGTAGACGCCGGAGCGCAGGAAGAGGTTGAAGATGCCGGCGTCGATGTGGGTGCCGGCCATGCGCTGCATGACGGCCAGCGCCTGCGACAGCGGCTTGGGTTTCTTGTACGGGCGATCCGCCGCGGTCAGCGCCTCGAAGATGTCGGCCACCGCCATGATGCGGCTGGGCACCGACAGCTGCTCGGCGCCGAGCTGGCGCGGATAGCCCTGGCCGTCCATGCGCTCGTGGTGGGTGCCGGCGTACTCGGGCACGCGCCGCAGATGCTTGGGGAAGGGCATGCGCTCCAGCATCATCACCGTGTGCACCATGTGCTCGTTGATCTTGTAGCGCTCCTCCGCGGTCAGCGTGCCGCTGCGCACCGCGAGGTTGTAGAGCTCGCCGCGGTTGTAGAGATGCTCCGGCACCTCCATGCGGAAGCCGAAGGCCGGGTCGAGCCGCTCCGCGTCGGGGCGGGCCACGATGTCGCGCGGGCGGTCGGCCAGCAGCGGCTCGCGGCAGGGCAGCGCCGGGACGGGCTCGCCCGCGCGGCTGGCCAGCTCGGCTGCCGACAGACCCAGCCGGTCGTCGAAATGCCGGGTCCATTGCCGCGCGCCGATGCGCGCCAGGGTCTCGATCGCGCCGTCCGCGATGGCCTCGTCGCCGAGGTTGCAGCGGGCCACGAACTCGAAGTCCTGCCTCAGGGCGGCGAGGTCGGCGCGGTGGGCCGCCTCCTGCGCCTCGCTCCACAGGCCGGCCGCCTGGGCCTGCAGCCTCTCGATCTCGAGATCGCGGTGCAGCACCTCGAAGCGCATGCGCACTTCATGGATGCGGTTGTGGATGGTCTCGAGCTTGGTGGCCTTGTCGATGACGAACTCGGGCGTCGTCACCTTGCCGCAGTCGTGCAGCCAGGCGCCGATGCGGAATTCCTCCCATTCGCGCTCGGAGCGGAAGGCGAAATGCTGCAGCGGGCCGTCGGTCTCGTCGCTGGCGGCCTGCGCGAGGCGCAGCGCCAGCTCGGGCACGCGCTCGCAGTGGCGGCCGGTGTGCGGGCTCTTGGCGTCGATGGTGGTCGCGAGCACGCGGATCAGGCTCTCCGTGAGCTGCTTCTGCGACTCGATCAGCTCCATGTTGTCGAGGGCGACGGCGGCCTGGGCGGCCAGCGCCTCCACCAGCGCGCCGGCATCCGGGTCGAAGGGCACGACAGCGCCGGTGAACGGATCGATGGCGTTCATGAACTGCAGCACGCCGATGGGCGCCCCGCCGCGCGGCGAGATGGGCACCGTCAGCATCGACACCGTGCGGTAGTTGCTGGCCTCGTCGAAGGCGCGCGTGCCGCTGAGGTCGAAGCGGGTCTCGGCATAGACATCGTCGATGCGCACGGTCTGGTTGTGCAGCGCCGTGTAGACGGACACATAGGTCTCGTTCGGCAGGCCGGTCTCGCGGTCGTAGAGCGGGATCTGCGTCGACGGCAGCGGGTCGCTGCGGGTGCGCAGCTCGAAGCGCAGCGTCTGCTGCTCGGTGACCATGAACATGGTGCCGCCGTCGCAGTTCAGCAGATGGCGCCCTTCGATGAGCAGCTGCTGCAGCAGCGCGTCGCGATCGCGGCTCATCGTCATTGCGATGCAGGTCTCGATCAGGCCGTTCAGCCGCAGCGAGCGCGAGGACAGTTCGGCGCCGAAGCGGCTGTGCTCCACGGCGCTCTGGCGGCGCAGGCGGCGCAGCTCGGCCAGCGTCCCCAGGCGGCGGCCCACTTCGGCGATGTCGGCCGTGCTGCTGATCCAGTCGCTCGCGCCGGCGTCGAAGGCGCGCTGCTGCTGGGCGGCGGGGCATGAGGCGGCCAGCATGACGATGGGCAGCACGGTGGCGGGATAGCGCGCGCGGATGGCCGCGGCCAGCGCGATCGCCGCGTCGAGGTCGGATTGCGCTTCCAGCACCACCACGTCCCAGTCGCCGCGGTCCACCAGGGCGAGGGCCTCGTCGGCGCCGCAGTCATGGACGACGAAGCGGGCCAGCCGCAAGCCGTCGACCAGGCCCTGGTTGGCCCGTGGCGCGCCGCCGTGGACCAGCAGGACGCCGCCGGCGGTGGGACTTGCAGAGGACGGGAACTCGGGACCGGGGATGGTCATGAACTCAGCGCTTGAAGACGATGACGCCGGAAATATTGCCGAGGCGGCTGTCAAAACCGTAGATGACGCCCGCCTGCGTCCCTGCCGTGCCGGCGATCTGGCCGATCACCGAGACATTGTTGCCCAGGCTGCCGGTGCAGCCACCCAGGCACGCAAGTCCCGTGCTCGTGATCAACGATACGCCGGAAAAGGTCGTCAGCGTCGTCTGCGTCGCCACGCCGGTCAGCGAGAAGGTCTGGCCGGAAACCGGCACGCTCAGCGAGTAGGTCGCGGTGCCGGTGTTCTGCAGGATCAGCGCGGCCGTGAAGGTCCCGCTGGCGCTGTTGACGGTGCCGGTGGCGACGAGATTGCCGTTGGACTGCACGGTCGGCGCGGTCGATGCGAAGGACGTGAACAGTCCCGCCGTGGGGCCGGTCGGCGTCGACGTGGTGGTGAAGTAGTGCAGGGTGGCAATCTTGCCCTTGGCCTCTTCGCCGTTGACCTTGTACTTGCCGTCGGCCCAACGCCCCCAGCCGAGGGCGCCATCGCTGCCCGCGTCGAGGGGCGTGCCCTGCTCGATGATCTTCTTGCCGGCGGTGTCCTTCAGCTCCGTCAGGCCGCCTCGGGCGTCGAACTGCGCCGTGGCCCCCGTCAGGTCCGCAGCGTTCTCGCCTTTGTCGCTGCTCCAGACCAAGCCGGCGGTGACGCTGATGGCAGGCGCCGGGGCAGGAACAGGTGCCGGTGCGGGAGCTGGCACGGGTGCCGGTGCGGGAGCTGGCACGGGTGCAGGCGCGGGAGCTGGCACGGGTGCCGGTGCGGGAGCTGGCACGGGTGCCGGTGCGGGAGCTGGCACGGGTGCCGGTGCGGGAGCTGGCGCGGGTGCCGGTGCGGGAGCTGGCGCGGGTGCAGGCGCGGGAGCCGGCACGGGCGCAGGCGCGGGAGCCGGCACAGGTGCAGGTGCGGGAGCTGGCACAGGTGCAGGTGCGGGAGCTGGCACAGGTGCAGGTGCGGGAGCTGGCACAGGTGCAGGCGCGGGAGCTGGCACCGGTGCAGGTGCGGGAGCTGGCACGGGTGCAGGTGCGGGAGCTGGCACGGGTGCAGGAGCCGGCACCGGCGCGGGTGCAGGTGCAGGTGCAGGTGCAGGTGCAGGTGCAGGTGCAGGTGCAGGTGCAGGTGCAGGTGCAGGTGCAGGTGCAGG
>NZ_JBWKOB010000004.1:0-180636 GCF_059415865.1 Roseateles sp. GW821-FHT09H10 | reverse complement strand
GGTGCAGGTGCAGGTGCAGGTGCAGGTGCAGGTGCAGGTGCAGGTGCAGGTGCAGGTGCAGGTGCAGGTGCAGGTGCAGGTGCGGGGGCTGGTACCGGTGCGGGGGCTGGTACCGGTGCGGGAGCAGGTGCCGGAGGGGTGGGCGCCTGGGCCGGCAACTCCTGGGAAATCCTGTCGCCCGACACGGGGCGTGCCGCCTCCGGCGCGGGGCTGGCTGCAGGCGAGGCCGCCGCGACCAGTTCCGGGGCGGCATTGGCGGGCTGCAGATACACCTGGGGCTGCGCGCTGACGCCGGGCTTGACCGACCGGTTCGGCGTGTAGGCCGACAGGCCCTTGGCCACGTCGACGCAGCCGCCGTCGTTGCAGACGGCCACGCGGCCGGCGATCACGCCGACACGCAGGCCGTTGTCGACGTCGGCGGTGTACTCGGTGCCGCGGATGCCGATGGTGCCCGAGGGCGTGTCCACCTTGTAGTGCTCGGTGCGGGGCTTGCCGATGCTGCCGCTGACCGTGCGCAGCTTGCCGCCGAGCAGGCTCATGAAGCCGCGCTCGTCATTGCCCGCCGGGCCGGCGAGGCGGTAGTCGTCCAGGCGCAGCGTCGTGCGCTCGCCCAGGGCCATCAATGCGCCATCGACCATGCGCAGCTGCACGCGGCCCTTGCCGGTCTGTACGGTCTCGCCGGATTCGATGCCTTCACCGGTCTTCAGCTCGCGCACCGCGCCCTTGGCCGAGACGACGCGTACGTCCCCGCTGGTGAACATCGCGGTGGCCGCCGGTGCTGCCCAGGCGATGCCGTTGACGGCGCACAGGGCCGCCATCGACAGCACATGGCGAAGCCAGGGGCCCTGCCGGGTTTCAGGCTTTCGGCTCATGGGAAGCTCCTGTGCGCGGTGATCTGGAACACGCTGCGGCCATAGTCGTACAGCACGATGTTGGATGCAGCCCGCGTGCGGCGCGCCTGCACGGTCAGCTGCCAGCGCGGGTCGGCGGTCCAGCGCAGGCCGGCGGCGATGTCGTTCTGGCGATCGCGGCGGGCCATGTCGAAGAAGGGCTCGGTGCCGCCGTAGCGGCGCTGCTCGTGCTGCCATTCGGCAAAGCCGGTGACGGCCGTGCCCAGGCGCTGCTCGGTGCCCAGCCGCAGGCCGGCACCCTCATGGCCATGGTGGGCGAATCCGGGCGTGCGGCTGCGCTCCTGCACGGCATAGGCGCTGCCGTAGAGCAGGGCGCCCGCGCCCAGATCCCGGGCGTGGCCGAGGCCCAGCAGGCTGCGGTCGGTGTTGCGTTCCGACTGGCCCGTGTATGTCTGGCGCGACCATTGCGCGAAGGCGCTGACCTGGGCGGAAGGGCCGAGCTGCAACTGCCATTGGGCGGTCGCGCCGCTGGCCGTTCGATAGGGGTGGCCGCCCACCCAGGCGGTGTTGTTCTGCAGGGCGACCAGCTGGCTCTGCGTGCCGCTGGTGTGGCGCAGGCCGGCGGTGGCGTCGAAGAAGACGGTGTCCATGTCACGCACGACACGGTCCACGTTGGCGCGCAGGTTGGCAGCGCCCACCAGCTTCCAGGCCGGCGACAGCGCCGCCTCGGCATTCAGGCCACCAGCGGCGGACAGCACGAGGTCATGGCGCTGGCGGTTCTCCGGCGCGGTCTGGAACAGGATGCCGCCAAAGGCGGGGATGGCGAATTCGCCCTGCTGGGTGGCGCTGTTGACGTTGCTGTCGTAGGCCATCCCCAGCTCGAGATAGCCGCTCACCCGCGGCCCGGTGGGCGGCAGGGCCTGATCGATGGCGTCGAGAGCGCGGCCGACGGCGGCGGATGCGCCTTCGGACAGCTCGCCGCGGCGCACCTGCTTCAGGTGCTCGCGGGCGGCATCGGCGTCTCCCGCTGCCAGATAGGCGCGGCCGAGCTCGGCGCGGGCCAGCATGTCCTGGGGCTGGCGCAGCACGACGCGTTCCAGCGCAAAGATGGCGCGCGTGACATGGCCGGCATCCAGCGCGGCGACGCCCAGCAGATAGTCGAAGCGGGCATCGCCCGCGCGCGTCGCTTCGGCCTCGGCCAACAGCGCATAGGCGCCGGGGGCATCACGCTTCAACAGGCGCGCACGCGCCTCGTCGAGCAGCGCATCCTGGGCGCAGGCGTTCGAGACGAAACAGGTCAGGGCGACGGCAAGGGCACAGACCCGGGCCTGCAGGCCGGATCGCGCAGCCTCCGTCCGGGAAGGCAGTGGGAGCAAAGAAACCTCTCGCTTTCAGGGCCAATGCTCGGCTGCATTGCGGTTGCCCGCATCTTCGGCCCGCGCCCGCCTGCATGGAAGCCGTGCGCGCAGGGGGGCCGTGACATCCGTCGCGGATGTCTTTATCCAAACGTAACGACTCTGCCCTGGGCGATGGCAATCCTCTAGGTGAGGCCGCGCAGCTCCCTCAGGGCCACCGACAGCATGGCCGCATCCGGCGCCGGCACCGCGCGCAGTTCGCCGAGCAGCTGCTCGGCACGCTCGATGGTGCGGCCATTGCTGGCCTGCCAGGCTTCCACCAGGGCCGTCGGCGACTCGTGGTCCCCGCCGTCGGCCAGCACCGCGCTGGTGATGGAGCGCTGCAGGCCGCCGAGGTCGTCCAGCATGGCGCCCTTGGCCAGCATCTGCCAATGCTGGTCGCCGGGCAGGGCGGTGATCTTGTCGCGCAGCCAGGGCAGGCCCAGGCGGTTGGAGAGGTCGAAGTAGATGGCCGCCACCAGCTCCACCGGCCAGCGCGCGCCGCCGGCGATCTCGGCGATGTCCAGCGTCGCGTACAGCGTGCTGAAGGTGACGACGCGCTCGGCCAGCTCGCGCGGCACGCCGCCGGCCACATACACGGCCGCCGCGGCGTCGACACGGGCGCGCTCGTCGGCATCCAGCAGCTGGGGCAGGCGGGCGGCCAGCTTGGTCACGTTGGACGTGAAGTGCTCGATGGTCGCGCCCATGTCGTCGATGAGGCGGTTGGAGCGCAGGAACCACTTGGTGCCGCGCTCCAGCTGGCGGCTGGTGTCGATCAGCATGCGCGACTGCAGCTCGTCGGCCACCTTGTTGTCCAGGGCCTCGATGCCCTGCCACAGGCTGACCATGCCGAAGATCTCGCGGCTGAGCAGATAGGCGCGCACGATCTCGAAGGCGCGCGCGCCCGTCGTCTCGAGCAGGCGGTGCACGAAGGTGCTGCCCACGCGGTTGATCATGCTGTTGGTGACGTGGGTGGCGATGATCTCGCGCTTGAGCGGGTGGCGCTGCATATAGCCGGCGAAGCGCTCCTGCAGCAGGGCCGGGAAATAACGCCCCAGCGCGGTGGACACCCAGGGGTCGTCCGGCAGCGTCGAGGAGAGCAGCTCGTCGTAGAGCCAGATCTTGCTGTAGGCCAGCAGCACGGCGCGCTCGGGACTGGTCAGGCCCAGGCCCTTGCCGCGGCGGTCGGCGATCTCCTCGTTGGAGGGCAGGTACTCGATGGCGCGGTTGAGCCGGTCGGCCTTCTCCAGGTACTGCATGAAGCGCGATTGCGCGTCCAGCAGCTGCGGCGCCATGTGGCTGGTGACGGACAGCACCTGGGTCTGGAAGATGTTGTCGCGCAGCACCAGGGCGGCCACGTCGTCCGTCATCTGCGGCAGCACGGCATTGCGCTGCTTGTCCGTCAGCTCGCCCTCGTTGACGGCCAGGCCCAGCAGGATCTTGATGTTGACCTCGTGGTCGGAGGTGTCGACGCCGGCCGAGTTGTCGATGGCGTCGGTGTTGATGCGCCCGCCCGCCAGCGCGAACTCGATGCGGCCGCGCTGTGTGCAGCCGAGGTTGCCGCCTTCGGCGAAGACCTTGCAGCGCAGCTCGCCGCCGTTGACGCGCAGCGCGTCGTTGGCGCGGTCGCCGACCTGGGCGTGGGTTTCGCTCGCGGCCTTCACATAGGTGCCGATGCCGCCGTTGTAGATGAGGTCGACCGGCGCCTTCAGGATGGCATTGACCAGCTCGGTCGGCGTCATCGCGTCGGCGCTGATGCCCAGCACCTGCTTGACCTCGGGCGTCAGCGGGATGGACTTGGCGCTGCGCGGATAGATGCCGCCGCCGGCCGAGATCAGGCCGGTGTCGTAGTCGGCCCAGGACGAGCGCGGCAGCTTGAACATGCGCTCGCGCTCGACGAAGGAGGCCTCGGCGTCGGGCGACGGGTCCAGGAAGATGTGGCGGTGGTCGAAGGCCGCCAGCAGGCGGATGTGGCGCGACAGCAGCATGCCGTTGCCGAACACGTCGCCCGACATGTCGCCCACGCCAGCCACGGTGAAGTCCGTCGTCTGCGTGTCAACGCCCATCTCGCGGAAGTGGCGCTTGACCGACTCCCAGGCGCCGCGCGCCGTGATGCCCATGGCCTTGTGGTCATAGCCGATGGAGCCGCCCGAGGCGAAGGCGTCGCCCAGCCAGAAGCCGTACTCCTTGCTGACGCCGTTGGCGTAGTCCGAGAAGGTGGCCGTGCCCTTGTCGGCGGCGACGACGAGATAGGGGTCGTCGGCGTCATGGCGCCGTACCTGGGGCGGCGGGACGATCTTGTCGCCGACGCGGTTGTCGGTCAGGTCCAGCAGGCCGCGCAGATAGTTCTGGTAGCAGGCCACGCCCTCCTTCATGAAGGCCTCGCGGTCGCTGGCCGGCGGTGCCTTCTTCAGCACGAAGCCGCCCTTGGAGCCCACCGGCACGATGACGGTGTTCTTGACCATCTGGGCCTTGACCAGGCCCAGCACCTCGGTGCGGAAGTCCTCCGGCCGGTCCGACCAGCGCAGGCCGCCGCGCGCCACCCGGCCGCCGCGCAGGTGCACGCCCTCGAAGCGCGGCGAGTAGACAAAGATCTCGAACATCGGCTTGGGGGCCGGCAGGCCCGGCACCTTGGACGAGTCGAACTTGAAGGACAGGAAGCTGCGCCGCTGCCCGGCCGCGTCGCGCGTCCAGTGGTTGGTGCGCGTCGTGGCCAGCATCAGGGCGAGGAACTGGCGCAGCACGCGGTCCTCGGACAGGTTGTCGACATGCTCCAGCGCGGCCGTGATGGCCTGGACCTGCTCGGCGGCCTGGGCCTCGCTGTCCGCGCCGCCGGCGGGGTCGAAGCGCAGCTCGAACAGGCGGGCCAGCTGGCCCGCGATGCCGGCATGCGCTGCCAGCGTGGCCTCGATGAAGGACTGCGACAGCGCAAACCCCATCTGCCGCATGTACTTGGCATAGGCGCGCAGCACGCTGATCTGCTCGGCCGTCAGGCGCGCGGCCACGACGAGGCGGTTGAAGTCGTCGTCCTCCACATCGCCGCGCAGCACGGCGGCAAAGGCGTTCTCGAACACCTGGTGCAGGGCGGTGACTTCCAGCTCCGCGTCCGCCAGGTGCGTCATCAGCCCGAAGTCGTGGATCCAGACCGGCGCCGAGTCCTGAGGCGCGATGCGGTAGGAGTGCTCGTCCAGCACCTTCATGCCCATGTGCTCCAGCATGGGCAGGCTGTCCGACAGCGTCAGCGGCGCGCCGCGGCGCAGCAGCTTGAAGCGCAGATGGCCGGGCGCGGCCTCGAGCGGCCGGTACAGGCTCATGCCCACCGGCTCGGCGTCGCTGAGCCGGGTCATCAGCTCGACATCGGGCACCGCGGCGCGGGCCTCGAATTCCTCGCGGTAGGACGCCGGGAAGGCGCTGCCGAACTGGCGCAGCAGCTGGATGCCGCGGGCCTCGCCGGTGGCGTCGATCAGGGCGGCCTTCAGGTCGTCGTCCCAGCGCCTGGCGGCGGACACCAGGCGGGCCTCCAGCTCGCGCACGTCGAAGGCCGGGATGTGGCCGGGCTGGGTGCGCACCGTCATCTGGATGCGCGCCAGCGCCGATTCCGACAGGTGGACGTTGAACTCCGAGCCGCTGCCGTTGAAGGCCTGCAGCAGGATGGCCTGCCACTTCTGGCGCAGCTCGGTCGTGTAGTGCTCGCGCGGCGCGTAGATCAGGCAGGACATGAAGCGCTGGAAGGGGTCGCGCCTCACGAACAGGCGAAAGCGCTGGCGCTCGCCCAGGTGCAGGATGCCAACCGCCGTCTGCAGCAGGTCGTCGCCGCTGGTCTGGAAGAGCTCGTCGCGGGGGTAGGTCTCAAGGATGTTGATCAGGGCCTTGCCGGCATGGCCGCCCGACGGCAGGCCGGCGCGGGCCACCACGTCGGCCACCTTGCGGCGCAGCAGCGGGATGTCCGCCGGGTTGGCGCTGTAGGCCGTCGACGTGAACAGGCCCAGGAAGCGGTCCTCGCCGCTGACCGTGCCGTCAGGCCCGAAGCGCTTGACAGCCACGTAGTCCAGATAGCCCGGCCGGTGCACGGTGGAGCGCGCGGTGGACTTGGTCACCACCAGCAGCTCGGGCCGGCGCACCTGGGCGCGCACCTCGGCCGGCAGCGCGGCAAAGGCGGCCACGGCGTCCAGGGAGGCCACGTCGTGCAGGATGCCCAGGCTGGAGTCGGGCACGACGGTCAGCGCATCCTGGCCGTTGATGCTGGTCAGGCCATGGCGGCGGTAGCCCAGGAAGGTGAAGTGGTTGTCGCACAGCCAGCGCAGGAAGTCCTGGCCCTCGGCCAGCTCCTCGGCGGGCAGGGGCGGCGCCTGGTTCTGCAGCTCGTCGAGGATGTCCAGCATGCGCTGGCGCATGGGGCGCCAGCCGTCCACCGCCGAGCGCACATCGTCGAGCACGCGGCCGACGTCGGCTGCCAGCGCGTCCAGCCGCGCCGGCTCGGGAATGCGGTCCACCTCGACATGGATGAAGGACTCGCGCACGCCGTCGGCGGCCAGCCCCTGCAGCGTGCCGTCGGCGTCGCGGCCCATGGTCATCAGCGGATGGATGATCAGGTGCAGGGTCAGGCCGTGGCGGTTGACCTCCATGGTCACCGAGTCCACCAGGAAGGGCATGTCGTCGTTGACGATCTCGATGACGGTGTGGGTGGACTGCCAGCCATGCTCGGCGATGGTCGGGTTGAAGACCCGCACGCGCGCCCGGCCCAGTTCACGCTTGCGCGCAAAGCTCCAGTGCGACACCGCGGCGCCGTAGAGGTCGGCCACCTGGCGCTCGGCCAGCTCTTCCGGGTCGACCTGGCCGAAATAGCGCTGCACGAAGTCCACCAGCGCCTCGCGCTGGTCCTCGCTGGCGCGGCTGCGCACCAGCTTGACGACTTCGTCCATGCGTTCGGCCCGGGGGCCGGATGCGGTTGTCTGCGCCAGCATGCTTGTCTCCTGTCGGGTCATGGAATCCGCCGCTCCATCCTCATGAGGGGTCGGACCTTGCCTGCCGTTTCGTCCAAGGAAGCCAGCAGGGTACGCCTGCCGGCAATCCATTGGGAAGTCGGGGCGTTGCAACTCCCCATGGCATAGCATCCTCCATTGACGCCGCGACCCGGCAGGAGCAAGAGAACATGGCCGGCCACCGCATCTTCGCCACGCCCTTTGCCAAGGTCTACCCGCTGTACATCCGCAAGGCCGAGGCCAAGGGGCGCAGCAAGGCCGAGGTCGACCGCATCATCTTCTGGCTCACCGGCTATGACGCGGCCGGCCTGCAGCGCCAGCTCGACGCCGCCGCCGACTTCGAGACCTTCTTCGCCCAGGCGCCGGCCCTGAATCCGAACACGGCCCTCATCAAGGGCGTGGTCTGCGGCATTCGCGTGGAGACCATCGAGGACCCGCTGATGCAGAAGCTGCGCTGGCTGGACAAGCTCATCGACGAGCTCGCCAAGGGCAAGGCGATGGAGAAGATCCTCAGGCAGGCGGCGTGAAGCGCTGACCGGCGACTTCACACTGGCCTCATACGGGCCTCACCCAGGGTCCCCACACTTTCCCCAGGGCCACCGCCCGCCTTGCGCAGCTCGCGCCGGGGGCGCCGGCCGGGAGGAATGAATGAGGATCGTGTTGATCAACCCGCCGCACACGGCCATCGGCAGCCGCATCCCGGACGACCATCTGCCGCCCTTGGGGCTGCTCTGCATCGGCGGGCCTCTGATCGATGCCGGCTTCGAGGTGGCGCTGGTCGACGCCGATCTGGAGAACATGCCGCTGGCGCGCATCGTCGAGGAGGTGGCCGGCCGGGGCGCCGATGTCGTGATGCTGGGCCATTCCGGCTCCAGCTCGGCCCATGTCACGGTGGTCGCGCTGTGCGACGCCCTCAAGCAGCGCCTGCCCGGCGTCACGACCGTCTACGGCGGCGTGCACCCCACCTACCACTGGGACGAGATCCTCGCCGGCTGCCCGTCCATCGACGTCATCGTGCGCGGCGAGGGCGAGCAGACGGCCGTCGACCTGATGCAGGCCCTGCAGCGCCAGGGCGATCTGCACGAGGTGCGCGGCATCGCCTTCCGCGAGGTTCAAACCGACGGTTCGGCCCTGCCCGTCGAGACGCCCGCGGCCGCCATGATCCGCCGCCTGGACGACTACCGCATCGGCTGGGAGCTGATAGACCATGCGCGCTACACCTACTGGGGCGGCAAGCGGGCCGTCGTCGTGCAGTTCTCGCGCGGCTGCCCCTATCTGTGCAACTACTGCGGCCAGCGCGGCTTCTGGACGCAGTGGCGGCATCGCGACCCCGTCAAGCTGGCCCGCGAGATCGCGCGCCTGCACCGCGAGCACGGCGTGGAGCTGATCAACTTCGCCGACGAACTGCCGACGGGTTCGCGCCGGATGTGGCGGATCTTCCTCGAGGCCCTCATCGCCGAGCAGGTGCCGGTGCTGCTGGTCGGCTCGACGCGGGCCGGCGACATCGTCCGCGACGCCGACATCCTGCATCTCTACCGCCGGGCCGGGGTCATCCGCTTCCTGCTGGGCATCGAGTCCTACAGCGAAGCCACGCTGGCCCAGATCCGCAAGGGCGCCAGCATGCATGAGGACCAGCAGGCCATCCAGCTGCTGCGCCGCCACGGCATCCTGTCCATGGCGACCTATGTCGTCGGCTTCGAGGAGGAGAGGGATGCCGACCTGTGGCGTTCGCTGCGCCATCTGCTGCGCTACGACCCCGACCAGATCCAGCTGCTCTATGTGACGCCGCACCGCTGGACGCCCTTCTACAGGACGGCCGAGCACCGCCAGGTCATCCAGGCCGACACGCGCCGCTGGGACTACAAGCACCAGGTGCTGGCGACCCGCCACATGCCGCCCTGGCGGCTCTTCCTGTGGTTCAAGTCCATGGAGCTCATCCTGCAGCTGCGGCCCAAGGCCCTGGGCCGGCTGCTGCTGCACCGCGATCCCGTCATCCGGCAGTCCATGCGCTGGTACTCGGAGATGGGCCGGCGCACCTGGTTCAAGGAGGTCTTCGAGTTCTTCTTCAAGACCGAGAGGCTGAGCGACGGCCCGGCGCTGGGAAGCTTCCTGGGGCCGACGCTGGAGACCCGGGAGTACGCCCTGGACAAGAGCGGGCCGGGGCGGCGCGTCATCCCCCTGAAGCAGGCCGAGGCCGCCTGAGGCGATAGTCGCGCCATTCGTGATGACGAGCCGGCCGCCGATGCAAGCCTCCAAGGACCTCTACACCTTCATCCGCACCTCGCCCTGGGGCCGCACCCTGGCGGCGGGCGACCTCGACCTGGTGCTGTCGGCGGCCGTCGAGCGGACCTACTTCCCCGGCGAATCGGTGGTCAGCACCGGCGGCGAGGCCAGCTACTGGGTCGGCATCATGGACGGCCTGGTGGTGCAGAAGGTCGTCAGCGAGAAGGGCGAGGAGACGGCCCTGACCGCGGCCTGCTCGGGCACCTGGTTCGGCGAAGGCACGCTGATGAAGCAGGGCCGCTGGCGCTATGACGCCTTGGTCCAGCGCGAGGCCCGCGTCGCCCTCATCCCCCTGCACATCTTCCAGTGGCTGCTGGACAGCAGCCTGGCCTTCAACCAGTTCGTCGCCCGCCTGCTGAATGCGCGCCTGGGGCATTTCATGGAGCTGCTGGCCATCGGCCGCCTGCCCGGCATCGACGCCCGGGTCGCGCACACGCTGGCCAGCCTCTTCGATCCCTATCTCTACCCCAACCGGTCCAGCCTGCTGCCCTTCAGCCAGAGCGAGATCGGCCTGCTGGCGGGCGTGTCGCGCCAGCGTGCCAATGCCGCGCTCAAGCAGCTCGAGGCCGACGGGCTCATCGAAGCCCGCCGCCAGGGCGTGCACGTTCTCGACGTGGAGGGGCTGAGGAGGCGCTAGTTCGCCGCGAAGCAGTACAGCAGGCCTGCGCCGCCCGAGCTGACCAGCTTGGGTTGGCTGCAGCCGCGGCTGCCATGGGCGCTGTTCCAGGACGCATTGCCGCCGCCGGTGCGGTCCACATGGCCGACCTGCACCGTGCCATCCTCGGCGCCGGAGGTGTAGTTGCGGCAGGTCTTGTCCGCACCCTCGGGGAAGGCGCGGCCATCGGCGGTGGAGCCGGTCAGGATGTCGTGCTCGTTGGGCGTGTCGCCGGCGGCCTTGGTGCGCTCGCCCTTCTCGTTCAGCGCCGTGTTGCGCGTCAGATTGCTGCCGAGCTGGGCCTGCTCCAGCGTGTCGCCGTGCAGATGCGCCACATCGCGGGCCACGACCGCGCCGCGCACATTGGTCCACGGGCCCTTGCCGATGCGGTCGCGGGCATGGACGGCGTTCGCACCCTGGGTGCTGAGGTAGGCGCGCCATGACTTGAACGGCGTGCCGGCCGCGTCGGCCAGCTTCTGGCAATGCGCGTCGGCACCTTCCAGGCCGCCGTAGTTGGCGCCGTTGCCGCCACCCGTGCTGGTGACGAAGAAGCTGAAGGGCGGTGGCGGCGGCGCGCTGGCGGCGGCGGCCGGCACGGTCTGGGCGTAGGCGCTGGTGGCGAGCAGCAGGGCGGCAATGGAAAGCGTATTTTTCATATGGGGTTCCTGAGCATGGCGCCCCATCGGGCGCCACGCGATTCATCCAGCGGCCGTCGTGGAACCGGCTTTGCCGGGCCACTGACGGCGCCCCCTCGAAGGGGGCCGGCGAAGCCGGTAGGGGGTGAGCTCAATTCCTGTAGTCGTCGTGGCAGGCCTTGCAGGTCTTCTGCAGGGCGGCGAGCTGGGCCTTGACGGCGGCGACATCGCCGCCCTGGGCGACGCGGGCCAGTTCGGTGGCCTCCTTGCCGAAGGCGGCCTGGGCGGCGGCGGCGCCGGCCGTGTCGCTGAACAGCGTGGCCTTGACCGTCGTGTCCTTCCAGCCCTTGCCCGTCTCGGTACCGGCGGTGAACAGCGAGGGCAGGCCGGTGTTGGCCACCGCGGCAATCGTGTTGGCTGCGCGGATGACCTCTTCCTTGTTGTAGTTGCCGTCGACATTGGCCTTGACGCGGCCGGTGTTCCAGCCGACGACCTGGTAGGCCGACTGGCGCCACTTGATGAGCTGCTCGGGCTTGGGCGCCTGCTGGGCCTGGGCGCCGCTGGCCAGCAGCGCGGCCGTGAGTAGAAGGGCGGATTTCATGGGGTTGGAGGGGGTGGTGGAGGAGTCAGGGGCGGGCCAGGCGCTCGACCTCGGCCAGAGCGGCGGCGACGTTGGCGGCCGGTGCCAGGCCGCCGAGGGTCGCGACGACGCGTCCGCTCTTGTCGATGACGAAGCTGGTGCGCTCGGCGCGGGCGTGCGTGATGTCCTGGCCCTTGGTCGTCTTGCGGCCGGGCGGGGTTTCGCTGGTCGCGATGTCGAAGGCGCGGGCGATGCGGCCGTCGGCGTCGGAGGCCACGGCCAGCTTGCCGGCGCAGGTCTCGGGGTCGGCGGAGAACTCGCGCAGCCGCTCGAGGCCGTCGCCCGACACGCCGATGACGCTGGCGCCAGCGGCCGTGAAGCGGGCCAGGTTCTCGGCGAACTCGTGGGCCTGCAGATTGCAGCCGCCGGTGAAGGCGGCGGGGTAGAAGTAGACGACGACCGGACCCTTGGCGAGGGCGTCCTTCAGCTGCAGGTCGACGGTCTTGCCGGCGAGGGCAGCCGTGGCGCGGAAGTCGGGTGCGGCATCACCGGGCTTGAGGGCGGCCTGGGCGGCGCCTGCGATGACGAGCAGAGAGAGGGCGAGAGTCTTCATGTCTTTCCTCAGGGGAAGGGCTTGTAGGGGTCGTGGCAGTCGTTGCAGGCCAGCGCGATGGCGCGCGCGGCCTGGCTGGCGGCCGCGGGATCGCCCTGGGCGAGGTGGAAGGGAATGGCCGCTGCGTGCCGCTCGCCGTCGCGCGAGATGGCCGCCGCATCGGCGGCCGGGTAGTCGCGCTCGAAATAGGCCGCCATGTCGGCATAGAGCTTCTGCAGCGCCTGGGCGTCGGCCACGGCTGCGTCGCCGCGGCCGGCGGCCAGGTGCTTTTGCACGCTGACGCTCTTGTTGTCGATGGCGCGCATCCACACCGCGAAGTCGTGGCGAGTGGCGGCCTGGGTCAGCGGCGCGGCGAGCAAGGCAAGGAAGAGGAGGCGCTTCATTTGGGTTTCTTGTAGACCTCGTGGCAGGTCTTGCAGCTGCGCGTCAGCTCGCTGAGCGCGTCCATGGCGGCGTCGTAGTTGCCGGCTTCGACGGCGGTGGCGATGGCGGTGGCATGGGCCTGGGACTTGCGGGAGAAGTCGACGCCCCGGGCTGCATCGGCCTTGGCGCTGAAGTGGGCTTCGACCTGGCTGAAGTAGCGGGCCAGCTCGCGCGCGTCGTCCAGGGCCTTGCGGTCCTGCAGGCTGATGCGGGAGTCGAGGTTGTGCAGCGTGTCCTCGGCGTCGCGCATGCTGTCGGCGTCGACCTGGGCGGCGAGGACCGTCGTGGCGATGAGCACCGGCAGTAAGCAGAGGTATTTCGGTAAGTTCATTGGGTTGCCTTTGCCGGAGTCCTCATGACTCGCGTGCAGTGCCGTGGGAATCCATGCAGCGTCGCCCGAGCGACGCGGCTGTTCGGTATTCCTGATGAGCACGGCGTGCAGCCGCGCGTTAACAGGTGCAGTGCGGCGATGAGCGCCGCCGGTGACAAGTCAGACGCGAGAGCGCAGCGGTTCGCATCGACCCGAGATGACGGTGTGAGTTTTCGCGCGCCGCTATTGGCGTCATCTCGCCAGAGTGCGGTTCAGGGCCTCTTCTTTGGTGACTTTCTTCTGGCCCCGCAGAAGAAAACCGAAGGTTTCGGCGAAGCCAAAGTTACCCGGCCGCCGGGACGGACCCCCGGCAATGCAGCGATGAAACGCACCCGCTCGCAACAGCAATCTCACATCAAGCCAGGATCTCCTTGATCACGTCCCCGAACACCGTCGTCGCCTTCTCCGCACGACCCTGATGCGCAAACACCAGCTTCTTGTGGTTCAGCCCCAGCTGATGCAGCAGCGTCGCCTGCAGGTCATACGTATCGACAATCCCGGACTCAGCCCGCAATCCGATCGCGTCGGTCGACCCATACGTCCCAGGCTTGATGCCGCCCCCCGCGACCCACTGCGTATAGCCCCAGGGGTTGTGGTCGCGCCCGTCGCCGCTCTGTCCATACGGCGTGCGACCGAACTCCGACGCCCAGACCACCAGCGTCGTCTCCAGCAAACCTCGCGCCTTCAGATCGGCCAACAACGCCCCGACGGGCTGGTCCACCTGCTTGCACATCACCGCATGGTTCTTCTCCAGCCCGTTGTGCGCATCCCAGCTGTCCACGCTGTTGTCCGGCGCACCAGAAATCACATGCACGAACCGGACGCCACGCTCAACCAACCGACGCGCGCGCAGCAGCGCCGTGCCGTACTCGTCCGTCTCCTTGGTGCCGATGCCATAGGCCGTCTTGGTGGCCGCCGTCTCCTTGGCCAGGTCGACGGCCTCGGGAGCGGAGACCTGCATGCGGTAGGCCAGGTCATAGCTCTTGGCGCGCGCCAGCAGCTCGGTGTCGCCGGGATAGCGCGCGGCGTGCTCGGCGTTCAGCGCGCTCAGCAGGGCCAGCTGTTCCTTCTGCTCCTTCTCGGTGATGCCCTCGGGACGCGCCAGGTGCAGGATGGGCGAGTCGCCCTTGCGGAAGGGCGTGCCTTGAAGTGCCGCCGGCAGGAAGCCGCTGCTCCAGATGACGGCGCCGCGGCCGCCGCCGGCCGCGCCCACGCCGGTGGGCAGCACGACGAAGGCGGGCAGGTCCGGGTTGGCCGAGCCCAGGCCGTACTGCACCCAGGAGCCCAGGGCCGGGCGGCCCGGCACCAGGCCGGCGGTGTGCAGCTTCAGGGAGGCGATGACGTGGGTGCTGCCCTCGGTCTTGCTGCCCTTGAGGAAGGCGATGCTGTCGGCTTGGCTTGCGATGTTGGGCAGCAGGTCAGACACCCAGGCGCCGGTCTCGCCGTGCTGCTTCCAGGTGCGCTTGCTGGCGAAGAGATTGCCCACGCCGCCGTCGGTGGCCGTCTTCAGGTCCTTGCCGAAGCTGTCGGGCAGGGGCGTGCCGGCCAGCTTGATGAGGTCGGGCTTGTGGTCGAACAGGTCCAGGGTGCTGGGCGCGCCGGCCATGTGCAGCCAGATGACGGCCTTGGCCTTGGCGGCGTGGTGGGGCTGGCGCGGCGTCGTCGGGTCGAACAGCTCGCTGGCGAAGGCCGAGGAGAGGCCGCCGAAGCTGCCGAAGCCGAAGGCGCCCGCGGCTGCGGAGCCTGCGGCGGTGCCGAGGAAGTGGCGGCGGGAATGATGGTGATGGCTCATTTCAGACCTCAGAAGCGATAGGTGAACTCGTTGGTGTTGACCAGGGTGTGGACCAGGTCGACAAAGGCGGCGGCGCGGGCCTTGCTCTGGCCCTTCAGCGGGCCGGCCGCGGGGGCGGCTGCGACCGTGCCGCCGCCGTCGTCCGGCGACTCGCCGGCCGCCGTCGTCTTGCGCTTGGCGGCCTGTGCGTCCAGGTGGGCCAGCAGCGCATTGCGCTCGTAGCGGTCGGGTTCGCGCTGGTAGGCGGCCTTGTAGAAGCCGGCGATCTGCTTGGCCAGCTTGGGGTCAACGCCCCAGCCTTCGGGCAGATGCACCTTCTTCACCGAACCGGCCTGCCCGGCCTGCAGCGTCTCCTGCGAGTTCAGGAAGGCGACGAGCTTGTCCTTCTCGGCGGCGGTGGGCTTGCGGGCGAACAGGATCTCGTAGACGCGCTCGATCTGCGCGGCCTCGTTGGGCCCGGCCTCCTGGATGACGCGGCCAGCCAGGGCCTGGCTCCAGCCCAGCACCAGGTCGCTGTTGACCAGGGCCAGGGCCTGGGGGGCCGTCGTCGTCACGTCGCGCTTGAAGTGGGGCGACTGCGGGTTGGCCCAGTCGAAGGTCTCCAGCAGCGGATAGGGCGAGTTGCGCAGCACGAAGACATAGAGGCTGCGGCGGTGGTGGTCGCGCGGGTCCTCGGACGTCTGCCAGCGGTTGCGTTGGCCGCCGATGTCGAAGTTGGGCGGGATGGGCGGATAGACCGCCGGGCCGCCACGCGTCTCCTCCAGCAGGCCGGAGGCCGCCAGCAGGGAGTCGCGCAGCTGCTCGGCCTCCAGGCGCTGGCGCGGGAAGGCCCACAGCAGCTTGTTGTCCGGATCCTGTTTCACTTCACGCGCCTGGCTGGCCTGGCGGTAGGTGCTGGACAGCAGGATCTGCTTGTGCAGGGTCTTCACGCTCCAGCCGTTCTTGACGAAGTCGGCGGCGAGCTTGTCGAGCAGCTCGGGGTGGGTGGGCTTGGTGCCGGTCTTGCCGAAGTCGGCGCTGGTCTCGACGATGCCGCGGCCGAAGAACTGGGCCCATTGGCGGTTGACGAAGACGCGCGCCGTCAGGCCGTTGTCGGGGCTGACCAGCCAGTTGGCCAGGGCCGTGCGGCGGCCCGACGAGGTGGCGGTGGGCTGAATGCTGGGCGTGGCGTCGGTCAGCAGGGCCGGGAAGCCGGGCTGCACTTCCTGCAGCGGCCGGTCGTAGATGCCCTTGAACAGCACGCGGGTCGGCGGCGAGTCGGCGCCCAGCTCCACCATCGTCGAGATCGCACCGGGGTCCTTGGGCTTGAGCGCGTCGAACTTCTTCAGCTGCTCGCCCAGGGCCTGGTACTTGGCGTAGTTGTCCTTGTCCCGCGTGCGCATCTGGTTCTCGGCATTGCGCGTGCGGCCTTGCATGGTCCAGAGGTTGCGGTGATAGATCCAGCGGTCATAGGCATTGCGCTCCGACGCCGGCTTGTTGATGGACTCACGCGTGGCCGGCACGAAGCCCGACAGCCGGTCGCTCTCCAGCTTGTCGATGGTGGGCTTGAGCAGGGCGTCGCGCTGCTCGCGCACCTCCCTGGTGGCCGCCTCCCACCTGGCGAGCTGGGTGTCGTAGTCGGCCTTGGCCTTGCCGCTCAGCGGCGAGACATCGTCCTTCCAGCTCGCGTTGGAGAAGAAGGCCTGGAACTGGAAATACTCCTGCTGGGTGATCTTCTCGGTCTTGTGGTCGTGGCACTGGGCGCAGCCCAGGGTGGTGCCGAGGAAGACGGCGGAGACCGTGTCGGTCAGGTCGTTGGCGACCTCCTGCTTCTTCAGGTTCAGGTCGCGGGCGTTGATCTCGTCGGGCAGGTTGCGCAGGAAGCCGGTCGCGATCAGCGCCTCGTTCCTGTCGGGCCAGAGCTCGTCGCCGGCCAGCTGCTCCTTGACGAAGCGGTCAAAAGGCTTGTCGGTGTTGAAGGCGTTGACGACATAGTCGCGGTAGCGCCAGATATGGGGCCGGGTGCCGTCGGTGTTGTAGCCGTCGCTGTCGGCATAGCGGCTCAGGTCCAGCCAGCGGCGCGCCTGGCGCTCGCCGTAGCGCGGTGAGGCCAGCAGACGCTCGACGAGCTTGTCGTGCGCCTTGGGCGATTTGTCGCCGACGAAGGCATTCACTTCCTCCGGCGTCGGCAGCAGGCCCCAGGCGTCCAGGGTGGCGCGGCGGATGTAGGCGCGGCGGTCGGCCTCGGGCGAGGGGGCGATGCCTTGGGCCTCGAGCTTGGCCAGCACGAAGGCGTCCAGCGGCTGGCGCACCCAGGCCTTGGCCTTGACGGCCGGCGTGGCGAGCTGGGTGTTCAGCGGCGTGTAGGACCAGGGCCGCGGGCTGCCCTTGGTGAAGCCGCCGGGGGCGGCGTAATCCTCGGCGGGGCTGAGGGTGGTGACGCCGGCCAGCAGGGCAAAGACGGCAGCATGGGCGAGAGGGGCGATCCGGAACTTGGGCACGTAGGTCTCCCGATGGATGGACTGAGTCGGTCAGCGCAATAAGCGCGCCAGCAAAAGCGCCGCTTCAGGCGCCTTGCAGGGGGTGGTTTGCGGCTGCATCAACAGAGCGCTGCTGAAGCGCTGTTGATGCATCAACAGTGCTTACAACTTCGCGCTGAACTGCAGGCCGAAGCTGCGCGGCAGGGCCGGCGCATAGCTGGTGCTGCTCTGCGTGCGCACGGTGTCGTCGTCGAGCAGGTTGCGCACCAGCAGGGTCACGTTGAAGCTCTTGTTGCGCGTGCCGAAACCGATGCCGGCGTCCACCGTCGTGGTCTTGGGCACCACCGAGTAGGCCGACAGGCTGATGTCGGAGTAGTAGGACGACGCGAACGCCACGTTGGCCGTGTAGTTGACTTCGTGGCCGCCCCAGACCGGCTGGCGGTAGTCCACGCCGACATTGCCGCTCCACTTGGACGCGCCGGCCAGCGGGCGGCCCGACAGGTCGGTATAGGGCGAGGCGCCGGGGAAGCCGTTCTCCACCGGCTGTGGTGCGCGGTCGAAGCGCTTGTACTTGGCGTCGTTGTAGGCGCCCGAGAAGCGCACCGACAGGTTGCGGATGCCGCCGTACACGCCGTCCACCTCGAGGCCCTTGACTTCCACCTTGGGCGCGTTGCCGGTGGCGCTGGTGTAGTAGAAGGTGCCGTCGTTGGTCTGCGCGGTGGTGTACTGATCCACCAGGCGCACGCTCTGCTGATAGTCCTTGATGCGCGTGAAGAACACATCGGCGTTCAGGATCAGCGTCTTGTTGAACAGCGCCGACTTGAAGCCCAGCTCGAAGGAGTCGGTCTTCTCGGGCCGCACCAGCGCCGAGATGCCGTTGACGAACTGCGAGATGCCAGCCTTCTCGCCGTGCTGCAAGGCCGCATAGGCGGTCAGGTCGCGGTTGATCTTGTAGCTGGGGCTGAGCACCCAGGCCGGCTGCGTGGCCTTGTAGGGCTCGGCCTCGGTGGACGGGAACAGCACCCCGATGTTGGCCTTGCGAATGGCCTGCGCATCGGCCAGCTGGCGCTGCTGGGCGACGGTCAGCGCGGCCCAGCTGGCGGCGCCGAAGTATTTGGCGGCGGCCTTGTTGGCGGCCGCCAGCGCGCTGGCGGCGCGGGCGGCGTCGGTGGTGTCGGTGGTCAGCGTGACGGTGGGCGCCCCGGCGGTGCCGGCGGCGGCCTGCACCGCGCCCGGCGTACCTGCGGGCACGACGAGGCCGTCCTTCACCCAGCGCGCGGCGCCGGTGTTCAGGTAGCTGTCGAAGCCGCCGAGCAGCACGCCGTTGACGATGGAGGCGTTCAGCTCCTGCGCGCTGCCGTCGCTGGTGATGCGGCTGGTGCCGGTGGTGCGGCGGTCCTCGCGCGTGATGCGGGCGCCGGTGGTCAGCGTCAGCTCGGGCGTGAAGTGCCAGTTGGCCTGGGCAAAGATGGCCGCGCTCTTGTTGCGGATGTCCTGCACGCCGGTCGGGCTGTTGTAGGAGGTCTTCACATTGGCCAGCGTGTTGCGCAGCAGGTCGCGGCCGGCGCCGTCGGCGTCCAGGCGGCCGTACTGCGCATTGGTGGCGAACCAGGCACCGGCGTCGTTGCCCCACCAGCGGCGGTAGTCGACCTGGTTGTCCACGTCGATGAGGTAGAGGCCGGCCTGGTAGTCGACGAAGCCGCCCGGTGCCGACGTGAGGCGCAGTTCCTGCGTGGCCTGGCGGTAGTCGTTCCAGAAGCCGCCGGCATTGCGGTAGACGTCGAAGGGCGTGCCGTCGTCGTTGACGGCATTGAAATGGTAGTTCTTCCAGGCCGTGATGGACGTCAGCGTGTGGCCGGCCACCTGCCAGTTCAGGTCCAGCGTGGCGCCGGTGCTGCCGGTCACCAGGCCGCGCACGGAGTCGGTGGTCAGCGCGGTCTGGTACTCGCCCACGGAGTAGCCGGTGTTGTCCTTGAACCAGCGGCGGTTCAGGCGCTGCTCGTTGGTCAGCGACGTGATGGGCGCGCCGTTGGAATAGGTCGTCGGCGGGTTGATCTTGGGCAGGCTGCGGCCGTTGGTGGTTTCGCCGGCGCGCGGCTGCAGGTCGAAGGCAACGCGGGCCTTGAAGTCCGGCGACGGCGTCAGCAGGAACTGCACGCGGCCCGAGACGCGGTCGGTGTTGGTGTAGCTGATGTCGCGGTTGTAGGCGTTCTTGATGTCGCCCGCGCCCTTGTTGGCCGAGAAGGTGCCGCGCCAGGCCAGCAGGCCGTCGACGATCGGGCCGCCGATGGCCGCGGTGGCGAACAAGCCGTCGCGCTCGCGGAAGGCCAGCGTGAAGTCGGCGGTGGGTGTGAAGCTGGGGCGCTTGGTGGTGAAGATCAGGTTGCCCACGCTGGCGTTCTTGCCCAGCAGCGTGCCCTGCGGGCCGCGCGTGACTTCGATGGTGTCGATGTCGACGAAGTCGAAGCTGGAGGTCAGCGCGTTGTAGGCGTAGGAGACGCCGTCCACGATGATGCCCACGCTCGGGTCCTGGGCCTCGGTCTGGCCGATGCGGCCGATGCCGCGGATGGCGATGGAGCTGGTGCGCTGGTTGCCCAGGTTCCAGCTGACGTTGGCGGCACGCTTGGTCACGTCGTCGATGCTGACGGTGCCCAGGCGGTCGATCTCGGCGCCCTGGATGACGGAGATGGACAGGGGCACGTCCTGCAGCTTCTCGATGCGGTTGCGGCTGCGCACGGTGACGGCGCCGAGTTCCTGGGTTTCAGCAGCGGCGGGCGGCGTGGCGTCCTGGGCGAGTGCGCTGCCGGCGGCGAGGGTGGCGATGAGGGCGGTCAGCGGGTGGAGGCGATGTTTTCTGGTCATGGCATGAGGTGATCGAAAGAGGTGAGCCGATCACTTCATTGCAGGGAGCGTGCCCAATGCGGTGGGCGACTAAGCAAGCTCGCTTCGCGTTGGCAAGCGGGGTTGAGGCCGGTTTCAAGGCTCTGGTGACGCCGTCGGCCTTCGCTCGTGCCCCGGCTGCTGTTGCGGGATCAACAGCGCCACAGCAGGTGCTGCGCGTGCTGGCGCAGTTCTGAGGGCCGCGGCGCGCTTTTCGCGGCCCACGGGCTGGCACGGAAGCTGCGCTGTGAGGGGCGTCTGCCACTCACTCGCAAGCCTTCATGAAAACACTGCACACCCTGGCCCTGGCCACGCTGCTCGGCCTGAGCGCCCTGGCCCAGGCCCAGACCGCCGCCTCCGCACCCGCCGCTGCCGCCGAATGGAAGTTCAAGACCCAGCGCCTGAAGGCTGCCGAGGTCGATGCCCTGCTGGCCCAGCCGGACAAGCTGCTGGTGCTGGACCTGCGCCGCCCCGATGAGCTCATCAAGTACGGCAGCTTCCCGGTCTTCCTGAACATCCAGAACAAGGACCTCGAGAAGCACCTGGCCTATCTGCCCAAGGACCGGGCCATCCTGACCGTGTCCAACCACGCGGTGCGCGCCGGCCGTGCCGGCGACCTGCTGGCGCAGAAGGGCTACAAGGTGGCCGGCGCCACCGGCAGCGAGGACTATGAAAATGAAGGCGGCAAGGCCGTCGCCCACATCCAGGCGCCGGCACCGCGTGCCCAGGCCGAGGGTGGGGCTGCAGGAAGCGCCAATGTCGCAGCCGTCCGCCAGCCCTGAGGTGAGCGTCCAGGTGCGGGCCGACGTCGCCGTCTGGGACCTGCCGCTGCGCGTCTTCCACTGGGCCCTGGTGGGCCTGGTGACGGTGGCCATCGCGACCGGCCTGGCCGGCGGCGACTGGATGGCCTGGCATGCCCGTGCCGGCCAGGCGATCGCGGCCCTGCTGGTGTTCCGCCTCGGCTGGGGCCTGTGGGGCACGCGCTATGCGCGCTTCGCGCAGTTCTGGCCTGCGCCCGCGCGCGTATGGGCCTATCTGCGTGGGCGCTGGCAGGGCCTGGGCCACAACCCGCTGGGGGCGCTGTCGGTCCTCGCCGTGCTGGCCCTGCTGATCGCCCAGGTGCTGACCGGCCTGTTCGGCAATGACGAGATCGGCTTTGCCGGGCCCTGGTCGGGCTGGATCGAGGAAGAGTTGAGCCTGAAGCTGACCGGCTGGCACAAGCTCGCCGCCAAGCTGCTCTACGCCTGGCTGGGCCTGCATGTGGCGGCCATCGCCGTCCATGTCTTCATCCGCCGCCAGCCCTTGCTGCGGGCGATGTGGACAGGCCGGCAGGAGGGCTCGACAGCGGCCTCGGCCGGTCCGACGCCCTGGCCCGTGGCCGCGGTGGCCGCCTCGGTCGCGGTGCTGGCCTGGGGGCTGCTGACCTGGTCGGGCAGCTGAGCGATTGAGGGGATGGCCCTGCACGGGCCGTGGCATTAGGGTCGGCGTCATTTCCTGACGGAGACCCGGTGATGAGATCCCTGATGAAGCTGCGCCTGACCACGGTCGCCCTCTTTTGCGTGGCCACCCTTGCCCACGCGGCCTCGCAAGCGCCGGTGGCGGCCGAGAACGGCATGGTGGTCACGGCCCAGCACCTGGCCACGCGCGTCGGCGTGGACGTGCTGAAGGACGGCGGCAACGCCGTGGATGCGGCCGTGGCCGTGGGCTATGCGCTGGCCGTCGTCTACCCCGCCGCGGGCAACCTCGGCGGCGGCGGCTTCATGACCCTCCAGATGGCCGATGGGCGCAAGACCTTCCTCGACTTCCGCGAGAAGGCGCCGCTGGCCGCCACGGCCCATATGTATCTCGACAAGGACGGCAACGTCGTCAAGGGCTTGAGCACCAAGGGCCACCTCGCCGTGGCCGTGCCGGGCAGCGTGTCGGGCCTGGAGTACGCGCTGGCCAAGTACGGCACGATGAAGCGCGCCACCGTCATCGCACCGGCCATCCACCATGCCGAGAAGGGCTTCGTGCTGGACCAGGGCGACATCGACATGCTGCACACGGCCACCGACGACTTCCGCAAGGACGCGGCCACGGCGGCCATCTTCCTGAACCAGGGCGAGCCCTGGCAGGTCGGCCAGAAGCTGGTGCAGAAGGACCTGGCGGCCACGCTGAAGGCCATCCGCGACAAGGGCGAGGCGGGCTTCTACAAGGGGCCGGTGGCGGCCGCCATCGTCAAGTCCAGCCAGGCGGGCAAGGGCATCCTGAGCCCAGCCGACTTCGACCAGTACAAGACGCGCGAACTGCCGCCGGTGGAATGCGACTACCGCGGCTATCGCGTGGTCTCGGCGCCGCCGCCGAGTTCGGGCGGCGTCATCATCTGCGAGATCCTCAACATCCTGGAGGGCTATCCGCTCAAGGAGCTGGGCTTCCGCTCCGCCCAGGCCGTGCACTACCAGATCGAGGCCATGCGCCACGCCTATGTGGACCGCAACAGCTATCTGGGCGACCCGGACTTCGTCAAGAATCCGCTGGAGCGCCTGCTGAGCAAGGAGTACGCGGCCAAGGTCCGCGCCGTCATCGAACCCAACAAGGCCGGCGTGTCCAAGGACATCAAGCCCGGCGTGTCGCCGCATGAGGGCAGCAACACCACGCACTATTCCATCGTCGACAAATGGGGCAATGCCGTCTCGGTGACCTACACGCTGAACGACTGGTTCGGCGCCCGCGTGACCGCGGCCGGCACCGGCGTGCTGCTCAACGACGAGATGGACGACTTCACCGCCAAGGTCGGCGTCCCCAACCTCTATGGCCTGGTGCAGGGCGAGGCCAACAGGATAGAGCCCGGCAAGCGGCCGCTGTCGTCCATGAGCCCGACCATCGTCACCCGGGACGGCAAGACGGTCATGGTGGTCGGCACGCCGGGCGGCAGCCGCATCATCACGGCGGTGCTGCACACCATGATCAACGTCATCGACTACGGCATGGACGTGCAGGAGGCGACGGACGCGCCGCGCTTCCACCAGCAGTGGCTGCCTGAGGCCACCAACCTGGAAGTGAATGCCTTGTCGCCGGACACGCGCAAGATCCTCGAGGGCTGGGGCCAGAAGTTCGCCGACCCGCAACCGGCCAACCACCTCGCCAGCATCCTCGTCGGCGCACCCCGGCTGGGCGGCAAGCCAGTGGGCAAGAACCGCTATTACGGCGCGAATGATCCGCGGCGCAACTCCGGTCTCGCGCTGGGCTATTGAGCTTCGTCATCGATTTGACACACGGCGACGCCAGCATGCAGCCCTTTGACTGGGGCCTGCATGCGCTCATCCGTCCTGCTGCTCGCTGCATCGCTGAGCCTGCTGCCGCTGACGGCGCCGGCCGCGCCGGTTGAACTCGGCTTCTCCGACTTCTTCTCCTCGCCCATCGGCCCGCGCGGGCTGGAGCCCACGGCCAAGCTGAAGGCCGCCGCGGGCCATGAGGTCCGCCTGGTCGGCTTCATGGTGCTGCGTGAGCAGCCCCAGGCCGGCCAGTTCCTGCTGACGCCGCGCCCCATCGCCATGGCCGAACACGCCGATGGCGAGGCCGACGACCTGCCCGCCTCCACGGTCACCGTGCTGCTGCCCGAGTCGCAAGGTGCGCGCTTCGTCGCCCACCAGACCGGGCCGCTCGCGTTGACCGGCCGCCTCGAGTACGGCCCGGCCGAGGACGCCACCGGCCGCGTCAGCTGGATCCGCCTGCACCTCGCGCCCGCGGCCCTCGCCGCGCAGGCCACTGCCGCCGCCTCTCCCCATTCGCACTGAGCTGTACCGATGAAACACACCCTGCTGCTAGCCGCACTCGCCACCGGCTCCGCCGTGGCCGCCCCCACCGTCACCCGCCTGACACCGCCCAGCGAGCTCTTCTCCAGCGGCCGGGCCGACCCCGTGATCGCCCGCTTCCTGCCCGGCCAGCGCTTCGATCTGCAGGCGACGATCAAGCCCGATGCCGGCCAGAAGATCACCGCCGCGCGTTATTTCATCGATGGCAAGCCGGTCGCGGCCACCGTCGCGCTGCGCGACTGCGCCAGCGGCTGCGTGAAGGGTGTCGACGCCGCCACTGCCATCGCCACCGTGCGTGCCGTCTCCAGCGCCGCCGCCGGCAGGCACGAGTTCAGCGTCGAGGCCACCCAGGCCGATGGCCGGAAAGTCGTCGCCAAGGGCAATTTCGAAGTCGTGCCCTTCACGGCCGCCCTCGGTCCCAAGGTGAAGAACATCATCATCCTGCTCGGCGACGGCATGGGCGCCTCGCAGCGCACCGCCGCGCGCCTCGTGCACGGCTATGCCCAGGGCAAGGCCCTGCAGCCCCTGGCCATGGACACGTTCACGGCGACGGCCCTGGTCAAGACCTCGTCGCTGAACTCCATCGTGACGGACTCGTCGCCGGGCATGACGGCCTATGTCAGCGGCAACAAGAACAACAACAACGAGGAGGGCGTCTTTCCCGACGATACGGTGGACGCCTTCGACAACCCGCGTGTCGAATACCTCAGCGAGTATCTGCATCGCAGCCAGGGCAAGCAGCTCGGCATCGTCACGACGGCCGACGTCTTTGACGCCACGCCCGCCGGCAACGCCGTGCACACCAGCAACCGCGGCGCGGGCACCGGCATCGTCGACCAATTCTTCGACGACCGCGCCCGCACCGGCCTGGCCGTGCTGATGGGCGGCGGCCGCAAATGGTTTCTGCCGGCCGGCACGCCGGGCTCCACGCGCACCGACAGCAATGACTACGCCTTCTCGGCGACCGACCCGCACACGGCCGAGATCGTCAGGCGCTGGGGCGCGTCGGCCGGCTCCCTGGACAAGGGCCGCGACCTGATCCAGGACTTCCAGTCCGCCGGTTTCCAGTACGCCGCGACCAGGACCGACCTGGACAAGGTCGACGCCGGCAAACCCCTGCTCGGCCTGTTCGCCTTCTCCAACATGAATGTGGCCCTGGACAAGATCAACGGCCGCCGTGGCGCGGACAAGAGCGGCCTGGGCGGCGCCAGCGTCGTCGACGACTTCGGCCTGCCCGACCAGCCCATGCTGGACGAGATGGCCGCCAAGGCCCTCGGCGTGCTGAAGCGTTCGCCCCAGGGCTTTGTGCTGATGATCGAGGGCGCGTCCATCGACAAGCAGGCCCACGCGATGGATACCGAGCGCTGGATGCTGGACACGCTGGAGTTCGACCGCGCCGTGCGCGTGGCCCAGGACTTCGCGGCCGAGCAGGGCGACACCCTGGTCATCGTGACGGCCGACCATGAATGCTCGGGCGCGGCGCTGATCGGCGGCTCCATGGTGACGGACAAGGCCCTGGTCGAGCTGGCTGCGAAGAAGGGCGTGCCCAACCTGCGCAACCAGGTGGTGGGCGTCTACGAGAAGGCCGGCTTCCCGCGCTACAGGATGGCGGCGGACGGCTACCCCGAGACCACTGACATCGACTACCGGCTGCTGGTGGGCTATGGCGCCAATGCCGACCGCTACGAGGACTGGCGCACCAAGAAAACGCCGCAGCGCGACAGCCAGCAGCCCTTTGCCAGCGATGCGCCGCTGAAGTGGTATCCGGCCAATGCACTGGAGCGCGACGACGCGCTGGGCGACTATCACGTCACCGGCCAGGTGCCCGGCGAGTCGGCCGTGCACACCGCCACCGACGTGCCGCTGTCGGCCTATGGCCCCGGCGCCCTGGCCTTCACGGGCGTCATCGACAACACCGACGTCTTCTTCAAGCTGGCCCAGGCAGCCGTGAAGGGCGTTGTCGCGCCGGCCGATACTTCGGGCTCCCGGAAGCCACCCAAGCCCAAGCGTTGAAACCCACCCAGCCCGCCACCCCCGCGCCTGCCCATCGGCGTTGGCGCTGGCTGGCGATCCTGGCCTTCGTGGCGGGGCTGTGGGCCCTGGTCGAGGTCAGCGGCCTGTCGCGGCAGTTCAGCCTGCAGGCCGTTCGCGAAGGCTTTGCGCAGCACCGGCTTTGGGGCCTCGCAGCCTTCACGGCGATGTTCGTGCTGGCCAATCTCGTGCACATCCCGGGTGGTTTCTTCCTGGCCGCGGCGGTGCTGGCCCTGGGGCCCGTCTGGGGTGCCTTGACGACCTATGTCGCCGCCTGCGTCGCCTGCACGGTGACCTTTGTCGTCGTGCGCGCCCTCGGCGCCGACGCCTTGCGGGAGCTGGACAGCGCCCTGGCCCGCCGCCTGTTCGCGAAGCTGGATGCCCACCCGGTGCGCAGCGTCGTCCTGCTGCGCACGGTCTTCCATTCGGTGCCGGCGCTGAACTACACCCTGGCCCTTTCGGGCGTGAGCCTGCGCGACTATGTGATCGGCACCATGCTCGGCCTGCCCCTGCCCATCCTCGTCGTCACGGCGCTGTTCGACACCCTGGCCGCCTGGCTGGGCTGGGTCACGCACTGACCCTGTTTGGCGCCGCGCTGGCCCTGCTTGGTCTGGCGTCTTGGGCATTCCGTCGCCGGGCTTGGACAGCGACGCCCCGCTCGCTCGATACTGGCCCTTCCCCAACGGAGACAAGACCCATGAAGACTTGGCTGATCGCCACTCTCTCCCTCGCCGCCCTCGGTGCCCAGGCCCAGGCCACGGACCCGCTGAAGGCCGCCGTCGCGGCCGACCACCGTTCGGTCGGCAATGTTGCCCGCGACGGCTTCCGCCATCCCTACGAGACGCTGGCCTTCTTCGGCATCAAGCCCACCGACACCGTCGTCGAGCTGGCGCCGGGCGGCGGCTGGTTCACCGAGATCCTGGCGCCCTATCTGCGCGAAGGCGGCCAGCTCTATGCAGTGGCCGGCGCCAGCACGCGCTTCAAGGCCAAGATGGACTCGCTGCCGGTCTACGGCAAGGTCAAGATCACCACCTTCGACCTGGCCAAGGGCGAGACGGAGATTGCTCCGCCCGGCAGCGCCGACGCGGTGCTGACCTTCCGCAATGTGCACAACTGGATGGACAACGGCAGCGCGCAGGCCGTGTTCGACGCCGCCTTCAAGGCGCTGAAGCCGGGCGGCGTGCTGGGGGTGGAAGAGCACCGCCTGCCGGCTTCGCGCCCGCTGGATCCCAAGGGCAAGAGCGGCTATGTGCATGAAGCCACCGTCATCCAGTTCGCCGAGAAGGCCGGCTTCAAGCTCGCCGGCAAGAGCGAGGTGAATGCCAACCCCAAGGACACGGCCGACCATCCGGACGGCGTCTGGACCCTGCCGCCCACCTATGCACTCAAGGACAAGGACCGCGCCAAGTACCAGGCCATCGGCGAGAGCGATCGCATGACGCTGAAGTTCGTCAAGCCTTGATCCACGCGGTCGTTGGTTACGGCCGGCTGGCGCGGGCCTTGGTGCCCGCGCTGCAGGCGGCCGGCCAGCAGGTTGTCGTCGGCCGGCGCTACCCCGTCGGGGCCGAGCTGGGCCAGGTCCAGGCCGCCCGGGCGGCGGACTGGGTCTGGCTGACCGTTCCCGATGACCAGATCGCCGCCACGGCGGCCAGCCTGCCGTGGCGACCGGGCCAGCTGGCCCTGCATTGCAGTGGCGCCACACCCTTGTCCGCCCTGAGCCCCGCCCTGGCCGTGGCGGGCTTCCATCCCTTGAAGCTGCTGGCTGGCGATGCCGGATTGGCGGGCGTGCATGTCGGCATCGAGGCCGATGCCGTCCATGGCCCGGCGCTGGAGGTCCTCGCCCAGGCGCTGGGCATGCTCCCGCTGATGTTGCCGTCGCCCATGACCCCGCAGGCCCGGGCGGCCTACCACGCGGCCGCCAACCTGGCCGCCAGCGGCGTGCTGGCCGTGCTGGCCGAGGCGCAGGCGCTGTGGGGCGCGGCCGGCCTGGCGCCGGCGGACGCCCTGGCCGCGCTGGCGCCGCTGACGCGCGGCGCCCTGGACACGGCCCTCGCCCGCGGCCTGCCGGGGGCGGTTTCCGGCCCCATCGCCCGCGGCGACACCGGCGTGCTGGCCCGCCATCTGGACGCCCTGGCCACGGCCGGACTGGAGGCCGACCTCTTGCGCGCCCTGGGCCTGAGGCAGCTCGCCCTGGCCGAGGCGGCCGGGCGCCTGGATGTGGCACAGGTCACGGCCCTGAAGGTCCTGCTGTCGGCGCGCTGAATACGTTTGCATGACAGCGTGACAAAGGCCGCGTTCGGCCGTGGGTCAGGCATTTGCCTGGCGCGCCCCCGGTCCTAAACTGCCCTGAGTCCCGTCGCTGTTGCCGGGGCTCACCCCAGGGAGTTCCAGATGTCCGACGCATCCATCCAGGCCGTGATCCGGGCCGACGCCGCCCAGGTCCTGCACGATGTGGTCGAGGAACTGCCGGATGCGCGCGAGCGCCTCCTCTATGTGCGCAGCATGACGGAGCAGGCCGCCACCAAGGTGCTGAACCTGGTCGAGGCCGCCGCCGACGACGCCGAGGCCGTGCGCAAGAAGGGCCGCGAGCTGTCCGACGCGCTGAACCGCCTGGCCCTGTCCAGCAACATCAGCCCGGACCGTGCCCGCGCGCTGATGAAGCTCTGCGCCGCCTACGCATCCGATGCCGCGAGCTTTGCCGCCCGCGAGAAGTCCCTGCACACCGAGATCATGATGTCGCAGGACTTCCAGGATCTCTCCGGCCAGGTCATCAACAAGGTCAGCCGCATGCTGGAGCGCGCCGAGCCGCCGCTCAAGGATCTGGTCCAGTCCCTGCCCGCGCCGGTGGCGGCCGCCACGCCCGAAGGCCTGGGCGGCGTGCAGACGCCCGACAAGGCGCTCAAGCAGGACGACGTGGACGATCTGCTGGCCAGCCTGGGCTTCTAGTTCCAGGAGGCTGGGTCGAGCTTGTAGTAGCCGCTCAGCTCGCCATACAGCGCCGGGTGACCGGCCGCCAGTTCGATCGGCCGCTCGAAGAACAGCTCGCTGATCACCGCGAAGAATTCCGCCGGGTCGGTCGCGCCATAGGCGTCGATCAGTCCTGGCTCGCCGCGCGCCAGCCGCCAGCGCAGCGCATCGAACTCGTTCTGCATGACCACCGACCAGCGCCGGTAGGCCTCGGCCGTCGGCAGGGCCGGGGCGCCATTGGCCGGGCCGCCGGCCTGGTCGAGCTGGTGGGCGAATTCATGGATGACGACGTTGTGGCCATCGCCCGGCGTCGCGGCACCGCGCTTCACTTCATCCCAGGCCAGCAGCACCTGGCCCTGGCTCCAGCTTTCGCCGGCCAGCGCGCGGCGCTGGTCCGACAGCACGCCGCCCGATTCGGTGACCGGCCGGTCGACGACAAAGGCGCCCGGATAGACCAGCACCTGGCGCAGTTCCGGGTAGATGCCGCGCGCCGAGCCCAGCAGGGGCAGGCAGGCCAGGGCCGCGATGGTCACGCGCACCTCGTCGGTCACGCGCAGGCCGCGGCAGCCCAGGATGGGCTTCTCGGCCAGGAAGACCTGCATCAGCCCCTTCAGCCGCAGCTGCTGGCGGGCCGGCAGGCGCGACACCAGCGGCACATGGCGGCGCAGCAGGCGGCGCCAGGCGGTGGGGAAGGGCCGGCTCGCGATGCGTTCGCGGCGGCGGCGCACCCACAGCGGCCACAGCGCGATGCCGGCGGCGGCGAGCAGGACGAGGCAGAAGCAGATGAACAGCGGCATGCCCGGCAACTGGGCCCGGCAGCGCGCATTGCAAGCCCCCTCGAATACCCGGCCACGCGGCTGAGGGAGGGGCGGCGCATAACATGGCCCGCGTTCAAAGCCCCGGAGCCGCCATGCCGCCTTGCCTCGCGAGAATCCCCCGCCGCTGGACGCTGGCCCTGCTGCTGGCCCTCGGATCGGGCGCCCAGGCGCAGACGCAGGCAGCGCCACCCGCCGCCGACGCGCCGCCGCTTTTCGCCATCCAGGTCCGCAAGGGCGCCAGCTGGGACGAGTCCAGGCCGCCCCAGGCCCAGGCCCAGTTCCGCGAGCACAGTGCCCATCTGAAGAAGCTGCGCGACGCCGGCAGCCTGGTCATGGGCGCGCGCTACTCGGACGTCGGCCTGCTGGTCGTCACGGCCGAGAACGAGGCCGCGGCGCGTGCGTTGATGGACGGCGACCCGTCGGTCGCGGCCGGCACCTTCGCCATCGAGGTCCATCCCTTCAATGTCTTCTACGGCGGCAGCGTGCAGCCGCGGCCGCGCCGCCCATGACGCAGGCGCCGCTGCGCGCCTGGCAGGTCCTGCTGGGCGGTATCTGCGCCCTGGTGCTCACCATTGGCCTCGCGCGCTTCGCCTACACGCCGCTGCTGCCGCAGATGCATGCCCAGGCCGGCCTGGGCGTGGCCGACGGCGGGCTGCTGGCCGCCATCAACTACGCCGGCTATATGAGCGGGGCCCTGCTCGCGGCGTGGATAGAAAGCCCGCTCTGGCGCCGGCGCCTGTATGTCTGGGCCCTGCCGCTGGCGCTGCTGATCACGGCGCTGATGGGTTGGAGCACAAGTTTCGGCGCCTGGGCGCTGTCGCGCTATGTCGGCGGCCTGTGCGGCGCGGCCGGCATGCTGCTGGGCTCGGGGCTGGTGCAGGGCTGGCTGATCCGCTCGGGGCGCCGGCCCGAGCTCGGCATCTATTTCATCGGCCTGGGCCTGGGCATCGTCGTGTCGGCCCTCGGCGCCATGGGCATGACGGGCCTGGACCTCGGCTGGGCCGCGCAGTGGCAGGGCTTTGCGCTGCTGGGCCTGGCCTTCCTGGTACCGGCCTGGATCTGGCGGCCGCCGGTGCCGCCGCCGGCGACCCAGGCTGCGGCGGGCGAGGCGCCGAGCCGGCGCTGGATGGCCTTGATGGTGGCGGCCTATTTCTGTGCAGGCTGGGGTTTCGTCATCAATGCGACCTTCACGGTCGCCATCGTCGAGAAGCAGCCGCTGCTGGCGGGCCAGGGGCCCTGGGCCTGGCTGCTGGTGGGCTTGGCGTCGACGCCGGCCGTCTTCCTGTGGGATCGCGTCGCGCGGCGCACGGGCGATGTCGGCGCGCTGCTGATCGCCTTGGGCGTGCAGATCGTCGGCGTGCTGCTGCCCGTGCTGGCCGATGGACTGGTGGCGGCCCTGGCCGGCGCATTGCTGTATGGCGCGACCTTCATCGGCATCGTCAGCCTGACCCTGGCCCTGGTGGGCCGGCGTTCACCCGCCAATCCGGGCAAGGCGATGGCCCGGTTGACGCTGAGCTATGGCGTGGCCCAGATCAGCGCGCCGGCACTGACCGGCCGCATGGTCGAGGCCAGCGGCAGCTTCGACGCGGCGCTGTGGCTGACGGCGGGCGTGCTGGCGGCCGGCATGGCCTGCCTGGCGGCGGTGTGGCGCCAACCCGCCTGAAGCGGCTTACTTGCCGGCGTTGACGCCGGGGAAGTTGCGGTTCGATTCGCCCTGGCGGTTGACGGCTTCCCGGTCGGCCTGGCGCTGCTCGGCGGTGCGGCAGACCAGCTTGGAGAAGTTGCTGCCGGGCAGGGTCTCGCGCTCGCAGATGGTGCCGTCCTTGGCTGCGGCGGCGGCCAGGACGGGGTCCTTCGCGGGCGCTGCGGCGCAGGCGGCAAGGGCCAGGGAAACGAGGGGCAACAGGAATCGCTTCATGACAGATTGGGGACTGTTGTGTTGTTGGGCCAGGCTTCGCCGCCGGTCAAAGCCGGGTTCGCGCGAAGCGCCGCAGAATACCGCGCGCCTGACCTTCCAACCCCGTGACATGCGACACCTGCTGACAACCCTGATCCTGGCCGGACTGCTGTGCTCCCCCGTGGCGGCCCAGCCGGCGCTGCGGCCCTTCGACGTCGCTGCCGCGAACGGCCTGCAGCGCCTCGTCGACCCCGAGATCTCGCCGGATGGGCGCTGGGTGGTCTACGGCCTGCGCAGCGCCGACCTGGCCAAGGACAAATACCAGACCGACCTCTGGCTGGCGCCGACCACCGCCGGCGGCACGCCGCGGCGGCTGACCTTCGGCGGCGACGTCGCCGGCAAGCCGCATTGGGCAGGGGCTGCGGCCATCGCCTTCCTCGCCAAGCGGGGCAGCGAGGAGGAGAAGAAGAAGGGCGCCCAGCTCTGGCACCTGCCCCTGGCCGGGGGCGAAGCGCAGAGGCTGACCGACATCCAGGGCGGCATCGACGACTACGCGGTCTCGCCCGATGGCGGCCGCGCCGCCCTCGTCGTGCAGGAAGAGGCACCCGACCCCGAGAAGCTCGCGGGCTGGCAGCGCAAGACGCCGCCGCCCATCGTCATCGACAGCTTCCATTTCAAGCAGGACCGCGAGGGCTATCTCGAAGGCCATCGCAAGCATCTGCAGCTGCTCCACCTGGGCAGCCGGCAGCTGCAGGCCTTGACGAGCGGCGAGTTCGACGAGACGGCACCCGCCTGGAGCCCGGACGGCCGCCAGCTCGCCTTCCTCAGCAAGCGCTCGCCCGACCGCGAACGCACGGAGGCGACCGGCCTGTACGTGATGGCGGCCGAACCCGGCGCCGCGGCGCGGGCCCTGGCCACGTTGACCACCGACAACGATGCCCACCCGGCCTGGAGCCCCGATGGCCGCCTCATCGCGCTGCCGGTCGGTGACGAGGTCAAGTGGAGCGCCTACCAGCAATGGCGTGTCGGCCTCTACGACGCCGCCAGCGGCGCCCTGCGGCTGTTGAGCGCCAAGCTGGACCGCGGCTGGCAGCAGCAGATGGCCTGGGCGCCGGACGGCTCGGCCCTGCCGGGTGTCATCGACGATGACCGCCACAGCCTGCTGGCGCGCATCGCCGTGGTCGACGGCGCAGTGCAGCGGCTCACCGGCTCCGGCGTGGCCAGCGCGGCCAGCATCGCGGCCGATGGTCGCGTCGCCTTTCTCGCTGCCGGCTGGAGCCAGCCCGCCGAGCTGCAACTGCTTGAGCCGGGCGCGCCTCAGCCGCGCGCGCTGACGACCCAGCATCAGGCCTGGCGCGAAGGCCTGGCGCTGTCGACGGTGCGCGAATTCGACGCCAGGAGTGCCGATGGCACCCAGGTCCATGGCCTGCTCGCCTTGCCGCCCGAAGCCAGACTGCCCCTGCCGACGGTGCTGCTCATCCATGGCGGGCCCAATGGCCAGGACAACCACGACCTGCAGACCCGCAACGTGCTGCGCGAGCGCCTCGTCGCGGCCGGCTATGCGGTGCTGCTCGTCAACTACCGCGGCAGCAGCGGGCGCGGCCAGGCCTTCCAGCGCGCCATCTTTGCGGACTGGGGCCGGCTGGAGGTGCAGGACCTGCATGCCGCCGTCGACTGGGCCGTCAAGCAGGGCATTGCCGACCCGGCGCGCCTGGGCGTGGGCGGCTGGAGCTATGGCGGCCTGCTGACCGACTACCTGATCGCCAGCGACACGCGCTTCAAGGCGGCCGTCAGCGGCGCCGGCAGCGGCAACCAGTTGAGCATGTTCGGTGCCGACCAGTACGCCGTGCAATACGAGCGCGAGATGGGCCTGCCCTGGGCGCAGCGCGAGCGCTGGCTCAAGGTCTCCTATCCCTTCTTCAAGGCCGACCGCATCAAGACCCCGACCCTCTTCCTCGGCGGCGAAAAGGACTTCAACGTGCCCATCGCCGGCAGCGAGCAGATGTATCTGGCGCTGAAGACCCTGGGCGTGCCGACCCAGCTCGTCATCTACCCGGGCCAGTTCCACGGTTTGTCGCTGCCCAGCTACCAGCGCGACTGGGAGACGCGCTTCATCGCCTGGATGGATCGCCATCTCAACAAAGCGGCAACCAAGTAACGCTGTGTGAACCGCGGTCATCCGCGGAGGCACCAGGACGGTTAGTGGCGGGCGGCCGCGCTTGTGCGGCCTGGAGTACCCCCATGAAACGACTGGCACTGGCCATCAGCCTCATCACGTCCGCGGCCCTGCTGTCGGGCTGCATCATCGTGCCGCACCGCCACGGCGGCGGCCATCATCGCGGTGGCGGCTATTACCAGGGTGGCGGCCACTACCAGAGCAGCCCCGTCTACCCCGGACCGCGGCGATGAAACGGCCCACGCTGGCCTTGGCGCTGGCGTCGTCGGCCCTGCTGTCGGCCTGCGTCATGGTGCCTGTGCATCGCGGCGGCTATGCCGTCGCCGAGCCCGGCGTCATCATCGACGCTGCACCGCCGGCGCCCTATGTCGAGGCCGTGCCCGTCATGCCCTATCCGGGCGCCGTCTGGATCAATGGCTACTGGGGCTGGAGCAGCGGGCGCCACCACTGGGTGCCCGGCTACTACGACCGCCCGCGCTCCGGCTACCGCTACGAGCCCCATCGCTGGGATCACCGCGGCGGCCGCTGGCATCTGCGTGCGGGCGGCTGGATTCGCCTGTAGGACCTGTTTCCCCATGGCAAGGGGCCGCTTTGTGACCAGGAGGGCCGCAGGCGCTGCAGCAGGCCGCGAGCTGAACGTCGACCCAGCGAGGACCTGCAACACAGCCTGCGGCCTTTCTGGCCACAACCCGACGGCCCTTTAGACCCTCTCGATGAGGGTGGCGATGCCCATGCCGCCGCCCACACACAGCGTGACCGCGCCGGTCTGCAGGTCGCGCCGCTCGAGTTCATCGAGCAGCGTGCCCAGCAGCATCGCGCCGGTCGCGCCCAGCGGATGGCCCAGCGCAATCGAGCCACCGTTCACGTTGACGCGATCGAGGTCCAGGCCGAGGTCGCGCGCCGTCTTCATCGGCACCGCGGCGAAGGCCTCGTTGATCTCCCACAGGTCGATGTCGCTCGCCTGCATGCCGGCCTGGCGCAGCGCCTTCTGGCAGGCCGGCGTCGTGCCGGTCAGCATGATGGTGGGCTCGCTGCCCGTCACCGCCGCGGCGCGGATGCGGGCGCGCGGCTTCAGGCCGGCCGCCTCGCCGCCGGCCTTGGAACCAACCAGCACCAGCGCCGCGCCGTCGACGATGCCGGATGAATTGCCGGCATGGTGGCGATGCTCGATGGCCGTGGCCTGCGGATACTTCTTCAAGGCCAGGGCATCGAACTTCGCGCCCAGCTTGACAAAGCTCGCGTTCAGCGCGGCCAGCGTCTGAGCCGTCGTCTGCGGCCGGATGGTTTCGTCTTCGGCCAGCAGCAGCGCGCCGGACTCGTCATGCACCGGCACGAGGGCGCGCTTGAAGCGCCCTTCGGCGCGCGCCGCCGCCGCACGCTGGTGGGAGCGGGCCGCATAGGCATCCAGCTCCTCGCGCGTGAAGCCTTCCAGCGTCGCGATCAGGTCGGCGCTGATGCCCTGGGGCACGAAGCCGATGGCATTGACGACGCGCTCGTCCAGCATCCAGGCGCCGCCATCGCTGCCCATGGGCACGCGGCTCATGCTCTCCACGCCGCCGGCCACGACCAGCCTCTCGAAGCCGCTGGCCACCTTGGCCGCGGCCAGGTTGACGCTTTCCAGCCCCGAGGCGCAGAAGCGCGACTGCGTGACGCCGCCCACCGTCTGCGACCAGCCGGCGTCCAGCACGGCGATGCGGGCGATGTCGCCGCCCTGCTCGGCGATGGGCGTCACGCAGCCGAGGATGACATCGTCGACCAGGGCGGTGTCCAGCCGGGTGCGCTGCTGCAGGGCCTGCAGCACGCTGCGCACCAGCCAGATCGGCGTGGCGGCGTGCAGCGAGCCTTCGGGCTTCCCCTTGCCGCGCGGCGTGCGGCAGTGGTCGTAGAGATAGGCGTCGAACATGGCGGATCCTGGCAATGCGTTGGCGGCTTTCATTGTGAGCCCCAAGCCGCGGCGCGGCGGCGCAGGAACTCGCGCACGGCTTCGTCGCTTTCCAGTGCGATGGCGCGTTCGCTGGCCTGACGGGCCTCGTCGTGGCGCCCGCAGCGGCCCAGCAGTGCGGCGCGGGCGGCCCAGTAGGGCTGGTAGTCGCCCAGCTCGGCATGCAGGGCGTCCAGCGCCGCGAGGCCGGTGGCGGGGCCGGCCGTGTTGGACAGGGCCACCGCATGGTTCAGCGTGGCGACCGGCGAAGCGCTCAGCTCGCACAGGCCGGCGTAGAGATGCTCGATGACCGCCCAGTCGACGCGGCCGCTGCGCCGGCCCTGGATATGGGCCGATTGCACGGCGGCCTCGAGCTGGTAGCGCCCCGGCCGGCCGTGGCTGGCCGCCAGATGCAGCAGGCCTTCCGCCTCCCGGATCAGGGCGCCTTCCCACAGCGCCGGGTCCTGCTCGCCCAGCGGCACATAGACACCCTGCGCGTCGCGGCGCGCGGCGCGGCGGGCGTGGGAGTACAGCATCAGCGCCAGCAGGCCCAGGGCCTCGGGCTGCTGCGGCAGCAGCGACGCGACCAGGCGGGCCAGCCAGATCGCCTCGGTGGCGAGTTCGCGCCGGCGCGGGTCGGCGCCGGCCGCGTCGGTCCAGGCGTCGGTGTAGGCGGCGTAGATGGCCGTCAGCACGGCGCCCAGGCGTTCGGCCAGTGCCGCCTGCTCAGGGAGCTGCAGGCCGATGCAGGCCTGGCGGATCTTGGCCTTGGCGCGCACCAGGCGCTGGCCCATGGCAGCCGGCGCGACCAGGAAGGCCGCGGCAATGGTCGCCGCGTCGAAGCCCAGCACGGCCTGCAGCATCAACGGGGCACGCGCTGACGCCTCGATGGCCGGATGGGCGCAGGCGAACATCAGCTCCAGGCGCCGGTCCGGCAGCGCACGCGCGTCGGAGCGTGTCTCGAGCTCGGCCAGCCATTCCAGCCAGGCCGCGGCTTCCTCGTCACGGCGCCGCCCGCGCAGCGCGTCGACCGCCTTGCGGCGCGCGACCGTCAGCAGCCAGGCTTCCGGATTGGCGGGGATGCCATCTTGGGCCCAATGCGTCAGCGCGGCCTCGAAGGCGTCGGCCAGCGCGTCTTCCGCGCCGGCGACGTCGCGCGAGCGGGCCGCCAGACAGGCGACCAGCCGGCCATAGCTGCGCCGCGCCGCCTGCTCGGCGGCGGCCGCCGGGCTCAAGTCGGCCAGACGGGCCTCACTTCGACGGTGCCGTGCATGGCGCCGGGACAGCGGGCGGCCCAGCTCAGGGCGGCGTCGAGGTCGGGCACGTCGATCAGAAAGTAGCCACCGAGTTGCTCGCGCGTCTCGATGAAGGGGCCGTCCAGCACCTCGGTCTTGCCACCGCGCACACGCACCGTGGTGGACATGTCGCCAGGCCGCAGCCGGGCGCCGCCGCGCATCAGGCCGGCCTTGACCAGCGCCTCGGAGTAGGCCGCGTAGGCCGTCATCGCGGCATCGTTCTCCGCCGGGCTCAGGGCCGCGAAGGCGGTGGGGTCGGCGTGGATCAACAGCATGTATTCCATGGGAATCTCCTGGTGGGGGTCGAGCGGCGCGACAGGCGCCGTCCGACAATGACGCCCGGCGACCCCGTCATTTCGACATCCGCCGCAAAAAGAGTTGGCGAGCCGGCGCTCACATCGAGCGCGAGGCCAGTTCCTTCATGATCTCGTTGGTGCCGCCATAGATGCGCGTCACGCGGGCATCGGCCCAGAGTTCGGCGATCGGCGTCTCCAGCATGTAGCCATAGCCGCCGAAGAGCTGCAGGCAAGCGTCGGTCAGCCGGGAGGCCAGGTCGCTGCACCAAGCCTTGACCAGCGCGGCGCGGGCGGCGTCGAGTTCGCCTTTCAGGTGGGCGGAGATGGCCGCATCCAGCAGGGCGCGCGCTGCCAGCACATCGCTCTGGGCCTGGGCCAGCACGAAGCGGGTGTTCTGGAAGCCCCAGATGGCCTGGCCGAAGGCTTCGCGCTGCTTGGCATAGGCGACGGTGTCTTCCAGGGCGCGCTCCATCATGGCGACGGCCTGGACCGCGATGACCAGGCGCTCCTGCGGCAATTCGCCCATCAGCTGGCCAAAGGCCAGGCCCTCGCGTTCGCCCAGCAGGTGGGCGGCCGGCACGCGCAGCTCGTCGAAGAAGAGTTCGCTGGTGTCCTGGGCCTTCAGGCCGATCTTGTCCAGGCGCCGGCGGCTCAGCCCGATGGTGCCGGCATCGATCTCCGCGACGATGAGTGACAGGCCTTTTGCACCCGGCGCATCACCGGTGCGGCAGACGATGACGATGAGGTCGGCGTTCTGGCCGTTGGTGATGAAGGTCTTCTGGCCGCTGATGACGTAGTGGTCGCCCTCCCGCCGCGCCCGCGTGCGGATGGCCTGCAGGTCCGAACCCGTGCCCGGCTCCGTCATCGCGATGGCGCCGACGCGTTCGCCGGTGGCCAGCAGCGGCAGCCAGCGCGCCTTCTGGGCCTCGCTGCCATGGCGCAGCAGATAGGGCGCGACGATGGCCGAATGCACGCTGCCGCCGAAGCCGCCAAGATTGGCCCGCGCGGCCTCCATGACGATGACGGCTTCATGGCCGAAGTCGCCGCCGCTGCCACCGTAGGCCTGCGGCATGGCCGCGCACAGCAGGCCCTGGACGCCGGCCTCGCGCCAGGTGTCGCGCTCCATCAGGCCGGCTTCGCGCCAGCCGGCGGCGCGCGGCAGCCAGCGTTCGGTGAAGAAGCGCGCCGCGCTGTCCCGCAGCAGGCGGTGTTCGGCACTCATCCAGGGGGATTCGAAGAGGGGCAGGGGCATGGTGGTCTGATTGGAGGAGCCGGCGCCGGGTTTTTTGCGTCCGCGCGCTACATTCGCGCTGTCGCTCAATCGGGGAGTTTGTCGTGAGGTCGTCTCTTCAGTTTGCCAGCCTGATGGCCGTGCTGGCCTTGTTGTCCGGCTGTGCGGTGCCGCCGCCGCAGCAACAGCAGCAGTCGTCCCAGCAGGTGGCCATGGCCGAGGGCCCGCAGGCCGACGTGGTCTGCTTCTTCGAGCAGCCCACCGGCACGAACCGCAAGGTGCGGCGCTGCATGAGCAAGCAGGACTACAAGGACAGCATCGAGTCCGCTCAGCGGACGGGTACCGCGATCACGGCCACGCCCCCGCCGCCGCCGAGGCAGTGAGGGCCCTCAGAGGCCGACCGCTTCCTCCAGCGTCGCGATCTCTTCTTCCACATAGGCCGCCAGCCGGCCCAGATTGGGCAGGGCGTCGGTCGCGATGAGGCCGAAGTACAGCGTGCCGGCATAGCTGAACAGCGTGATGTTCAGCAGGTGCGTGGCCGGCAGCGTCGACACCGGGTGCATCTCCAGCAGCGGCGCGCCCTTGAGATACAGACGCTCGGCCGGCCCGGGCACGTTGGACACCAGGGTGTTGCCCATGGGCGTGACCATGTCGGCCAGCTTGAGCATGCCGGCGATCTGGCCGAGCAGGCCGGTCAGGATGGTGTAGGTCTCGACGGCCTCGGGCGCGACGGCGTCGATCATGGCCCGCACATTGCGCAGCGAGTAGCCGACATTGCGCAGGCGCACATAGGCGTCGTCGGTGGGCGGCGACAGGTCGACCAGGATGATGCCGATCTTGTTGCCGCCGCTCTTCTCGCCCTCGCGGCGCAGGTTGACCGGCATCTGGATGGTGATGGGCCGGTCGAGCTCGATGCCCTCGTCGGCCAGGTAGCGGTGCATGGCGCCGTCCAGGCAGGTCAGGGCCACATGGTTGAGCGTGGCGCGCGACACCTTGCGAATGGCGTCGATGCGGGCCATGGGCACGGCGCTGGTGGCGAACTGGCGGCCCGGCGTCGCGTTGCCGGTGAAGGGCGTGCCGCCGCTGGCCATGAAGGGCAGGGCGATGGCGTTCTTGGTCAGCTTGACGGCTTCCAGGGCCAGCATGGCCGTCAGCCGCCCGATGCCGACGGCGCGCTTGCTGTTGGCGGTCAGCTGCTTCCAGACGGTGCCGGCAACCGCCTGGTCGAGGCGCTTCTTGCTCTTCAGGCCGCCGCCGCGGCGCGTGTGGTCGAAGGTCCAGACCGGCGTGACGGTCTCGTCTTCGGGCGTGGTGCGCAGCGACTCGACGCCCCAGCGCGTCATCGTGATGCCGTCGGCCACGGCGTGGTGCATCTTGTAGTAGATGGCGAACTGCTTGTCCCACAGGCCGGCGATGACATGCACCTCCCACAGCGGCCGGCTGCGGTCCAGCACCGGCTCGTGCAGTTCCGACGTCAGCGCGTACAGGGCCTCGCGGTCGTTGTGCCCGGCCTTCATCTTGTGGAAGAAGACATGCTGGGCCAGGTCGACGGACTCGGCCTGGCTCCAGCTCGGCATCAGCGTCGGCGAGACGAAGTTGATGACGGCGTCGAACGGCGGCTGCACGTCGGTGTGGGTCAGGAACTCTTCATAGAGCTGCTTGGCGAAGTTGGCGCCGCCGCCTTTCACCCCTTTAGGAATCTGGTGGATGTGCAGGCCCGCCACATGCTTGGGACTGGCCTCGCTCTCGGCGATGAAGAAGGCGAGGTCGAGCAGGGAGAGTCGGCTCATGGTGTCTGTCGTCGTTCTGTTGCGACCCAGCATAGGCCGGCCGGTGCCGCGGTCAAGGCCGGGGATTCACGCGTCGCCTGAGGACGACGCCCGCTTGCCGCTGCGGCGTTCCTTGTCGGCCAGCCGCGCTGCCTCCGCCGCGGCTGCCTTGCGTTCCTCCTCCTCGGCCGCCGCGCGTCGCCAGGCGCTCATCTCCTCGGGGGTTTCCAGCGTGACGCGGCCCAGCGAGCCGCCGCGGAAGTCCATCAGCACCGCTTCGGCGGCCTTGTGCATCTGCACGCCGCCGCCGCGCACCTTGGCGCCGCGCTTGACGCCGACGGCCTCCAGCACGGCGTCGTCCGTGCCCAGCTCGGCCAGGCCGTAGCGCTCCTTGAGCCGCTCGGGGTAGTGGCGCTTCAGCACGGCGATCAGCTCCAGCGCCACCTCGGCCTCGTCGAAGGCATTGCGTCCGATGGCGCCACTGGCGGCCAGGTGGTAGCCGCTCTGCTCGATGGCGATGCGCGGCCACAGCATGCCGGGCGTGTCGAACAGGTAGAAGCCGTTCTCCAGCACGATCTTCTGCTCGATCTTGGTGATGCCGGGCTCGTCACCGGTCTTGGTGGCGCGCTTGCCGACCAGGGTGTTGATCAGCGTGCTCTTGCCGACGTTGGGGATGCCGCAGATCAGCACGCGCAGCGGCTTGTGCATGTCGCCGCGCAGGGGGGCCAGTTCGCGGCAGGCCTTGACGAGGGCGCGGGCCGGTGCTTTCTCGCCGGCGTCCAGCGCGATGGCCCGGGTATGCGGCTGGGCGTTGTAGTGGTCCAGCCAGGCGGCGGTCTGGGCCGGGTCGGCCAGGTCCTGCTTGTTCAGCACCTTCAGCGAGGGCCGGCCCGTCGTCAGCGCTCCCAGCAGCGGATTGCTGCTGGAACCCGGCAGGCGCGCGTCCAGCAGCTCGATGACCACGTCCAGCCCCGCCTTGGCGCGATCCTTGATCGCCTGGCGGGTGGAATTCATGTGGCCGGGGAACCAGTTGATGGGCATGCGCTGAACTTGGGGAAATGCGGAAAGCGCGGATTGTCGTGGGCTTACATCCGGTTGCGGCGCCTGGGACGGCATCCCCCAAGATCTTGGGGTAGTCGTTGAGGTGAATATGAGATTCGAAGGTGTACTGAGTGCCTGGAACCAAGATGCCGGTTACGGCACGATTCGGCCCTCTGGCGGAGGGGAGGAAGTCTTCGTCGGCATGGCCGCCTTCCCGACGGACGGTGAAGGTCCCCGCATGGACCAGTCGTTCAGCTTCGAAATTGTCACCAGCCGTGACGGCCGCAAGCAGGCCGTGAACCTGAAGCGGCTGTCACAGGATCATCTCAGCCCGGCCCTGCGTGAATCCGCGGGCGGCACTCGCGTGCGGGCGCGCCAGGCCCAGAAAAAACGGCGCCTGGCCTTGCTGGCCACGGGCGCCGTCGTCACGGTGATGCTGGTCGCGGGGGGAATGCACTGGACCGCCGAGCGGGGCAGCGATGTGCCGGTGGTGTTGAAGCGCTGAGGCCTTCGGCTTTGCGCGTGCCATCCGGCCTGCATGCCGGATGGCCTCAAGCAGGCGAGAAAGGCCGCGCAGGCGGCCTTTCTGTCCTGCTTTAGTCTTCGTTCTTGAAGACGAGCTTGACTTCGTGGGTACCCTTTTCGCCGGGCTCGAACTTCCACTCCATCAGGGCGGCCTTCACGGCGCGGTCGAAAACGCGCTTGGGCTCGGCTTCGACGATTTCGACGTCGCTGACCTTGCCGTCGGCTTCGATGGTCATCTTGGCCTTGACCGAGCCCGTCGAGATGCCCTTCTTGGAGGCCTCGGCGGGGAATTCGGGCGGCACCTTCTTGACGACCTTGGGCGTGGCGTGCGCGGCCAGGGCCAGCATCAGGCTGGCGGCGAGGACGGTGGCGGAACGCAGGAATGACATGGCGAACCTCGGGGTATGGGTGAAGGGGTTCAGGCAGCCCGGAAGAAGCCGACGGCTTCGATCAGGCGGGTCGAACTGTCGCGCAGGGCGTCGGCCGAGCGGCTGAGATCGCCGACCAGGCTGGTGTTCTGCTGCGTGGCCTTGTCGAGCTCGTTCATGGCGCCGTTGACGACGCCCACGCCCGTGGCCTGCTCCTGGGCCGAGTGCGAGATTTCCTCGATCAGCTGGCCCATGTTGTTGACTTCATCGACGACGCTGCGGATGGTGACGCCGGCGTTGTTGACCAGGGTGGTGCCGTTCTCGACCTTGACGGTCGATTCCTGGATCAGCACCTTGATTTCCTTGGCGGCACCGGCGGAGCGCTGGGCCAGGGCGCGCACTTCGGCGGCCACCACGGCGAAGCCGCGGCCATGCTCGCCGGCGCGGGCGGCTTCGACGGCCGCGTTCAGCGCCAGGATGTTGGTCTGGAAGGCGATGCCGTCGATGACGCCGATGATGTCGCCGATCTTCTTGGAGCTGGCGCTGATCTCTTCCATGGTCTCGACGACCTTGGAGACGACGGCGCCACCATTGCTGGCGGCCTGGCGGGCCGTCACGGCAATGCCGGCGGCACGGCGCGTCAGGTCGCTGGCGCCCTTGAGCGTGGAGGCAATCTCTTCCACCGAGGCGGCGGTGTTCTGCAGGCTGGCGGCGGAACGCGTGGTGCGCTCGGCCAGGTTGGAGTTGCTGTCGGCGATGGAGCCGGAGTTCTGGGCCACCTCGCTGGCGGCGGTGGACACGTCGCGCAGCACGCCGGACAGGGCCGTCTGCATGTCCTTCATGGCCTGCAGCATCTGGCTCAGCTCGTCGCGGCCCTCGACCCGGATGTCCTGGGTCAGGTCGCCGCCGGCGATGGCCTCGGCGGCCAGCTGGGCATTGCGGGCCGGGCCGACGATGGAGCGGGCGATGACCACGAAGCTGCCGATGCCGATGACGACAGCGATCAGCACCAGCACGCCGGTGATGAAGACGGAAGACTTGGCCAGCTCAACGCCCGAGGTGGCCAACTGCTTGCCGTTCTCGAACTGCATGTCGACCAGCTTCTTGATGCCGTCCTGCAGCGCGGCCTGGGCGGGGCGCAGGTCAGTGATCATGCTCTCGCGGGCCTCGTCCGGGCTGCCGTCGGTCTGGATCTTCTGGAACTTCTCCAGCGCGGCCAGGAACTTGACCTTCTGGGCGCGCACGTCGGCGACGACGGCCTTCTCGGCGTCATCGGAGACGCTGTCTTCCAGGCTCTTGAGCTGCTTCTCGGACTCTTCTACCGCGCCGGCGATCGCGGTCTTCTGCTTCTTGATGGCTCCGGCGGTGTCCAGCAGCAGCAGGTCGCGCACGGCGCGCGAAATGATGTTGACCTGGCTCTCGAGGCCGTTGGCGGAGCCGATCTTTACCAGGCTCGAATTGGCCGTGCGATCCAAGTCCTTCGCCAGGCTGCTTGCATTCTTCGCGCCGTACGCGCCGATCACCAGCAGCAGGATGATGAGCAGGCCAAAGCTCAGGGCCAGGCGAGGGCCAATGCGCAATTGCGTCAGGAAGTTCATCTGTTCAGGTCCTTGTCCGGTGATCTCGGGTATCGGCGGCGGTCTGCCACTCTTGAATTCAACGACGACTTTAGGCCTGTCGGCCCTGTTTTTGCGGCCCTACCCAGGGGCCGGCGCGCAGTGTGTCGCGACCTGTGACCATTTGCTTCATGCTTGCGGCAAGCTTGCGTGAAGTCGTTCACGTCGGCCCCCTTGCCTCGGGGCTTGCCGGTGGCCGTTCAGTGCGCGGCGGCGGCCGCGCGCAGCCTCAGCACCTCGACCGCGTCGACATCGCCGGCCCGGTGGCCCCAGGATTGGCGCAGGTGGCTGGCCAGGGCAGCCAGGTCCTCGGCGCTCAGCAGGCCGGCAAAGGGTGGCATGCCGTAGGGTCGCGGATGGCCGGGCGTGGCCGGCGCGAAGCCGCCGCGCTCGATGACGCGGATCAGGTTGGCCGCGCTGGCCTGGGTCACCGTGCGGCTGCCGGCCAGTGCCGGGTAGGCCGGAGCGCCGCTGGCGTCGCGCCGGCCCTCGCCGCGCTCGCCATGGCAGGCCGCGCAATGCTCGCGGTAGAGGCCGGCCCCGCGGTCGCGGCGGCGCGGATCGGGCGTGGCCGGCTCGGGCCGCTCGACGGTCTGCTGCGGCAGGCTGCGCAGATAGGCGCCCATGGCAGCCAGATCGGCATCGTCAAGGGCTGCCGTGCTGCCCAGCACCACCTCCGCCATCGGGCCGAGGGCGGCGTGGCCGTCGACATGGCCGTCGCGCAGCCAGCGCTGCAGGGTTTCGGCCGACCAGCGCTGCACGCCGGCCTCGGCCGGGTCGTGCAGTGACGGGGCCACCCAGCCCAGGCCGACGAGCAGGCCGCCACGGAAGTCGGCCGCGCCGCGGTCGCCGCCCAGCGCATTGCGGCCGGCATGGCAGGCGCTGCAATGGGCCAGGCCCTGGCTCAGATAGGCGCCGCGGTTCCAGGCGGCATCCCGGGCCGGGTCGGGGTGGTAGGCGCCGGGCCTGAAATACAGGGCGCGCCAGGCGGCGATGGCGAGCTGGCTGCCCAGACGCCAGCGCAACTCGTGCTCGCGCCGCGGCATCGCCACGGCCGGCTGGGCCTGCAGCCAGGCATGAAGGGCGTCGGCGTCCTCGCGGGTGATCAGGGTCGTGTTGGTGAGCGGATGGGCGGGCACCAGCAGACGGCCGTCGCGGCTCTGGCCGAGATGCACGGCGCGCCAGAAGTCGTCGGCGCTCCAGCCGGCCAGGCCGGTGGCGTCGGGTGTCAGATTGGACGAGAAGACGCTGCCGAAGGGCGTCGGAATGGGGCGGCCGCCGGCGAGGCGCTCGCCGCCACGGGCCGTGTGGCAGCCGGCGCAGTTGCCCAGGGCCGCCAGATAGGCGCCCCGCTCCAGGCTGACGGGGGCGGTGGAGGGCGGTGTCGCATCGCCGAGGTGGCGCTGCCAGAACAGCAGCGCGCAGGCGGCGCCGACCAGCAGCGCGGCCAGCACCAGCAGGACGCCCAGCAGCCGCTTCATCGCTGCAGGCCGCCGCAGCGCAGCGGTGCCGGCGCTGCCAGGGCGGGCGCCGGATGGGCGTCGACCGGCAGCGGCCGGGCGGCCAGGAACTGCGTCATCGCGTTGATCTCGGCCTCGGTCAGGGCCTTGGCGATCCGGGCCATGCAGTCCGGCTCCTGCGCGCGGCGCTGGCCGCTGCGCCAGGCGCCGAGCTGGCCGTTCAGATAGTCGCGCGACAGGCCGAGCAGGCCGGGGATGGCGGGCTGGGTGCCGGTCAGGCGCTCGCCATGGCAGGCCGTGCAGGCCGGCAGTTGGCGGGCTGCGTCGCCGCGGCGGATCAGCGTCTCGGCGCGGGCCAGCTCGGCGGCCGCCAGCGTGGCGGGCTGGGGCGGGGGGTAGGGCAGGTCCAGCGAGGCGAAATGGCCGGCCAGCTCCTTCAGATAGGCGTCGGACAGCGGCGCGACGAGTTCGCTCATCAGGCCATAGTCGCGGCGGCCGTCGCGGAAGTTCAGCAGCTGGTTGTAGAGATAGCCGGCCGGCTTGCCGGCGAGGCGGGGGTAGTAGCCGTCGGGCGCGGCCCGGCCCTCCTTGCCGTGGCAGCCGGTGCAGGCCAGGGCGCGCTGGGCGAGGCTGTCGGGCACGGGCTGGGCCTGGGCGGCAAAGGTGGCCAAAGCCAGCAGCCAGGCCTTCATCACCTGGCCCCGAAAATGGCGCTGCCGACCCGGACCATCGTCGAGCCGGCCTGGATGGCGTCCTCGAGGTCGGCGCTCATGCCCAGGGACAGGGTGTCCAGGTCCAGCCCCTCATGCTTCAGCCCCTGGAACAGCGCGGCCATGGCCTGGTGCTGGGCCAGGGCGCCGGGGCCGGGCTCGGGCACGGCCATCAGGCCACGCAGCTTCAGCCGGGGCAGGGCGGCGACCTGCCGGGCCAGCGCGGCGACGTCGGCCGGCGCCAGGCCGCTCTTGCTGGCTTCCTCGCTGATATTGACCTGCAGGCAAATGTTCAGCGGCGCCAGCCCCGGCGGGCGCTGCTCGGACAGGCGCTGGGCGATCTTGAGCCGGTCCACGCCGTGCACCCAGTCGAACTGTTCGGCCACGGCCTTGGTCTTGTTGGACTGCAGCGGGCCGATCAGATGCCATTCGATCTGGCCGCGCAGGTCGGCGAGCTCGTCCACCTTGGCCAGGCCTTCCTGGACATAGTTTTCACCGAAGGCGCGGGCGCCCGCCTCGAAGGCCTGGCGCACGGCGGAGCCCGGAAAAGTCTTGCTGACGACGAGGAGCTGTACCTCGTTGGGTGGACGGCGGGCTGCGACACATGCCGCGACGATGCGGCTTTTGACGGATTTCAGGGAGTCGGAGATCGCCATAATGGTCTGAGCACTCCACGGAACATCATGGACATCACTCAGCTGCTGGCATTCTCGGTCAAGAACAAGGCCTCCGACCTGCACCTCTCGGCTGGCCTGCCGCCCATGATCCGGGTGCACGGCGATGTGCGCCGCATCAATGTCGAGGCCCTGGACCACCGCGCGGTCCATGACATGGTCTACGACATCATGAACGACTCCCAGCGCAAGGTGTACGAAGAGACGCTGGAAGTCGACTTCTCCTTCGAGATCCAGGGCCTGGCGCGTTTCCGCGTCAATGCCTTCAACCAGAACCGCGGCTCGGGCGCCGTGTTCCGGACCATTCCGAGCAAGATCCTCAGCCTGGAGCAGCTCAACGCGCCCAAGGTCTTCGCCGAACTGGCGCTGCGCCCGCGCGGCCTTGTGCTGGTGACCGGCCCGACCGGCTCGGGCAAGAGCACGACGCTGGCCGGCATGGTCAACCACCTCAACGAGAACGAGTACGGCCACATCCTCACCATCGAGGATCCGATCGAATTCGTGCACGAGTCCAAGAAGAGCCTGATCAACCAGCGGGAAGTCGGCCCGCACACGCATTCCTTCAGCAACGCGCTGCGCTCGGCATTGCGCGAAGACCCGGACTGCGTGCTGGTCGGCGAAATGCGCGACCTGGAAACCATCCGCCTGGCCCTGACCGCCGCTGAAACGGGTCACCTGGTGTTCGGCACCCTGCACACCTCGTCGGCCGCCAAGACGGTGGACCGCATCGTCGATGTCTTCCCCGCCGCGGAGAAGGAAATGGTGCGGGCGATGGTGTCGGAGTCCCTGCAGGCCGTCATCTCGCAGAGCCTGTGCAAGCTCAAGGACGGCACCGGCCGCGTGGCTGCCCACGAGATCATGCTGGGCACCTCAGCCATCCGCAACCTGATCCGCGAGAACAAGGTGGCGCAGATGTACTCGTCCATCCAGACCGGCAACTCGCAGGGCATGCAGACGCTGGACCAGAACCTCACGGACCTGGTCCGCCGCAACATCATCTCGCCGGCTGAAGCGCGCGCCAAGGCGAAGTTTCCCGAGAACTTCCCGGGCTGATCGGCGCAAAGGACACCCACCATGGAACGCGATCAGGCCTCAAAGTTCATCAACGACCTGCTGCGGCTGATGCTGTCGCGCAAGGGCTCCGACCTCTTCCTGACGGCCGAGTTCCCGCCGGCCATCAAGGTGGACGGCAAGATGACCAAGGTCTCGCCCCAGCCGCTGACCGGCCAGCACACGCTGCAGCTGGCGCGGGCCATCATGAACGACAAGCAGGCGGCCGAGTTCGAGCGCACCAAGGAGTGCAACTTCGCGATCTCGCCGCATGGCATCGGGCGCTTTCGCGTCAACGCCTTCATCCAGCAGGGCCAGGTCGGCCTGGTGCTGCGGACGATTCCGTCGACGCTGCCCACCATCGAGTCGCTGGACCTGCCCGTCGTGCTGCGCGAGGTGGTGCAGCACAAGCGCGGGCTGGTCATCGTCGTCGGCGCCACCGGCTCGGGCAAGAGCACCTCGCTGGCGGCCATGATCGACGAGCGCAACGAGACGACCTATGGCCACATCGTGACCATCGAGGATCCGATCGAGTTCGTGCACCCGCACAAGAACTGCATCGTCACCCAGCGCGAGCTGGGCCTGGACACCGACAGCTGGGAGGCCGCGCTGAAGAACTCGCTGCGCCAGGCGCCCGACGTCATCCTGATGGGCGAGCTGCGTGATCGCGAGACGATGGAGCATGCAGTGGCCTTCGCCGAGACCGGCCACCTCTGCATGGCCACCCTGCACGCCAACAGCGCCAACCAGGCCCTGGACCGCATCATCAACTTCTTCCCCGAAGACCGCCGCCAGCAGCTGCTGATGGACCTGTCGCTGAACCTGCGCGCCCTGGTCAGCCAGCGCCTGCTGCCGCGCCGCGAAGGCAAGGGCCGGGTGGCGGCCGTCGAGATCCTGCTGAACTCGCCGCTGATCTCCGACCTGATCTTCAAGGGCGAGATCAGCGAGATCAAGGAGCTGATGAAGCGCTCGCGCGAGCAGGGCATGCAGACCTTCGACCAGGCGCTGTTCGACCTCTACGAGGCCGGCAAGGTCACCTACGAAGACGCGCTGCGCAACGCCGACTCGGTCAACGACCTGCGCCTGCAGATCAAGCTCAACAGCGAGCGCGCCCGCGCGGGCGACCTGTCCTCCGGCACCGAACACCTGACGATTCTTTGAGCAATGAGCACCCGCAGCTACGACCCCGTTCCCGCCCGCCGCGTCGCCTTCCTGGGCCTGGGCGTCATGGGCCATCCCATGGCCGGCCATCTGGCGCGCGCCGGCCACCAGGTCACCGTCTACAACCGCACGGCGGCCAAGGCCGAGGCCTGGGTCAAGGAATACGGCGGCAGCTTTGCCGCCACGCCGGCGGCGGCCGTGCAGGGCGCGGAATTCGTGTTCTGCTGCGTCGGCAACGACGACGACCTGCGCTCGGTGGTGCTGGGTGAAGCCGGTGCTCTCGCCGCCATGACCTCGGGCGCCATCTTTGTCGACCACACCACCGCTTCGGCGGCCGTCGCGCGTGAACTGCATGCCGAGGCCGCGAAACGCGGTGTCGCCTTCATCGATGCGCCGGTCTCCGGCGGCCAGGCGGGCGCCGTGAATGGCGCGCTGACGGTGATGTGCGGCGGCGACGCGGCCCCCTTCGACACGGTCAAGCCTGTCGCCCTGGCCTTCGCCAAGGCCGTGACCCTGCTCGGCGGCCCGGGCTCGGGCCAGTTGGCCAAGATGGTCAACCAGATCTGCATTGCCGGTGTCGTGCAGGGGCTGTCCGAGGCCGTGCGCTTCGGTCAGAACGCGGGCCTGGACATGGCCCAGGTGCTCGAGGTCATCGGCAAGGGCGCGGCCCAGAGCTGGCAGATGGACAACCGCGGCAAGACCATGGTCGACGACAAGTTCGACTTCGGCTTCGCGGTCGACTGGATGCGCAAGGACCTCGGCCTGGTGCTCGACGAGGCCCGCCGCAACGGCTCGCGCCTGCCGCTGACGGCCCTGGTGGACCAGTTCTACGCCGACGTGCAGGCCATGGGCGGGAAGCGCTGGGACACCTCGTCCCTGATCAAGCGGCTCTGACCAGCGCCCGTGGCGCTGGTCGACGGGCTCACGATTTCTTTGGCGAGATCCGGGCGAGTTCCTCCTCGCTGATGATCTCGAACACGCGCACGACCTTGCGCACGCCGCTGACGCCGCGCGCGATGTCGGTCGCGCGGTTGGCCTCGCGCTCGGTCACGCGGCCCATCAGGAAGACCTCGCTGCGTTCGACGACGACATAGAAGGCATTGCTGAGCAGGTCGGGGGCGTCGATCAGCGAGGCCTTGACCTTGCTCTTCAGCAGCACGTCGTTGGAGCGGCCGTTCAGCGCGCTGTGCATGGTGACGGCGGTCTCGTTGACCACCCGGGTGACGTTCTCGACGCCACCGACGATGCGCTCCACCTCGGCGCGGTCGGCATCGGTGCGGGCCTCGCCGGTGACCAGCGCGACGCGGTTGTAGCTGTTGACGTTGATGTGGACCTTGTCGCCGAGCTGGTCGCGCAGACGGGCGCCGGCCTTGATCTCGATGGTTTCGTCCTCGAGCTGGGTGGCCGAGGTGCGTCTGTCGGTGGCGACGCTGAGGCCACCCACCATGGCGCCGCCGATCAGCAGCGGCGCGCAGCCCGTGGCCAGGGTGCTGGCAAGGATGGCGGCGGTCAGGGTCAGGCTGAGTTTTTTCATCGGGCTTCCATCGAAAAGGTTATTCGTCGCTGCCGAGCAGTTGCAGGTCGACGGCGTCGGCCAGCGCATGCAGCAGCACGCGCTGGGCCTCGACAACGCGCGGCTCGCGGCCGTGGCTGACGCGAATCTGGATATCGGTGTCCTGCAGCAGGCCGCGCCACTCGTCGGCGGCGCCCTGGGGCTGGGCGGTCAGGGCGATGATGCTCATCTCCTGCGCATGGGCCACGGCCAGGGCGGCTGCCCAAGCGTCGCGCTGCTCGCGCAGCGGCTCGATCATGATGAGGACGTCGCCCGGATGGCCATGGGCCTGCAGCAGCCGGGCCAGGTCCAGGCCGGCGGCTTCGCGGGCCTGGGCGGACAGGCTCCAGGCGGCCAGGCCAGGCCTCTCCTGCTCGAAGCGCCCTGCCAGGCGGGCGGCGAGGTAGTCGGCGTCCATGCTGGCCAGGCCCTGGCCGGCGCACAGGATGCGGCTGCCGCCGGTGATGGCGTCCACCACCATCTGGGCGGCCATTGCCAGGGGCCGGGCCAATTGTTCGGCGGCCTGGTAGAGCAGGTCGGCGCTTTCGAAGAACTGTTGCTGGATTCTTTGTTCAATCATTCGGGCGGATCATAAAAGCCCCTCGCCCAGCCCGCGGCGCTGGACGCGCGCGGGTCTGGTCGGTCCCCCGAGGGGACGGCTTGGGGTGGCCCGGCGCCGTTCCGCGTCGAACACCAATGCAGCATCACCCAGCATCGAACGCCCCTTGTAACCAGTTGAGTTCGGCGCCGTCGATGGCCACGACGTCGAAACGGCAGGGCGGCGGGCTGGCGTGGCGCAGCAGGTAATGCTGGGCGGCGTAGATGAGGCGCTGCTGCTTTTTGGCGGTCACGCTGGCCGCCGCGCCGCCGTGCGAAGCGTCCATGCGGGCGCGCACTTCCACGAAGACCAGGGTGCCGTCGCGGTCGGTCATGATCAGGTCCACTTCGCCGGCGCGGCGGCTGGGGCCGGCGCCGACTCGATAATTCCGCTCCAGCAGGCGCAGGCCGGCGGCTTGAAGATGCGCCAGTGCAGCATCCTCGGCTGCGTCACCGCGCGTCTTGGTATCCGGTTTTGATCGAGAGCTCCAGTTGAACATTGACGCCTCCCTGGTCCGCCAGGCCGCCCAGGCCGCGGCCGGCGGCCAGCAGTATCCGGCCGCCACCCTCTATCTCGTCGCGACGCCGATCGGCAATCTCGCCGACCTGAGCCTGCGCGCCATCCATGCCCTGGGCCTGGTGGACGCCCTGGCCTGCGAGGACACCCGCCAGGGCGGCTCGCTGCTGCGCCACCTGGGCCTGCACAAGCCGCTGATTGCCGTGCACCAGCACAACGAGCGCGAGGGCAGCGCCGGCGTCATCGCGCGCCTGGCTGTGGGCGAGCGCGTGGCCTATGCGTCGGACGCCGGCACGCCGGCGATCTCCGATCCGGGCGCCGTCCTCGTCCAGGAAGTGGTCGCCGCCGGCTACCGCGTGCTGCCCTTGCCCGGGCCCAGCAGCGCGGCGGCGGCGCTCAGCGTGGCCGGCGACACGGCCGCCACGAGCTTTGCCTTTGTCGGCTTCCTGCCCACCAAGGCGGGCGAGCGCCGCACGGCGCTGCAGGCCGTGCTGGCCGTGGAGGGGCAGAGCCAGGTGCTGTTCGAGGCGCCGCACCGCATCGAGGACCTGCTCTCGCTGCTGGCCGAGCTGGCGCCGGCGCGCCGCGTGACGGTCGGCCGCGAGCTGACCAAGCAGTTCGAGACGGTGCACACGGCCGAGGCGGCAACGCTGCCGGCCTGGCTGGCAGCCGATGCCCAGCGCCAGCGCGGCGAGTTCGTCATCGTGCTGCACGCCTCACTGCCCCAGGCCGCGGCGGACGACGACCTGCCAGCCGAGGCCTTGCGCGTGCTGGCCCTGCTGGTGGCCGAACTGCCGCTGAAGCAGGCCGTGGCCCTGGCCGCGCAGATCAGCGGCGCGCCGCGCAACCAGCTCTACGAAGCCGGCCTGAAGCTCAAGCGCGGCGGCGACGAGTGAGCAGGCCGCCCGCGGCCAGGCCCACGGCCAGCAGCAGGGCCGGTGCCGGTTCGGGCACGGCGGCGAGCAGATAGATGTTGCCGTTGATGCCGACGGCATAGAGCGAGCCGTCGCCGCCTTCGCCAAAGCTGGTCAGCTGGAAGGCGCCAAAGGGATCGGCCAGCTCGGTGCGCGTGCCGTTGCTGTAGCTCCAGATCTTGCCCGCGACGAAATCGCCGAACACGTATTTGCCGTCCAGGCTGGCATCCGTGCCGTGATAGACATAGCCGCCGATGACGGTGCCGCCGACGCTGCGGCCATAGTCGAACAGGGGCTCGGTCAGGTTGGGCGGTGCCGGATCGCCTACGCCGGGGTTGTCGATGCTGCCTTCGCGGGGACGCCAGCCGTAGTTGGCGCCGCGGCCCAGCCCCGACGCGGCGGAGGCGAAGTTCACCTCTTCGCGGTCGCCCTGGCCGACATCGCCTATCCACAGGTCGCCGCTCTGGCGGTCGAAGCTGTTGCGGAAGGGGTTGCGCAGGCCGTAGGCCCAGATCTCGTCGTTGCCGGCCGCACCGACGAAGGGGTTGTCCGTCGGCACCGTGTAGCCGTTGCCAGCTGTGTTGGGGGTGACGCGCAGCAGCTTGCCGAGGTTGCTGTCGAGGTTCTGGGCGTTGTTGTCGGGATCGTTGCCGCTGCCGCCATCACCGGTGGCGATATAGAGCTGGCCGGGGTCCGCGGCGCTGAATCCTATCCAGCCCGCCTTGTGGTTGTCGCGGCCCGCCGGTTGAGCCACCGTGATGATGGTGCGCGCGGTGGTCGTGTCGACCATGCCCGTCGAACCGGGCGCATAGGTGTAGCCCGCGACGACGGTGCTCAGCGTCGTCTTGTCGATGTAGTTGACATAGAAGCGGCCGTTGCTGGCGAAGCCGGGGTCGAAGGCCAGGCCCAGCAGGCCGCGTTCGCCGCCGGTGTCGACCTGGGCCGACAGATTGAGCCAGGTCGACACGCTGCCGCCGCTGTCCTGCACCTTGATCAGGCCGCCCTTCTCGACGACGAAGAGGCGGGAGTCCCCCACCGGGGCCGTCAGGAAGACGGGCTGGCTGTAGCCTGAGCCGACCTGGGTATAGGCCAGGGCAGGGCTGGCGGCCGCAGCGGCGGCCAGGGCCAGCGTGGCGAGGGGGACAAGCTTCATGCGGCGCTCCAATTCCGTGTGGCACGGACAGCCGCATGCTCAGTGGGCGCTCGCCCCAGCGGCCATCCCTAGCAGGCCTGCGCCAGGGATGGATTTGTTAGCAGCCGTAATGCACGGGTCATCTCGCTCGGCGGCGCCCCTTGTCCCTGTCTTTCGAATCCCGGCGCGCGACTTCCTAGAATCGGGCCATGATCGCCGTCGAACCCACCCTGGCCCGCCTGGCCACCGCCCGCTCGCAACTGCTGGAGCCCTTCGGCCTGACCGAGGCCTCGCTGTCGCAGGCGCTGCGCCTCATCACCGAGCATCGCGTCGACGATGCCGACCTCTATTTCCAGACCACGCGCGCCGAGGGCTGGAGCCTGGAGGAGGGCATCGTCAAGAGCGGCTCATTCAGCATCGACCAGGGCGTCGGCGTGCGCGCCGTGGCCGGCGAGAAGACGGCCTTTGCCTATTCCGACGACATCTCGCTGGAATCCCTGCTGGACGCCGCCCGCACGGTGCGCACCATTGCCGCCGCGGGCCAGAGCAAGAAGGTGAAAGTGCCTTCGCAAGGCCGCGTGGCCGGCAGCCGCGAGCTGTACGGCGTGGCCGACCCCATCGCCAGCCTCGACAGCTCGGCCAAGGTGGCGCTGCTGGAGCGCGCCGAGAAGATGGCCCGCGCCAAGGATCCGCGCGTGGCCCAGGTCATGGCCGGCCTCGCCGCCGAGCATGAGGTGGTGCTGATCGCCCGTGCCGACGGCACGCTGGCGGCCGATGTGCGCCCGCTGGTGCGCCTGTCCATCACCGTGATTGCCGAGAGCAACGGCCGCCGCGAGGTGGGCTCGGGCGGCGGCGGCGGCCGCTTCGGCCTGGCCTATTTCACCGACGAGATGATCGCCAGCTATGTCGAGCAGGCCGTGCATGCGGCGCTGACGAACCTGGAAAGCCGCCCCGCCCCGGCGGGCGAGATGGTCGTCGTCGTCGGCCCGGGCTGGCCCGGCGTGCTGCTGCACGAGGCCGTCGGCCACGGCCTGGAGGGCGACTTCAACCGCAAGGGCTCGAGCGCCTTCGCCGGCCGCATCGGCCAGCGCGTGGCGTCCAAGGGCGTCACGGTGCTGGACGACGGCACCATCCCCGACCGCCGCGGCTCGCTCAACGTCGACGACGAGGGCTGTGCCAGCCAGCGCAATGTGCTGATCGAGGACGGCATCCTGAGGGGCTATATCCAGGACGCGATGAACGCCCGCCTGATGAAGGTCGCGCCGACCGGCAACGGCCGCCGCGAGAGCTATGCCCATGTGCCCATGCCGCGCATGACCAACACCTACATGCTGGGCGGCAAGGACGACCCCAAGGAGATCGTCGCTTCCATCAAGAAGGGCCTGTACGCCACCAACTTCGGCGGCGGCCAGGTCGACATCACCAGCGGCAAGTTCGTGTTCTCGGCCAGCGAGGCCTACTGGGTCGAGAACGGCAAGATCCAGTACCCCGTCAAGGGCGCCACCATCATCGGCAACGGCCCGGACGCGCTGACCCGCGTCAGCATGATCGGCAACGACATGGCCCTGGACACCGGCGTGGGCGTCTGCGGCAAGGAAGGCCAGAGCGTGCCGGTGGGCGTGGGCCAGCCGACGCTGCGCATCGAAGGCCTGACGGTGGGTGGTACGGCTTGAAGCAAGCCTTGGTGTCTCGCGAAGCCGCAGTCTGACGGCCGTGCTAGATTCCGTCCCCATGTCCCGCGCCGCTTACTTTAGCTTTTGGTTTTTTCCCCGCCCCGGCGGTGGAGAGTCCTGAGCGCGCGCGCTGAACACAGAACTCCCCAAGAACCGCCGAGGCCGCCAAGCCCGGCGGTTTTTTGTTTCTGAAAGGCCCTTGCCGTGAACGCCAAAGTCTCCTCCGTCGAACCCGAAGCCCAGCGCTGGTACTCCCAGGACGACAAGACCAGCGCCACCGATGACGAGCGCATCGTCGACGTCACGCCGCTGCCGCCGCCGGAGCACCTGATCCGCTTCTTCCCGATCCGCGGCACGGCGATGGAGAATCTGATCGGCCAGACCCGCCAGCGCATCCGCAAGATCATGAGCGGCGAGGACGACCGCCTGCTCGTCGTCATCGGCCCCTGCTCCATCCACGACCCGACGGCCGCCATCGAGTACGCCCGCCGCCTCAAGGTCGAGCGCGAGAAGTACGCCGACACGCTCGAGATCGTCATGCGCGTCTACTTCGAGAAGCCGCGCACCACGGTCGGTTGGAAAGGGCTGATCAACGACCCCTACCTGGACGAGAGCTACCGCATCGACGAGGGCCTGCGCATCGCCCGCCAGCTGCTGTTGGAAATCAACCGCCTGGGCGTGCCGGCCGGCTCCGAATTCCTGGACGTCATCTCGCCGCAGTACATCGGCGACCTGATCGCCTGGGGCGCCATCGGCGCGCGCACCACCGAGAGCCAGGTGCACCGCGAGCTGGCCTCGGGCCTGTCGGCGCCCATCGGCTTCAAGAACGGCACCGACGGCAACATCAAGATCGCCACCGACGCCATCCAGGCCGCGGCCCGCGGCCACCACTTCCTGTCGGTGCACAAGAACGGCCAGGTCGCCATCGTCGAGACGCGCGGCAATGCCGACTGTCACGTCATCCTGCGCGGCGGCAAGGCGCCCAACTACGACGCCAAGAGCGTCGCCGAGGCCTGCGCCGACCTGGAAAAGTCCAAGTTGCCGCAGCGCCTGATGGTGGACTGTTCGCACGCCAATTCCAGCAAGCAGCACCAGCGCCAGCTCGACGTGGCCCGCGACATCGCTGTGCAGATGCGCGAGGGCAGCAAGGCCGTCTTCGGCGTCATGGTGGAAAGCCATCTGAACGACGGCGCCCAGAAGTTCACGCCGGGCAAGGACGACCCTTCGGCGCTGGAGTACGGCAAGAGCATCACCGACGCCTGCCTGGGCTGGGGCGACTCCCTGGCCGTGCTGGACGTGCTGTCCCAGGCCGTCAAGGCGCGGCGCTGACACAATCCGGGCCATGCAAGCCCGGATCACCGTTGTTTTCGCCACCGGCGCGCCGGTCGACATCCAGCTCGACGGCACCGAGGTCTTGAGCTTCGAGGCCGCGCGCCGCTGGCTGGACGAGAACTTCGTCCGCCTGGAGTGCGAGCCCCTGCGCGGCTCGGGCAAGGTGCTGCTGGCCGACAAGCTCGTCGGCATCGCGCTGGCGGCCGGCCCCGCGGCCTTTGCCGACCAGGCCTGGGCGCTGGACTACGCCCGCGCGGCGGCCGGTTCGCTGTCCAAGGCCTTGATCAAGGTCGACGTGCCCCGCCTTGCCGTGTCTTACTAGCCTCTTGAACTCAACCCCGCGCGGCCTCATGTAGGCCGCGTTTTCGTTCACGGATTTCCCCCGCCATGACCAAGCAAACCCACGCCTTCCAGGCCGAAGTCAAGCAGATCCTGCACCTCGTCACGCACAGCCTTTACTCCAACAAGGAGATCTTCCTGCGCGAGCTGGTGTCGAACGCCAGCGACGCCTGCGACAAGCTGCGCTTCGAGGCCCTGGACAACGCGGCCCTGTTCGAGGACCAGCCCAGCCTGGAAGTGCGCGTCAGCTTCGACGAAGAGGCCAAGACGCTGACCATCAGCGACAACGGCATCGGCATGAGCGCCGAGGAAGCCGCCTCGCACCTGGGCACCATCGCCAAGAGCGGCACCCGTGAGTTCATGGCCAAGCTCGAAGGCGACCAGAAGAAGGACGCCCAGCTGATCGGCCAGTTCGGCGTGGGCTTCTATTCCGGCTTCATCGTCGCCGACCGCATCACCGTCGAGACGCGCCGCGCCGGCTTCCCCGCCGACCAGGGCGTGCGCTGGAGCAGCGAAGGCACCGGCGAGTACGACCTCGAGACCATCACCAAGCCCGGCCGCGGCACCGACGTCATCCTGCATCTGCGTGACGGCGAGGAGGAGTTCCTGAAGACCTGGCGCGTCAAGTCGACCATCGCCAAGTACAGCGACCACATCTCCCTGCCCATCCTGATGAAGAAGGAAGAGTGGGACGCCGACAACGCCAAGCAGGTCATCAAGGACGAGTGGGAACCCGTCAACAAGGCCTCGGCGCTGTGGAGCCGCAGCAAGAGCGAAGTCACGCCCGAGCAGTACGAAGAGTTCTACAAGCAGATCAGCCACGACAGCGAGGCACCGCTGGCCTATACGCACAACCGCGTGGAAGGCCGCAGCGAATACACCCAGCTGCTCTACATCCCGGCCAAGGCGCCCTTCGACCTGTGGAACCGGGACAAGCGCGGCGGCGTGAAGCTCTACGTGAAGCGCGTCTTCATCATGGACGACGCCGAGGCCCTGATGCCGGTCTACCTGCGCTTCGTCAAGGGCGTCATCGACTCGGCCGACCTGCCGCTGAACGTCAGCCGTGAGCTGCTGCAGGAAAGCCGCGACGTGAAGGCCATCCGCGAGGGCTCGACCAAGCGCGTGCTCGGCATGCTGGAAAGCCTGGCCAACAGTGAAGACCAGGCCGACAAGGACAAGTACGCGGCCTTCTGGACCGACTTCGGCCAGGTGCTGAAGGAAGGCATCGGCGAAGACCACGCCAACCAGGAGCGCCTGGCCAAGCTGTTCCGCTTCGCGTCCACGCATGCCGACGCCAACGTCAGCCTGGCGGACTACGTCGGCCGTGCCAAGGAAGGTCAGGACGTCATCTACTACATCACCGCCGACTCGCTGGCCGCCGCCAAGCACAGCCCGCAGCTGGAGATCTTCCGCAAGAAGGGCATCGAGGTGCTGCTGCTGGTGGACCGCGTCGACGAGTGGATGCTCAGCCACCTCTACGAGTTCGAAGGCAAGCAGCTGCAGTCCGTCGCCAAGGGCGCCGTCGACCTGGGCAAGCTGCAGGACGAGGACGAGAAGAAGAAGGCCGAAGAGACTGCCGAGAGCCTGAAGCCGCTCATCGACAAGCTGAAAGAGGCGCTGAAGGATCGCGCCAAGGATGTGCGCGTGACGACCCGCCTGGTCGACTCACCCGCCTGCATCGTCGTGGAAGAGGGCGACATGAGCGGGCACCTGGCGCGCCTGCTGAAGCAGGCCGGCCAGAACGCGCCCGAGAGCAAGCCGACGCTGGAGATCAACGCCGAGCATGCGCTGGTCAAGAAGCTGGACGGCAGCGACCACTTCGACGACCTGGCCCAAGTGCTGTTCGACCAGGCCGTGCTGGCCGAGGGCGGCCATCTGGAAGACCCGGCCGCCTATGTGCGCCGTGTCAATGCGCTGCTGACGGGTTGACTTGATCAGGCCCCGATCCGGGGCCTGACGCGCTGGAGGGCAGCCACCGCTGCGGTGTAGCCCGCCGCGATGGCGGCCTGCTGCTCGTCCTTGGCGGACAGGCCGGATACGCGCACCGCCGGTGCGATCAGCACATCGGCCTCGGCCATCTCGGGCCTGGCCACCGCGCAGCTCTGGGCCTGCATCACGCGCAGCAGGATGGCCGGTGCGTCCAGGCCTTCATGGCCGGGTCCCTGGCAGCTGATGTCCACGGCGATGACGATGTCGGCGCCCAGGGCGCGGGCCGCGCGCACCGGCACCAGGCTGCTGACGCCGCCATCGACCAGATGCCCACCGGGATAGGCCGCCGGCACATTGATGCCGGGCACGGCGGCCGAGGCCTGCACGGCGCGGCCCGGTGAGCCCTGGTCGAGCAGCAGGGTGGCCCCGCTTTTCAGGTCCGTCGCGACGGCGGCGAAGCGGCGCGGGAAGTTCTCGATGGGCGCGCCGGCCGTGATCTGGTTGACCCAGCGGGCGATGTGGTCGCCGCGCATGAGGCCGCTGCGGCTGGCCGTCAGGTCGATCAGCGACGACAGCTTGACGCCGCCCGCGATGGCCTCGATCTGCGCCGCCGACAGCCCGCTTGCATAGGCCGCGCCCACCACGGCGCCGGCCGAGGTGCCGACGACGATGTCGGGCTGGATGCCGGCCTCCTCCAGCGCGCGCAGCACGCCCAGGTGGGCAAAGCCGCGCAGGCCGCCGCCGCCCAGGGCCAGGGCGATGGTGGGCCGCCGTGGGTCCACGGTGCTGGCGGCGACGTCGGAGAGGGGCCGCGGGCTCAGTGCCGGGGGCGTGGCGCCACGCACGCTGGCGCAGCCCGCCATCCAGAGGGCCGACAGGGCGGCCATGGACAGGGTGCCGAAGAAGGTGGCGTGAGATCGCTTCATGAGGGCTCCGCGGGCGAACAGGGGTTGTCAGGCGGCGTTGGCCAGCGCGATGGCGTCGGCTCCGGCTGCGAAGTGCAGGCGCTCCGAGCGGTCATGGGCGGCCTGCCAGACCGCCTCGGCCACGTCCTGCTCGGTCGTGATCGCCGAGGGCTGGGCGAAGGCCGCGAAGATGGGCTGGGCAAAGGGCCTATAGGCATCGGGGATGAGCCCTTGGATGCGCGCGGCGCCGTTCTCGGCGAAGCGGGTGGTCGGCGCATAGCCGGGCTCGACCAGCTTGACGCGGACATTGAAGGCGGCGAGCTCATGCGCCACCGAGCCGGTCAGGCCGGTGATGGCCGTCTTGCTGGCCGTGTAGACGCCGGCCAGCGGCATGGCCGCCAGCGTCACGCTGGAGGTCACGTTGACGATGACGCCCGAGCGGCGCTCGCGGAACTGCGGGATGACGGCCTGCATCATGGCCATGACGCCGAAGGTGTTGGTCTCGAAGATCTCTCGCGCCATCTCCATGGACGTCGCCTCGAAGGCGCCGACGGCGCCGATGCCGGCGTTGTTGACGAGCACATCGATGGGGCCGGCGGCCCAGACGGCGGCGGCAATGCTGTCGGGCCGGGTCACGTCCAGGGCCAGCACGCGCAGGCGGTCGGAGCGGGGCAGGAGGTCTTCGCGCGGCTGGCGCATGGTGGCGATGACCTTCCAGCCCTGGGCCAGAAAGTGGCGGGCGGTTTCCAGGCCATAGCCTGAGGAGCAGCCGGTGATGAGGACGGTTTTCATGAGGGTTCCTTGCAGAGTGGGTGACGAGGACCTCACGATAGGGACAGGATGCAGGACGATCTATATGCAATCGTCTTGAAGTTTTTAGCCAAAGTCCTGATGGCGCAGAATCGGGCCATGAGCGACCCCGTCACCGAAGTCGTCAGGCTGCTGCAGCCGCGGGCCGTCTTCGCCAACCTCATCAGTGGCAAGGGCGAATGGGCGGTGCGCTACGCCGAGTACGGCCAGCCCAGCTTCTGCATCATGTTGGCAGGCAGTTGCCTGCTGGCCGTGGACGGGTGCGACCCCGTGACGCTCAGCGCTGGCGACTTCGTGCTGCTGCCCAGCACGCCGCCCTTCACCCTCTCCAGCTTCGGCCCCGCGCCGGCCGTGCACATCGACCCCAAGCGGGTGCCGGGTGGCGACGGCGAACGGCGCCATGGCGATCCGGAGGGCGAACCCGACATGCGCTCCCTGGGTGGCGCCTTTCTGTTCGACGGCGCCGACCCGGGGCTGCTGGTCTCGCTGCTGCCGCGCATCGTCCATGTGCAGGGATCCAGCCGACTGGCCCAGCTCGTGCGGATGGTGGGCGAGGAGTACGAGGGCCAGCAGCCCGGCAACGAGTTCATGCTGTCGCGCCTGGTGGGCATGCTGCTCGTCGAGGCCATGCGCTGGACGACGGCGGGCAGCGCCCCGCCCGGCCTGCTGCGCGGCCTGGGAGACGAGAGGCTGGCGCCCGCGCTGAAACAACTGCATGCCCGCGTGGACCATGCCTGGACGGTGGAGCAACTGGCCGGCGTGGCGGCGCTGTCGCGCTCGGCCTTCTTCGAGCGCTTCAGCCGCACCGTGGGCGCGGCGCCCATGGCTTATCTGCTGGCCTGGCGCATGGAGATCGCCAAGGGCCTGCTGCGCCACGACGGCCTGGCCGTGGCCGAGGTGGCCGAAAGGGTGGGCTACGGGTCGACCAGCACCTTCAGCACCGCCTTCTCGCGGCAGGTCGGGCAGTCGCCCAGCCGCTACGCCCGGGCCGGCTGAGCGTCTTTACGTGGTTTTGTGACGGTTTTGCGACAACTCCCGCTGCCGCGGGCTTTCGCCCGAGTCGACTCGCCGCTACCCTCCCCGGGTTTCTACCGAGTTTCTGACTAGATGGTCCAGTTTGAGTTCAGCGAGCCCGTCGCCGCCGTGCCGGCGGCCATGGTCACCCGCCGCCTGGTGCTGCGCCCGCCCAGGGACAGCGATCTGGACACGTTGACGGCCCTGCACGCCGATCCGGCGGTGAACCGTTTCTGTGCCGCCGCCACGCCTCATGGCCGCGAAGCCATCGAAGCCCAGCTCCAATCCTGGATCAATCACTGGCAGACCCGCGGCTTCGGCCACTGGGCCATCGCCGAGCGCGAGCAGCCCGACAACCTCATCGGTTTCGGCGGCCTCATGCACCGCAGCGTCGCCGGCCATGCCGGCCTCTACCTCTACTACCGCATCACGCCCCAGGCCTGGGGCCGCGGCCTGGCGTCCGAGATGGCCCAGTACGCGATGACCCAGGCCTTCGAGCAGCATCACGAAGCCGCCGTCGTCGCCGCCGTGCTGCCCAGCAACGCCCCCACGCGCAAGACGCTGGAAGGCCTGGGCCTGCGCCTCAAGGGCACCCTGGCCGACGGCCCCGGCAGCGCCGCGGCCCTGCTCTACGAGCTGGGCGCCGACCGCTGGGCCACGCTGCCGCACGGTGAACCCGAAGCGGTCGCTTTCGCGGCCTGACCGCCCTGATCAATCGATAGGCCAGACCGGCCGCGGCAAATGCCTGAAGGGCAGGCTGCCGATATTGGCCTGCAGGCTGCCTGGCGAGTCGGCATAGACCACCGCCGCGGCCATCGCGTCGAAGCCCGAGCGGAAGTGCTGGGTCGACTTGACCACCACCAGCCGCTTGGCCGCCGGGTTGATGCCCAGCTGGGTGAAGCATTCGGCCGAGAACACCTGCTGGCGGATGCTGTTCAGCACGATGTCGATGCCCTGGGCTCGCACCGCCACCGAAGGCCCGAGAGGATCGGTGCCACCGGGCGTCAGGCTGCGCTGGCGGGCATCCTCGCGGCAGGCCAGCACCTCCACCTCCAGATCCACCGGGTCGCCCGACATCGGCCCCACCTTGCCGCCGATGCGCAGCGGCAGCCGCGCGCCGACGCCGGCCGACGTGGCGATGGCCACGGCCTGGGGGTCCCAGATCATGCCGAGGGCCACATCGCGGATGCCGCGGTCCAGCAGTTCGCGCAGCACAAAGGTGCTGTCGCCCGCCGCGCCGCCGCCGGCGTTGTCGGCCGTATCGGCCAGCACGACGGGACCGGGACGCGCCAGCCGCATCTCGGCTTCGGCGGCATCCAGCGCGTCCTTCAGAGGCAGACGCTTGGCCGCCGCCGTCTCGCGCATGCCGTAGAAGGCCTCGGCGAGTTCCTCCAGCAGGTCAGACGCCACGCCGGCGGCAGCCGGTGAGTCCTCCGCCAGCACCAGCACGGCCGCGCAGGTGTGGGGCGTGTCGGCCCAGGGGAAGCCGTGCAGCACCGACACCGACAGGATGCCCGGCAGCCGGTCTTCGCTGTCCTTCAGCCGCGCGACGAAATCGCTCATCGGCGCGACCGTGGTGCCGAAGATGCCCAGCAGCGGCACGCGCTTCCAGTGGGCCTTGATCGCCAGGTCGCCGCGCACCATGGCGCCCAGCATGGCGTGCAACTCCTCGCCGCGGGCCGCATAGTCGATGTGCGGGTACTCCTTGCAGGCCACCAGCGCCGCGCCCGACTCCAGCATGGCCGGGCTGAGGTTGCAGTGCAGGTCCAGCAGGGCGCCCAGCGGCACCTCCGGCCCGATGGCTTCGCGCACCCGCATCAGCAGGTCGCCTTCGCAGTCGTGATAGCCCTCGGCCAGCATGGCGCCGTGCAGCACCAGCAGCACGGCGTCGACCGGCGCCGAGGCGCGCAGGTCCGCCAGCAACTCGTCGCGCAGCGCTTCGTAGTCAGCGCGTGAGAGCGGCCCGGACGGCTGGGCCTCGGCATACAGCCCCGGCAGCAGCGTGTCGCCCTGGCGCGCCGCCGCGGCGATGACGCCCATCAGATTGGGCTGGGCCGCCACCTGCTGCAGCGCGCGCGGGTCGCTGCGGTGGATCAGCACGCCTTCGCGGAAGGACTGCACGCTGGTCGGCAGGGGCGAGAAGCTGCTGGTCTCGTGCACCAGCCCGCCGAGGAAGAGCCGCATGGGCTTGCTCATATCAATAGTTCTGGTTGACGCCGATCAGATGGTGGCTCAGGCTGACGATGAGCAGGATGGCAAAGGCCAGCACCCAGACCACGGCCAGCGCCTTGCTCCACTTGTCGCCGACCTTGAGCACCTGGCGGGCATGCAGGCCAGCCACGACCAGGCCGCCGATGGCCGACGCCGCCAGCGTCAATTGGGCCAGCGGCAGCAGCAGGGACGCATCGCCCAGGCTCTCCAGCAGGGCCACGACCCAGCCCCACAGGCCCAGGGCCACCACCGCTCCCACGCTGGCGCCGCGCACCCAGGTCACCTGCCTGGCCGGCGGCACGGCCACATGGTGGCGGCGGCGCAGCACGGCGGCCACGGGCCACAGCAGCGTCGTCAACAGCAGCGTGGCGATGGCCAGGCCCATCAGCACCAGCACCAGCGGGCTGGCCATGAAGGGCACGGGCTCGAAGATGAAGGCGAAGACATAGGGCTCCAGGCCCCAGTGCTTGACCTTGCCGTTCTCCACCACCGCCTGCAGCCGGCGCTTGCCGTGCTCCTCCTCCCAGAAATAAGGCTTCACCTCGCGGTAGTTGCTGCGCGAGCCGGCCAGCTCGATGGACAGGCGCCCATCTTCCAGGGCCTGGACCTTGACCGGGCCCAGCAGCTGCAGCACCGACAGCCAGGTCGAGTCCTCGCGGCGGGTGTTGCGGTAGTTGCCGGCCATCTGCTGGGCGTGTTGTTTGGCCGTGGCCTCGTCCACCTCCGGCTTGGTGGCCGGGCGCTGATCGGGCAGGTAGCGGTCGGCGAAGGACTCGAAGAGCTTGTCGCGCAGCCAGGCGCCCTGGCGCTCATGGCCGGCGGCATTGACCGACACATACAGGCCGATGCCGTCGTCGACGAAGAGCAGCAGGTCGCTGTGGAAGAGGACGGTATCGCCGCCATGGGCCAGCACGCGATGGCCGTTGATGTTCTGCTCGTAGAAGCCCAGGCCGATGCCCGACAGGCCGGGCAGGGGTCGGGTCAGCTGGCCGAACATCTGCTTGACGGTCTCGGGCTTGAGGATCTGCGTGTCGCCCAGCTTGCCCTGTTGCAGCATGGCCAGCATGAAGCGGCCCATGTCGGAACCCGGGGCCGACATGCTGCCGGCCGGCGGCATGCTGATGACCTCGAAGCCCTTGGGCTTGTCGTCCCAGGTCATGTAGCCCTGGGACATCTGGCCCTTGAGTGCGTCCGGCAACGGCTGGCGGAAGGTCGACTGCTTCATGCCCAGCGGGCCGAAGACCTGCTGGTCCATGTAGTCGTCGAAGGACTTGCCGCTGACGCGCTGCACGATGTAGCCGGCCAGGGCCGTCGCGTAGTTGGAGTAGCCGGGCGTCGTGCCGGGGTCGTAGACATAGGGCGGGATATAGCCCTTGAGCACCTTGCCCAGGTCGGGGCCGGCGGTGTCATACGTCAGCAGGTCGCGGGCCGTCTCCTCGAAGCCCGTCGTGTGCGTCATCACATGGCGCAGCGTCAGCGTCTTGCCGTTGCGGCCCGGGATGCTGAAGTCCAGGTAGTTGTTGACGTCGGTGTCGAGGTCGAGCTTGCCCTGCTCGACGAGCTGCATGACGGCCGTCCACGTGAAGAGCTTGGAAACCGAGCCGGGGCGGAACAGCGTCTTGTGCGGGTCGACGGGGATGTGCTTGTCCCAGTCGGCCAGGCCATAGCCCTTCTGCAGCAGGGGCTGACCGTCCTTGACGACGACGACGACGGCGCCCGGTACGCGCGCGGCGCGCAGAGCGCTGGGCATCAGCCCGTCGACGAAGGCTTCGACGTCGACAGCAGTCAGGGCCGTGCCGGCCTTGGGCGCGGCGGGCTTGGCCGTCGTCGTGTCGGGCGCGGTGACGGCCGCGGGCGGCGTCACGGCCGGTGCGGGGCCGGTCTGGGCGTTTGCGAAGGGCGCCAGGGTCAGCGCCAGGGCCAGCGCATGCAGGCGGGTGAACAACTGCTTCATGGGAGGTCCAGGGTCAGAAGTTGAAGGTCAGGTTGGCGCCCACCGTGCGCGGCGCCACCGTCGTGACGTTGAGGGGCAGGCCGAAGGCGGTCAGGGCCGTGTCGGCGCCGAGGATGGCGCGCTTGTCGGTCAGGTTGCGCACGAAGGTGGCGAGCTGCCAGCGGCCCATCTCCAGGCCCCATTGCGCGTCCACCAGCGTGTAGGCCGGCTGGCTGAAGTTGGGCACCGAGCTGCCGGCGGAGTCGTAGCCGGCATTGCGTTGGCCGACGCGGCGGACGTTCAAGCCGGCATAGGACGGGTTGCCGGCCAGATCGAAGGCATAGCGGGCGCCCAGCGTGAAGGCCAGCTTGGCGGTGTTGGGCAGGCGCGAACCCGAGGGGCCCAGGGCCTCGGAACCTTCGGTCAGCTTGGGATTGGTGTACGCCAGGCTGCCGTCCAGCTGCCAGTGGGCATCGACCTTGTAGTGCGCCGCCAGCTCCAGGCCGCGCACGCGCGCCTTGCCGGCATTGACGACGATGGTGCTCGCGCCGACGGCCTTGGGCTGCTGCAGGTCCTTCCAGTCGATGTTGAAGACGGCGGCCTCGAGGTTGAGGCGCCGGTCCAGCAGGTCGGCCTTGTAGCCCAGCTCATAGCTCCACAAGGTGTCGTGGCCGAAGGTGGCGGGCGTGCCAGGGATGACCTGGCCGTTGGCGTCGATGGCCGGTGAGTTGGGGCCGCCCGGGCGGTAGCCGCTGGCGGCGCGGAAATAGAGGTTGCTGCGCTTGTCGATGGCATAGCGCAGCGTGGCCAGATAGGTCTTGGCCGTGTCTTCGCTGGGGGCCGAGGAGTTCAGGGCCTCGTTGACGTAGACGGTGTAGACCTGGTCGTTCCTGGCCACGCGGGCGCCCAGGGTCAGCGACCAGGTCGGGTCGATATTCCAGGTCAGGTCGCCGTAGAAGGCACGCTCGCGGTACGCCGAGGGCTGGCCGGTGGTGGTCAGCGTCATGTCGCCACCGCCGCCCGCCAGCTGGGCCCACAGGCGCTGGCCGACGTGGCCGGTCTCCTTGGTGCGGTAGAAGCCCAGCAGCCATTCGATGGGGCCGCGCTGCGAGGTCAGGCGCAGCTCCTGGGTCTGCTTGCGCAGGCTGAAGGCGTTGTCCAGGGAGACGAAGTCGAAGGCCGGGTTGCCGCCGAGCAGGGCGGTGGCGTCCTGGCCGGTGGCGCTGTCCAGTCTCTGCGTGGACGCGATGGCGTTGAAACGGGCCCAGCCGAAGTCGTACTCGAAATCGGCCGACGAGAGCCGCGTCTTCAGCCGGTAGGCCTCGCCGGTGTCGAGGTGGCGGGTCAGGTCGCCATGGATCGGCTGGCCCTTGGCGGCGTCGTACTCGATGACGTTGAGGCCGTTGCGCTGGATGTTCTGCTGGGTGTGGGCCAGGCGCAGCTTCATCTTGGACATGGGCTCGACCAGCAGCGACACCCGTGCGCCGCGCGTGTTGCCGTCGTTGATGTGCTCGCCCGCGGCCTTGCCGACGGCGTCGACATAGCCGCCCTCGTGGTCGTTGAAGGCCGCCACGCGCAGGGCCGCCACATCCGTGCTCAGCGGCACGTTGAGCACGGCGTGCTCGGTATGGCCCAGGGCGCCGCCACGGCTCTGGCGCGCGCCCACGCCCACCTTGCCGGAGAACTGCGAGCTGTCGGGCTCATGGGTCACGTACTTCAACAGGCCGCCCATGGCGCCGGCGCCGTAGAGCGTGCCCTGGGGGCCGCGCAGCACCTCGATGTGCTTCAGGTCCAGCAGCGACAGGTCCAGGGCCGTGTTGGCGCCGCCGACAAAGGCGCTGCTGGAGCCGAAGGCCACTTCGTCGACATACATGCCGACGGTGGCGATCTGCTGCTCGCCGACGCTGACGCCGCGCATGGTGACGGCATTGCGGCCGGGGCCGCCCGAGGTCTTCACGTCGATGCCGGGCAGGCCGCCCACATAGTCGCTCAGCGAGGTGGCGCCGGCGCGCTCCATCGGCCCGGCGCCCAGGGTCTCGACGCGCAGCGGCACGTCGCGCACCGGCTCGCGGCGGCGCGTGGCCGTGACGGTCACGACGTCGAGCTTCTCGACCTCGGCCTTGCTGCCGTCAGCCGTGGCCGCCTGGGCCTGCGCCCACACGGGCGAGGAAGCGCACAGGGCGGCCAGGCCGGGCATCAGCAGCGCGGCGAGGGGCTTCAGGTGGGTGCGAGGGAAGGACCGGCTCATGGCAGCTCCAGGATGGGGATAGGTTGTTTGATCTACGAAGTTTCCAATTTGGAAAATTCTTTCCCATTGGTGTAAACCTTAGATGAAACGCAGAACCTGGCTCAGGGCAAGCGAGCAGGCGGCCCGCGGGTGGCCATGGCCTAAGATGAAACGACTCCCTCTCCCCAGATCTCTCCCAGAGACATGGCTTCCACGACCTCTCCCGGCGACCACATCCGCAGCGTGCGCAAGCGCCTCGGCCTAACCCTGGCCCAGGTGAGCGAGCGCACGGGCCTGGCGGTGTCGACGTTGTCCAAACTGGAAAAAGGCAATGTCTCCCTGTCCTACGACAAGCTGATGCTGCTCAGCCGCGGCTTCGACGTGGACATGGCCGAACTGCTGCAGGACGCGCAAGGCGCGCGGCCCGCGCCCAGCGGTGGTGGCCGGCGCGTGGTGCACCGTGCGGGCGACGGCCAGGTCGTCGACACCCAGAGCTACAAGCAGACCTATCTCGCGTCGGAGCTGCTGAACAAGCGCTTCACGCCGCTGATCGCCGAGGTCAGGGCGCGCACGCTGGAGGAGTTCAAGGCCGAGTTCGGCGATCTCATCCGCCATCCCGGCGAGGAGTTCGCCTTTGTCATCGAGGGCGAGGTGGCCTTCCACTCCGAGCTCTATGCGCCCGTCATCCTGAAGCCGGGCGACTCCATCTTCTTCGACAGCGAGATGGGCCACGCCTATCTGAAGGCGTCGGAAGGTACCTGCCGTCTGGTGGCGACCTGCGCGCCGCGCAACGGCAGTGGCGACGTGATGTCGCACCACTTCGTCGAGGCCTCGCAGCGGCTCGCGGCTCCCGAGCCGGCCGCGCCGGCCAAGGCGGCCAAGGTGGCCAAGGCACCCGCCAAACCCAAGGCGAAAGCCGTGGCGAACCTCAGGCGCTAGCCGCTTTTCTTGCGTCTTCCACCCGCTTGAGCGCCGGCCGCAGCGCGAACAAGGCCGCCGCGGCAACGCCCGTGATCACGCCCAGCACGACGAAGAAGCCGGCTGCCCCCAGGGGCTCCAGGTAGCGGCCCACCACGCCCGACAGCAGGTTGCCGCCAAACGACGCCAGGAACCAGGCCGCGACAAAGGTGCCGCCCATGCCTCGGGGCGCCAGCCGCGCGAACAGGCCCAGGCCCACGGGCAGGATGTAGAGCTCGGCCAGCGTGTAGACGACGAAGAAGGCCACCACCCAGCCCATGCTGACCGGCGTGCCGCCATGCGTGGAGGCGAGCAGGGCCAGCATCAGATAGGACAGGGCCACGCCGGCCGCGCCCAGGGACATCTTGGCCAGCGATGAGGGTTCGCGCCCACGTTCGGCCGCGCGCCGCCAGCCGGCAATGACGAAGGGCGTGAACAGGAAGACGAAGAAGGGGTTGAGCGACTGCATCCAGGTGACCGGCACCGTGTTGCCGCCGAGCGCCCGGTCGACGCCGGTCTCGGCCCAGACCGCCAGCGTGTTGCCGCTCTGCTCGTAGCCGCTGCGAAAGACGATGACCGCCAGCCCGACGAGCAGCAGTGGCAGCACGCTGGCGGCGGAGAAGCCGGAGGACGAAGTGGCCGCAGGCTCGTCGGTACGCGGCCGGTCCGGCGGCAGATGGCGCGCGCCCAGCACATAGATGGCCAGGCCCACGCACATGCCGATGCCCGCCGCACCAAAGCCGTAGTGCCAGCCGTACACCTCGCCCAGCGTGCCGCAAACAAGCGGCGCCAACAGGGCGCCCAGGTTCACGCCGACGTAGTAGATGTTGTAGGAGCCGCCGCGGCGCGGGTCGTTCTCTTCGTAGAGGTCGCCGACCTGGCTGGGCAGGTTGGGCAGGAAGAGGCCGTTGCCCAGGGCGATCAGCAGCAGGGCGGCGAAGAAGGCCGATTCGAAGGCCAGCGTGAAATGGCCCAGGGCCATCAGTGAGCCGCCGATGAGGATGGCGCGGCGCCGGCCCAGCCAGCGATCGGCGAGGTAGCCGCCGAAGATGGGCGTGAGGTAGACGCCGCCCGCGTAGGCGCCGTAGATCAGCGAGGCATCAGCCTGCGGGAACTGCAGGTGGCGGATCATGTAATAGATCAGCAGCGCCTTCATGCCGTAGAAGGAGAACTTCTCCCACATCTCGGTCAGGAAGAGCACCACCAGGCCGCGAGGCTGGCCGAACCACTGCGCGGGGGCGCGGGCTTGCACGGAAGCGTCCACTCGATCTCCTTCAAACGGCACGGTGAGCGCCGGTTTCATCATTGCCCAACGATTTTCGTGATGGTACAGTTATTTTCCAAATTGGAAAATTGCATGCAAACAGCCATGGGCCAACAGACAGCGACGACCAAGAACGTGGACTGCATCGTCATCGGTGCCGGCATCGCGGGCGCCTCGGTGGCGGCCTCGCTGGCGGGCAGCGCGAGTGTGGCCGTGCTGGAAGCCGAACCCCATGCGGGCTATCACTCCACCGGCCGCTCGGCGGCGCTGTACTCGGCCCTCTATGGCAATGCCACCATCCGGGCGCTGACGCGGGCCAGCCTTCCCTACTTCCTGACGCCTTCGCAGGGCATGGTCAAGGAGGCGTTGCTGCGCGAGCGGCACACCCTCTTCCTGGTCGGCGCCGGTCAGCTCGATCTGGTGGCCAGCTTCACGGCCGACGCGGACGTGCGCGAGCGCACGACGACGCTGAGCGTGGACGAGGTGCTGGCCCGCGTGCCGGTGCTGCAACGCGAGCAGGTGGCGGGCGCGCTGCTGGACACGAGCTCGGCCGACATCGACGTCGACCTGCTGCACCAGGGCTTTCTGCGCAATGCGCGTGCCGCCGGCGCCGAACTGCATCTCGGCAGCGGCCTGCAGGCGCTGGAGCGTGAGGGTTCGAGCTGGCTGGCCCACACGGCGACGGGCAGTTTCCGCGCCGGCGTCGTCATCAATGCGGCCGGCGCCTGGGCTGACGCGGTGGCGGCCCTCGCCGGCGTCGCACCCGTGCCCTTGCAGCCATTGCGCCGCACGGCCGTCCTCATCGACCTGCCGGACGGCGTCGATGCGACGCTGTGGCCGGCCGTCGTCGCCATCGATGAGAGCCAGTACTTCAAGCCCGACGCCGGCCTGCTGCTGATCTCGGCCGCCGATGAAACCCCCAGCCCGCCCTGCGACGCCCAGCCGGAGGAGCTGGACGTCGCCATCGCCGTGGACCGCTTCGAGACGCTGACCGGCCAGCCCGTGCGCCGCGTGCGCCACCGCTGGGCGGGGCTGCGCGTCTTCAGCCCCGACCGTTCGCCGGTGGTCGGCTTCGAGGCTTCAGCGCCGGGATTCTTCTGGTGCGCTGGGCAGGGCGGCTATGGCATCCAGACGTCACCTGCGCTGGGTCGCGCCGCTGCGGCCCTTGCCCTCGGGCGGGCGTTGCCGCAAGACCTGGCCGATATGGGCGTCACGGCTGCGCAGCTCTCACCGCAACGCTTCAGGTCGGGCCTGGATCGAAGCGCCTGAGCCCCTGCAGGTCCAGCACGCGCAGCCCGCCGTACTCGATGCGGATCAGGCCGGCGCCGCCCAGGCGGTTCAGCGCCTGGTTCACGCGCTGGCGTGACAGGCCCACCAGATAGCCCAGCTCCTGCTGGGTGATGCGCAGCCAGTTGCCCACGCCCGGGTAGAGCGTCGGGTGGAAGAGGGCGGCCAGGTTGCGGGCGACGCGCACGTCGGGGTCGTGGATTCTGTCCGTCTCGCGGGCGGCGATGAACTGCCCCAGGCGTTCGTTCAGCTGGTCCAGCACGAAGCGGTTGAAGGCGATGCTGCCGTCCAGCAGGGCATGGAAGCTGTTGATGGGCAGGCCCGCGACAACGCTGGGCCTCAGGGCCTGGATGTTGTAGCGGTAGACCTCGCGCTTGAGCAGGGTGCCTTCGCCGAACCAGCCCCCCGGCGGGATGCCGGTGAAGGTGACGGCCTGGCCCATGGAGTCGTCGTTGTTCATCTTCAGCAGGCCATCGACGACGCCGAACCACAGCGTGGCCGGCCGGCCGATGCGGCACAGGCGCTCGCCGGGTTCGGCATCGCCGACCTCGAGCGTCGTGACCGCCAGTTCGCGCTGTGGGCCCTCGAGCAGCTTCAGCCAGGGAATGGCATCCAGCTCGGCCGGCGTCGGCCGGCGGGCGCGTTGGCGCAGGCTCAGCGGGGTGTCGGCCATGTCAAAGGTGAGGGGTGGGAAAGTCTGGGTCGTGAAAGCCCCTAAATTGTCGTCGTACCGACAGATGGGCGTCAAAGTCATGACCAGAATGCGCTCACAGACGGGGGCTTGAGCTTCCGCAACGGAGACAGGCTTGACCGCGACCTTTCCACGGCTCCTGCTGGACCACGCCACCCGCCGCCCCGGCGCGCCTGCGCTGCGCGAGAAAGCCTTTGGCGTGTGGCAGACGCTGAGCTGGAGCCAGCTCGCCGCCCTGGTGCAAGACCTGGCCCTGGGCCTGTCGGCGGCCGGCCTGCGCCGTGGCGAGCACCTCGTCGTCGTGGGTGAGAACCGCCCGCGCCTGTATGCCACCATGCTGGCCGCCCAGTCCCTGGGCGCCGTGCCGGTGCCGCTCTACCAGGACGCCGTCGCGGCCGAATTCGTCTTCCCGCTGAACAACGCCGAGATTGCCTTCGCCGTCGTCGAGGACCAGGAGCAGGTCGACAAGCTGCTGGAGCTGCGCGAGCAGTGCCCGCAGCTGAAATGCATCTGGTTCGACGACCCGCGCGGCCTGCGCAACTATGACGAGCCGGGCCTGGCCTCGCTGGACGCGCTGATCGAGCAGGGCCACGCGGCGCGCGCCCAGCGGCCCGACTTCTTCGCGTCAGAGGTGGCCGCCGGCCAGCCCGGCGATGTGGCCGCGCTCTTCTTCACCTCGGGCACGACGGGCAACCCCAAGGGCGTCATCCACACGCATGCGACGCTGATCGACCGCGCGCAGGCCGGCCAGCGCTTCGACAAGCTGACGGCCGACGAAGAGGTGCTGGCCTATCTGCCGCCGGCCTGGATCGGCCAGAACATCTTCAGCTTCGCGCAGTGGCTGGCCTGCGGCTATGTCGTGAACTGCCCGGAGTCGGCGTCCACCGTCAGCATCGACCTGAAGGAGGTCGGCCCGACCTATTACTTCGCGCCGCCGCGCGTTTTCGAGGGCTTGCTGACGACGGTCATGATCCGCATGGAGGATGCGTCGGCGATCAAGCGCTGGCTGTTCGACCGCTGCATGACGCTGGCCCGCCGCGTCGGCCCGCGGCTGATGGACAAGCAGCCCGTCGGCCTGCTGGACCGCCTGGCCTATGCGCTGGGCGATGTGCTGATCTACGGCCCGCTGCGCAACACCCTGGGCTTCTCGCGCGTGCGCGTCGCCTACACGGCGGGTGAGGCCATCGGCCCCGACCTGTTCAGCTTCTACCGCGCCATCGGCATCAATCTCAAGCAGCTCTACGGCTCGACCGAGACCGCCGTTTTCGTCTGCCTGCAGCCCGACCATGAGGCGCGAGCCGACACGGTGGGCGTGCCCATCGACGGCGTGGAGATCAAGCTGACCGACAGCGGCGAGCTGCTGGTGCGCTCGCCCGGCCTGCTCAAGGGCTATTACAAGAACGACGCCGCGACGGCCGAAGCGCTGACGGCCGATGGCTGGTTCCACACCGGCGACGCCGGCTTCCTGACGCCGGGCGGCCACCTGAAGATCATCGACCGCGCCAAGGATGTGGGACGCCTGATGGGCGGCAGCTTCGACGGCGCGATGTTTGCGCCCAAATACGTCGAGAACAAGCTGAAGTTCTTTCCCCACATCAAGGAGGCGGTCTGCTTCGGCGACAAGCGCGAGAAGGTCTGCGCCTTCATCAACATCGACTTCGAGGCCGTCGGCAACTGGGCCGAGCGCCGCAACCTTGCGTACGCCGGCTATACCGACCTGGCCCAGCGCGCAGAGGTCTATGAGTTGATCCTCGACTGCGTGCAGAAGGTCAATGCCGACCTGGCCCAGGACGAACTGCTGGCCGGCAGCCAGATCAGCCGCTTCCTGGTGCTGCACAAGGAGCTGGACGCCGACGACGGGGAGCTGACCCGCACGCGCAAGGTCCGCCGCGGCGCCATCGCCGAGAAGTACGGCGTGCTGATCGACGCGCTGTATGCAGGCAAGGTCTCGCAGTACATCGAGACGCAGGTGAAGTTCGAGGACGGCCGCACGTCCATGGTCGCGGCCGACCTGCGCATCGTCGAGGCAAAGACCTTTCCAGCCGTGAAGGGTGCAGCGGCATGACCGTCAAGAAGATCGGCGACGTCGTCCTCGACGTGAAGAACATCTCGCTGGCCTTTGGCGGCGTGAAGGCGCTGACCGACATCAGCTTCGATGTCCGCGAGCACGAGATCCGCGCCATCATCGGCCCCAACGGCGCCGGCAAGAGCTCGATGCTGAACTGCATCAACGGCGTCTACCAGCCGCAGCAAGGCCTGATCACGCTGCGCGGCAAGACCTATCACGGCATGAGCCCGCGCCAGGTCGCCGAGATGGGCGTGGCGCGCACCTTCCAGAACCTGGCCCTGTTCAAGGGCATGAGCGTGCTGGACAACATCATGACCGGCCGCAACCTGCGCATGAAGCGCGGCCTGTTCTGGCAGGCCCTGCACCTCGGGCCCGCGCGGCGCGAGGAGACCGAGCAGCGCGAACAGGTGGAACGCATCATCGATTTCCTCGAGATCCAGGCGCACCGCAAGACGCCGGTCGGCCGCCTGCCCTACGGCCTGCAGAAGCGCGTCGACCTGGGTCGAGCCCTCGCCATGGAGCCCTGCCTGCTGCTGCTGGACGAGCCCATGGCCGGCATGAACGTGGAGGAGAAGCAGGACATGTGCCGCTTCATCCTCGACGTCAACGATGAGTTCGGCACCACCATCGTGCTGATCGAGCACGACATGGGCGTGGTCATGGACATCTCCGACCGCGTCGTCGTGCTGGACTACGGCAAGAAGATCGGCGACGGCGCGCCGGATGAGGTGCGCCGCAATGAAGACGTGATCAAGGCTTACTTAGGCGCGGGGCACTGAACACGATGGCTACCGAACACACTTCAAGCTGCGTAGTGCCTGGACCGACTGGCTGCCGCGGAACCGGCTTTGCCGGGCTGCTGGCTGCGCCCCCTGGGGGGAGGCGCCGCAGGCGCTTCGGGGGGGGCTTGTGATGGGACCCTTCCTCGAAACCCTGATCGGCGGCCTGATGGCGGGCATGCTGTATTCGCTGATCGCCCTCGGCTTTGTGCTCATCTTCAAGGCCAGCGGCGTCTTCAATTTCGCCCAAGGGGCCATGGTGCTGTTCGCGGCCTTGGCGATGGCGCGCTTTGCCGAGTGGCTGCCCAAGCTGACGGGCATGGACAGCAAGGTGCTGATCAATGTGCTGGCCTTTGCCGGCGCATTGGCCGTCATGGTGGTCGTGGCGTGGCTGGTGGAGCGGTTGGCCTTGTCCAAGCTCGTCAACCAGGAGGGCATCACGCTGCTGATGGCCACGCTGGGCATTGCCTATCTGCTCGAGGGCGCGGGCCAGATGCTGTTCGGCAACGACATCTACAAGATCGACATCGGCCTGCCCAAGGACCCGATGTTCCTGTTCGAGCAGACGTTTGAGGGCGGCATCCTCGTCAGCAAGGAAGACCTCTATGCCGCCCTGATCGCCGCGGCGCTTGTGGCCGGTCTCAGCCTGTTCTTCCAGAAGACCGCCACCGGCCGCGCGCTGCGCGCCGTCGCGGACGACCACCAGGCCGCGCAGAGCATAGGCATCCCGCTGTCGCGCATCTGGGTCATCGTCTGGAGCGTGGCCGGCTTTGTCGCGCTGGTCGCCGGGATGATCTGGGGCAGCAAGCTGGGTGTGCAGTTCTCGCTGTCGCTGGTGGCCTTGAAGGCGCTGCCGGTGGTGATCCTCGGCGGGTTGACCAGCGTGCCCGGCGCCATCGTTGGCGGGCTGCTGATCGGCGTGGGGGAAAAGATTTCGGAGGCCTATCTCGGGCCGATGCTGGGTGGTGGCATCGAATATTGGTTCGGCTACGTGCTCGTTCTTGTGGTGCTGCTGGTGAGGCCGCAAGGGCTCTTCGGCGAGAAGATCATCGATCGGGTTTGAACCATGCTGTACAGAGAAAACGGTCAGTTCAAAACCTCGTACTCGGCAGACAGCCAGATCCTGCCCATCCGGCAGGACCGCATCGCGATGGCGCTGATGCTGATCGCTGCCTTTGTCGTCATCCCGATGGTGTCCAGCGAATACCTGCTGCGCGCCATCTTCATCCCCTTCCTCATCCTCAGCCTGGCGGCCCTGGGCCTGAATGTGCTGGTCGGCTACTGCGGCCAGATCTCGCTGGGCTCGGGCGCCTTCATGGCGGTGGGCGCCTATGTGGCCTACAACTGCCAGGCACGCATCGAGGGCATGCCGCTGATCTTGTCGCTGCTGGCTGGCGGGCTGGGCGCGACCGTGCTGGGCGTGGCCTTTGGCTTGCCATCGCTGCGCATCAAGGGCCTGTATCTCGCGGTCGCGACGCTGGCGGCACAGTTCTTCGTTGACTGGGCCTGCCTGCGGCTGAAGTGGGTCACCAATGATTCGACCTCGGGCTCGGTCAGCGTCGCCAACCTCCATCTCTTCGGCCTGCCGGTCGAGTCGCCGGCGGCGCGCTATCTGCTGTGCCTGGGCCTGGTCGTCCTGTTTGCGCTGATCACCAAGAACATCGTGCGCGGCCATGTCGGCCGCTCGTGGATGGCCATGCGCGACATGGACGTGGCGGCCAGCGTCATCGGCATCCGGCCCATGCAGGCCAAGCTCAGCGCCTTCGCCGTCAGCAGCTTCATCATCGGCGTGGCCGGCGCGCTGTGGGGCTTTGTGCACCTGGGCTCCTGGGAGCCGGCGGCCTTCGGCATCACGCGCAGCTTCGACCTGCTCTTCATGGTCATCATCGGCGGCCTGGGCTCGATCTCCGGCGCCTTCTTCGGCGCGGCCTTCATCGTCGTGCTGCCGCTGATCCTGGACAAGCTGCCCTACTGGACCGGCCTGCCCATGGACACGGCCACCGCATCGCACCTGGCGCTGATGATCTTCGGCGCCCTCATCGTGTTCTTCCTCATCAAGGAACCGCACGGCCTCGCGCGGCTCTGGGCTACGGCCAAGGAAAAGCTCAGACTCTGGCCCTTCCCTCATTGAGTCACACAACGACAGGAGACATAGGCATGAAGACTCTCATCACCTGCGCGGCCCTCGCCGCCCTGCAGCTCTTCGCAGCGCCCGCCGCGGTCGCCCAGGCCAAGGAGCAGTTCTTCCCGCTGCTGGTCTACCGCACTGGCCCCTATTCGCCCAACGGCACGCCCTGGGCCAATGGCAAGCAGGACTACATCAAGCTCATCAACGCGCGTGACGGCGGCGTCAACGGCGTGAAGCTCACGTTCGAGGAATGCGAGACCGGCTATGCCACCGACAAGGGCGTGGAGTGCTATGAGCGGCTGAAGGGCAAGGGCGCCAGCGTCTTCGATCCGCAGGCCACCGGCATCACCTTCGCGCTGACCGACAAGGTGCCCAATGACAAGATCCCGCTGATCACGCTGGGCTATGGCCTGTCGGCCTCGGCCGATGGTGGCGTGTTCGCGTGGAACTTCCCGCTGATGGGCAGCTACTGGACGGCGGCCGATGCCCTCATCCAGCATCTGGGCAAGAAGGAGGGCGGCCTGGACAAGCTCAAGGGCAAGAAGATCGCCCTGGTCTATCACGACAGCCCCTTCGGCAAGGAGCCCATCCCGCTGCTGGAGGAGCGCCAGAAGACGCATGGCTTCGAGTTCATCAAGATCCCGGTGACGGCGCCGGGTGTGGAGCAGAAGTCGGCCTGGCTGCAGGTGCGCCAGGCCCGGCCCGACTATGTGCTGCTGTGGGGCTGGGGCGTCATGAATTCCACCGCGCTGAAGGAGGCTCAGGCCACCGGCTATCCGCGCGAGAAGATGTACGGCGTCTGGTGGTCGGGTGCCGAGCCCGATGTGAAGGACGTGGGCGAGGGCGCCAAGGGCTACAACGCCCTCAACCTGAACACCTCGGGCCAGGCGCCGAAGGTCATCCAGGACATCCTGAAGCTGGTGCACGACAAGGGCCAGGGCACGGGCCCCAAGGACGAGGTCGGCTCGGTGCTCTACACGCGCGGCCTGGTCATCCAGGCCCTGGCCGTGGAGGCCGTGCGCCGTGCCCAGGAGCGCTTCGGCAAGGGCAAGGTCATGACGGGCGAGCAGGTGCGCTGGGGCCTGGAGAACCTGGCCCTCGATGACAAGAAGCTCGCCGGCCTGGGCCTGACCGGCGTCATCCGCCCCATCAGCACCAGCTGCTACGACCACCAGGGCTCGACGTCGGTGCGTGTGCACACCTGGGACGGCAAGCAATGGGCCTTCAGCTCCGACTGGTACCAGGCCGACGAGCAGATCATCAAGCCGATGGTGAAGGCTGCCGCCGACAAGTACGCGGGTGAGAAGAAGATCACTCGTCGCACGCCGGCCGAATGTCAGAGCTGAGCCGCGGGGCGGCTCAGCTCTTCGAGCTGGTAATGCCCCGCTCCCACCCCTTCCCCGCCCTCCAGGAGGGCAGGGCGCCGAAGCCCTACCCCTGTCCCCTCCCCCGGGGGGAGGGGCACCACCTGCCAGAGCATGCATGCTGAGCCGAGCGTCGCAATGAGTCCACCACTCCTCAACGTCAATGGCATCGAGGTCATCTACAACCACGTCATCCTGGTCCTGAAGGGCGTGTCCCTTCAGGTCCGGGAAGGCAGCGTCGTGGCCCTGCTCGGTGGCAATGGCGCCGGCAAGACGACGACGCTGCGCGCCGTCTCCAACCTGCTGGAAGGCGAGCGCGGCGAGGTCACCAAGGGCAGCATCGAGCTGCGCGGCGAGCGCATCGAGAAGCTGTCGACGGCGGCCATGGTGGAGCGCGGCGTCATCCAGGTCATGGAGGGGCGGCACTGCTTCGCCCACCTGACCATCGAGGAGAACCTGCTGACCGGCGCCTACACGCGCAAGAACGGCAAGGCGGCGGTGCGCGACACGCTGGACAAGGTCTACAACTACTTCCCGCGCCTGAAGACGCGCCGAAGCAGCCAGGCCGCCTACACCTCGGGCGGCGAGCAGCAGATGTGCGCCATCGGCCGCGCGCTGATGGCCAACCCCAGGATGGTGCTGCTGGACGAGCCCTCGATGGGCCTGGCGCCGCAGATCGTCGAGGAGGTGTTCGAGATCGTGCGCGACCTCAACACCAAGGAGGGCACGACCTTCCTGCTGGCCGAGCAGAACACCAACATGGCCCTGCGCTATGCCGATTACGGCTACATCCTGGAGAACGGTCGCGTCGTCATGGACGGCGCCGCCGCCGAGCTGCGCGAGAACGAGGACGTCAAGGAGTTCTATCTCGGCGTCGGCGGGGAAGGGCGGCGCAGCTTCAAGGACGTGAAGAGCTACAAGCGCCGCAAGCGCTGGCTGGCTTGAGGAGACAGACATGAGTGATGACGGCTGGGATATCGCGCCGCCACCGTTCAACGCCGACGCGGCCCTGCAGACCCTGAAGCGCTTTGCGCGCGACCAGCGCGTGCTGGCCGAGCGCAGCGAGGGCTGGATGCTGGGTGCCGACCTGGTGATGAAGATCGCCGTCGATGGCGCCACCGTCAAGGTCCAGCTGGCCAAGCGGCCGGCGCGCACGCCCGAGTGGGACATGTTCACGCTGAAGGCAGCCACCGATTCGCGCAAGCTGCAGGACGAGATCAAGCGACGCCTGACGCGCTGGAAGGACGACGAGTGAGCGACTTCTTCGACGCGCTGGAAACCCGCGACCCGGCGGAGCGGGAATCGGCGCTGATGGCGGGGCTGTCCGAGCAGATCGCCCACGCCCAGTCCAGCAGCCCGGCCTACACCGAGCTGCTGGCCGGGATCGATGCCGCCACGATCACATCGCGCGCCGCTCTCGCCGCCGTGCCGCTGACGCGCAAGAGCAGCCTTGCGGCCGCCCAGGCCGCGCGCCGTGCGCTGCGCCTCGGGGGCTATGCAGCCGGCATGCCGCGGCGCATCTTCCAGTCGCCCGGGCCGCTCTACGAGCCCGAACCCGATGCCGATGGCGGCGACCCCTGGCGCGTCGCGCGGGCCCTGCATGCGGCCGGCATCCGCGCGGGCCAGCTCGCCCATGTCAGCTTCAGCTACCACCTGACACCGGCCGGCGCCATGATGGAAGCGGGCCTGCGCGCCCTGGGGGCGGCCAGCGTGCCCGGCGGCGTCGGCAACACCGAGCTGCAGCTGCAGGCTCTGCTGGACCTGCAGCCCGAGGCCTATGCCGGCACGCCGAGCTTCCTGCGCATCCTGCTCGAGAAGGCCGCCGAGGGCGGCCATGCGCTGCCCTATCTGCAGCGCGCCCTGGTCAGCGGCGAGGCCTGCCCGCCGGCCCTCGTCGCCTGGTTCGCCGAGCGCGGCGTCGAGGCCTACCAGTGCTATGCGACGGCCGATCTCGGCCTCATCGCCTATCAAACGACGGCTCGCGAAGGGCTGGTCGTCGACGAGGGCGTCATCGTCGAGATCGTGCGGCCCGGCTCGGGCGAGCCGCTGCCGGAGGGCGAGGTCGGCGAGGTCGTCGTGACGACGCTGTCGCCGGGCTATCCCCTGATCCGCTTCGCCACCGGTGACCTGTCCGCCGTGATGCCCGGTGCCAGTCCTTGCGGACGAAGCAACCAGCGTCTGCGCGGCTGGCTGGGCCGGGCCGACCAGTCGGCCAAGGTGCGCGGCATGTTCGTGCATGCCGGCCAGGTGGCCGAGGTGCTGGCGCGCTGCGGCCAGCGCGGCCGTGCCCGCCTCGTCGTCGACGGCGAACTGGCCAACGACCGCATGTGCCTGCAGCTCGAGACCGACGGCCAGCCCGCCGGCCTCGCCGAGCAGCTGCAGACGGCGCTGCGCGACATCACCAAGCTGCGCGGCGAGGTCGAGCTGTGCGCGCCGGGCAGCCTGCCCAATGACGGCCGGGTCATCGAGGATCGCCGCAGCGTCTGACCGGCGTCGCCCGTGCCCGGGATGTGGAAACCCACAACCCCCGGCCTCGTGGAAAGCCCGATGCAGATCGTCCGCGACCTGCCACACTGCGCACTGACCTACTGCCACCCGGCAGCTGCCCAGCGACGGCCCCTGCGTAGGCGCCGTCAAAAACTGTTGGAGACAAACGATGCGCCGTACCCATCTGCTCGCTGCCGGCCTGGCCGCCGTGGCCGCCTTCCCTGCACTGGCCGACTACCCCGAGAAGCCTGTCACCATCATCGTGCCCTTCGCCGCGGGCGGCCCGACCGACAAGGTCGCGCGTGACCTGGCCGAGGCCCTGCGCAAGCCCCTGGGCGGCACCATCATCATCGAGAACGTCGGCGGCGTCGGCGGCACGCTGGGCGCCAACAAGGTCGCCAAGGCCTCGGCCGATGGCTACACGCTGCTGCTGCACCACATCGGCATCGCCAGCGCGGTGGCGCTGTACCGCACCTTGCCCTACAAGACGCTGGAAGACTTCGAATACCTCGGCATGATCAACGAGGTGCCGATGACGCTGATCGCGCGGCCCAATCTGCCGCCCAACAACTACGCCGAACTCAGCAAGTGGCTGGACACCAACAAGGGCAACATCAACCTGGCCCATGCCGGCGTCGGCTCGGCCTCGCATCTGTGCGGCCTGATGTACCAGTCCACCCTCAAGATCGACATGACCACCGTGCCCTACAAGGGCACCGCGCCGGCCATGAATGACCTGCTCGGCGGCCAGGTCGACATCATGTGCGACCAGACCACCAACACCACCGGCCAGATCGAGGCCGGCAAGGTCAAGGCCTATGCCGTGATGTCGTCCAAGCGCCTGACCAGCGGCGCGCTGGCCAAGCTGCCGACGGCGGACGAATCGGGCGTCAAGGGCTTCAACCTCGCCGTCTGGCACGGCCTGTACGCGCCCAAGGGCACGCCCAAGGCCGTCATCGACAAGGTCAACACGGCGCTGCGTGCGGCCCTGAAGGACGCCGATTTCCACAAGCGCCAGGAAGCCCTGGGCGCGGTCATCATCAACGACGCCCGCCTGGCCCCGGCCGAGCACAAGAAGTTCGTCGAAGCCGAGATCAACAAGCTGAGCCCCGTCATCAAGGCTGCCGGCATCTACGCCGACTGAGAGGGGGCTCCTCGCCTGGTCTTGCAGACCGCGCTGCGCCAGTGGCGCAGCTCTTCGGCAGGCACGGCGAGTCCACTGGACTCACCGTGTCCGGCCTCAGCCCCCGAGAGGACGGCGATGCTCGCGGCATCGAGCCGCAAGCACATCGCCATGCGCGGGCCGGCCAGGGAGCGGCCCGGCGCTCGGCCCGCAACTCAACCGTTGACGCGATCGACCACCAGCCGGTGGTCGCCGTCCAGCACCCAGACCGCTTCGTAGTCCACCTCGAAGAGATGCCCGTCCGGGTCGGTGAAATAGCCGGCCACGCCCCAGTGCGTGCGCGTGGCCGGCTTGACGAGGCGCCCGCCTGCCGCGACGGCCCGGGCCAGGATGCGCGGCACTTCATCCGCTGATTGCGCGATGTAGATCAGGCCGACGCCAGCAAAGCCCTGGCCCTGCGGCGACTCGAAGCCGGCATCGCGGGCGAAGTCCGCGCGGCCGATCAGGCAGAGCGCGTAGCCGCCCAGATCGAACTTCACGAAGCCGGCACTGCTGGTGGGCGAGCGCTTCCAGCCCAGGGCCTCATAGAAGGCCGTCGAGCGCTCGACGCTGTCGACGCCGAGCAGGACGAGATGCAGGCGCTGGCGCGGCGGCAGCGCGTCCAGGCCGCTCGATTCAAAGACATGACCCACGGCTTGCTCCAGCATCCGCGTCCTCCTGTTTGTTGTGGGCGCGCATGCTAGCCATGCCGGCAAGACCGCGGGTTACGGCTTGGGCACGGCGGTAGCGGTCGAAGGCCGCCGCGGGCGAAGCTCGCAAGCGGTAGCCGGACCCGCCCAACTGCCAGGTCCGTGCCGCCACTGTGGTGCCGGGTAAACACGCTGTTGACGGATAGCGCCATCGTGGAAAGAATGCATGTAAACGTTTACATGAAAGCCGACCTGTGCAAGCAGCGTCGGTCCGACGGATGAGACAACCGTTCCCGCCTGGCTTCCTCTGGGGCTGCGCGACTTCCGCCTACCAGATCGAAGGCTCGCCGCTGGCCGATGGCGCCGGCGCCAGCAACTGGCATCGCTTCGTGCGCACGCCGGGCCGCGTGCATGGCGGCGAGACCGGCGATGTCGCCTGCGACCACTACCGCCGCATGAAGGACGACGTCGCGCTGATGCGCGAGCTCGGCCTGACCGCCTACCGCTTCAGCATCGCCTGGAACCGCGTGCTGCCCGAGGGTCGGGGCGCGGTCAATGCGGCGGGCCTGGGCTTCTACGAGAGTCTGGTCGACGAGCTGCTGGCCCACGGCATCCAGCCCATGGCGACCCTGCATCACTGGGACCTGCCCGCCGCCCTGGACGATCGCGGCGGCTGGCTCAACCCCGACATGCCGGACTGGTTCGCGGACTACGCGCAAGTCTGCTTCAAGGCCCTGGACGACCGCGTGCCGCTGTGGGTCACGCTGAACGAACCCTGGGTCGTCGCGGATGGCGGCTTCATGCAGGGCACGCTGGCGCCGGGCCACAGGAGCGCGTATGAGGCGGCCATCGCTGCCCACCGGCTGATGCAGGCGCATGCCAGGGGCGTGCAGGCCTATCGCGCCGTCGGCAAGAACAAGATCGGCCTGGTCGTCAACATCGAGCCCAAGCATCTGCCGGCCGACGCCAGCGAGGCCGACCGCCATGCCGCCAGGCTGGCCGATGCCTATATGAACCGGCAATACCTCGACCCGGCCCTGCTCGGCAGCTATCCCGAGGAATTGCGCGAAGTCTTCGGCGAAGCCTGGCCGGACTGGCCGGCCGCCGAGGTTGCAGCACTGAAGCAGCCGGTGGACTTCCTCGGCCTGAACTACTACACCCGCGCCGTCGTTCGCCACGACGCCAAGGCCTGGCCGGTGCCGGCCGCGCCGCAGCGCCAGCCCGGCGGCATCCATACCGAGATGGGTTGGGAGGTCCACCCGCAGAGCCTGGCGGACACCCTGGTCTGGATGCACGAGCGCTATGGCGGCCTGCCGCTGTATGTGACCGAGAACGGCGCCGCCTTCTACGACCCGCCCAGCGCCATCGATGGCCGTGTCGACGATCCGCTGCGCCAGCACTATCTGCGCACCCACATCGCTGCCGTGCAGGACGCGATGGCCCGTGGCGCCGACATGCGCGGCTACTTCGCCTGGTCGCTGTTCGACAACCTCGAATGGTCGCTGGGCTTTGCCAAGCGCTTCGGCCTGGTGCATGTGGACTTTCAGACACAGACCCGCACGCCCAAGGGCAGTGCGCGCTTCTATGCTGAGGTCATCGCCGCGCATGGCGCCAATCTCTGACAAGACAATGACGGCTTCCCCCGCCACCATCAAGGATGTTGCCCGCGCCGCCGGCGTCTCGGTGGCCACGGTCTCGCGTGCCCTCAACGGCGCCGAGAACGTGCTGCCCCACACGCGCCAGCGCATCCTGGACGTCGCCCGCGAACTGCGCTATTCGCCTTCCGGCGCGGCGCGCAGCCTGATCACGCGCCGCACCGACACCATAGGCGCGCTGCTGCCTGACCTGCACGGCGAGTTCTTCTCGGAGCTGATCCGCGGCATCGACCAGGCGGCCCGCGCGCGCGGCCTGCACCTGCTGCTGTCCAGCTCGCATGACGATGCCGACGAGGCCGCCGCCGCGCTGCGCGCAATGAACGGCCGCGTCGACGGCCTGGTCGTCATGTCGCCGCATGCCGACGACGACTTCCTGTCGCAGAACCTGCCGCCCACGCTGCCGGCCGTGCTGCTGAACTCCGGCATCAGCAAGCCGACGCAGCGCGTCTTCGCGGTCGACAACTTCGGTGGCGCGCGGGCAATGACCGAGCACCTGGTGCGCAGCGGCCGGCGCCGCATCGCCTTCCTGGGCGGGCCGCAGGCCAACTTCGAGGCACGCGAGCGCGAGCGCGGCTATCGCGCCGGCCTGGTGGACGGTCGCCAGCCATGGATCCTCGAAGGCGACTTCTCCGAGTCCGCCGGCGAGCGCGCCGGCGCGGCCCTGCTGGCCCTGCCGCAGGCCGACCGCCCCGACGCCGTCTTCGCCGCCAACGACATCATGGCCATCGGCCTGCTCGGCGCCCTGCAGGCCGGTGGCGTCCAGGTGCCCACCGCCATCGCCCTGGCCGGCTTCGACGACATCCCCATCGCGCGCTACGTCAGCCCGCCGCTGACGACCATGCATGTCCCCATCGCCGACCTCGGCATCCAGGCCCTGGATGCCCTGGCCAACGCCCTCGACAGCCCGCAGTCGCTCGTCGCCGACAGCACCGTCATGCCGGTGCAGCTCGTCGTGCGCGGCTCCTGCGGTGGCAAGCCGCCCTGAATCCCGTCCGAACCACAGTACACAACCAGGAGACAAGGACATCATGAACGACGCATCCACCCGCAAGCACTGGCGCCGCCACGCGCTGGCCACGGCCGTCTGCTTCGCCCTGGCCGGCACCGCATCGGCGCAGAGCTCCAACGCCACCGTGCGCGGCAACATCACCGCGGCGGGCGCCACCGCGCCGGCGGGAACGGATGTCGTCGCCGTCAACAAGGCCAATGGCAACACCTATCGCACCAAGACCCTGGCCGACGGCAGCTATGTGCTGCTCGGCCTGAACCCGGGCAGCTACGAGATCCGCGTCGGCGGCGCGGCCAGCGGCAGCACGGTCACGCTGTCGGTGGGCCAGAACGCGACGCTGGACCTCAGCAGCGGCAGCAACCAGCTCGGCACCGTCGTCATCCAGGGCACGGCCCAGCGCCAGGGCGTCATCGACTCCCAGGTCGGCACCACCGTCTCCAACAAGATGATCGAGGCCATCCCCCAGGCCTCGCGCAACTTCCTGTCGGCGGCCGACTTCGCGCCCGGCGTGCGCTTCGACACCGATTCCAGCGGCAACACGCGGCTGCGCGGCGGCTCGCAGAACATCGACTCGGTCAACGTCTTCATCGACGGCGTCGGCCAGAAGAACAACATCCTGCGCGGCGGCGTCAGCGGCCAGGACACCAGCCGTGGCAACCCCTTCCCGCAGACGGCCATCGCCGAGTACCGCGTGCTGACGCAGAACTACAAGGCCGAGTTCGACCAGGTGTCCAGCGTGGCCATCTCGGCAGTCACCAAATCCGGGACCAACGAAACGCATGGAAACGTTTACGTCAATCGCACCGGCAGCAACTGGACCTCGCTGAGCCCCATCCAGGAGCGTGACAAGGCCAACAAGATCGAGCCCCCTTCCTACAAGCAGATCGAAGGCGGCTTCAGCATCGGCGGCGCCATCAAGCCCGACGCGCTGCATTACTTCCTCGCCTACGACGGCAAGACGCTGGACAAGCCGCGCCAGCTGACGGCGATGAATCTGGACAAATATCCCGGCAGCCCCGGCATCGTGCCGACCCTGGCCGGCCAGCAGGGTTCGTTCAAGGGCCAGTTCAAGGAGCATCTGCTGTTCGGCAAGCTGTCCGCCGAGATCGACGACCGCCAGCGCCTGGACATCTCGACCACGCTGCGCAAGGAGACCGGCTATTCGGTCGACGGCGACCGTTTCGCGCCGAGCACGGCCATCAACAACAACAACGACTCCTACCGCATCGACGTCGTCCACGAGTACACCGGCGACCGCTTCCTGAACGAGGCGCGCGCCGGCTGGGAGAGCAGCAAATGGAACCCGCAGTCGGACTCTTCCGACTCGCTGGTGCGCTACAAGTACTCGCCCACCAATGCCATCAACAACGTCCAGGACATCTTCTTCACCGGCGGCTCGCCCAATGCCCAGGACCGGCGCCAGAGCGGCATCTACCTGAAGAACGACCTCAGCTACACCGGCCTCGCCGGCCACGTCATCAAGGGCGGGGCCCAGGTCAAGGCGATGAAGTACGAGCTCAGCGGCACGGCTTTCCGCGTGGCCGCCATCGACACGGTGCTGAACACGACGACCGGCCAGCCCTATTTCAACGGGCTGACCTGCACCGGCACCAACGTCAGCAGCAACGGCCTGTCCAGCGACCAGTGCAACATCCGCCTCGCCATCCCCAGCGCCTCGGCCAACTTCAACAACAAGCAGTACGGCCTCTATCTGCAGGACGACTGGAAGCTGACCAAGCAGCTCGAGCTCAACCTCGGCGCGCGCTGGGACTATGAAGACAACATGCTGAACAACAACTACGTGACGCCGGCCGACCGCGTCGCCGGGTTGAATGCACTGGACGGCCGCACGGTGGACGGCATCACCGCGCCCGCGGGCCAGACCTATGCGCAGTCGCTCGCCAAGGGCGGCATCAACATCGCCGACTACATCTCCACCGGCAATTCGCGCAAGGCGTTCAAGGGTGCGTTTGCGCCGCGCCTGGGTGCGTCGTTCGACGTGCTGGGCGACAAGTCCACCGTCATCTACGGCGGCTGGGGCCGCAGCTACGACCGCAAGATGGCCAACAACGCGCTGGACGAACTGCAGAAGAATGCGGCGCCGGGTGGCGAGATCTGGATGATCAAGAACGACTTCAAGATGCCGTTCGCTGACCAGATGAGCCTGGGCGTGCGCCAGGCCCTGGGCCTGTGGAACATGGACGTCGCCGTCTCCAAGATCCATGCGAAGAACCAGTTCATCTGGTTCAACGGCAACCGCGACCCCAACGGGGGTTTTGGCAACTCCAACTCCGTGGACCCGTTCTGGGGCGGCGCACCGCGCAACTTCGGCACCCTGGTGCTGGGCGACTTCGTCGGCCAGAACAAGGCGACCAGCCTGTTCCTGTCGCTGGAGAAGCCTTACACCCAGGCCAGCGGCTGGAGCATGACGGTGGCCTACACCTACACGGACGCCAAGACCACCAACAACGAATGGTCGGACGACATCTTCGACTGGACCTATGGCAAGAGCACCTATGGCTTCCGCCCTGCCAAGGATGCGGAGAAGCATCGCCTGGTGGTCGGCGGCCTGATGGACAAGCTGCCCTGGGACCTGCAGTTGTCCGGCAAGCTCACGATGGGCGACGGACAGCCTCGTCGAGTGATCAACTGCACCACCGGCTTCAATATCCCGACCGGCTGCGTCGCCGTCGAGCGAGGGTCTGACAACTTCAAGCAACTGGACCTGGCCCTGGCCAAGAACGTCAAGGTCTATGGCGGGGAGCTGCAGTTCCGCATTGACGTGCTGAACGTGTTCAACACCGCCAACTGGGGCTATTACGACGACTGGGTCGGCGGCGCGGCCAACCCGCCCCAGAACGTGTTCGGTGGCGACAACGCCCACTTCGACACCCGCACGGGCGTGCGCGGCACGATGCGCCAGTTCAAGCTGGGCGTGAGCTACACGTTCTGATCCCGGCCTTGAAAAAGGGAGCCGGTCACCGCCGGCTCCCACAATCCCTCCCCATCATGGATCTGCTGACACGACGCGCCCTTCTCGGCCAGGGAGCCGGCCTGGCGCTGGCCTCGGCCCTGCCCACCTGGGCCGAAATCCCTGCGAGCGAGGCCTTCCTCGCCGACCTCGAACGCCGCACCTTCGACTTTTTCTGGGAGACGACCGATGCGAAGACGGGACTCGCGCCCGACCGCTGGCCAACGCCGTCCTTCGCCAGCATCGCCGCCATCGGCTTTGCGCTGAGCGCCTACCCGTTGGGCGTGGCGCGGGGCTACATCACCCGCAACCAGGCGCGCGACCGCACGCTGACGACGCTGCGCTTCCTGGCCCAGTTGCCGCAGGGGCCGGGCAAGACCGGCGTGGCCGGCCACAAGGGCTTCTTCTATCACTTCCTCGACATGAAGGAGGGCCTGCGCTTCGCCCGGTGCGAGCTCTCGACCGTCGACACGGCCCTGCTGCTGATGGGCGCCCTGCATGCGCAGAGCTTCTTCGACGGCGAGCAGCCCGAGGAGGCCAGCATCCGCGGCCTCGTCGACGAGCTCTATGGCCGCGTCGACTGGGCCTGGGCCCAGGTGCGCCCGCCCTCCATCGGCCATGGCTGGACGCCCGAGAAAGGCCATCTGCCCCATGACTGGAAGGGCTATAACGAGGCCATGATGGTCTATCTGCTGGCACTCGGCTCACCCACGCGGCCGGTCAAGCCCGAGGCTTATGGCGCCTGGCTCAGCACCTACGACGAACACAGCTGGGGCGAGAGCCACGGCCAGACCTTGCTGCGCTTCCCGCCGCTGTTCGGCCACCAGTTCACCCACTGCTGGGTGGACTTCCGCGGCATCCACGATTCCTATATGCGTGCCAAGGGCCTGGACTACTTCGAGAACTCGCGCCGCGCCACCTATGTGCAGCGCGACTACGCCGCCGCCAACCCGCTGGGCTGGCAGGGCTACAGCGCCGAGGTCTGGGGTGTCAGCGCCAGCGACGGTCCGGCCGACATCACGCTGAACTACACGACGACCGCCGGCAAGACCCAGAAGCGCCGCTTCATCAGCTATGCCGGCCGTGGCATGGGACTGCACGACGACGGCACGCTGGCGCCCTATGCGGCGGGCTCCTCCATCGCCTTCGCGCCAGAGATCGTCGTGCCAGCGCTGATGGCCATCAAGACCCGCTACCCGCACACCTGGGGCCGGTATGGCTTCTGGGATGCGTTCAACCCCAGCTTCAACTATCCCGACGTCAGGCTCACGCATGGCCGCGTCGAGCCCGGCAAGGGCTGGGTGGATACCGACGTGCTGGGCATCGACCAGGGGCCGCTGCTGGCCATGATGGGCAACCATCGGGGTGAACTGATCTGGCGCGTGATGCGCAAGAACGCGCATCTGGTGCGGGGTTTGAAGCGCGCCGGCTTTACCGGAGGCTGGCTGGGTTGAGATGATGGCGCCCCTCGCCCAGTCCCGCCCCGCTGAACGCGGGCGCGCCCGGTCGGTCCCCCGCGGGGACGGCGATGCTTGCGGCATTGAGCCGCAAGCACATCGCCAGAACGGGCCGGCTTGGGAGCGGCCCGGCGCTCGGCCCGTGAGTTTCATGAGCGACTGAATGAGACGCCGCGACCTGCTCACCGCTGCCGGAGCCGCCGCGCTCACGGGCTGCGCGCGCGACAAGGACACGACCACGCTGCGCTTCTGGGCCATGGGCCGCGAAAGCGAGGTCGTGGCCGAGCTGATGCCGGGCTTCGAGCGCGAGCACCCCGGCGTGCGCGTCAAGGTCGAGCAACTGCCCTGGACGGCTGCTCACGAAAAGCTGCTGACGGCCTTTGCCGGCGACGCCACGCCCGACCTCGCCCAGGTCGGCAACACCTGGCTGCCCGAGATGCAGGCCCTGGGTGCGCTCGAGCCGCTGGAGGCCTGGCTGGCACGTACGCCCGCGCTGGCTTCGGGCGACTATTTCGAGGGCATCTGGGCCACCAATGCACCGGGCGGCCAGCGCGTCGGCCTGCCCTGGTATGTGGACACGCGGCTGATGTTCGTGCGCCAGGACCTGCTGGCCCAGGCCGGCATCCCGTCCATGCCCGTCAGCTGGGACGACTGGCGCGCGACCCTGGCCCGGCTGCGTGAGCGCGGCATGGACAAACCCATGCTGCTGCCCACCAACGAGTCGGCGCCGCTGCTGGCCCTTGCCCTGCAGCAGCCCGGCGAGGTGCTGCGCGACGGTGGCCGCTATGGCAACTTCTCGGGCCCGGGCTTTCGCAAGGCCCTGAGCTTCTACCTGGAGCGCTTCCAGCGCGGTGAGGCACCGGGCGTCAGCGAGGTGCAGATCGGCAACCTCTGGCAGGAGTTCGGGCGCGGCAACTTCGCCTTCTACATGTCCGGCCCCTGGGACATCGGCGAGTTCAAGCGCCGCCTGCCGCCCGAGCTGGCCAAAGCGTGGATCACCGCCGAGCTGCCCGGGCCGGACGGCCCCGGTGCCTCCATTGCCGGCGGTGCCAGCCTCGCCATGTTCAAGCGCTCTCGCCACAAGGCCGAGGTCTGGGCGCTGATCAGCTACCTGAGCCGGCCGGACGTGCAGCTGGAGTTCTACCGCCTGACCGGCGACCTGCCGGCGCGCCGCAGCGCCTGGGCCCTGCCGCTGAACGGCGCGACCCTGGCCGAGGACCGCCATGCCGCCGCCTTCCACCGCCAGCTGCAGCGCGTGCGTGCGGCGCCGGCCGTGCCCGAGTGGGAACGCATCGAGAAGGAGATGCAGCTCGCCGCCACGCGCGCCGTGCATGGCGTGACCGACCTCGACACCACGGTGAAGCGGCTGGATGCCCTGGTCGACGGCATCCTGGAGAAGCGGCGCTGGATGCTGGAGCGCCACGCATGAGGCACGCCGGTCGCGAGGCCCTCGCCGCCTGGGCCTTTGTCGCCCCGGCGCTCATCGTCATCGCGCTGTTCTTCGGCGTGCCCGTCTTCGCCGGCCTGGCGCTGAGCCTGACCGACTTCGACATCTATGCGCTGTCCTCCTTGAGCAATCTGCGCTGGCAGGGCTGGGACAATTATGTCCATGTGCTGAGCCTGCCGCTGTTCTGGAAGGCCCTGGGCAACACCTTCTATTTCGTCGTGCTGGGCGTGCCGCTGTCCATAGGCGTGTCGCTGGCCGCAGCGGTGCTGCTGCAGTCCCGGCTGGTGCGCTTCAAGCCGCTGCTGCGCACGGCCCTGTTCGCTCCTGTTGTCACCACCCTGGTCGCCGTGGCCGTCATCTGGCGCTATCTCTTCCATGTGAAGTACGGCCTGGTGAACTACACCCTGCAATCGCTCGGGCTCGAGCCCGTCGACTGGCTGGGGGACCCGCACTGGTCCATGCCCACCATCATCCTGTTCGCCGCCTGGAAGAACTTCGGCGGCAACATGATCATCTTCATCGCCGCCCTGCAAGCCGTGCCCCAGGATCTGTACGAGGCCGCGCGGCTGGACGGCGCGAAGTCCTGGGCCCAGTTCCGCTACATCACGCTGGCCAGCATTGCGCCGACGCTGCTGATGGTCACCATCCTGACGACGGCGGGCTATTTCCAGCTCTTCGCCGAGCCCTATGTGATGACCCAGGGCGGGCCTCTGCAGAGCACGGTCAGCGTGCTCTATCTGATGTACGAGGAAGGCTTCAAGTGGTGGAACCTGGGCCTGGCCTCGGCCGTGGCCTTCGTGCTCTTTGTTGTCATCGTCGCCGTCAGCAAGGGCCTGATCGCGGTGCAGAGGCGGCTGACGGGGGAGGGCGCGTGAAGTCCAAGGCCCTCATCCTCAATGGCCTGCTGTGGGCCTTCGCGGCGCTGGCAGCCTTCCCGCTGGTGTGGATGGTCTGCGTGTCGCTGATGCCGGCCGGCACGGCCCAGAGCCTGCCGCCGCCCCTGATCCCGCGTGAGCCGACCTTCGAGCACTACCGCGCGCTGCTCGGCGATGGCGGCCTGAAGCGTGCCTTCATCAACAGCCTGGGCCTGGCGATCGTCAGCACGGCCGTGTCAGTCAGCTTCAACACCCTGGCCGGCTATGCCTTTGCCAAGCTGCGCTTCCGCCATCGCGAGCGCGTCTTCGGCCTGCTGATCGCCGCCCTGGTCATCCCCGGCCAGGTGGCCATGCTGCCGCTCTTCCTGATGCTCAAGGGCATGGGCCTGGTGAACACCTGGATGGGCGTGATCATCCCCAGCATGGCCGGCATCTTCGGCATCTTCCTGGTGCGCCAGTACGCGCGTGGCGTGCCGGATGAACTCATCGAAGCGGCGCGCATCGACGGTGCCGGCGAATGGCGCATCTTCTGGAGCGTCGTGCTGCCGACCTTGAAGCCCGTGCTGGTCACGCTGGCCGTGTTCGCCTTCCTGGGCAGCTGGAACGACTTCATGTGGCCGCTGATCGTGCTGACCGATGGCGAGATGCACACCCTGCCGGTGGCGCTCGCGGCCCTGTCGCGCGAGCATGTGCAGGACAGCGAGCTGATGATGGCCGGTGCCGTCATCACGGTGCTGCCGGTGCTGTTGTTGTTTGTTGCCCTGCAGCGCTATTACATGCAAGGCTTGTTGATGGGTAGCGTGAAGTGAAAAAGCTGTTTGTCACCGCCCTGCTGCTGGTCGCCCAGTTGGCGGTGGGCGCCGTGCTCGACGACATGAAGGACGCCGCGCTGTGGCAGGCCACTGCCTCCGACCAGGTCAAGGCCAGCCTGCGCCGTGATGTGCGCGACGACAGCCTCTGCCTGGACTATGACTTCGCCGGGGTCTCCGGCTATGCCGTGCTGCGCCGCGAACTGCCGCTGGACTGGCCGGCAGATTTCGCCTTGACGACCCAGCTCAAGGGCAAGGGTGCTGGCAACGACCTGCAGATCAAGCTGGTCGATGCCAGCGGCGACAACGTCTGGTGGATCCACCGTCCCGCCTTCCCCCTGCCCGACGCGCTGACCGAGCTGCGCTTCAAGCGCCGCCACGTCGCCTTCGCCTGGGGGCCCACCGACGACCGTGTGCTGCAGCGCAGCCAGTTCGTCGAGTTCGTCGTTGTCGCCGGCCAGCAGGGCGGCGGCGGGGCAGGGAGCTTGTGCGTCGCCAGCCTCGGCCTGGAGGCGCGCGCGCCCGCGCCCAAGGCCTGGCCGGAGCCGCGCCGCAAGACGGGGGCTGGCGAGGTGACGCTGGACTTCCAGACCCTGCGCGAGTTCAACGGCCTGTGGTTTGCGAGCGGCACGCCTCTGCGCGTCGAGGTGTCGGACGACAACCGGCGCTGGAAGCCCCTGTCCACCCAGCCGGGCCGGGCGCTTTTCCTCGGCGAGCAGGAGTGGCGCTGGATTCGCCTGCGCCGCGAGGGCAAGAAGCCGCCCGAGGTCGAGTTGCGCGATGCGGCCCAATGGCCGGATCGCAATGCCGCTGTGGCCGAACTCGCCAAGGCCCTGCCGCGCGGCGAGCTGCCGCGGGCCTTCCGCGGCGAGCAGAACTACTGGACCGTCGTCGGCGTGGACGGCGGCGCGCAGCGGTCCGGCCTGGTCAGCGAGGACGGCGCCATCGAGCTGACGCGCGGCGGCCCCAGCATCGAGCCGGCGGTGAGGCTGGCCGACGGCCGGGTTGTCAGCTGGGCCCAGGTGCGTGCCGAGCACAGCCTGGTCGAGCACTCATTGCCTGTCGTGCAATGGCGGCATGCCGACGTCGAATTGCGCGTCGAAGCCGGCGCCGACGGCCCCGCCAAGGCGCCGCAACTGCTGGCTCGCTACACGCTGCGCAACCCGACGGCCAAGCCGCAGCGCTATTCGCTGCTGCTGGCGCTGCGCCCCTGGCAGGTCAACCCGCCGCAGCAGTTCCTGTCAACCCAGGGCGGCATCAGCCCGCTGCCGTCGCTGGCTTGGGGCGATGGCAAGCTCAGCGCGGCGGGGCTGAGCGTCCAGCCGCGCGAGGCCCCCGCGGAAGTGCGTGCGGCGCCCTGGGGTGCGGGTCCCGGGCTGGCGTCGCTGCTGCAGGCGGCGCCACTCACGCAGCTGGCGGATGCCGAGCAATTGCCCTCGGCGCTGCTGCGCTTCGATGTCGAACTCGCGGCCGGCGAGGCCCGCAGCCTGGGCTGGGTGACGGGGGGCGATGCCGCCGCCCTTGACGCCCGCCTGGCCGTGGCTGCCGCGCAATGGCGCGATCGCCTGGGGGTGCTGGAGCTCCAGCTGCCGCCCCAGGCCCGGCCCGTCGTCGACACCATGCGCAGCGCCCTGGCCCAGATGCTGATGTCCCGCGAAGGCCCGGCGCTGCGGCCCGGCACGCGCTCCTATGCCCGCTCCTGGGTGCGCGACGGCGCCATGATGGTGGCCGGCCTGGTGCGCATGGGGGAGCTGCAGGCGGCTCGGGAGTTCGTCGACTGGTATGGCGGCTATATCTTCGAGTCCGGCAAGGTGCCCTGCTGCGTCGACCAGCGCGGCGCCGATCCCGTCGTCGAGAACGACAGCCACGGCCAGTACCTGTTTGCCGTCGCCGAGTTGTGGCGGCACACGCAAGACCGCGCGCTGCTGGAGCGCCACTGGTCGAAGGTGCAGCGTGTCGTCGCCTGGATGGAAGGCCTGCGCCAGAGCGAACGCAGGCCCGGCGCCGACCCGCGCTTCAAGGGCCTGATGCCGCCGTCCATCAGCCATGAGGGCTACAGCGACAAGCCGGCCTATTCCTATTGGGACGACTTCTGGGCCCTGCGCGGCTACAAGGACGCCGTGCAGATCGCCCAGGCCCTGGGCGACACGGCCAGCGCCAGCCGCTGGGCGGTGTCGCGGGACGAGTTCGAGGCCGACCTGGGCGCGTCCATCGCCGCGACGGCGCGGCACTTCAAGCTCGACCACATCGCCGGCGCCGCCGACCGCGGCGACTTCGATGCCACGTCCACGACCATGGCGCTGAACCCGGCCCAGGCGGACAAGCTGCCGCCCGAGCTGCTGCGCGCCACCTTCAACCGGTATGTGAGCGAGGCCTTCGCCCGCATTGACGGCAGCAAGGCCTGGAAGGACTACACGCCCTACGAGCTGCGCAATGTCAGCGCCCTGGTGCGCCTGGGCCGCGTGGAGGAGGCGCATCGCCTGCTGGCCTGGTTCTTCACCCACCAGCGTCCGGCCGGCTGGAATCAATGGGCCGAGGTCGTGCTGCCGGATGCGCGCAAGGTCCAGTTCCTCGGTGACATGCCGCATGCCTGGATCTCGTCCGACTATCTGCGCTCGGCCCTCGACCTGCTGGCCTACGAGCGCGAGGCGAGCGGCAGCCTGGTGCTGGCAGCCGGCATCCCGCCGGCCTGGCGCGCTGCCGGCGACATCGGCGTGACCGGCCTGTCCACGGCCTGGGGGCGGCTGGACTACCGCTTGCTGAGGCGGGCCGACGGCGGCTGGACCCTGCACATCGACCGCCGCCCGGAACGCCTGCCCGGCGAATTGCGCCTTGCCTGGCCGGGTACGGCGGCGTTACCGCGCGCTAACGTCGAAACTCAGGTGCTGAACTGGCAAGGCCGCGAATTGCCTCTGCCGGCCCATGCCACGACCATCCAGCTGGAGCCCACGCCATGACGATGAACCGCCGCCAACTGTTGTTGACGACGCCCGCGCTGCTGAGCGCCTGCGCGGCCCTGCCGCCGACGCCGCCGGCCGGCCTGGCCGCCGGCGAGCAGCGCGCCTGGGAGCTGGAAGGCCAGCGCTTCTGGATCTGGCTGCCGCGCGAGTACAGCCAGCGCACCCAGGCCTGGCCCCTGGTCGTGTTCCTGCACGGATCCGGCGAGCGCGGCACCGACCTGGAAAAGGTCAAGGTCCACGGCCCGCCCAAGCTGGTCGCCGCCGGCGCCGCCTGGCCCTGCATCGTCGTCAGCCCCCAGCTCGAGGACAATCTGCACTGGGACCCCGAGCGCCTGCACCGGCTGCTGGGCGCCCTCAAGGCGAGGCTCAATATCGACCCGCAGCGCTGCGTCGGCACCGGCCTGTCGCTCGGCGGCTTTGGCGTTTGGCACTGGGCCACGGCCTACCCGCGCGATCTGGCGGCCATCGCACCGGTGTGCGGTTTCGGCGACGCCGCCCAGGTGGCGGCCATGCGCAGCGTGCCCGTGCGCGGCTACCACGGCGACCAGGACCTGGCCGTGCCGCTGGCACCCCACATCGCCTGCGTGGAGGCCTTGCGCGCGGCCGGGGGCAACGCCTCGCTGACCATCTATCCCGGCGTCGGCCACGACTCCTGGACGCCTGCCTACAACGACCCCGATCTGCTGCCTTGGCTGTTGGCACAGAAACTGACATGACTGTCCATTTCCTTCGCAACGCTGCCGGCCTCGAAGCCGAGCTGCTCTCCCATGGCGCGCTGCGCCGACTGATGTTCGGGCCGGCGCTGATGCTCAACCTCTTTCCCGGCAACGAGCTGGAAGGCGGGCCAGCCAATGTCTGGCTGCGTCGGCGCGAGGCGGGGGAGGACGGCTGGCGCGTCGCGCCGCTGCTCGGGCCCTTGTCGCCGCTCAGCGTGTTCGCGGATGAAGACGGCTTCGAGATGCGGGGGGAGTGGCAGGGCCTGGCCCTGAGGCTGTCGCTGCGCCTGGCTGCCGATGAACCGGTGCTGTTCTGGCATCTGCAGGCCGCCAACCTGGGCGATGCGCCGGTCGAGATCGCGCCCGTGCTGGTGCAGGACGTGGGCCTGGCCGACTACGGCGCCGTGCGCACCAACGAGTTCTACGTCAGCCACTACATCGACCTGCAGCCGCTGCGGCATGCGGGCCGCGGCACGCTGCTGGCCGCGCGCCAGAACCAGGCCCAGGGAGGAAAGCATCCCTGGCTGCTGGCCGGCTCGCTGCGCCGTGCCGAGAGTTTTGCAACCGACGCGAGCCAGGTCTGGGGCCATGCGGCCCGCGAAGGCGCACAGCCCCCGGGCCTGTTGACGGGCCTGCCGGGGCAGCGCCTGCAACACGAGCATGCCGTCATCGCCCTGCAGGATGAGGCCATCACGCTGGCGCCCGGCGAGCGCATGGCCGCCGGCTTCTTCCTGGCCTTGCAAGCCCACCACCCCGAGGCCAGCAGCGATGCCGATCTGGATCGCCTGGCCGCACTGCTGGCCTTGCCGCAAGCCCAGGCGGCCCAGATGGTCGATGCCCCGGGCCTCGACCCCGCGGCCAGCCTGTTCGCGAGCGCGCCCATGCTGGCCAGCCGCGACCCGAGCGACGAGGAGCTGTCCGACTGGTGGCCCGGCGAGCGCCGCCACGAGGAATGGCAGGGCGGCCAGTGCCTGAGCTTCTTCACCGGCGAAGCGGCCCACGTCGTGCTGCGTGCCAAGGAGCTGCTGGTGCAGCGCCCGCACGGCCACATCCTGCGCAGCGGCGACCACCTGGTGCCCGACGAGGGCGCGCTCACCTCCACCTGCTGGATGGGCGGCGTCTTCCACTCCATGCTGACCCAGGGCCATGTCAGCATCAACCGCCTGCTGTCCACCCAGCGCAGCCTGCTGGGCCTGTTCGGCACGGCCGGCCTGCGCCTCTTCGTGCAGCCCCAGGTCAGCGACTGGCAGTTGCTCGGCCTGCCTTCGGCCTTCGAGATCCAGCCCCAGCGCTGCCGCTGGATCTATGCCTTTGACAGCGGCGTCCTCGAAGTCGTCGCATCGGCCGGCGCGGCGCCCGGCGTGATGGAGCTCAGCCTGCGCGTTCTCAAGGGCCGCGCGCTGCGGCTGCGGGCCAGCCTCAACCTGGCCGTGGGTGGCGATGACGGTGCGGCTGCCGCCAAGCCGGTCTGGGAGCACGGCGACGGCCGCCTGCGCATCACGCCGCCGGAGGGCAGCGAGCTGGCGGCACGCTTCCCCGGCGGCGGCCTCGTCATCGAGGCGCCGGGCATATCAATAGTCGGCGATGACGGCCGGCTCTTCGACGATGGCGTCAGCCGCGGCGAGCCGCTGGTCTGCCTCGACTTCTCGCCTGCATCGTCCTTCTCGCTGACGCTGCGCGGCGAGCTGCTCGAGGCCGCGCCGCCGCCTGCGCAGCCGCTCACGCTGCCGCAATGCCAGCACCCGGCCCTGGCCCAGCTGAGCGACATCCTGCCCTGGTATGCCCACAACGCCCTGGTGCACTACCTGTCGCCGCGCGGCCTGGAGCAGTACTCGGGCGGCGGCTGGGGTACCCGCGACGTCTGCCAAGGCCCGCTCGAGATGCTGCTGGCCCTGGGCCGCACGGAACCCGTGCGCGACCTGCTGCTGCGCGTCTTCGCCAACCAGAACCCCGACGGCGACTGGCCGCAGTGGTTCATGTTCTTCGAGCGCGAGGCCGCCATCCGCGCCGGCGACTCGCATGGCGACATCGTCTTCTGGCCGCTGCTGGGCCTGGCGCATTACCTGATCGCCAGCGGCGACGCCGGGCTGCTGGACGAGGTGCTGCCTTTCCACGGTGGTGAGCCGGCCACGCTGTCGGCGCATGTGGAGAAGGCGCTGGCCCTGATCCGCCAGCGCGTCGTGCCCGGCACGGGCCTGGCCGCCTATTGGCATGGCGACTGGAACGACTCGCTGCAGCCCGCCGACCCGGCCCTGCGCGAGCGCCTGTGCAGCGCCTGGACGGTGACCCTGCACCACCAGATGCTGCACACGCTGGCCACGGCCTTCAACCGGCTCGGCCGCGCCGACCAGGCCGCCGCCCTCGCGGCCGAGGCCGTCAGCGTGCGCGCCGAGTTCCAGCGCCTGCTGGTGCAGGACGACGTCGTTGCCGGCTATGCGCTATTCCCCGAGCAAGGCGAGCGCGAGCTGTGGATCCACCCGCGGGACAGCCGCACCGGCCTGCGCTACAGCCTGCTGCCCATGATGCATGCCGTCATCGACGAGCTGTTCACGCCCGAGCAGGCGGCGACCCAGGCCGCGCTGATTGAGCAGCATCTGAAGGGCCCCGATGGCGCTCGGCTGTTCGATGCGCCGCTGCCCTATCGCGGCGGACCGTCCCAGCTCTTCCAGCGTGCGGAGACCAGCAGCTTCTTCGGCCGCGAGATCGGCATCATGTATATGCATGCTCATCTGCGCTACGCCCAGATGCTGGCCCATCTCGGCCGTGCCGAAGCCTTCCTGCAGGCCTTGACGCTGGCCCATCCCATCGGATTGAGCGACCGGGTGGCCAGCGCCGGCCGGCGCCAGGCCAATTGCTACTACTCCAGCTCCGACGCCGCCTTTGCCGACCGCTACGAGGCGCAAGCCCATTACGGCCGCGCGTTGGCGGGCGAAGTGGCGCTGGATGGCGGTTGGCGCATCTATTCGAGCGGTCCGGGCATTGCGCTGGGCCTGGTCATCCACTCGCTGTTGGGCCTGAGGCTGGAGCACGAGGCCCTGGTCGTCGACCCCGTGATGCCCGAGGTGCTGGACGGCCTGACGGTGCAGCTGGCGCTGGCCGACATGCGTTTCGAGCTGAGCTATCGCGTCGGTCCGCGCGGCCATGGCGTCGTGCGGGTGCTGGATGACGCGGGGCAGGAGATCGCAGCCACGCGTCGGCCGCATGCCTACCGCATCGGCGCCCTGGCGCTGGCGCGGCCCGTGGCGGGCGGCACCCACCGCTGGACCGTCGAACTCGGTTGATGCGACGGGCGGCTGCTTCGTCTGCAGGTCCGCATCGCCGCGCGTCGGTGCCTTTGACAGTCGTAGAGCCGCGCCGCCTGCCCACCGGGTCGGTCATATTCCCTTTCAGCCCCAAGCGATTGATTCGATTGGTTTTTCCTCGCTCAACGCAACACGCCGTGGAAGCAAGCATGGAACTTGCGTAGGCGCAGGTCTGAATCAACTTCATTGAGGCAACCATGTCGACCTATCCGCAACACGCCACGTCTGCTCGCCCCCAAACGCTGAAGGGCGGGGCACTGCGACGCGGACGGGTGGCCCTTGCCCTTGCCGGCGCCCTGGCTGCCGCGTTCCTCAGCGCACCCGCGCAAGCGGCACCCACCCGACAGGTCACGATTCAGGCCTGGCAGGTCTGCGACGACGCCGGCAACAACTGTGCAAACACGAGTTATTTCGATGCCTTCACCCAGAAGATCTGGGCGCAGGCCGACATCGTGGTGAACTTCCTCGCCATGCAGCAGGTCAACAGCAGCGACCGTTTGAACGAGACCGATTTCAGCGACCTCGGCAACGTGGGTGACGCCTCGATCATCGACCTCTGGTTCCTGAACGACCTGAGTGACTGCGGCGGCAATTACGGCTTTGGCAGCCTGTACGGCTGCGGCACTTCGGGGGGCTGGTTCGCGATGACGCAAGCGGTGTTTGATTTCTCGGCCGTGGGCCGAGTGGACACGCTGTCGCACGAACTGGGCCACGTGCTCGGCCTCGGTCATAACGATTTCGGTGCCGGTGGCTCCGACAACCTGATGACGTCCGGCGGCAACCGTTCCATCGCGCAGGCGCTGGGTGACGTGAACCCCGATGGCCTGGGTCTGGAAAAGCTCACGGCCGAACAGATCGCCGAGGCGCGTTCGAGCCGGTTCACCACGAGCGCCGCCACGGTGCCCGAGCCCGGCTCGGTGGCATTGGTCGCGCTGGCGCTGTCGGTCGCAGGTCTGGGCCGTCGCAAGGCTGCCGTCCGTTGACGGCGTGAAGCTGCGGCGGGCCACACGATGAAGGTGCAAGCCTGCCGCGGATTGGGTGCTGGGCTGGCGGTCGGGCTGGGCCTGGTGCCCTGGTCCGGCGCTGTGATGCCCAACGACACGATCACCCAGCCGCCCGAGTTTGAAGCCCGCACTTCGCCGTCAGCCCGCTGCGTTCTCGAACTGAAGCTGCGGGCCGACGCCAATCCGCATGCCGCCCGCACCACCGCCACCCTGCTGGCAATTGGCGCCGCGTCGCGCAAGGTGGTGTGGACGCGCGAGTTGCCGCACCGGCCGCGACCGCGGTTTGCTTTGGTCAACGACAAGTGCCAGGTGGTCCTGCTGGACGAATGGCTGAATGTTCGCAGCGCGCTGGCCGTGACGGTGATCGACAAGCACAACCGTACGTTGGCCGTGCATGACCTGGAGGCCGTGCGGGTGGCCGTTGGCGTGCCCCTCGGCGCCCTGGCCGCACGGGCCCGTCACGGCCCTTGGATTCAGGCCCCGCCGACCCTGGATGCGCAAGGCGATGCCGTAGCACTGGCCGTGGGTGGCAGCACGCTGGTGATCCGCCTGCGCGATGGTGCGCTGTCGAGCCGCTGACGGCCTGCCGGCGGCATGGATTGCGATGGGTGCGTCAAGCCGCGCCCTGGGTTGACAAGGGTACACACGCATGCAGGAAGGGTGGCGCTCGCGCACCGCTACAGTCGGCAACGCCAAGCGATCCGGCCGCTCGCCTTCTGCAATGCTTGCACCTCCGCATGACCGTTGACGACCTGCACCGACTTGCCGAGGAAGCCCTGCGGGAGCGTGGCTTTCTGTCACGCTTCTCTCCCGCCGCGCTCGCGCAAGCGGAGGACTGCCGCCGCACCGGTCCGCGCCGCCATGGCGACGTGCGCGACCTCCGGCAGCTGGCGTGGTTCTCCATCGACAACGACGACACCCGCGACCTCGACCAGCTCAGCGTGGCAGAACCTCTGCCGGGCGGCGCCACCCGATTGCTCGTGGCGGTCGCCGATGTCGAGGCATTCGTGCCTGCAGGCAGCGCGCTCGACGAGCACGCCGCCAACAACACCACGTCGGTGTACACGGCCGCCGGGGTCTACCCGATGCTGCCTGAGACGCTGTCCACGGATCTCAGCTCGCTCCACGAGGGCCAGGAGCGCCTGGCGGTCGTCGCCGACATGCGCGTCGAGCTGGATGGCGAGGTGTCCGACGCATCGCTGTACGCAGCCGTCGTCGTCAACCAGGCCCAGCTGACGTACGACGCAGTGAGCGCGTGGCTCGCCGATGAGTCGCTGCCGCTGCGACGGCTCGGGGATGTGCCGCAACTGGCTGATCAGCTGCGCCTGCACGACGCGCTCGCGGCACGGCTGGCAGGCTGGCGTCACGAGCGCGGGGCTTTGACCATGACCACCGTGTCGGCGCGCCCGGTGTTCGCCGACGGCCGGCTGGTCGACCTGCGGGCCGACCCGAAGAATCGCGCAAAGGACCTCATCGCCGAACTGATGATTGCGGCGAATGGCGCGACCGCCCGCTTCCTTGAGCACCACGGCTTTCCGTCGCTGCGCCGTTTCCTGCGAGCGCCGCAACGCTGGGACCGCATCGAAGCGCTCGCCGCCGCGCACGGCGGCCTTCTGCCCGACGAGCCGGATGCCGCCGCGCTCGACCGCTTTCTCGCCGCACGCCGCCAGGACGATCCCGCCGGCTTTGCCGACCTGTCGCTCGCGGTCGTCAAGCTGCTCGGCGCCGGCGAATACCTCGCCGCCGCGCCGGGGAGGCCGGGTCAGGGCCACTTCGGGCTGGCCCTCCACGACTACGCTCATACGACTGCGCCCAATCGCCGCTTTCCCGACCTGGTCATGCAGCGCCTGGTCAAGGCCGCACTGGCTGGCAAGCCGCCGCCGTACACGGCCGACGCGCTGGACGGCATCGCCAGGCACTGCACCGAGCAGGAGGGGCGGGCCAATGCCGTCGAGCGCCAGGTTCTCAAGGCGGCAGCCGCCTTCCTGCTCAACCCGCGCATCGGCGAAGTCTTCGAGGCCATCGTGACGGGCGTTGCGCGCAAAGGCACCTTCGTGCGACTGCGCCAGCCGCTCGTCGAAGGTCGAGTCGTGCAGGGCTTCGAGGGCCTGGACGTTGGCGACAGAACACGCGTGCGTTTGCTCGCCATCGACGCCCGCCACGGCCACATCGATTTCGAGCGGGTGGCCTGAACGGCGTTTGTAACGTCCGGTGCCGGCCCTTGTGACGCGTCGAACGAGGGCCATCTACCGGGACGGCGTTGATCGCCGTTTGCTGGAGAAGCTGCCATGTGGAAACGTCTGCCCCTGCTCTGGACCCTCGTGCGAGGCGATGCCCGCCGGCTCTGGTCAGCCGTGCGCCATCCCGCCGCGCCCGCATGGCTGAAGGTCGGCACGGCGCTCATCGTGCTCTATGTACTGTCGCCGATCGACCTGATCCCCGACTTCATCCCCGTGCTGGGCGTGATGGACGACATCGTGCTGGTGCCCCTGGCTATCCGCTTTCTGCTGAAGCGCTTGGAAGATCCAGCTTGACTGACGGGATCGACGTCAGCTTCGATGCCTGCTCAGCCGGTCGCATCCACCAGCACGAAGTGCTTGCGCACCGGCTCCAGCACCTCGAACTCCCCCTCGAAGCCCGGCGGGATGACGCCGCCCTGGCCGGGGCCGATGTCGACCGCGCCGGCCGGCCCGTGCAGGCGCACGCGGCCTTCGAGCACATGGAAATACTCCTGGCGGCCGGCGGGAAAGACGATGCGCCAGCGCCCGACCTCGCAGGCCCAGATGCCGGCGCTCATGGGGCCGGCTTCATGCAGCGTCCAGGTCTGGCGCTGCGGTGCTCCACTGACGCGACGGTCTTCGCGCGGCTGGTCATGGACGGGCTCGAGACCCGCCGTGGAGTCGATCAGCGTGATCTTCATCAGTTCATCCGCATCGGAATGGTGACGGGGCCGTCGTTGATGAGGTGGACCTGCATGTCGGCGCCGAACTCGCCGTTCGCGACGATCGGGTGCTGCTGGCGCGCAAACGCCAGCGTGTGCTCGTAGAGCTTGCGACCCAGCTCGGCCGGCGCCGCGCCCGAGAAGCTGGGGCGGTTGCCGCCGTTGGTGTCGGCTGCCAGCGTGAACTGGCTGACGATGAGCAGGCCGCCGCCGACATCCTGCAGGCTGCGGTTCATCTTGCCGGCCTCGTCGCTGAAGACGCGCAGCTTCAGCACCTTGGCGATGAGCTTCTCGGCGATGGCCTCGCTGTCGGTCGGCTCGGCGCAGACCAGCATGAGAAAGCCTTGGCCGATCTGGCCGACGACGGCACCGCCCACCTCCACGCGCGCCTCGCGCACCCTTTGCAATATCGCGATCAAACCAGGTCCTCCTCGTCCATGTTGTGGGCCTCGACGTCCATCGGCAGCAACTGGATGCTGGCGCGCAGCCCGGGCACCGCGCTCATCAGCGCCTGTTCGAGGTCGACGCGCAGGGCGGCCGCGCGGCCCAGGGTCCAGCTGGCCGGCATGTGCATGTGCAGGTCGATGAAACGGCGCTGGCCGGCCACGCGGCTGGCGATGTGGTCGAAGCGGATGGCATGCGGATGCCTGAAGCCGTCCAGCACCGCCTGGACCTGGGCCAGGGATTCGGCGTCCAGGGCCTGGTCCATCAGCCCGCCGGTGGACTCGCGCATCAGGTGCACGCCCTCGCGCAGGATGTTAAAGGCGACGACGCCGGCCAGCAGCGGGTCCAGCCACTGCCAGCCCGTGGCCATGACGCCGATCAGGCCGGCCACGACGCCGGCCGAGGTCCAGACGTCGGTGATCAGGTGGCGGGCATCGCCTTCCAGCGCCACCGAGCGCACCTCGCGCGCCTTGCGCAGCATGGCCCAGGCCAGGGCGCCGTTCAGCGCCGAGCTGACGACGGCCAGGGCCACGCCCAGGCCGATGGCGTCGAGCGCCTGCGGATGGCGCCAGCGGTCCACCGCGCCCCACAGGATGCCCAGCCCCGCCGCGATGATGAGGATGCCCTCGAAGCCGCTGGAGAAGTACTCGGCCTTGTGGTGGCCGTAGGGGTGGTTGTCGTCGGCCGGCTGGGCGGCCAGGGTCACCATGGCCAGGGCGAACACCGCTCCGGCCAGATTGACGAGGGACTCCAGCGCATCGGCGGCCAGGCTGACCGACCCCGTCCACCACCAGGCGGCCGTCTTCAGCGCGATGGTCACGAGGGCGACCGCCACGGAGAGCTTCAAATAGGCACGGGCTTGCATGAGGGTCATTTTCACCATGACCGGGTTTCCGATGAGGGCGCGGTCTGCCGGCGCCGGCGCGAGGCGTGGACACTTGGATCGTGCACGCGACAGAACGAGTGCCGACTCGACATCAGGGAGAAGCCATGGATACCGAAGCCAAGCGGTTTGAGCCGCCCGCCAGCGATGTGGCGGCCGTCGTCAATGCTGAATCGATGGAGCTCGCCGGCAAGGGGCGGCGCTTCGCCACCTGCCTGATCGACTACGCGGGCTTCTTCGTCTTCTCGGCCAGCATCGGCGTCGTCGCGGGCGTGATCTTTGGCGAAGCCGGCCTGGACGTGTTGAAGCGGATCCCGGACTGGCTGCTCGGCATGAGCATCTTCTCGGTGTACTACCTGTTCTTCGAGGGCATCTGGGCCCGCACGCCGGGCAAGTGGCTGATGGGCACGCGGGTGGTCACCAACGACGGCCTGTCCCCGTCATTCGGGCAGGTGCTGGGCCGCACGCTCAGCCGCTTCATCCCTTTCGAGCCCTTCTCCTTCTTCTTCGGTGAGAAGGGTTGGCATGACAGCATCCCCAAGACCCAGGTCATCCGCACCCGTTGAGCGGACGTCTTCCTAGAATGGCTCCAATTCCCCCCGGAGCCGAAATGACCACGCCCCACACCACCGACGTCTCCCACATCGCGCCGCGCGAGAAGGCTGAGATCCTTTCCCAGGCCTTGCCCTATATCCGCAAGTTCCACGGCAAGACCATCGTCATCAAGTACGGCGGCAATGCCATGACCGACCCGGAGCTGCAGCAGGACTTCGCCGAAGACGTGGTGCTGCTGAAGCTCGTCGGCCTGAACCCGGTGGTGGTGCACGGCGGCGGCCCGCAGATCGAGGACGCGCTGAACAAGCTGGGCAAGAAGGGCCACTTCATCCAGGGCATGCGCGTCACCGACGCCGAGACCATGGGTGTCGTCGAATGGGTGCTGGCCGGCGAGGTGCAGCAGGACATCGTCGGCCTCATCAACGCCGCCGGCGGCAAGGCCGTGGGCCTGACGGGCCGCGATGGCGGCATGATCCGCGCCAAGCAGCTGAAGATCCTGGACAAGGACGATCCCAGCAAGGAACACGACATCGGCCAGGTCGGCGACATCGTCTCCATCGACCCCAGCGTCGTGAAGGCCCTGCAGGACGACCAGTTCATCCCCGTCGTCAGCCCCATCGGCTTCGGCGAGAGCAACGAGAGCTACAACATCAACGCCGACGTCGTCGCCGCCAAGCTGGCCACCGTGCTGCAGGCCGAGAAGCTGCTGATGCTGACCAATATCCGCGGCGTGCTGGACAAACAGGGCGAGCTGCTGACCGAGCTGACGCCGCGGCGCATCGACGAGCTGGTCGAGGACGGCACCATCAGCGGCGGCATGATCCCCAAGATCGCCGGCGCCATCGACGCGGCCAAGAGCGGCGTCAACGCCGTCCACATCATCGACGGCCGCGTGCCGCACGCGATGTTGCTGGAGGTGCTGACAGATCAGGCGTACGGGACGATGATCAGCTCACGATGAGTCGACGTTCCAAAGTCTGGCTGTTCGACCTCGACGACACGCTGCACAACGCCTCGCACCGCGCCTTCACGGAACTGAACACCTCCATGTCGGCCTATATGGTCACCTACCTCGGCCTGACCGAGGAGGAGGCGGCCGTGCTGCGCACGCTGTATTGGCAGCGCTATGGCGCCACGCTGACGGGGTTGCAGCGCCACCATGGCGTGAAGCCGGCCCATTTCCTCGCCGAGACCCATAAGCTGCCCGGCCTGGAGGCGCATCTGCACGGCCATGGCCATGACCTGTCGGCCCTGCGCCGCCTGCCGGGGCGCAAGCTGCTGATGACGAACGCGCCGCGCAGCTATGCCGAGCGCGTGCTGGCGGCCCTGGGCCTGACCGACGTCTTCGAGCGGCTGATCTGCATCGAGGACATGATCCTCTTCGGCCACTCCCGGCCCAAGCCGGATACGCGCATGTTCCGCATGGTGCTGGCGCGGCTCAAGCTCAGGCCCGAGCAGTGCATCCTGGTCGAGGACACGCTGATCCACCAGAAATCGGCCCGCAGCCTGGGCATGGGCACGGTCTGGATGCAGCGCTGGCTGCGCAAGGCCGCCGACGGCCGCCGCCTGCAGCACCGCCCCGCCTATGTGGACCGGCGGGTGCGCTCCCTGGCGGCGCTGTTACGGTCCCCCCAGTAATGAAGGAAGACGCGCATGGCTGAGGGCAAATCTTCGTCGGACAATGGGGTTTCCGCGCTTTGAAGAGTCCCACCGAGTCCATGACGCCCTTTTCGGTCCTGATCGTCGAAGATCAAGCCCGCTTCCGCGAGGCTTTCACGCATGCCCTGGGCAGCGTGCCCGACATCGAGCTGCTGGGCATCGCGCCCGACCTGCCCCAGGGCCGGCGCATGTTTGATCAGTTGCAGCCCGACGTCCTTCTCGTCGACCTGGACCTGCCCGGCGGCAGCGGCATCGAGCTGATCCGCCATGCCGCCCAGACCCGGCCGCAGTGCGAGGTCATGGTCATCTCCGTGTTCGGCGACGAGCAGCATGTGGTGGCCAGCATCGAGGCCGGCGCTACCGGCTATCTGCTCAAGGACAGCCTGGCTCTGGACCTGCCCGGCCAGCTGCGCTCCCTGCGCGCCGGCGGCAGCCCCATCAGCCCCGTCATCGCGCGCCGCCTGCTGGTGCGCCTGGCGCCCGGCACGCAAGGCTCGACCGGTCCGTCGCCGGAGGCCATGGCCGCGACGATGGCGGACGAAGAGGTCGTCGCCCTGTCCGAACAGGAGTCCCGCGTGCTGCACCTGGCCGCCAAGGGCTTCACCTTCGACGAGATCGCCCAGTTCATGCAGGTCTCGCCGCACACGGTGATGACCTATGTCAAGCGGGTCTACCGCAAGCTGCATGTGCGCTCCAAGGTCGAGGCGATTTATGAAGCGCGTCGACTGGGCTGGTTGCGGGATTAGCATCCGCGTCCATGGACGCCGACCAGCCCGCCGACAACCCCACCTCCACCCCGAAGAAGCGCCCCAAGCCCGGCGAGCGCCGCACGCAGATCCTGCAGGTGCTGGCCGGCATGCTGGAGCAGCCGGGGGCCGACCGCATCACCACGGCCGCCCTGGCGGCCAAGCTGGACGTCAGCGAGGCGGCCCTGTACCGCCACTTCGCCAGCAAGGCGCAGATGTTCGAGGCGCTGATCGACTTCATCGAGACCAGCGTCTTCGGCCTGGTCAATCAGATCGCGGACAACCCGCACCCGGTGCCGCCGCCTGGAAAAGCCGCGCGCATCGCCAGCGTCGTGCTGCAGTTCGGCGAGAAGAACCCCGGCATGACCCGCGTGATGGTGGGTGACGCCCTGGTCTACGAGAACGAGCGCCTGGTCGCGCGCATGAACCAGTTCTTCGACCGCATCGAATCCTCGCTGCGCCAGGTGCTGCGGGCCGCGGCCGAGGCGCAGGGCTCGATGACGCCGACCGTGCAGGCCAACGCCCAGGCCTCGGTCTGGGTCAGCTTCATCATCGGGCGGCTGCAGCGCTATGCGCGCTCGGGCTTCAAGCGGATGCCGACGGAGCAGCTGGAAGCCTCGTTGAAGAGCATCGGCTAACTACACTGGCGGGATGTCCGCCGCCCTGGAATCCTTCCTTGCCCGCGCCGAGGGTCTGCTGACCCGGCTCGAGGCCGTCCTGCCGCATGCCGCGACGCCGCCCGACTGGGCCGCTTCCACCGCCTTCCGCGCCCGTCGACGCCATGGCGCGCTGTGCCTGGAGCCGGTGCGGTCGGTCAGCCGTATCTCCTTGTCGGACTTGAAGGAAGTCGAGCCGCAGAAGGAGCGCCTGTTGCGCAACACGTCCCAGTTCGTCGCCGGCAAGCCGGCCAACAACGTGCTGTTGACCGGCGCCAAGGGCACGGGAAAAAGCTCGCTGATCAAGGCCGTGCTGAATGAGTTTTCCGGCCAGGGTCTGCGCCTCATCGAGATCGACAAGGCCGACCTCGTCGACCTGCCGGATGTTGTCGAGCAGGTCGCGGCCCGCCCCGAGCGCTTCGTGGTTTTCTGCGACGACTTGAGCTTCGACGAAGGCGAGGCCAGCTACAAGGCGCTGAAGAGCGTCCTCGACGGTTCGGTCGCCGCGGCCAGCGACAACGTGCTGATCTACGCGACGAGCAACCGCCGCCATCTGCTGCCCGAGAAGATGGTGGACAACCTCTCCGGCACCCACGGCGAGCATGGCGAGATCCATCCCGGGGAGGCGGTGGAGGAAAAGATCTCCCTGTCCGAGCGCTTCGGCCTGTGGATCAGCTTCTACCCCTTCAGCCAGAACGAGTACCTGGCCATCGTGGCGCAATGGCTGCGCCATTTCGGCCTGGACGAGGCGGCCATCGACGGCGCGCGCCAGCAGGCGCTGATCTGGGCCTTGGAGCGCGGCTCGCGCTCGGGCCGCGTGGCCTTCCAGTTCGCGCGCGACATGGCGGGGCGGGCGGAATGAGCCAAGAGCGTCCCATCACCGAGGTGGCCGTCGGCGTGCTCGTGGCCCCTGACGGCCAGTTCCTGCTGACCTCGCGCCCCGAGGGCAAGGTCTACGCCGGCTACTGGGAGTTCCCGGGCGGCAAGGTCGAGGCTGGCGAAACCGTCGAGCAGGCCCTGGCGCGCGAGTTGAAGGAAGAGATCGGCATCGAGATCGGTGCCGCCCACCCCTGGAAGACGGAGATCTTCGACTACCCCCATGCGCTGGTGAGGCTGAACTTCTGCAAGGTCTTCGAGTGGACGGGCGAGTTCCAGATGCTGGAGAACCAGCAGATGGCCTGGGCCAGCCTGCCGGTGCAGGTCAAGCCCGTGCTGCCCGGCACCATCCCCGTGCTGAACTGGTTTGCCGAGGAGCGCGGCCATGTCGGCGCTACTCACCTAGACTGATCCCATGAACTGGTTGGACGAAGTGAAATGGGACGACAAGGGCCTGGTGCCCGTCATCGCCCAGGAACAGGGCACGGGCGACGTGCTGATGTTCGCGTGGATGAACCGCGAGGCCCTGGCCCTGACGGCCGAACGCGGCCAGGCGGTCTATTTCAGCCGCTCGCGCAACAAGCTCTGGCACAAGGGCGAGGAGAGCGGCCATTTCCAGCAGGTGCATGCCATCCGCATGGACTGCGACAACGATGTCGTGCTGCTGAGCATCACCCAGCTCGGCCATGAACCCGGCATCGCCTGCCACACCGGCCGGCACAGCTGCTTCTTCCAGAGGCTGGAAAACGGTGTCTGGAGCGCCACCGAGCCGGTCTTGAAGGACCCGAGCAAGATCTATGAGTGACGACATCCTCCGCCGCGTCGGCGCGGTCATCGAATCACGCAAGGGCGCCGATCCGGCCACCAGCTATGTCGCCAAGCTCTTCGACAAGGGTCTGGACAGCATCCTGAAGAAGGTCGGCGAGGAGGCCACCGAGACGGTCATGGCGGCCAAGGACGGCGACGCGCAGAAGGTGGTCTACGAGGTGGCCGACCTGTGGTTCCACAGCATGGTGGCCCTGGCCCATTTCGGCCTCAAGCCCGAGGACGTGCTCAGGGAACTTGCACGTCGCGAAGGCCTGTCGGGCCTGGAAGAATTCGCATCCCGCAACCAGCCCGCGAAAGGCGCCCCATGAGCAACGACCTGAGCCCCGCGACGCAGCTTGCCGGCGCGCCTGACGAGAAGCTGGCCAGTCTCAAGCAGCTGACCATGGTGGTCTATGCCCTCTATGCGCTGAGTGCCTTTACCGGCTTCACCGGCATCGTCGCCATCATCATCAACTACATCAAGCGCGAGGACACCGCGGGCACCCTCTATGCCAGCCACTTCACCTGGCAGATCCGTACCTTCTGGTGGAGCTTGGTGTGGTGCCTCCTGGGCATTGCCACCATGCTGGTCGGCATCGGCTTCGTGATCCTCGCCATTGACGGCATCTGGTTCCTCTACCGCATCGTCAAGGGCTTCCTGAACTGGAACGACGGCAAGCCCATGCCGGTTTGAAGGAGACACGCATGAGCCAAGACCCCAACTGCCTGTTCTGCAAGATCGTCGCCGGCCATATCCCCAGCAAGAAGGCCTACGAGGATGAGGACGTCCTGGCCTTCCACGACATCCACCCCTGGGCGCCCGTCCACATCCTCATCATTCCCAAGCGCCACATCGCCTCCATGGCCGATGTGACCGAGGCCGAGGCCGCGCTGCTGGGCAAGATGGTGGCGCTGGGGCCCAAGCTGATGAAGGAACTGGGCGTGAGCAACGGATTCCGTCATGTCATCAACACCGGTCATGATGGCGGTCAGGAAGTGTTTCACCTGCATCTGCATGTGATGGGCGGCCCGCGGCCTTGGTTGAAAGGCTGACTTGTGACCAAACCTAAGGTCTGAGCACGATCGCACCGCTGGGCACTCCGCCTCGAAACGACCCCCTAAATCAGGGTCATCCCTCACCTAGAATTTGAGCCAGTCCTCAAGGAGTCAACATCATGGGTTCATTCAGCATTTGGCACTGGCTGATCGTCTTGCTGGTCGTCGTTCTGATCTTCGGCACCAAGAAGCTCACCAATATCGGCAAGGACCTGGGCGGCGCCGTCAAGGGTTTCAAGGACGGCATGAAGGACGGCACGGCCTCCACGTCGGAGACGGCCCCCGCGCCCCAGCAGGTCACCGCCAGCAAGGTCAACGATCCGAACACCGTCGACGTCGACGCCAAGACCAAGTCCTAAGTGCTTGACTTCGGCTTTGACAAGATCGCGCTGATCGGTGCGGTCGCGCTGATCGTCATCGGCCCCGAGAAGCTGCCGCGCGTCGCCCGCACGGTAGGCACCTTGCTGGGCAAGGCGCAGCGCTATGTCGCCGACGTCAAGGCCGAGGTCAACCGCTCCATCGAGCTGGAAGAGCTTCAGAAGATGAAGACCCAGTTCCAGACGGCGGTCCAGGATGTGGAACAGAGCGTGCGCCAGGAGGTCGACTCCGCCACCCAGGCCCTCAACCAGACCTGGCAGGACGTGACCAGCGACACGTCCTGGGACGGCGGTACGACGCTCGCGTCGCCGCCGCCCGAGTACCGCCATCCCAAGAAGAACTGGCGCCTGAAGCGCGGGACCACGCCGATGTGGTTCAAGCAGAAAGCCGGCGTGAAGCGCCACACCCAGTCCGGTGCGGCCCGCGTGGCGCGGTTCCGGCCGCCTGGCCTGAAACCATGAGCTCCTTCCAGAATCCCGACCACGACGAACTGGCCGGCACCGAGCAGCCCTTCGTCGCCCACCTGCTGGAGCTGCGCGACCGGCTGCTGCGCGCCGTCATCGCCATCGCCATCTGCTTCGGGGTGCTGTGCCTTTACCCCGGCCCCGGCCAGCTCTACGACTGGCTGGCCGCGCCCCTGGTCGCGCATCTGCCGGAAGGCACCAAGATGATCGCGACCAATGTCATCGCGCCCTTCTTCGTGCCCATCAAGATCACCATGCTGGCCGGCTTCCTGCTGGCGCTGCCGGTGGTGCTCTACCAGGCCTGGGCCTTTGTCGCGCCGGGCCTGTACTCGCACGAGAAGCGACTGGTGGTGCCGCTGGTGGTGAGCAGCACGCTGCTGTTCTTCGGCGGCGTGGCCTTCTGCTACTTCTTCGTCTTCGGCCAGGTCTTCGCCTTCATCCAGAGCTTCGCGCCCAAGAGCATCACGGCGGCACCTGACATCGAGGCCTATCTGGGCTTCGTGATGAATATGTTCATCGCCTTCGGCGCCGCCTTCGAGGTCCCGGTGGTCGTCGTCGTGCTGGCGCGCATGGGCATCGTGTCGGTGGAGAAGCTGCGCGAATGGCGCGGCTATTTCATCGTCGTCGCCTTCATCATCGCGGCCGTCATCACGCCGCCCGACATCGTCTCCCAGCTGGCCCTGGCCATCCCGATGTGCCTGCTCTATGAGCTGGGCCTGTTCGCGGCCACCTATTTCGTGCGCCACACCAAGGCGCCCGAGGAGCCGGGTCAGTCGTCCTGATCGCGCTGCGGCCGGGGGCGCTGCCCGACGGCCAGCTGGAAGCTCATCGCCTTGCCGGAGCGCTGCACGGCCACCTCGACCTGGCTCCTGGGCTTGAGGGCCGCCACGCTGGCCAGCAGTTCGGCCGGTGTCGCCACCGCATGCTCGCCGACGCGCGTCAGCACGTCGCCGGGCTTGATGCCGGCCTTGGCGGCCGGCGCGTCGTTGACGACGCCGCCGATCAGCACGCCCTTGGCTTCACCCAGCTTCAGCGCCTCGGCCAGCTCCGGCGTCAGCTCGCGCGTCTGCACGCCTATCCAGCCGCGCGCGACGACGCCGTCCTGCAGCAGGGACGACGCCACCTGGCGGGCCACGTCGACGGGGATGGCGAAGCCTATGCCCAGCGAGCCGCCGCTGCGCGAGAAGATGGCGGTGTTGATGCCGACCAGCCGGCCGTCGCCGTCCACCAGCGCGCCGCCCGAGTTGCCGGGGTTGATGGCGGCATCGGTCTGGATGAAGTTCTCGAAGGTGTTGATGCCGAGCTGGTTGCGCCCCAGCGCCGACACGATGCCCGAGGTGACCGTCTGGCCGACATTGAACGGGTTGCCGATGGCCAGCACCGCGTCGCCGACCTGCAGGTTGGCGGCCTCGCCCAGCGGAATGACGGGCAGGCCTTCCAGCTCGATCTTCAGCACGGCGAGATCGGTCTCGGGGTCGGTGCCGATGAGCTTGGCCTGTGCATGGCGGCCGTCGCTGAGCTGCACCTCGATATCGGAAGCGCCCTCGACGACATGGTTGTTGGTCAGCAGCACGCCGTCGGCCGAGATGATGACGCCCGAGCCCAGGCCGAGCTGGGGATTGCCGCGCGGCTGGCGCGAGCCGAAGGGAAAGCCGAACAGCTGCTCGTGGGCGCGGCCGGCGCGCGACGGCGCCTTGCTGGCGGTGATGCTGACGACGGCGGGTGCCGCGGCGCGGGCCGCCTGCGCAAAGCCGGCACGCACGACGGAGGCGGCGGGGGACGGGGGCAGGGCGATCTGGCGGGCCGTCTGGGCCGTGACGGCCCGGGAGGTTTCGCGCCAGGGCGCCTGCTGCAGCCATTGGGGCTTGAGCGTCGCGACGACGAAGACGACGGCCAGGACCACGGTGACCGCCTGCGCGAAAATCAGCCAGAGCCGTTTCAACACCCCAACATCCTTCCCAAGCCATGACCGATCGCGCCGCGCTGGAACGCCGACTGAACGAACTGCTCGAGCCCGCGCGCTTCAAGGATTATGGGCCGAACGGTCTGCAGGTCGAGGGCCGGGCGGAGGTCCGCCATCTCGTCTGCGGGGTCACGGCCAGCCTGGCGCTGATCGACGCGGCCATCGCCGCGAAAGCCGATGCCATCCTCGTCCACCACGGCCTGTTCTGGCGTGGCCACGACGGCCGCGTGACCGGCTGGATGAAGCAGCGCCTGGCCCGGCTGCTGGCCCATGACATCAACCTCTTCGCCTACCACCTGCCGCTGGACGCCCACCCGGCGCTCGGCAACAACGCTCAGCTCGGCGCGCGCTTGGGCTGGACGGCCGACCGGCGCTTTGGCGAGCAGGATCTGGGCTTCAGCGCCGCCATCGAATCCACCGACCTGCCGTCATTGGCAGCACGTTTGCGCGAGAGCCTGGGCCGTGAAGTGACCGCCGTGCCCGGCGACGGCCGCGCGCTGCGCCGCGTCGCCTGGTGCACCGGCGGCGCCCAGGGCTATTTCGAATCCGCCATCGCCGCCGGCGCCGATGTCTTCATCACCGGCGAGATCTCGGAGCCCCAGGCGCACTACGCTCGCGAGACCGGCGTGGCCTTCATCGCCGCCGGCCACCATGCGACCGAGCGCTATGGCGTGCAGGGCCTGGGCGCGCAGCTGGCGCGGGACCTGGGCCTGAGCTGGCAGTTCATCGACGTGGACAACCCGGCTTGAGTTGGAGCCCCTCGTCCAATCTCGCCGCGCTGGACGCGGGCGAGCCTGACCGGTCCCCCGAGGAGACGGCGATGCTTGCGGCATTGAGCCGCAAGCACATCGCCCAGGCGGGCCGGCTCGGGAAGCGGCCCAGCGCTCGGCCCGAATGCACCGATGGGTAGCTAGCTGGCCGACAGCGCGTAGGTCACCGCGGCGCGGCAGGCCGCCACCTGCGCGGCGTTGCATTGCTCTGGCGTGGCGCGCGGGCTGTCGGGATAGACCTCGGTCGTCGTCGTGAAGCGCGCCCCCGTGATGGCGGCACACAGGTGGCGGCTGCGCACGGCAAAGCTGATGACGCCCGGCGACTGCAGCGGGCAGCCGATGATCTGGCCGTTGGCGTCAGGCTCGGCAATATGGGTGACCTGGGCCACCGCGTCGATGACGGCGCGCTGGAAGGCCGGCTGGGGGGCCTCGGCGTCATCGACCAGGTAGAAGCCGTCGGGGATCACGCCGGGCTCGAAGGCCTCGCCGTCGCGCGCGGCCAGGGCAGGGCGGAACTCGGACTCGTCGGTGTCCGTCGTCTCGTGCAGGTCGATGTGCATCAGCACGCGGCCGCGCAGCGGCGCCAGCAGGGCCACCAGGGCCGCCGATTCGGCCACCGGGCTGCCCTCGCGGAAGTTGCGGTTCGGGTCCAGCGCGTCGAAGTTCCAGCGCTGGATGCGCTCATAGGCCCAGGGGCTGACGCAGGGCACCACCAGCAGATTGGCGCGGCCGGCGGCTTCCTGGCCATGGTCGCGCAGGAACTGCAGGGCGCCGTGCACGCCGCTGGTCTCGTAGCCATGCACGCCGCCGGTCACGACCAGCACGGGCCGGTCCTCGCGCCAGCCGCGGCTGCGGATGGCCAGCAGCGGGAAGCGCTCGCCGTCGCAGTCCACGGCGCCGTACTCGCTGACGTCGAAGTCCTGCTTCAAGGCCTCGATGGCGGCCAGCACGTCTTGCGCATAGCTGCGCTGCTTGACGAGGCGCGCGCGCCAGGTGCTGACCTCGGCCGGGCCCCAGGCCTGGCCGGGAATGCCGATGGGGTAGCTCATGGCCGGGCCTTTTCGCTCGTGATCCAGGCAATGATGCGCTGCTCCAGCAGCGGCAGGGGCATGGCGCCCTGGTCGATGACGGCCATGTGGAAGCGGCGCTGGTCGAACTTCGCGCCCAGCGCGGCTTCCGAGCGTGCGCGCAGCTCCTTGATCTTGAGCTCGCCCATCATGTAGCTCAGGGCCTGGCCGGGCTGCGACAGGTAGCGGTCGACTTCGGCCGTCATGAAGGTGGCGTCATGGCCGGTCTGGTCGATCATGTAGGCGATGGCCTTGTCGCGATTCCAGCCGAGGGCGTGCAGGCCGGTGTCCACGACCAGGCGCGCCGCGCGGAACATCTGCGCCTGCAGATGGCCGAAGCGGGTGTAGGGGTCGCGGAACAGGCCGAGCTGCGGGCCCAGGGTCTCGGCATACAGGGCCCAGCCTTCGCTGAAGACCGAATACTGCGACTGGCGGCGGAAGTTGGGCAGGTCGCCGAGCTCGACCTGGCGCGAGATCTGCAAATGGTGGCCGGGCACCGTCTCGTGGGCGACCAGGGTCTCCATGGCCCATTTCGGCCGGCGCTTGAAGGCGATGGCGTTGGCGTTGAACCAGCCCGGCGTCGTGCCGTCCAGCGAGGGGCCGTTGTAGTTGTCGGCTGCGCCTTCGCCGGTGTAGGGCGGCATGCCGCGAACGCCATAGGGCGAGCGCGGCAGCTGGGCGAACAGCTTGGGCAGCTCGGGGTCGATGCGCTTGGCGATGGCGCGGTAGCCGTCCAGCAGCTCCTCGGCGCTCTGGTTGAAGAACCTGGGGTCGCTGTAGAGGAATTTCTTGAAGGCGGCCAGGTCGCCGTCGAAGCCGGCCTCGGCCCTGACCTTCTCCATCTCGGCGCGGATGCGCGCGACCTCGCGCAAGCCGGTGGCGTGGATGTCGCCGGCGCCCAGCGGCAGCGTCACATGGCGCTGGATCAGGGCCTCGTAGACCTTGTCGCCACCCGGATAGGTCGACAGCGAGCCGCTGTCGGGCGCCTTGGCGGCGAGTTCGTCCTTCAGCACGGCGAGCAGCTTGCGCTGGGCCGGGTAGAAGAGCTCGCGCATGGCCGCCTGGCCCTGGGCCTGGTAGCCGGCCTTGACGCTGGCATCCACCGCCATGCGCGCGAAGGGTTCGTAGGCGGGGCTCTTGGTGACATCCTCGGTCAGCTGGCCCTCGACCTGGGCGATGGCGCGAGCCAGCACCGGCTTGGACGTGACCCAGCCCAGGGCCAGGCCCTGGCGCAGGATGGCGATCTCCTGGTCGACGCGCGCCGGGTAGGCGGCCAGCCGGGCCAGCCACTGCTTGACCTGGGTTTCGTTGCTGACCGGCACATTGCGCGCAAAGCCGGCCAGGGCCGACTGGGCCCCGTAGAGCGTGCCCAGCGTCAGCGTGCGCCAGCCGGCGAAGCCCTGCATGGCGACGTCCTGCTGGTAGCGGTTGATGAAGAGGGCCAGCGAGACGCGATCGGTGTCGCCCAGCTGGCTGGCATCGACGGCGCGGGCGCGGGCCAGCATGTCGCGGGCGAAGGCGTCGCGGGCCGCGAGGCCGGCGGCGGAGCGGTCGCTGAGCTTGTCGTTGAAGCGCAGGTCGCCGCGCAGCGTCGCCCATTCGGGCGCGGCCTGGGCCTCGGCCTCCCAGGCTTCGTCGAAGAGGGCCAGCAGGGCCTTCTGGGCCTTGCTGGAGGCGTCGGTGGCGGATGTGGCGGTGGCCGGCTTGGCGGCAGCGGGTGTGGCTGCCGGTGCGGCCAGGTGCAGGCCCGCGATCAGGGCTGCAACGAGGGTGGTGCGCAAGGGGATCTCCAGAGCGGACAAAGGTCAGCAGGCAGTCTGCCAGCGGGGCGCCAAGGGTGATGAAAGAATCAGGCATGACCCCGGAAAACTCCCTAGGCCAGCCCCTGGTCCTCAGCATGGGCGATGCCTGCGGCATCGGCCCCGAGATCCTTGCCAGGCTGTGGCTGCAGCAGGCGCCGCGCGACGCCCTTGTCGTCGGCGATGTGGCCGTCATGCGTCGCGCCGTCGCGGCCGTGGGCGGTGGCCTGGCCGTGGCCGAGCTGCATGGGCCTGAAGAGTTAGGCCGCGTGCCGCCCCACTGCCTGCCGGTGTGGCAGCCCGCCGGGCTGCCGGCGGGGCTGGTCGATGCGCCGCTGGGCCAGGTCGATGCCCGTGCCGGCGCGGCGGCGGCGCTGTGCATCGAGGCCGCCGTCGTGCTGATCCAGTCCGGCCGCGCGCGGGCCCTGGTCACCGCGCCCATCCACAAGGAAGCCCTGCACGCGGCCGGCTCGCCCTATCCCGGCCACACCGAGATGCTGCAGGCGCTGGCGGGTGGTGTGCCGGTGCGCATGATGCTGGCCAACGAGGAGCTGCGCACGGTGCTGGTCACCATCCACTGTTCGCTGCGCGAGGCGATCGCGCGCGTGACCCGCGACAGCGTGCTGGAGACGCTGCGCATCACCGGTGCCGCTCTGCGCCAGATGGGTTTTGCCAGGCCGCGCATCGCGGTGGCCGGGCTGAATCCCCATGCCGGCGAGGGCGGCCTGTTCGGCGACGAGGAAATCCACCACATCGCGCCCGCGGTCGCGGCTGCGCGCGCCGAAGGCTGGGACGCCAGCGGCCCCTACGCGCCAGACACCATCTTCATGCGCGCTCGCCGCGGCGAGTTCGATGTCGTCGTCGCCATGGTGCACGACCACGGCCTGATCCCGGTCAAGTATCTCGGCGTGGAGCAGGGCGTCAACGTGACGCTGGGCCTGCCCTTCGTGCGCACAAGCCCCGACCACGGCACGGCCTTTGACATTGCGGGGCGCGGCATTGCCGATCCGGCCAGCCTCGGCGCGGCGGTGGCGATGGCGCGCCGGCTCAGCGCGCGGGTGTAAGGGCCGCCAGCTGCGCGCGGGCGCGCGCCGTCGCGCGCTCCAGCAGCAGCGCGTGCTCGTAGGCGCGCATGCGGCCGGTCTCGCAGAGCTTCCTCAGCATGCGGGCCGTCATGGTCACGGTTTCCTGGTGGCGGCTGCCGTGCGTGAAGATGAAGAAGCTGCGGCCGCCGCTGACATGGGCGAGGCGCACCTTCTGCCACTGCTCGCCGGTGTGCATCTGGTAGGCGAAGCCGAGCTCCATGTTGTCGATCAGCAGGGCGCTGCTGCTGGGCTCGGGCGCGCTTTCGGCGGCGGGCAGGCCATCGATGGAGATGTCCACCGCCTGCATCGGCTCGGCGGCGGCCACGGCATCGTTGCCGGACAGGTCCAGGTCCAGCTCGCCATTCCAGTCGACGTTGGCCTCTTCGACCAGGCCCAGGCTCTTGGCCTCGGCCGGCGTCAGGCGCTGGCTGGCGTCGAGTTCGCCAGGCGCGGACTCGCCGGCGATGGGCTTGGCGAGATCGGCCTCGCCCGGCGGCGCGACGCCGAAGATCTGGTCGAGCTGCTTGATCAGCAGGTTGGTGTCGAGGGCGCTGGGGGCCTGGCCCTTCAGCGACTCGGCATGGGCGGGCAGCAGCACGCCGAAGAAGTCCTTGCGCGGGCCGTCCGGCCAGCGGATCAGATCCATCCCCTCGTTGAGGGTGCGCATCAGATTGGGCAGCTCGCGCAGGAAATCGGCCCGCGCGGCCGTGCCGCCCTTGGGCTGCACGCTCATGACCAGGGTGCGGCCCAGGGTGCGCAGGCGCAGGGCCCGCTCGGGCGCGCCTTCGCGCGAGGCCAGCACGATGGCCTGGCTCCAGACCTGGGCCAGGAAGCTGCGCAGGAAGTCCTGCATCGGCACGCGCGCGAGCTGCTGCTGCAGCTGCAGGGCGTAGCGCTGCTGCAGGCGCAGGTCGGTCTCGCGGCGCTCGACGACGGCGGCGGCGTCGCCGGCGGCCTTCAGCGTGTTGCGCGTCTGCTCGGCGATGAAGGCTTCCAGCGCGTCCAGCTTGGCCGTGTAGACGTCCATGCGGTCGAAGTCGCCCTGGGCGACGTCCTGCACGAGGTCGCGCACATGGGACAGGAAGGAGCGGCCGGGGTCGTCGCTGAAGTCGTCGAAGGCGCAGGCCAGCGAAGCCATGCGGTTGACGAACACGCGCACCGGATGGCGGCGCGAGGAGAAGAAGGTCTCGTCGCCCAGGGCCACGCGCAGCACCGGCAGCTGCAGGCGGGCCAGCAGGCGCGCCATCTGGGGCGGCACCTTGGGGTCGGACAGGATCTGGTCGAACAGGCCGGCGACGACGTCGATGACCATGTGGTCCAGCCGGCCCGTGGCCATCTGGCGCAGCTCGTCGCGGTGCTGATGGATGAGGTTGGTCGGCAGGGGCATCTGCCCCCAGGCGCTGGGCTCGCCATTGAGGGTGTCCAGGCCCATGCGGCCGGAATTGCCGTGGCTGTCGAAGCTCGGCTCATAGGCCGCGGCGGGGGCCTGGGCCAGGCGGCGCAGCAGGTCCATCATCTGGGGCTCGACGCGGCCGATGCCGCCGCCACCGCCCCGGCCACCATAGCCGCCGCCCGTGCCGCCGCCGAAGCCGCCGAAGCCCGTGTTGCGGCCGCCGCCCTGGCTCAGGCCGCCATGGCCGGAGCCGCCATAGCCGCCGCTGCGCGTGGACATGCCGCCATGGCCGGAGTCGAGATCGCCCGGCTGGGTGGCGCCGCCCAGGCCGCCCAGGCGGGAGTTGCCGTCCGGCGTGGCGCGCACGCGCAGGTCCTGGGGGCGCAGGCCGCGCGAGCGCAGCAGCTCGGCGATGTCGGCATAGCAGGCGCGCATCTCCTGGGCGAGCGCGCGGGTCAGCTCATCGGTCAGGGTCTGGCGGGTGATGGCGTCGTCGGTGATGGTCTGGATGGCATCGAGCAGGCCCTGGCCGATCAGTTCGGGCCGCAGCGGGTTGCGCTCGCCGACCTGGATGCCCGCCACATAGGACTCGACCTCGCGCAGCTCCCACTCGCAGTGGTGGCCGATGGCCAGGCCGATGCGGTCGGCGGCGACGAGGTTGTTGACCTGGTCGTCGTCCATCAGCGAGAGCTCGCCCCAATCCTTCTTTTTCGCCGTCGGCGCAGCGGCGGGCGGTGTTTCCGATTGTTCGGCCGCGACCTGCTTGCGCAGGCTCTGCACGAAGCGCTGTGAAAACACCCCTTGTTGCTGCCGGAACACGAACTGGGCCGCCAGCAGGGTGTCGCGCTTCTTGATCTGGCCGGCGGACAGGGCGGACAGGCCCAGGCCTTCCGCGCAGCGCTCGGCCGCCTGCTCTCCCGCCAGACGGATGCGGGTCAGCGAGGCTTCCAGGTGCGGATTCAGGCGTATCTCAGGCGCGTTCATCAATCAAGTGGCACGAGCGGCTTCTAAAGTATCGCGCCTGCAACAAGCGCGGGTTTTCAGCGGGCTGCCAAATCCGTGGCAAAAAAAAGCCCGGTAACCATTGCTTACCGGGCCGCGGAGCGGAGTGAGAGCTTAGCGCTTCAGCGAATCGCGAATCTCACGCAGCAGCTGAATATCTTCCGGCGTGGGCGCCGGCTCGGCCGGCGCCGCCGACGCGGGCTCGCGCTTGAGGCGGTTGATCTGCTTGATCATCAGGAAGATGACGAAGGCCAGGATCATGAAATTCAGGGACACGGTGATGAAGCTGCCATAGGCCAGCACGGCGCCTTCCTTCTTGGCGTCGGCCAGCGTCGTGGCCGTCTGGCCGGCCAGCGGGATGAAGTAGTTGCTGAAATCCAGTCCACCGAAGATCTTGCTGACGACCGGCATGATGACGTCGCCCACCAGCGAATCGACGATCTTGCCGAACGCGCCGCCAATGATCACGCCGACCGCGAGGTCGACGACATTGCCTTTGACGGCGAACTCCTTGAACTCGGAGAGGAAACTCATTCACGCCTCCTTGGCGGTGCATGTAACAGGGCGGGCCCGATGTTGGCGCCAAGTGCGGGAGGCCAGAAGCCGGGTAAACCTCGGGTCGGCAGGTCGGCGCAAGCCCGGGAGGTGCGGTGGGCGTCCGCTAGAATCCTGAGTTGCCCCTGATCAGAAGTCTCTTTAGAGGACCCTCATGAGTGACCAGCAAGTGGACCAAGGCAAGCGGACCTGGTTGATTGCAACCGGTTGCGCCGGCGCCGCCGGTGGTATCGCGACAGCCGTGCCCTTCGTCAGCACTTTCGCGCCGAGCGAGCGCGCCAAGGCCGCCGGTGCCCCCGTCGAGGTCGACATCTCCGGCATCAAGCCGGGCGAGAAGCTCACCGTCGAATGGCGTGGCAAGCCGGTCTGGATCGTGCGCCGCACGCCGGAGCAGGTCGCGGCCCTGAAGAAGAACGAGGGCCAGCTGGCCGACCCGAATTCCGATCGCAAGGCCTATCCGACGCCGGAATACGCCAAGAACGCCTATCGCTCGCGCAAGGAAGAATTCTTCGTCGCCGTGGGCATCTGCTCCCATCTGGGCTGCTCGCCGAGCGACAAGTTCGCCGCCGGCCCCCAGCCTTCGCTGCCCGACGACTGGACGGGCGGCTTCCTGTGCCCCTGCCACGGCTCGACCTTCGACATGGCCGGCCGCGTCTTCAAGAACAAGCCCGCACCGGACAACCTCGAGGTGCCGCCGCACTTCTACCTGTCCGACTCCCGGCTGCTGATCGGCGAAGACAAGAAGGCATAAGGACAAGCCATGGCTGAATTCAAGGATGCTCCCGCAGGCGCCTCGGTAGGCGTGAAGACCATGACCTGGCTGGAGAACCGGTTCCCGACCGCGTTCGACGCCTACAAGGTCCACATGTCGGAGTACTACGCGCCGAAGAACTTCAACTGGTGGTACATCTTCGGTTCGCTGGCCCTGCTGGTGCTGGTGATCCAGATCGTCACCGGCATCTTCCTGGTGATGCACTACAAGCCGGATGCCGGCCTGGCCTTCGCGTCGGTCGAGTACATCATGCGCGACGTGCCCTGGGGCTGGCTGATCCGCTACATGCACTCCACCGGTGCATCGGCCTTCTTCGTGGTCGTCTACCTGCACATGTTCCGCGGCCTGATCTACGGCAGCTACCGCAAGCCGCGCGAGCTGGTCTGGATCTTCGGCTGCGCGATCTTCCTGTGCCTGATGGCCGAAGCCTTCATGGGCTATCTGCTGCCCTGGGGCCAGATGTCCTACTGGGGCGCCCAGGTCATCGTGAACCTGTTCGCCGCCGTGCCATTCGTCGGCCCGGACCTGGCCCTGATGATCCGCGGCGACTACGTCGTCGGCGACGCCACGCTGAACCGCTTCTTCAGCTTCCACGTCATCGCCGTGCCGCTGGTGCTGCTGGGCCTGGTGGTGGCCCACCTGCTGGCCCTGCACGATGTCGGCTCCAACAACCCCGACGGCGTCGAGATCAAGAAGGGCCCGAAGGATGCCAATGGCAAGCCCGTGGACGGCGTGCCCTTCCATCCCTTCTACACGGTGCACGACCTCTACGGCGTCTGCCTGTTCCTGATGGCTTTCACCGCCATCATCTTCTTCGCGCCGGAACTGGGTGGCTACTTCCTGGAGTACAACAACTTCATCCCGGCCGACCCGCTGAAGACGCCCGCCCACATCGCCCCGGTCTGGTACTTCACGCCGTTCTACTCGATGCTGCGCGCCACGACCGACACCATGGTCAACGTGCTGGTGGGCGTCATCGCCGTCGCCGCCATCGTGAGCTTCCTGAAGGGCAAGTTCGGTGGCGCCGCCAAGGTGGCCCTGCTGGTCGCGGCTGCCGTGCTGATCTTCCTGCTCAAGGTCTTCGACGCCAAGTTCTGGGGCGTGGTCGTCATGGGCGGCGCGGTCATCATCCTGTTCTTCCTGCCCTGGCTGGATCACAGCCCGGTCAAGTCGATCCGCTACCGCCCCGACTGGCACAAGTATGTGTACGCCGTCTTCGTCGTCTTCTTCCTGTGGCTGGGCTACCTCGGCATCCAGCCGCCGAGCGACATCGGCACGCTGATCGCCCAGGCCGGTACGCTGTTCTACTTCGGCTTCTTCCTGCTGATGCCGTGGTGGAGCCGCCTGGGAACGCCCAAGGCCGTGCCCGACCGTGTGACCTTCCACGCCCACTGAGCCGCGGAGCAACAACACAAATGAAAAAGCTGATCGCCATCCTGCTGGCTTCGCTGAGCCTGGCCGGTGCCGCCCACGCCTCGAGCGGCGGCATCGAGTGGGACAAGTTCCCCAAGGAGAAGATGTCGGACATGGCCGCGCTGCAGCATGGCGCCAAGCTGTTCGTCAACTACTGCCTGAACTGCCATGGTGCCGCCTACATGCGCTACAACCGCATGCGCGACCTGGGCCTGACCGAAGCCGACATCAAGAACAACCTGCTGTTCGCGGCCGACAAGGTCGGCGAGACCATGAAGGTCAGCATGGACGCCAAGGAGGCCAAGGCCTTCTTCGGCGCCAACCCGCCCGACCTGACCGTCATCGCCCGCTCGCGTGCCGACGGCGCCAAGGGCTCGGGTGCGGACTACCTCTACACCTATATGCGGAACTTCTACCGCGACGACACCAAGGCCACGGGTTGGAACAACCTGGCCTTCCCGAGCGTCGCGATGCCGCATGTGATGTGGGAACTGCAGGGCCAGCGCGCCGCCAAGTTCGAGGAGGTCGCCGATCCGCACGACCACGCCAAGAAGACCCATGTCTTCGCCGGCTACCAGCAGCTGACGCCCGGTACCCTGACCGATCGCCAGTACGACGAAGCGGTGGCCGACCTGGTCGCCTATCTGCAGTGGATGGGTGAGCCCGCACAGGGCCAGCGTTTCCAGCTCGGCGTCATCGTGCTGATCTTCCTGTCCGTCCTGACCGTGTTCGCCTGGCGTCTGAACGCCTCGTACTGGAAGGATGTGAAGTAAGCCTGGACGTTCCGGCGCACCTCAAAAGGGCGCCAAACACGCAGTGGGGAGGGCTTTCCGCCACCCACTGCGTTTGCTTTTTGCGCGGCGGCCTGCCGCGTGTGTTTTGATTGACTGACCCCTCGGGAGCCCAAGCCATGATGGTCCTCTACTCCGGTACCACCGACCCCTACTCGCACCGCTGCCGTTTCGTGCTGTTCGAGAAAGGCATGGACTTCGAAATCCGTGACGTTGACCTGTTCGCGAAGCCCGAAGACATCGCTCTGATGAACCCGTACAACGAGGTGCCCATCCTCGTCGAGCGCGACCTCATCCTGTACGAATCGCACATCATCAACGAGTACATCGACGAGCGCTTCCCGCATCCGCAGCTGATGCCCGGCGACCCGGTCGCCCGCGCCCGCGTGCGCCTGTTCCTGCTGAACTTCGAGAAGGAGCTGTTCGCCCATGTGAACATCCTCGAAGGCCGCGGCACGGCGACCAAGGCGACGGACAAGCAGCTCGAGAAGGCCCGCTCGCAGATCCGCGACCGCCTGACCCAGCTCGCCCCGATCTTCCTGAAGAACAAGTACATGCTGGGCGACGACTTCTCGATGCTCGACGTGGCCATCGCCCCGCTGCTGTGGCGCCTGGACTACTACGGCATCGACATGTCCAAGAACGCGCTGCCGCTGCTGAAGTACGCCGAGCGCATCTTCAGCCGCCCGGCCTACATCGAAGCGCTGACGCCCTCCGAAAAGGTGATGCGCCGCTGATGGACCAGACCCCTGCTTCCGGCGGTGCGGGTGGGGGGTCTTCCACCCGCCCGTATCTGATCCGTGCCCTGCACGACTGGTGCACGGACAACGGCTTCACGCCCTATATCGCGGTCCACGTCGACCGTTCGGTGCAGGTGCCCATGGAGTACGTGTCCAACAACGAGATCGTGCTGAACATCGGCTTCGACGCGACCAGCGGCCTGGATCTGGGCAACGACCACATCCAGTTCAAGGCCCGCTTCGGCGGCGTCGCGCGCGAGATCATCGTGCCGGTGGACCATGTCGTGGCCATTTACGCCCGCGAGAACGGCCAGGGCATGGCCTTCCCGGCGCCCGAGCCGCTGGCCGAAGGCGCGCCCGTGCCGGCCGTGCCTGCGGCAGAGCCGCGCCGCAGCGGCCTGCGCCTGGCCAGCGAATCCAGCGACGACGAGGGCGACGACACGCCACCGCCGCCCGATGCACCCAGCGGCGGCCCGCGGCCTTCGCTGAAGCGCGTCAAGTGACGGCTTAGAATCTTTGTCTTTCGCCGGCTTAGCTCAGTTGGTAGAGCAACCGCCTTGTAAGCGGTAGGTCATCAGTTCGAATCCGATAGCCGGCACCAAACAGAAACCCACGGTCTCACGACGGTGGGTTTTCTTACTTCTGGATCAGCTTGACGCGGATATGGCCGGGCAAGCCGGCCTGGGCCAGCAGGGCTTCCAGGCGCGGCAGCAGATGGCGCAACTTGGCGGCAACGGCCGCGTTGGCGGCCAGCAGGCTCCAGCCGTCCTCGTCCAGCGGACCCGGCTGCAGGCTGGCCAGCAAGGTGCCGGGCAGGGCGGGCGCAATGATGCGCAGGCGCCGGCGCGAGGCCTCCAGCCTGGCGCTGAGCTGGTTCAGGCCCTCATGGGCGCGCATCGCATCGGCCACCGGTGTCGGCGACGGGATGCTGGCGCGCACGCCCTTGGGCGCGAGGTATCGGGGCGGGGTGGCCATGGGCGCAGTGTAGTGAGGCGGCGGGCTGGCGAAAGCCCGCTGCTAAACTGCGCCGTTTTGCGCGGCCGGGCAAGTCCGTCTTGCAATGCCTCGCCGTGCCCCCAGATTCGCGCCTTTCACCGGTCGGCCAGCCCTTCCGGTGCCGCGCAGCTCCTCATCCATCGCAGCATGTTGCCCAAGCTTCTCACCTCGATTTTCGGTAGCCGCAACGAGCGTCTGCTGAAAGACTACCGCCGTACCGTGGCGAAGATCAACGCGCTCGAGCCGAAGTACGAGGCCCTGAGCGACGACGAACTGCGCGCGCAGACGGCCGAGTTCAAGCAGCGCATCGCTGGCGGCGCGACGGTCCACGACATCCTGCCCGAGGCCTTTGCCGTCTGCCGCGAAGGCAGCAAGCGCGCGCTGAAGATGCGCCACTTCGACGTGCAGCTGATCGGCGGCATGGTGCTCAACGACGGCAAGATCGCCGAAATGCGCACCGGCGAAGGCAAGACGCTGATGGCCACGCTGCCGGTCTACCTGAATGCGCTGACGGGCAAGGGCGTCCACGTCGTGACGGTGAACGACTACCTCGCTCGCCGCGACGCCGAGTGGATGGGCAAGCTCTACACCTTCCTGGGCCTGTCGGTCGGCATCAACCTGCCGCAGATGCCGCGCGAGGAGAAGCAGGCGGCCTACGCCGCCGACGTCACCTACGGCACCAACAACGAGTACGGCTTCGACTACCTGCGCGACAACATGGTCTACGAGACGGCCGACCGCGTGCAGCGCGGCACGTCCTACGCCATCGTCGACGAGGTGGACTCCATCCTGATCGACGAGGCGCGCACGCCGCTGATCATCTCGGGCCAGGCCGACGACCACACCGACGTCTATCTGCGCATCAACGCCGTCGTGCCCAAGCTCAAGAAGCAGATCGGCGAGCTCGACCCGCGCACGGGCGAGGGCGTCATCGAGCCGGGCGACTTCACGGTCGACGAGAAGTCGCACCAGATCCACCTGACCGAAGACGGCCACGAGGTCGCCGAGGCCCTGCTGACCGAGGCCGGGCTGATCGCCGAGGGCGCCAGCCTCTACGACGCGGCCAACATCACGCTGATGCATCACCTCAATGCAGCGCTGCGGGCCCATCACGTCTATCACAAGGACCAGAGCTACGTCGTGCAGAACGGCGAGGTCATCATCGTCGACGAGTTCACCGGCCGCCTGATGTCGGGCCGCCGCTGGAGCGATGGCCTGCACCAGGCCGTCGAGGCCAAGGAAGGCGTGCAGATCCAGGCCGAGAACCAGACCCTGGCCTCCATCACCTTCCAGAACTACTTCCGCATGTACGGCAAGCTGTCCGGCATGACGGGCACGGCCGACACCGAGGCCTACGAGTTCCAGGAGATCTACGGCCTCGAGACCGTCGTCATCCCGCCGAACCGCCCGACCATCCGCAAGGACGAGCTGGACCTGGTCTACAAGACCGACAAGGAAAAGTACGCGGCCGTCATCGAGGACATCCGCAGCTGCCACACGCGCGGCCAGCCGGTGCTGGTGGGCACGACGTCCATCGAGAACTCGGAGCTGATCTCCAACCTGCTCAACCAGGCCAAGCTGCCGCACAACGTGCTGAACGCCAAGCAGCACGAGAAGGAAGCGCAGATCGTCGCCCAGGCCGGCCGCCCGGGCGTCATCACCATCGCCACCAACATGGCCGGCCGCGGCACCGACATCGTGCTGGGCGGCAATGTCGAGAAGCAGATCCAGTTCATCGAGGCCGACGAGGCCATCCCTGCCGACGAGAAGGCGCGCCGCATCCAGCAGCTCAAGGACGAGTGGCAGGGCCTGCACGACAAGGTGCGCGCCGAGGGCGGCCTGCGCATCATCGCGACCGAGCGCCACGAGAGCCGCCGCATCGACAACCAGCTGCGCGGCCGTGCCGGCCGCCAGGGCGACCCGGGCTCCTCGCGCTTCTACCTGTCGCTGGATGACCAGCTGATGCGCATCTTCGCCGGCGAGCGCGTGCGCGCCATCATGGACCGGCTCAAGATGCCCGAGGGCGAGGCCATCGAGGCCGGCATCGTCACGCGCAGCATCGAGGGCGCCCAGCGCAAGGTCGAGGCCCGCAACTTCGACATCCGCAAGCAGCTGCTCGAGTACGACGACGTGTCGAACGACCAGCGCAAGGTCATCTACCAGCAGCGCAACGACATCCTCGAGGCCCAGAGCCTCGTGGCCCAGATCGCCTCGCTGCGCGAATCCACGCTGACCGACGTCGTGCGCACCTATGTGCCGGCCGAGAGCGTCGAGGAGCAGTGGGACCTGCCGGGCCTGGAACAGGTGCTGCAGGCCGAGTGGCAGGTCGGCCTGTCGCTGGCCGATCTCGTCAAGAAGAGCGACTCCATCACCGACGAGGACCTGCTCGAGGCCGTCGTCAAGGCTGGCAACGCGCTGTTCGACGACAAGCTCGAGCGCGTCGGCATCGAGCAGTTCAACCCCTTCATGCGCATGGTGCTGCTGCAGAGCATCGACCAGCGCTGGCGCGAGCACCTGGCGGCGCTGGACTATCTGCGCCAGGGCATCCATCTGCGCGGCTACGCCCAGAAGAACCCCAAGCAGGAATACAAGCGCGAGGCCTTCGAACTGTTCTCGCAGCTGCTCGACCTGGTGAAGATGGAAGTCACCCGCACGCTGATGAACGTGCGCATCCAGAGCCAGGAAGAGGCCGATCGTGCCGCCGAGGCCATCGAGCGCCGGGCCGAGGCGGTGTCCAACGTGACCTACCAGCACCCCAACGAGGACGGCTCCATCAGCCAGGACGTCGACCCTGCCACGCTGCTGGCCGAGTACGGCCACATCGGCCGCAACGATCCCTGCCCCTGCGGCAGCGGCAAGAAGTTCAAGCTCTGCCACGGCAAGCTGGCCTGATCGGGCCGCTTGGGCACCCGGGCACCCGGGTGTGAAGTCCCTCACGGGCCGGCTCTGCCGGCCCGTTTGCATTGGTTTGCAGCGGCCTGTCGCCCCACCCATGTGGGGGGAAAACCGTGCGTTTGAGCACATCAAAGCCCCTGCGCCACCGGCATGGGGGGTGCTCCTGGGGCGATCACCCCCCTAGAGTGCAGCCCATACCCCGGCAAAACACCGGGTAGACCCGAATAGAGAACCTGAAAGCCCGTCATGAAATCGTTGTCTACAGCCCTTGCCGCCCTGAGCCTGGCCTTCGCCGCCGGTACCGCCGCTGCTGCGCCGGTGTCGTTCAGCTTCAGCAACGACAACATCATGTCCAACGGCCAGGACGCTGACTTCTTCAACAACGTCTTCAGCTTCACGCTGAACGGCCAGACCCTGCTGGGCGTTGCGATCAGCACCTTCTCGCCCGAGCCGAGCGCCAACGTGAACATCACGTCGGCCTTCCTGCAGCAGGGCAACACCACCGTCGCCCTGACCGAAACCCTGGGCGTGAACTGGGACAACGACGAGACCGGCACGGAAACCTGGGGCCTGAGCCCCCTGTGGCTGGCCGCCGGCAACTGGGAACTGCATGTCGTCGGCGAAGGCTACGGCGTCAAGTCGCCCGAGAGCTACGAAGCCAACCTGAACGGCCGCAGCGTCGAGCTGCCCGAGCCGACCGCACTGGCCCTGGTGGCTGTCGCCCTGGCCGGCCTGAGTCTGTCGCGCCGCCGCAGCATCGGCTGAGCCCTCCCACCGAACCTCGAGAGCAGTCCCCCCATGTTCAAGCCCCTCGCCCTTGCCGCAGCCCTGCTGTCCAGCGCCCCGGCCTTTGCCGACGTCAGCATCAAGTTCCTGAGCCGTGATGCCGGCGATCCGTCGCTGAGCACCTCGATGACGACCAACTACGTCACCGGCGGCCTGAACTACACCGACGCCGCCACCGGCAGCTTCCTGGCCTATTGCATCGAGCCCGAGCAGCCTTTCGCGATCACCAGCAAGGGCTTCAAGACCTACACGGTCGGCAGCTTCACCGGCACGCAGGCCACGCTGCTGCAGGGCCTGTACTCCAGCAGCTTCGGCTCCGTGCACAGCGGCGCCCAGCAGGCCGGCTTCCAGCTCGCCCTCTGGGAAATCATGCGCGAGGCCAGCGGCACCCTGAGCGTCGCCCAGAACAACGGCAATTTCTTCCTGAAGACTGCCGGCCTGTCGGGTGCCCAGCTCACCGCCGCCACCGACGCGCAGAGCTTCGCCAGCAGCTACCTGGCCGCCGCCCAGAACTACAACGGCGCCTCGCTGTACAGCCTGGCCAAGCTCAGCCATGCCACCTACCAGGATCTGGTCGTGGCCACGCCGACCGCCCCCGTGCCGGAACCCGAGTCCTACGCACTGCTGCTGGCCGGTCTGGGCGCCATCGGCATGATCGCCCGCCGCCGCCTGCCGCGCTGATTCCCTTTCAGCTCCTTGCAAAGGCTCCTTCGGGAGCCTTTTTCACTTCTTAGAATCTGCGCGCTTTCCCTGACCAACCGAGCGCGCCATGCCCGTCAATCTCACCGCCCCCGATCCCGCCTCCCTGTTGCCCGTGCCGGGCGTGCGCCTCGGCGTGACCATGGCCGGCGTGCGCAAGGCCAACCGGCGCGACCTCAGCGTCATCGCGCTGGACGAGGGCGCGGCCGTGGCCGGCGTCTTCACGACCAACCGCTTCTGTGCCGCCCCGGTGCAGCTCTGCCGCGTGCACCTGGCCGGCGGTGCCGCCATCCGGGCCCTGCTGATCAACACCGGCAATGCCAATGCCGGCACCGGCGCCGACGGCCTGGCCCGCGCCCGCCAGACCTGCCAGGCTCTGGCCGGCCTGATCGGCTGCGCGCCCGAGCAGATCCTGCCCTTCTCGACCGGCGTCATCATGGAGACCCTGCCGGTCGACCGCATCACCGCCGGCCTGCCCGCCGCCCTGGCCGCGCTGAAGGCCGACAACTGGGCCGAAGCCGCCGCCGGCATCATGACGACGGACACCCTGCCCAAGGCCGCGTCGCGCCGCATCCAGATCGGCGGCGTGCCCGTCACGCTGAGCGGCATCTCCAAGGGCGCCGGCATGATCCGGCCCAACATGGCGACCATGCTGGGCTTCGTCGCCACCGACGCCAACATCGCCCCGGCCCTGCTGCAGCCCCTCGTGAAGGAGGCCGCCGACGCCTCCTTCAACCGCATCACCATCGACGGCGACACGTCGACCAACGACTGCTTCATGCTGATCGCCAGCCGCCAGGCCCAGCATGCCGAGATCACGTCGCTGGACAGCGCCGATGCGAAGACGCTGCGCGAGGCCCTGATCGCCCTGGCCCAGGAGCTGGCCCAGGCCATCGTGCGCGACGGCGAAGGCGCCACCAAGTTCATCGCCATCACCATCGAGGGCGGCCGCGACGAGGCCGAGTGCAAGCTGGCCGCCTATGCCATCGCCCACTCGCCGCTGGTCAAGACGGCCTTCTTCGCCAGCGACCCCAACCTGGGCCGCATCCTGGCCGCGGTCGGCTATGCCGGCATTGGCGATCTGGACCAGGGGCTGATCGACCTGGACCTGGACGACGTTGCTGTCGTGCGCCAGGGCGGGCGCCTCGCGACCTACCGCGAGGAAGACGGCCAGCGCGTCATGAAGCAGGCCGAGATCACGGTGCGCGTGAATCTGAACCGCGGCAAGGCGGCCGCGACGGTCTGGACCTGCGATCTCAGCCACGACTACGTGACCATCAACGCCGACTACAGAAGCTAACTTCGGGTAATTGCTGTCAGGGGTTTCATTGCATGACCATCGGCGTGGATCGCCGATGGCATCGACAATCCGCGGCTCCAAGAATCATGGATACCGCTCGATGAAGCTCACCTTGTCTGCCATCACCCTCGCAGCCGTCCTCGCCACCAGCGCCCAGGCTCAGGGTCTCAGCTACCCCAATACGCGCAAGGTCGACCAGGTCGACGCCTATCACGACACCGCCGTCGCCGACCCCTACCGCTGGCTGGAGGACGACAACAGCGCCGACACCAAGGCCTGGGTCATCCAGCAGAACCAGGTCACCGACAAGTTCCTTGAGGCCATGCCGCAGCGCATGCCGGCGCGCCGCATCTACACCGAGCTCTACAACTTCGAGCGCTTCGGCATCCCTTTCAGCGAAGGCGGCCGCTATTTCTGGACCCGCAACGACGGCCTGCAGCAGCAGAACGTCATCTACACGGCCAAGTCGTTGACCGACACGCCCGCCGTGGCGCTGGACCCGAACGCGATGAGCAAGGACGGCACCGTGGCCCTCAGCGGCCTGGCCCCCTCGCGTGACGGCAAGCTGCTGGCCTACGGCATCGCCGGCGCCGGCTCCGACTGGCAGACCTGGAAGGTGCGCGACCTCGCCACGGGCCAGGACCTGCCCGACACCATCGAATGGGTCAAGTTCAGCGGCGCCTCCTGGACGGCCGACGGCAAGGGCTTCTTCTACGCCCGCTACGACGCCCCCAAGGAAGGCGAGAAGCTCAAGGGCGCCAACTACTTCCAGAAGCTCTACTACCACCGCCTGGGCACGCCCCAGAGCGAGGACGTCCTCGTCGCCGAGAACCGCGAGGACAAGGAATGGGGCTTCGGCACCGAGGTGTCGGACGACGGCCAGCTGCTCCTGATCAGCGTCTGGAAGAGCGCCGGCAGCAAGAACGGCCTGATGGTCCTGCCCCTGCCCAAGGGTGCTTTCGCCGGCGGCAAGCCCCAGCCCATCACGCTGGACTTCGACGCCCAGTACACCCCCGTGGCCGCCATCAACGGCAAGATCATCGTCAAGACCGACAAGGGCGCGCCGCGCGGCAAGCTCGTCGCCATCGATCTGAAGAGCCCCGCGCCCGCCGGCTGGAAGACCCTGGTGGCCGAAGGCCCGGATGCGATGACCGGCGCCTCCGCCGTCGGCGGCCGCTTCCTGCTCAGCTATCTGCATGACGCCGCGACGCTGGTGCGCGTGCATGGCGCCGACGGCAAGCCGGCCGGCGAGGTCAAGCTGCCCGGCATCGGCACCGCCAGCGGCTTCGGCGGCCGCTGGAGCGACAAGGAAACCTTCTTCAGCTACACCAGCCTGACCAACCCGGCCGAGATCCACCGCTACGACGTCAAGAGCGGCAAGGTCAACCTCTTCAAGAAGCCCAAGACGGCCTTCAACCCGGATGAGTTCGAGACCCGCCGCGAGTTCGTCACCAGCAAGGACGGCACGCGCTTCCCCATCTTCATCGCCGCCAGGAAGGGCATCAAGCTGGACGGCAGCAACCCGACCCTGCTCTACGGCTACGGCGGTTTCGACATCTCCATCACGCCGGGCTACGGCGTGACGGCGGCGAGCTGGATGAAGATGGGCGGCGTCTACGTCATCGCCTCCATCCGTGGCGGCGGCGAGTACGGCTCGGCCTGGCATGAGGCCGGCACCAAGCTGAAGAAGCAGAACGTGTTCGACGACTTCATCGCCGCCGGCGAATGGCTGGTCAAGAACAAGGTCGCCAGCCCGGCGACGCTGGCCATCAACGGCGGCAGCAACGGCGGCCTGCTCGTCGGCGCTGTCACCAACCAGCGTCCCGATCTGTTCGCCGCGGCCGTGCCCCAGGTCGGCGTGATGGACATGCTGCGCTACCAGAACTTCACCATCGGCTGGGCCTGGGCCACCGACTACGGCACCAGCGCCGACAGCAAGGAGATGTTCGACGCGCTGTACGCCTACTCGCCGGTGCACACCATCAAGAGCGGCGGCGCCAAATACCCGGCCGTGCTGATCACGACCGGCGACCACGACGACCGCGTCGTGCCGGCCCACAGCTTCAAGTACGCCGCCACGCTGCAGGCTGCCAACACCGGCCCGGCGCCCAAGCTGATCCGCATCGAGACCAATGCCGGCCATGGCGCCGGCAAGCCGACGTCCAAGATCATCGAGGAGCGCAGCGACATCCTGGCCTTCATTGCCAACACGATGAAGCTGGAAGTGAAGTGACGGCGGCGGTCGCGATCCGCGACCTGGGCGTTGGCGATGCCGACGCCCTGCTGGCCCTCTATCAGCAGCTGAACGTCGGCGACGAGCCGCCACCGCCCGAGGCGGTGCGCGGCGCGTTCAAGCATCCCGGTTTGCGTCATTTCGGCTTGTTCGACGGTGACACGCTGGTGGCCACCTGCAATCTCGCCGTCATTCCCAACCTGACGCGGGGCGGCCGCAGTTACGGCGTCATCGAGGATGTCGTCACGCGCGAGGACCGCCGCAACCGCGGGCATGGCCAGACCGTGATCCGCCACGCCATAGAACAGGCCTGGGCCATGGGCGCCTACAAGGTCGTGCTGACCACCAGCCGCAAGGACCCGGCCGTTTGGGCGTTCTACGAGCGCTGCGGTTTCGACAGCGGCGACAAGCGCGCCTTCGTCATCCGACGCTAGAAGTTCACGGCCTTGGTCTTGAGCCCGCGCGCTACCAGCGTCGCGTTGATGAGCTGAGCCTGCTCGCGGCTCGGGAAGTGCCAGACCGTGGCGCGCCAACCCTCTGGCGTCTGGATGACGTCGGCCTGCAGCGCATTGGGGTCGCTGTGCACGCCGACGAGGCCGGCCTTCATCTTGGCCAGCACGGCCTCGGCCTCGGCCTTGCTGCCCGGTGGGCCGACCAGGGCGACGATGGTCTTGTCAGGCGACTGCGCCAGCTTGCTCAGCCGCGGGTCGACGGGCTCGGGTTTGCTGGCGGCGGATGCGGGCTGGGCGGCGGGCTCGTCGCCCGGCTTTTCGGCCGGCTTCTCGGAGCGCAGGATGGGCGGGCGCTTGATGCCGTCCGTGCGCTCGACGAGGCGGGGGCGGATGTCGGGCGGCGGCGCATCGCCGGCGGGCTCACTGGCAGATGCCTCGGCGGCCGAGGCCGCAGCCACGGCCGATTCGGGCGCGGAGGCGGGCATCGAGGCGGCCGATGCAGGCGCCGGCAGCACGGCCGCCGATGCAGCCGATGCCGGGGCGGCGGGCGGCACGGGGAGCGGCTCGGCGGCACGCTGGGGCCAGAGCATCCAGGCGCCCACGCCGACAAGCACGGCCAGCAGAGCGGCTGCAGCGCCCAGCCGGATGGGATCCCACAGGCGGCGGCCGATGATTTCCGACGGGATGCCGCGGCCCGCCAGCACGCGGGTGCGGGCGCTGCCGACATCGACGCCGGCCGTCATCAGATAGAGCTCGAAGGGCCAGCCCCCATGGCTGCTGGCCAGGCTCTCGTCGATGACGATGACCCGCCAGGGCTTGGACTCCGGCGTGGCCGGCGGCTCGGCGAAGCCATGGGCCAGCGCGAAGCGCTCGACCTGGGCCGGGCTCAGGCCGGGCAGGAATTTCTCGCTGAAGGCGCGCCACTGCGTGCGCGGGCGCCGGGCCAGGCGGCGCGGCAACTCCTTCAGGCGCTGCAGCGCTGCCGCCCAACGCGACAGCGGCGGCGAGCCGTGCAATTCGTCAAAGGCGCTGACGACATCGGTCAGGACGGGCTCGACCACGCCTTCGGCCTGGGCCGAGGCGCGCACAAAAGGCAGGGCCACCACGCCCACGGTGTGCACATCGCCCACGGCGATGCGCCGCGCGAGCGGGTGGCGGTTGTGCCAGTCAACGATCTGTTCGGCCAGGCGCTCCATGACTGATGGATCATCGCCCAGGGGCGCGGCCTCCAGCGCCGCGAACAGGGCTGCGAAATCAGCTCAGATGCTTCAGCAGCCAGGCGTTCAGATCCTCGATCTCCTCCATGCAGACCGAGTGCGGCATGGGGTAGTCATGCCATTCCACTGTGTATCCCAGTGCCTGCAGCGCATCGCGGCTGGCCGTGCCGCGCACGGGAGCGACGACCGGGTCCTGGGTGCCGTGGGCCATGAAGACGGGCAGGTCGGCGTTGGCGCTTGAACGCTCGGCGGCCGTCGTCGCAGCCAGCGGCACATAGCCCGACAGCCCCGCCACGCCGCCCAGGCGCTCGGGATAGCGCAGCGCCGTCATCAGCGCCATCGCGCAGCCCTGGGAGAAGCCGACGAGCACGATGCGCTCCGCTGCCACGCCGCGCTGGCGCTCGGCGTCTATGAGTTCGGCAATCTGGCGCTGCGACTCACGCAGGCCGGCCTCGTCCTCACGCCTGACCAGGTCGGTCACGAGGATGTCGTACCAGGCGCGCATCACATAGCCGCCATTGATGGTGACCGGCCGCTCGGGCGCATGCGGGAGCACGAAGCGCACCGCGCCCAGGGACTTCAGGTCCAGCTCGCCGCAGATGGGCACGAAGCCGAAGCCGCTGTCGCCCAGGCCGTGCAGCACGATGATGGTCGTGGCGGGGTTGGGGCCGGTCTCGATGACATGGGTTTCAAGCATGGGGTTTCCAATCCTCGATGCGCAACTCGAACCGTTTGTCGCCCCAGGCGTCCAGGCCCTCGCCGGTCGGCGTCCAGCCGGCGCGGCGGTAGAAGGCCTCGGCGCGGGAGTCGGGCATGGTGCCGAGGTCCAGGCGCCGGTGGCCTTGCTCGAACAGCCAGTTCACCATGACGTCGTGCAGCACGCGGCCATGGCCCTGGCCGTGCAGCGGCGGGTCGACGAACATGGCCCAGATGTGGCCGTCGCGGTTGTCGCCGATGGCGAAGCCGGCAATGCGGCCGGGCGCCAGCTCGATGACCCAGCCGCGGCCGTAGTCCTCGATATAGGCATGCAGTTCGGCGTCCGAGATGCGGCCTGGGGTCAGGGTGTTCTCGGTGACGGCATAGCGCACGCGCCAGAGTTCGGCGGTGTCGTCGCGGGTGGCTTGTCGAAGGTGTGACATGGCGTCATTGTCGCGACAGCCGGCGCTGTCGACGCGGGCCATGATGCTGGCCATGGGAAGCCTCTACCTCGTCCGCCACGGCCAGGCCAGCTTCGGCGCGGCCGACTACGACCAGCTCAGCCCCAAGGGCCATGAGCAATGCCGCCATCTCGGCGCTTACTGGCGCGAACGCGGCCAGCGCTTCGACGCCGTCTTCACCGGCACCTTGAAGCGTCACGCCCAATCCCTGGCCGGCATCGTCGAGGGTTATGGCGAGGACCTGCCCGCCGTCGCGCTGCCGGGGCTCAACGAGTACGACAGCGAGGCCGTCGTGCGCGCCATCCATCCCGGGCCCCTGGGCAAGCCGACCGACCCGGAGATGGTCAAGCAGCATTTCCGCCTGCTGCGCACTGGCCTGCTGGCCTGGATGCAGGGCGAGACCCAGCCCGAGGGCATGCCCACGCACGCGGACTTCGCGGCCGGCGTGGCCGATGCGCTGGCGCGCGTGCTGGCCGGCGGCGTCGGCAAGCAGGTTCTCATCGTGTCCAGCGGCGGCCCCATCGCCACCGCCGTGGCCCAGGTGCTGGCCTGTCCGCCCGAGACCTTTGTCGAGCTCAATCTGCGCATCCGGAACTCGGCCGTCACCGAGTTCGCCTTCAATCCCAAGCGCCATCACCTCGTCAGCTTCAACACCCTGCCGCATCTGGACACGGCCGAGACGCGGGCGCACATCACGCACGCCTGAGGCACCGCGGACCGCCGCGACAATGCCGCGGTGGAGTGGCGATGAAGATTTCCCCTGTCGAGATCGGACTGGCGATCTTCTTCGTGAGCGCGGGCGTGGTCTGGAGCTGGTTCGCGATGCAGAAGTCGGAACGCCAGGCCCGTGCCGGGTTCCGGTCGCGCGCCCATGCGCAGTTCAAGAATTCCCGCGTGGATTCCGCTGATGCGCGCTATGCCTTCTCTGGGCAGTCGGTGCGCGTCGTGACCGAGCTGGAGCGCCGGCGGACCGTCGAAGGCCACACGGTGGACATCGTCCTCGAGCGCTATTGCATGAACGACAGCGGCGAATACTTCCACTTCATCTCCAACAGCGAGGGCCGGCCGTATATCCGGCATGTGCCGCATCGCATGGCCAGGCTGGTGCTCAAGGAGCGATACCTGCCGCCGCCGGACGTCTGAGCGGGCCTGGCCCCAACGGGCCATCACCGATGACACGGGGCATGGCTCTCCTGGGCGAAGCGGCCGCGCTACCCGATCGGCAGCATGACAACTCCTCAACCCCGATGGAGTTCCGTCATGTCATCCCCCCGCCTCTTTGCCCTCGCCGCGCTGAGCCTGGCCGCCACCCTGGCTGCGCCGGCCCACGCCCAGACCTACAACTTCAACCAGACCGGCTACGCCGACGGTGCCACGCTGAGCGGCCACTTCGCCGGCAGCGACCTGGACGGCGACGGCTGGATCTATGCCTATGAGCTGACCGAGTTCGAGCTCCACTGGTCCGGCAACCGCGCGGTGCAGTCCTTCAGCCTGGGATTAGACGAGCGCGCCGGCCTGGAGTACGAACTGGGTAGCGCCACGCTCTGGCATATGGCCGCCTTCAGCCAGAACGACGAGGGCACGCGCTTCTTCAGCTTCGACAGCAAGGGCTGGCCGACCTACATGATCCCCGGCGTCGTCACCGACGAGCGCCTGGGCCTGGTGTCCATGAGCTGGGAGCCGCTGCAGGTCACGGCCGCCGTGCCGGAGCCGCACAGCATCGCGCTGCTGCTGGCAGGCATGGGCTTCATCGGCCTGTGGAGCCGGCGCCGACGGCCGCAGTGACCTCACCGACAATGGCAGCCATGGCCGCGCCGTTGTTCACGTCCCTCATCACCCCCCCGCCGGCCGCCAGTGCGCCGGCTCACGAACGCTTTCTGCACCTCGTCCGCCTGGCCCTGGCCGGCGGGCAGTTCGGCAAGCTGCTGCTGTCCGGCCCGGTCGGTGATGACGAAGATGTCGAGCGCTTGACGGTGCGCCTTGTCGAATTGCGCGGCGAGCCGGCCCTGAGCTTCCTTTGGCGGCACCGCACCAAGGACGTCACCAAGAATCACGCGCCCGAGGCGGCGCTGGCCGAGATTGCGACGCTGCTGGGCGCGCGCTTTCGCAATGCCCACCTGCACACGGCGAGCGAAGAGGTGCAGTTCGCCGTCAGCCGCAAGGGCCGCGAGACGCTGCGGGTGACCCGTGTCGATGGCGCCGAAGCCGCCGCGCCGGCCGCGCATGACAAGGCCAAGCAGCGCCCCCTGGACATGGCCCACCCGGTCTGGTCGGCCCTGGGCCTGACCCATCTCGTCAAGGGCGAGCCGGCCCTGGTCCCGGCCATGGCGCGCAAATGGAAGCAGATCAACCGCTTCGTCGAGATCCTGTCGTCCGCCGTCGAGGAAGCCTCGCTGCAAGGCCCGGTGCGCGTGGCCGACTTCGGCTCCGGCAAGGGCTATCTGACCTTTGCCGTGCACGACTGGCTGCAGTCCCACGGCTTGCAGCCCCGGGTCAAGGGCATCGAGCTGCGCAACGACATGGTCAAGCTGTGCAGCGCCATCGTCGAGGGCGAAGGCCTGGCCGGCCTGCAGTTTGACGAGGGCGATGTGCGCACCCAGGCCGTCCAGCCGCTGGACGTGATGATCGCCCTGCATGCCTGCGACATCGCCACCGACCATGCCCTGCATGTCGGCCTGCAGTCCGGCGCCAAGGTCATCATGAGCTCGCCCTGCTGCCACAAGGAGCTGCGCCCGCAGATGACGCTGCCGGCGGTTCTGCGTCCCATGCTGCAGCACGGCATCCACCTCGGCCAGGAGGCCGAGATGGTGACCGACTCCCTGCGCGCCCTGCTGCTGGAGAGCCAGGGCTACCGCACCCAGGTGTTCGAGTTCATCGCGCTGGAGCACACCAGCAAGAACAAGATGATCCTGGCCGTGAAGGCGCAAGGGCCCGCCGCCGAGGCGCTGGCCGCGCGCCGGCCCGAGCTGCTGGCGCAGATCGCCGAGATCAAGCGCTTCTACGGCTTGAAGGAGCAGCGGCTGGAGCAGCTGCTGGTGGAGCGTCAGACCGCCTCGGTGTAAGGCGGACGGTCATAAACGATCTCGCGGGAAAACTTGCCTTGCTCGATGGCGCGGACAAAGTGGCCGCACTCTGCCTGGGCCTGCTTGTCGACACCAACGCACAGTGAGGCAGGCAGCCATACGTTGAGCCACTGGATGCCATTTGACGCGGTGAGGGAGAGCACGGCGAAGCCATCATTGGCATTCTTTTCCGCGTAACTGATGGCGCCCGATGGCGATCCTTTGAGGATTTGGTGCCGTGAGGACCAGATGCCGCCGTACTCCGACACAGCGAACAGCACATCCCAGTCGACTTGATCGGCAAGAATCTTGATTGAAATGGCCCCCCGTTTCCACTGGCCGGCATTCCAGAAAGCGGGCCAGTCTGCAACCAAGCCCACGGACGGCTCCAAGACAAGCGCCGTGCGGCGGACGGTGTGCGGTGGGAGTGGGATTTCGAACTCGTAGGCCGCCTTCTGATGCACCACGACTTCAGCGGCTTTGCTGATGAGCGGTTCAAGCACCGATCTGTGTGGAGGCAGGCGTTGGTTTTCCGCCTCCCCGGGCGGATGCCCGGGATAGATACGCAGGAAGAAGGGGCGTGGCTCCATGGTGATCCAAGGCGTGCTGGGAAGTGAGCAGTTTGCATCCCGGCACCAGGCCCTCCGCCCGTATCAGTCCAGCTTTGGGTGAACATGCAAATATTCATGCGCGGCAAGGGTTCGCTGTCAGACTGCCGCGACGCATCATCATGACTCTGGTGCGGCACGTGACTTGCCCCTCGTGACCGCCCCTGAGGCGATTTGAAAGCAATGTCTTTGGCCAACCAACCGAACTGGCTGTCTTCGGGCGGCGGGATACCGGTCGATCAGCTGCAGGTCCTGATCATTGACGAGGGCGAGCTGTCGCGTTCGGTGTTGAGCCGCATCCTGCGCGAGCTGGGGGTCCGGCATCTGCAGGCGGCGCGCCGCCCCGAGGAAGCGCGGCGGCTGATCAAGAACGCGCCCCAGCCCTATGACCTGATCGTCAGCGACATGAGCTTCCGCCAGCAGGGGCCGAACGACATGACGGGCCAGGACCTGCTGGACGAATTGCGCCAGTCCAAGGGCCTGCCCATGCAGACCGCCTTCATCATGGTGACCGGCGAGGCCCGCTACCAGCAGGTGGCCGATGCCGTGGAGGGCGCCCTCGACGACTATCTGCTCAAGCCGATCGCCGCCCGCCAGTTCGAAGAGAGGCTGCAGGTGGTGCTGGAGCGCAAGCAGGCCTTCAAGCCGGCATTCCAGGCCATCGAGGCCGGCGACTATGCGAAGGCGGCCGCGCTGTGCGAGGCGATGTTCCGCGACAGCCCCACCTACAAGGTCTATGCCGCGCGCATCGGCTCCGAGCTTTACCTGCGCCTGGGCCAGCTCGACGCGGCGCGTCGCATGCTTGAGGCCGTGCTGGCCTACAAGGCCGTGCCATGGGCCCGGCTGGGCCTGGCAAAGATCGATCTCGGCGGTGCCGATCCCGACAAGGCCTGTCGCGCCCTGGAGACCCTGCTCGCCGAGAACCCCGCCTATGCCGATGCCTACGACGTCTACGGCCACGCGCTGCTGGAGGAGATGAAGGTCGAGGCGGCCGTCGAGGTGTTCGCCAAGGCGGTGCAGATCACGCCCGGCAATGTCTCGCGCCTGCAGAAGCTGGGCTCCCTGCAGCTCTATCTCGGCTACAGCGGCGAGGCCGCCAAGCATCTCGGGGCGGCGCTGGCCATCGGTGCGCAGTCACGCACGCTGGACTACCAGGGCGTCGTCGCACTGGCCATCGCCAGCCTGGACCTGGCCCATGTCGAGGGCTGCGAGAAGGCCCACAAATGCCTGGAGGGGGCGCTGGCCCGGCATCCCGACAGCTACCGCGTGCGCATGCTCAAGCTGACCATCGACGTCGCGCTGCAGCTGGCGCTGCGGCGTGCGGCGCCGGCGCTGGCGGGCCTGCGCGAGCTGGCTGCGCAGATCGACAGCCCTGACTTCACTTTCGAGATGGCCAGCAACCTGATCCTGCTGCTGGTGCGCTGCGCCGGCCAGCAGCCGATTCCGGAAGCGACGGCCTGGGCGGGCCGGCTGGCGCGGCGCTATTGCGTATCGCGCCCGCGGACGCGCCTGCTGGAGCTGGCCGCCTCGGCCATGCCGGCCATCGAGAGCCTGGTGCGCGACACCGCCCAGGACATCAATGCGCAGGCCAACGAGGCGATGTCCCACCTGGTCGGCAAGCAGCATCAGCGCACGCTGGAGGCCTTGGCCGAGCTGGCGCGCAGCAGCCTCAATGCGCGCATCATCAACCTGGCCCGCGCCACGCTGAACCACCATGGCCAGCATCTGGCGCCGGATGCCCTGCTCAGGCTGCGCGAGGCGATCGAGCCCCTGCACGCCGCCTACACCGATGCTGGCCGCCGTCTGGTGGAGAGGAAGGACTGAGTTCGGGCCCGGACTCAGCGCGCGCGGCGGCGCTGCGCGATCAGGCCGAAGCAGGCCAGGCCGGCCAGGATCATGGCCCAGCTGCCCGGCTCGGGCACCGGCATCGCGGAGGTGATGAAGTGGGCGTCGTTGGCCAGGCCGTTGGCGCCCGTGAAGCCGTAGAAGACCGGCAGGCCGACGAGGCCGAGGTCGGCGAAGCTGACCTGGGCACTGACGCTGAAGCTGCCCAGGTTGAGATGGTCGATGGTGCCCGTCAGCAGGCCGGCGTTGTCGCCCAGGCCCGAGGGCGTGTACTGCAGCGAGGCATACCACTGGTAGTTGGGGTCGCGGATGGCGTCGCCCAGGCCGGTCTCGGTGACGGCCAGCGGCGTCACCGAGCCGCCGGACAGGATCTGCAGGCTGGGCGACACCGGCTCGCCGTCGAAATGGAAGGTGTCGATGGCGAAGGCCACGCTGGCCGAACTCAGGCCGTCATAGCCCAGGCCCGAGCCGGCGCCGCCGATGCCGGTCGCGTCGGTCAGCGTGAAGGTGAAGCCGTCGCCGCGCAGGCCCTGGCTGACCGGGATGAAGAAATGGAAGTCGAAGGCGAAGGCCTGGTTGAAATCCATTGTCAGCGCCGTCGGCGCAAAGCCGGCGCCGCCCTGGCCGCCTACGCCCGGCGCGGTCAGGATGAGGTTGCTGTAGGTGAAGCCGTTGCCCGGCGTGTCGTTCTGGGCAATGGCATTGCCGTGCAGCGACCAGGTCGTGAAGTCGGTGAAGCCCGTGGCCAGGCTCACGCCCTGCTGGGCTTGGGCGCCGAGGCTGGCGGCGAAGGTCAGGGCGGTCAACAGTCGGGCGAACGTCATGGCGGGGTCTCCGATCAAGGTTGGATGCCAGTGTTGGCAGCCACCGTTAGGCAATCGTTAGCCCAGGAGGCCGTGAGACCCCCTCAAGCCCGGGGTCCTTGAACTAGCATCCGCGCCCATGGCACTCGCCCACACCAAGACCCGTGCGCCGCGTCCGCGCGCCGGCCTGCTGCTGCCGCGCCCGGCCCTGCTCGCGCGCGTGCAGCGCGCCCTCGACGCCCAGCGCGTGCTGCTGATCTGCGCGCCCGCCGGCTATGGCAAGACGGCGCTGCTGACCCAGGCCCTGGCCGACGCCGGCGCCACCACCGCCGTCGCCTGGGTGGCCCTGGACGAGGGCGACGACCTCGGCCGCCTGCTGGACTGCCTGTTCGCCGCCTTCGAGCCCTATGACCCGCCCTGGCGCACGGCGCCCGAGGGCCTGCGCGATACCGCCCTGCGCGGCGGCCCCGAGATCGTCGCGGCGGCCGATGCCATGCTGAATGCGCTGGAGGCCTGCGAGGTCGAGCGCGGCCTCATCGTGCTGGACGACGCCCATCACCTCGTCGACCCGGCCTCGCTGCAGTTCCTGGACCGCTGGCTGGCCCGCATGGGCGAGCGCTGGCGCCTGGTGCTGTCGGCCCGCCACGAGCCGGCCCTGCGCCTGGCGCGGTTGCGCGCCGCCGGCGAGCTGGCCGACCTCGGCCCCGCCGAGCTGGCCCTCGCGCGTGGTGAGGTGGAGCAACTGGCCCAGGCCGCCGGCCTGGACGAGGCGGCCGCGGCGGGCCTGTACGAGCGCTGCCAGGGCTGGGCGGCCGGCCTGCGCCTGGCACTCAGCGGCGGCCAGCGCCTGCCCGCCGCCATCGACCGCGCCACCTTCGACTACCTCGCCGCCGAGGTGCTGGACCGCCTGGAGCCGGGCCTGCGCGGCTTCCTGCTGCGCACCAGCGTGCTGCACGAGCTGGACGCCGCCCGTTGCCAGGCCCTGGGCGAGGGCGCCCACGCCGCCGGCTGGCTGGCGGAGATGGAGCGCCTGGCCCTGTTCGTCACCGTCGTCGACCTGGCGCCGCACACGCTGAGGCTGCACCAGCTCTTTCGTGACATGCTGCAGCAGCGCCTGCGCCAGGAGCAGCCCGAGATCCATCGCCAGCAGCTCGAGCGCGCCGCCGTGCTGGAGACGGATGCCCTGCGCCGCCAGGGCCTGCTGCTGGCGGCCGGCCGCCCCGAGCGTGCAGCCGAGCTGCTGCTGGGCGATGGCGCGCTGTTGATGAACAACCTCGGTGCCCAGGGGCTGTTGGACCTGACCCGGCGTTTCGATGCCGCCTTCGCCGAGTCCAGCCCCGAACTGCACCGCGTCAAGGCCCTGGCCTTGTGGGTGCTGTGGGAGGCCCAGCAGGCCGAATGGCATCAGGGCCGCGCCGAGGCGCTGTACCAGGCGCGCGGCGACGAGACCGGGCTGCGCGAGTCGCGCGCCCACCGCAGCATCCTGCTGATTGCCCAGGGCCGCCTCAGCGAGGCCGAGGCCCTGCTGCGCGACATCGACCCCTTCGCGTTGAGCGGCGAACTGCGCCGCATGACGCTGCTGGGCCGCGCCTGGCATGCACTGGAGAGCTGTCACTTCGATGCGGTGGCGCCGCTGTTCGACGCCCTCGTCGCCGAGCTGGAGCAGAGCGCCTCGCTGGAGGCCTGGTACGCCGGCTCGCCGCCGCCGCGCCAGATCAGCTGCACCGGCATGGCGCCCGTCGTGGACCGCTGGTATCGCGGTGCCCTGCAGGTGCTGGGCGATCGGCCGCTGCCTTTTGGCGTGAACTCCCACATGGCCCAGGCCTGGAACATGTTCTGGCAGGGCCGGCTGGCCGAGTCCCAGCAGCTGCTGGCGCGCGCCGAGGCCGACGCGGCCTGGTTCGGCCGCCTCGTCATCGCGCGCAACCATGGCCAGGCCCTGCACGCCATGTTCGACCTGATCGCCGGCCGCCATGACGAGGCCCTGGCACTGATGAAGCTGCGCCTGGCCGAGCATGTGCCGGGCTATGGCGCCTGGGGCGGCTGGCATGCGAGCTTCTTCATGTCGCGCATGGCGGCGGCCACCGGCAACCGCGAGGCCCTGGAAGACGGCCTGGAGCGCCTGCTGCGCATCGGCGCCGACCTGCCCGACTTGGTCATGCCGCACCGACCGCGTCCGCTGCTTGGGCTGCAGGCCCAGCTGGCAGCGCTGCAGGGCCGGCGCGGCGAGGCCATCACGGCCTGGCGCAGCTTCCTGGCCGACGGCGAGAGCGGCGACCTGCTGGGCCAGTTGGCCGAGGCGCGCGCCCGTCTGGCCGCGGCCTTGCTGGAAGCGGGTGACCGCGCTGGCGCTGCCCAGGCCCTGGCGCCGGCACTGGCCAGGCGTGAGCCGGGGGGCCTGATGTGGGCCGTGCCCAGGCTGCTTCAACTGGCCGCCGAGGACTGGAGCGGCCTGCTGGATGCGGCCGACATCGCCCGCCTGCGCGGCTGGGCCGATGCGGTGCGGCCGGCCACGCTGGTCGTCGCCGAGGTGGCGGCGGCACCGCTGGACGAACGCCTGTCCCAGCGCGAGGCCGAGGTCATCGCCCAGATCGCCGCCGGCGCCAGCAACAAGCACATCGCCCGCGCGCTGGACTTGAGCCCCCACACCGTCAAGCGGCATGTGGCCAACATCCTCGACAAGCTGGGCCTGAACTCGCGCGGCGAGGCCGCGGCCTGGTGGCGTGACCGTCAGGCCTCGACGAGGCCCGGCACGCTGGGCTGACCGACGGCCTGGCACAGCTTGGCCCAGGCGGCGTCGTTCAGCAGAGCGCGCGCCGAGGCCAGCACGGGGGCCCGCACCTGGGGCGGCAGGCCGCCGATGACCAGGGCGCGCTCGGCCGGCGTCAGCGCCGGGATCATCCAGCGCAGCGTCTCGCTCATCTCGCGAGGGCCAATGCTGGCCAGGATGCGGCCGTGGATCTCGAACAGCTCGGCGTCCGAGTAGGCCGCCCACAGCGCCTGGTTGTGGCGGCTCTCCTCCACGCCCATGTGCTCGAAGTTGTGAGCCACGAAGGCCGCGAAGCGCCGGTACAGGCGCTGAGCCGCAGCCGCCGACGGCATGGCGCGCAGGGCGGCGGACTCGGCCCGCAGGCCGGTGATGGCGTCCAGATGCTCCTCGTGCTCGGCCTCGATGGCCGCGCTGGCGCCGGCGCGGCGCGCCTCGATGGCCGGGTGGACGAACTCGTTCTCCTTCTCCAGATGGTGCCGGGCGGCGTCCAGCAGCGCGTCCAGCTGGCCGAGGCTGGCGGCCAGGTCCAGGGGGTCGTCGATGTCCAGGCGGCTCAGCTGCTGCAGCGTGTCGCTCATGAAGAGGCGCAAGGCCTTGTGGATGTGGGCATAGAGGTCCAGGCGCGGGCTGGCGGGGGTCATGGGGGCTCCTTGAGGCCGGTGTGAAGGTGAACCGGATGGCCGGCAGTGTTCCGGCCGGCGGTGCGGCTGACATCGCTCCGATGGGCCATGGCACTGGCGGCGAGGCCATGGCCCGCCGCATGGCTCTTCAGGGCGATGTCCGGCGCGGGGGCGCTCGGCACAGTGCCGTCACCCCCTGAACGGCCCTGCCCGACCCAGGGCTTCCTCCACCGTCCACACCAGGAACCACCATGCCCGCTCTGTCCCCGACCCGTCCGTCCGCCCGCCACCTGCTGCTGAGCGCCACCCTGACCGCCGCCCTGACTGCCTGCGGCGGCGGTGGCAGCAGTACCACCACCGAGCCCGACCCGGCCCCGCTGCCGCAGCAGCCCCAGCCGGGCCCCGGTCCCGCCCCGGCCCCGGCTCCCGCCGCCGGCTTCAGCTTCACGCTGGACACCTCCAAGGCCATCGTCTGGCAGGGCCAGCAGGCCACGCTGGCCGTCAGCGTGCAGCGCGACGCCGGCTTCACCGACGCCATCCAGTTCAGCGCGGACAACCTGCCGGCCGGTGCCACCGCGGCCGCCCTCAACGTGGCCGCGGGCAGCACCACCGGCACGCTGACGCTGCAGGCCGCCGGCACCGCCCCGCATTCCCTGCCGACCGCCGTCACGGTCAAGGGTGTGGCGGGCACCGTCAACGCCAGCAAGCCGCTGACAGTGACCGTGCGCGGCGCCGCCGGCGACATTGACACCAGCTTCGGTGGCGGCACGCTGGTCACCCCCGGCGGCCTGACCGACGACTATGTGCGCGGCGTGGCCGTGCAGGCCGACGGCAAGGCCGTCGTCGCCGGCTTCGGCATCACCACGGTGGCCAGTGGTACCGACTTCCTGCTGGTGCGCCACCTGCGCGATGGCGGACTGGATGCCAGCTTCGGCAATGGCGGCAGGATCGCCACCGCCTTCAACAACGGCGGCCGCAGCGACGAGGCCCAGGCCGTGGCCGTGCAGCCCGACGGCAAGATCCTCGTTGCCGGCAGCAGCGACCAGGGCGCCAGCGGCTACGACTTCGCCGTGGCCCGCTACAACGCCGACGGCACGCTGGACGCCACGTTCGGCAACGGTGGTCGCGTCGTCACCACCTTCGGCAATGGCGCCGACAAGGCCTATGCCCTGCTGCTGCAGCCCGACGGCAAGATCGTGCTGGCCGGTGACAGCGACCAGGGCGCCAGCGGCAGTGACTTCGCACTGGCCCGCTACAACGCCGACGGCAGCCTGGACGCCGGCTTCGGCAACGGCGGCAAGGTGCTGACCACCATCGGCAGCGGCAGCGCCCGCGAGACCGTCTACGGCCTGGCCCTGCAGACCGTGGGCGGGGTCTCGCGCCTCGTCGCGGTGGGCGGCGAGGGCGACTTCATCGCCGCCGGCTACCGCGCCGACGGCACGCTGGACGCCAGCTTCGGCGCCGGGGGCATCGTGCGCAACCTGTTCGGCAGCGTCACCGGCGCGGCGCGCGGCGTCGTCGTCACGGCCGACAACCAGTTGGTGCTGGCCGGCCACCGCGATCACGACTTCGCCGCCGTGCGCCTGCTGCCCAGCGGCGGCCTGGATGCGAGCTTCGGCACCGGCGGCCGCGCGGTCGTCGCCGTCAGCGCCAGCAACTGGGATGAGGCCACGGCCCTCGTCCGCCAGGCCGACGGCCGGCTGTTGCTCGGCGGCTGGGTCTACACCGGCAACAGCTCCAGCGCCGACACGGTGCTGCTGCGCCTGAACGCCGACGGCAGCCCCGACACGGCCTTCGGCCCCGGCGGCATCCGCACGACAGCCGTGGCCGCCGGCACCAAGACCGACGCCGGACGCGCCCTCGCACTGCAGCCGGACGAGCGCGTGCCCACCGTGCGCGTGCTGCAGGCCGGCGAGGCCAACGGCAGCGACCTCGACATCGTGCTGATGCGCCATTGGCTGTGAAGTCGCCGTCACATCGTCGTCCCACCCATCCCTTTCAGGAGTTCCGCATGTCCTTCTCTCTTCGCCAGGCCCTCGCGGCCCTGTCTCTGTCCATGGCCGGCCTGCACGCCCACGCGGTGGTGGTGCAGGGCAGCAGCTTCGGCGCGACGGCCCAGGCCGCTAGCGTCAAGGCTGGCGGCTGGTACCAGTCCACCGCGTCCGCCTCGCACGGCAGTGCCAGCGGCAACACCGAAGCCCAGGCCTGGGGCAGCTCGGAGTCGTTCAGCGTCCATGCTCGGGCCTGGACGTCCGAGAACCCAACGCTGCCGATCTATTGCACCGTCTACACCTGCTCGTGGCAGACGAGCGCCTCGGTGTCGGTGTGGGACACCGTCACGATCGTCCCTTCGGCGAACAGCACCGAGACGCTGGACTACCGGTTCAGCATCGACGGCTTCAGGAAGCGCGGCCCGTGGGCCTTCGGCAGCGGCACCACGGCCACGAGCTCGTACTACATCGGCACCGCCGCCAACGGCTGGTATGCGCCGAACACGCGCACGCTGGGCAACGGCAACATGGAGGTGAGCGGCAGCGTGCAGGCACGCAACGGCCAGCCCATCACGCTGTACGTGTTTGGCGAGCTGTCGGTGTCGGCTCACAGTGGCGCCGTGGCCGACTACAGCCACACCATGTCCTTCCACTGGGATCTGCCGCAGGGCTGGACCTACACCTCCGCATCGGGGCACTTCTCGCCGGTGGCGGCGCCCGTGCCAGAACCGAGCAGCCTGGGCTTGATGGCGGGCGGACTGTTCGGCATCGCCGTGCTGCGCCGGCGACGTGGGAAGGACCGGCACTGACAGCCCTTGACGACCGGCCAGCGACACAGCCGGGTCGGTTTGACGACGCCCCGGCCCTCAACACCCAGGCCGGCTTTTTCAGCGCGAGTGGTCTTCAGCAACGCCGTCGCGCCCTCTCATACCAGGATATTTCCATGAAGCGCTTTTCCGATACTTCCGCCCCGTTGAGCCTGGGCTCGGCCCTGGTGCTCGCCCTTGGCCTGGTCGCCGCCAGCGCACTCACCCTGCCTCTGGAGGCCTATGCCGCCGCATCTTCTTGCGACGATGGCGCCGCGCTGCAACGCCGGCTCGACGACTTCGACGCGCGCTGGAATGCCAGCGACGCCTGGGGCCTGACATCACAGTTCACGCTGGACGGCAGCCTGGCGGCCGGCGATGCCGGCCGCCAGGCGGTCTACCGCGAATTGATCGACAGGCTGGGCCGCTCGCCCCAGCCGCGCAAAACGCGCCTGCTCCGTGTCACCCAGGTGGGCCAGGCCTGCCTGGTGGACGTGCAGGTGAAGAGCGGCGAGCGCAGCGAGGCCGGCCTCTTCCTGCTCGCGCCGGCGGCCGAGGGCGGCATCGTCGCCATGCGTTGACGAGGCGCAAAAAGGAAAGCCCCGGCTGGCCGCAGCCAGTCGGGGCGCAAGAGCGCTTCACGCCGCCCGGGACACATCCGCGAGGATGCGTAGGGCCGCGGCGTTCACACAGCGCAGGTGGCCGTCGACGAGCGACACCGGGGTGACGCGGGCGGGCCGGGAACTTGTGCTTTCATGGTCGCGGGCGGTTCGCGATGTTCCGCCTCGCCAGGGGCCGCAGCGTTGCCGGGGGCCGTGCACTGGTGACGGGCTGAATCATCGGCGCTGCCGGCCGCCCACGATGCCGCGATCAGCCGGGGTCGACCCGTCTTTTTTCCGCTTCAGTGGGCGTGGGCCGGGGCACGCGCCGGCACGACCTTGAGCCGCACCGCCGGCGCACGCGGCCTGGGGTTGGCGGCCGTCGGCAGCTCGGCCCAGTTCCACTCGCCCTGGGTGCAGACCTGGCGCACCGCAAAGGCCAGCTCGCCCGGCTCGGCCGGCAGTGCGGCGCGCAGCACGAACTCGTCATACCAGGCGTCGGGCAGGTGGTGGGCCTCGCCGTCCGCCGTCCAGCGCGCTTCGGCCAGTTCCTCGGTGACGGGCTTGCCATGGCTCTCGTAGGGCGTCTTCAAGGGACGGCGGCTGGTCGTCAGCGTCCAGCCCGGTTTGGGCATGGGCTTGGCACCGCGCAGCCCCTCGGGCAAGGTGACGACGATCTCCTTCGTCGCCGCGCCGTCGCAGCCATGGCCGACCTTGAGGACGGCGCGGTAGCTGCTGCCGGCCGGGGCCTCGGGCTGCTCCAGCGTGATGTGGGCCTGGACGGTGCCGGCCAGCGCCAGCAGGGAAGTGGTGAAGAGGGTTTTCATAGATCGAACTTCAGCTCGGCCGAATAGCTGCGCTGGGGGTAGTTGTGGAAATTCCAGTACTGGCAGTTGTTCAGGTTGTCGATGCCGAAGGCGGCGCTCCACTGCTTGTCGAGCTTCCACAGCAGGCGCAGGTCGGCCGTCGTGTACTTGCTGACGCCGAAATAGGCGAAGGGGTTCACGTCGCTGTTGTTCAGCGTGCGGTACTGACGGCCGCTGTGGCGCATGGCCAGGCTGGCGCTCCAGTGCTCGTCCAGGCGGTAGCCGGCCAACACGGTGGCGCGCCAGCGCGGGATGTTGGGCTGCCATTTGCCGATCGTGTCTCCAGGCGTGCCGACGAAGCCGGCGTTGGCCTTGATCCTGGAGTCGGTCCAGGTGAGGCTGGCGTTCAGGTCCAGCCCCTGCAGGCCCCAGTCGGCCGCGCCCAGCGTGGCTTCCACGCCCCGGGTGGCGATCCTGTCGACGTTCTGCACGCGGCTGATGTTGGTGTTGGCGGCCGGGTCGAACACCGTCTGGGAGTACAGCGAGTCCCGCGTCGTCTCCGCGAACAGCGTCAGCCGGCTCTGCAGCTGGCCCCAGGCCTGCTCAGCGCTCAGCTCGCCGGTCCAGGACTTCTCGGGCTTGAGATGGGGGTCGTTGATGAACCTGGAGTTGGCCGTGGACGTCGCGCCGTACAGCTCGGCCACGGTGGGCATGCGCACCGCGCGGCCGACCGAGGCCTTCAGCACCGTGTCAGGCGTGGCCTGCCAGGACAGCGCCGCCTTGGGCGACAGGGCCTGTTCGCGGCGCGCGGCATGGGTCTGGGACGACGTGGCCGAGAAGTCGGTGCGGCCGTCCAAGGCCTGCCAGCGTTCGGCGCGCAGGCCGAGCACGGCCTTCCAGTCGGGGGCGATCAGCCAGGCGTCCTGCACATGGCCGGCCTGCAGCCGCGTGCGGCCGCCCACACGGCTGGCCAGGGCACCGGGGCCGTCGGCGAGGTAGTTGCCAGTGATGCTGGACGTGACGTAGCCGAGCTTGTAGCCGTCCTGTTGCAGACCGAGGTCGACGACGTGAGCGGAGCCGGCGGGCCGCCAGATGCCCTTGACGGCCAGCGTGTGCCAGCCGGTGCCGCTGCCATCGGCCAGCGTGCCGGCGCCGCCCGTCAGCGCGCCCGGCTGCGAATTGGCAGTCGCGTTCTGGCGCCTGTGGTCACTGTCGTAGTCGTAGAGGCTGGCGGCGACCTCCCAGTCCCATTTGTCGCCGCTGCGGCTCTTGACCGACAGGCCGTGCATGAGGTGCTGCAGCTGCTCGCGCGTGACCGCGAAATCGCTGCCGCTGACGGCCGCGTACTGCTTGCCGTCGATGAGGACGGCGCCGGCGTAGACCGGCTGGCCGGCGGCATTGCGCAGCCAGCTCTCGGAGTTGCCCGCGCTCTCGTTGCGCCACAGGCCCAGGGTGTAGCTGGCGCGCAGCACCGGGCTGATGTCGTAGGCCAGCTTGAGCTTGGCGTGGTCCTGCACGGTGCGGTAGCGCGTGCCGGCGCCGATGAGATACCAGGGCGTGTTGGTGGTGTTGAGCTGGAGGACCGCGCCCGTCACCGGCTGGGCGTTGCTGCCGGCGGGCGGCGTGATGCCGCTGCTGGCGGTGCGCGTGGCGAAGGTCAGCGGCTGGCCCTGGCTGTCGGTGCGGTTGAGATTGATCCACCAACTCCAGTCCCCCGCGCGGTCGCCCACCGAGGCGCTGGCCTGCCAGCCATTGAAGCGATCCTTGCGACCGTAGAGCTCGGACGACTGCGACTGGACGCCCAGCTTGGCATGGGCCTCGAAGCGTGTCGGCATGCGGGTCTGGTAGTCCACCACCGCACCCACCGAGTTGCCCGGGTAGGCGGCCGAGAAGGGGCCGTAAATGACGTCGACCCGCTCGATCTCCTCGGGCGTGACCAGGCCCCAGCGCGGCGGGAAGGAGAGCCCACCGACGCCGTTGCCGAGGAAGTTGGACAGCAGGATGCCGTCGGCATACACGGCCGAGCGCGCGCTGTTGCCCGTGCCCGAGGCGCGGCTGGACAGGATGGCGTGGTTGTAGTCGCCGATATAGCGCTTGCGCACGTTCAGGCTGGGCAGGTATTTCAGCGCGTCTTCCGAATCGGTCGCGTTGATGCTGCGGGCGATGTCCTCGCGCGTGACGGTCTCGCGGGTGGTCGGGATGTTGGTGGGCAGGGTGGAGGGCGCGGCGGATTGCACCCGCACCAGGGCGAGCTTGCTGCGCGGCGGCTCGGGAGGTGTGGGTGCGTCGTGACAGTCGCATTCATCGCAGGCCTGGGCGGCGAACGAGAGCAGGGCGGCGCAGACGGCAGCGGCCGCGCGCGTGAGGGCAGGAGTGTTCATCGAGGACGTGATCGGAGTCGCGCCGACGCGGGCGTCGGCAATCGCCGGGGCCAGGACGGCCGCGGCAGGGCGTGGGACTCAGATCAGCCCGGGTGGGGCGCGGGCGCTGGCGGGCCGCCAGGCGTGGGCGGTGACCGGTGCGGTCCAGAAACGCTCCGGCGCCTCCAGCACGAGGTCATCGCGCAGCAGCGGCGCGGGCGCCATGGGTGGCTCGATGAGGTCGGCGGCGCCCAGATGGCAGGCCGGGCAGTGGCCCTTGGCCAGCAGGTCCAGCGCGGCCTCGATGGGCTGGGGCTTGGCGGCCGTGGCGGAAGACGACGGCGAGCGGCAGATGTCCTGCCAGGCCGAGAAGTCGCCCCGCGCATGGGCCAGGGCCGCGCTGATGCCCGGCGCCAGCACACCCAGCAAGAACACGGCCGTCAGCCACCAGAGATGGCGGCGTGCGCGGGCGCGAAGCTGGGCGTTCATGGGGCGCGCATTCTAGGGTTGCCGCGGCGACGCGCTGTCGCGTGGTCTTGGTACTGGCTGTGGATTGCGGTCCACGGACCGCAGACCTAGCATCCGCCCGCATGTCGTAACCGGCATCACCGCCATGTCAGTTTGGGTAACTGACGCCCCCTTCCACAAGGATTCCGATGAAGCTGCGCCCGTTCCTCGCCTGCGTGTCCACCACGGCCCTGCTGGCCGTGCCCAGCGCCCAGGCGCTGACCATCCACCTCATCAACACCGGCGGTGTCGAGCAGGGCACCCAGGCCCATGCCGGCTTTGCCGCCGCGGCGGCCTACTGGGAGTCGGTGCTGACCGACAACGTGACGCTGAACATCCAAGTGGGCTTCACGACGGTGGGCTTTTCCTCGCCCACGGTGCTGGGCCAGGCCTCGAGCGCTTCCAGCTCCAAGAGCCAATCCGCCTGGCGCTCGGCGCTGATCGCCGATGCCAGCACGCCGCTGGACGCGATCGCGACCACGCATCTGGCGACCTTCTCCAACGCCAACGTCAACCTGAACACGGCCCTGCAGAAGGCCCTGGGCCTGTATACCGGCAGCGCGTCGTCCATCGACGCCACCATCACCTTCAACAGCGCCCGGCCTTTTGACTTCGACACGCGCAACGGCTTCACCGGCGTGTCGTCCGACTTCGTCAGCGTGGCCGTGCACGAGATCGGCCATGCCCTGGGCTTCACCAGCGCGGTCGGCCAGAACTCGACCAACAACTCGCGCCCCTCCAACACCGACATGTTCCGCTACCAGAACGGCAGCTTCAGCATGCTGTGGGGCGGCGATCCCTATTTCTCCATCGACGGCGGCGCCACCGAGATGTTCGGCCGCTCCGATTTCTCGCCCGGCAGCGATGGCTTCCAGACCTCGCACTGGGAAGAGGCGCCGCGCGTGCACGACGGCGTCAGCTGCACCGTGTCGACGCTGCAGATCGGCATCATGGACCCGACTGGCGGACTGTGCCAGGAAGGCATCGTGACGGCCCAGGACCTGGCCCTGTTCGATGCCATCGGCTGGAACGTCAACCTCAACATCCTGAACCAGCCCGGCTACCAGAAGCTGACGTCGCAGATCATGCAGGACTACATCGGCGCGCCGGTGCCGGAGCCGTCGACCTGGGCCATGTGGCTGGCCGCCCTGGGCGTGACCGGCGCGGTCGTGCGCCGCCGCCGTGAAGGCGGTACACCAGGAAAGCGATAGCTGAATTGAGGTTGTGCGCGGCCCGCATGGCGGCACACACTGCACGCCATGGATGCCGCCGCCCCTTCTCCGCCCAAGCCCTGGCCCGCCCGCCTGCTGGGCTGGATGGGGGCCGAGGCGCCCAAGCTGCTGGCCAGCGTCGTGCTGCTGGTGCTGGGCTTCTGGATCAAGGACTCGGTCGACCTGGCCATCAAGCAGCGCCAGCTCGACCTCTCCTACACCAAGGAGATGCTGGGCCTGCTGCAGAAGCTCACCGAGGAGGAAGACCTCGGCAAGCTGACCAACGGCGCCGTCGTGCTGGCCTCCTTCGGTGAGCCGGCACTGCCGGCGCTGCTGATGGAGCTGCGCCGGCCCGACCTGCATGCGGTGGCGGCCACGCGCGGCCTGGAGGCCATGGCCGTGCGCGAGCCCGAGACGCTGTGCCGGGTGCTGCCGCCGCTGCTGCTCAAGCGCAACCAGCATTACGACATCGGCGCGCACCGCACGCTGCTCAGCCTCATCGGCGACAACGGCTGCCGCAAGGCCCTGCCGCAGCTGCGCCGCTACCGCGACCTCGTCGATGCCGCCGTGGCCGGCAGGCCCGATGAACTTCGCCAGCGCATCGGCGGCGAGATCGCCGCGCCGGCCGAGGCCTATCCGCGGCTCAAGCAGGCGGTGGACGAAGCCATCGCCAACCTGGAGTGACGTGAATGGTGAGCCCCTCGTCCGCCCTTGCCCTGCTGGACGCCGGCAAGGCCAGCCGGTCCCCCGAGGGGACGGCGATGCTTGCTGGATCGACCGGCAAGCACATCGCCAGACGGGCCGGCTTGGGGCGGCCCGGCGCTCGGCCCGCGCAGCGGTTGGAAAACTGGAGTGGATCATGCGGCGAACCCTCTTGCTGATGTTGTGCCTTGCCTCCGGCGCGCAAGCGGCGGTCGTCAACTGCGCGCCGGCGCCGGGACGCTTCACCGTGCTGCTCAGCGAACCCAGCGGCGCGGCCATGCCGGACCGCGCGGCCATCGACCGCTTCCTGAACAAGCTGCAGTTCGAGCTCGACCAGGAACGCGACGAACGCTGGATCAATCCCGGCGCGACGCCGGTGGCCTTCCGGGCCTGCCCCAAGCGGACGCCGGCGCTGGACGGCAGCGAATTCAGCGCCGAGGTGGTCGAGCAGCTCAATGACCAGCGCGTGCTGTTGGAGGTCTGGGGCGTGGTCGACCGCGACGGCACGCCGCCGGTGCTGAGCGCGCAGATCAACTACCTGCTGGTGCCGCTGCGCTTCGCCGCCGACCAGCGCGAGACGGTGCCGGCGGCCCTTCAGCGCCTGCGCTATCCAGAGGCTGGCGCCGCGCCGACGGCCGACGCCGTGCAGCTCATCTCCAGGCCGCTGGATCTGGACGCCTTCATCGCCAGCGCCCTGGGCCTGAAGCTGCTGCGCGAGCGCGCCTACGAGCCGGCCCATGCCAACCTGTGCCGCGCCGCCAGCCTGCTCGGCGCCATGCTGAAGCGGCCCATCACCGGCCGCAGCAAGACCGAGCTGACGGCGCTGCACGGCTTCGTGCAGGACAGCGCCGCCCGCACGCTGCGCGAGGCGCTGGCCGATGCGGCCTATCCCAAGACCGGGCTGCTGCGGCTGCAGAACGCGGCCCAACCCTGCGCGGGAGGCCAGTGATGAAGCGCCTTCTCACTGTCTTGCTGTTGGCCGCACTGACGTTGCCGGCCCGCGCCATGGACATCCGCGCCTGTTCCGACCCCGTCGTCTTCCGCGGCGCCGCGGTCAATGCCCTCGTGCTGCCCTGGCGCGCCGACGACGCCCGCAGCGCCAGCGTCACGGCGGCCAGCCGGCAGATCTCCTCGCTGGCGCATCTGCAACTGCTGATGGCGATGCTGAAGTACAGCTCGGTCGGCGCCGTGGACCTGGTGGCCGATGGCGGCCGGCGCTGCGATGTCGACCGCGTGCTCGCCACCGTCAGCCAGATGGGGACCGCCACCGGCAAGCTGGAGCGCGGCAAGGCGGTGCTGGCCATCTGGGGGCGGCTGTTCGAGCAGGACGGCGAGCTCTTCCTGCAAACCTATCTGCGCTTCGCGCGCCAGGGCACCCAGGGCCTCACGCCCGAGACCATCACGCTCGACTGGGGTGGCGCCCGCTTCACGGCCACGCTGCCGGCGCAGGCGCTGTCCTTCGCGCCGCGGCGCATCCGCCTGGACGAGCTGGCCGCCATCGACACGGCCTCGCGGGCCGCGCTGCAGGTGCGCCAGCAACCCAGCGAGACCTCGCCCGGCGTGGAGATCGGGCGCTCGGTCTACCAGAGCTTCCCTTATGCCATCGTCGAAGCGCGTGGCGACTGGATGCGTGTCGCCCCCATGCGCCAGGGCCTGCCGGCCGGATGGATGCGCGCCCGACCGGCCGGCGACGTGGCCGAGTGGCAGCTGGCGCGCTGGCTGCCCGAACTGGACTTTGCCGATGCGATTGCCGGCTGGCTGCGCCTGCAGGTGGGCGGGCTGCAGCCGGCCGAGCGCGAGCGGGTGGCCCGCGCCGTCGACGCCGGCCTGGCGCGTTATGAAAAGGCCGTGCCGGCCGACCTGGCGCCCAGCGCCTGGGGCATTGGCGCCGCGTTGCGCGGCCAGGTCGCCTGGAGCCAGGGGCGCCACGCCGAAGCCGCCGAGTTTTTCGGGTCTGCCTTGCAACGCCTGCCGGCCAGTGCGGCGGGCACCAACCTCGCGGCCGTGACGGCGATGGCCGGCGCTGCGCCCAGCGCCGCGGCGGCCGAGCAGCTGTCGCAACGCCTGCTGGCCGCGCTGGCCCTGTCGCCGCGCGACCCGCAGGTGCTGGCCAATCTGCAGGCCTTGTACGGGGTCTATGCCCAGCGACCTGACTGGAGCCCCTGGCCGCCCACCGAGTTGGCCGAGCGGCGCGAGATGGTGAAGCTGGCCTTAGGCCAGTAGCTCGGCGAGAGCCCGCGCGACGACCTGGGTCGCGCGCCTGAGGTCGTCCAGCACCAGGTGCTCGTCGGCCCGTTTGGCATTGCTCTCCAGGACCGTGCGCGGCCCGGCGCCGTAGATGGCGGCCGGGATGCCATGGGCCGTGTAGAGGCGCACATCGGTGTAGAGCGGCGTGCCCGAGGTCGGGATGGCCTCGCCAAACACGGCCTCGCCGTGCTTTTGCAGTGCTGCGACCAGCGGCGCCGCGCCGGGCAGGGGCTTCATGGAGTTGGCGAGCAGCAGGCGCTTGATGTCGAGCTTGACGCCGGGGCTTTGGGCGACGCTGTTCTCGATCAGCGCCCGCACCTCGGCTTCCACCGCGGCCGGGTCTTCCTCGGGAATCATGCGGCGGTCCAGCTTGATGACGACCTTGCCGGGCACGACATTGGTGTTGCTGCCGCCTTCGATGCGGCCGACGTTCAGATAGGGATGGGTGATGCCGGCAACCTCGGAGCGGCGCATCTTCAGCACGTCGTTGTGGGCGTAGAGCGCCGTCAGCAGCTTGTTGGCGGCCTGCAGCGCGTCGATGCCGGTGCTCGGGTAGGCCGCATGCGAAGCCAGGCCGTGCAGGGCGACTTCCATCTGCAGGCAGCCGTTGTGGGCCGTGACGACCTGGTAGCTGAAGCCGGCGGCGATCAGGTAGTCGGGTTTCGTCAGACCTTGCTTCAGCAGCCAGCCCGGGCCGAGCTCGCCGCCGAACTCCTCGTCGTAGGTGAAGTGCAGCTCGACGGCGCCTTTCAGCGGCAGTCCCGAGTTCTTCAGGGCCAGCAGCGCAAAGGTGTAGGTGGCGAAGTCGCTCTTGCTGACGGCCGCTGCCCGGCCATAGAGCTTGCCGTCGACGATCTCGGCGCCATAGGGCTCATGCGCCCAGCCTTCGCCCGGTGGCACCACGTCGCCATGCGCATTCAGCGCAATCGTCGGGCCGTCTGCGGAGAAGCGATGGCGCACGATGAGGTTGGTGATGGACTGCATGCCGGCGGCCTGCACGTCGGCGGCTGGGACAGCATGCTTCTCGACTTCGAAGCCCAGCCCGGCCAGCAACTCGGCCGTGCGCTCCGCATGCGGCGCGTTGTTGCCGGGCGGGGTGTCAGTGGGGATGCGGACGAGGGCTTGGAGGAAGCGGACTTCGTCGTCGAAGTGATTCGCAACCCAGTGTTGCAAGGAGTCAGACATCAGAATGCTCAATAGGTTGAAGCCGATGGATCAGGGATACCAGGCTCGCTTGATAAATCGGATCGTCTCGAGGCGATCATGCCGCCAGCGCAAGAAGTAGATGCCGCGATCCTGGGTTCGCTCTTCCGGGCTGCCGATCAGCACGAGCAGTGTGCTGTCCTGGCGGAACTTCAGTGCGCCGTCGCGTGGCCAATTGGAGGACGCGTCGATCAATGCAGGATGCACGTTCGTGGCATCCGTGGAGGTGAATCCGGTGGGATGGAAGACCTTGCCGGTCTTGGCGTCGATGATCGCCAGTGTCGAGCAACTGGTGCCGCAGCCCCAGCTTGCCACCACGAAGTGCCCGGCGAAATTGACGGGTTGCTTGGCGGCCTCGGCCAGTCTCGTTCGGTACAGGCGTGACAGGTGATGGCTTTTCAGGTCGGGCGGCGCGCTGGGACCGGTGAACACCTCAACGCCATAGGCGTCGAACCGGGGTGGGTTGGCCGGCATGTCGGAGATCCGGATCGTGACCTCGTTGTAGCCGTCATCGTCGGCCATGGCCGAGCCAGTCAACGCCGCCGCTGCAAGCAGGCACGCCATGCCGTGACCGAGGGTCATGCCACTACAAGGGCTTGCGCCAGGCATTGGAAAGCCCGCACCGCCAGTTCCGCGTCATCCGCCGTCACCGATTCCAACGGGTTGTGGCTGATGCCGCCATTGCCACCGCGCACGAAGAGCATGGCCTGGGGCAGCAGTTCGTGCAGCTTCATCGCGTCATGGCCGGCGCCCGATGGCAGGCGGTGGATGGGCAGGGCCAGCTCGGTAACCGCAGCCTCCCAGCGCGACTGCCAGGTCGCGTCGCTGGGCGCGGCGTTGGCGGCCAGCGTCGGCTGCAGCGTGAAGCTGAGGCCGCGGCGCTGGCAGATCTCGTCGAGCTTGGCGCGCACATCGGCGTCCAGCGCGTCGCGGGCTTCGTCGGTCGTCGCGCGCAGGTCCAGGCTGAAGCGGCAGCGGCCGGGGATGACGTTGATGGAGCCGGAGGGCACCTCCAGCATGCCGATCGTGCCGACAACGTCGGGCACCGCAGCGGCGCGTTGCTCGGTGAACAGGATGAGCTCTGCCACGCCGGCCGCTGCGTCGCGGCGCTGGCCCATGGGTGTGGTGCCGGCATGGCTGGCCAGGCCGATGATCTCGCCGGTATAGCGGCGGCTGCCGTTGATGCTGGTGACGATGCCCAGCGGCAGGTCCAGGCTGTCCAGCACCGGGCCTTGTTCGATATGCACCTCGACAAAGCCGAGGTAGCGCGAGGCATCGCGCGTCGCGGTCTGGATGCTCTCCATGGTGCCGGCAAGGCCGGCGGCCCGCATGGCATCGCGCAGCGTGATTCCGGCAGCATCGGTCTGATCCAGCCAAGTGGGTTGGAAGGCGCCGATCAGCGCGCTGGAGCCGAGGAAGTCCGCCGGGAAGCGCTGGCCTTCCTCCTCGGAGAAGCCGACGACCTCGAGCGCAAAGGGCAGGCGCTTGCCCTGGGCGTGCAGCTCGCGCACCACCAGCATGGGCACGAAGATGCCGAGCCGCCCGTCGAAGCGGCCGGCGCGGCGCACGGTGTCGTAATGGCTGCCGGTCAGCAGCGTCTTGTCGCCCGTTCCCTTGTAGACGCCGACGATATTGCCCACGGCATCGCGGCTGACCTCGTCGAAGCCGCAATCGCGCATCCAGGCCATCAGCTGCCCGGCAACCGCGGTGTGGGCGGGCGTGGCATAGATGCAGGTCAGGAAGTCCTCGGTGTCGCTGTGCGCGGCCAGCGTCGCGGCCCAGTCCCAGAGCTGCTCGCCGAGTTCGGGCTTCACACCGAACTTGTCATTGAGCCGGATCTCGGCGATGCGGTGAATCTGGCGCAGGCATTCGGCGCGCTCCAGATCGGGGTGTGCACGCAGGCGGCGCTCGAAGGTCGCAATGATTTCCTGGCGCGTGAAGCCGGTGCCGCGAGGGCCGCGCACAGCCAGGATGAAGGGAAAGCCGAAGCGCGCGTTGTAGTCGGCGTTGAGCTTCTGCAGCCTGGCGAACTCTTCCGGCGTGCAGGCCGTCAGCCCGGCCTTCTGCTGCTCGTTGGTCGATTCGGCCGTCAGCTCGCCGGCGACGGCGGCCTTGCCGGCCAGCTCAGGGTGGGCGCGGATCAGGCCGAGCTGTTCATCGACCGCGGCCTCGCGCACCACGCGGGCCAGGGCCACCTTGAGTGCGGCCAGCGTCTTGAAGGGGCGAGCCGCTGCAGCGCGCTCGGCGATCCAGGGCGAGTGTTCGTAGGTGCCGTCCAGCAGCGCGACGAAGTCAACGGCGCTGGCGTTGTTGAGTTGATCGAGTGTCATCATTCCCAGACGAAGGCCGTCTTGGCATCAAAGGGGTGAACGGTCTTCCAGTGCCGCGCGATGTCCAGGCGCCGGCAGACCCAGACGCGGTCATGCGCCTCGATATGGTCCAGGAACTTCTGCAGTGCGCGCATCCGCCCCGGGCGGCCGAGCAGGCGGCAATGCATGCCGATGCTCATCATCTTCGGGCTGTCGGCGCCCTCGGCATAGAGCACGTCGAAGCTGTCCTTGAGGTATTCGAAGAAGGGCTCGCTGTGGCTGAAGCCCTGGGGCAGGGCGAAGCGCATGTCGTTGCAGTCCAGCGTGTAGGGCACGACCAGATGCGGGGCCAGTTCGCCATTGGTCTTGCGCACCTGCAGCCAGAAGGGCAGGTCGTCGCCGTAGTAGTCGCTGTCGTACTCGAAGCCGCCGAAGTCGGCCACCAGGCGGCGCGTGTTGGGGCTGTCGCGGCCGGTGTACCAGCCCAGGCCGTGCGGGTCGCGGCCCAGGGTCAGGCGCTTCAGGCTGGCCATGGCCTGGGCCATGTGGGCGCGCTCGGTGTCCTCTTCCATCGACTGGTAGTGGATCCAGCGCCAGCCGTGCGAGGCGATCTCGTGGTCGAGCTCGACAAAGGCCTGGGTCACGTCCGGGTGGCGCTCCAGGGCCATGCCCACGCCGAAGACGGTCAGCGGCAGGGCGCGCTGCTCGAACTCCTTCAGCAGCCGCCAGACGCCGACGCGTGAGCCGTATTCGTAGATGCCCTCCATGCTCAGGTGCCGGGCCGGGTAGCTGGCCGGGTTGAACATCTCGGACAGGAACTGCTCGCTGCCGGCATCGCCATGCAGCACCGAGTTTTCGCCGCCTTCCTCGTAGTTCAGCACGAACTGCACCGCCACGCGGGCGCCCCCCGGCCACTGCGCGTGGGGCGGGTTCTCGCCATGGCCGATCAGGTCGCGGGGGTAGCGGGGCGTACTCATCCCTACACTTTGCCTCAAGCCAACCTTGAATCCGCCTCGGAGTTCCCATGGGCAAACTGACCACCCACGTGCTTGACACCGCCAACGGCTGCCCGGCCGCCGGCATGGCCGTGCGTCTCTACCGCTTCGATGCGGAGGGCCCCAAATGGCTGCGCAGCCTGCACCTGAACGCCGACGGCCGCGCCGACGGCCCTTTGCTGGAGGGCGCCACCCTGACCGGCGGCCGCTACCGCCTCGTCTTCGAGGTGGCGGCCTATTTCCGCGCCCGCGGCGAGAAGCTGCCCGAGCCGGCCTTCCTGGACGAGGTGCCGCTGGACTTCGGCATCGCCGACGAGGCCAGCCACTATCACGTGCCCCTCTTGGTCTCACCCTGGAGCTATTCGACCTACCGTGGCAGCTGAAATCAAGCCCACGCGCGCCAGCTGGGGGCAAGACCTCGGTGAAGGCGCTCTGCTGGTCGTCGAAGGCCTGGTCAACATCGGCGTCTGGAGCAGCGCAGCCTTTGCCGTCGCCATGGGCAAGTTCCTGCTGGGCGGCGCCTTGGCCGCGCTGGGCCTGGGCGTCTTCCTGCGCTTCAAGCGCCTGCGCATGAAGAGGAAGGTCCAGCGTGCCTGAGCTCATCCTGGTCACGGTTTCGCGCACCACCGGCAGCGTGCCGCGCGAGGTGGGCGCCTGGATGGCGGTGAGGGCCGACAGCTTCACTGGGACCGTGGGCGGCGGCCATCTGGAGTTCGACGCCATCGCCCGCGCCCGCACCGCCCTGGCCGGCGGTGAGCTGGAGACGGAAGTGCGCTATCCGCTCGGCCCCAGCCTGGGCCAGTGCTGCGGCGGCGTGGTCTGGCTGGCCTTCGAGCGCGTTGCCGCGGGTGAAGACCTGGCTGCCCGCTTGCCCCGCCCGCCGCAGCGGCCCGTGGCCCTGTTCGGTGCCGGGCATGTCGGCCTGGCCATCGCCCACATCGCCCGCGACCTGCCGCTGACCCTGCACTGGATAGACAGCCGCGAAGGCCAGTTCCCGGCCGAGGCCCCAGCGCATGGCTGGCAGCAGGAGGTCTGCAACCCGGCGGCCGACGCGGTGGACGACCTGGCGCCCGGCTCGGCCGTCCTCGTCATGAGCCACAACCATGCCGAGGACTTCGACATTGTTGCCGCCTGCCTCAAGCGCCAGCGCGAGCGCGGCGACCTGGCCTTCATCGGCATGATCGGCAGCCGCACCAAATGGGCGAGCTTCCGCCAGCGCCTGCAGGCGCGCGGCTTCGATCAGGACGACCTGGCGCGCGTCGTCTGCCCCATCGGGGTGGCCGGCGTGGCGGGCAAGCAGCCGGCCGTCATCGCGGTGGCCGTGCTGGCCCAGATGCTGGCGTTGCCGCCGGCGTCAGCGTGAGGCTGCGGCCGGGCTCGGCCTGGAAGCGGTTGCTGGGCGTGCCGATCTCGCGTTCATAGGCGGCCCAGGCCTGCTGGATCTCGCCGCGCTCGCGCATGGCGCGCAGGGCCTGCTCCAGCGGCGCGACCCAGGCGGCATGGGACTCGTGCACGCCGTGGAACAGCACCGAGCGGGCCAGCGGCGTCGCGATGCGGCAGAGCGTGCCCTGGCGCGTGTCCACCGGCACCTCGGACATCCAGGGCGTGGTCAGGGTCAGGGCGTAGTCGGCGGCGCCGGTGCTGAGGTTGAGGAAGGCGTCGCTGGGCGTGTTGGCGGCCAGCCTCGAGGCTTCGGGAATCAGGTTCTCGGCCGCAACCATGCCGCGCTGGTAGCTGACCCGGTGCCTGCCCAGGTCTTCGATGGCCAGCGTGGCCGGGCAGGGCGGCCGGGCATAGGCATAGACGAAGAGATTGAGCAGGGGCACGTCCACCTTGCGCACGAAGGGTGTCTGCTCGAAATAGCCGCCCACGCGCATGGCGACGGCGTCGACCCGGCCGGTCTGCAGCTCCAGCTGGGTGCGCGGCAGCGGCCAGGGCACGAACTCGACCTGCAGGCCGATGGCCGCATAGGCCTTGCGCAGCAGGGCCTCGGCGGGCGGGAAATAGCTGCGCTCGACATTGGTGGCGATGCGCACCAGCGTGGGTTCATCGGCCCCGGCTGCGGGCGCCGCCATCAGGGCCAGCGTCGCAGCGAGGGTGCCGAGTGAGCGGAGGGACATGGGCCGATTGTGGGAAGTCTGTCTGACGGCTGCTCGACGGCTGTGTTGCGCCGACGTGAAGACATCACGCCAAGCGGGTTGCCGCTGCATACACTCCCGGCCTGTCGCAGCGGTGTCGAGCTCCACGGGGCTCGCGGACGCGACGCTCAGGCCTCACAGCACCCGCCGTGGTGGGGCCACGCAAGTACCACCGCTCATGGACATCTATCTGCTCGACTGGGCCAGCCTGCTGATCCGCTGGCTGCACGTCATCAGCGTCATCGCCTGGATAGGCGCTTCCTTCTACTTCGTCTGGCTGGACAACCACCTCGTCAAGCCGAGCGGCGACGAGCTCAAGGCCAAGGGCGTGGATGGCGAGCTCTGGGCCGTGCATGGCGGCGGTTTCTACAACCCGCAGAAGTACATGGTGGCGCCGGCCAACCTGCCGCAGGATCTGCACTGGTTCTACTGGGAGAGCTACTGGACCTGGATGAGCGGCATAGCGCTGTTCATCGTGCTCTATCTCTGCAACCCCAGCCAGATGCTGATCGACACGCGGGTGCATGAGTGGGGGGCGCCCTGGCATGCCGTGGCGGCGGCTTTGGGCTTCCTCGCCGTCGGCTGGCTGGTCTATGACATCGCTTGCCGCTGGCTGGGCCGGACCGCCGACGGCCAGATCGGCCATGACGGCCGCGTGATGGCCGTCGTCGTGGCCTTCGTCATCTTCGAGAGCTGGCTGGCCTGCCAGCTGTTCGCCGGCCGGGCCGCCTTCCTCATCGTCGGCGCCACGCTGGCGACCATGATGACGGCCAATGTCGCGCACTGGATCATCCCGGGCCAGAAGAAGGTCATCGCGCAGATGCGCGCGGGCCAGAAGCCCGATCCCGTCCATGGCCAGCGCGGCAAGCAGCGCAGCGTCCACAACACCTATTTCGGCCTGCCGGTGCTGATCGCCATGCTCAGCAACCATTACGGCATGCTCTACCAGCATGCCCAGAACTGGATCGTGCTGAGCGTGCTGATGGCCGCCGGCGTGGCCATCCGCATCTTCTTCGTCAAGCGCCACAAGGGCGTCAACAGCTGGGGCGCCGTGGCGCTGGCCCTGGCCCTGCTGATCGGCCTCATCGCCTGGATGGCGCCCAAGCCCCAGCCAGCGGCGGCCGCCGTCGCGCCGGTCACGCTGGCCCAGGTGCAGGCCGTCGTCGCCGAGCGCTGCGCGATGTGCCACACCGGCGAAGTGGCCCAGAAGGGCGTGCGCCTGGATTCGGCCGAGACCCTGACCGCTCACAAGGCCGCGATCTACCAGCAGGTCATCGTGCAGCGCGCCATGCCGCTGAACAATGCCACCGCCATGACCGACGAAGAGCGTGCGCTGATCGGCCGTTGGGTCCAACAGAAGCCATGAACCTCGAACCGCGCGCACTGCTGAAGCAGCTCTACGACGTCGCCGTGGCGCGCGCTTTGCCGGGCCGCGTCCTCGCGACTCATCTCCCCCCGCCGCCCAAAGGCCGCACCCTGGTGCTGGGCGCCGGCAAGGCCGGTGGCGCCATGGTGCAGGCGCTGGAGGCCGCCTGGCCGGCCGACGCCCCGATGTCGGGCCTGGTCATCACGCGCTATGGCCATGTGCCGGGCGGCTGGCGGCCACGGCGCATCGAGCTGGTCGAGGCCGCTCATCCGGTGCCGGATGCCGCGGGACTTGCCGCCAGCGAGCAGATGCTGGCCCTGGCCCGCGGGCTGACGGCCGACGATCTCGTCATCTGCCTGATCTCGGGCGGCGGCTCGGCCCTGATGAGCCTGCCGGCGCCGGGCCTCACGCTGGCCGACAAGCAGGCCATCAACCGCGCGCTGCTGAACAGCGGCGCCGCCATCGGCGAGATGAACTGCGTGCGCAAGCATCTGTCGGCCATCAAGGGCGGGCGGCTGGCCGCCACCTGCGCACCGGCGCGCGTGCTGACCCTGGCCATCAGCGACGTGCCCGGCGATGACCCGGCGGTCATCGCCTCCGGCCCGACGGTCGCCGACCCCACGACCTGTGCCGAAGCCCTGGCCATCTGCCGCCGTTACCGCATCCACCTGCCCGACGCCGCCCGTGCCGGCCTCGAATCGGGCGCCTTCGAGACGCCCAAGCCCGGCGACGCGCGCCTGGCCGGCCATGAGTTCGCCCTGCTGGCCACGCCGCAGATGAGCCTGGAGGCGGCCGCCGCCTTCGCGCGAGAGCAGGGCCTCGCGGCCCACATCCTCAGCGACGAGATCGAGGGCGAGTCCCGCGTCGTCGGCGGCCTGCATGCGGCCCTGGCGCGCGCGGTGGCGCGCCGTGGCGAGCCCTTTGCGAAGCCCTGCGTCATCCTGTCCGGCGGCGAGACGACGGTGACCGTCGATGCGGCCAGGCCCCCAGGCAAGGGTGGCCGCGCCACCGAATTCCTGCTCGGCTGCGCCCTGGCCCTGCAATGCGAACCCGGCGTCTACGCGCTGGCCGCCGACACCGACGGCATCGACGGCGTCGGCCCGCATGCCGGCGCCCTGCTGACGCCCACCAGCCTGGGCCGCGCCCGCGCGCTGGGGCTCAACCCGCAGGCCCTGCTGGATGCCCACGACAGCGCCAGCTTCTTCGCGCCGCTGGGCGACCTGCTGGTGCCCGGCCCCAGCTTCACGAATGTCAATGACTTCCGTGCATTGCTGATCGTTCAGGGGAGGTGAAGAGCGTGGCGCGGGCGAATCCTTAGGCCTAGACTGGGCCGGTCAACGTCGACCCGGAGGTATCCGATGAGCGCAGCTGCGGAACGTTTCTTCGTCAAGCACAACGCCCTGCCGACCATGCCCGAGGTGGCCTCGCGGCTGCTGAAGAGCTTCGATGACGACAACGTCGGCCTGAGCCAGATCGCCGCCCTCATCGAGAAGGACTCGACGCTGACGGCCAAGGTGCTGCGCCTGGCCAACACGGCCCATTACAGCCCCTCCCACCAGATCTCCACCGTCGTCGACGCCGCCCACGCCCTGGGCCTGGAGACGCTGCGCAACCTCGCCATGGCCGCCTGCCTGAGCGGCGCCTTTCCCAAGATCGAGGGCCTGGACCGTGCGACCTTCTGGCGCCACAGCGTCGCCACGGCCAACTACTCGCGCATCCTCGCGCGCATGCTGGGCGCCGATGAGACGACGACGGACACCGCCTATCTGGCCGGCCTGATGCTGCGCACCGGCCAGCTGCTGATGGCCATGGACGAGCCGCATCTGGTGGCCGACGTCGAGACCCATGCCGCCGAGCCCGGCAGCCGCTTCTCGCTGGAGGAGCACCGCTTCGGCTGCACCCATGCCGACGTGACGGCGTCCCTCGCCGCGCACTGGCATTTCCCGCATGCCATGGTGGAGGCCTTCAAGGATGCCAACACGCCGCTGGAGATCCGCCCCTTCTCGCTGATCGCCGCCGTGCTGCACGTGGCCGAGGTGCTGGCCGATGCGTCCGAGCATCACGACGAGCCCGTGCATGCGCTGAAGGTGGCCGTGCCCGAGCTCATCGAGCATCTGCATCTCGACCTGGAAATGCTGGCCGCCAAGATCGCCGCGACGGGCGACCCGGCCGCCGAAGTGGAGCAGATGCTGCACTGACCCCGGCCGCCGGGGCCGGCGCGGCGAGGCCGGCCTAGAGGCAGTTGGCGCCGGGCGCGCCGCTCGGCGCGCCATAGCTGAACTGGGCCCAGCGCGGCGGCTGCACCTCGGGCTGAAGCAGGAAAGCGTGGTGGAAGCTGGTCTCGCAGAGCTCGGCCAGCTTCGGGCCGCCCAGGCCGGCGAGGATGGCCGGGATGGTGTTGCTGTGGCCGACGACGAGGACGACGCCGTTCTCGGCGCGCACCGCGTCCACCACCGCCTGGACATGGGCGGCGCCGCCTGCATCCACGACCTTGGGCTGCAGGCCCAGCGCCTGGGCGAGCGGCGCGGCGGTGTCACGCGTGCGGCGGAATTTCGTCGTCAGGATGGCGTTCACGCGCAGGCCGGCCAGTGCCTGGGCCAGGGCCTGGGCGCGCTGCTCGCCGGCGGGTGTCAGGGCGGGGTCGCCGGCGGGCGCTGCGGCTCTTTCGGCATGGCGCACGAGGATGACGAGGTCGGGCATGGCGAGGGCAGGGCTGGGGAGGAGGGCAGCTGTCAGCAGACATGCCGGCAGCAGGACGGACAAGGGCTTCATCGCGACTTTCCAAGGGCAGGGGCCCGATTCTGCGCGGAGCGCCCAGTTACCATCCCGGCCCCATGCTGTCACCCTTTGCATCGCCCCATGGCCCTGCCGTTTGAACTCCAGGTCGGCTGGCGCTACACGCGCGCCGGCCATGGTGGGCGGCGCAACCGCTTCATCAGCTTCATCTCCGCCGTGTCCATCCTGGGCATCGCACTGGGTGTGGCCGCCCTCATCATCGTGCTGTCGGTGATGAACGGCTTCCAGCGCGAGGTGAGGGACCGCATGCTCAACGTCATCGCCCACGTCGAGCTGTTGAACTACGCCGGCCAGGCCCTGCCGGACTGGCAGGCCACGGCGGCGAAGGCCAGGCAGAACCCCGAGGTGATCGGCGCGGCGCCCTTTGTCGCCAGCCAGAGCCTGATCGCCCGCGGTGAGGACATGCGCGGCGCCATCATCCGCGGCATCTCGCCGGCCGAGGAGGCCACGGTCACCGGCCTGGGCGCCCAGCTCAAGGACGGCGTCTTCGCCCAGCTGCAGCCCGGTGCCTGGAATATCGTGCTGGGCGCCGAACTGGCCCGCCAGCTCGGTGTCGGCCAGGGTGACAAGATCACCATCGTCGCCCCCGGCGGCCAGGTCACGCCGGCCGGCGTGCTGCCGCGGCTGAAGAGCTTCAATGTGGTGGGCACCTTCAGCACCGGCCACTATGAATACGACGCCGGCCTGGCCCTCATCCATGTGGACGACGCGGCCCGCCTCTTCCGCACCGAGGGCCCGACCGGCGTGCAACTCAAGCTGAAGGACGTCCACGAAGCCCGCCGCGTCGCCGGCGAGCTGAAGAACACCATGGGTCCGGAGATCCTGGTGCGCGACTGGACGCGCTCCAACGCCAACTGGTTCGACGCCGTGCAGATCGAGAAGCGGCTGATGAGCATCATCCTGACGCTGATCGTCGCCGTCGCCGCCTTCAACCTGGTCTCCACGCTGGTGATGACGGTGACCGACAAGCAGAGCGACATCGCCATCCTGAGGACCCTGGGTGCCAGCCCGCGCTCCATCATGGGCATCTTCATCGTGCAGGGCGCCGTGTCCGGCGTCATCGGCACGCTGGCGGGCGTGGGGCTGGGGCTGCTGGTGGCCTTCAACGTCGACGTCATCGTGCCGGCCATCGAGCATCTGCTCAATGTCAGTTTCCTGCCCGGCAGCATCTACGTCATCAGCCAGATGCCCAGCGACCCGCAGCGCGGCGACATCGTCCCCATCGCCCTGGTCTCGCTGGCCTTGTCCTTCGTCGCCACCCTCTACCCCAGCTGGCGCGCCAGCCGCGTGCAACCGGCGGAGGCGCTGCGCTATGAATAGTCATGTGAGCCCCGGCGCGCTGGGTACAGCAGGCGCCCCCCAGGGGGGCCAGACCGACCTCGGGAGCGGCCCAGCGGACGGTCTGCAAATTGTTCAGGCCACGGGCCTGACGCGCCGCTTCAGCGAAGGCGGGCTCGATGTCACGGTGCTCAAGGGTGTGGACCTGCATGTGTCGCGCGGCGAGACCCTGGCCATCGTCGGCGCCTCGGGCTCGGGCAAGTCGACGCTGCTGCATCTGCTGGGCGGACTCGACATGCCGACCTCGGGTGCCGTCACGCTGATGGGCAAGTCGCTGGCTTCCATGGACGAGGCCGAGCGCGGCCGCTGGCGCAACCAGCAGCTGGGCTTCGTTTACCAGTTCCATCACCTGCTGCCTGAGTTCTCGGCCCTGGACAACGTCGCCATGCCGCTGCGCATCCGCCGCCAGACGCCCGCCGAGGCGCGCCAAACCGCCGCCGAGATGCTGGCTCGCGTGGGCCTGAAGGACCGCGTGCTGCATCGGCCCGCCGAACTGTCGGGCGGCGAACGCCAGCGCGTGGCCATCGCCCGCGCCCTCGTCACCCGTCCGGCCTGCGTGCTGGCCGACGAGCCGACCGGCAACCTCGACCGCGACACCGCCGCGGCCGTCTTCGAGCTGATGCTGGAGCGCGCCCGCGAGCAGGGCACGGCCTTCATCCTCGTCACCCATGACCGCGACCTCGCGGCGCGCTGCGACCGGCAGCTGCGCCTGGTCGCAGGACAGTTCCAGCCATGAATCCGCGCTTCATCCTCAAGCTCTCCTGCCCCGACCGCGCCGGCATCGTGCACGCCGTGACCGGCGTGTTGCTGCAGCAGGGCGGCAACATCCTGACCTCGCACCAGCACGGCGATGCCGACCATGCGCGCTTCTTCATGCGCATCGAGTTCGAGGCGGCGGCCGAGGAAGGCGCGCTGCAGGCCGCCTTCAAGCCGCTGGCCGACGAGTTCGGCATGGACTGGGAGCTGGTGGCCCGGGCCCGCAAGACCCGCGTGCTGCTGCTGGTGTCCAAGCTCGGCCACTGCCTGAACGACCTGCTGTTCCGCGTCCAGACCGGCCATCTGCCGATCGAGATCCCGGCCATCGTGTCCAACCATCGCGACTTCTATCAACTCGCGGCCTCGCACAACATTCCCTTCCACCACTTCCCGCTGCTGGGCGGCACCGAGGCGCAGAAAGCGGCTCAGGAAGCCAAGATCCTCGAGGTGGTCAGCGACAACAAGATCGATCTCGTCGTGCTGGCTCGCTATATGCAGATCCTGTCGCCCGAGCTGTGCCGCGAGCTGAGCGGCCGCGCCATCAACATCCACCACAGCTTCCTGCCCAGCTTCAAGGGCGCCAAGCCCTATCACCAGGCCTATGAGCGTGGCGTCAAGCTGATTGGCGCGACGGCCCACTATGTGACCAGCGACCTCGACGAGGGCCCCATCATCGAGCAGGAGGTGGCCCGCATCGACCACAGCATGCCGCCCGAGCAGCTGGTCGGCATCGGCCGCGACATGGAATGCGTGGCGCTGGCCCGGGCCATCCAGTGGCATGCCGAGCACCGCGTGCTGCTGAACGGCAACCGGACGGTGGTGTTCCGCTGAGGAGAGCGGCAGTGTGGATAGACACCCACTGCCATCTCGACGCGGCCGAGTTCGACGCCGACCGTGAGGCGGTGGTGGCGCGCGCCCGCGCCGCCGGCGTCGGGCAGATCGTCATCCCGGCCGTCGCCGCGGACAACTTCGACACGGTGCGGATGCTGGCCATCCAGCATGATTTCGCCTATGCCCTGGGCATCCATCCGCTGTGCGTGATGAGTTCGGCGCCCACTGATCTCGACACGCTGGCCGAGGCGCTGGAGACCCACCGCGCCGACCCGCGGCTGGTGGCCGTTGGCGAGATCGGCCTGGACTATTTCGTCGACGGCATAGACCCCGAGGTCCAGCAGCATTTCTACGTCGAGCAGCTCAAGCTCGCCAAACGCGCCGGCCTGCCCGTGCTGCTGCATGTGCGCCGCAGCGCCGACAAGCTGCTGGCCGGCTTGCGCCGCATCGGCTTCACCCACGGCGGCATCGCCCACGCCTTCAATGGCAGCGAGCAGCAGGCGCAAGCCTTCATCGACCTGGGCTTCAAGCTGGGCTTTGGCGGCACGCTGACCTTTGACCGCTCCCTGCAGATCCGCCGCGTCGCCGCCAGCGTGCCAGCGTCGGCCCTCGTCATGGAGACCGACGCGCCGGACATCCCGCCGCACTGGCTCTACAAGACGGCCGAGCAGCGTGAAGCCAGCCCGGGGCAGGCGCGCAATGAATCGGCCGAACTGCCGCGCATCGCTGAAAGCCTGGCCGGGGTGCGCGGCTGGTCGCTGGAGCAGACGGCGGCCATCACCAGCGCCAATGCGCGCGCCGCGCTGCCGCGGCTGCGCTGATCAGGCGTTGCCGAAGTCCAGCGACAGCTCCACCCGGTCGCCGACGCGCAACTCCCCCGCACCGCTGCCGCGCGCATAGATGCCGAACTGCACCGGTGCGCCCGGCGCCCGTTCGGCGCTGAGCCGGGTCAGCGCGTCCAGGGCCGGTGGCTGGGGCACGCCGGTGGCCGGGTCCACGGTCGGCACGACGCAGCGCACGCAGGCCAGGGTGCGGCTCAAGGTCAGGACCCCGATGCGGGCCTCGGTCAGGATGTCCTCGATGAAGGCGGGCAGGTCGTCGCCGCCCTCCTCGGCGCGGAGCAGCAGATTGGGCCGGGCCCGCTCGGCCGGGCGGTGCAGCGGCTGGTCCATGGCCTCGCTCCAGGCGCGCAGCGAGCCGTCGCCGACGATGTGCAGCGCGTTCAGCACCGGGCGGCGCTGGGCCTCCAGGCTCAGCCGCACCAGGCGCAGGCGCTCGCCCGTCGTCGCGCGCAGCAGGGCGGCCGCGTCGTCGCCGGCGTCCCAGGCCTGCAAGGCATCGAAGTCCTGGCGCTCGCCGTTCCAGGCCCGCACCTCCACCGCGCCGCCGCCCTGGCTGGCCACCCGCTGCACACGGCCCTCGGCTTCCAGTTCCAGGCCGCCCACCAGCCACCGCGCGCTGACCAGGGCCAGGCGCGGATGGGCGCCCATCCAGGTCAGCTCGCCGGCGGCATCGATGATGCCCCAGGCTCTGTCGCCTTCGGGCCAGCCGTCGGCATCCAGGGTCAGCTGGTCCACCGCTTCACCGGCACAGGACTTGACCGGGTAGCGCCACAGCCCGGCGATGCGCGCAATCAGATCAGCCATGATGTCCTTGGTGTCATCGCCAGTTCCTTGCTTCCATGCCTTCTCCGAAGACAACCCTATCGTCTCAGCCGCGGCCGCTCAAGGCAAATTCTGCGAACGGCGAGTTCGAGCGGCGCCTGATCGGCCTGGCGCCGGTCTTCGATGCGCGGGCACGCCTGCTCGTGCTCGGCAGCTTTCCGGGTGCGGCCTCCTTGCAGGCGGCCCAGTACTACGCGCATCCGCGCAATGCCTTTTGGCCCCTCATGGCGGCTCTGCTGGGTGATGCGGACCTGGCGGCGCTGCCCTATGCCCAGCGGCTGGAGGCGCTGCGGCGGCACCGCGTGGCGCTGTGGGACGCGGTGGCGGCCTGTCGCCGCGAGGGCAGTCTGGACACGGCCATCGAGGCCGCGGAGCCCAGTGATCTGCCCCATCTCGTGACGCGCTTGCCCGAGCTGCGGGCCATCGCCTGCAACGGCGCGCTGGCGCACCGGCAGACGCTGCTGGCCCTGGGCGATCCCGGCATTCCGGTGCTGCGCCTGCCGTCCACCAGCCCGGCCCATGCAGGCCTCAGGCTGGCCGACAAGATCGCGGCCTGGCGCAGCGATCTGGCGCCGTATCTGGCCTAGGATGCCCGCATGAAAAGAATGTTGATGGCTGCGTGGGCGGCCTGGGCGGGTTGGGCCACCGCGGCGCCCGTTCCCGCGGACCTGATCCTGCGTGATGCCACGATCGTGGATGTGGCTGCCGGCCGGCTGGTCAAGGGCCAGGCCGTCGTCACGCGCGGCGAGCGCATCCTGGCCGTCGTCGACGAGAAGAAGCTGGGCGGCTACAAGGCCAGCCGCACGCTGAGCCTCAAGGGCCGCTATCTGATCCCAGGCCTGTGGGACAGCCATGTCCACTTCGGCGGCGGCGAGGCGCTGATCGAGGAGAACCGCCAGCTGCTGCCCCTCTACCTGGCCCATGGCATCACGACGGTGCGTGACTGCGCCGGTGACCTCAGCGACACCGTGCTGCAGTGGCGCAATGACATCGCCACGAAAAAGCTGCTCGGCCCGACGCTCTTCGTGTCCGGCGCCAAGCTGGAGGGCTACAAGCCGCTGTGGAAGGGCACCCAGGAGGTCGGCACGCCCGAGGAGGTGGCTCAGGCCCTGGACAAGCTGCGCGGCGAGGGCGCCGACTTCGTCAAGATCACCGAGAACACGATGCGCGCCGACGTCTACCTGGACGCGCTGCGTCAGGCCAAGGCACGCGGCCTGCCGAGTTCGGCCCATCTGCATGGCCATGTCACGCTGGACCAGGCGGCCGAGGCCGGCCTGGGCACGCTGGAGCATCTGAACTATCTGCTGCGCGCCGCCACGCCGCGTGAGGCGGAGCTGACGGCCCAGGTGGTGGCCGGCACCATCACGGCGCGTTCAGCCGCCGAGCAGAGCCTGGCCAGCTATGACGAGGCCACGGCCCGCGCGGCTTTCAAGCGCCTGGCTGCGCGCGGCACGGCCGTCGTGCCGACGCTGTCCGTCATCCGCATCACGGCTTATCTGGACCAGAATGACCATGCCCAGGACGACTATCTGAAGTACATCGGCCCCAAGCTGCGCCAGACCTATGAATGGCGGGTCAAGCGCGCCGCCCTGGACGGACCGGACGCCATCGCCTACCGCCATGCCAGCTATGAGAAGACGGCACGCCTGCTGCCGCTGCTGGCCGAGGCGGGCGTCGAGATCGTCGCCGGCACCGATGCCGGTTTCCTGAACAGCTTCGACTACCCTGGCCAGGCCCTGCATGACGAGATGGCCGTCTATGTGCGCTCGGGCCTCACGCCGGCCCAGGCGCTGCGCTCGGCCGTCGTGGCCGGTCCGCGTTTCCTGGGCAAGCTGGACCGCTATGGCGCGCTGGCCGAAGGCAAGACGGCCGACATCGTCGTGTTGAAGGCCAACCCGCTGGAAGACATTGCCGCGACGCGCCAGATCGACGCCGTCGTCACCCGCGGCCGGCTGCTGGATAGACGGCGCCTGGACGCGATGCTGAAGGACGTGAGCGACTGGGTGGCAAGGCAATGAGGTCCAAGCCGCAATCCTGGGGGCCGGCGACGCTGAGCGAGTTCGACGGCGTGCGCTTTCTGCATCTGGATTCCATCTGGGTGCAGGGGGCCATGCGCATCCGCAAGCCCGACCAGATCGAGTTGGAATATGTGCAGCGCATGTGCGCATGGATGCTGTGGCGCGACTCGGCCTTGCTGGGCGAAGGCCATGCCGTGCAACTGGGCCTGGGCGCCGCGGCCTTGACGCGCTTCTGCCAGGGCCAGCTGAAGATGCAGACCACGGCCGTCGAGATCAACCCCGAGGTCATCGCCGCCTGCCGCCAGTGGTTCCGGCTGCCGGCCAACGATGCGCGCCTGAGCGTCGTCAACGACGACGCGGCGCGCTGGGTCAGGGATGACGCCCATCTGCAGAGCGTCGATGTGCTGAATGTCGACCTCTATGACCACGACGCCGCGGCGCCCGTGCTGGACGACGAGGCCTTCTACGCCGCCTGCCGCGGCGTGCTGGCCGACGGTGGCCTGATGACGGTCAACCTTTTCGGCCGCAGCGCCAGCTTCGCGCGCAGCGCGCTGCGCATCGCGCGCGTCTTTGGCTCCGACCAGGTCTGGAGCCTGGCGCCGACCAAGGAAGGCAACACCATCGTCGTCGCGGCCCGTGGCGTGCCGGTGCCGCACCGTGAAGTTCTCGAGCAACGCGCGGCTAATATCGAATCGCGCTTCAAGTTGCCGGCCCGCAAATGGCTTAGGCTGGTGCGGCCATTGCCGATGAGCATCCTCAACGCCCTTTGAGAAGCTGAGCCCTCGATGTCGACCAAGTCCAAGCCCGCGGCGCCCCCTGCCAAGACCGAAGGTCGCCTGGAATGGCGCCAGCTGCTGCATTGGCTGCTGGAAGATGGCCTCATCGACGAGACCCAGGTGCAGCGCACCGAGCAGCGCTTCGCGGCCGGCGACAGCGCCCTGCATCCCCTGGTGCGCCTGGGCCATGCCGCCCTGGTGCGCCTGAGCACGGGCAAGCCTCTGGATGTGGACGCGTTGTCGGAATGGCTGGCCGTGCGCGCCAAGCTGCCCTATCTGCGCATCGACCCGCTGAAGGTCGACGTCGGCCGCGTCGGCGACGTGATGTCCATCGGCTATGCGGAGGCCAAGCGCTGCCTGCCGGTGCAGTTCGGCCTGAACGACGTGACGGTCGCGACTTCCGAGCCCTTTGACACGGCATGGGTGGCGCAGATCGAGTCGCATGTGCGCAAGCCCATCAAGCTCGTCATTGCCAACCCGCTGGATATCGCGCGCTACACGACGGAGTTCTTCACGCTGGCCCGCTCGGTGCGTGCCGCGGCCAAGGCCGGCGAGCAGAGCCAGGTGGCCAGCTTCGAACAGCTGGTCGAGCTGGGCAAGAGCAACAAGCAGCTCGACGCCAATGACCAGGGCGTCGTGCAGGTGGTGGACTGGCTGTGGCAGTACGCCTTCGACCAGCGCGCCTCCGACATCCACCTCGAGCCGCGCCGCGAGATGGGCGTCATCCGTTTCCGCATCGACGGTGTGCTGCACACCGTCTACCAGTTGCCGCCGACGGTGATGAGCGCGATGACCTCGCGCATCAAGCTGCTCGGCCGCATGGACGTCGTCGAGAAGCGCCGGCCGCTGGACGGCCGCATCAAGACACGCAACCCGGCCGGCGACGAGGTCGAAATGCGGCTGTCGACGCTGCCGACAGCCTTCGGCGAGAAGATGGTCATGCGCATCTTCGACCCGGAGACTGCGGTCAAGGATCTGTCCTCCCTGGGTTTCGGCCAGCACGATGCGGACCGCTGGGAAAGCCTGGTCAAGCAGCCCCACGGCATCATCCTCGTGACCGGCCCGACCGGCAGCGGCAAGACGTCGACGCTGTATTCCACGCTAAAGCGCCTGGCCACCGACGAGGTCAACGTCACGACCATTGAAGACCCCATCGAGATGATCGAGCCGGCCTTCAACCAGACCCAGGTGCAGAACGTGCTGGACTTCGGCTTTGCCGAGGGCTTGCGCGCGCTGATGCGCCAGGACCCGGACATCATCATGGTGGGCGAGATCCGCGACCTGGAGACGGCCGAGATGGCCATCCAGGCGGCGCTGACGGGCCATCTGGTCTTCAGCACCCTGCACACCAACGACTCGGTTTCGGCCATCACGCGGCTGCAGGATCTGGGCGTGCCCAGCTATCTGATCAGTGCGACGGTCATCGGCGTGCTGGCGCAGCGGCTGGTGCGCACGCTGTGTCCGCACTGCAAGCAGCCCGATCCCATGGTCACCCGCGAAAGCCTCAACGAGCTGGTGCGCCATTGGCGCCTTGGCGGTGGCGTGAAGCCCTACAAGCCTGTCGGCTGCCTGGAATGCCGCAACACCGGCTTCCGCGGTCGCGCGGGCCTGTATGAGCTGCTGACGATTTCCGAAGGGGTCAAGGGCGCCATTGCCGACCTGACCGCCCTGCGTCGCCAGGCCATGCAGGAGGGCCTGCGTCCGCTGCGGCTGGCGGGTGCCATGAAGGTGGCGGAGGGATTGACTACCGTCGAGGAAGTGCTGCGCAGCACACCGGCCTGGGAAAGCTGAGGCGCGATTACGTGTAATCCACAGTCGGGCCCCCAGGGTCCGACTGCCAGAATCGTCGTCAACAAAATGCGTGCCCCACGGCGCGCTGGAGGCGACAAGCGATGAAGATCAAAAGCCAGCGGGACTTCTGGTCCGGGCTGATGTTCCTGGTGGTGGGCGTGGCGTTCGCGTGGGGGGCAACCGAATACTCGTTCGGCACCTCGGCCCGGCCCGGTCCCGGCTATTTCCCCTTCGGTCTCGGCATCCTGCTGGCCCTGCTCGGCGGGCTCGTGCTGTTCAAGGCGCTGACGCTGGAATCGGAAGGGGGCGACCCCGTCGGCTCCATCGCCTGGCGGCCGTTGGTCATCATCGTGGCCGCGGTCGGCCTCTTCGGCATCGCGCTGCCGCGTCTGGGCATGATCTGCAGCCTGCCGCTGCTCATCGCGATGGCGGCGGCGGCGAGCGAGGAATTCCGTTGGCGTGACGTGCTGATCAGCAGTGTCATCTTGACCGCGGGCAGCTGGGCCCTGTTCATCAAGGGTCTCAGCCTGACGATTCCGGTCTGGCCCATCTACTTCCAAGGCTGAGGGCGCACGACATGGACTTGCTAAATAACCTCGGTCTCGGGTTCCAGACGGCGCTGACGCTGCAGAACCTGATGTACGCCTTCTTCGGTACGGTGCTGGGCACGCTGATCGGCGTGCTTCCCGGCCTCGGCCCGGTCGCGACCATCGCGATGCTGCTGCCCTCCATCTACACGCTGGAAGCGACGCCGGCCCTCATCATGCTGGCCGGCATCTACTACGGCGCCCAGTACGGCGGCTCGACGACGGCCATCCTGATCAATGTGCCGGGCGAGTCGAGCTCGGTCGTGACCGCCATCGACGGCTACCAGATGGCACGTCGCGGTCGTGCGGGTGCTGCACTCGCCGCTGCCGGCCTGGGCAGCTTCTTCGCCGGCTGCGTGGGCACCATCATCATTGCCGCCTTCGCGCCGCCGCTGACCGAACTGGCCTTCAAGTTCGGCTCGGCCGAATATTTCTCACTGATGGTCCTGGGCCTGGTCGGCGCCGTTGTGCTGGCATCGGGCTCGCTGATCAAGGCCATCGCGATGATCGTGCTGGGCCTGCTGCTCGGCCAGATCAACACCGATGTCATCACCGGCACGGCGCGCTTCTCCTTCGACATCCCTGAACTGACCGACGGCATCGGCTTCGTCGTCATTGCCATGGGTGTGTTCGGCTTCGGCGAGATCATCGCCAACCTGGGGCAGCCGGCAGAGCACCGGGAGGTCTTCACCAAGGAGGTCAAGGGCCTGTGGCCGACCAAGGAAGACTTCCAGGATGCCTGGCCCTCGGTCTTGCGCGGAACGGCACTGGGCTCCGTGCTCGGCGTGCTGCCGGGCGGCGGCGCGCTGTTGGCCTCGTTCGCGGCCTACACGCTGGAAAAGAAGATCAACCGCAACCCTCGCGTGCCTTTCGGCAAGGGCGCCATCCAGGGCGTGGCGGGTCCGGAGAGTGCCAACAACGCAGGCGCGCAGACCTCCTTCATCCCGATGCTGACCCTGGGCATCCCGCCGAATGCCGTGATGGCACTGATGGTGGGCGCCATGACCATCAAGGGCATCCAGCCCGGCCCCCAGGTCATGACGAGCAATCCGGAGCTGTTCTGGGGCCTGATCGCATCGATGTGGCTGGGCAATCTGATGCTCATCGTGCTGAACCTGCCGCTGATCGGCATCTGGATCAAGCTGCTGACGGTGCCCTACCGCTTCCTCTTCCCGGCCATCGTCGTCTTCTGCTGCATCGGCACCTACTCGCTGAACAACAACAGCTTCGACGTCTACATGACCGCAGGCTTCGCGCTGCTGGGCTATGTCTTCTACAAGCTGAGCTGCGAGCCAGCACCGCTGCTGCTGGGCTTCATCCTTGGTCCCATGATGGAAGAGAACCTGCGCCGCGCGCTGCTGCTGGCCCGCGGCGACTGGAGCACCTTCCTGACTCGTCCGCTGTCGGCCGGCCTGCTGATTGCCGCTGCGCTGATGATCGTTGTCGTCATGCTGCCCTCCATCAAGAACAAGCGGGAAGAAGCCTTCCACGAGGAGGCCTGAGCCTCCGGGCGCCGCTACCGCTATATCTAGAGAGGCCTGGATGAGGTGTCATCCAGGCCTCTGTTCTTTATAGGGGCGCACAAGGGAAGCGGGGAGTTATCCGCAGGTTCTCTCAGCTGGCACATCAAAGAATTTGCCCCAAGGGCTTCCACTTACGGAAAAACCTGTGCTACAGTCGTGGGCTTCGCTGATCACAACGCAGCGCTTGTCGGGAACGGCAGCTAGCGGTGGAGTG